>CAYZJO010000008.1:0-127126 GCA_964479165.1 uncultured Dehalococcoidaceae bacterium
GTTGAGCCAACCCGCAAGGGAGGCAGACGCCCAAGGTGGGGCTGGTGACTGGGACTAAGTCGTAACAAGGTAGCCGTAGCGGAAGCTGCGGCTGGATCACCTCCTTTCTAGGGAGCGGGATATCGGAACCCGTCGACCACGCGGTGCGTGGCCGGCCCCGATGACTCCCAGGTCGATCGCCTGCTCGGCAACCAAGGTGTCCAACCTTGCCGAGCGCGGTGTGAAATTGGACCTCGTCGAGATCCGGACGAGGCTTCTGTCTGCTATCCAGCTGTCAATGTGCGCGTCGGGGGCCATTAGCTCAGTTGGTTAGAGCGCAGTCCTGATAAGACTGAGGTCCCTGGTTCGAATCCAGGATGGCCCACCACCGCGGCGGTAACGCCGCGTCGTGGTGTCGGCCCGCCGAGCGCGAGCGCTCGGCATTCGAACGGTCGAATCCTGGGGCCGTAGCTCAGCTGGGAGAGCGCCGCCTTTGCAAGGCGGATGTCGGGGGTTCGAATCCCCCCGGCTCCACCAACCCCCACCGCCACACTGCGACAGGCCCGCTCGCCGGCGCGGCGTCCCGCACCCGTCATCCTCGATGGCGCGCGCGGGACGGCGTACCGGCCGTAACCGCTCCCCAGGGGGCACGGCGGCACCTTCACAACAGAATACTGCGCGAGTAGCGCTGAGTTTCTCGAATAATGCACGGTCCGTGATCGCGGCTGCGTTCGCCGCTCGAGGCGACGCAGGCGTGGGATCGCGGAGAGTGCCTGACGAAGGGTCAAGCTACTAAGGGCGCACGGTGGATGCCTTGGCATCAGGGGCCGATGAAGGACGTGGCAAGACTGCGAAAAGCCTCGGCTAGCTGTCTAGCAAGCTCAACCGGGGATATCCGAATGGGGCAACCCGGCCCGCTTTATCGCGGGTCACCGCCGGCTGAACACATAGGCCGGATGGAGGGAACCGAGGGAACCGAAACATCTCAGTACCTCGAGGAAAAGAAATGATTCTCCTAGTAGCGGCGAGCGAACGGGGAAGAGCCCAAACCGTCTCTTCGGAGACGGGGTTGTAGGACCGGCATTGCGGAGTTACCAATCGAGAAGATAGCCGAAGGGCCTGGAACGGCCCGCCGCAGGGGGTGAGAGCCCCGTAGGCGAAATCGTCTCGACTCCCGCCGGATTCCTGAGTACCACGGGACACGTGAAATCCCGTGGGAAGCTGGGGAGACCACTCTCCAAGGCTAAATACCCCTGGTGACCGATAGTGAACCAGTACCGTGAGGGAAAGGTGAAAAGCACCCCGAGAGGGGAGTGAAATAGATCCTGAAACCGTGTGCCTACAAGCAGTCGGAGCCTGACTTCGGTCGGGTGACGGCGTGCCTATTGAAGAATGAGCCGACGAGTTACGTTTAGTGGCGAGGTTAAGCGACGAGAGTCGCGGAGCCGGAGCGAAAGCGAGTCTGAACAGGGCGTTGTGAGTCGCTGGACGTAGACCCGAAACCTGGTGAGCTACCCATGGGCAGTGTGAAGCGAGGGTAACACCTCGTGGAGGCGCGAACCTTCCTGAGTTGCAAATCAGTTGGATGACCTGTGGGTAGGGGTGAAATGCTAATCGAACCAGGAGATAGCTGGTTCTCCTCGAAATGCGTTTAGGCGCAGCCTCGGATGTTTTGCGCTGGAGGTAGGGCTCTGAATGGGCTAGGGGGCATACCGCTTACCAACCCCAATCAAACCGCGAATGCCAGTGCTTGAGAATCCGGGAGTGAGACGGCGGGGGCTAAGCTTCGTCGTCGAAAGGGAAACAGCCCAGACCCTCGGCTAAGGCCCCTAAATCCATGCTGAGTGTAAAAGGATGTCCGATCGCACAGACAACCAGGATGTTGGCCCAGAAGCAGCCATCATTGAAAGAGTGCGTAATAGCTCACTGGTCGAGTGATCGGGCGCCGATAATGTAGCGGGGCTAAGCATGGTGCCGAAGCCAGGGGATTGCACCTTCGGGTGCGATCGGTAGAGGAGCGTTCTGCGTGCAGCGAAGCAGTCGGGGTGACCCGCTGTGGAGCGCGCAGAAGTGAGAATGTCGGCATGAGTAGCGTAATCGCGGTGAGAATCCGCGACACCGTAAGCCCGAGGGTTCCTACGCAAGGTTATTCCGCGTAGGGTTAGGCGGGCCTAAGCCGAGGGCGAGAGCCGTAGGCGATGGACAGCAGGTTAGTATTCCTGCCCCACCGGTGGTGCGTTTGATGCAGGAGGAGTGACCCGGGAGGATAGGTGACGCGGGCCTATTGGACATGGTCCGTCCCTGAATCGTAGGCGTCTGGGGATAGGCAAATCCGTCCCCAGGTTAAGCGGAGGGTTCGGGGGGAGTAGAGACTACGGTCAAAGCGACGTTGCTGAGTCCATACCGGCTAGAAAAGCTTCGCTGCTAGTACCACAGGTGCCCGTACCGCAAACCGACACTGGTGGGCGGCGGTAAGTACCGTGAGGTGAACGAGAGAACCTTCGTTAAGGAACTCTGCAATTTAGCTCCGTAACTTCGGGAGAAGGAGCACCCCTGCGCGTGACAGACTTCGCGTCTCGAGCGCCCGGGGGTCGCAGTGAGTAGGCCCGGGCGACTGTTTAACAAAAACACAGGTCTCTGCAAACGCGTAAGCGGAAGTATAGGGGCTGACGCCTGCCCAGTGCCGGAAGGTTAAGGGGAGAGGTGCAAGCCTTGAACCGAAGCCCCGGTGAACGGCGGCCGTAACTATAACGGTCCTAAGGTAGCGAAATTCCTTGTCGGGTAAGTTCCGACCCGCACGAATGGCGTAACGATCTGGGCGCTGTCTCAACGAGGGACTCGGCGAAATTGAGCTGGCCGTGAAGACGCGGCCTACCCGCAGCAGGACGAAAAGACCCCGTGGAGCTTTACTGTAGCTTGGCGCTGGAGGCCGGGCCTAGATGCGTAGGATAGGTGGGAGGCTATGAACCGTCACTTTCGGGTGGCGGGGAGCCAACGGTGAAATACCACTCTTCTATGTCTGTCCTCCTAACCTGTGAGCAAGCATGGGAACAGCGCCTGGTAGGCAGTTTGACTGGGGCGGTCGCCTCCCAAAAGGTAACGGAGGCGCGCAAAGGTTCCCTCAGGGTGGATGGCAATCACCCGTCGAGTGTATTGGCACAAGGGAGCTTGACTGCGAGACGGACATGTCGAGCAGGGACGAAAGTCGGCCAAAGTGATCCTACGGTCCCGAGTGGAAGGGCCGTGGCTTATCGGATAAAAGCTACCCCGGGGATAACAGGCTGATCCTGCCCAAGAGTTCACATCGACGGCAGGGTTTGGCACCTCGATGTCGGCTCGTCGCATCCTGGGGCTGTATCAGGTCCCAAGGGTTGGGCTGTTCGCCCATTAAAGCGGTACGCGAGCTGGGTTCAGAACGTCGTGAGACAGTTCGGTCTCTATCCGCTGTGGGCGCAAGTGGCTTGAGGAGATCTGCCCCTAGTACGAGAGGACCGGGGTGGACGGACCTCTGGTGTGCCGGTTGTTCCGCCAGGAGCACTGCCGGGTAGCCAAGTCCGGAACGGATAACCGCTGAAAGCATCTAAGCGGGAAGCCGCCTTCAAGATGAGGCCTCCCACTGGGTTAACCAGGTAAGACCGCGGGAAGACCACCCGCTTGATAGGCCACAGGTGGAAGCACAGCAATGTGCGCAGCTGAGTGGTACTAATGGTCGAGGGCTTGACCCTTCATCAGGCACCACGCGATCCGTCGCGGAACGTGCCTCGAGTTCTCAGCAACGCTCGTGCAGTATTCTGTGTGAAGGTGCGTCGGCGCCCGACATCCCAACGGGTGCGCGCGCGTCGTGTGGTACGCTGGTTGTACGTCGCGGGATGGAGCAGCGGTAGCTCGTCGGGCTCATAACCCGAAGGTCGGGGGTTCGAATCCCTCTCCCGCTACCAATGAAACGTCGAGGGCGGAGCGAAGGCTCCGCCCTTCTTCATGCCCGCGCTGATCTTCTCGTCCCGCTGGTACGCCCCCCTGCCGAATGCCGCCGGGGAGTTGATGCTCGACGGCATCCCTGTCGTTCGCCGCGCTCGCAACTCGCCCCCTTCCTCGAACTCATCACCGACGACGCGGCCTACTGTTCGCAACGAGGCCGCCATCTGTCGGGGAGCTGGCTGTCGAGGATGACGCGCACCGGCGATACGGCCTCGAGGCTGCTCAGACGGGGGTGCGGCATCCTGCGTCCACGGCTTCCGATGGACAGGCGCCTCGCCGGTCGCGACGCTTCGAGCAGCGGCCGCGGCACCTCGATCCTCGCCCGGAGGGCGAGCCGCTGGTTGAGGTGTCCGAACACCTCAGCCAAGGCAGTCCACGGAGCTGAAACAGCACATTTCAGGCGATGCGTCTCGCCGAGGTCTTGCCCGAAATCGAAAGGGGAGCGATACTGAACGTCCTGGTGGTTAGAGCGCGACGGCCCCACCCGTTCCCATCCCGAACACGGAAGTGAAACGTCGCAGCGCTGACGATACTCCCCGGGCAACTGGGCGCGGAAAATAGGCCACCGCCAGGATACATGTGGGCCACCTCGGAGACGGGGTGGCCTGCTGCGCGAAGAGGACCCGTTCCACTTCGCGGTGCCAGTGTCCCCACGGCATTCGCGAGCGAATGTACGTGCGGCCACGAGCCGGCGTGATATGATGCGCCGCGCCTGCGAGCCTACCCTCTTCCCTATGTTCGGGACGAATGCGGCTCAGAACACGCAACCGGAGGCCCTGGAACGTTGACGAATCCCCCGACCCCCCAGACGACGACTGCCGACCGCGAGCCCGAGATCATGGACATGGGCGAGCTCTTGGACAGCGTCGGCATCGCTGAACCTCGAACCCTCCGCCGCGGTGAGGTGGTCGAGGGCCGCGTCATGAACGTCGAGCGCGAGGGGCTGCTCGTCGACATCGGCTCGAAGTCCGAGGGCGTGGTGCCGACGCACGAGATGCACTCCCTCGGCGCCGAACCGCTCACCAAGGTCACGGTCGGTGAGACAGTGCTCGTCTATGTCATGCAGCCCGAGACCGAGGAAGGCCAGGTCCTTCTCTCGATCGACCGAGCGCGTGGCGAGCAGGGCTGGCGCGTCCTCCAGGAGCGCTTCGAGAGCGGCGAGATCTTCGAGGCCGAGGTCACCGGGTTCAACAAGGGCGGTCTCCTCGCGAACGTCGAGGGCGTGAACGCCTTCATCCCGATGTCTCAGGTCGTCGGAGCGAAGCCTGGCTCGGATGCCTCGAATCCGCTGTCGGCGCAGGTCGGCCGCCGGCTGCAGCTCAAGGTCATCGAGATCAACCGACGCCGGAACCGAGTCATCCTCTCCGAGCGCGCGGCGCTGCAGGAGTACCGCGCCGAGCAGAAGGAGCGCCTCCTCGACGAGCTCACCGAGGGCGAGGTCCGCACGGGCCGCGTCACCTCGATTCGCTCGTTCGGCGTCTTCGTGGACCTCGGCGGGGCCGACGGCCTGGTGCACCTGTCCGAGCTCTCCTGGGACCGCAACGCGGACCCCGAGCAGATGTTCAAGCCGGGCGACGAGGTCCAGGTCTACGTCATGCGCGTGGACACCGAGAACAAGAAGATCGCGCTCTCGATCCGGCGCGCGGCTCCCGAGCAGTGGGAGCAGCTCATCACCCGCTACGCCGTGGGCGATGTCGTGCCGGCCGTGATCACGAAGCTCGTCGCCTTCGGCGCGTTCGCACGGCTCCCCGGTCCGGTTGAGGGCCTGGTCCACGTCTCCGAGCTCGTCGACCGCCGCATCGGACACCCGCAGGAGGTGGTCGAGGAGGGCGACGTCGTCCCGCTGAAGATCGTGCGCATCGAGCACGACCGTCACCGCCTCGGACTCTCGCTCGGCGAGGCACGCGGTGAGGCCGAGTCTCGAGGCTGGCTCTTCGACCAGCTGGGTCGCGTGATGTCGATCCCTGAGGAGGCGAAGGAGTCCTTCCCGGACGAGTCCTCCTCCGCCGAACGGCGGTACGAGGGTCGGCGAGCGCAGGCCGCGGAAGCCGCTGCCGCTCCTCCCTCGGCACGTGCCGAGCGCCAGGATGACGGGGCGCCAACGCAGGCGCGCGAACCCCAGCGGGACGAGCCGCCGCTGACGGCGATGGCGGCCGCGATGCAGCAGGCGCAGGCCGAGCTGGAATCGCGGCGCGACGAGGGAGCGGGGGAGCCGAGCGCTGCGGCTGATGTAGAAGACGCCAGCGGGGACGACGCCCCCGCTTCCAGCGATGCTCCCGTGACCAGCGAGGATCCGGCGGACGAATAGCCGGAACCGCGCATCCGTTCGGAATGCGCTATCATCAACAAGGAACAAGGGGACGGCGGCGATAATGCCGCCGTTCTTCGTCTGGACAGGACTCCGATCGAAGGCGCCTCTTAGCAGGACACCAGGTATCTAGGGGATTCCCCACTCGCCATCGGCGTCCACCGGCTGCGACGATGACGCAACACCGGCCGAGAAGAGCGCGACACCGTTTGCTCGTGCCACCCGAAGTCGTGTGTTAGCCTTGATCTGGGACGACGGGAGTCACAGATGGCTGATCGCTTTGACAAATTCACCGAGCGTGCCCGGCGCGTCCTGACACTTGCTCAGGAGGAAGCGCAGCGCTTCAACCACAACTACATCGGGACGGAACACCTCCTCCTCGGGCTCGTGCGCGAGGGTGATGGCGTAGCAGCCAAGGTGCTCTCGAACCTCGGGGTGGAGCTGAACAAGGTTCGCTCCGCCGTCGAATTCATCATCGGCCGCGGGGATCGCTCCACCAGTGGTGAGATCGGTCTGACGCCGCGTGCCAAGAAGGTGATCGAGCTGGCCGTCGATGAGGCGCGCCGGCTGAACCACTCCTACATCGGCACCGAGCACCTGCTCCTCGGCCTCGTCCGCGAGGGCGAGGGTATCGCGGCCGGGGTGCTCGAGAGCCTCGGCGTGAACCTCGAGCGGGTTCGTGCCGAGACCACGCGCATCCTGGCGCAGACCCAGCCGCAGCAGCAGGCCGCTGCTGCCGGCGGTCGCCAGGCTCGCACGCCCACGCTGGACCAGCTGGGTGTCGACCTGACGGCAGCGGCTCGCGCTGGACAGCTCGACCCGGTCGTGGGCCGCGAGAGCGAGATCGAGCGCGTCGTGCAGATCCTCTCGCGGCGCACCAAGAACAACCCGGTCCTCATCGGTGAGCCGGGCGTCGGTAAGACGTCCGTCGCCGAGGGCCTCGCGCACCGCATCATCGCCGGAGACGTGCCGGACACGCTCCTTGGGAAGCGGATGCTGACCCTCGACATCGGCTTGCTCGTCGCTGGCACGAAGTACCGCGGCGAGTTCGAAGAGCGCCTGAAGAAGGTGATCGAGGAAATCCGGTCTTCGGAGAACTGCATCCTCTTCATCGACGAGCTGCACATGCTCGTCGGGGCAGGTGCGGCCGAGGGCGCCGTCGACGCGGCGAACATCCTGAAGCCCGCGCTGGCGCGAGGCGAGATCCAGGCGATCGGCGCCACGACGCTCGACGAGTACCGCAAGCACATCGAGCGGGATGCCGCGCTGGAGCGCCGCTTCCAGCCGGTGCGCGTCGATGAGCCGACGGTCGACGAGAGCGTCGAGATCCTCAAGGGCGTGCGCCAGGCGTACGAGGAGCACCACAAGCTGAAGATCTCGGACGAGGCGTTGCGCGCGTCCGTCGAGCTGTCCGCGCGCTACGTCTCAGAGCGGTTCTTGCCGGACAAGGCGATCGACCTCATGGACGAAGCCGCTGCGCGCGTCCGTATCCGCCGTTACTCCACACCGCCCTCCGTCCGTGAGGCGACGAAGGGCCTCGAGGCCTTGCGCCGCGAGAAGGATCAGGCGATTGCCAGCCAGCAGTACGAGTACGCCGCGGAGCTCCGCGAGCGCGAGGTGCGGCTGCAGGCGAAGCTCGAGGAACTCGAGCACGAGGTCCAGAGCGAGCGCAGCTCCGATGTGCCCGTCGTGGGCGAAGAGGACATCCGCGACGTCGTGTCCATGTGGACGGGCATCCCGCTGTCCCGCATCGCCTCGGAAGAGTCGGCGCGGCTGCTCGAGATGGACAAGTTCCTCAAGGACCGCGTCATCGGTCAGGACGAGGCGGTCGAGGCGGTCTCGAGGGCTGTCCGGCGCGCGCGTGCGGGCCTGAAGGATCCCAAGCGGCCGATCGGAACGTTCATGTTCCTCGGTCCGACGGGCGTCGGTAAGACGTACCTGGCAGAGACGCTCGGTGAGTTCATGTTCGGGTCGAAGGACAACATCGTCCGGCTCGACATGTCCGAGTTCATGGAGAAGCACACGGTGTCCCGCCTCGTCGGGTCGCCTCCCGGCTACGTCGGTTACGACGACGGCGGGCAGCTGACCGACCTGGTGCGGCGTCGAAGTTACTGCCTGATCCTTCTCGACGAGATCGAGAAGGCGCACCCGGACGTCTTCAACATGCTGCTCCAGATCTTCGACGACGGGCACTTGTCCGATGCGAAGGGGCGGAAGGTCGACTTCCGGAACACGATCATCATCATGACCTCGAACGTGGGGTCGGACCTGATCCGGAAGGACTCACGGCTCGGGTTCGCGGTCACGGTCGACGAGGCCAAGACGGCCGAAGAGCAGTACGTGCGGATGCGCGAGAAGGTCACCGAGGAGATGAAGCGGGTCTTCCGGCCCGAGTTCATCAACCGGCTCGACCAGACCGTCGTCTTCCGGGCGCTGCAGCAGGAGCACATCCGCCAGATCGTCAACCTGGAGCTGCGAGATGTGCGGGCGAACCTGTCCTCGAAGGGCATCGAGCTCGAGGTCACGCAGGCCCTGCTGGACCACCTCGGTACGGAGGGGTTCGATCAGGTGTTCGGTGCTCGGCCGCTGCGCCGGGTCATCCAGAACGAGATCGAGGACATGCTGTCCGACAAACTCCTCGAGGGCGAGTACGTCGAGGGCGACGCAGTCAAGCTCGACTACGTGGATGGCAAGGTGGTCGCGGAGAAGGCGGAGCGCGCGGAGGCCGAGCCTCCCGCCGAAGCCGTCCTCACCACCTAGGTCGCGGTTTCAGCGAACTGATAACGGGGGACCCGCAAGGGTCCCCCGTTTCGTTGAGCATCGAGAGGTCGGTGCACTAGCGCCAACGGCGCGCCCGCCACTGCTCCTCCGGCCGGGCGGGCCGCTGTGACGCGATATTCTGCAGCAAACCCGCCGCGATACACGCCGCGAGGAGCGACGATCCGCCGGACGAGATGAACGGCAGCGGGATGCCAGTCGCGGGGAACAGCCGCACGTTGACTGCCACGTGGACCACCGCCTGCGCGAGGATCATCCACGTGAGCCCGATCGCGAGGAGCCGGCCGAACGCGTCGGGGGCGCGGCAGGCTGCGTCAAACCCGCGCCAGGCCACAGCCCCGAACAGCGCGAGGAGAGCGAGCGCACCCGCGAGGCCGAGTTCTTCTCCGACAAGCGCGAAGATGAAGTCGCTGGAGCGCGCGGCGACGTAGGCCAGCGCGGAGTCGGCGCCTCCGAAGAGGCCGTTGCCCGTCAGACCGCCCGACCCGATCGCGAGTTCTGCCTGCCTGAGGTTGAAGCCGCTGCCGAGGGGGTCGCGCCCGGGGTCGAAGAACACCGCGAGCCGCTCCCGCTGGTACGAAGGCACCGCCAGCGTGAACAGCAACGGCAGCGCACCCACGCCGATCGCGGTGACTCCTCCGATCACGCGCCACGACATCCCGGACGCCACGCACACGATCAGCCAGGTGGTGAGCATGACGATGGTCGTGCCCGTGTCGGGCTCGACGACGACCAGCGCCGCAATCGTGCCGACCGCGCCGATCGAGAACGCCAGTTGCTTTGCTCGTGGCAGCCGCGACGAGAGCAGCGCGGCCGTGACCACGACGAGTGCGATCTTGCCCAGCTCGGAAGGCTGGAAGGACGTCCCCCCGATCGCAAACCACCGTCTCGCGCCGTACTCCGCGTTACCGAACGCGAGTACGGCGATCAGCAGGGTCACCGCGACGAGGTAAACGGGCAGGCTCCAGCGTTCGAGGACGTGGTAGTCGATCTGCGAGACCGCGAGGATGACCACCACGCCGCCGGCGGCGAGGACGGCCTGGCGCAGCCCTGGTCCGTCTCGAAGCGTCGGCTCCCCGGTGTCGAGCGTCGCTGCAGAGACAGTCATGAGCAGGCCGTACGCCAGCAGTCCAAGCGCAGCCGCGAGGAGCACGGGGTCTACCCGTGGGAGAGGCATGCGGGTCACCTCGATACCTCGGGCGCCGTCGGAGCGAAGTAAGCCTCGAGGATGCGGCGCGCCACGGGGGCCGCGTGGGTCGAGCCCACCCCATGTTCGAGGTAGACGACGATCGCGACCTCGGGATCCTCGTACGGGGCGAATGCCATGAACCACCCGTGCGTGTCGAACGAGCCGTCGGGCCGGATCTGGCCGAACTCGGCAGTGCCGGTCTTCCCGCCGATGGTGACTCCCTCGGGTTCCCCTCCGAGTGCCGTGCCGTCCGGATCGGCGGTGACGCGCATCGCCTCGCGCACCACGTAGAGGTTGGCGTCGTCGACTGGGAAGTGGCCGTTCACCACCCGCTCGGTCTCGGTGACGCCCGTGGAGCTCCGAAGCGCGGACACGACGCGTGGCCGCAGCAACTCGCCCCCGTTCGCGATCGCCGCCGCGAGGACGGTCATCTGGAGGGGAGTCACCGTGAGATAGCCCTGACCGATGCCGTTCGTATACGTGTCTCCGAGCACCCACGGCTCGCCGAACTGCTCCTCCTTCCATTCGGGGTCCGGCACGAGGCCCTCGGCCTCACCTCCGAGGTCGATCCCCGTCGGCGCGCCGAATCCGGCCGCGCGCGTGTAGCGTGCCAGCCGCTCGATGCCGAGCCCGTCGAAGAGCTGCTGGCCACCCTGCCGGTACCCGCCGGCAAGGTAGTAGAAGTACACGTCCGACGAGCGCGCGATGGCTCGGTAGAGATCCATCGTTCCGTGGGCAGCCCAGTCGCGGAAGATGTAGCGGACATCGGGGTTGTACTCGTCCTGGATCGAGATCGCGCCCGTGCTCGTGATCAACGTATGCGGTGTGGCCACGCCCTCCTGCAATGCGGCCGCTGCGACGAGCGGCTTGAAAATGGAGCCGGGCGACTTCACCTCCATATACGTGCGGTCCACGAGCGGACGGTTGCGGTCCTCGAAGACCCGCGTGAGTTCCTCGGGAGGCGTCCCGGGCGAGAACAGGTTGGCGTCGTACGAGGGCAGCGAAACCAGCGCGAGCAGCTCCCCGGAACGCACGTCCATCAAGACTGCCGCCCCGGCCGCTGTGCCCGGCTCCTCCTTGTTCGGTGTGTTCGAAACCGGATCCGCGAAGCCTGCGGCGATGCCCACCGCCAGCGCCTCCGAGGCTGCCCGCTGAATGTCGAGGTCAATCGACAGGATGATGTCAGCGCCGGGGATAGACGGCACCTCGCCGAGCGTCTCCAGGACGCGACCGGCAGGGTCGGCGACGTAGAGCGTGCGCCCGGGCGTGCCGCGGAGCCGCGACTCGTACGACAACTCGATGCCAGCCTTGCCGACGTTGGCGTTGAGCGGGTAGCCGCGCTCGAGGTACGAGTCTGCCTCCTCCGAGTCGATCGCACCGACGTGCCCCAGGATGTGCGCAAGGAGTGCACCGCCGGCGTACTCGCGAGCCGCGGCCGCCTCGACGCGTACGCCGGGAATCGGCGCGAGCGCCGCGCGGAGCGAGATCGCCTGCTCTGAGCGCACGCCCGTGAGCAACGTTAGGGGTGCGAACGGGTCCACCGAGGTAGCGCCTGCCTCGACCGCGCGCTCGAGCGCGGTGTACGGGACGTTGAGCGCGCGCTCGAGGCGGAGCAACGCGTCGCGCCGTGCCTCGAGTTCCGTCGGTAGCTCGGCCGGCACCACGGACACCGCGAACCGGGGCACGTTGCGTGCTACGACGATGCCGTCTCGGTCGTAGATGAGACCGCGTGGGGCCTCGACCGGCACGGCTCGGAGGCGTTCCGTCGACGCGGCGAGGCGGTACGAGTCGGCGTCTACGACCTGCATCCGCACGAGTTGAGCGACGAGCAGCAGCAGCACCGCGACGGCGGCGCCCTGGAGCAGTCGAAGCCGGCCCGCCCCCTCGTTCATGAGAAGAGCCCTCGTGCCCGCGGCCGGAACGGCAGCATCGCGAGTGCGGTCAGCGCCGCGATGAACATGGTGAGCAGGGTCGCCGCTGCGAGGTCATCGAAGCGGCCGCTCGACAGCGGAACGCGGCCGGCCGCAACCGAGAGGGTTGCGGCGTAGGCAAGGACCCCAACGGCAGCGGCCGCCGTGGTACGAACCAGGAGACGGCGGGCCGCAGCTCGCTCGCCTCGCGGCAGCGCAGTAGCCATCGCAGCCGTGGGGAGCAGCGCCAGCATGAACCAGCCGACGCGCTCCTCCGAGGCAACACCCAGCACGATCGCGGCAGCCACGAGCACCGCGAGCGCCCTCAACGGCCCCTGCACTGCCGACCACGCGGCCAGCAGCGCAACGGGCAGCAGAGGCGCGCGCTCAGCCTCGAGGAAGAGCGACGGCACCGCCGCGAGTTGGAGCACCGCGACCGCGAACGCGAGCATCGCCGCTCCGACGTGACTCAAGGTCGCGTGTCCGCCGGCGGCGTGCCATCAGTGGCGGCCGGCTCCGTGCCGATGGGCGCCGTCGTGCCGGGCCGAAAGTCGACGAGGACGAGCAAGTGCTCGAGGGTGCGGTAGTCGGTGAACGGCTCCACCTCGACGGTCTCGAACAGATCCTGGTCGTTCGCGGTGACGCTGGTCACGCGGCCGATCGGCAGACCTCCTGGGAGTAGCCCGCCGAGCGCCGAGGTAAGCACGATGTCGCCCTCGCGGACCGGCGCGTCGAGCGGGACGAACTCGAGCGCGAGCGGGAGGCGTCCCCCTGAGAGCGCTGCTTGCACGCGGGACGACTGCACCACCGCTGCCACGGACGACCCAGAGTCCGAGATCAACCGGACCCACGCTCGCTCCATATCGACGTGCGAGACGGTACCCACGAGGACCGCGCCGGGGCCGAGCACTGGCTGGCCCACCACGACGCCGTCCCGCGATCCGCGATCGATCAGCACCAGGTCGCGAGATGGCGTGGGGTCACGAAGGAGGACCGAGGCGGCGAGGTGCGCCCCCACGTCGCTCGCCGAAGCCTCGAGGGCGGCGATCTGACGGGCTGCCAACCCGTCCTCTCGCAGTCGCGCCGTTTCGGCCTCGAGGCGGGCGACATCCTGCCGGAGGTTGGCGTTCTCCGCCGAGAGTTCTCGCAACTGCCCGGCGTTGAGGAGGACGTCCGTGAGCGGACGTGTTGCGTCGCGGAAGGAGGCGACCGCCGGAGTCACAAGGCCGGCGATGCCCTTCTCGAAGTCGCCCGCCACGCGCAACGGCGAGAGGGCGATGAGGAGGACGGCGATGGCGGCGAGACCCGAGAGCCAGGCGGCGCTACGGCCCAAGACCACTCAACCCCCAGAACGTTGCCCCGCCGCTCTGTGATCGATCCGGTCGCTACGTGCTCCTCGCGTCGCCCCTTCCGACTGTTCGCGACGCTTGCTTACCGCGGCGGACGCCGGCTGGCGACCGTCGCCTGGACCTTCTGCAGCGTCTCCGCCTCTTCGAGGGCCTCGGCGCACCCCCGGACGACCGCGCGGAGGGGATCCTCGGCGACGTAGACCGGGAACCGCGTCTCCGTGGCGATGCGGCGGTCGAGGCCACGCAGCAGGCTGCCACCCCCCGCCATCGCGATGCCATGCAGCATGAGGTCGGCCACCAACTCGGGCGGCGTGGCCTCGATGGTCTGGCGCACGCTCCGCACGATCTCGTTCGTCACCGGCGAAAGCGCGTCTCGAAGCTCGACGGTGGAGACTTCGACCGCCTTCGGCAGGCCGGTAGCGAGGTCTCGACCACGAATGTCGATGAGCCACTCCTCGTCGAGCGGGAAGGCGGAGCCCGCCTCGATCTTCACCGCCTCGGCGGTGCGTTCGCCGATCAGCATGTTGTGCACCTGGCGGGCGTACGCCGTGATCGCCTGGTCCATCGCGTCGCCCGCTGCCCGCACAGAGGCGGAGACAACGATGCCGCCGAGTGCGATCACCGCGACCTCGGTCGTGCCGCCGCCGATGTCCACCATCATGGACCCAGAGGCGTTCATCACACCGAGGCGCGCACCGATGGCCGCTGCCATCGGCTCTTCGATGAGGTAACAGGATCGCGCGCCGGCGCCCATGGCTGCGTCGTGTACGGCGCGCTTCTCGACCTCAGTGGCCCCGCTCGGAATGCCGACGACCACCCGTGGCTTCGGAATGCCGAGGCCGAACCGCTCCTGCACGGAACGGATGAAGTACTGGAGCATGCGCTCGGTGACCAGGAAGTCGGAGATGACCCCGTCACGCAACGGTCTCACAGCAACGATGGTCGAGGGTGTTCGCCCCACCATCCGCTTCGCCTCCTCGCCGATGGCGAGAATGCGCTTCGAAACCCGGTCGACCGCGACCACCGAAGGCTCGTCGATGACGATGCCCCGGCCTCGGACGGACACGAGGGTGTTCGCAGTCCCAAGGTCGATCCCGATGTCGTGCGAGAACATCCCTCGGAAGGAGGCCAGCGGGTTGATCACGGCAGCGCTCGTTCTTGGGGAGAGCGAAGCGACGATGGCGGCTTGCCTTACCGCGTGAGCAAACCGCTTGCGTGAGTATACGGTTTCACGAAAAGGGCGACAACCGCGTCAGATCCCAGCGATACCTCCCACTACGGACCCGAGAAGGTAGGTGAGCGCGGCGGCGAGGAGGCCCAGCGCGACCTGCCGCAGCCCGGCACGCCACGGGTTCCTGCTCGTCAGTAGGGTCATGCCGGCGCCCAACGCAAAGAGCCCGATCGCTGAGAAGAACGCGCTCCACGCGACGGCGGCGAGCCCGCCGATGAAGAAGTACGGAAGCAGCGGCAGGCTCGCGCCGATGGCGAAGAGCACGAACGACGCGATGGCGGCGACCCACGGAGAGCCAAGGTCCTCGGGGACCACGCCGAGTTCCTCCCGCGCCATCGTCGCGAGGGCTTCCTCGGGGTCGGCCATGATCGAGGCGGCGAGCGACTCGGCCTCTTCTCGTCGGAGGCCCTTCGCCTGGTAGATCAGCGCCAGCTCCTCGCGCTCGGCGTCGGGCATCAGCTCGATCTCCTCGCGCTCAAGCTCGATCTGGCTCTCGGCTGCCTCCCGCGAGGTTGTCACCGAGATCCACTCGCCGAGCGCCATCGATGATGCGCCGGCGAATAGACCGGCGATTCCGGCGAGTAGCACCGTGCTCTGGCCGGGATCGGCCCCTGCTACGCCCATGACGAGCGCGAGGTTCGAGACGAGGCCGTCGTTCGCGCCGAGCACCGAGGCACGCAACGCGTTGCCGCCACCGAGCGAACGATGGCGTGCCTCGAGCCGTCCGATCGTGGATCCGGGTGCCCCGCGCCGTTGCGACAGCACACCGAAGACGCGAGCGTGCGACGCCTCGTCCTCCGGCAGGCCGCCGGCGACCGCGACCGGGTCGGCGCGGTACATCGCCTCGGCGCCGGACTCCATCTGTTTGATGACCGGCAGGACGAAGTCCGGGCCGACCACCCGCGCGAGCCACATCAACACGCGCGCACGTACGGTGGGCGGCGGCCGGCCGTCCGAGGCTCCAGCCTTCCGCAGTTGCTCCTGCCAGACCGAGAGGTGCCGATCCTCGACATCTGCGAGCCGGCGGTACACGTCCCGGAGCGTCTCGTCCTGCTCGACCTCCGCAAGCGTGCGGTACATGAACGCGCCGTCCACCTCGTCCTGGAGGTAGCCGCGGTATCTCGCGACATCGCCGGGAGCGGGTGGGGGAGGAGGGGGATGGACCATCGATCGATCAATCAGCGTGTCAGTCGGGCGACCAGCCTCGAGAGCGCAACAGGTCCACGAAGCCGTCCTCATCGAGGAGCGGAACCCCGAGTTGTTCCGCGCGGGTGCGCTTCTGTCCGCCGCCCTCGCCGGCCACGACGTAGTCGGTCTTCTTCGTCACGCTGCTCCCGATACGGCCACCAAGCCGCTTGACCAGCTCCTCGACTTCGTTACGCGACCAACGCTCGAGCGCTCCGGTCGCCACGATCGTGAGCCCCTCCAGTGGACCGCCGCGAGCGGCGACATCCTCGGTCATGCGAACGCCGGCGTCCCGGAGACGATCGATCAAGGCGGAGTACTGCTCGTCGTGTAGGTGAGCATACACAGCCTCGGCGACGACAGGCCCGATGCCGTCGATGGCGTTTAGCTCCTCGATGGACGCGCTGCGTAGCGAGTCCATGTCGCCAAAGTGTCTCGCGAGGTCGCGCGCCGTCTCCCCACCGACATGGCGGATGCCAAGGCCGATGAGCAGCCGGTGGAGAGGCTGCGCCTTGCTCGCCTCGATCCGCCCGAACAGCGAGTCCAGCGTCTTTGCACCGATGCCATCGAGCTGGAGCAGCTCCTCACGGCGTTCGGGGAGCGTGTAGAGGTCCGCGAGCGTCCTCACAAAGCCGAGGTTGACGAGACGGAAGGACAGCTGCTCGCCGAGACCCTCTATGTCGAGCGCGCCTCGTGAGGCGTAGTGCTCCAGCTGGCGCGCGAGTTGGACGGGACACTCGCGGTTAGGGCAGTAGTACGCAGCTTCGGCTGGGTCGCGTTGCACGGGTGTGCCGCACACGGGGCACGCTTCGGGCATCTCGAATGGCTGGAGGTCACGGCCCTCGCGTCTCAAGAGCACCGGCCCGACGACCTGCGGGATCACGTCGCCCGCCCGCTGCACGATGACGTCGTCGCCTTCGCGGATGTCCTTGAGGCGGATCTGGTCGGCGTTGTGGAGGGTAGCGACGCCGACTGTGGCCCCACCGACGAACACCGGCTCGAGTTCGGCGAAGGGCGTCAGGACGCCGGTGCGCCCGACTGATACCTGGATACGCCGCAGGCGCGTCACCGCCTGCTCGGCCGGGAACTTGTATGCCGTGGCCCATCGAGGCTCGCGTCCCACCGCTCCGAGCTGGCGCTGGAGACCGAAGTCGTCGACCTTCACCACGACGCCGTCGATCTCGTACTCGAGGGACGCTCTCCGTTCGACGAAGAGCTCGCAGAACTGGGCGACCTCGTCAATGGTCTCGAAACGCTGCGCGTACGGGTTGGTACGGAAGCCGGCGTCTCGCAGCCATGCCAATGCCTCGCTTTGAGAGGAGGCGGCAACTCCGTTCTCGGTCCAGCCGAGCTGGTACACGAAGAGGTCGAGGCGGCGACTGGCCGTGATAGCGGGGTCGAGTTGGCGTAGGGAGCCCGCGGCCGTGTTGCGCGGGTTCATGTACAGCTGCTCGCCGGCCGCGGCGCGCTGCTCGTTCAACCGCTCGAACTCCGCGCGAGAGAGGTAGACCTCGCCGCGGACCTCGAACGCTTGAGGTACTGGCTCGACCTTCGTGACGAGCGGTATCGAGCGAATGGTGCGCAGGTTCGCGGTGATGTCCTCGCCGCGGAAGCCGTCGCCACGGGTCGCACCCTGCACGAAGCGTCCATCGCGGTACACGAGGGAGATCGCGAGCCCGTCGATCTTCGGCTCGCAGACCATCGCGAACTGCTCCTGCTCCACCAGCCGTTGAACTCGTGCGTGCCAGGCGTGCAGCTCGGCGGCGTCGAACACGTTCGCGAGCGAGAGCATCGGCTCGCGGTGCTCGACGGGCTCGAAGCCCGCCGCGGGCTCACCGGACACACGCTGAGTCGGAGAGTCCGGCGTGATCAGCTCCGGGAACTCAGCCTCAAGGTCACGCAGATCGCGGAACAGCCGGTCGTATTCGGAGTCACCGACCTCCGGCATGTTCTCGACATAATAGAGATAGTCGTGATGGCGGATCTGGGCGCGCAACTCTTCGACGCGCGGGCGCGCAGACTCGAGGTCGCGGACGGACTCGGGGGCAGTCATCAGTACAGGGAGTATATCCCGCCGCCCGTGTAGAATCGGAGTAGACCGTGTCACTCGGAATCCCTCTGTCGTCGCGCGCGGCAGATTCGAGGTGCAGCGATGCCGTCCGGTGTGGTGATCGTGGACTACGGCGCGGGGAATCTCCGCAGCGTCGCCAGGGCGGTTGCGCATGCCGGCGTCGACGCGACGGTCACAGCAGAGCCCGAGGTCGTCACGCAGGCACACACGTTGATCGTGCCGGGCGTCGGCGCCGCCGCCGACACGATGCGCCACCTCCGCGAAGGCGCACTCGTCGAGCCGATCCTTGCCCACATCGAGGCCGGCCGCCCGTTCCTCGGCGTCTGCATGGGGATGCAAGCGTTGTTCGAACTGTCCGAAGAGGGCGGCCAGCACGAGTGCCTCGGCGTGCTGCCGGGCCGCATCGTGCGTTTCCCTGCGGACATGACAGTGCCGCACATGGGCTGGAACACCGTCGAGCTCCGGGTACCTCATCCGGTCTTCGAGGGCGTCCCGGAGGGGTCGTACTTCTACTTCGTCCACTCGTATCACCCGGCGCCGGATGACCCCGCGGTGGTCATCGGCGAGACCGACTATGAGGGCGTGCGCTTCCCGGCCGTGGTCGGACGACACAACCTGATCGCGACGCAGTTCCACCCCGAAAAGTCCGGCGCGGTGGGGCTGCGCCTCTATGCCAACTTCCTGAGGCTGGCGCGCGAGCATGGCTCGATCGCGCCGCAGACCATTGCGAGGGCGTCCTGATGGAGGTCATTCCCGCAATCGATATCCGCGACGGCAAGTGCGTCCGCCTCGTGCAGGGCGATTACGAGCGCGAGACGGTCTTCGACGACGACCCGGTCCGCGTCGCGGTCCGCTGGGCCGAGCAGGGGGCGGATCGGATTCACGTCGTGGACCTCGATGGAGCGCGCGCCGGGCACCAGGCGAACGCGCACATCGTTGCGAGCATCGTCGACACGGTGAGCTGCGCGATCCAGACGAGCGGTGGCATCCGCGACATGCTCACGCTGCGCGACACCTTCGACGCCGGCGTGAACCGGGTCGTGCTCGGCACCGCCGCCGTCCAGGACCGCCGCTTCCTGCGCGAGGCGATCGCGTTCGCGGGGGATCGCCTGATCGTCTCGGTGGACGCGCGCGATGGCAAAGTGAGCACCGACGGCTGGACCAAGTCGACGAACCTCGACGCGATGGCGTGGATCGGTGAGCTCTACTCGCTCGGGGTCGAACGAATCGTCTACACCGACATCGACCGCGACGGGCTGATGCAAGGTCCGAACTTTCCCCTGTACGAACGCCTGACGTCGGAGACGTCGGTGGCCGTGATCGCGGCGGGCGGGGTGACCTGCGTCCCGGACATCGAGCGCCTTGCCGACTGTGGCGTCGAGGCAGTGATCATCGGGCGGGCGCTCTACACGGGCGACGTGCGTCTCTCCGAGGCGCTCGCTGCGGCCCGCAGCAAGTCGCGGCGGTAGCGCGATGCTCACGAAGCGCATCATCCCCTGCTTCGACGTGGACAACGGTCGCGTGGTGAAGGGCGTGTCGTTCGTCGAACTGCGGGACGCCGGCGACCCCGTGGAGTTGGCGGCGCGCTACGACGCCCAGGGCGCCGACGAGCTCGTCTTCCTCGACATCACCGCGTCCTCGGACAACCGCGCCAGCGTCTACGACATCATTGCCCGCACGGCGGACCAGGTGTTCATCCCGATTACCGTCGGCGGCGGCATCCGGCGCCCCGAGGACATGCGGCGCATGCTCGAGATGGGCGCGGACAAGGTGTCCGTGAACACCGCCGCGGTCCTCGACCCCGCGTTGATCAGCGAGGGTGCCCGCGCGTTCGGATCACAGTGCATCGTCGTGGCGGTCGACGCGAAGCGGACCGCCGACGGCCGTTGGGAGGTCTACACGCACGGTGGGCGCAGCGCGACCGGCCGCGACGCCATCGAGTGGTCGCGCGAGGCCGTTGAGCGAGGCGCGGGCGAGTTGCTCGTCACCTCGATGGACACGGACGGCCACCAGCAAGGCTACGACCTCGCTCTGCTGCGCGCGATCAGCGACGCGGTCTCCGTCCCAGTGATCGCCTCCGGTGGAGCCGGTAAGCCGGAGCACCTCTACGACGCGCTCACCGAGGGCGGTGCTGACGCCGTGCTCGCCGCCTCGATCTTCCACTTCGGCACGTACACGGTCGCTTCGCTCAAGGAGTACCTCGCCGGTCGAGGGCTCCCGATGCGCCCCACGTCCGAGTCGCAAGAGGCGGCGGGCTAGCCGCTACGCACGCACAGAACGAGGAGGCCGGCGATGGTGGATCCCGCCGCACTGAAGTACGACCGCGATGGTCTCATCCCGGCGATCCTCCAGGACGCCGAGACGCGCGAGGTCGTCATGCTGGGCTACATGAACGAGGCCACCCTCCGACAGACGCTCGAACTCGGTCAGGCCGTGTTCTGGTCGCGCAGCCGCCAGGAAGTCTGGCACAAGGGTGCAACCTCCGGCGACTACGTCGAGGTCGAGAGCGTCACGTCCGACTGCGACGGCGATGCACTCGTCCTGCAGGTGCGCCTGCTGGGCAGCGGTGTGTGTCACACGGGCTCGCGCTCCTGCTTCACCGAGGCGGGGAGCGGCGCCGCGCGGACCGTGGCCCTCGGCGTCGGCGCGTAGGGCACCGAGGGTGGCCGACACGCCCCGGCCACCGTTCCGCGTCTCGCATATCATCTTCGACGTCGACGGCACACTCGTTGACTTCGTCGGGGCATTGCGCCCGGCGATGGACGCAGTAGCCCAGCGGCTCTCGGAACTCACGGGTAGCGAGGTCACGCCGGGAGCGATCCAATCAGCACGCGACGCGGTCGTCGCCGATCCGGAGTGGCGCAGCAGGCGACTCGCCGACGTTCGCGTCGAGTCGTTCCGCCGCATCCTCGGGATCTCCGTGGAGAACCCCGAGGCCGTGGCACACGAGCTACTCGCGCTCCTCGTCGACGTGCGGACCCGCTCGATGATGGTGTTCCCGGACGTCGAACCGACGCTGGGGACACTGAGCGAGCGCGGCTTCTCGCTCGCGGCGGGGTCGAACGGGAACATGGATCTCGGTGCGGTCGGGCTTGAGCACTATTTCACGGACGTGCACCACGCCGAGGGGATCGGCTTCTCGAAGCCGGACCCACGTTTCTTCGAACACATCGCCCGGGCCTCCAGCGCCGACCCCGCCGCAACCCTCGCGATCGGCGACCGCATGGATAACGACTACGAGCCCGCGCGAGCGGCGGGTATGTATGCCGTGCTCCTGGACCGCCAGGGGCGCGTGAACGAGGACGGCGTGACGCGCGTGGGCACGCTGACGCAGCTCACTGACCTCGTGCAGCCGATCTAGCGCTTCTCCTCGACGGGCTCGCCCTCGAACGCGAGCCCGCCCTCCGAGGCCACGTCGCGCCGCTCGATTTGGCCGAGCAGCACCGCGGCCGGCGCAAAGCCACGGTTGATCGCGACGAGCGCGCCGCTCGTATCGTAGACGGCTGTTGTCGGCACCGAGAGCACGCTGAACTGCTTCGCGAGCGCGCGGTCCTCGATGGCATCGTGCCGCTCTAAGACGAGTTCGGGGAGTCGATCCGCCAGCGCCCGAAGGGCTGGCTCCTGCTGTGCCTTGCAGACAATGCATGTGGTCGTCGTGAAGTAGACGACACGGGGCGGGACCGCCTCGAGGGCTGCGCCGGTTGACGCGGGGTTCAGACGTTCAACCAATCGCACGTCTCGCCAGCGCAGCCACGTTCGTGCGCCGGCGACGAGGAGCGCCAGCAGTCCGAGCAGCGCGAGGGCTACGAGCGCGCGCTCGAGCACTACGACCCTTGGCCGGACGAGCGCGTGGTCGCGATCGAGCGAGGCAGGAGCCCGGCGCGATCGAGCTGGTAGTAGATGAAACAGCCCGCGCAGAACTGCACCACGAGGTTGAGGAAGGCGAGGGCCGCGACCATCCAGACGAGCACCCAGCCCACAGTAGTCGCGCCGCTGAACAGCGCGACCGCCGCGAGGAGGAGGAAGACCGCTCCCATCGCCTGCGCAAACTGGTGCGGCATCGGGTCCTCGGGATGGACATCGGGACCGAGGATGCCCGCGGGCTTCAGGAGGCGCTGGTGGAACTGCTTGAACAGGGCCAGGCTCGGGTGGAGTGTTCCGCCGGCGAGGACGAGCCCTGTACCGAGGACGATCCACCGCCCGACGTCGTCGCCGAGCACGAACGCGAGGACCGAGAAGAGCACGATGCCAGCCTGGTTCGTGCGCAGGGTGTTGCGGTCAACTCGATACGGTAAGGCCGCCCTGGACATCGCCCACCCCAGTTTCAGACAAAGACGACTATTTCAGTCAGCAACGATACCACGGTGAAGGGGTCCAGTCGTCAGGCGGCTACCCGCCGCTCCTCTTCGATACAGCGCTCAAGGGCGGTGACGGCGACACGAATCTGTTCGTCGTCAGGCTCGCGCGTCGTAAGGCGCTGCAGCAGCAGGTTCAGACCGAACAGCCAACGGATCACGGGACGGGAGGCGTGTCTCCCGGCGAAGCGGATCGCCTCGTAGGCGATCGCCGCGACGAGCGGGATCAGCGCAACCCTGGAGGCGAGGCGCCACCACAGTTCCCCGCCACCAAGCGGGACGAAGACCACCACCGACATTGCGGCCACGGTCAGCAGGAACGACGTGCCACACCGAGGGTGCTCGCGGCTGAAGCGTCGGATCGCGGGCACTGTAAGCTCGCGTTCATGCTCGAGCGCGTGGATCGCCATGTGCTCCGCGCCGTGGTACTGGAATACGCGGCGCACGTCGTCGGAGCGTCCGACCATCCAGAGGTAGCCGACCAGCAGCCCGGCACGCGTGATGCCCTCGATCGCCGTTGCCCCAGGCTGACCGAGGAACCGGTCGAGCCACATCGTTCCGAGCGCCGGGGCGAGGAAGAAGACACCGCCGGCGATCATCGCGGGCAGCGCGAGGAACGCGACTTCTGCCAGGCCGTGCCGCCTCGCCGCCTGTTCCGCAGCCGTCGCATCGCCGGAGGCTACGGCGGCCGACCAAGTCAGTGCTCGCACCCCCAGCGCGATCGTTTGCCAGAGGACGAGGACGCCTCGAAGCAGCGGGATGCGGCCGAGCGGCGTCCGGTAGAGGCCCTGCAGCTCCTCCGCCAGCAGCGCGATCGACCCATCGGGTCGCCGAGCAGCGACTGCCATCGCGTTCGGTCCGCGGATCATCACGCCCTCGACGACCGCCTGTCCGCCGAAGGAGGGGGCACGACTCACGGGGTAACCGTTCTGCGAGCGGCGACTGTCGGCGACTCCAGCCTATCGAGGCTGCCGCCGACGCGCGACGACCGGCGGGCGGAACGTCAAGTGAGGGCGGCCGTCTGGCCGCCCTCGTTGGTGCAACGTGACGCTGCGGCCTAGCTCTGCTGGGGCTGGTTTCGCGCGTAGCGACGCCGGAAACGCTCCACACGACCGGCGGTGTCGACGATGCGCTGCTCTCCCGTGAAGAACGGGTGGCAGACCGAGCATACGTCCAGGTGCATCTCAGCCTTCGTGGAGCGCGTGTGGATCTCGTTGCCGCAGGCGCAGCGGATGACCGCGTCTACGTACTCGGGGTGGATATCGGCCTTCATCTCAGTTCCTCTCGGCTCCGCTGGGTATACGGAACCTGAACTGCGAACGCGTTGGTGGGACCGCTCGATCAGGAAGCGACAGGGAGGATCGACACCTGCTTGCGCCCGCCCTTGGCGTAGGGCGCGAACTTCACTGAGCCGTCGATCAGGGCGAAGAGCGTGTGGTCGCGACCGACCCCGACGTTGTCGCCCGGGTGGATGCGGGTGCCGCGCTGGCGCACGATGATCGAGCCAGCGGTGACGACCTGGCCGTCGAAGCGCTTCACGCCCAATCGCTGCGAGTTGCTGTCGCGGCCGTTCTTGCTCGAGCCGCCCGACTTCTTGTGAGCCATCGTGTTCCTGCCTCGAACCGGTCGCGCTAGGCGCCGGGGGTAATCGTGACGATCTCGACGCGCGTCAGGTGTTGTCGGTGCCCGTGCTTCTTCCGGCTGCGCGTCTTGTTCTTGTACTTCATGCCGATGAGCTTGGGCCCGCGGGTCTGCTCGGCGATGCGGCCGACCACGGATGCTCCGGCTACGGTCGGGGCGCCGATCGAGACGGCCCCCTCGTTCTCGACGAGCAGGACATCCTCGAACGTGAGCGAGTCGCCGGCCTCGCCGCTCTCGCGCTCGATCAGGATGCGGTCGCCCTGACGCACACGGTATTGCCGTCCGCCGGTGCGGATGATCGCGTACATGCTGCCTCTTCGAATCAGCGGTAGGATGTCAGTGTAAAGACGCGGCGAAGGGTGGGTCAAACCCCGCTCCGGCCGGTCGTCCACCCACGGTCGCCCTTCGATCGGATCGATTCGCTGGAGCTGCTCGACCTCATCGTCGCGCCGTACGACGCCTTCAACTGGCTCGTCGATCAGGCGTTCCTCTTCATGAACGACCTGTACGAGCGCTTCGGCATACCAATCGTGCTGCTCGCCGCGCTCTCGGAAGCCACCGTGGGGCTCGGTGTCGTGGTTCCGGGTGTCCTCGTGATGTTCCTCGCGGGGGCGTACAGCGCCGGCGACCCTGCGCGTCTGGGCCTGGTGTTCCTCGTCTCGATCCTCGGCACGGCGCTGGGAGACACGCTCTCGTACAGCCTCGGGCGGTGGGGGAGCCGATTCGTCGAGGGCACCCGGTACGCATCGCTGCTGCGTCTCGGCCGCGCGCTGATCAGCGGGCGCACGCGCTGGCTGATCCCGTTCTACCACCTGCATAGCGTCACGCGCACGGTCGGCCCGTTCGGCTCCGGCGCTGTGCGGATGCCGCTGCGCGTCTGGATGCCGCTCGACTACGCGGGAGCGGTTATCGCCAACACGGTCTGGGTCGGCGGCGGCGCGATCCTCGGGACTGCGGTGCTGACCGAGGACGGGACGCTCGAGCAACACCCGCTGCTCCGAATCGGCCTTGCCGTCCTTGCGATGGCATGGTTCCTGCTCGTCCGGCGCGAGGTCATGCGCAGGCTCGAGGAGACCGGCGCGTTCGCCAGAGCCGACTCCGACTCGCCTCCCGGTGATGCCGAGGTCGATGCGGAGGCGAAGCACGAGGAAGTCCGCGCGCGCTGAGTTACGCACGGGGCGTGCGGACAGCGCGAATGTGCGGACGCAGAACGGGGGCCAGTCGGCCCCCGTTCTCGCTCCCGCGATTCCCCTGCTTTACTCCGCCGGCGGCGTCGGTGGCACGATGTTCGACTTGCCCCATGCCAGACCCGGGCGGCCCTGAGGCTGCTCGACTTCCTCGCCCTCCTCGGCCGGGAGCGGAGTCCCGCCAGAGGGTGGCTGCGCCGCGACTGCCTCCGGCTGGTCTTCCGGCATCGGCCGGTTCTCGGCCGGTCCGAGCAGGCGGCGGAGGTCGTCACCTTCGACGGTCTCGACCTCGATGAGGCGCTCCGCCAGCTCGACGAGCTTGTCCTTGTGCTGCTCCATCACGGTACGGCAGCGGAGGTGAGCCTCGTCGATGATGCGGCGGACCTCCTCATCGATCTCCTCGGCGGTGCGCTCGGAGTAGTCGCGCTGCTCCGCGATGTCGCGTCCAAGGAAGACCATGGACTCGCGGCGCCCGAAGGTGCGCGGTCCCATGCGCTCGCTCATACCCCACTGGGTCACCATCTCGCGAGCGATATGCGTCACTTTGCCAATGTCGTCGTGCGCGCCGGTTGTCGGCTCGCCGAAGATCATCTCTTCGGCCACCTTGCCTCCGAGCGCCTGCGCCATCATCGCCTCGAAGTACGGACGGTCGTGTAGTCGCCGGTCGTCCGTCGGGATCGAGCGGGTGAAGCCGCCGGCCATGCCGCGGGCTACGATCGTCACCTTGAACGGCGGGTCGGCTTCGGGGATGAAGTGCCCGACGACGGAGTGTCCCGCCTCGTGGTAGGCGATGACGCGCTTCTCTTCGGGCGTGATGACGCGCGACTTGCGCTCGGGACCGGCAATCACGCGATCGACGGCCTCGTTCATCTCGTCCATCGTGATGCGCTTCTTGTTGCGCCGCGCCGCAAGGATGGCCGCCTCATTCACCAGGTTCGCCAAGTCGGCGCCGGAGAAGCCCGGCGTCTGCCTCGCGATGGTGTCGAGCGAGATCGAACCGTCGAGCGGCTTGCCCTTGATGTGCACGTCCAGGACCGCGCGGCGTCCCTTCACATCGGGCAGGTCGAGCGTGACCTGGCGGTCAAAGCGACCCGGGCGCAGCAGCGCCGGATCGAGGACGTCCGGGCGGTTCGTCGCGGCGATGACGATAACGTTGGAGTTCGAGTCGAACCCGTCCATCTCGACAAGGATCTGGTTCAGCGTTTGCTCGCGCTCATCGTGAGAGCCGCCGAGACCGGCGCCGCGCTGGCGGCCGACCGCGTCGATCTCGTCCACGAACACGATGGCGGGCGCGTTGCGCTTTGCCTGGTCGAAGAGGTCGCGGACGCGGCTCGCACCGACACCCACGAACATTTCGACGAACTCCGAACCGGAGATGTGGAAGAACGGCACGCCGGCCTCGCCGGAGACCGCACGAGCCAGCATCGTCTTACCGGTTCCCGGAGGGCCAACCAACAGCACCCCGTGGGGGATGCGCGCACCGAGGGCAGCGAACTTCTCCGGGTACTTCAGGAACTCTACGACCTCGGAGAGCTCTTGCTTCGCCTCTTCCTGACCCGCCACGTCGATGAACGTGACCGTCGGTTTCTGGCCGGTGAACATGCGTGCACGGCTGCGGCCGAACTGCATCGCCTGCGCGTTCGACCCCTGAGCCTGCCGCATCATGAAGATGAGGATCGCGCCAAAGATGATCAGCGGCAGGAAGTTGATCAGCAGCCCGAAGATGTTCCCGAACTGGCTCGGGCCGTTGACGATGACGTTGACCGCGTCCGTGCCGGTGCCGATCGCGATTCCGTTCTCGCGCATGATCTGTTCGACAGAGGCGGAAGCCTCCTTGCGCGAACGGACCGGCTCCTGCTCGGTCTTCAGGGTGACCACGAGCGTATCGCCGGTCACCTCGATCTCTCGGACATTGCCGACCCGAGCCTGCTCGATGACATAGGCGAGCGAGACGTCGCGCGAACCCTCCGCCGGCCTGAAGAACATGACGACCACCAGGACGACGGCCGCGAGGATCAACAGGTAGATGAAGGAGTTGCGCATCCAGCGAGATGTCATGACGCCACCAGTCGAGAGCCGACCGACCAATTCCTTTGGCGGGACGGCGACGGGAGTTGGAAACGAGCGGGGTTAGACCCGCTCGCGAAGTGGATTCAGTGTAGCACCGCGGACGGCTGAAACCCTCAACAACTTGACATGATCCGACACTCACCGGCTTTCGGAAGGAGCACGTTCGGATTCGACCAGTCAGGGGCGCGGAAGAGTCCTTCGCGCGCCTAGTAGCGCGCAATCGCGAGCACGCCCTGGTGCTCGGCCAGCGCCCTGGGCTCGCGGGTGACAATGATGTCCGCGCTCACAGCCAACGCGTTGCGCACGAGCTCCTCGATCGCGTGCGGCGGATGCTGGGGTACGCGGTCGCGCGCGTCCGAGGCATCGCCGAAATGGTCGACCACGTCGTCGTGCAGGATGAGCGTCCCCAGCCGCCCTTGCTCCGCGAACAGGCTGGCGGACGCGATACCGCCCTCGGCGAGTCCGCCCCACTCGCCCTGGAACCAGCGGTTCGTCATGTCGTCGCTCGCCGCGTACTGCTTCTCCGTGACGAGATCGGTGAGCCGCGCAATCCTGGCCCGCCCGTCTTCCGTCGGATCGAGGGCCGGAGACTCGAGCACCTGCGCATTGAGGTTGTCGGGCAACTGTCGGCGGATGGCCGAACGGCCCGAGTCGGTGCCGGCGAGCACCAGCACGTCGCCCGCTTCGACGAGGCTGGCGATGCGGTCTGCCGCTTCGCTCGCGTATTGCACGCGGACGGCCTCGATGCGCTGGTGGACGCGATTGAGGGCATGACCGCCCATCCCGCGAGGCCCGCCGAAGCCCTCGGGCTTCGTTCGCTGCTTCAGCTTCTCGATGCGCCGCGGTGGCTCGACGCTATCCGTCGCCTCCGCGATGCCGTAGCGCACCTTCGTGATGTCGACCTCGCGCAGGCTGATCGAGGCAAGCACCGCTCCCGCCCCCGCGAGGTAGCGGTACCGCACCACCTCGAACAGGCACGGTGCGCTGTCGATGTCGATCGCATTCCGGAGGGGGTACGCGGTCTCGAGCGTCTTGAGCAGGCCGATGTCGGCGGCTCCGACGTAGAGCAGTCCGGCCGCGCCACGACTCGTCGCCTCGTCGATGACGGCCTCGAGCGTTTCGACGTCCTCGTCGAACACCGGGGGCTTGCGGTCCGGAACCTCGGCGGCGTAGCGATCGGTGGCTTCGCGGACCGCCTGGCGTAGCATCCTGAGCGCGACGGGTCGGCCATCGCTTCCGCCGCGGAGATCGATGGTCGCCGTGAGGATGGGGCTCTCCGCGGATTCGATCGCGCGCAATTCGCGGATGAAGTCATCAATCGAGTCAGTCGGTGGGGACGACAAGTCCAATCCTCTCCTACTCGGCCTTCTCGGCGCCGGGCGGCGTCGGACGCGGGACTGCGGCAAACCGGGTTAACGCGCCAGGTCGTTGGGCGCCGGTGAGTGCCTCACATCCTACCGAGGCCGCGCAGCCTGCGACAGGGATGATCCATGCGCCTCGACGTGGGTCCCGCCGCATGGATCGCGTGGCTTAGTCGTCCTCATCCTCTTCGTCGTCGTCCTGGTCGACGTAGAGCTTGCCCTTGGTTGCCCAGGCTTCAACCGAGTACTCGCTGAAGAGGACCACGGTGTCCTCGGGTCGAGTATGCGCGATGTTGCAGACGGCGTCCGTGATGACGCGAGCGAGTTCGCGCTTCTGCGCCAATGAGCGCCCGGGCAGCATCTCGATGCGGACAATGGGCATGGCGGGAGATTTCCTTCCGTACGCGACTGGATGGGCTGCGAGAGGTGCGCGCGGATGTGCAATTGCCGCATCATACGGTCAGCGGTAGACCGAACGGGGGAAGCGACCGAATCGATCACTTGCCCGATCCGTTTGAGTCTGCCTACTATCCCGCCATGCCCGCCGCGGCGACCCCGATACCCACCTGGCGCACCGAACGCGCGCTCTGGCGCGAAGGACGTGTCCGCGTGGCCGGCGTCGACGAGGTGGGCCGGGGGCCGCTCGCCGGTCCCGTGGTGGCTGCCGCGGTCGTTCTTCCCTTCTCGCGGGCCAAGTGGACAGGGCGGCTCCGCGACTCGAAAGAGCTTGAGGCGCCTGCGCGCGAGGAGTTGGCGGCCGAGGTGCGCCGTCGCTGCGACTGGAGCGTCGGGGTGGCTTCGACCCAGGTGATCGACCAACTCGGCATCGTCTACGCGACGCGGCTCGCGATGCGGCGCGCCGTCCTTGGCCTGCGGGAGGGCGCCGACGCGCTGATCGTCGATGGTCGTGAACGGGTGTACTGTGGCGTCCACCAGCGCGCCGTGATCGACGCGGACGCCCTCTGCAAATCGGTGGCTGCGGCGAGCATCGTGGCCAAGGTCTGGCGGGATGCACTCATGTCCGAACTCGACTCTGAGTTCCCGGGCTACGGCCTAAGCCGAAATAAGGGATACTCTTCGGAGGAGCACCTCGAAGCGCTGCGCCGCCTCGGGTACTCCAACATCCATCGTCTGTCGTTTGCTCCAGTACGCGCGGCGGTGCGCAGATGAACCGATCGATACGTCTGGGTCAGTCGGGCGAGCGCCTGGCGGCTGATCACCTTCAGCGCAAGGGCTATGAGATCGTGGACCGCAACGTGCGCCGCCCCGAGGGGGAGGTCGACCTCGTTGCCCTCGATCAGCAGACCCTCGTGTTCGTCGAGGTGAAGTTGCGCCGCCCCGGGGGCACAGGCAAAGCGGTGGAGTCGCTCAGCGAGGCGAAGAAGCGCAAGCTTTCTGAACTCGCGCTCGCGTACCACGCCGACCATCCCGAGCTGCCGGCAGACCTGCGCATCGACCTCGTGGCCATCGACCTGAAGGTCGACGGGTCCGTTGGCTCGGTGCAGCACGTCCAGAGCGCCGTTGAACGATAGCGCCACCTCGCACACCACTTCGGAGCCCGAACGAGTCGCACGATGCCCATCTACCAGTTCGACTGCGCCTCCTGCTCACGTCGCGTGGATGTCTTCGTTCGATCAGCATCGTCCACGACGAAGCCCGCGTGCCCCGAGTGCGGCGGCAAGAAGCTGAAGCGCGTCATGTCCCAGTTCGCTCGCGCGCGGACCGCGGGCCAGCGCCTCGAGGACATCGACTTCAACCAGGAGATGGGCCGCCTCGGCTCCGGCGATGTCGGCGACTTCGCTCGGTGGGCCAAGCGCATGGGTCGCCAGTACGACGGCGAGCTGGGCTCCGAGTTCAGCGAGATGGCCGAAAAGGCCGAGGCCGGCGAGGACCCGATCGAGCGCGTGGACCCCGGTTTCACCCTGAAGCACCGCATCGAGAAACGACGCTCGGAGATCTCTTCGGGCGACTCCGGCGATTCGGCTTCCTAGGCCCGCTCACAGCCACGATGCCCATCTACGAGTACCGCTGCGCCGACTGCTCCGGGGTGACGAGCGTCTTCGTTCGCTCGGCGTCGGCGACGGTCGAGGCGATCTGCGAGCACTGTGGGTCGAACGCGGTATCGCGCATGGTGTCCAAGGTCGCGAGGCTCAAGACGGACCAGGACGTTGTCGACGAGTACGGGGACGGGTCGGGGGGCGACGGCATCCAGGACCCGCGCCAGATAGGGCGCTGGGTGGAGAAGCGCTTCCAGGACTACGGGATGGAGATCCCCTCGGAGACGCGCGACGCCATCGACCGCGCGCGTTCTGGCGAACTGCCTAAGGCCATCGACGACCTGTAGCCGGTCCGATGGACCACGTCGGGAGGTTATTGGAGCGGGGGACGGGTCTCGAACCCGCGGCCTGCTGCTTGGAAGGCAGCCGCTCTGCCAACTGAGCTACCCCCGCTCGTGAGGGTCTCGCCTCCTCATTGAACGCGGACGCGTCGAGGCCGTCAACGACCGACCGAACTGCCCGTCACCTGCGCCCCACGTGACCCGCTGCTAGGCTCCGCCTCCCGAGGTGCCACGGGTGGGCGGTGTCGTGCTCGACGTCTTCTTCGACGTGATCCTGCCGGTCGTGCTGATCGCGGCGGTCGGCGGCGCAGTCGGGCGCTGGCGCGCGATCCCCGTCGCGCCGCTCTCGGCGATCGTCTTCTACCTCTTCAGCCCGGCACTCGTCTTCGGATCGCTCGCCAACACGCAGCTCTCGGCGGGGCTCTCGTTCCGCACCGCGGGGGTCACCGTCCTCACCTTCGTGCTGTCGTACTTCGCCTCGATGCTCTTCTCGACGGTCCGGAGGCACGACGCGCCGCTGCGAGCCGGCTTCGCGCTCGCGGTCAGCAGCCAGAACGCCGGCAACATGGGGTTGCCGGTGTCGCTGCTGGCGTTCGGGCAGCAGGGGCTCGACATCGCCGTGGTCAACTTCGTCGCGAGCGCTTCCCTTGGCGCGTCGGCTGGCGTGTTCATCGCCTCGATGGCCGGGGGCTCGAGGCGCGACGCCCTGCTTGCGCCGTTCCGCTACCCGATGATGTACGCAGCCGTCGCGGGCGTCCTCGTGAACGCGCTCGACGTCGAGCTGCCGATCGCCATCGATGCCCCGATCCAGACGCTGGGCGACGCGGCTGTGCCCGCGATGCTGGTGGTCCTGGGGCTGCAGGTGCAGCAGTCGGTCGGCGTTGATGACCTGCCGGACACGATCGCCGCGATTGCGATGCGGCTGCTCCTTGCGCCGGTCTTCGCGCTCCTCGCGACGACCGTGCTCGGGGTCGACGGCGTGCCGCAGCGCGCAATGCTCGTACTCTCCGCCATGCCGACGGCCGTGATCACGATCATCCTTGCGACGGAGTTCGGCGCGCAGCCGCGCTTCGTCACGCGCGTCGTCGTCGGCTCGACCCTCGCGAGCGTCGCGACGCTGACCTTGTTGATCGCCCTCGTGCGGACGTCGTGACGTGGGAGATGTCCACTAGCGCGCGCCGTCACCGCGCGGCGGTGGCGGGGTGAATCCGAGCGGCTCGGGGACTCCGGTGAGGACCCCCCGTAGTTCGTTGAACGCGCCACCGACCTTCGGCCCGTCGGGTTCGATCATGAAGCGACGCAGCTCGCTCGAGTGGCGGACTCCGCGCGCTTTCAGGACCGAGAGCGCCCGCACCAGAGTGCCGCGCTCCTCGACGTAGCGCATCAGGATGACGTTGTCGACGACCGACGCCGCCATGTGCGTCGTGAGTTGGTTGGTGCCGAGGAGTTCGGGCGACTCCACGAGGAAGAGCGTGGTGATCTCGCGCGCCGCCATGTGCCGGCTGAACGCGTAGACAAGATCGCGAAAGCGGTCGTGCGAACCGACCGCGTCACGCAGCGTTCCGAGGCTGTCGAGCACAACTCGCGTCGCACCTGCCTCGTCCGCGGCCTGCAACGCCTCGTGGAGAAAGCGGTCCGCGACCAGCTCGATGGGGGAGGTGTACACGAACCGGACGGAGCTGGAGGCGCTGTCGCTCGGGTCCAAACGCCAACCGAAGGTGCCCGCTACGCGTCGGAGGTCGTGCGGTGTCTCTTCGAGGCCGAAGTGAATCGCACGCTCGCCCCGCTCGGCCGCGGTGGCGAGGAAGCGCAGGCCGAGGATCGTCTTCCCCGTTCCCGTGGCTCCCTGGACCAGCGTGGAGCTGCCTCGTGGCAGCCCGCCATCGAGTAGGTCGTCGAGTGATGCGAGCCCGAATGCCACTCGCTCTCGCGTCGCGACCTCGCCCGGTTCTTTCACGGGGGGCGCCTGCAGGCGCGGGTACGCGTGGAGGCCGCTCTTCATGATGTCGAAGAGGTGGACGCCCTCCGCGTAGTCGACCCCGCGCATCTTGAGGACCTGCAGCTCGCGCACGCTCGCGAGACCGTAGCGTTGGCTCCCGAGGCGGACGATCCCGTCCGCAATCGCGAACTCCGGCAGATCCATCGGCTCGTCCGCCGTGTACTCCCCGAGCAGGAGCGTCGTCGCCCCCCACGAACTCAGCGACACGGCCAGCTCATAGACGAAGGGACGGACCTCGGACGGATCCAGCAGATCATGGAAGACTTTGAAGCTGTCGATCACAACGAGTTCCGGCTCCTCCTCTTCGACGAGTGCCTGCAGCCGCTGCTGGGCCGGCACAGCCCCCTCCGTGAGCAGCGTGTCACCGAGGTCGCGGAGCCGGATGCGCTCATCGAGGAGCGAAGCGTCGAAGAAGTCGAACAGCTGCATGTAGCGAACGATCTTGAGCGCCGGCTCCGAGAGCGTCGTGACGTAGAGGCAGCGCCGCCCCTCGCGGGCGGCCGTGAAGAGTTGCTGGAGCGCGAGCACGGTCTTCCCGGAGCCAGGATTGCCGGTGATGACCGTGACACTGCCCGCGGGGATGCCCCCGCCGAGGATCTCGTCGAGCTCCCGATTACCGGTCGAGACGCGGTCGAGGGTGGCTATCTCCTGGCCCACACCAACACCTCACCGGGCTGCATGCTGTCCGTTCTCAGTCCGCCTCGTTCGAGCCGCTGGACGAGGATCTGACCGCTTGTCTCGATGAGCAGCGGCCACAGCTCTCGCGCGATGGCGCTGAACGCTGCCACGGCCACGTCGCCAGTCGCGTCGGGCCAATGCCCCCGCTGACCGCGCTCCCCCAGCGACTCGCGGAGGTTGGGCCCTCCGTCGCGGTCGAGGGCGCGCTTGAGTGCGCGGCGCACGAGGCCGCGTGCCGCCGTGGCGCCGATGACTTCCTGGAGGCTGCCGACCAATGCGTCGAGGAGCGACGACAGCGATGTCTGTTGCACATCCTCGCCGCCTGCCGCTGCTCTGACGAGCGACGCTCGATTCGTTGCTCCGTACTTCTCAAACAGCCGGCGGATGTGCGCCTTGACGCCATCCTCGGTGATCCCGAGTTCGTCCGCGATCACCCGGTTCGAGTGGCCGGCCGCGATGAGTGCGAGAACCTCCGCCTGCCGTTCGGTCAGGGGTCTGCGTCCATCCGGGATGGGACACCTCCGGTACTACCCGAACGGGTACTGCACGTCTGCGTACTAGTACACCGTCCGGATCGCTGGCATCTTACATTCCGGTCCGAACTAGGAGGAGTGCAGGGGCTTCCATGCAGCACCACCAGACCGAGCGACAGGCCGAGCAGCACGCCCAACTGCGCGAGCGCAAGCAGGACTACGTCGTCAGCGTGACCCGCGCCCTCGCGGAGTACGCCGAGCGGGGCGGCCGCATCGTCATCGAGTCGGAGCGGGAGGACTCGCTCGCAATCACCTTCCGTCTCGACGACCCCGACGCGTACCACGACCTGCTCTCCGAACTGCTCCGGAGCACACTTGCCGCGCACGCCGAGCCCGAGGCGGAACGTCCCAGGATCGACGACACCCCGGCCCCGCTTCCGACCTAACGGGGTCGCCCGCCCCACGATCGCGCGGCGTGGCCCCTCGCCGCCCGTCGTACGCGCCTCAGGCTCTATACTCCCGCGCGACTTCCGAGGACATCGCGCGAGGGGGCGGGCGTGCGCAAGATCAGCATTGGCGTGAACTGGCAGGGCGAGTTCGACATGGAGTCGGTGCTGCGGGATGCGCGCATCGCCGACGAGTCCGGCGTCCACATGCTCACCATCGCCGAGGCGTGGGGCCGCGACGCCTTCACCATCCTCGCGGTGATCGCCCACGAGACGCGCAACATCCAGCTCGGCACGTCCATCGTGAACATCTTCTCGAGGACGCCCGCCGCCCTCGCGCAGCATTTCACGACGCTGGACATGCTCTCCGGCGGCCGGATGATGATCGGCCTCGGCACGTCGGGGCCGCAGGTGATCGAGCACTTCCACGGCATCCCGTTCACGAAGCCCGTCCGCCGCATGCGCGAGTACGTCGAGATCATCAACACGCTCGTCGCGGGCGAGCAGCTGCACTACGGCGGTGAGTTCTTCCGCCTTGAGCGTGGCTTCACGCTACGCGACTACGAGAACCCCATCCGCCGCCACATCCCGATCTTCATCGGCGCGATGGGGCCGCGGTCGATCAAGCAGACCGCCGAGATCGCCGACGGCTGGCTGCCCGGCCGCACGCCCCGAGAGCAGTGGGCGGACCAGGTGAAGATGTTCCACGGTCTCGTCCGCGAGGCGGGCCGCGACCCCTCGGACGTCGAGATCGACGCGCCCGGCGGTGTCCGCGTGACGAACGACCCCGAGAAGGGCTACCACGCCATCCGCCGCCAGACAGCCTTCTACATGGCCCGCATGGGCGAGCTGCACTACAAGCAGTTCCAGGCGATCGGCCTTGGCGAGGAGGCGGACGCGGTGCGCATGGCCTGGCGCGACGGCGGCTCCGAGGCCGCCTTCAAAGCCCTCCCCGACGAGGTCATCTACCAGCTCGGCTACTGCGGCCCCGTCGAGGGTTGCATCGAGTGGATGGAGGCGCAGAAGGAAGCCGGCTACTCGATGCACGGCGCATCCGTGGACGAGCACGACCCGAAGAAGCGCGCGGACATCTTCCGGCAGCTCGTGGGGTAGGAGTTCGAGGTCGGCGATCCCCACGCCTCCCCTGCGACTGGGGAGGGGGATCGGAAGGTCACCGCCGCGTACCAGACGCCGCTCTCCCCGGCCGGTGCGACATCGTGTGGCCGGCGAGGGTGAACACCGCCGTTCCCTCCGACGCGAGCGATCTTCCGTGACGGCGCACGGCCCTTGCCGGACGCCTCCGAGGGCGCGCGGTACGATGTGACTCCGCGCCCGTCAGCAGAAGGTCCGTGATGCCCCAGCAGTACGTCGCGAGTGACTCGCAGACCGGCCTTGAGGTCGCGATCACGGGAGACTTCCCGGAGGACCCAGACGACCGCGTGCGCATCGCACGTACCGGCACGCTCTTCACGCGGCTGATGGCCACGATCCTCTCGACAGAGAACGCGACCGAGCGGCGCACGCGCTTCCGCGCCATCGAGACGCAGCTCGAGATCGCCGACGCGCTCATCCGCGAGAACTACACCGAGGTGCAGCGCCTCATCCGCGACACGCTCTCGCAGATGGGTGTTTCCGAGGAGCAGATGCAGGAGTTCGAGGCGGAGCTTCGGCGCCAGCTCGAGCAATTCGGCGGACCGGACCTTCCCCTGTTCGGAAAGCCCGAGGATGACGACTGAGCGTGGCTTCCGGGTTGGAGGAGACGGGCAATCGCGCTAGAATGAGTGTTCGACTACCTCCCCGAGTCTGAACCGCTGACCGAGTCCGAGGATCGAGGCACCATGCCGCTCGACCGCATCGTGGTGACCGGCGCCCGCGAGCACAACCTCAAGAATGTCTCCGTCGAGATCCCGCGGGACCGCCTCGTGGTGATCACGGGCGTGTCAGGCTCCGGCAAGTCCTCGCTCGCCTTCGACACGATCTACGCCGAGGGGCAGCGACGCTACGTCGAGTCGCTCTCCGCCTACGCGCGTCAGTTCCTCGGGCTGATGGAGAAGCCGGACGTCGACTACATCGAGGGCCTGTCCCCCGCGATCTCGATCGACCAGAAGGGCGTCTCGAAGAACCCGCGGTCCACGGTCGCGACGGTCACCGAGATCTACGACTACCTCCGCCTGCTGTTCGCCCGCGTCGGCGTGCCGCACTGCCCCTACTGCGGGCAGGTGATCCGACGCCAGACGATCCAGCAAATCGTGGACGCGGTCCTCGCCGAGGCGCCCGGCACGCGCGGGATGCTGCTCGCACCGCTGGTCCGTCACAAGCGCGGCGAGCACACGCAGATCTTCGCCGACGTGCGGCGGGCCGGCTTCGTACGCGTGCGCGTCGACGGCGAGGTGCGGGAGCTCGAAGAGACGATCAGCCTCGACCGCTACAAGTGGCACGACATCGACGTCGTCGTCGATCGCGTGGTGATTCCCGACCCCGAGGATGAGGAGGTCGCCGCGACGCGGCAGCGCATTTCCGACTCGGTTGAGCAGGCGCTGAAGCTCGGCGAGGGCGTGATGGTCTTCGCGGTGCAGGACGGCGCGGAGCAGCTCTTCTCGGAGCGCTATGCCTGTCCGAACCAGGAGCACCCGCCGTACGCTGTCGGCGAGATCGAGCCGCGCAACTTCTCGTTCAACAGCCCCCACGGCGCCTGCCCCACGTGCACCGGCCTCGGTGTGCAGATGGAGCTCGCCGAGGACCTCGTGGTGCCGAACAAGCGGCTCTCCATCAACGAGGACGCGATCATCCCGTATCAGCGCATGAGCACGAGCATGACCTGGTACCGCCGCCGCCTCGGCGCGCTGGCGGACGCGCTCGGCTTCTCGATGGACCAGCCGCTCGGCGAGCTCGACGAGACGCAGTGGCGCGCGCTGATGCACGGCACCGGCGACGAGACGATCCAGGTCGCCTACGAGTCGCGCAGCGGCCGGAGCCACCGCTACGACATCTCGTGGGAGGGCGTCATCCCGAACCTCGGACGGCGCTACAAGGAGACCGACTCCGACTGGGTCCGGAGCGACATCGAGCGGTACATGGTCGCGGTGCCGTGCCCGGAGTGCGGCGGCGCGCGCCTCAAGCAGGAGATGCGCGCCGTCGAGGTCGACGGGAGCAGCATCGTCGATGTCGCGCGGCTGGCCGTCACCGACGGTCTCGCCTGGACGCAGCGCCTTCGGGGTGACCACGGGGAGGGCTCGCCGCTGTCAGCGCGCGACTACCAGATCGCGCACCAGATCCTGCAGGAGATCGAGGGACGCCTGACATTCCTCCGCGATGTCGGGCTTGGCTACCTCACGCTCGACCGGGCGGCGGCGACGCTGTCCGGTGGCGAGGGCCAGCGCATCCGGCTCGCGACCCAAATCGGCTCGGCACTGATGGGCGTCCTCTACGTTTGCGACGAGCCCTCGGTGGGCCTCCACCCGATCGACAACGAGCGGCTAATCGCGACGCTGACGCGGCTGCGTGACCTCGGCAACACGGTGCTCGTCGTCGAGCACGACGAGGCGATGATGCTCGCCGCGAACCACCTCATCGACATGGGGCCGGGGGCCGGCGAGCACGGCGGCACGGTCGTCGCCTTCGGGACACCGTCCGAGGTGATGGCCAACCCCAAATCGCTGACCGGCCAGTACCTCTCCGGCACGAAGCGCATCCCGATGCCCTCGGAGCGCCGTCCGGGGAATGGTGAGTCGATCGTGGTCAGGGGCGCGACGGAGAACAACCTCAAGTCCGTTGACGTGGCGTTCCCGCTCGGTACCTTCACCTGCGTGACCGGCGTCTCAGGCTCGGGCAAATCCTCGCTGGTGAACCAGATTCTCGCCAAGGCCCTCGCGCATGACCTGCACAACGCGCGCGAGCGCCCCGGTGCACACACCTCCATCGAGGGCATCGAACACGTCGACAAGGTGGTCGTGATCGACCAGTCGCCGATCGGTCGGACGCCGCGTTCGAACCCGGCGACGTATACCGGACTCTTCACCGTGGTGCGCGACCTTTTCGCTTCGATGCCGGAGGCGAAGGCGCGCGGCTACGGCCCCGGTCGGTTCTCGTTCAACGTGAAGGGCGGGCGCTGCGAGGCCTGCTCTGGCGACGGCTACATCCAGATCGAGATGCAGTTCCTGCCGGACGTGACGGTGCCGTGCGAAGTCTGCCATGGCGCGCGCTACAACCGCGAGGCGCTCGAGATCCTGTTCCGCGGCAAGAACATCGCCGAGGTCCTCGGCATGACCGTGACCGAGGCGCTCGAGTTCTTCGAGGCGTTCCCGGCTGCGCGCCGGAAGCTCGAGACGCTGCACCAGGTTGGGCTTGGTTATATCCGTCTCGGTCAGCCCGCGACGACCATGTCCGGCGGCGAGGCGCAGCGCGTGAAGCTCGCAACGGAGCTCTCGCGACGAGCGACCGGCCGGACGGTCTACATCCTCGACGAACCGACCACGGGCTTGTCTTTCCAGGACACAGCCGCGCTCCTCGGCGTGCTACAGGCACTCGTCGACCAAGGCAACACCGTGGTTGTGATCGAGCACCACATCGACGTGATGAAGAACGCCGACTGGATCGTCGACCTCGGTCCGGCGGGCGGCGCGGCAGGCGGCCACCTGATCGCCGAGGGAACTCCGGAGACCGTGGCGCGCCATCCAGAGTCGGTGACCGGCCGCTTCCTCGCCGAAGCGCTCAAGCGCGACGGCGAGGCGAAGCAGCCGCCGTCCCCGACCAAGCGATCCAAGCGCACGGCAGAGCCGTCCGGCAAGCCGAGCGCATCGAAGAACGGCGCGCGGGCGAAGTCGAACGGCAGCAGCGCCGACAAGTCTGCGGCAGCGGCCGCACGCGCACGCAAGATCGCGCGGGCTTAACCCGCGCGATCCTCCTCGCACTCAGCGGTGCGGTGTTACCAGAACTTCCAGAACGGCTTCTTCTTCGTCGCCGTGGCCTGGCGTGCAGCCTCGATACGGTCCTGGGAGGCGGTGCGCTGTAGTGCGTCGGTGTGGGCGCGGGGCACCTGACGAACCAACGACGGGAACAGCTCGTCGAGCGTGTCGATGTCTTCCGTCTGCATCGTCCGCGCGGCGGTCTGAACCATCGACGCCCGGCGCATGGCGGCGACTGCGCCCATCGTGTCGAAGACCCTGTCGTAGGTTCCGGCGACCTTCTTGGCGCCGTCCATGTCCTCGCGCGCGAACGCGATAATCGCGTTGAGTCGACTCTGGGTAAACGGGAGGAGAGCCGTGTCGTCCAAACTGAACTCGGCGTTGACCATCGAACTCAGAGTCTGTGCTCGTTGGTCGTCGGATTGGCCGGCCATCTGCCGATAGCGCTCCACCATCGCCCGCTGGCGCGCTTCCTCATCCTGTTCGGACAGGGCCGACCAAGAAGTGTCGGCGTCTGCGCCGGTCGTCATCACGCGCACCCCTTCCTTTACAGTCGTGGTCCCTGCACCACGGTGGTGATAGCAGGTTCACGGGAGACTGTACTCCCTCGTTCAAGCATCGGGGGACGGCGACCGGGTGGAGCCGGGTCGCTACGCTAGTTGCATGGTCATGACGCAGTTCCAGAACCGCGACGCGCGGATCGTGTACCTCGCGACGGTCTACCACCTGGGCCGCCCGGGTTCGGAGACGGACGCAATCACACTCGAACGCCATAACCTCGGCCTTGGCCCCGTCCGAGCCGCCATCGAGCCCCAGCTCGACAAGGCGGTGACAACGATCGAGCTGTCCGACTACCAGCTCCAGCGCCTTGGCGAGGCGTTGCTCGGCCTCGTCAACGAGTTGAAGCAGTTGGAACTGGCTGGGGGACGCTCGGCGGTGCCAGGTTTTACTGAGGCGCTCGCGCGGGCATTCCCGGAGGTGGCCCCGGACGAACCGGGTACAGCGCTCGACCTCGTTGGTCACGCCATGATGTTGCGTAGGCGGCTCGACGCGGCGGTGCGCGACGCCTCCGTGGCAGTGCAGACGGCGCGCGAGGAGCAGGCGCGGGCGGAGGAGGAGGCCCGCCGCCCGTGGTGGAAGGTGTGGCAACGCCAGTCGTAACGAGTTCTAAATCCGCTCGTTAGATGTTTGATGTATGGCCTATTGCGGGTGGGTAGTACGGACGAACATTGCATGCAAGTGGCTGTTGCTTGTCGTCCACCAGAGTCCTACCTAGAATCCAGCCGAGCCACGAACAGAAGGGATCGCCTGTGACGTACGTCATTACTCAGCCTTGCATCGACGTGCTGGATCAGTCGTGCGTTGACGTTTGTCCGGTCGACTGCATCCACTTCGAGGAAGGCGTCGACAGGAAGCTCTACATCGATCCTGACGAGTGCATCGACTGCGGCGCCTGCGAGCCCGCGTGCCCGGTCAGCGCGATCTTCGCCGAGGACGATGTTCCGGAGGACATGCAGATCTTCACCGAGATCGACGCGCTCTGGTACCAGGACAAGGACGCTGCGCGCGCCAAGATCCCGGTCTAGCGCCGCTCCGAGTCCTCGCACGACAAACGAGGCGCCGATAAGGCGCCTCGTTCGTTATCTGGCACTAGCGGAGAACGGGGAGGCTACGCCCCGCGCAGGTACGGCAACTTCTCGTGAGGGATGGCGGCTTCGCCGTCGAGCGACTCGGCAGTCAAGTGCACGCGGCCGCTTGCCTCGAGGTCCACGATGAGGACGCGCCTCCCGAGGTCCTCGCGGCCGCCCAGCGATTCCGGCGCACCCGAGTAAGCCGCAATCACCGACTCTCCGGCCTCAACGCGCGTCATCCGCTCCCAGTGTCCCAGCGCCACGTAATCGCGACCGAGCGTTTCGAGGTGTTCCCGCCGGATGTGGAACGAGTGGTGCAGCGCCGCGCGAGGGTGAATGTAGTGCCCGTGGCCGATGCCGAGTTGCCAGGCTGCCTCGCCGGGTCCCGGCGCTCCCTCGAACGGCGTGAACCGCGGATCGAGCTCCGTGTGGCTGCGCCCCCACACCTCGACGTCGAGCGGCTCGATGGCGATGGACTCGCCATCCGGCACGCGCATCAGGCGAAGGTTCGGGGCCAGCGCCGTCAGGTCGAGGCGGTCGTACACCGAGCCGGGCCCGACGTGGTCGTGGTTCCCCGGAGCGATCACCACCGGTACCTCGGCGCGCGCGATCTCGAACGCGGCGAAGCGCAGCGTCTCCTCGCGGACCCGCGCGTTGTCAAAGAAGTCCCCCGCGATGAGCACGAGGTCGACCTGTGCGCGGAGGCCCGCGTCGATCACTCGCCGGAAGCCGTCCTCGAGCGACTCTCGACGTTCGGCGCTGCCGAACGAGTCGTAGGCGCCGAGATGAACGTCGGAAGTGTGCAGCAAGCGCAGCGGACGGCGCGTCCCGGTGCGCCTCGCGCCATTCATGCGGTTCGCACCGGGCTCTCGGCCGGAGGGGGAGCGGCAGGCAGCAACTCATCGACCCGTTCGCGCAAGGCACCAATGAGGCCGGTGATCGGGACACGGCGCTGCTCCATCGTGTCGCGATCGCGAATCGTGACGGCCTCGTCATCGATGGTGTCGAAGTCAACGGTGACGCAGAGCGGCGTGCCGATCTCGTCTTGCCGCCGGTAGCGCCGGCCGATCGACTGCGCGTCGTCGTACTGGGTCCGGAAGTGGGGTCGCAGCACGTCCCAGACGCGTCGCGCCGTGGGGGTGAGCTTTTCGTTGCGTGAAAGCGGGAGGACCGCGACGGTGACAGGCGCCACGTTCGGCGCGAGGCGGAGCACCGTGCGCGTTTCACCTCGCTCGTCCGTTTCTTCCTCGTAGGCGTCCATCAGCAGCATCAGCAGCACGCGGTCGACGCCCACGGCGGGCTCCACCACATGCGGCACCACGTGCTCGTTGGAGTCGGGATCGAAGTAACTGAGCGTCTTGCCGGAGTGCTTCGCGTGCACCGAGAGGTCGTAGTCGCCTCGGTGTGCCACGCCTTCGAGCTCGCCCCAGCCCCAGTTCCACAGGTACTCGATGTCCGAGGTCGCCTTGGAGTAGTGAGAGAGCTCTTCAGGGTCGTGGTCGCGCATCCGCAGACGTTCCGGGCGAATCCCGAGGGAGGCGTACCACGCCAGGCGCTCGTTCTTCCAGTACTCGTGCCACCTCAGCGAGTCCTCGGGATGGCAGAAGAACTCCATCTCCATCTGCTCGAACTCACGGGTGCGAAAGATGAACTGCCCTGTGGTGATCTCGTTGCGGAAGGACTTCCCGATCTGGGCAATCCCGAACGGCAGGCGCCGGCGCGTGCTCTGCTGCACGTTCTCAAAGTTGACGAACATGCCCTGCGCGGTCTCCGGCCGCAGGTACGCGACCGAGGCCTCGTCCTCCACTGGCCCGACGTGGGTCTTCATCAGCAGGTTGAAGTCGCGCGCCTCCGTGAACTTACCGACGGCGCCGCAGTTCGGACAGCTGTCGCCCTCGAGGTGGTCGGCACGGAAGCGCTGGCGGCAGTTGAGGCAGTCGACAAGCGGGTCGGTGAAGACGTCCACGTGGCCAGAGGCGCGCCATACCGCCGGGTTCGTCACGATCGCGGCCTCGACGCCGACCACGTCCGCGCGCTCCTGCACCATCCGCCGCCACCACGAATCGCGGATGTTGCGCCGCATCTCGACCCCGAGCGGGCCGTAGTCGTAGGTGGATGCGAAGCCGCCGTAGATCTCGGCTGAGGGGAACGCGAAGCCGCGCCGCTTGGATAGCGAGGTCAGCGTCTCGAGGTCGGCAATCGGCGCCGAGACGTCGTCGTGGGCGGCGTCGGTCAAGGTCGAACTCCGTGCTGAGGTGTAGTCGGGAACCGGCGAGGCGAGCGTAACATCGGGTACGGGTGCCCTCAACCGAGTCCGGAGCCCGTGCTACGATGCCGCCCGGCGCGCTGGAAGGCAGGACTGTCCGTGGGAAAGCTCATCCTGGTGCTCGTCGGAGTGACAGCGGGAGTGGCCCTCGCGGTCTTCATCGCTGCGCGCCGTGAGTCTCGCGGACCGGAGACGGTCCAGCCCCTCGCCTCGACCACACCGCCGACGACTCCCGCGACCGAAAAGGCGTCCGCTGCCGCGGCGACGAGCGCGGCAGGAAACGTTGGGGGCGCAGCATCGAGCGAGGCATCCGTTGGTGAATGATCCTGTCACCCCCTCGAAACTCTGCGTCATCATCGTGTCCGATCAGGACGCCGACCGCCTGATGCAGCGCATGGTCGAACTCGGGTTCCCGGCGACGAAGATCGGGTCGACCGGCGGCTTCCTCCGGCGAGGCAACGCGACCGTGCTGTCCGGTGTGGACGAGGCCGGCGTCGAGCGGGTGATGCAGCTCGTGCGCGAGGAGTGTCACGCGCGCAAGGAGTTCGTGCCGGTGCAGACGCTTCCGTTCATGGGCGATGGCGGCTTCTCCGCCGACCCCGTCGAGGTCCGCACCGGCGGCGCGATCATGTTCGTGCTCGACATCGAGCGCTTCGAACGCACGTAGCCCGGGGCGTCAGGCGGCGCGGATCTCGAGGGCCATCAGCGCGTCGTGGAGCACGCGAACCACGACCGGGTCGAACTGTGCGCCGGCGCCCGACTCGATGATGTCGATGGCCTCGCGAGGTCCGAAGGCTGGCCGGTACGGCCGCTCGGCGCGCAGGGCCCAGTACGCGTCGGCCACGCCGAGCACGCGCGACACCAACGGCGTCCCTTCGAGTGCCATCTCCGGGTAGCCGCGTCCGTCCGGCCGCTCGTGGTGGCCCTGGATCCACTCGGCGATCTCGACCATTCCGTCGACGTTCTCGACGATGCGAGCACCCCAGCCGGGATGCTGTCGCATCGTCTCCATCTCCTCGAGCGAGAGGATGGCTGGCTTATCCGTGATGTGACGCGGCACGCCGAGCAGTCCGATGTCCTGCAACAGCCCGGCGACGCGGACCGCCGAGAGGCTCTCGCCCGGCACGTCAACGAGCCGCGCCATCTCGACTGCCAGCGAGGCGACGCGCGCGGCACGCCCGGGCTCGCGGACTGCCGAGTCGACGACGTCGCCCATCGCCCGCGCGACCGCCTCGACCACCCTCGAGGAGCCAGCGGGTTCGCTGGACAGCTCCGCGACGCGTTTCGCGAGGCGGTCGTCCGAGAGCGCCATCCAGGTGCGGTCGTGCCGGAGCACCTCGCTCAGCGCGGCCGCGACCTCGGTGCCCGCAATCGGGACGACGGCGCTCGTGCGCTCGCGCTGCAGCTGTGCGCGAGCACGGAGCGGGTGGTCGAGTGTGTCGGCGATGTCGCAGGTCCAGTGCGCAGCCGCCGCGATGCGCGACTCGAGCGGCACGTCCGTCATCGAGAGGCCGAGCGGGCGGCCGGAGCCATCCCAGCGCTCGTGGGTCGAGCGGATCGCATCCTGCACCTGCTCGTCGAGGTCGAAGCGCGAGGCGACCCACGCGCCGGCCTCGACGTGGCCAGCGTGCTCGGAGCCGGGGAACCACCGCACTGCGACGCCCGCGTCGTGCAGCAGGCCCGTATAGAGCACGCGCTCGCGCGTCTCCGGCTCGAGACCGAGTTCGGCAGCGATCTGCAGGGCGATGTACGTGACCCGTGCGGCGTGCCCCGCCGGCTGCATCTCGGCAAGGTCGAACGCCGCGCTCAGCTCGGCGAGCATGTCGGCTCGCCGCAGAGCAGGAAGCACCGCCGAGGCGGGAGTCGCAGGCTCGGACGCGAACGCCAGGTTCCCGGCCACGAGATTCCCGGCGACTGTCGGACGGTCGTTCTCGCTGCCGACCACGGCCACCTCCGACGTCGATCAGGGGTTGCGCGGCCCGGATGGCGACGCGCTTGTCTCGATCGTCGGCAGAAGTGGAGGGCCTCCTTAGTGCCTCATGGCACGGTTGGCCGTGACGGCACGCGCGCGGGCGCTTACGACGCTCGCTCGATGTAGAGACCGGAGGCCGTGCGCTCGCTCTCGGGAGCGAGCGGGCTGGGTTCGGCGGACACGCTACCCGGCACCGGCTCCCAGCCGTCGGGGAACGGGATCGAACGCTTCCCCACGGGCCACTCCCCGCTCAGGGCGTACTTCTCGCCGTTGGAGTAGTGCTGAGGGCAGAGCGCCGCGCCGCTCGCGGGGTGGTGCATCGTCGCGTCGTCCGGGCATTGGACCGGGTCGCAGCAACTCTCGATGACGACCGATTGCTGGCACTGCATGCGCCACCTCCTCGTTCCCCCTGGTGCGGCGATCATGCCACAGCGGACCGTGCTCTTACAGCCCCCGTACGTAACGAGAACGGGCGCCTCAAGCAGGGCGCCCGTTCTCGATTTTCGCCAGGTTGTCGACCTATGCGCCGCCGATGAACAACGGCCCAAACACGACGGCGACGATTGCCATCAGCTTCAGGAGGATGTTCAGCGCCGGGCCGGAGGTGTCCTTGAAGGGGTCACCGACGGTGTCTCCAACGACGGCGGCCTTGTGCGCCTCGGAGCCCTTTCCGCCGTGGTGACCCGCCTCGATGTACTTCTTGGCGTTGTCCCAGGCGCCGCCGGCATTCGCCATCATCAGCGCCATCAACGCTCCAGCGCCGATCGAGCCGACAAGGAGGCCACCCAGTGCCTCAGCACCCATCACCGCGCCCACGAGCACCGGTGTCGCGACGGCAAGAGCGCCAGGAACGATCATTTCGCGGATGGCGCCGTCGGTCGCGATCGCGATCGCCTGCTCCGTTTCTGGCTCTTCCGTACCGTCCATAATGCCCGGGTGCTCACGGAACTGGCGCCGCACCTCGTTCACCATCGCCATCGCCGCACGGCCCACGGCGCCCATCGTGAGGGCGGCGAAGATGAACGGCATCAGCGAGCCGACGAGGAAGCCGAGGAGCACGTCGACGTCCACGAGGTTGAAGACGGTGATCCCAACCGTCTGCGAGTAGGTCACCATCAGGGCGAGGGCGGTCAGCACCGCCGAGCCGATGGCGAAGCCCTTGCCCGTCGCTGCGGTCGTGTTGCCGAGGCTGTCGAGCGCGTCGGTGCGTTCTCGAACCTCCGGAGGGAGGTGCGCCTGCTCTGCGATACCGCCGGCGTTGTCCGCCACCGGGCCGTACGCGTCGGTCGCAAGCGTGATGCCTAGGGGCGCCAGCATGCCCACGGCGGCAACGGCGATGCCGTAGAGCCCTGCCAGCTCGAACGCGATCCAGATGGCGGCCACCAGCGTCAAGAGCGGGATCGCCGTCGAGAGCATCCCGAGGCTGAGGCCGCCGATGACGAGCGGACCGGTACCAGACTCGGCCTGTGCTGCCAGGGTTTGCGTCGGCTTGAACTCGTACGCCGTGTAGTACTCGGTAGCAGTTCCGATGACCTGTCCCGCGACGAGCCCGGTGAGCACGGCCCAGAACAGGCCCCAGCTGACGTTGTCGATGGCGAGAACGAGACCAGCGGTCCCAAGCAGCACGAGAGCGCTCGCGCCGAAGATCCCAGTACGCAGCGCCCAGAGGAGCTGACCCATCGTCGCGTTCTCGCTGGTCCGGACGAGGAACGTCCCGATGATCGCGGCGACGATACCGATCGCCATGACCGCGAGCGGGAAGACGAAGGCGTCGGAGTCGTAGGCCTCGACTGCGCTCGCATCAAACACGGCGTTCTCGCCCACGCCGATCACTGCCAGGGCAGCAAGCGAGATCGCAGCGACAATCGCGCCCGTGTAAGACTCGAAGAGGTCGGCGCCCATGCCGGCCACGTCGCCGACGTTGTCGCCCACGTTGTCCGCGATGGTTGCGGGGTTGCGCGGGTCGTCCTCGGGGATACCGGCCTCGACCTTGCCCACGAGGTCCGCGCCCACGTCGGCGGCCTTCGTGTAGATGCCACCGCCCACGCGGGCGAAGAGCGCGATCGACGAGGCGCCGAAGGCGAAGCCCGTCAGCGGGTAGGGGCTCTGGAAGACGAGGTAAACCAGCGTCAGCATCAAGAGGCTGAGGCCGGTCACCGTCATGCCCATGACCGTGCCGGAGGAGAACGCCACGCGCAGCGCGGGGTTGAGGCCCTCGCGCGCCTTGGCCGCAGTGCGTACGTTCGCGCGGACGGCGACGTACATGCCGACGTAGCCCGCGGTGGCCGATGCAAGCGCACCGAGGACGTAGGCGATCGCCGTTCGCGGCAGCCCGGTCAGTTCGCCGAAGTCGCCGAACGCCTCGAGCACCGGCCTATCGAGGACGTTGTAGTCGATGAAGATCGCGAGGATGACCGCGACAGCAACAACGAATGCCGCAAGGAATGAGTACTCGCGGTTGAGGAACGCCCGCGCCCCCACCTGGATCGCGGCTGCGATCTTCTGCATCTCAGGGGTACCGTCGTCCTCGCTGAGTACGCGCCTCGCGACGACGATCGCGAAGAGCAGCGCCAGTACTCCGGCCGCTACCGACAGGAGCAGGATCGTCATACGTGTCCGTCCTCAACTAACTCGGCCATCGCCTGCGGCGATAGCGATCAGGCTGACTCCACCATTACGCATCCCGCACGCAGGCACGACGGGAATTGGCCGCGGTACGGTAGCATCCGCTGCCCTTAAAGACATGCATTGTCCACATACCCGGTGACAGCCGAATCGCGCGGACGTCTACGCGAGTGTGCGGCAAGCCCGCTGCGTGCTGATCGTCGATCGCCAGCCCGGAAGGAGGAGTTAAAGCCAGCCCGCGACGAGCGCCCACCCGAGACCACCCGATGCCAGCGCAACGAGCGACGCGGCGAGGACGAGCCCGCGACGTCGTAGTGGGGCGTTGGGTTCTTCCGAGAGATCGATCGGCACAACTCGCGACTGTCGCTGCCGGTGGCGCTCGATCGCGAGGTCGATCACCCGGGCGACCGCCGCGGGCCGCACGCCGCCGGAGACCTCGGTGACGTCGATGCCGACTGCTCGGAGATGTTGTTCGACGAAGGGAAGGATGCGCGCGGTCTCGCCTCGGAGGGCCCGCGCGCGGTCGTACGTCTCGGCCTGATCCCTTGCATCTGAGAGCGACCGCGCGCTCTGTGTGACGGCCCAGTGCTCTTCGTAGAGCCGGCGGTACTCGTGGAGCAGCGCGATGGGATCGTCGGTGAGCCGAGTCACATCAGTATCCGCTTGCTGGTGGGCTGGAGAGCACCTCGTCTCGCCTTGAGCGTCAGACGCCAACGACTCTGGACTGCCCTCGCCGGCCGGGGGCTCAGTCTCGGTGTCGGACGCGGCCCGACACTACGCCGCCGCTGGTGGGAAGCCCGGTAACACGCCTGTGCGCGGCTGCGAAGATTCTGTCACACCGCTAAGGGCTCAGGAGAAGCCGCGCTCCCCCAGGAGCGCACAAATGTCGGTGAGGCGGCAGGCATAGCCCCACTCGTTGTCGTACCAGGCAAGCGTCTTCGCCAGTGACCCACTCACCTCGGTCAGCGGCGAGTCGAAGATCGCCGACGCGGGGTGCTGCGTGAAGTCGCTGGAGACGAGCTCTTCCTCCTCGTACTCGAGGATCTCCGAGAAGCGTCCGTTCGCAGCCTCAGCGAACGCCTCGTTGATCGCCTCGGGGCGGGACGGCGGCCGCTCCAGCTCGGTGACCAGGTCCGAGATCGAGACGGCGGGCAGCGGGACGCGCAGCGCCAGCCCTCCGATCTTGCCCTCGAGCTCCGGAAACATCTTGCCGATGGCAGCGGTCGCGCCGCTCGTCGTCGGGACCACGTTCTCCGCCGCCGCGCGAGCGCGTCGCAGGCTGCGGCTCTTCGCGTCCACAAGGTTCTGACTCGCGGTATACGCGTGGACAGTCGTGAGGAAGCCGCTGCGGATGCCGAACTCGCGATGCAGCACGTCGGCCATCGGCACGACGCAGTTCGTGGTGCACGAGCCGGCCGAGATGATGTGGTGCGCGGCCGGATCGTAGGCGTCGCTGTTCACCCCGTACACGAGCGTGAGGTCCTCCCCGCGACCGTTGGTGCTGATGACGACCTTCTTCACACCATCGCGGAGATGCTTCCCAGCATCCTCCGCGCGGGTGAACAACCCCGTCGCCTCGATGACGACCTCGACGCCGGCACGACCCCAGGGGATCGCGGCAGGGTCCGGCTCCGCGAAGAGAGCCATCTCCTTGCCGCTCAGTGCGAGGGATTCGCCCTTGAGATCCACCTTCCCCGGGAAGCGCCCATACACCGTGTCGTAGCGCAGCAGGTGCGTAAGCGTCCTGGTGTCGGTCAGGTCGTTCACGGCTACCAGTTCGAAGTCGTCGGAGTGCCGCATCAGCCAGGCACGCGCGACCTGCCGCCCGATTCGCCCGAAGCCGTTGATGCCAACGCGCAGCGCCATGAACCACCCCTTCCGGCCATGAACGAGCAGCGCCGAGATCGCGCGCTCCGATTGGCCGCCTGTCCTACCGTGGTCCTTCGAACGTAACACTGCGAGGAAGTGGGCCCGGAGGTCGCTCGGGTGAACGAGAAATCGCGCCGCGGACGCCGGACGCAGATCATCGCGACGCTCGGGCCCGCCTCGAGCGCGCTCGAGACCATCTCCGCGCTCGTCGAGGCGGGCATGGATGTCGCGAGGCTCAACTTCTCGCACGCCAGCCAGGAGGAGGTCGCCGCACTGATTGACCGGGTGCGGCGAGCGCAGAGCCGCGAAGGTAATCGCGCCGTCGTTCTCGTCGACCTCCAGGGGCTCAAGCTTCGCGTCGGAGAGCTCGCGGAGCCCGTGCGCCTCGAGGAGGGCGAGACAGTCACCTTCACACGCGCGGAGGAGCAGGACTCACCCGTTGTGCTGACCGCGCCGCCCGAGGTGTTCGACGAGTCCGTGCAGCCCGGAACTCGCATCTATCTCAAGGACGGCACCATCGAGGTGGAGGTGACTTCCCGTTCTGACTCGCGGTTGGAGACCGTCGTCCGGGACGGCGGCGATCTGACCAGTCGCGCCGGCCTCAACATCCCCGCCCTCGATCTCGGCGTCTCGAGGCTGACCGCGCGCGATCGCGACGACCTTGTGTTCATCGGAGGCCTCGGGGTCGAGTGGGCCGGGCTGTCTTTTGTTGGCGACGCGAACCACGTGGCGGAGGCGCGCACCGTGCTCGCCGAAGCGGCTGCGACGAGCACGCGTCTCGTCGCAAAGATCGAGCGTCGCGTCGCGCTCGACCACCTCGAGGCCATCGCGGACGCGGCGGACGCGCTCATGGTGGCGCGGGGTGACCTCGGCGTGGAGGTCGGCGTCGAGGCTGTGCCCATCTGGCAGCGCCGCATCGTCGCGGCCGGACGGCGACGGGGGGTCCCGGTCATCGTCGCGACCGAGATGCTCGAGAGCATGCGCACCCACGAGCGCCCGACGCGCGCCGAGGCCTCGGACGTCGCGAACGCCGTCTGGGACGGCGCGTCAGCCCTGATGCTCTCGGCGGAGACCGCGATCGGCGACTACCCCGTGGAGGCAGTTGCCACGATGAACCGCATCGTCCGCGCCGCCGAGGCCGAGGCGGACCGGAGACCTAGCCGTCGCCCGTCGTGAGGCCATCACGGGCCAGCGAGTGTGGCTGAGATGCCCACCTCTCTTACTCCCCGATGACGAGGTCGACGGTACCAGCGCTGCCGTCGACTCGAATCAGTTGGCCGTCCTTGATGCGTGTCGTTGCGTTCGTGGTGCCGACGACCGCCGGGATTCCGTACTCGCGAGCGACGACTGCCGCATGACTCAACGCGCCGCCGGCGTCGGTCACGATCGCGCCGGCAACCCCGAAAAGCGGAGTCCATGGAGGGGTGGTCGTCTTGGTGACCAGAATGTCGCCGGGTCCGAGTCGATCGGCCTCCGCGAGCGAGCGGATGAGGCGGGCACGTCCGATGACCACTCCCTTCGAGGCGGGTTGGCCCTTCAGTTGGCTTTCGTCTGAGCCCGGCGCCGTTCCACCAAACAGTAGATCGGCGAGAGCCGCGACCTGCGCAGGAAACGGCGCCCCGAGTTCCGCCGGTGGGGTCACGGTCCGCCAACGCTCGAAGGCCTCTCGACGCCGCTCGATGATCTCGCGAGACGGAGGGGCCGAACCCCGAAGCGCAGCCCGAACCTCATCAAGCGTGAGGAAGAGGATATCGTCACGTGACTCGAGGGCCCCGTCCGCGTGAAGGACTCGTCCCGCCGCCATGAGATCGAGCCGCATCCGGTGATACGACTGCTGGTCGATCCAGTAGTTGTGGTCCTCCAAGATCTTCGATCGCCAGCGTCCGGCGGCAAGCTCGGTTTCGAACTCATCCACTAGCTCGGGGTGCCCTGCCGCCAGCTCAGCACGTGCGCGCTCGAGGAGCTCCGCGCGCCGATGTCGCAGCGACTCCTGCTCCGCAACGAAGTCCTCTTGCGGCTGGAGCGCGTACATCTTCAGGAGTGAAACCACCGGCAGGGGGTCTTCCCGCCACGTAGGGAGCGAGACGTCGATGAAGTTGTCGCTCCGGCGGCCGAACGAGTCGAGGTATGCGTCGAAGGCAGCTCCGAACTCGACGGCAGGAATGCTTTCGAGCGCGCCCAGCACGTCAGCGGCCGGCATCGAGAAGACGCGGGTCATCTCGGGCGACGTCCTGATCATGTCCGCCAGCGCGCGGAGTGCTGCGTCTCCTTCGAGGGACTTGTTCGGGAGACCTGCCGCCCACTCCCTCGCGTCCTCTGCGCGCCAGCCGAGATTGCGCTCACACCACGGCTCCCAGTCAAGCCGCGTACCAAGCCGGGCGTGCATTTCCCAGCAGTGCTCGAACCAGATCAGCGCTTCGTCGAGGTGGTGGAGGAGCGCGGAGGCGTCGGCGCTCTCGCGGTCGAATGCTTCCCAGCGCGCGAGGTAGGACTGAACGCGAGGCAGCCACAGTTCGGTCCACGGGTCGTCGATCCCCGTCAGGTCCGCCTGGGATGGCAGCTCGAACGGGTGGGGATCCTCATCGGTGAGGGGCCGGAGCGTGAAGTAGTAGTAGTTGTTGATGAGGCGGCCGTCGATGCCTGTGGGGCGGCCGACGGCTCGCGCGCCTCGCCGCATCCCCGACATCTGAACGCCGATGACGTCGAATGCCAGCGGCTTCAACGCGTCTGGCGCGTGCCACCGCTCCCAGCGCCAGGGCAGCTGCGCATCTGCGGGGTCCGCCCACTCCACGGGGAAGTTGACCGGCGGTTCGATTCGCCCGAGGTTCGCGACCACGTGCTCCTCCCGAAAACATGACACGCAAGTCAGGGCAACGGTATCCTACTCGTACGTAATGTGCGTAGTCGAGGAGTCCGATGTCTCGCGTCCTTTGGCTCGGGAGTGACGAGTGTGGGGACGTGTCCCAGGTGGGCGCGAAGGCAGCCCACCTGAGCCGGCTGGCCACGCTGCATCTTGTTCCTCCCGGCTTTGCTGTCTCGGCGATGGAAGCGGGCGCCGAGGTTCCGCTCGAGTTCCTCGAGGAAATCCGGCGAGCCTACCGAGACCTCACCCTTGCTGCGCGTGACCGGTTGACGCCAGTCGCCGTTCGCTCGTCGGCGATCGACGAGGACGGGGCTACGGCGTCGTTCGCCGGTCAGCACGACACCTATCTGAACGTGCGCGGCGAGGATGCCGTCGTCGATGCGATCGCGCGTTGCAGCAGGTCCGCTCTCGGGGAGGCAGTGCTTGAGTACCGGAGAGAGCGGGGCCTGAGCACGGACCGACCACGGATTGCTGTGCTCGTTCAGGCACTCGTCGAATCGACTTCGTCGGCGGTCGTGTTCAGCGCGAACCCCATCACGAGCGCGCTGGACGAGGTCATGATCACCTCAGCGTGGGGACTCGGTGAGAGTGTCGTGGGCGGCACCGTGACGCCCGACCTCTTCGTCCTCAAGCGACCGGAACTCAGGCTGGTGGGTCGCGAGATCTACTCGAAGGAAGTGATGACGGTGCTGGCGGACGGCGGCACGACCGAGGTCGAGGTGCCAGTCGGACTCCGCGAGCGACCGTCGCTCTCCGAGTCGCAAGTGATCGAGCTCGGCAGGTTGGCCGTGAAGCTCGAGCGGGCGATGGGATGGCCGGTCGACATCGAGTGTTCCGTGGCCTACGACGAACTCTACTTGCTTCAGTGCCGGCCGATCACCGCACTTGGGCGCTGATGGACCCTGATGTGAGACGAGGCGCCGGCGTCACTCGCAATCCCCAACGCCCGTGATATCTTGCGTGAACGTTAACCCGTGAGACGGGCGTCCCACGAGGTTCCCGCGGGGATGCGGTCCGGGGTGGAGCTGCGATGAACGTCTTCCGAGGCCGCTCCGCGACACCCCTCGCGGAACCATCTGCCCGGCACGTGGCTCAAGCCCCCACTGCCGGTGATGCCGTCGCGGCGCCCGCGGGGACGCTGGCCACGGAGGCGCACGGGCGCGGCTTCTCCATCCGCAACCTGCGCACGTTCTCTTCGCTCAAGGTGGGGGTCTTCCGCCTCTACTACGCCTCGATGCTGTCGCAGATGGCTGCGATGAACATGCAGATGATCGCGCGCGGCCTGCTCGTCTACCGCATGACGGGGTCGGGGACAGCCCTCGGGGTCGTCGCGCTGGCGAACTCGATGCCGATGCTGGTGTTCTCGCTGGGCGGCGGCGTGCTCGCGGACCGGGTCCACAAGAAGTACCTGATGATCTTCGGGCAGGCGGCGAACGGCATCATCGCGGGCGGCATCGCGCTGTCGCTGGCGCTCGGTTGGGTCGCAGCCGACAGTCCCGACGGTGTGTGGATCATCATCGTGGCGTCGCTGCTGAGCGGCTGCGTGCAGGGCGTGATGATGCCCGCACGCCAGTCGATGATCCCGGACCTCGTCGGCCGCGACCAGATCATGAACGCGATGGCGCTCAATAACCTGGGGATGAACCTGCTGCGGCTCGTTGCCCCGGCGCTCGCGGGCTTCGCGGTCGCGGCGTGGGGGTTCGGCGCGGTCTACTTCATCATGGCCGGGCTCTTTCTCGCGGCCACGCTCTTCGCGATCCCGCTACCGCGGACCGAGGGGTTGCACCTCCGCCAGCAGACGAAGGCCGTCGCCGATCTCGTCGGTGGGTTCCGCTACGTCTGGGACCAGAAGACGATCGGTCTGCTCCTCATCTTCACGCTGTTCGTCGTGCTCTTCTCGATGCCCTACATGATGCTGCTGCCGGTGTTCACCGAGGACATCCTCAAGGTGGGCGCCGAGGGCATGGGCATCCTGATCAGCGTCTCGGGGATCGGCGCGATCGCCGGGTCGCTCGTCCTCGCCTCGCTGCCGAACCGCTACCGAGGCGTGATGCTGATCATCAGCAGCCTGCTCCTCGGTATCGCGCTCACGGTGTTCGCCTTCTCGACGGCGTGGCTGATTTCGCTCGCGGCGATCGTGTTCGTCGGCCTCGGTCAGACCGGGCGCATGACGCTCGCGGGCTCGCTGCTACAGCACTACACCGAGGACGAATACCGCGGCCGCGTGATGGCCATCTACATGATGGAGTTCGGCCTGACGAGCCTGAGCGTCTTCGTCGCGGGCGTGCTCGCCGACACGATCGGCATCCAGTGGGCGATCGGCAGTCTCGCGCTGATGCTGATCGCCCTGAGCGTGCTGGTGCTGGCCTTCTCGCCGAAGCTGCGAACCCTCGACTGAGTCAGCGCCCGACACGGGAGCCCATCCCCGGCACGACCGACGCCGAACGTGGTAGCGTCACGCGCTACGAATCACGAACACGGGTGGAGGTAGGCCGCGCATGGCGGATGAGCAGGCGCCGATCCTGATCGAGGAGCGGCGCGGAGACGTGCTGGTACTCACGCTGAACCGCCCTGAGCGGCTCAACGCCCTGAACGCGGCCCTTAACCACGTCCTCGGCGTGGCCGTGCGTAACGCTGACACGGACGGCGCGAAGGTGATCGTGCTGACGGGCGCAGGCGACAAGTCGTTCTGCTCGGGCGGCGACATGCTCGAGATGAGCGGAGTCGAGGCGAACGCCGTGCAGCTGCCGCCGCCTCGCGAGCGGCTCAACGGCTACTCCGAACTCTCGGCGACACCGCTGCCGGTGATCGCGGCGATCAACGGCTACTGCTACGGCGGCGGCGCGCGCCTCGCGATTGCCTGCGACATCCGCCTCGCCTCCGAAACCGCGACCTTCCGGCTGCCGGGCGCCGAGTACGGCCTCGTGGTCGGTGCAGCCGCGCTGCCTCGCCTGGTCGGGGTGGCGAAGGCGAAGGAGTGGATCTTCACCGCGCGCAAGTTCGACGCCGCCGAGGCACTCGAGGCGGGGCTGCTGAACGCGGTGCACCCGCAGTCAGAGGTGCTCGCGCGCGCGATCGAGATGGCCGAGACCATTGCCGGGCACTCCGAGATCGCCGTCCGCGAGTCCAAGCGCATCGCCGACATGGCGAGCCTCGACGCCGACGCGGTCACGGCGGAGGAAGAGGCGAACCGGCGCCTGCGCGGCAGCGATGAGCAGAGCTCGCGCTTCCGCGACGCAACCCGCCGCGTCACCGGTCGCTAGGCACGTCTCGGATGTTCATGTCCCTGTTAGTGCGGAGGTAGACGATGGGCAGCGGACCCCTCGCTGGCATCAAGGTGCTCGACTTCACCTGGGCGCTCGCCGGCCCCTTTGGCGTGATGGTTCTCGCCGACCTCGGCGCGGAGGTCTGGAAGGTCGAGACGCCGTTCCAGACGGAGCGGCGGCGCGCGAACGGCCCGTACGTCCACGGCGTCAGCACGTACTTCTTCTCGGTCAACCGCGGCAAGAAGAGCATCATGCTCGACCTCAAGGCGCCCGAGGCGAAGGACATCGTCCACCGGTTGGTGCAGCAGGCGGATGTGGTCACCGAGAACTTCTCGCCGGGAACGATGGAGCGCCTCGGCTTCGGCTACGAACAGTTGCGTGAGATCAACCCGCGGATCGTGTACGCCTCCACCTCGGGCTTCGGCCAGACCGGCCCGTACCGCGAGCGTGGCGCCCTCGACATCATCATCCAGGGCATGAGCGGCCTCATGAGCACCACCGGCCACGAGTCGGACCCGCTGCCCTCTAGGGCCGGCTACTCGATCGCCGACATGGCCGCGGGTATGTTCACGGCCATCGGCGTCCTGTCGGCGCTGGTGGAGCGCCAGACGAGTGGCGAGGGCCAGTACGTCGACGTGGCGATGCTCGATAGCCAGGTGGCGCTGATGGAGAACCCGGTCATCCGCTACTTCGCGACGGGCGAGGTGCAGAAGCGCGCCGGCCTCCGACACCCACTCGCGACGCCGCACCAGGCGTTCCCGGCGAGCGACGGTTGGGTCGTGGTGGCCGGCGTGCGGGACCACAACTGGCAGCTCTTCTGCGGCATGATCGGCGCGGACGAGCTGGCGGTCGACGAGCGTTTCACCGAGAACCGCGGCCGCACCGAGCACTACGAGATCCTCGAACCCCTGCTGTTCGAGGCGTTCCGCAAGCGCACGAAGCAGGAGTGGCTCGACCTCCTCGGCGACGAGTTCCTCATCGGTCCACTGAACAACATCGCGGAGATGGCCGCCGACCCACAGGTACGCGCCCGCGACATGTTCGTCGAGCTTCCGACGTGGACAGGCGGCACCCTCACAGTCTCGAACACGCCGGTGAAGCTCTCGAGGACGCCCGGCGGCGCGCAGGGCCGCGCGGCCAAACCAGGGGAGCACAGCCGCGAGATCCTCGCCGCCGCCGGCTATACCGAGGAGCAGCTCGACGACCTGCAGTCGCGCGGCGTGATCGGCGTCGGCCCCGCGGAGGAGTGAGTCTCGCGCCGCCAACCCCTGCACCGCTCTGCCGGCCGCCGCCTCGCCCCTCAGAAGAGGGGACAGCGCCCCTACCCGGAGGTCGTAGATTCGAACGGGCGAGGGAGTGGCGATGATCGAAGACCTGTCCCAGTGGGAAGCGGCGCTGTTGCTCGGGGCAGCAGCGGTGCTCGGCGGCGTCATCGGAGTCGACCGCGAGGCGAAAAACAAGGCCGCGGGACTACGCACGCACATGCTCGTCGCGCTGGGCGCGGCGCTGTTCATGCTTGCCCCGAGCCTGATCGAGATGTCGGCTGGCGGCACGAGCGAGGAGGGCCTCGTTCGTGCCGATGTCACACGCGTTGCGGCTGGGGTCGTGACCGGCGTCGGGTTTCTTGGTGCCGGTCAAATCTTCCGGGCGGGCGACACCGTCGTCGGACTCACGAGTGCTGCGACCATCTGGGTGACGGCGGGCGTCGGGATGGTGGTCGGTCTCGGGCATCTCGTCGTCGCGGTTATCGCCACGGCACTTGTCCTCGCGATCACCGCGTTGCTGGGCTACGTGGAGGACCGCTGGCTGCGCGAGGTGCTGACGGACGATGCGGCGACGATCGCGGCCGGGCCCGCCGAGGAGGAGGTCTCAGCCTAGTTGACCGGGACCTCCGAGGTTGTCGAGCCCCCGGGGCACGTCACCTCGATGGTGGCCGTGCCTGGCCCCTCATCCAGCGGAATCTGCCACGTCCACTCGATCCAGCCGAGTGCGTCCGCTGTCCTTGGCGCGAGGTCTGGCAGTTCACGGCGGCTGCCGGAGGTGCTGATGTACGCGATCGCACAGCTCGTGCCGGGGGTCGTCTTCGCGGCAGCGATGGCCTGTTCGCCCGGATGGCCGCCCTGCGTGGCGTAGATCTCCACCGGGGGCGGACCGACGGGCTTCGGCGTTGGCGTCGGGGGAGGAGGCTCAACCGGCGTTGCCCCTCCAGACTCTCGCACGATCACTCGCATCCCGGTGTACCCGAAGTGCCAGAGGAACTGCGCGTCCGGCAGTAGCAGGCCGACGCACCCGTGGCTGGTCGGGGTGGAGCCGAAGACGCCGTTCGGCTGCCAGTAGTTCATGTGCAACGCGAAGCCACCTGCTCGGAAGTACTGCGTGAACAACACCCGCTGGACGTCGTATTGCTCGGTCGGATCGGTGATGCCGGCCCCGCGCGAGGTCATCCGCGTGCTCTCGAGGCGGCCGCCGTCGAGGACGCGGAACGTACCGGTCGGCGTGGTGAAGCCGTCCTTGCCGGTCGTGACGGGCATCGCGCGGACCACGGTCGAGCCCTCCATCGCGTAGGCCGTCTGGCTGCCGAGGTCGACGATGACGTACCGCTCCGCCGAGCTGTTGTGCGAGATCGGGAGCGGACCGGAGTCGGGGAAGTAGACGAACGCGCGGTAGATGTAGCTGCCGTCGTCGAGCTGGTACCAGGAGCGCTCCCAGCCTTGCTCGTTGTAGACCCAGGTTTGGTCACCCACGATCCAGTTTTCGCCCTGCACCTCCGCGACGAGCGTGACCGTCGCACGCGAGGGCAGCGTCCGCACCACCGAGGAAGCGGTCGTCGGCTCGCTCCACGTCGTCGCCGAATTCACGACATACGCTGTTGTCGGCGGAATCGGGCGGACGACCGGAGGTGCCGGTGTCGCCTCGACCTCCGGGGTCGCACGGGCGAGCAGGAGCGCCAGAGCACTGCCTCGAGCCTCCGCCCAAGGCGGACCGCTCGCCCGCTCGTCCTCGGGCCTGGCGGTCGCGATGGCGGTTGGGGTTGTCTCGATGTCTGGCGTTGCGAGGGGTGTGGTCGAGGGTGCGGGCGATCCGGTTGGGCTGGCGGTCGTCGGGCTGGCACACGCGAACGCCGCGCTCGCAAAGAGCGCCACCCCGAGCAGCAGCAGGGACTTGATTCCTTGTACCCGCCGCCCGCGCACCGGCCCTCCCTGCCGTCAGGTTGCTCTGAGACAGAAGATAAGCCAATCGGCTTACATGGAACAGCGTTTCCGCTCGGAATCAGCGCTCGATGAGCGCGGCCCGGCCGAGGAAGCGCAGTACCGCGTCCAGTGTCTCGCGGATCGGGCCGCTGACCTCGATTTCTCCGCGCGTTCTGGCCTCCTCCGCCAGGCGCACGAGTCCTTCGCGGTCGCGCGTCCCGTCGAGCTGCCGGAGCAGCCAGCGAGCGGCCTCGTCGAGGGTGACACGTTCGTGGCGGAGGTTGGTGACGCGACCGCCTGTCTCCGCCTGCCACCGCGCGTACCCGCTCGCGCGGGGCCTCTCCGCCGCCTCGACCGCGAACCCGAGCGCGCGCGGGTGGAGTTCGACGAGGTGCTCGCTGTACCCGTACGCGCGCAGAAGGTTCTCCGCCAGCACCCTCTCGTCCGCGGCCGACATCGGCATCCCACCACCGACGCGCGACTGCGCAGTCGCCGCCAGGTCATCGAACGGGACCGGCAGCGGCGACACGTCGTGCAGATACACGAGCGCGGACTTGGTCAGCGGGTGGTTCGTAGCGAAGGTCGCGCCGTCGAGGGCGCGGAAGCGCTCGTTTCCGTCGCCCGCGACATCAGGCGATTCCGACTCCGGCCACGCCCGTGACGAAGCATGCATCCGCGTGACCGCGGAAGCATCAATGCGCCGGTCGATCGCGAGCCCTTCGTGGCAGAGCAGCGTCTCGCGGAAGCTGCGGTTCTTCAGGAAGTCCATGTACTGCTCGAGCTCGACCGCGTTCGTGGCGAGCGTGCGCAGTACCTCGCTCGCGCGTGGCGGCAATCTCGAGGGCAGCACGCTGGAGAGGTGAGCCTCGCACAGGTACTGCAGGCCGTGCCGCGCGGCGTGCTCGGCGAACTGATGGAAGTACACCGGTTCATTGGTCGCCTCCAGCTCGTCGTGCAGCAGGAGGGCATCGCTGTGCTCGGGACCGCCCACATCCTTCGGCATCACCTGCTCCGCGTACGAGGCGAGGAAGGCGTTGTAGGCGCTGGCCTCGCCCTCGAGTGCCTCGTTGAGCAGCCGGATCGTCGAGCGTGCCAACTCGACACGTTCGGCAGGATTTCCGACGTTGCGCGTTCGGTAGAGCATGGCGTCGCGGGCTACGCGCAGCAGGTGCCAGCCGGGGTAGGTGTTGTAGCTGACATAAGCGATACCAGCCGGTGCGAGGTGCAGGCGACACGCCCCGAGGAGTCCGTCCCGAACGTGCTCCGGCACCCACGAGTAGATGCCGTGGGCCACGATGTAGTCGAACGTCCCGAGGTTCGAGGGCAGCGCCGCGATGTCCGCGGTGACGAACCGGACGTTCCTGAGCCCGGTCGCCACGGCGTGCGCGTTCGCGAGCTCGATCTGGCGAGGGGCGTAGTCGATCCCCACGAACTCGCTGCCGGGCAACGCGTATGCCATCGGCAAGAGGTTCCCACCCACGGCGCAACCCAGCTCGAGCACGCGGCAGGACTCTGGAGGGGCTGGCGTAAGTCCGAGGAGCGTTCCGATGACGGCGAGGCGGTCGGGGTGGGTCTGGGTGTACGACAGCAGCGGGTAGGGTACCTCGTCATACGCGTTCTTCGGGTGCGTCATTCGTGCCTCGGTCCCCGGCGCCAGCACCGCCGCGCGCGCATGATATCGACGCTCACGTCGGTGCCGGGACTTGGTCGGATGTCGACCTCCCCCGCGGCGGCGTACGCTGGGAGAGGAGGAGCACATGAACGAATCATCCCAGCGTGAAACTGCCGTCCTCGCCGGGGGCTGTTTCTGGTGCCTCGAAGCGGTGTACGAGCTGCTGCGGGGCGTCGAGGAGGTCGAGTCGGGGTACGCCGGTGGGCACGTCGTGAACCCGACGTACGAGGCGGTGTGCAGCGGTACGACCGGCCACGCGGAGGTCGTGCGTGTCGAGTTCGATCCGAGCGAGATCTCGTACCGCGATCTGCTCAACGTCTTCTTCACGATCCACGACCCCACGACGCTGAACCGGCAGGGCGCGGACGTCGGGACGCAGTACCGCTCGGCCATCTATTACACCTCGCCCGAGCAGCGAGAGACGGCGGAGGCCGTGATCGCGGAGATTACGGAGCAGCGCCTCTGGGACTCGCGAATCGTCACCGAGGTGCAGCCCCTCGACACCTTCTACCCCGCAGAGGACTACCACCGGGAGTACTACCGTCGTAACCCGTATCAGCCGTACTGCCAGATCGTGATCGAGCCGAAGGTCGCGAAGGCGCGCTCCAAGTTCGTCGAGCAGTTGAAGCGCTAGCCGGTCAGGCTCGCGGACGGGCGTATCCTCGTCGAATGGACATCGAGACGAGGATCCTGCTCGACGGAGGACGCGACGCGGACGTCCTGGTGGTGCTCGCACCGGGTGCAGGCGCCGGGATGCGCTCGCCGTTCATGGCGAGGATGGCCGCCCTCTTGGCCGAGCGCGGGCTGGCTGTCGCTCGCTTCGAGTTCGCCTACATGCGCGAGGGGCGCGGTCGGCCCGACCGTGAGCCGAGGCTGCGGGATGAGTGGCTCGAGCTCATCGAGGCGCTCGGCGGTGGACGGCAGCTCGTGATCGGCGGGAAGTCGATGGGCGGCCGCATCGCGAGCATGGTTGCCGACGAGGCCGGCGCTCGAGGACTCGTGTGCCTCGGCTATCCGTTCCATCCGACCGGCAGGCCGGAACGGCTGCGCACGGAGCACCTGGGCGCCCTGGCGACGCCTGCGCTCATCGTGCAGGGGACGCGCGACCCCTTCGGTACGCGCGAGGACGTTGCTGGCTACTCGCTGGCACCCGGTATCCGCCTGCAATGGCTCGACGACGGCGACCACTCGTTCAAGCCGCGAAAGGCGTCCGGCCACTCCGAGGCGGGACACCTCGCGGCAGCCGCCGACGCGGTCGCGACGTTCGTCCGCTCGCTCTGACCGTACGACGTGGCGAGCATGCTTGCCCGGTCCAAGTGCTAAGTTCGAAGTACTAGCGAGCCCCGCCCAGGGGCGTTTCTCTGGATGGAGCGTCCGTGCCCGACTCTGCGGTTGAAGCCATCGACCAGTTCATCGCCAGCCAGAACGTCGACACCTCATCGACGAGCTGGCGTACCAGCCTCAAGCCGCCCCTTGGCGTGCAGTTCGACGCGGGCAGCAAGTACTTTTGGGACCTCGACACGAACGTCGGCGCGATCTCGATCGAGTTGTTCCCTGGGAGCGCACCCGCGCACGTCGCGAGCACGATCTACCTCACACGGCTCGGCTTCTACGACGGGCTCAGCTTCCACCGCGTGATCACTGAATTCATGGCGCAGGGTGGGTGCCCGCTCGGCACCGGCACCGGCGGACCGGGCTACACCTATGACGGTGAGTTCGACCCGCAGCTCAAGCACGACCGCCCCGGCCTCCTGAGCATGGCGAACGCGGGACCCGGGACCGACGGAAGCCAGTTCTTCCTCACGTTTATCCCCACGCCGTGGCTCGATGGAAAGCACACGATCTTTGGCGCGGTGGTCGATGGCATGGACACGGTGAAGGCGCTCGAGCAGCGTGGTTCGAGCACCGGGCGCCCCTCCGAGCCCCTCTCGATCTCGAAGGCCTCAATCCGCGTCGAGTAGCGTTGAGAGCGACATAGTCGCTCGGAGGGAAACACGGTTGGTTGATCGCGACCGTCGCGTTCTCCGGTACGCCATCACATTCCCGGAGCGCGTGATTCGTGCTGCCTTCGCCGGTCTCGGCGGTGCAACCTATGAGGCGGCGCAGCTGCTCCTGCCGCGGTTCGTACGCCACTCGCGGCTGTACGAGGCGACGGCGAAGAACGCCCTCCGGATCGCCGTGGAGTTCGTCGGGGACGTCCATGCCGCACCGAGCGGAGAGTCCGAGGAGCTGAGCGCGAGTCGCGTCACGGCGAAGAAGGCGGCGGGGAACCTCGTCGAGCTGAGCTCGATCGCGGCTTTCGGATTCTCGCCGCTGTGGTTGCTCGCGGGCGCCGCGGACGTACTCAATGGCTCTCGCGTGTACCTCCGAACCCTCGAGGCAGAGCTCGTCGCCGCCGGCGTGCTCGCGCCGGACGCGCGCTTCGATACGGTCGATCAGTTGATTGGGTCGCTTCAGGGCGGAGCGGGGACCACGGCACGATTGATCGACCTGCCGCCGCTCGAGATCGCCGAGCTGAAGCGTTCGCTCTCCGAGCTGCGCGCCGACGCCGCGTCCCTTCCGACTCCCGCGGAGATGGCCGCGCTGCTCGAGGGTCTGCGCCGGACGGCGAACGCCGAGGGACGGTCGCTGCTGGAAGTCTCGAGCGGAGTCGGGCTCGCGTTCCTCGCTTCAGCGCGTTCGGTCGGGCGGGAGCATCTCGCTGTCCCGTACCGTGAGGACTGGCAGCCCCTGCACGATGAAGGGTTCGCAGCCTACGCGGCGCGCGTTTCTCGCCCTTACCGCGCGGCAGTGGCCCAGCACTTCGATCCGTCCAAGCAGACGTTCACCGAGCGCGTCCCCGGGATTGTGCGACGCGCCCGGGATCGCGTAGCGCGTCGGCGAGGCCCACGCGCTACGTCGGTGGACTAGGGGCGGCATCGGAAGCGGCGTCCGCTGCTTCCTCGGCCAGTAGCAACTCGGCGACGTCAGCGCCGTCCTCGGACGTTGGGAGCCGTCCGGGGACTCGCGTCGCCGTCACCTCGCCGACGCCGTGTCCTTCGACCTCGACCACCACGAGTTCGACGTCCTGGTAGTGCACCCGGTCGCCGGTCTCCGGCGGGCGTCCGAGGATCGTGAGCACGAGCCCGCTGACGGTGTCGACTTCCTCGTGTTCGAGCGCGATCCCGAGGCGTTCGCCCAGCTCGTCGAGGCGGACGGTGCCGGCGGCGTGCAGCCTTCCTGCGTCGTCGCGGAACAGCTCTGGCGTCCCGGAACCCGCTTCCTCGACGCGTCCCACGACCTCCTCGAAGAGGTCCTCCGCCGTCACGACGCCGGCCGTGCCACCGTGCTCGTCGAGCACCACGACCAGTTGCGTCGAGGTGCGGCGCATCGCTGCGAGCACGGCATCGAGGTCAGCAGCCTCCGGCACGTAGGGCACCTCGCGGAGGTCACGTTCCTCCACGGGGCGCCGTTCCTGGACGAGCCTCAGGATGTCCTTGACATGCAGCATCCCGACGATGTGGTCGAGGTCGGTTTCATACACCGGGTAGCGCGTGTGCGGTGAGCGCTGGAGGACCTCACTGAGGATGCGTGGCGTCGCTCCCCTCGGGATGCCGACGACGCGGACGCGAGGCACCATCAGCTCGCCGGCTGTCAGCTCGCCGAACTCGAACAGTTCACGCAGCACCCGACCGGATTCCGGGCGGAGCAGACCGCCCTCGGTGCTCTCCTGCACGATCAGGCGCAACTCCTCGGACGTGTGGAAGCGGTCGTGGCCGCCGGCCTGGCGCCGAACGCCCATCAGGCGGAGCAGGAGGTTCCCGAGGCCGTTCAACCCGACGACCAGCGGGTAGAACAGGGTGCGAAGCGCGAGCATGAGCGGCGTGACACGGAGGACGGTGCCCTCCGCGTACTCGAGGGCGAGCGACTTCGGGATCATCTCGCCGAAGACGATGTGGAAGTACGTCATGATCGCGACCGCGATGACGCTCGCAAGGGCGTGCGCCGCAATCCAGCGGCTCGCCCCGAGGTCTTCGAGCCAGTGCGCGATCATCGTGGCCAGCTCGTGCTCGCCGTACATGCCAAGGCCGAGACTGGCGACGGTGATGCCCAGTTGCGCAGTCGCGATATAGCGGTCCTGGTTACGGGCGTCCTCGAGGACCCCCTGCACGGTTCGTGCTGCTCGCTCGCCTCGGGCAGCACGCGCGGCGATGGTCGCGCGGGGTGCGCCGACGATCGCGAATTCGGCTGCGACGAACGCCCCGTTCAGGGCGATCAGAAACGCGGAGACGCCCGCCACGATCGCGAGCTCAAGCATCGCTCGTCACCTCGGAGTTCGAGGCCAGCGGGCGTGCCAGCATCGAGACAACGGCGTTGTGGGCGACGCGCTCGACTTCGACCTCAACGCCGTCGATGACGGCGTGCTCGCCCGGGGCCGGGACGTGCCCGAGCACCTCGGTGATGCGACCGCCTACCGTCTCTGCGTCGCCCTCCCACAGGACTCCGAGCCAGGGTTCGGCCTCTTCCAGGTGCATTTGGCCCGGCAAGCGGACGCGTCCGTCGGGGACGCGCTCCGGCTCCGGCTCAGCACCCTTGAACTCGTCCGCGATCCCGCCGAACACCTCGGCGAGCACGTCCTCGAGGGTCACGAGGCCCGCCACCCCGCCGAACTCGTCGATCACCAGCGCCTGCTGGCTGCGCTCCTCGCGGAGGATCGCGAGCAGTCCGTCCGCGCGCACGCTATCGGGGACGGTGACTACCGGACGCAGAAGCGGTTCGATGCGCTCGATACGGCCGTGCTGCACGTAGTGCCGCGCGAGATCCTTCGTGTGCAGCATTCCGATGACGTTGTCGGGCGAGCCGCGATACACGGGGAGGTGGGTGTAGGGCTCGTTGATGACGCGCGGCAGGAGTTCCTCGATCGGATCGGCGATGTCGATCGCGGCGAGGCGCACTCGCGGGACCATCAGGCGACGGATCGGCTGCACGCTGAGCTGCAACGCGCGGCTGAGCCGCTCCTGCTCGTCCGGCTCGAGGAGGCCACCGTCCCGACTCTCGGCGATCAGCAGACTGATCTCATTCGGCGAGTGGATGTGCCGGTGCCCGTGCTGAGGCATCCCCAGCAGGCGCAACACTGCGATGCCGCTGCCGTTCAGTAGCCAGATGAACCCGGAGAACAGCCACAGCGACCACCGCATCGGGACCGACGTCCACAGCAGCATGCTGACGGGGAACTCCAGGGCGAGCGACTTCGGGATGAGCTCACCGAGGAGCACTGCGGCTGAGGTCAGGCCCAGCAGGACAACGGCGGCTGAGATGCTCTCTGCAGCAGCCCCCTGGAACACGCCCAAGTCCTCGAACACCGGCGTCAACGAACTCGAGAGCGCGGCCTGACCGTAGGCGCCGAGGGCCAGGCTCGACAGGGTGATGCCCACCTGGCAAGCAGCAACGTAGCGATCGAGTTCGCGTGCATCTTCGACGACCGGGAGAACTGCCCGTGCGAGGCCGCTGCCCTCCGCGGCGAGCTGTCGAACGCGTGACCGCCGGGCGCTGACAGCCGCGAACTCGGCGGCGACATAGAGCGCCGTCACCGCGATCAGCAGCACGATGACGAGTACCGTCACCGGGCTCACGGGACGGTCCTCAGCCGAAGCGGTCTACGCTCAGGTCCCTGAGTACTCGAAGCCTCCGGACTGGGAGGCTCGGAAGCGTCTGGTGTGGCGCCCGGTGTAGGCGCGGACGTCGGCATGGCGTTGGCGATGATACACGACACGCGGCCCCTCGGAAGCGCGGTCTGGTCCTTCGCCAACCGCGTCGGTGCGGCCCGCGAAGAAGGCACTGTGACGTGATCGAAAGGTCCTTGTCCCGCGCGTTGCGTCTTCCGTTCGGGCGGAGCGAAATACTGCTCGGAACAACGGCCGCAGAGGGCCTGAGGGAGGACATCTTGTACATCGGAGTCGGGCTCGGAACACTTATCCTGATCATCATCCTCATCTTGCTCCTCACCTAGATGGAGCAGGGGCTCCGAGAACTCGGAGCCCTTTCACTTCGCAGCGGGGCCGCCGGACGCCTGCGCGCGTCGATCCGCGCACTGCGCGCTCTCAGGCCCGTCCTCCTTCGCTTCTCCGTTGTCTCCCATCTCGCAGGCCGTCGCAGTCGCAGCGGCCGGTGTACGCGCTCGGGATAATGGAGGCGTCTCGGAGAGGATCGCTGGTGCGGAGACCGCCGCTCGGCCGGACTGAATCGCTGCTCCCGTGGTGAGCGCCCGCCACAAGGCCGACAACCCCTCGGCCCTCGCCACGCCGGAGCACCCCTGGCTCGTCAACGCGGACCAGGTGATCGCCGCCCTCGGATCCGACGGTGCTCGCGGACTCACGGCCGAAGAGGCTGCGAATCGCCTCGATCAGTTCGGTCCGAACGAGCTTGAGTCGGCGCTCTCGGTACCTGCCTGGCGCCGGTTGCTCGATCAGTTCATCGATCCCCTCGTGCTGCTCCTGATCGTGGCGGTGGTCATCTCGCTGTTCGTGTGGGTGATCGGTGGCGCTGCGGGCATCCCCTACGAGGCAATCGTCATCGCCGCGATCCTGACCGCGAACGCGCTCCTCGGCTTCGTGCAGGAGGCACGCGCAGAACAAGCGGTCGCGGCGCTTCAGCAGATGGCTGCTCCCACCATACGAGTGGTGCGTGACGGCGAGGAACAGACGGTGCCCGCGGCCGACCTCGTACCCGGCGACATCATCGTGCTGGGCGAGGGCGATTCGGTGGCCGCCGACGCGCGGCTCATCGAGGCGCACACCCTGTCGATCGCGGAGGCGTCGCTCACGGGCGAAAGCGAGCCGGTGCTGAAGAACTCCGACACGTTGGCAGGCACGGTGGCGCTCGGCGATCGCACCAGCATGGCTTTCTCCGGAACCGCCGTGATCCGCGGCCGCGGGCGTGCAGTGGTGACCGCGACCGGCATGGCCACGGAGATGGGCCGCATCGCGGAACTCCTGGGCGAAACGAAGGAGGAGGCCACACCACTCCAACGCGAGATTGGGAACGTCGGACGTGTGCTCGGCATTGCTGTCGTCGTGATCGCAGCGGTGGTGGTCGGCTCGATCCTCCTGGTCTCGGACCTCGACGAGCCCGAGGACTTCGTCGACGTCCTCCTGATCGGCGTCTCGCTCGCAGTGGCGGCGGTACCGGAGGGCCTGCCGGCCGTCCTCTCCGTCGTGCTGGCGATCGGCGTGCAACGGATGGCACGGCAGAACGCAATCGTGAAGAACCTGTCCTCCGTCGAGACGCTCGGCTCGGCGTCGGTGGTCTGCTCGGACAAGACCGGCACGCTCACGCGCAACGAGATGACGCTACAGCGGATCGTCACCAACGCCGGCAGCGTCGAGGTCAGCGGCATCGGCTACCAGCCGGAGGGCGAGCTGCTGTCGGACGGTCGACCGGTCGAGGACGGTCCGTTGCTGGCCGAGGTGCGGATGGTGCTCTCCGGAGGAAGCCTCGCGAACGACTCCCAGTTGCGGGAGGAGGACGGCGAGTGGGTTGCGCAGGGCGACCCCACCGAGGTGGCCTTCCTCGTCGCCGAGCGGAAGGCTGGATTCGCTGAGGAGCGCGTCGAGCGATTCCGTCGCGTCGGCGAGATCCCTTTCAGTTCCGACCGCAAGATGATGAGCACCGTCGAGGCCGACGCCGAGCGCGATGACCTCGTGGAGGTGGTAGCGAAAGGTGCGCCCGACGTACTGCTGGCGCGTTGCACCGCTGAGCAGGTCGGCGACGACCCGCGACCGCTGACCGACGAACGTCGCCGCGAGATCCTCGAGACGGTCGATGGCCTGGCCAACGACGCACTGCGCACGCTTGCCGTCGCGCACCGTCCGCTCGACAGCGCGCCGCCCGAGGTGGACGAGACGGTCGAGCAGGATCTCACCTTCGTCGGCGTCGTCGGGATCATCGATCCGCCACGCGACGAGGCTCGGAGCGCGATCGCTGAAGCGCATCGGGCGGGCATCCGGGTCGTGATGATCACGGGCGATCATCCCAAGACCGGTGGGCGTATCGCTCAGGACCTCGGAATCACGGACGACGCCGCGAGCGTCGTGACCGGCAATGACATCGACGCCATGGACGAGGCGACCTTCCGCAAGACGGTTCGCGAGGCCTCGGTCTACGCGCGCGTCGCCCCCGAACACAAGTTGCGCATCGTCGATGTGCTGCAGGACGACGGCAACATCGTCGCGATGACGGGCGACGGGGTGAACGATGCGCCGGCGCTGAAGGCCGCCGACATCGGCGTCGCGATGGGGATCACCGGGACCGACGTGACGAAGGAAGCGGCGAACATGATTCTCGCCGACGACAACTTCGCCACCATCATCGCGGCAGTCCGCGAAGGACGCGCGATCTTCTCGAACATCCGCAAGTTCCTCCGCTACCTCCTTTCCTCGAACGCCGGTGAGGTGCTCACGATGTTGCTCGGCGTCCTGGGCGCGGGGTTGATCGGGCTCGATGAGGCGGGCGACGTCATCGCCGTGCCGCTGCTTGCTACGCAGATCCTGTGGATCAACCTGCTGACGGACGCAGCGCCCGCGCTTGCCCTCGGGGTGGACCCCCCACAGGACGACGTCATGGAGCGGTCACCGCGACGGCTGTCCGACCGAGTGATCGGTGGCCCGATGATGCTCTCGATCGGTTTCATCGGGCTGGTGATGGCGGTGGTGACGCTTGCCGCGCTCGACCTCAAGTTGCCGGGCGGTTTCTTCGACGGTTCCGGGGATCTGACCGAGGCGCGCACAATGGCGTTCACGACGCTGGTTCTCGCGCAGCTCTACAACTGCTTCAACGCGCGTTCGAGCCGCATCAGCGCATTCCACCAGCTGTTCTCGAACCGCCTGCTCTGGGGCGCGGTCGTGCTGTCGCTGCTCCTGCAGGTTGCGGTGGTGCACCTGCCGTTCCTCAACGAGGCGTTCGACACGGCGCCGCTCAGCGTCGCGGACTGGCTGGTCTGTGCGGCGCTCGCCAGCGTTGTCCTCTGGGCGTCCGAACTCGTGAAGGTGGTCCGACGAAGGATGGGCAGCGCTCGCTAGCGCCGCACTGTTGTTGCCTCGAGGGCGGGCTGCAACTCGCTTCTGAGCGTGATGGTGGCCCTCGGTATCCTCGGTTGGGCGACCATCGCGGTTCGCGAGGCCGTGTGTCGATACGCGGGGAAACGGCGAGGAACTGTCCGATAACGCCGTTTGCAGACGAAGGTAACCGGACGGCCAGTGCACATCGCAGAGCCGCTGCGGCGGTGGCGCATCCCGGATCGCCTATGGCCGTGGGTACGGGTCGCACTGCTCGGCGTCGTCATGCTCGTCGTGAACCGGCTCACGGATTGGATGACGCGTGAGAACGTGACGATGGGCTTGCCGACAGCCACCGTCATCCGAATCCTCGCGTCGTTGCCCATCCTGCGCTACCCGCTCAGCGGCTTCGTGCTCGCGATCCTCGTCGACAAGTGGGACTGGTTCTGGCTCGGGGCGGGCGGACGCGACGAGGAATTCCAGGCGCTCTACCAGGCGTGGGACAAGATCCTGGATAGCTTCGCGCTCGGACTGGCGGCCGTAGTGGCGCTCCGATGGCGAGATCGCCGCGCCCGGGCGCTCGCGTTGACGACGTTCGCGCTACGCGCGGTCGGCGTAGTCGCATTCGTCGCGACCGGAGCGCGATGGCTGCTCATTGTCTTCCCGAACGTGTTCGAATCGGTTTACCTCCTCTATGTGGTCTTCCATGTCATCGCCGCCCGCTCTCAGATGCTGAGTGGCGGGACCCTCGAGACCGTGCTGGTCACGCTTGCGTTGCTCGTGCCATCGGTCGCGCTCGAGGTGTTCATGCACGCCCTCGATAGCCGGCCGTGGCTGCTTGTTTCGCTACCGCTTCCGGATGCCGTCGAGCCGTGGATCTGGGGTGGGGCCCTCTACCTGCTCCCTGTAGTCGCGCTCTCCTACCTCGTTGTGCGGGCGAGCCGCCACCCTCCCTTGAGCGGCGACCCGGAGACAGAGCTGCGCGTGGCGTGACGGAATGGCCCGCCAAACGTACCTGTCGCATCGTTGTGCCACTTGGTGCGGCCGAAGCCCAAGGTGAGCCGAAGCATCCTGCGGTTGGCCGTCGCGGAGGCTTCCCGTACGGCGCGCGCCCCGCCCGTCTCATAGCAGAGCATCCTGCACGGCCGTGGAGCGGGACGATCCCGAGGTCGACGACTCCTCGCTGAGCCGGCTACGCCTGCAACTGGACGAACGCGCACAGACCCGGTTGCACCACCGTCGAGGTGTGCCCGTGACCAGTCGTGTCCTCGGCGCGTAGCACGTCGCCCGGCTCCATCACGATGCTCGTGCCGTCGCCGAGGCCGATCTCGACGCTCGCGGTGAGGTAGAGGACGTACTGGAGGCGCGGCGCGGGGTGGAAATCGGTGAAGCCGCCCTCGGGCCGCTCCACGAACAGCACGCCCTCGGCAGCCTCCACCGCTGAGCGCATCCCCTCACGCTCAGTGAAGTCGATCTCGCGCTCCTCGATGTGGGACTCGTCGTCCTCGCCGGTGTAGATGCGGACGAGCTTCACCGCCGTCTCCTCCTCGTTAGCGGGGCAGCAGCCCCTCGGCGTAGGTCTCGCCGATGAGGCCAAGCTGGCGCAGGTCCTGGTACTCGTCGGCGCTGATGCCAATCAGTTCGCGGTACACGTACTCATTGTCCTGCCCGAGCGTCACGGGACCTCGGCGGAGCGGGTTCGGAGTATCGAGCATCTGCCAGCTGAGCCCCGGGTAGAGGAAGCGCCCCACCGAGGGGCTATCGAGTTCCTCGAAGAAGCCGCGTGCGTTCAGCTGCGGGCATGCGAGTCGCTCGGCAGCCGTCTGCAGCGGCCCGGCGGGCACGCCGGCTGCCTGGAGCCGCTGGAAGAGCTCGCGCTTGTCGTGAAGCAGCGTTCGCTGTCCGACCAGCGCATCGAGTTCGGACTCGTGCGCCTTACGTGCATCCGGCGTCGCGAAGCGCGGGTCGGCGGCGAGTTCGCCGCAGCCGAGTTCGCGGCACAAAGTCGCGAACTGCGCGTCGGTCTCCACGTCGATCGCAATCCATGCGTCGTCGCCCGCCGTGGGGTAGGCGCCGTGCGGGGCGTGCCAGCGATGGCGGTTGCCCCATGGACCTGGGTCGTTGTGGTTCATGTTCCAGTCGAGGATGTGCTCGGCGAGGTAGGGGAAGAAGTTCTCCGCTTGCGAGAGCTCGATCTGCTGGCCCTGGCCGGTGCGCTCGCGGTGGAGCAGGGCCATCGCGACGGCCAGCGCCCCCTGGGCTCCGCCCGCGGCGTCAGCGGTGAAGACGTCACCGCCTTCGTCGGGTGTGCCGCCTGGGTAGCCCCGGACGTGGTGATGCCCGATCAACCCCTCGATGTGGGTGCCGAGCGCCCGATACCCCTTGTACGGTCCGCTCAGCCCGTAGCCGGGCATCCGCAGCATGATCAGGTTCGGCCGCCGCTGGCTCAGGACGTCGTACGTGATCCCTGCGCGCTCAATCGTCTCCGGCACGTTGTTCTCGACGACGACGTCGCAGCGCTCAATGAGGCGGAGGAAGTGCTCACGGCCCTGCTCGGTCATGATGTCGCAGCTGAAGGAGAGCTTGTTGCGTGCGTGGCTGTTGAACCCGGAGACGCGATTCCACGGGTCCGCGCCGGGATCGAAGTCCGGGTAGGAGCCGCCCGTGGCGATGCCCTGCGCGCCGCGCTGCACCTCGATCTCGAGGCTCGTCCGTCGCTCCGCACCGCGGGTCGAGGGCTGAATCCGGGTGGTCGGCTCCACGCGGATGACCTCGGCCCCCCACTCCGCGAGGAACTGCGTCGCGTGCGGACCGGCCCAAACGACGGTGATATCGGCAACGCGGATGCCATCGAGCGGCAACCTGCGGGCGGACGCGGGCCGCTGAGGCGGTTGCGGCGCCGCGGTCTCGGCAAGCGCGAGGACTTCCTCGCGGTGCTCGTCCAGCAGCGGCGCACGACGCGCATGCGGTCGTGGCGAGCCCTCGAGGATGAACGGGCGTCCGGGGTACTCGAGCGGGCCGGTATGCGGATGGTCAATCGTCTCCCATGCGCCGCGGTCCCGGAAGTGGGGATCGTCCTCCAGATCGCCGATCCCGTTGACCGGGGCCGCGAGCAGGTGATGGATCTGCGCAGTCTCGGCCGCGTCGCGCTTCGTTCGCTCGCTCAGCCAGAGCGCGTAGTGCGCCTCGATCTCTCCCGCGAAGCCGGGATCCCGCACGCGGTCGTGGATCGTCGGATCGTCTGCCAGGTCCTCGAGCCCGATCATCCGGAGGAAGGCGGGCAGTCGAGGTCCCGAGGCGGTGATTGCGACATAACCATCGAGGCAGGGGCGTGCGCCGACGGCGAGCTGCGTCCCGCTCGCATGCCGCTTCGGCTCCATGCCGTTGTAGATGTGGTTCGTCAGGTAGGGCTGGGAACGGTCGCGCGAGGCCGCCTGCGTCTCGTAGATCGAGACATCGATGTGGTCCCCGAGGCCGTCCCGCTCCCGCCGCAAGAGCGCGAGCATCGTCGCGAGGGCCGACACCGCGCCGGCATGGTATAGCGCGACCGCCCCGCCACCGCCGAGCCGCAGCGGCTCGCGGTGCTCGCTGCCGGTCCAGAGCATCGGGCCGCCCATCGCCTGCGCGACGATGTCGGTGAGCAGCAGCTCGCTCTCCGCGTAAGGGCCGTCCTGACCCCAGGGCGTGATCGAGGTGAGCACGACGTCCGCGCGGAGTGCGCGTAGCCGTTCGTAGCCCAATCCGTGGGCTGCGAGCCTGCCCGGTGCGAGGTCCTCGACCACTGCGTCGACGCCGCTGGCTAGGCGCTCGATGACCGCCCGGTCCTCCTCGGACTCGATGTCGAGCACGATGCTGCGCTTGTTTGTATTGAGGAAGAGGAACCGCCCTGACGCCTCGGGGTTGCGGGTGCCGCCGGGGAAGGGACCGTCCTGCCTCGATGGGTCGCCGGCTGGAGGCTCGACCTTGATGACATCGGCGCCGTGGTCCGCGAGCAGCTTCGTTGCGTAGGGCCCTGCGACGTCGGTGGTGAGATCGAGGATGCGAAAGCCTTGGAGAGGCGCGGTCATGAGCACGTTCCTGCCTACGAGCCGGAGTGTTCTTGCGTCCCGGACTCTCTACAGGATGTATGGCCCCGACACAATCACGATCGTTTGCGCGGCGGTTGGAAGTCGGCCGGCCAGCGCGGGCGCGCCGGTGGGCACAGAGAGAGCGGCCGAACGGCCGCTCGCTCTGTGCTTCAACACGCCGGGATCCGTTGCGTGTCCCGCCTTACGCGCAACGAACGAAGAACGGCGTTGTCGCCTGAAGGTTGGAACCGAACTCTGCGTTCACGGCGGCCGGGGCGCCGATGATGTAGACTCTCCACGCGCCTCCTCGCGTGATGGCGAGGGTGCTCGCGTCGCACCCCCCGCTCGCGAGGTTCTCGAGCACTGCTTCAACGGTCGATGCCTGCGTAACGACCAGCAAGCCGATCTGTCCCGCGCCGGGAACTTCCCCCGCGATCAGCGCGCCCCCTCCGGTGCCACCGCCCGCTCGCGGTGTAGCGCCGCCAGGCAGGGGGGCGGAGGGCACGTCGCCCGGTGGCAGGTCACCCACTGCGAAGCGGACGTTCGAGCCGGCGAGGTCGGTGTGGTAGCGGTAGGCGACGTCGTTTCCCTGCGCCCAGGCAACGAAGCCGTTCGTCAGCACCTCGGCGCAGGCCTCACCGCTCGCCTGGACGCCGAGGCAAGCGTTCGACCACGTCACCTCCTCGACGCGGAGGATCTGCACGGAGGACGCATCTACCAAGGCGCGTTGTGCCACGTCGCCGCGAATCGCGCTGATCGCCTCTTGTGGCAGGGTCGCCTGTTGCGCAGAAGCAGTCGCGATGCTGATGAACGCCAGGATCAGCCCGAAGCCCGCGGCCGCGCTTGCTCGCAACAACTGGGGGAATCGATCTGCGTCGACGGCTCGTGCGGAGCCCGTTATTGACAACCGTTACTCCTGCCGATGCTGCTGAGGCTAGTACCAGCGGCCACCGCGACTGCCTGATACGAGGTTCAAGACGAGCACAACCAACACCACCACAAGGAGAACGTTAATGACCGCTCCGCCGATGTTCGCGATGACTCCCACGAACCAGGCGGCGAGCAGCAGCACCACGATGAGCCAGAGCAGGCTCACCATCACGCGCTCCCAGGATCCTGACGGCCTGGAGAACAGTACGCGCGGCCAACGGCTCTTCGCATACACGAGCTGTCATGGAAGGTTGCGGGGTCGTTACACCCGGCGCGGGGTTAGGGAGTCGCGCCGTCCTCGGCGGTTGCCTCCTCCGGAGCCGGTGCCTCCAGCATGTAGCCGATGCCGGGGAACGTGCGGATCAGGGAAGGCTGTGGGCGGTCCGGTTCGAGCTTGCTGCGGAGCCGCGAGATCCACACGCGCAGGTAGTGGATGTCGTCGCGGTACTCGGGCCCCCACACCTTGCTGAGCAGCTCCGCGCTGACCATCACCTTACCGGCGTTTTCGGCGAGACTCTGAAGCAGGTTCCACTCGGTGCGCGTCAGCGGCACGATCTCTTCGCCCCGAAGCACGATCCGACGCTCGAGGTCCACCTGCAGGTCGCGCAACCGGACAATCGACGCGCCGACACCCGGCAGGCGTCGCGCACGCCGAAGAACGGCGTTCACGCGCGCGACCAACTCCTCCGGGCTGAACGGCTTCGGAACATAGTCGTCGGCGCCGAGGTCGAGGCCGCGGACCTTGTCGGCGTCGGTCGCCTTCGCAGTGAGCATGATGATGGAGACGGTGGTGCGGTCGCGCAGGCGCCGCATCACTTCCATGCCAGACATGTCGGGCAGCAACAGGTCGAGGATGACGAGGTCGGGGCGCTGTTCTTCAGCGAGGCGGATCGCGTCGTTGCCGTTCTCGGCGGTGACCACGCGAAAGCCTTGTTCCACCAGCTCGAGGCGCACCAACTTGAGGATGCTCGGATCGTCGTCGACAACAAGGATCAGTGACGCGCTGTTCACGGGTCCCTCTGTCCTATTGCTCCGTCGTACAGTCCACTATGTCAGCCGTCCGCCAAGGAAAGTCAGCGCGGACGGATGAACTCCGCCTGCTAAGTGATGCCATGGACGGCTCCATGTCAAGTCACGGCGACGATATTACCCCCGGCCGCCATGGCTCCGAATCTGGGCCGGGCTCGGTGCTGCTTCGAGTGCCGCTCGTCGAGGTGGGCTTCGCGTTCATGGCGATTGTCTTGGTTGTGGCCCCGCTCGCGTCCCTGCTCGTGACTCGCGAGACCACCCGTACGCAGCAGGAACTCAGCGAACGAGCGGAACCGCTCGCTCGGTCGCTCGGTCGCACGCATATTGACACGCTCGTGCTGGCGAATGAGGCGACGCGCTTCGCGTTGACCGACGGGCTGACCGATCGCACCCGCTACGACATCGCCAAGACGCTGCTCGAGCAGGATGCCGAGCAGTTCCAGCGCCTCGCCGAAGGGGGGGCGTTCGCCACCGACGCGACCGAGGTGCTGTTCCTGATCGAGCAATTGCAGACCGTCACGGACGCCGGCGTCACGGCGAGCATCGAGGGCAACAGCGACGCGGTCCAGCAGCTCCTCGTGGCGGACTTGCCGGCGCGACTGGCGCTATTTCGGACCGACGTCCGCGAGCTCGACGCCGCGGTTCGAGCGGAGATCATGCAGCTTCGAGACAGCGTCGAGAATCGAACCGGGGTGCAGCGCGCGGTGCTACTGCTCGGGTCGCTGCTCGGGGCCGCTGGGCTCGCTGTGCTGCTCATGCTGCTCGGAGCGCGTCGCCGTCTGCTCCGGGACACCGAGCAGGAGCGCGCGCGCTTCGATCGAATGCTGGAGGCCACCGGCTTCGGCGTGCTCCAACTCGACGCCCGCGGACGCGTCGCCTACGTCAATTCGGCAGCGGCCGAACATCTCGGGTACGCGCACGACTCGATGTTGGGGCTCCCTCTCCAGCGGTTCTTCCAGTGGCAGTCCGCCGACGGCACGCCGCAGACACCGCCGGTGATCGGCGCGTTCCGCAGGAACGAGCGTCATTTCGGGGAGGACCTCCTCGTGAGGCGGGATGGCTCCACTCTGCCTGTCGACATCGGCATCTACCCGGTCGACGTCGAGGAGGGCCCGGTCGGCGGGGTGGTCATCTTTCAGAACACGACCGAGCGTCAAGAACGCCAGCAGCGGCAGGACGAATTCCTCGCGCTTGCCGCGCACGAACTCCGCACGCCGCTCACCAGCCTGCTCGGCTACACACGCCGGCTCGTACGCAGGCGCGACCAGCTCGACCCGGACACGGCGGAGGCCGTCGAGACGCTGCTTGCTCAGTCGGAGCGCATGCATAGCACCGTCGAGGCCTTCCTCGACATGGCGCGCCTGGAGGCCGACGTATTCCGTGTGGAGATCGAACCCGTCGACCTGCGCGATGTCGTCGAGACAGAGGTTGAAGAACTGCTGGACCGCACGCCGGGAGCGGACGTCGTGCTTGAGGCGCCGCAGTCGGAGACCGTCGTGCACTCTGATGAGATGAGACTGCGGCAGGTCCTGGTGAACCTGCTGAGCAACGCCGTCCGGCACGGTGGAACGCCGCCGAAGATTCGCGTCCGCATCGAACAGCGGGATCGCGAGGTCGTCGTTTCCGTCACGGACAACGGCGCGGGGATCGCGCCGGAGGACCGCCCGCACATCTTCGAGCGGTTCTATCGTCGTCCGGGGGCGCAGCGCCGCGAGGGTCTCGGCGTGGGTCTGTACCTGTCGAGACAGATCGCCGATCGCCTCGGCGCAAGACTCACGTTCGAGAGCGAAGTCGGCAAGGGGACAACGTTCGAACTGGCGCTGCCCGTGCGAGCCCCGCTGTTCGCTCAGGCGCCTTCCGGCACCAGGGATCGCAGCCTGCGGCCCAGCGTGTAGGGGTCGAAGGGCTTCTCGATCGCAGCCTGTGCGCCGAGCTCCCGCAGTGCAGCGCGGGCGCCATGCGCCGAGACGAGCAACACGGGCGTCGCGTCTCCTCGTTCGCGGAGCTCGCGGTAAAACGTTCGTCCATCCATGACGGGCATCTCGAGGTCGAGCACGATCACGTCCGGTTGGACCTCATCGAAGGAGGCCAGCGCCTCCTCGCCGTTCTGAGCTGACGCGACCGTGAATCCCTCGTCGACGAGAGTCAGTCTGAGAAGTTCGAGGATCGCGGGATCGTCGTCGACGGCCAGAACAATCACGTCATCTCCAAGACCAGGGAACCCCCGCCGGACCCGGAACATTCTACGAAGCGGGGTAAGGCCTCGCGGCTCGACCGGGCTACGACCCCATCCGTATCAATCGCATCAAACGTAGTCTCGGGCGGTTTGTTCTTCGACGCGGCGGACCACCCCACGTCTGTAGCGGCTTTGATACCGACCGGCACGCTCGTGGAATCTAGGTGTACCGCCGTCAAGTTCGCAGCTTCCTAGGGTTATCTGGACGACCCCAACCGTGAGGCGGTTTCGCGATACGCGTATCCGATGCTCTCGGCAGTCGGGAGCGAAGTCGCTTCCGCACAGGAGGAGCAAAGTCCATGAACCGAACAACGAGCTGCGTGCATCATTGGATCATCGCTGCCGCGTCGTCGCCGGGGCCGACGTCCGAGATGCCAGCGCAGTGCCGCAACTGCGGCGCAGAGCGAGTGTTCCACAACACGACCTCGCGGCCCGCATTTGTCCCGTACGGAAGCGACCAGACGAGCGACGAGTACCGGTTCGGCACCCGGTCGTCGCGCCGGGAGGAGTTCCGGCTCTCTGACCAGTAGGGAACGACCTGCGCTGAGGAAGAGAGGGAGGTCGGAATGGCCCTCGGATTGAGCCTTTTCCTGATCGCGGTGGGTGCGATTCTCGCGTTCGCGGTCACCTTCGAGGCGGCCGGTATCGATCTGACCGCGGTTGGCTGGATTCTGATGATCGTGGGAGCGCTTGGGGTCGTGCTCTCGATGCTGTTCTGGGCGAGTTTCGCGCCCTTCCGGCGCGTCGACCACGTCGACACCACTCCGATGCGCGACCACCGCCACGGCGTCTAGGAGGGGAGGGGAGTCATGCTGGGATGGGCCCTGCTGTTCCTGCTAGTGGCGCTTGTGGCCGGCGCGCTCGGCTACGCGGGCGTAGCGGGAATGGCCGCGAGTATCGGCTGGATACTCTTCGTGGTCTTCATCGTTCTGTTCTTGTTCACGCTGATCGCGTCGGCGATGAGCGGTAGGCGAGTCCCGCCTCCGTAAGCCGACTGCGCGGCGCGTTCTTCGAGCCCCGACCGACGGTCGGGGCTCGCTGTGTTTATGGGAATCGCCTTGCTCGCTACGCCGTCAGCACCCGCTTGGCCAGGAGGATGTCGGGCTTACCGACACCGTTTCGGCGGGAACGACGCCCGCGGGGAGAAGCCTTGCTTGAACTAAGGAGTGGGGTGGTCATTGCGATTCTCAATCGCCGCGAGGTGCTCGAGGAGGTTGGGGTAGAGTCAGCGCCACCGAGGCTCGTGCGGCCGTCCTCATCATCCGAGCCCAACCAAAGTGTCGGCACTCCACTGCGAGCTAGCGCTCAAGGTCGGCGAGGGGGCGCTTCCGACCCCGAGTCGTTGGCTGTTCGGATGGACGGCGAGCGGGTGGACCCCAGACGTGACCGTCGAGGCCGGAATCGCGCCGATCCTCCCCGACGACGCGCCGCTGCCGGGCGCGGGCGATGCGACTATCGCGGCCCCCCCGAACGACTCCTGGACCTCGTTGAACGCGGACGCCAGTCGGGCCAGGCATCGGTGTGACCGCGGAACGCTTCCACGAGGAGTGACGCAGCTTGTTCGACTGCTTCGCTGTCCGCTGGCGAGAGGTCCTCAGTGATGAGCTTGCGCACTTCTCCTCCAGGCATAGGTCTGAGGAGCGAGTGAGCGGCGGTGCGGCTCCACGGAGAGCGTCCGGGATGCGGAAGAGCCTCCCGAGATCGGGAGGCTCTTCGCGCGGCGTCCTTGCCGCTGGTGACCGGCGCGCTCGGTTACCCGAACAGGGCCGGATACCAGGCCCTTGCTAGCACTCGGTAAGCATCGAGCCGTCCGAGCCAACGACTTCGACGCCACTCAATGCGCCCGTGACGTCGATGTCGAGCGCAGTCTCACAGAGGTCGGCAGCGTCTGACTCATTGGCGGAGTCCCACTCGGTCTCGATCGTGAGGATCCCATCCGAGAAGTCGACACCGGTGATCGCTAGAGCGTCGATCTCCGGGGCGTTCTGCTCGAACCAACTTCGCACGCTGTCCAAGGAGACACCTTCGCTCGCCGGCGTCGGGCTCGCGTCGTCCGGCGGGCCCGCCATCGGGGTGCTCGCGCTCGGCGTCGTGAGGTCCGGCGTTAGCGTCGTATCGGGTGTATTCGCGGGGTCGAGGCCGGTCGCTGGCGTTGAGATAGTCCCGGTCGCGTCATCGACGACGTCCGGGTCCTCTTCAGCGCAGGCTGACGCAACGAACGCCATCATCGATATTCCCAGCAGGAACGTGGCCATGCGGCGTGCCGTCCCGCTGAACACTGTGGGCATGTGCCCTCTCTTCCTCCGAGCCCTCGGCTCGCAATCCATGGCGGGACTGGGAGCCGCGCTCGGCTCGCATGCCACGCTACGTGCGCCACCCTCACGCGAGCACAACAGGCGCTGCGAGCACGGATCGCAGAACCCTTGCGAGTTGCGACGCGCGGGCACCGGCACAGCCCAGCCGCCCAAGGAGTGCGATGGCATTGCAATCGCGGAGCCGTGTTCGCTTGCGTCCGGCGGAATGTCCGCGGCCTACCTTCGGTCGCGTAGCGGTCGCGTCGGCGAGGGTGCGGATGCTCGAGACTACGGTTCGGAGCGAAGCGGAGGCGGAGCCGGGCGACGAGCGCCGGCCGCCGATCGTTGCCTTGACCGACATGCGGAAGATGTTCGGCGACGTACACGCGCTCCGGGGCGTGAGTTTCGAGGTGCCGCCCGGTGAGATCTTCGGGCTGGTCGGCCCGAGCGGTTGTGGCAAGACGACGCTCGTCCGTTTGCTGGTCGGGCTCGCTACTCCCACCGAGGGCAGCGTCACGGTGAACGACGTCGCTCCGGCGGAGTTCGGGGCGTCCGAGCGGCGGCAGATCGGCTATGCGCCGCAGGTCTTCTTCCTCGACCCGATGCTCACCGTGCGTGAGAACGCGAGTTTCGTCGCAGGCCTCTACGGCATCGGCTGGTTACGGCGGCGGAGGCGCATTCGCGAGGTCCTCGAGTTCATCGAGCTGTGGGACGCTCGCGACCGCCTCGCGAGCAACGTCTCAGGCGGGATGCAACGCCGGCTCCTGCTCGCCTGTGCCTTGCTCCACCAGCCGCGACTGCTCGTGGTGGACGAGCCAACTGCGGGCCTCGACCCCGTGCTGCGGATGAAGATCTGGTCGCATCTGCGCGCGCTGCGTGACGGCGGCACCTCGATCGTCGTGACGACGCAGTACCTGGACGAGGCGGACTACTGCGACCGCCTGGCGGTGATGAACGACGGCGCGGTGATCGCGGTGGGGGCACCGGACGACCTCCGCGCGCAGGCCGATCGCGCCGATGTCATCGACGTCCGCGTCGAGGACCTCGACCGTGGGGACGTCGCGGAGCTGTGGCAGTTGCCGTCGGTCCGCAGCGTGCACGTGGTTGCGCCGGGGCAACTGCGCCTCCTGGTCGACGGGAGCGCCGAGGCGAGCGCGGCGGTGACGAACCTTCTCTACTCGCGCGGTCGCGATGTGCGTTCCATCCAGACGCGAGTTCCCACGTTCGACGAGGTCTTCATCGAGCTCGTCGGGGCGCAACTGGACGCGGCTCCGCCCCCATGACCTCCATCATCCGCACGACGAGTTTCTTCTCGCGTTGGTTAGCGGACGTGCTCCGGCAACCGGCGCTGATGCTCATCCTCGTGGTGGCGCCCTTCCTCGTGCTGTTCGCCTTCGGCCGGGGGGTCGAGCTGGGCGGTCCGCAACCGCGCACGCTGATCGTGAGGGAGGGAAAGCCTGACGAGCCGCTCGACCCGATCCCGGAGGAGCTGGGCGAGCACATCACGATCGTCGGCGAGACCGACGATGTCGCCTACGCCCGGCGGGAGTTGAGTTCCGGGCGGATCGACGCCATCGCGATGCTGCCCGCCGACTCCACCGAGATCATCAACAGTGGTCGCCAGGCGCCGATCCGCGTGGTACTCGCAGAGATCGACCCCGTCCGCCGCAGTTACGCCTTCGCGTTCCTCTCCGACCAGGTCGCCGACTTGAACCGGCAGACGATCGAGCGAGCCGTCACGGAGGCGCAGGGCTCGGCGCAGGAAGTGAGCGGTCGCATCGAGGAGGCTCGCGGCTACATCGGGCTCATGCGCGCGGCGAGCGGAGACGCAGCAGGGATGCGCGCGGACCTTCTTCGGCTCCGCGATCTGCTGGCGGAGATGTCCGATTCGGTGAACCAGCTCTCCGACGCCGCCGGCGCCGCTTCTTTCCTGGTTCCAGGCCTGCGACAGGCGGCCGAGGAGTCGAACCGCCTGCGCGAGCAGTTCAACGCCATGCGTTCGACCGTCGACGACCTTGCCGCGAGCGCCGAGAGCGGAGACGCAACGCTGCCGACACCGGGCGAGATCGACGAGCTGGAGGCGCAGCTCGACGAGTTCGAGCAGGCGTCGGGGAACCTCACGAAGGTGCCTCCCGAGGTGCTGAGCCAGCCGTTCGTGCTGAACATCGAGTACGCGGCGAACTCGAACCTGAGCTTTGCGGCGTTCTATGCGCCCGCCGTGCTCGTTCTGCTCTTGCAGCACCTCGGGATCACGCTCGGTGCGCTGTCGATGGCGCGCCTCCGGCTGCTCCGCCTCACCGATCTGTTGCGTGCGGCTCCGGTGCGCGCAGGCGAGGTGGTCCTCGGTCATTACCTCTCGTACGGCCTGCTGTGCGTGATCGCCGGCACGGCTCTGCTCGCGCTCATGATCTGGATCCTCGACGTCCCTGTGCTCGGCTCCTGGGCTGCCGTCGTGGGAGCGATCCTTGCGTTGATCCTCGCGTCGCTGGGGGTCGGCTTCGTGATCTCGCTCCTCTCTAGGAACGAGCACCAGGCGGCGCAGCTGGCGATGGTGGTGCTGTTGGCCTCGGTCTTCTTCAGCGGATTCGCCTTCTCGCTCGACCGGATCACGGAACCCGTGCGCGCGATCTCGTACGCCCTTCCGGCGACGTACGGCATTCGGACACTCCAGGACGTGATGCTGCGAGGCACGCTGCGAAACCCCGAGGACATCGCAGTCCTCGCCGCTGCCGGTGTGGTGCTCCTCGTCGTCGCGGTCTGGCTGTTCCGCCGAGACTCTCGGCCCACGTAATCAGGAGCGCCGCATCAGGAACGCATTGCTACTCGGTCGAGGAACGCGCGGCCACGTGGGGAGATTCGGTAGCCGACCTCGAGACTCTCGGTCAGGCCCAGCGCTTTGAGGCGGCGCACGTCTGCCTTGAAGGACAGCGTGTCGCGCCCCAGCGAGTACGCGAGTTCTGCGGCGCGCGTCGCGGGACGCGCGTCGATGGTGTTGAGCGTGGCCGCCGTCCACGGTCCGACGTTGCTCAGGGCGTCCATCTTCGCGAGCCGAGTGCGAAGAGCCTCGACGTCCTGCGGGCCCAGGTCGACATCGTGCGCCGGAGGCTTTGGGCGGTCGTCCACGGGGTGGTAGCGGAACTCGATGCGGTAGAGGGCCGCGTCGGGAGCGCCGCGCGAGACGAGCGCCTCGAGGCCGGCACGGTCGATCCCTGCGCGGGCCAGGTCGGCATCGGTCACCGCGCCCGTTTCCACGCGGTCGACTCGGTGGACCTCGATCAGTCCGGAGCCGACGCGGTAGCGGCCGCCGATCTTCGCCTGCGGGCGGCGCCAATGGCGAAAGTTCACCGTCACCCATCCCTCGGCGATGTCCCGGACCTGCCGGCTACGGAACAGCACGAGTCGATGCCTCCTTACTCACTCGGAATGTATCAATGCCTTCCACATGCGTGAGGACGCGCAGCAACGTAGCATCACCTCCCACAGAGAGGGCCGGACGCGTGTGAGCGAACCATCGAACACCGACACGTATACGCACGGCCACCACGCATCGGTGGTCGGTCAGCATGCGCGCCGCACTGCGGAGCAGGATGCGGCGTTCCTGCTCCCTCGCCTCCGCCCGGGCATGGACCTCCTCGATGTGGGATGCGGGCCCGGCTCAATCACTCTTGGTCTCGCACGCGCAGTCGCGCCGGGGGAAGTCATCGGCGTCGATGCTGCGCCAGAGGTGCTCGAGGTCGCTCGCGGTCTCGCGCGACAGCAGGGCGTCGAAAACGTGCACTTCGAGGAGGGGAGCGTCTACGCGTTGCGCTTTGCTGAAGCGACGTTCGACGCGGTCTATGCGCACCAGGTGCTGCAACACCTCGGCGATCCGGTTGCTGCGCTCATCGAGATGAGGCGAGTGCTGAAGCCCGCGGGCATGACCGCGGTCCGTGACGCCGATTACGGCACGATGGTCGCGTGGCCCGCTCGCCCTGAGATCACTCGGTTCCTCGAGGTCTATCACGCGGTCGCCCGGCGCAACGGCGCGGACGCCGACGCCGGGCGGCGGATTCCCGCATGGCTGAACGAGGCCGGCTACGTCGATCTTGAGATCAGCGCTGAAGTGCGGCTGTTCGTGGAGCCGGACGATGTCGCGAACTGGGGCGAGTCGTGGGCGGACCGCGTGCTCGAGTCGAGCCTCGCAACGCAGGCCGTCGAGTATGGCATTGCGAGTCGTGGCGACCTCGAGGTGATCGCTCAGGGCTGGCGCGCGTGGGCACGGGCGCCGCATGCGACGTTCATGTACACGCAGGTGCAGGGAATCGGGCACGCGCCGGCGTAGCCCGCCGAGATGCAGGTCGGAGGTGTGAATTGGCCAACCTCGAGGGGCGAGTGGCGCTCGTCACGGGCGGCAGCCGCGGCATCGGCCGCGCGATCTGCCTCCAGCTGGCTCGTGCCGGAGCCGATGTCGCTGTCAACTTCGCGAGCCGCGCCGACGCCGCGAACGCCGTTGTCGAGGAGATTCGCGCGCTCGGCAGGCGGACCAGCGCCTACCAGGCCGACGTAGCCGACCTCGAGGCGTGTCGCGCGATGGTGCAGCAGGCAGTCAATGACCTCGGGCGAATCGACATCCTCGTGAACAACGCCGGTATCGGCAGCGCGGCAGTCGGTCGACCGACGATGGTCGACGCGCCGCTCGAGGATCTCCATCGCCTGATGAACGCGAACCTCTGGGGCGCGGTGCACATGGTGCAGCTGGTGGTTCCGCAGATGCGCGACGCGGAGCGAGGCGATGTGATCATGATCTCCTCGGGCGCGGCGCAGTCGTTCGGAGCGAACGGTGGCTCCTACAGCGTGCCGAAGGCGGCGCTCGAGGCGCTCGCGTACACCCTCGCGAAGGAGGAGCGAAAGCACGGCATCCGCGTGAACGTGGTAGCGCCGGGCCTCGTCGAGACCGAGATGGGCGCGCGACTCGTGCGTCACGCGCAGGGCGTCGAGGACATGCGGACGCTAGCCGAGCGTCAGCCGTTCGGCTTCCTCTGCCAGCCGGAGGACATCGCCAACGCGGTCGCGTTCCTCTGTTCGGAGGAGGGCCGGTACATCACCAACCAGCGGCTCACCGTGAACGGCGGCGGGTTCTAAGAAACGAACCGTAACACCCGGACTGGTCTCGCGTCGGATAAGGGGAGATGAACGCACCAATCTCGGGGAGCTCTTAGGGATTCCATAGAGCACCGGAAACCGTCGCGATATCCGTTTACTGGACCTCCGTTCGTTGCCACACTGCCGCTGTACTGCTTGTCCAGCAGCAATAGTGGCGGGATGCACGGAGGCGATGAGTGAACCCAGAGGACCGCGGCCGCGACACGATGCCCATCACCCGCGGCCGTCCGGCGGCACGCACGTCGAATCGCATTCGCGTCTTGGTCGCGGATGACCACTCGCTCCTGCGCCGTGCGCTCGTCGAGCTGCTCGCTCAACAGGATCTGGTCGAGATCGTGGGCGAGGCGGCGCACGGCCGCGAGGCCGTCGAGCTGGTGGAGGAGCTGCGTCCCGACGTGGTGCTGATGGACATGGTGATGCCCGGCCTCAACGGCATCGAAGCAACGCGGCAGATCGCGAAGCGCGTGCCATCGGCCCGGGTCGTCATCCTGACCGCATACCTCGAGGATCAGCGACTGCTCGAATCGCTGCGTGCGGGCGCCGCGGGTTACGTGGTGAAGAACTCGAACCTCGACGAACTGCTCCTCGCCGTCCAGTCGGTGCACCGTGGCAACCGCTACTTCTCGAGCGCCATCTCCGAAACCATCCCCGTGAGTGAGTTGCTGATGCGGGCGAAGGAAGAAGAGACCACGAGCGGCTACGACCTGCTCACGGCACGGGAGCGCGAGGTTCTGCAGCTCATCGCCGAGGGCTACCAGAACCAAGCGATCGCGCGTGCGCTCGTGATCAGCGTCAAGACCGTCGAGGCGCACAAGGCGCACATCATGTCCAAACTCGCGGCGCGCAGCCGGACCGACCTGATTCGCTACGGGATCAAGCGCGGACTGGTCGGCATGGAAACCACCACGGCGCTAGAGGCGGAAGACGCGGACCAGAACACCCGCCGCGCCTCGTAGTCCGCCACCGTCGGCCGGAGGGCGAGCTAGTCGTCCTTCGGCACGAACTCGTAACCCACGTTCCGATGCGTCTTGATGTACCGCGGGTGACGAGGATCGGGCTCCACCTTCCGTCGCAGGTAGTTCACGAACACGTGCAGGTTCGCGGCGTCGTATCCGGGGCCCCAGACGCGCTCCAGCAGCTCGTTGTGAGTCACCACGCGGCGCTGGTGGGTCACGAGTTCCATCAGCAACCGGCGCTCCGTCAGGCTCAACGCCGACTCGCCCGACGGCGTGACCACGCGGTTCGATTGGAAGTCGATCGAGATCACACCATCCTCGTATGACTCTGGTTCCGTGGAAGCCGCAGGCACGCGCCGAAGCACGGCTCGCACTCGCGCCAGCAGCTCCGCCGGCTTGAACGGCTTGACCACGTAGTCATCAGCCCCGGCCGACAGGGCGTCGACGACCGTCCTCGTGTCGTCCTGACCCGACACCATGATGATCGGCGCGGCTGACCGCTCGCGGATGTGGGTGACGAGCTCGTCACCCGGCAGGTCGGGCAGCCCGACGTCGAGCGTGATCAGGCGGAAGTCGTGCTCCCCGAGGAGGTCCAGAGCCCTTGCCGCGGTACCGGCGACGTGCACCGCGCTCCCGACGGGTGTGAGGATGGCCGTCAGCAAACGCGCCATGCGGTCGTCGTCCTCGACGATGAGGACGGCGGACTCGGCGTCCGGACCTGGGAAGTCCCGGGGGCCGCTAGTCATCGAGGGCTCCATCCCGGTCCGAAGTCGATGAGCGCGCGAGCAGACTCTAGGCTACCGCTGCCAGTATGGCGATCCCGATCCGCCATGCAAGACGGTTTGCCGATTATTGCGCTTCCTCACACAGTACCGACATTTTGTTGCACATGGCCTTCGGTCGGAACGACTACTATTGTGCGACCGCACATCCCCGGGTTAGGTGGCGGTCGCAGCAGGGATGAGGATGCCCATTGCTCGCCGAGTAGCGGCGCAGCGAGCCCGACCCCGGTGTATCAGCAAACATCCCCGGTCAGCACGTAGCGAGGTCGCGAATGAGCGGTCCCCCCGCCGTCGATTCAACGTTCGACGCGCTCCCGCTCGCGGCATGGGTTTACGACCCGGACACGCTCGCGATTCTCGCGGCCAACCATGCCGCGGTTTCGCAGTACGGCTACTCCCGCGACGAGTTCGTTGCGATGCGTATTACCGACCTCCGTCCCGCAGAAGATGTTCCCGAGTTGCTCGCATTCCTCGAGGCTCGGCGCAGAACCGAGGTTCCGCGCCGCACTTGGAAGCATCGCAGGAAGGACGGTTCATCGATCACGGTGGACGTCCATTCGTCCGCCATCTCGTTCGCCGGGCGCGACGCGAGACTCTCGGTTTCCGTCGACGTTACCGAGGAGCACAGGGTCGCAGCGACACAGCTCGCGAGTGAGAACGAGTTGGTGCTGGCCAACCGTGAGCTCGAGATGCGCGCCGCCGAATCTCAGCGAATGGAGGCGACCTTCCGCGCGATGGTCGAGGTGGCGCCACAGCCCATCATCGCCATCGACGAGCGTCAGACGGTCGTGCTCTTCAATGCCCGCGCTCGCGAGGTCTTCGGGTACGAGTCCTTTGAGGTGATCGGTCTACCGCTCGAGAAACTGCTTCCAGACCGCGCTCGTGAAGAACACACCCGCACGCACGTGCCCGGATTCGCCGAGTCGCAGGTCGTGGCGCGACGAATGGCGGAGCGGCAGGAGGTCTTCGGGCGACGTAAAGACGGCAGTGAGTTCCCTGCGGAGGTAGGTCTCTCGCGCGTCGCCGCCGGGGAACGAACGATGCTCATGGCGGTCCTCGAGGACGTAACTGACCGACGCAAGCACGAGCACGCCGTCCGCGCGTTGAATGAGCACCTCGAGCGGCGGGTGAGCGAACGTACGGCCGAGCTCGAGGCGGCGACTCGCGAACTCGAGGCGTTCACCTACTCGGTCTCCCACGACCTTCGCGCGCCCCTCCGCGCGATCGACGGGTTCTCCGGCATCCTGCAAGAGGAGCATGCGGCATCACTGCCTCGGGAGGCCCAACGGTACCTTGAGGTCGTGCGCGCGAACGCCCAACGCATGGGGCGTCTGGTCGACGATCTGCTCGCGTTCTCGAGACTGCGCAATGCACAGCTCAAGCGCGAGCCGCTGGACCTCGGTGCGCTCGCTCGGGAAGTGATCGCCGAACTGGAGGGAGACGCCGAAGGGCGCGACGTGCGGTTCCACATCCCCGAGCTTCCAGTCGTCGAGGGGGATCGCACGTTGCTCCGGCAGGTGCTGCATAACCTCGTGGGGAACGCGCTCAAGTTCACGAAGCCGAGAGCCATCGCGGAAATCGAGGTGGGCGTAGAGCGCGCGGAGGGCGACCACGTGTACTTTGTGCGCGATAACGGCGTCGGCTTCGACATGGAGTACGCAGGAAAGATGTTCGGCGTGTTCCAGCGCCTCCACCGCGACGATGAGTTCGAGGGTACAGGCGTTGGACTCGCGATTGTGCAGAACATCGTCACGAGGCACGGCGGGCGCGTGTGGGCAGATGCCCAGGTGGACGGGGGCGCCACAATCTACTTCACGCTGGGTGGAACGCACGAGTGACGGATTCTTCGGGTTTCGGGGCCGGGCGGCGCGCCGTCCTCATCGAGGACAATGAGCGTAACCAAAGGCTCGTCCGCGCGGTGCTCGAGAGCGTCGGATGGGAGATCGAGATCGCGCCTGACGGTGAAACGGGTCTTACCCGACTCGCCGAGGCGCTGCCTGACGTGCTGCTCCTTGACATCGGCCTTCCGCACATGGACGGATTCGAGGTCCTCCGGCGGTTCCGGCAGCTGCCGAACGCCGATCGGACGCCGGTGATCGCGGTGACGTCGTTTGCACACGCCGACGAGGTGCGCCGCATCCAGGAGTCCGGGTTCACGGACTACCTCGCGAAGCCGTTCCAGGTGCGTGCGCTGCTTGACCTGGTGCAGGCCGTCGTGCTGGCAGCGGAATCGACGCACCCTGACGCTTGAGGTCCTCTGCTCCCAAGGGGACAAGGTCGTACACTCGCAGAGGACGGCAGCGTGCACGCCGTACCGGGGCCTGAATGACTGACGAACCGGATCATCCACCTCGCGCGACCGCGATGGGCGCGTTGCGCGTCCGTCCGCTGCGCTTCCTGCTGCTCGGGGGAATGGGCCTCCAGCTCGGAGGCTGGATCCAGCGTGTCGCGCTGCTGTGGCTCATCTTCGAGATCACAGGCTCGGCCGCCCAGCTCGGTGGCGTGGCATTCGTCCAGAACATCTTCATCCTGGTCGTCGCTCCGCTCACGGGGCCGCTCGCGGATTCGATCGGGGCTCGCCGCTCGCTGATGGGAGCCGCGCTCCTGCAGGCCGCGAGCGCGGTGCTCATCGCCGGCGCCGTGTTCACGGACACCATCTCGATCCCGCTCATCTACGTCGTCGCCGTCGTCTACGGCATCGGACAGTCGGTCAACCAGCCGATGCGCAACCTGCTCGTGTACGACGCCGTCGGTCGCGACCTGCTGAAGCCGGCGCTCGCTCTCAACGCCCTCACCGGCAACGTGATGCGCGTGGTCGGCCCGAGTATCGGCGGACTGATCGTCGGCACGCTCGGAAGCGAGTTCGCGTTCAGTACCCAGGCCGTGCTCCTGTTGGGATCGGTGTGGGCAGTCTGGGCGCTGCGCATCGACGCCCGTCGGGCCGGCGCTCGCCTTCCGCTGCTGCAGGAGCTCACCTCTGCTATCAGCCACGTACGAGGCAATCGGCCGGTGCTGTTCTCGATCGTCGTGGCGCTCTTCGCCTCGTCGCTCGTCTACCCATACATGCAGTTCCTCCCGGTGTTCGTTGACAACCTCGGATCCGACGCCACCGGCTTCGGCATCATGGCCTCCGCCATCGGCGTCGGATCGCTGGTCGGCACGACCTACGTCGCGACCGGACGAGGCGGGATGCGCACCATGCTGTGGGCGGGGTTCGCCTACATGGCGCTGCTCATCGTCTTCACGCGGATGCCGCACTTCTGGGTCGCCTTCGGGACCCTGGTCCTCGCCGGCATCGCCCACTCGCTTTACAGCACGTTGAACCAGGCACTGCTGCAGTTGAACGCGGGCGAGGACTTTCGGGCACGGGTGATGGGTCTGTACACGTGGACCGGCGGCCTCGAGCCCTTCACGGTGCTCGCCTTGGGCGTGCTCGTCGACCGGTTTGGCGCCTCAAACACCCTCGGCGTGTCCATCGCCATCGCCGCCGTCGTCACTGCCGCGCTGGCGGCTGATATGACGCGCTCCGAGAGCGCCGTCGCACGCAGGACCGTAGTGCGACGCGAGGCAGGCGACTAACCAGGCCGCCTAGTTCGCCGACCGCGCCAACGCCTCGAGGCCGTGCGCCTCGAGCAGCTCGCTATCCATCAGGATGCGGGAGGTCGGTCCGTCGGCGATGACGCGTCCGTCGTCGAGGACGACCGTTCGGGGGAGCAGGTCGTGCACCATCGCGAGGTCGTGCGTCGAGACGAGCATCGTTTGCGGGAGCGCCGCGAGGAGCTGGATCAACTGCCGTCGCGCGGCCGGTGCGAGATTCGCCGAAGGCTCGTCGAGCGCGAGGATCGGTGCGCCCGTCGAGAGCACCGTCGCGATTGCGACGCGCTTCTTCTGGCCGAGGCTCAGCCGGTGCGGCGCTCGGTCCTCAAACCCGGCCATATCAACGAGGGCCAGCGCGTCCCGCGAGCGCTGGAGCACCTCCTCGCGGCCGAGCCCCATGTGCAGCGGCCCGAAGGCGACATCCTCGAGGACGGTCGGGGAGAAGAGCTGGTCATCCGGGTTGGAGAAGAGCAGACCGACCTGCGCCCTTACATGGCGGAGGCTGCCGTCGCTAATCGGGGTGCCCATCACGTGGATGGATCCCTCAGCGCGTAGGATGCCGTTCAACGTCAGCAGCAGGGTGGACTTCCCCGCACCGTTGGGCCCAACCAGCGCGACTTTCTCGCCGACCGCGACGCGCAGGTTGATGCCCCTGAGCGCGGGCTGGCCGTCCGGGTACGTGTAGCGGACATCGTGGAGTTCGACGGCTGGAGCTGCGGGAGGAAGCGACTCCGCGGCCGCCGTCATGGGAGGAGTCTCGACCCGAGGAGCGACGCGACATAAGCGGTGAGGAGGGTCGCCGCCAGCACCTCGCTCCGGCGTAGGGCAGGGCTGTCGAGGACCCGCAGGTCTCCGTCGAAGCCGCGAGCCTGCATCGCCGCGTATACGCGCTCGCTTCTGTCGAGGCTGCGCACGAAGAGCGAGCCGACCATGCCACCGAGCACGCGGGCGCGCCAGCGAAGCGTGCCCCCGGCGCGCCGGCCCGGAAGCGCGGCGCTCCGGCTGTCGCGCGCCCTCGTCAGCCGCGATGCCTCATCGGCGATGACGAACAGATAGCGGTACGCGAAGGCCACGGTGGCGACGAGAATGCGCGGGACCCGCAGGCTGCGGAGGCCGCGCAGCAACTCGGCGGCTGGCGTCGTCGCCGTGAGCAGCACCGCTGCCAGAACCGAGAGCCACGAGCGCAGGACGATGGTCGCCAACGCCTCGAGACCCTCGCGCGTCGCGGTCCACCCGACGATCGGCACCTCGAAGAACGGGCTGCCCTCGCGGTTGAACAGCACGGGCACGGCCACGAGGACGAACGGCAGCGCGAGGAATCCCCGCCGCACGACGAACAGGGGCGACAACCTCGAGAGCGCGACGCCCAGTGCGAGGGGCGGGAGGAGCAGAGCGAGCGTCCACCAGTCGCCCTCGGGAGTCAGCGCGCAGCCGAGGATGTATACCAGCGTGACCACGAGTTTCACGCGCGCGTCGGCTCGGTGGAGGACGCTGTCTCTGCCCTCGTAGCGTTCGAGGAGGGCAACGGCGGTCATGCTGAGCGCAGCCGAGCGCGCACCGCTAGCCCGACCGGGGTGGCGCCTCGACTTCCGCGCCACGACCCCGCCGCTTGAGCAGCAGTCCCACCCCGTACGTCAACGCCGCGACGATCAGCACACCCACGACGCCGGCGAGCACCGTCGACACTCGCTCGTCCTCGATGCCCGGGATCGTGTAGTCGGGCAGAATCTCGTACGGCGCGTCCTCCGCGCGTTCGAGGAACCCCTTGTCCTCGGCGACCCGTTCAAGACCATCCGGGTCGCCGGAGGCGAATGGCGAGAACAGCGTCACGACCAATGCGATCGCGACGCCGGCAATCAGGAGTCCGAGGTAGCGGCTGCGGGTCATCGGTGGGCCTCCTCGACCCCGGGGCTAGCGGTCGCCCGCGGCCGGCACAGCGATCCGAAGCAGGTCGGGGCGGGTGGAGCGGATGAAGCCCAACGTTGCGGCCGTGATCAAGCCTTCACCCACGCCGATCAGCGCGTGTACGCCCATCATCGCCGGCAGCGCCACGCCGAGCGTGGACGTGTCCGAGGCCACGAGCTGGAGCGTGGTAGCGAGCGCCGCGATCTGCACCGACACCCACGCAGCCGCGAAGGCCGCGACGAACCTCGTGCCCTCCGAGCGCGAGATCGAGGTAATCGCTCGGTAGACGAAGTAGCCGGAGAACGCGGTCAGCATGCCCATGTTGAGGACGTTGACGCCGAGCACGAGGATGCCGCCATCCTGGAAGAGCAGCGCCTGGAGTCCGACGACCGCTGTCATCACGATGATCGCTGCCCAGGGGCCGAGCAGGATCGCAGCGAGCGCGCCGCCGAGGAGATGCCCGGAGGTCCCGCCCGCTACCGGGAAGTTCATCATCTGCGCAGCGAAGATGAAGGCGGCCATGATCCCCATCAGCGGGACGGCGCGTTCGTCGAGCGTTCGGTCCGTGTTCCGCACCGCGAGTGCCAAGACGAGCGCCGCCACCACGAGGCCGGCGATGGAGATCGGCGCGCTGATGAAGCCGTCCGGGATGTGCAGGGCGGGTCCGTACGAGGGCTCGAGCTGGGAGGGGGCGACGGAGAGCAGCATCGGGCTCACGGCCTTCCTGGCTGTATGCGCGTGTGACCCGAGGCCGCGACCTCGGGCTCCCCGCTCCGGTTACGCGCGACGCAGTCGGCACAGCGTCCGCTGATTCCCATGTGACGGATGACGGGCTCGAAGCCCTCGCGCTCGCGGATCTCCCGCACGAGCGCGGCAACGGAGTCCAACTCGATCGGCAGGACCTGCCCGCAGTCGTTGCAGATCAAGTGATGGTGGTGGTCGCCCTCGCCGATCCACTCGTACGTCGCACTGTTTCCGGCAACGAGCTTCGAAACGAGCCGCATACCCTCGAGCGCCTCGAGGGTGCGGTAGACGGTCGAGAGCGAGATGCGGGAGCGCTTGTCTCCGGTGGCGGACACTTCCTGGTACAGCTCCTCGGCGGTGCGATGCCCGCCGGCGTGCCTGAGAGCCGTGGCGATCGCCACCCGCTGCGTAGTGAGCCGGCGGCCTTCTCGGCGGAACAGCGAGGGGAATTCGAGTTCGCAGCTCATCGTTGGCCTCTTGCGAACTGTCGCAGGTAGTCGCCCGCGGTGTGAGTCTACGGCAGATCGAGGCGGCGTTGTGGGTACCGAGGCGGCTCGCCCTTGTCAGCCCGACCGTATGATGCTCGCCGAACTGCCGGAACTCGACTTGGAGAAGACCATGCCCGCGAAGGACGAAGTAGCCGCCGCCATCCGCGCCGTCGACGAACGCCTAGCCCTCCTTCGAGACCGCATCCTCTCGAACGGCGAGACGCCACTGGCGGAGGGCACGTGGCGCGTCCGCGACGCTCTCTCCCACCTGGCCGCGCGATCCAACGGTGTTGAGCGTGTTGTGCGTCGCGCCGAGCAGGCGTGGGCTGGTCAGCCGATGCCCGGCCCGGGACAGCCCGGGTTCGCAAGCATCGACGACATCAACGCGGGGCAGGTCGCTGAGCGGACGGAGCGCAGCGTGGAAGATCTGCTCAACGAGATCGCGACCGGCCACGCGGCAGCTATCGAGGCACTGAACGCGCTCGAAGACGGCCTGCTCGACCGGATGATGCCACAGGGGTTTCGCCCCGGCGAGGCTCCGGTTGGTGAGCTGATCATCCGGGGCGGCCCCGGTCACGATCAGGGGCACATCGACCAGATCGAGGCGGTGCTACCGCCCGCGTGATCCCGGCAGTCCCGCCTGTTCCTCAAACTTCACCGGGCGGCAATCAGTCGGAAATGTATCTGTAATTAGCAATCGCCATGCTCTTCTCACGCCATGGAAGCGCACGAGGAGCAGGCGATGGCATCGACAAACTCGTCGCAGAGGGCCACTGCACCGACCCGCAGCGCTCGCAGCTGTGAGTGCGGGGGCCATGTAGCAGTCTACCGGGCCGGTGCGGGCAAGCCGGTCTGCATCTCGTGCCTCGCCTGCGGCCGTGTACGCTTCGAGCACCTCACGCTCGGCAATTAAGGCCGCCGTGTAGGATGAGGGCGTGTAACGGACCATCGGCGTAGTCTCTCGCGGATGCGCGAGGGCTCGACGCCAGCCACGACTCCCGAACCGGCCCCAGGCGCCGACCGGCCGTTCCATATCCGCCAACTCGCGGCCAGCGTCTACATCCCCACGCTCCTCTACGCGGTGGGGCAGGGCATCGCGATCCCGATCGTGCCGCTGTTCGCGAGGGATCTGGGGGCCGGCCTCGCGCTTGCAGGCCTCGTCGTCACGATGCGCGGCGTCGGCTCGATGGTCGCCGACGTTCCCGCGGGGCTGCTCGTCTCCCGGATCGGTGGACGGCGCTCGATGCTCGTTGGCGGCGTCAGCACCGCGCTTGCGTGCGTCGGGATGGCGCTGAGCCCGAACGTGCTCATGCTCACGGTCTTTGTGGTCGTGACCGGGATCGGCCAGGCGGTTTGGGTCGTGTCGCGTCTGGCGTACATCGCGGGCGCCGCTCCCGTGGCCCAGCGCGGACGGGCGATCTCACTGGTCGGCGGTTCCAGTCGGATCGGCACGTTCGTTGGCCCGATCCTCGGAGGAGCCGCCGCGAGCGCGTTCGGCCTCGAGGCCGCGTTCCTGGTGCAGGCACTCATCGTCGGGCTCGGCTGCGTCCTGCCGCTGTTCGCCGGCAGCGAGCCCTCGATCCAGACCGGGATCAGCGCACCGGCGCACCATCGGCTGGGACAGACCGTCCGCGAGCACTGGCGCAGCCTGCTCACTGCGGGGTCGGTCGCCGTGCTGCTCACGGTCCTGCGGCAGGGCCGCCAGGTGCTGGTGCCGTTCTGGGGAGACGAGATCGGGCTCGACGTGGCCGCGATCGGCCTGATTTTCGGGCTCTCCTCAGCGGCCGATATGACGTTGTTCTACCCGGTGGGCGTGGTGATGGATCGCTGGGGGCGCAAGTGGGCGATCATCCCGTCGCTGCTGCTGCTCTCGGCGAGCCTCGCGCTGATTCCGCTCACGCATTCGTTCTGGCCGTTCCTGCTCGTCGGACTGCTGTCCGGGGTTGGCAATGGGTTTGGGAGCGGGGTGGTCATGACACTCGGCGCAGACCTGGCGCCACCCGACCAGGCCGGCGAGTTCATCGGCGTGTGGCGACTGATCGCAGACATCGGAGCGGCCGTCGCGCCGATCGGGATCGGCGCCCTGGCCCAGATCGCCACGCTGGGCGCCGCGTCTGTGCTCACGGCGAGCGCGGGATTCGTGGGTGCAGCGATCATGGCCTTCTTTGTGGCCGAGACGCTGCAACGCGATCCGACGGAACCAGCCGAGCGTCCAGCCGCGCCAAGCGGTCGGTAGGTCACTGTCGCCTAGTCTGAACGTCTTCCGAGCCGTTCGAAGCCGATTCTAAGACAGCTCTTTGCGACTCCATGCCTGCCTCTAAGACGAGCGCAACATCGTTCTCGTATCGTTCCGGCATCGGTGGATGCCACGTGTGGTCCTGGGGTGAGGACTCAATCATGGCGGTGGATTCTTCGCTGGGAGGTACGGGTCATGAGGGCTGCCTGGGAGCTTTACCGGGAGCGTGGCGCGCAGGCGCTATGGGACCGCTCACTCGGTTTCCTGGACATGGATATCGAGCAGACGATGGAGATGCAGCATCGTCTGCTGAACGAGCAGCTTGCACTGCTGAATGAGTCCGTGCTTGGACGCCTGCTATTCGGTGATGCGCGTCCCGCGAACTACGCGCAATTGCGCGAGACCATCGGCCTCACCAGTTACGAGGATTACGCGAACACTCTCGGTGAGCGGCGCGAGGATGTTCTCCCGGCGCCAACTCGTGCCTGGACCCGAACGTCCGGACGTACGGGCGGCCAGCCTCGCTGGATCCCCCTCTCGGACTCGATGTACCACGCGATGGCCTGGCCGTGTATCGGCCTGATGATCATGTCCGCCGCAGACGAGCGCGGGCAGGTCAACCTGCGCGGCAACGAGCGTGTCCTCAACATGCTCGCCCCTCCCCCCTACGCGTCCGGAACGATCTTTCGAGTGGTGGAGGAAACGTGGCCCTATCGGATGTTCCCCGATAGCAGTCCCGAGTCGGAAGCGCTTCCATTCGATGTGCGGATGGCCACCGCGTTCCGCAGCGCGGTCAGCGAGGGGGCGGATTTCGTGACGGGCCTTTCGGCCGTCCTGGCCGGCATCGGCGAATCGTTTGCCGACCGGAAGCCGCCAGGCTCGCTGCTCGACCGACTGAAGCAACCCCGTGTGGTTGCACGCATGGGCAGGGCGGCGATCAGCGCAAAGCTGGCCGGTCGCCGAATGCTACCGCGTGACGTATGGAACATCCGTGGCATCGCCGTGGGCGGCATGGACGCATCGCTGTTCCGCGACAAGATTCGTGACTACTGGGGCCGTTACCCGCTCGACCTGCTCGCCAGCACGGAGGGCGCCGTCGTGGCGATGCAGGGCTGGGACTACACGTCCATGACCCCGCTCACGACACTGAATTTCTTCGAGTTTGTTCCCGAAGATGAATTGAGGAAGGAACAGGACAACCCCGGCTACCGGCCGGAGACCGTCCTGCTCGACGGCCTCGAGCCGGGCACGAACTACGAGCTCGTGCTTAACAATCTGCACGGCAACCCGCTCGTCCGGTACCGCACCGGTGACATCATCCGCGTGACCGGTCTGAAGAACGACAACACAGGAGTCGCGTTGCCGCAGATCGTGCACTACAGCCGCCGGACCGACCTGCTCGAGATCGGCGGGTTCGTCCGACTGACCGAGTCGACGATCTGGCGCGCGATCGAGCAAGCCGATGTCCCGTACGTTGACTGGACCGTGCGCAAGGAGGTCGAAGCCGGTACGCCGATCCTGCGCCTGCGGATGGAGCCGCGTTCCGAGAGCACCGTCTCCGAGGAGGAGGCGGCGACTCGGATCAACCGTGCGCTCGGGATGGTCGAGCCGGACTGGGCGGACATGGAGCGCATGGCGGGGTTGCACCCGCTGCGCATCACCTACCTACCGACGGGCTCGTTCGACCGCTACCGCGCTCGCAAGGTCGCGGAGGGTGCCGATCTCGCGCACCTCAAGCCGTTCCACGTCAACCCGCCGGAGCAGTCGCTGAACACGCTGCTCGAAGTCGCTGGGACACGAGAAGGCTAGATGACCCCAACCGTGCTCGCCCTGGTCCCGGCCACGACGGCCGTCCTCTACTTCGCGCTCGCGCGAGTCGTGCTGCGCCGTACGACCGGAGACCAGGGCACACGGGAGTTCCTGGCGTATCTGGGGCTCCTCGGCGCGGGGAGTGTCTTCTCCGCGATCTGGCGGGTAACCCAGGACTTGAGCACTGCTGAGTACCTGCTCAGGTTCCTCGAGCTCTGCCTCGTGATGACTCCGTTCTCGTTCCTGTACTTCCTCCAGGCGTTCTATCCAACGCGCTGGTCGAGGCGAGCACGCCGGCTTACCTACGCGCTGGTCGTCTGCGCAGTGGTTCCGACAATGAGCGGCGCCCTGAACCGCGTCACGGTCGATCCGGTGCCAACACCGGAAGTCTGGGAGAGCGCTCTCTTCTACCTGATGATTACCGGCCAAGTGGTGGGCTGGATCGCCGGTGTCACGTACGTGAGCGCGGCCTACCGGCTTCAGCGTGACCCTTTCGAGCGCAACCGCCTGAAGTACGTCGCAGTCGCGACCACACTGATCATTGCGGGCGGGAACACCAACCTCATTGAGGCGCTGCGCGTGCTGCCGGTCGACCAGGGGATCAACGGTGCAGCCGCCGCTCTGCTCGCCTTCTCCATCGCGCGCTACCGCCTGTTCAACATCGACCTTGCAGTCCGCGGCGGTCTCATCCAGGCGGTTGTGACCGCGGTTGTGACAGGGGCCTACGTCGGATCGCTCACTGTCGTTTACCGAGCGTTTGGCATCGACCTCGGCACCCAGGAGGGCGTCGTGGTGGCGCTCTTCATGGGCGTGCCGATCGGGGTGTTGGCCGCCGGCGTGAGGCACGGCACGCTGTGGCTCTTCGATCGCGTCTTCGTGGGGGGCCGCATCGACCGGGACGAGGTCCTGGCGGAGTTCCAGCGGCGCACCGCGGAGCTGCGAAGCGTCGATGGGCTGGTGCGTGAGTTCACGGAGCTGTGCCAGCGGGCAGCCCAGAGCTCCTTCGTCGCGACGCTATTGCCCAATGACCGTAACGAACTCTCGCTCGGGCACGTGTCGGGTCCGCTCCCGCGGCCGAAGCCGGAGTGGACGATCCGCCTCGAAAACTCGCTGCTATCGCTCGTGGCCGAGCCCCGCGAGCCGATGACGCCCTACTCGTTCGATCGACTGCTGCGCTCCGCCGATGTGGCTCCGCACGATCTTGCGGAGTTCGGTCCGTACCGCGACTGCATCATGGTGCCGCTGTGGGCGCACGACGATCTGATCGGCATCGTGTTCATCTCGGCGAAGGTCTACGACTCCGCCTACACCCTCAACGAGCTCGACCTCTTTTCGGTGGTGTCCGGGCAGGCGGCACTCGCGATCGAGAACGCCCGCCTCTTCGAACAGCTGCAGGAGCAGGCCCAGACAGACTTCCTCACGCGGCTGCCGAACCACCGCCACCTGCAGGATGTGTTCGAGGAGACGCTGGCCCAGGCGAAGGCGAGCGGTTCCCCATTCACCGTAGCGATGGTCGACCTCGACAATTTCAAGCTCCTCAACGACGTCCACGGCCACCAGGTTGGCGACGACGCGCTGCAGCGCATCGCGGCGGTGATGCGTGCGGCGATCGGTCCCGACGATGTCGTTGGGCGGTATGGCGGCGACGAGTTCCTGCTGATCCTTCCAGGAAGGAACAAGGAACAGGGCAGCGAGCTGATGGCTCGCGTGGCGCGTGCGGTGAAGCGGACGCCGCTCGCGGCATCCGACAGCGAGATCTCCGCATCGGAGCGACTGCCGGCGCGCATCAGTTGGGGCGTCGCCGCTTACCCGGAGAACGGTGTCACGCGTCGGGCACTGATCTCGGTAGCCGACTCGGAGCTGCTTCAGAACAAGTTCGAGATGCGTCGCTCCGGCACGATCCACACGCACCGGCCGACGACAGGAACCCTGCTCGAACAGGACCCCGAGAAGCTCCGAATCGCTCGCTCGCTCCTCGACATCATCGATGCGAAGGATCCGTACACGAGCGAGCATTCTCAGCAGCTGGCGTCGTTCGCGCTACTCGTCGCGGACGAGCTCGGGCTGCCCGACCGAGAGCGCTACGCGATCTGGCTCGGAGCCCTGCTCCACGACGTGGGCAAGATCGGCACTCCCGCCGAGATCCTGCGCAAGCCGGGCCGGCTGACGCCGGACGAGTGGATCCAGATGCGGCAGCACCCGTCGCTCGGCGAAACGATGATGCGCGGCCTCCTCGACATCGAGGAAGTGATCGAGATCGTGGGGTGTCACCACGAGCGCTGGGACGGCAACGGCTACCCACGGGGTCTGGCGGGCGACGAGATTCCCCGCCTCGCCCGCCTCATGAGCGTCGCCGACGCATTCTCGGCGATGGTGCACGACCGTCCCTACCGCAAAGGACTGTCGTGGCCCGAGGCGACGGCCGAGCTGCGTCGCTCTGCCGGTACGCAGTTCGATCCAGACGCCGTCGAGGTGTTCGCTCGCGCGATCGGCCAGGCCGAGGCTTCGTCGCAGGCGGCAGCCTGACGCGCGCCGGCTCTACGCCGGATGCGCCAGTCGGTATCCTTGCGTCAGTCAGGTCACAAGCGGGGCGAGAGGTGACGGTGCGAGTGCAGCAGCCACAGCGGTCCTGGTGGCAGCGGATCGCGCTGCACGCGGTCTGGTTCAACGTCATCGGATACCTGTGGGGGATCGCCCACGACATCGCCGCTCGTCGCGGCACCCCGCGCGTGAAGCCCTTTCTGATGGGGGCGATGGTCGCGGGTCACGTGACCGCGGTCTACCGGCTCCTCCGCTACACATCCCGACTGGCGATTCCCCGTCCGTTGCGCGCTTTCGCCTTCGTCGTCGCGCCGCTGTCGTGGGCGGCGATGGTCTACTCGATCTTCGTCGAGATACCGCTACGCAAGGCCTGGATCGAGCAGGGGCACACCGACCAATTGGTGACGACCGGCACGTACGCGCTAGCTCGACACCCCGGGGTGATCTGGTTCAGCTTCGCGCTCATCTTCACGGCCATCGCGTCACGCTCGAAGCGGCTGCTGATTGCCTCACCACTGATGATCGCGGGCGACGTGGGGCACGTGGCGTTCCAGGACCGCTACGTGCTACCAGAGGTCTTCGGCGATGCGTACGAGCGCTACCAGCGGAATACGCCGTTCCTCGTGCCCACGGCGCGCAGTCTCCGCCGGTTCGTCCGGACGTTGCCCTGGCGACAGGGGGCAGCGCCGCATGACGACGCCCCGGTCCTCTTCGAGCCGTTCGAGTCTTCCGTGGAGGACCGGCGCGGAGACTGACGAAGCGGACCGCCTCCATCGCACGGCATCGCTCCCCTGTTCGCTTCCGGCTCATCATCCTCGGGTGGATCGCCTCGTCACGCCTCGATAGGCGCGTGCGCCTTGTTGCAGGTACTCTGCGATCGACATATTGATTCATCATCGTTCGTGGTGAGTGCCTAGAATCTCTCAGCGATTCGTGGCTGCTACGGCTGCCCCGACAGCATGTTCCGAGCGCGTGCAAACGGGAAGGAACCTGTTTGCTCAGACATCGCAATAACGGCAGCGAAATCGACGTGGCGATTTCTAACCCTCGCCTTGTGATGAAAGGCGGGCGGTTCGCATGACATCCGCGCGTGATCTTTCGACCTGGCGCGCATTCCTCGAAGCCCACGCCGGCATCACCGCCGTGCTCGAGCGGGAGCTCCGAGTCCACGCGGGCATGCCGCTTGCCTGGTACGACGTCCTTGTTCAGCTGTCGGAAGCGGAGAGCGGACGTCGCAGGATGCAGGACCTGGCGAGGCGAGTGCTGTTCAGCCGCAGCGGGCTCTCGAGGCTGATCGACCGCATGCAGGCTGCCGGCCTCGTCGAACGCGAGGGTGATCCTCGAGACGGCCGGGGGACGTATGCTTGTGTCACACCCGAAGGCAGGGCCGCACTTCGCCGAGCGGCTCCCGTTCATCTACGCGGCATCGAGGCACACTTCCTCGGGCTGCTCAAGGACGACGAGTCGCGCACGCTGACGGAGGCGTTCCGGCGCATGATCGACTCGCTCGACGCCGATGAGGAGGAAGGCTGACTTGTTGGCCCTGCGCGAGGTCTCGCGGCGAAAGCTGCAGTTCGGGTTGATCGCCGCCGTTGTCACGCTCGTCGCGTACCTCGTGATGATGGTCACGGGGCTCGGGCTCGGCCTCAACGAGCAGGCCGGCACCGCACTGCTCAACCTCCGCGGCGACGCGCTCGCCTACTCCGCAGGCGCTGACTACTCCCTCGTTCGCTCCGAGGTCGGTCCGGAGGTCGTCGAAGCAGTTGCTGCGGCGCCCGGAGTCACTGATCACGCCGTCCTCGGTTACGTGGCCGCTGCGTTGCAGGACGCCGAAGGCGCCGTGACAACAGCGGCGCTGCTCGGCTACGAGCCCGACACGATCGGCGAGCCTCAAGTGGTCGAGGGGCGCCCAGTCGCTCCCGGAGAGGACCGCACCCTCCTGGCAGACCTGCGTTTCCTCGAGGAGGCCGGCCTCGAGATCGGTGACCTGGTGCAGGTGCCGATCCGCCTCCGTCTCGTCGAGTTCGAGATCGTGGGAGCCATCGACGAAGGCACGTTTTTCTTCCAACCCGTCGTGTACCTCGGTCTCGAGGCGTGGCGCGAGGTGCGCTACGGCGTGATCGACGAGTTCACGCCCGTCGGCAGTGTCGTACTGCTCAAGGGGGAGGGTCTCCATGGCGTCAACGGAGACGGCTGGGCCATCGTGGACAAGCAGACGGCGTTCGCGAACATCGAAGGCGTACAGGAGCAGCAGTCGACAGTCGACGCGCTTCGGTATGTTGGTCTCTTGATCGGTGGGATGGTCGTCGGCATCTTCTTCTACGTGATCACGCTTCAGAAGATCTCGCAACTCGGGATGCTGAAGGCCATCGGGGCGCCCGGCGGCTACCTGCTGCGCCAGGGGCTCGTCCAGGTGGTCCTCGTCACGACCGCCGCGTCGGTGCTCGCGGTGCTGATGGCTATCGGTACGGAGGCGCTCATCGCAGGTTCAGGCAGCGGCGTCCCGATCCGTTTCACCGCGTCCTCCACGGCCACGACGGCCGTGCTGATCGTGGTCGCGGGCATCGTCGGCTCGCTGCTGTCGGTGCGGCAGATCGCCCGTATCGACCCCATCATTGCGCTGGCCCAGCAACAGTGACATCGATGCCAGCGCCCTCGCTCGAGGTCCGTGAGGTCCGCAAGGTCTACGGCAACGGAGCGCAGGCCGTCGAGGCAGTGCGCGGCGTGAGCCTCGTGGCATCACCGGGTCAGTTGATTGCGCTCGTAGGGCCGTCGGGTTCCGGCAAGAGCACGCTCCTCGCGATGGTGGGCGGCCTACTCGCGCCGACCTCCGGCTCAATCGTGGTGGGCGATCTCGACATCGCCGAGATGAACGGCCGCGAGCGCAGCCGCTTTCGCCGGGACCGCGTGGGCTTTGTGTTCCAGACCAGTAACCTTGTGCCCTACCTCACTGCGCGGGAGAACGTGATGCTTTCCGCCGAGTTCGGTGGGGACCGCCGCGCCATCCGCCGACGCGCGAGCGACCTGATCGAAGAACTCGGGCTGGCGGACGCGGCGAATACGGTCGCGACGGCGCTTTCCGGCGGACAGCGTCAGCGGGTCGCGATCGCTCGCGCCCTGGTGCGTGATGCTCCCCTGCTACTGGTCGACGAACCGACCGCCAGCCTCGACACCGAGCGTGGTGCGCAGGTCGTCGAGGCGCTGCGCGACGAGGTGCATGGGCGGAGCAAGATCGGCCTGATGGTGACACACGACCTCGAGATGGCTCGGCGCGCGGATCGCATCGTCGAGATCCGTGACGGGCTGCTGACCGAGCACCCAACAGGCGGGGCTGATCGCCTCGATTGATCGCAGGCGCCGAGTCCGCGCGGCGCGTCGGCCCCGATCAGTCCTCCACCAGTCCGTAAGCGTCGCGTGCCTCGCGGCGGCGGTCTGTGTGCGGCCGGGGCCCGTAACGCGAGGGACCACGTCCGCTCGCATTGAACTCGAGTGCGAGCGGCAGCAGCCGTCGCAACACGAGCAGCGCCACCAGGCACTCATCGATACGCGCGTCGAGGTAGGGGCCGGTCATCGTCAAGCGGGCCGTTTCAAGTGCGAGCGTGATTACTGGGTGGACGCCACCGCGTGCGGCGTGTTAGCGCCGGCAGTTACCGGCGAGGACGAGACGAACCAGGCGGCCGTCATGGCGACGACGATGACGGCGGTGAGGGCGAGGCGCCGCTGCAAGTCCATCTCCTGCGTCAGCGAGGTCCAGATCGCGGTTCGTGCCAGAAGAGTCCGGCGCCCTGGTGACCCGCCACCGACTATGTCGAGATCATCGACAGGCCGATACCTCGCTTGAGACGTCGATGCGCCCGCACAGAAGGTTCTACTCATCCTTGCCTCGCGTAAGCCGCGCATTGAGGTCGACAGGCGAGCGGTTGTGAGCAAGAGCGTCTCGGTGCTAGCGTCGCTCCGCCTCGCGGAGGGAGGACCCTGATGGTCAGGTACGTGGTGCTCTATCGCTTCACCGAGCAGGGACGCAAGGGGGTGAAGGACACGATCCACCGGGCGACCGAGATACGACAACTCAACGAGACTGCCGGGTTCACCGTGGTCGGCATGTACTACACCCAGGGTCAGTACGACATGGTCGCGATCGTCGAGGCTCCGAGCGAGGAGGCGATGCTGACCGGCCTCTTCTCCATCGCCGAGGAGGGGAACGTCACGAGCGAGACGCTTCGTGCGTTCTCCCCGGAGGAAGTCCAGAGCGCCGTCGGGCCGTAGTGCCGTCCGCATCATCGGACCCTGCGCTCGTCCGCCGCGGTGCCGATGATCAGTCTGAGGCGCGGTTCTCGCCGCGCGTATGTCCGGAGGGACGGCCGTGCTCGTCGCCGCCATCTGCGACGCCTGTCACCACCCGCTGTTCCAGCGAGCCACCAACGTCCAGCTGCAGGCTGGTGAGCTCGTGGTTACCCAGTCCGGCATCCAGATGCGCAACACGCAGTCGCTCGAGTCCTACAACTTCTGCGACCGTTGCGTCACGACCGTCCGCCTGGCGCTGGATTCGCTGCGGCGCCCGCCGATCGGCATGCTCGACGACGAGTCCACCGACGACCTCGGGGCTGCCGACACTATCGAGCCGGCGCCTGAGCCGGCGCACGTCTCCTAGATCCCTCGCGCCGGCGTCCTTAACGCATCTGCCAGCACCTCGGCGGTGTGGCGCGGGTGGCTCGAGGTGAAGTGGCTGATCTGCTGACGGCACGAAACCCCCGTGATCGCGACCTCGGTCTCAGCGCTCGCGGCATCGACGGCGGGGAAGAGTCGCAGCGCACCCATTGCGCGAGACACGTCGTAGTGCTCCGCCTCGAAGCCAAACGAGCCGGCCATCCCGCAGCAGCCTGAGTCGATGAGGCTCACGTCACCGGTGAGTGCGAGCGCCTCAAGGCTGGGCTCGGAGCCGGCAAGCGCCTTTTGATGGCAGTGCGTGTGGACGATGGTCGGGACAGCGGAGTGCTCGAAGAGCGTGCCGACGGACTCATCGGAGGCTGCCAGCCGCGCCACGAGCTCGTCGAGCAGGACGGCCTGACCGGCGACGGTCCGCGCCTCGTCGCTACGGAGCAGGTCCGGGTACTCATCTCGCAGCGATAGCAGGCACGACGGTTCGGTACCGACGATGGGCACGCCTCGCGCAGCGTACGGCAGAAGGGCGGCGACGTTGCGGGCCGCCCAGCGCTTCGCCGTGCCGAGCATCCCCTTCGAGATCAGTGGCCGTCCACAGCACGCCCGCCGCTCGATCACCACTACGCGATACCCGAGCGCCTCGAGGACACGCGTCGCCGCGATGCCCACTTCCGGGTGGTAATAGCGGGTGAACGTGTCGTCGAAGAGCACTGCCTCGCCGCGATGCGCGCTGTGCGCGGGATCGCGCTGCGCCCGGTGGTCGGCGAACCAGCGCGCGAACGGCTGGCCTGCAAGCTGAGGCAGTGGCCGCTCCCGATGCACGCCCCCGAAGCGATGCAGGACCTCGCGTGCTGGGGCGAATCTCGAGAGCGCGTTTGCGAGCGGGGCCACGCGGCTGGCGAGGCCGCTCCACACTCCGATGTAGGCGAACAGCCGATCGCGAAGGGTTGTGCCGCGTTCCTCGTGGCGCTGCGCCAACACCTCGTACTTGATCTTTGCCATGTCGACGCCGGACGGACACTCGGCGGCACACGCCTTGCACTCTACGCAGAGGTCGAGCGCCTGGAAGATGCGGTCACCGCTCATCTCAGCGGGAGGTAGGACGCCGGACAGCGCCATTCTCAGCAGGTTCGCCCGGCCGCGCGTCGAGTGCTCCTCGTCCATGGTTGCCATGTACGAGGGACACATGCTGCCCTCGAACTTCCGGCACGCGCCCTGTCCGTTGCACTGCTCGACCGCGCGCGCAAGGCCACCCTCGAAGGTGAAGTCGAGGTGCGTGTCGGGCTCGGTGTTGCGCGTCGCGGGGCTGAGGCGGAGGTAGTCGTCGAGCGCGGGCGTGTCGACGATCTTGCCCGGATTGAGGATGCCCTGTGGGTCCCACGCCCGCTTCAGGTCGCGGAACGCCTGGGTGAGTCGAGCACCGAACATGCGCTCCGTGAACACGCCGCGCAGAATGCCATCGCCGTGCTCACCCGAGAGAGAGCCTCCGAACTCGAGCACGAGGTCGGCGACGTCGCTCGCGATGGCCTTCATCGTCTCGAGGTCCGCCGCGTCCTTCAGGTCGATGAGCGTGCGGATATGCAGACATCCCACCGAAGCATGCCCGTAGTAGCCCGCATCCTTGCCATAAGACGCGACGAGCGCATCGAACCGTTCGACATAAACAGGCAGATTCTCCGGCGCAACCGCGGTGTCCTCGACGAAGGCGATGGGCTTGGCGTCGCCTCGGACTGACATCATCAGTCCAAGGCCGGACTCGCGGACGCGCCACCAAGTGCGCTGGGTGGCTGCATCCGTGGTGGTGGCGATGTGGTAGCCCGTCCCACGCTGCTCGAAGTCGGCACGGAGACGGGAGAGTCGCTCCTTGAGCTCGTCGGGGGTGTCGCCGTAGAACTCGATGTAGAGCAGGCCACCGGGGTTGCCCTCGATGAAGTCAGCGAACCTCTGGAAACCCGGGTTCGAGCGGCATGCGGCGATGATGTAGTGGTCGATGAGCTCGACCGCCGAAGGGCCGTGTTCGAGTGCGGCGACCGAAGCCGCGGCCGCCTCGAGGACGGTGTCGAAGTGGACGGCGGCGAGCGCCTTGTGCGCGGGCACTGGCACCAGGCGGACGCGCGCCTCTGCCACGAGGGCGAGCGTACCCTCGGAGCCCACCAGCAGCTCGCCAAGGTGCATTCGCCGGTCGGCTTCGTCGAGCGAGTCGAGGTTGTAGCCGGAGACACGCCGCAGGATCTTCGGGAAACGGGCTGCGACTTCGTCGCGGTGACCAAGCGCGATGCGCTGAGTTTCGCGGTAGATGTCTCCCTCGAGGCCGGGGAGCGCGAGCTTCGCCTCTAGCTGCTGGCCTTCGACTGCCTCGACCGTGGTCACGGTGCCGTCTGCGAGCACGACCTCGAGGCTCAAGACCTGGTCGACGGTCTTCCCGTAGACGACCGAGTGCGCGCCGCACGAGTTGTTGCCGATGCCGCCACCGATGGTGGCGCGGTTGGAGGTGGCCGGGTCGACTGGGTACTGGAGGCCGTGGCGCGCCGCCTCGCGATTGAGCGATGCGATCACCACCCCGGGCTGTACGCGCGCCCAGCGTTCCTCGACGTTGACTTCAAGGACCTCGTTCATGAACCGTGAGCAGTCGATGACGACGGCGTGGTTCACCGTCTGGCCGGCGAGGCTCGTTCCGGCGCCGCGAGGAAGGACCGCGACGCCTCGGGCCGCGCAGATTCGCACGACGGCGGCCATGTCCGCCGTGGAGCGGGGAAAGACGACGCCGACAGGCTCCATCTGGTAGATCGATGCATCTGTGGCGTAGAGCAGCCGCGCAGCTCGCTCGAAGTTGACTTCGCCCGCGATCGCTGCCGCTATCTCGTCGCGGAGGATAAGGCGGCCGGCACCGTCGAGCGTGCGCGCGCGCTCGACCGCTGGATGGAGGACAGGTGCAGCAGCCGTCGCCATCGGGGCCTCCCGCGCGGCAATGTCGCACGCGGCGGCGGCGCCCGTCCACACACAGTGATGCGCAGACGTTAGACGACGAGGACGAAGACGACGGCCAATGCGATCGCCGGGCCGTAGGCAATTGTGGCGCGGCGGCCCTTCCGCAATGCACCGAGGAGCGCGAGGACTCCTCCGATGACCGCGATCCCGAGCCAGAGCGAGGCCATGGCGCCGAGGCCCACCGCCGCACCCGCGGGCGATGCCAACTTCACGTCGCCCATGCCCATGCCGCCGGGCGCGATCAATGCCATCAGCAGGAAGGGCAGGGGGGCGACAACCGTGGCTGCGATGGCACTGCCGAACATCCCGTTGCTGAACGCCGCGAGCAGCGCGAGAACCAGCGCCGGTGCAACGAAGGCGTTGCGAATGCGCCTGGTGCGGAGGTCTTCCGCGGCCGCGAGGAGCATCACTGCGACCGAGGCATGGAGGAGCAGCCCCCCTGAATCGAGAGCGACCAACGCGACGCCCACGATCAGCGCCACGAGCGAGGTGACGCCCGTAGGCGCGAGGCGGGTTGAAGTGATCTCGGCGGTCGCCGTAGCGGTCACGCGTCCACCGTCCACGTCACGTGCGGACGGTCGACCCAGATCAGGTCGCCGACCTCGATGTCGTGGCGCAGCAGCGTGCCCGCCGGCAACTCGACGACGTACTTCGCTCCGCGGGCAGCGGCGAAGCGCCACGGCTGCAGGCTGTGCACGCGCTTCAATACCAGCTCGTCCTTGTCGAGGAAGAGCACGTCGATAGGGAAGCGCATGAACAGGGTGTGGATCGAGCTTGCGGGCTGGAAGCGCATCCCGCCGCCCTCCGCGAGCGAGGGCCGCCCGAGGAGCCCGACCATGCGCCGGAGCGGGTTGGCGGCGAGCTCGAGCTTCGTCGCCAACCGCGCTCCGGTCCGGTCATTTACCAGGACGAAGCCGTCGTCCTGTCCGCTGCCTTCTCGAGCGCGCGTCACCCGCCGAAGGTCTCCGCGAAGCTGATCGCCGCAGGCCCGATGATGACGATGAACATCGAGGGGAAGATGAATGCGACGAGCGGGAAGAGCATCTTCACCGGCGCCTTCATCGCCTTCTCCTCGGCGCGCTGGCGGCGTCGCACGCGGATCTGCTCAGACTGCGCTCGCATGACCGGGCCCATCTGGAGGCCCGTGCGCTCCGCCTGGTTGATCGCGCTGACCAGCGTCTGGAGCGGTGGCACCTCGGTGCGCTGCGCCATCGCGGTCAGTGCCTCGCTGCGACGCCGCCCAAGGGCGATCTCGTTGAGGGTTCGGCGGATCTCGACCTGGAGCGGACCGCTCTCACGCTGCGAGACGCGCTGGAGGGCGCCCTCCATGGCGAGGCCGGCCTCGATCGAGACGGTGAGCAGGTCGAGGACATCCGGCAGGGCACGGTCGATCGCCTCCTGGCGGCGCTTACCGCGGCTGGAGAGCACGATCCAGGGTGCGACGCCGCCGAGGGCCGTCGCACCGAGACCCATAAGCATCTCCTGCTGGCCGAAGCCGCCGCCACCCGCCATCGCCATCCAGGCGACGAAGGCGATTCCGGCGGTGACCAGCGAGAAGCCAATGAGCCACGCGCCGCTGACTTTGCCGGACAATCCCGCGGTTGCGACGATCCGATCCGCGGGCGCCTGCAGGCGCGGGAGGCCCGTCGCCATACGCTCGAAGAGGGAGCGACGCGAGCTGACCAGCGCCTCGCGCTGCTGCTGCGCGTTCCCTCGAGCCGACTGGCGGCCGAAGGTCACGTCGCGCCAGGCGGACGTCGGCCCCCTACCTTCCACGAGCAGTGCCCGGGTCAGCAGGAAGGCGGCCACCGAGAGACAGGCGGTCATCACGAAGATCATTGGATGACTCCCTAGACCCGTACGTTCGCGATCTTCTGGAGGAACATCGTGCCGACGACCTGGCCGGCGATTCCGGCGGCCATCAACATGCGGCCCGTGTCCGTTGTCCAGAGCAGCTCGATGTACTCCCGATTGATGAAGTACATAACGAGGCCGACTCCGAGCGGCAGGACGCTCAGCAGCCATCCCGAGAGCCGAGCCTGGCCCGTAAGCATCTTCACCTCGCCGCGGATGCGGATGCGTTCTCGAATCGTGAACGCGATGTTCATGAGCACCTCGGCGAGATTGCCACCGACTCGGCGCTGGATGAGCACCGCGTCGATCACGAGATCGAGTTCGTCATCGCGGACGCGCTCGCGCAGGCGCTCGAACGCCTGGTCGAGGGTCGCTCCGATCTCGATCTCGCTCAGCATGATTCGGATCTCACTGGCGAGCGGGTCGCCGATTTCTCGCGATGTGAGCGACAAGGCTTGGAGGAATGACTGGCCCGCACCGAGGGCGCCCGCGACGGTCATGAGCAGCTCGTTGAGTTGCCCGTTGATCTCCTTGCGCCGCGCTGCGGTCTTCTGACGAACCCAGAGCATCGGGAGCAGGAACCCGACGACCGAGCCGATGAGCATCCCCGTCTGGTTATAGGTGGCCGAGCCGGCGGCACCACCGAGAATGGTGAATACCGCGAGCATCAGAGCGAACTCTCCCGGCTGCACATCGACACCGGCACGCCGCAGCATCGCCGACAGGCGAGCTGCGGGACCGCGCTGAGGACGGCGCAGGGCGAGTCGTGGCCGGCGACGCAGGAAGAACCGCAGACCGCGCCGTTCGCCCTTTTGGACGGGCTGCTCGTCGACGCCACGCACACGTGCCAGCAAGCGCTCGCGGCGCTGCTGCTCGTTCGCCTTGCTGCCGACGAGCCCGACTACAAGAAGCCACGCCGCGAGGGCTGCCCCCGCAGCGATCAGAATCGGAGCGGACATCAGGCTGCCCATCTACCCCGCCCTCTCTCTTCGACCTCAGCCAGCACCGGGACGTGCACGCCCTGAGCCTCCAGGCGATCCGCGAACGATGCCCGCAGTCCAGTTGGCTCGAGTTCGCCGATGATGCGACCGTCCTCATCCTCGCCGTAGTGCTGGAACAGGAACAGGTCCTGCATGGTGACGGTCTGGTCCTCGAGCCCCACGACCTCGCTGATGGCCACCGTGCGGCGCGAGCCGTCGCGCATGCGCTCGATCTGGATGACGAGGTCGATCGCGGATGCGATCTGCTCGCGGATGGCGCGCACCGGCAGTTCGAAGCCGGCCATCATCACCATGTTCTCGATGCGGCGGAGTGCGTCTCGAGGGGTGTTCGCGTGGACGGTGGACAGCGAGCCGTCGTGGCCCGTGTTCATCGCCTGGAGCATGTCGAACGCCTCGGCGCTGCGGACCTCACCGACGATGATGCGGTCCGGTCGCATACGCAGCGCGTTCTTCAACAGGTCGCGCTGGTGGATGCCGTTGCCGTTCTTGTCTTCTGCGCGGGCCTCGAGGCGCACCACGTGTGGCTGGCGCAGCGAAAGCTCAGCGGGGTCCTCGATGGTGACGATGCGCTCATCCGCCGGAATCGCGGATGAGAGCACGTTGAGCATCGTGGTCTTACCCGAACCGGTACCGCCGCTGACGATGATGTTCAGGCCCGCGTGCACGCAGGCATCGAGGATCTCTCGCGCCTTGGCGGAGAGCGAGCCCATCGCCACGAGGTCGTCGGCGGTCAGCCGGTCTGCCACGAACTTTCGAATCGTCAGCAGGGGACCAGTGATCGTCGCCGGCGGAATGACCGCGTTGACACGGGAGCCGTCGAGGAGACGCGCGTCGACGAGCGGGTTCGACTCGTCGATGGTCTTGCCGGTCGACGAGAGAATGCGCTCGATGACGTGGATGACGTGCGCGTCATCCTGGAACTCGACCGGCGCGACGTGCAGCTTGCCCTTGCGCTCGACGTACACCTGCTTCGCGCCGTTCACCATGATTTCGGAGATCTCGGCGTCGCGGAGCAGGGGCTCCAACGGCCCAAGGCCAAGCACGTCGTCGACGAGCTGCTCGAGGAGCCGCTCGCGGAAGCCGGCGCGGCCAGCGGGCACCTCGCGATCGATCAGTTGCTTCACCGCGCCCTCGACGAAGGCGCGAGCTTCCGACGGCGGCATCGAGTTGAGCGCGGTCTGGTCGATCTCGGTGATCAGGGCGCGGTGGAGCCGCTGGCGCAGCTCGGCGGTGGCCGGACTGGCGCCCGCCATCGACGAAGGGCCCCCGCCTCCACCAACCATCCCAGTCGACCCCGGCCCCGAGGGCCCACTCGAAGGCCGTGAAGGGGGCGGGAACGACGGCCGCGGGTCCGGCCTCGGAGCGGTCGGCGCCGGCGTCGAGGCTGCAGGGGCCGCCGGCGCGGCATTCACCGCAGGGGCGATCGGACGCGGCGCCGGCGGCGGCTCCGGCACAGGCGCTGGCGGTGCAGAATCGGCAACGGGCTCTCGTCGCTCGCTGCCCGGGACGTCGGCTTCGGCTCGCTGGGCCGCGCGCACGGCGCGCTCGCGATCGCTGAAGGGCGGGGGCGGGACCGGTCGCGTGGAGGGCGCCTCCGCCGGTGCGGACGGCGCCTCCTGGTTCGACGGAGCTTCGTCCTCAGGTCGAGGACGCCCGTAGTTCGGACGCGGGAGCAGGGCCATTTAGAAGACTCCCAGTACCTTGCGCCGCGCAGCCTTCGGAGCGCTGACGCCGGCGATGAATCGCGCGATCTCGCGTACTTCGCGAGGAAGGTCGGCGTTGGGGCGGTGGTCGCTCACGGGGACGCCCGCCGCCGCGGCGCGGAGCACCTGCGGGTCGTGCGGAAGGTCCCACGTGACCGGGAGGCCGACGGCCTCCTTCGCCTCGTCGCCGGACACCGTCAGGATCGGCACGGGCCGGTTCACGACCAGGCGCAGCCGCTCGTCCGGGATGTCCCAGTGCCGCAGCGTGTCCACGACGTAGCGCGTGGCCCGCAGCGCGGAGAGCTCCGGCGAGGTCACGAGGATGGTCAGGGGCGACAGGTCGATGGCGGCCGCTGTCACCGGAGTGAACGAGGACGCGGTGTCGACGAGCACGTACTCGTGCGTGCCGCTGAGGTCCGTGATCAGGTCAGCGACCTCGGTCGGTCCGAACTCGAGTGACGCGTCGGGCTCGCTGGGTGCGGCCAGGACACGGAGACCCGAGTGGTGGTCCGTGAGGTGGGGCGCCACTGGCGAGTTCGGCCGGTGCGCGTGATCGCGGATCCACTCCTGCAGGCCGCTCTGCGGCAACAGGTCGAGCGCGATCGCGGCGCCTCCGAACAGCACGTCGAGGTCCGCGAGCGCGACAGCCGTGCCGGTCTCCTGGGCGAGCGCCACCGCGAGGTTGGTCGCGATGGTCGTCTTACCGACGCCGCCGCGCGGACCTGCGATGGTGATCACCGTGCCGGTCGGTCCCGAGCTCGGGGCCGGTACGTCGCCGACGCCGCGCCGACTGGCAGCCCGGGCCGAGCGCATTGCCGCGTCCCGGAGCGCTTCGTCGGCGAGCGGCAGCGACGCGAAGTCGTGCGCGCCTGCGTTCATCACGCGGCGGACGGCGTCGAGGTCGTGCAGCGTCGTGGAGACGATGGCAAGGCCGGCGCTGGGGCAGGACTCGGCGATCGCCTGGACGGTGCGCAGCGCCGGTGCGAGCGGCTCCTCGATGTGGAGTACGACCACGTCGGGGAGCAACGCGCCTGCGCGGCGCGCCGCATCGATGCCCGGCCAGGCCTCGCCGGCGACCTCGAAGCCGGACCCCATGAAGGCCCGCTTCATCGCCTCGAGGACCTCCGCGTCGCTCGTGACGAGCAGCGTGCGCAGTGGTCGTTCCCCGGTCATGACTATCCCCCGGTCGACTCGTTGTTCGTGGTCACGATGGCACTCGCAGGCAGGCCGCCGATGAGCGCATCGAGAGCGGTCTGGTTGCCCGCGATCTGCGCGGTGTCGTCCGGTCGGCGCAGCGTCAGCCGCAGCGCGCCGAACTCTTCAGCCAGGGCAACCAACTGGGCCTCCTCCGGCGTCAGAGCGATGGTGACGGTCGAGGAGATCGACGTCGGGTTGTTCCGGCCACCGGACTCAGCGGCGGTCTGGGGACTGTCGCCCAGCACCACGCTCGAGACCGCGAGGATCTCGATGTCCTGGACGACGACGCCCGCGCCGTTCGCGCCCGCATCGCCTTCTTCGAAGACGGCCAGGATGTCGATCCGGTCACCCGGCTCGACCAGACCACCGGCGGCCATGGCGTCCGAGATGGCGATCGAGAAGGCGCGGTGTCCCTCGGGGATGAGCAGCGACAGGTTGCCACCCTCAGGCCGCGCCGTGAGGTCGGTCGTCAGCAGTTGCTCGCCCGGCTGCAGGTCGTTCGTGAGGAACTGGCCCTCGATCGCGTCGACGCTGCGGACGGCGAGCCCGGTGACCGCCTCGACGGGCAGCTGGCGCACCTCGAAAAGTTCCGGCGTCAGAGGTGTGCGCCGCTGGACGTAGTCGCGAGCGACGACGACTGAGGCCGTCTGGCCGCTGCTCGCCGACTCGTCGTCGCCGGTAGCGTTCAAATAGGTGTAGGCGCCGATGCCGACGAGTACCGCCAGGATCGCGCCGAGTAGCGAGGGTCGCGCGATAAGAGGCCGCATGATGTCACTCCAACCTCATGGTTGTGGTCTCTGAGATGGTCACCGAGCCCCCGCCGATGATGTTCCCGATCAGTGGTGTCAGGATGTCGACCGTCGTCTCCACCGTGACGGAGATGGGCGAGCCGGACGTGCCGACGGCGTTCACGATGTCGACGTCGTAGGCGTCGATGTGACCCATCGCCGCGGCGATGCGTGCCTCGATGGCGGTCTCGTCCTGGCGCGTCGCGCCGACGCGGGCGCCTTCTCGTGCGCTGTTCGTGACGGTGATCCACGCGTTGAAGACGCGCCCGAAGTCGATCATCCCGAACACAAGGACCAGGAGGATGGGCAGGACCATGGCCGTCTCGACCATCGTCTGGCCGCGTTCACTGCGTAGCCAACGACGCATCACTCTGTCCTCAGTCGTGTCCTCCCCCGGACGCTCAGAATGAGGGAGCCGCCGGCCGGGGGGTGCCGGCGGCTCCGGTTAGTCGACCTACGAGGTGAGGTCCGTGCTGACCTGGCCGAGCAGGCTCCCGATGTCGCCGCCGAGCGTGTTGAAGGCAACGACACAGGCGACCGCGATCAGGGCGAGGATCAGGCCGTACTCAGCCATCGTCTGGCCCTCTTCCTTCGCGACGTACGCGCGGACAAGGGCGTTCTGGAATCGAGCAAACATGTAGTGAACTCCTCGATGCAGGTGCTGTGGACTCAAGGTCTCCGGATGCCGGCACCAGCCGGCGGGCGATCGAGCGTCGGCTATCCGACCTCCTTCCCGGCGCTCCCCGGGTACCGCCTCGGAGGTGCGCCGGCGACGAGCGCACGACGACCCTCGCGATGTGACCCTGTGGCGTGGGGTGCTCATCCGGCGGGCCGGCTGCCATGCTCGCGGGGCGCGAGGTTAGGCCCGTACCTTTGCGTCGACGCCTTTCGGCGCCGTTGCCCTGTCGTGAGCGCCTGTTCCGGCTTCCGCGGAGTCGGTCCGGCCGCCGTCGGGCGATCACCCGGCACGGCAACGCGTCCCGCTCCGTCTCTGCCGATCATCGGCGGACCCCTTCAGACCTTTAGTCCTCTGCCGAAACTTCACAGGAAGCGTTCCACGCGGGGTCTCGCACAGGCATCGGCGATTTCCCGCTGGCGGCCTGTGTGAAGGCCCTACCTGGGACGCCTCACCTGCGCGGGGGGATCAGAACGAAGGTGAGCCGGCGCACCCTCGAACGCGCGCTCGGCGGTCGGAGGAGCGAATGGGCCGTTTGCAGGTCTCGCTGGTGGAGCGGCTACGAGGGCTCGCTCGTCGAACCCGACGGATTCGCACGGAAGAAGATGGCGTCGCACTGGTCCTGGTGGGCGCGGGCATGATCGTCATGCTGGGGATGTGCGCCCTGACTATTGACGTCGGGCGCTACTTCGAGATGCGCCGCCAGCTGCAGAACGCCGCGGACGCCGCCGTCCACGCGGGCGCACAGGTCTTGCCCGACATCGCGGCAGCCGAGGCTGAAGCCGAAGACTACTTCGACCTCAACGCGCCGAACCTTGGCACGAGCAGCATCAGCTTCTCGTACCCCGGCGTCGACAACGAGCGCATGCAGATCAACGTCGATGCAGAGATCCCGTTCATCATCGCCCCGATCTTCGGGCTTCACTCGGCTGACACCCACGTCGTCGCGATGGCCGGGGCGCAGACCTCGGACATCGTGGTGGTGCTCGACCGTTCCGGCTCGATGTGCCACGACTCGCACCCGGGCGCCGGTGCGAACTGCCCCAACCACTACGGCGACGAGCCCATCACCGCAACGTTGAACGCTGCCCTGCTCTTCGCCGACGAGTTCTCACCGGGATACGCGAAGCTCGGGCTCGTCACCTACTCCGACACGGCCACCACAGACCTAACGCTGACCACGGACTTCGACGGCCCGGGTTCCGACTTCTACGACGAGGTGTCGGTGATTCTGCCCGATGGCAACACGAACATCGGCCATGGGATCCTGCGCGCCCGAAACGAACTCGGCAGCGCGCGAGCTCGCCTCGATTCGGTGAAGGTGATCGTGCTGATGTCGGACGGCATTGCGAACCGTCGCTACACGACCGGGCAGTCTGCAACGTACGCCCAGGCCCGCGCCTATGCAGAGGACCAGGCGGAACTCGCAGCAGCTGCCGGCTACGCCATCTACACCATCGGTCTCGGTGACGGTGCGGACCACGACTTGATGGAGGAACTCGCCGAGATCGGCGGTGGCCAGTACGTCTACGCGCCGTCTGCCGATGAGATTGGGGCGACGTTCCAGCAGATCGCGAACCTCGTGAAGGTTCGCATCCTTCAATAAGCGGGCACGGGGGGCCAAGGAGAACAACGATGGTGGTAGCGCTGCAGGCAATCGGCCGGCGTATCCAGCGGTGGATGTGGGTCGAGCGAGGCCAGACGATGGCCGAGTACGCCCTCATTCTCGGTGCGATCTTGCTCGTCGCGTTCGCCGCTTTCCAGGCGTTCGGAGTCGACGTGCAGAGCCCGATCAACGCTACGAGCGACTCGTTCCCCTAGGGGACGAGCCGACGGACGACGCGAACGGGGCGGCCGGAAGGCCGCCCCGTTTGGCGTTCGCGAGGAGAACGGCGCTGCTGCTCAGTCCCCGGCGGCTGCCGTGGCGGGCGTCGGTGCGGCCGCCTCGTGGGCGACCGACGGGCCCTCGACTCGAAGGTCGGGGAGCCAGTGGAGCCATGACGGCAGGTACCAGTTCCAGTCGCCCACCATCGCCATCGTCGACGGCACCAGCACCATCCGCACAATTGTCGCATCGAAGAAGACGGCGACCGCGAGGCCGAAGCCGAGCTGCTGGAACATCACGAGGTCGCCGAGGGCGAACCCGCTGAAGACGATGATCATGATCGCCGCGGCGCCCGTGATGATGTTGGCGGTCGACCGCAGGCCGAACGCCACCGCCTCGGCATTGTCGTGCGTCTGGTCGTAGCGCTCCCGGATGCGGCTGAGCAGGAAGACCTCGTAGTCCATCGAGAGCCCGAACAGGATCGTGAACAGGAAGAGCGGGACCCAGGCCTCGATCTCCTCGACGGTCTGGAAGCCGAGCAGGCTTGCGCCGTGCCCTTCCTGGAAGATCAGCACGAGCAGCCCATAGGCAGCACCAACGCTGAGCAGGTTCATCACGATCGCCTTCAGCGGCACGAAGACCGAACGGAAGACCAGCAGCAGCAGCACAAAGCTCAGACCGAGGACGAACGCCAGCACGATCGGCGTCCAGTCCTTCACCAACTCGAAGAAGTCCGACGTGCCAGCGGTGAGCCCACCCACGAGCACGGTCGCGCTGGTGTCCGAGAACGCCGCCGGGACGAGGTCCTGGCGCAGGGTGCGGATCGCCTCGATTGCCTCGTCCGAGGCGACATCACCGGAGAGCGGCACCTGGATCAGCGCCAGGTCGCCGGAGGGCGCCACCTGAACCGGCGTCAGGGCTCCGAAGCCGTGCACCGTGTCCGCCTCGATGCTCGCGATCAACTGCTCGATGCCAGCCTGCACCTCCGGCGAGTCGATGTTGCCGTCGATCACGATCTCGGCGGGCGTCGAGAGGCCGGCCTGGAAGTTGGCATCGAGGATTTCGAATGCCCGACGCGCGTCGTTGCCGGGGGGAAGGCTGGCGACACCCGCCTGTCCCAGGTCGATGCGGGTGTAGGAGCTCGCGAGGACGATCAGGAAGGCCGCGGCGGCCAGGGCACTGACGTACTTGTAGCGCATGACGAAGTGCGCGCAGGCCGCCCAGAACCCGCGGTCCTCGTGGAGGTGGGTCCCATTGCCGAAGAACGGGACGCGCAGCCGGTTCACCTTGTCGCCCAGCAGGCTCAGAACCGCCGGTAGCAGCGTCAGCGACGCGATCACGGCGACGACGACCACGAGGATCGCCCCGAGCGCGATGGTGCGGAAGATCGACACTGGGACGATGAACATGCCGGCGAGAGCGATGATCACGGTGACGCCGGAGAACAGCACCGCGCGACTCGCAGTGTCGCCGGCCGTGGCGATGGCGACGACCTTCTCAGAACCCCGCGCGCGCTCCTCGCGGAAGCGCTCGACGATGAACAGCGCGTAGTCGATGCCGACTGCGAGTCCGATCGTCAGGATGATGTTCTGCACGAAGATCGACAGCGGCTGCAGCTCGCCGATCAGGGCCGCTGCACCCATCGCCACCACGATGGCGGCGATGGCGAGGATCAGCGGCACGACGGCGGCGACGAGCGCGCCGAACACGACGATCAACACGAGGACCGCGAAGGGGAGCGCCTGGAACTCGGCGGAAAGGTCCTCTTCCGCCGCAACGGCGAAGAACTCCTGCGTGCTCGCGTAACCGCTGGTCAGGACCTCGAACCCCTCCGTCTGCGCCTCGCCCGCCAGTTCGTGAATCGCCTCGACGAAGGGCCTTCCGGGCACAGAGGAGTCGGCCACCGTGCCGTTGAGCCGGGCGAACAGCAGCTGGACGTGGCCGTCCTCGGAGACGACCGGCGGTGCCGCCGGTCCGGGCGTGGCGAGCGCGTATTGTACGTGCGGCTGTACGGCCATCACCCGTTCGAGGACCCGCGCGACCTGCGCCTGGAACTCCGGATGGTCCGCCGTCAGCTCGGGATGCCGCACGATGATCGTCTCATCGAGGGGGATGTCGCCTCGTAGTCCGCGCTCGACGATCAGTCGCGCGGCCTTCTCGGCCTCGGGTTCGTTGATGAAGCTCTGCTCGTTGTTCGTAACGTTCGGCAGGTTCGAGGAGGCGGCGCCAAAGGCGAGGAACGCGACGAGCCAGATGCCCACGACGAGCCATGGTCGTCGTGCGCTCGCACCTGCGAGGCGTGCGGTCGAGAGTACGGATCGCATCAGACGGCTCCTCCCTGCGGTCCCTCGCCGGTTCCGACGGCCGGTCCCAGCCGGCGCAGCATCTCCACCGCCGCGGCCAGGACGCCGCGTGGATTCACCTCGTCACCGAGTTGAAGCGTGAGCATCTGGAGGCCCTGGTGAATGGCCACGAGTGCAACTGCGAGGTTGCGCCGGTCGACGCGCGGATCGATCTCTCCCGCGGCCTGCCCGCGTGCGAGCAGCTGCTCGGTTGCGTCGACGCCCTGGCGGACGACGTCGACCCAGCGCTCACGGATCGCGAGCGAGCCTCGGTGCACTGCGAGGATGCTCTCGAGGTTCATCGCCATGCGGTCGCGCGCGTCCGACTCGTCGAAGAGCTGCCACGCGCCAGCGCCCATGCCAACGAGCGTCTCGAGCGGGTCGCCGTTGGAGGCGACAGCCGCCCGGAAGAGAGCCTCGTTCTCGTCCGTGCACTGCGCGAAGACCGCTTCGACCAGCTCGTCCTTGCCGGGGAAGTAGCGGTAGAGGGCGCCGGCCGACAGTCCGACCTCGGAGGCGATCTCTTGCATCGTGGTCTGGGCGATGCCGTTGCGGACGAACAGCCCGATGGCTGCCGCGACGATCTCCTCGCGGCGTTCGTCGGCGAATCGTTCGCGGATGGAGACCATCTGAACCGCCTGTGGTGCAGCGGTGCGCCGCCGCTGAGTGCGAACTGGCTGTGCAGCCATGCACAATGTGAATGAACGAACATTCATCCAGAATGAACGTTCATTCATTCGGTGAAGTGTGCAACTCACAGCGCGCGCCGTCAAGAGGGGTTCCACGAGGACGGGAACGTGTCTAGGACACGGACATGGCGGGCTCGGGCGGCTCCGGCTCAAGGTAGGGCTCGATCGCCTCGAGCAGGTCCGTCTTCGAGTCGAGCGTCTTTCCGATGCCGGACAAGAGCCCCATGACGCGTGCAATCAGGATGACGTCGCCAGGCACCTCCACGAGCGGGTTGGCGCGCAGGACGCGGCCCAGCCGCACGTTTACTTCGGCGAACAGCGCCTGATCCGCGTAGGCGCGGCCGGACCGCAGGACATCACCAAGGAACGCCTCCCCGAGGGCGGTGTAGGTGTCCTCGCTTCGCTCCCGCGTCCGGAAGCCCATGTCCTCCATCGCGTCGGTCACTTCGGCTGGGCGCTGCGCGATGATGGCGGACGTCAGGACAATGACCTGCTCGCGGAACTCATCGGATATCCGTTTCGTCAGGCCGAAGTCGATTAGGCCGATCCGCGGCGGATCGCCCGGCAGCACGAGGATGTTCCCGGGGTGGGGGTCCGCGTGGAACATCCCGTGGCGCAGGATCATGATGTTGTAGAGCTCGATGAGCTGATCGGCGACCGCAGGCGGGTCGATCCCCGCAGCGCGCAACCCATCGACGTCGGTGACACGGATCCCGTCGAAATACGTCATCGTCAGCACGCGGCGTGACGAGCGGTCCCAGTGGATCTTCGGCACGGCGACGTACGGCAGCTTCGCCAGGCGTTCCGCGATCTCCTCGGCGGCGCGCCCCTCGTGGATGAAGTCGACCTCCTCGGGCGCGTTGCGCTCCATCTCGTCGACGACCGGGCGGAAGTCGATCGTGGACTCGAGCTTCGCCCATACGTCTGCGAGCCAGCGGATCGCGCCAAGGTCCCAGTGCACCACGCGCTCGATCTCGGGGTACTGCACCTTCACGGCGACGTCGCTGCCATCGTGGAGCCGCGCTCGGTAGACCTGCGAGAGCGAGGCCGCCGCGATCGGCCGGCGGTCGAACTCGGCGAACAGCTCGTCGATGGGGCGTCCGAGCTCGGACTCGATGACCTCGCGCATCTCCTCCCACGGGCGGGGCGGCACGGAGTCGTGGAGTAGCGAGAGAGTGCGGACGTACTCCTCCATGAAGATGTCTGCGCGGCTGCCCAGGAACTGGCAGGTCTTGATGATCAGGCCCTGCTGCTTTACCGCGCGGCGCACCATCGCTTCGGCGGCTGACTGATGGAAGCGATGAGTCGCGGCCTCCATCGCGCGGTCGCCGAAGATGAAGCGCTTCACTCGCAGCCAGCGCCATCGGACCCAGAGACCGATGACGGTGCCGGCGAGCAGCACGAACCGCCGTGCGCGGCCGTACGGAGGGCGGTCGGGTGCGGTCAGGAGACGGCCGCCGACAAAGGTGCCAGCCGGCCGTTCGGTCTGGTCGAAGACGCTCAAGCAACGCTCCGGGGTAACGCGCCCGCCGTTCTGCGGCGCGGAAGTGTCTACAGCTAGGTTACGCAGCGCCCTGCGCCCCCGCAAACAGGGTTCGCCCCGCGCGCAGGGGAGCGCTCTCCGTTACGATGGGATCGATGGTGATGTTCAACCCCTTCCTGCCATCGTTCATGCGCAATCCGTATCCGAACTACGCCGCCCTACGGCGGCAGGGCTCGGTGCATCGCAGCGAGGCGCTCCAGGCGTGGGTCGTCACCTCGTACGACGAGTGCGTGCAGGTTCTTCGCGATCCGGACACGTTCCGCTCGAACTCCGAAACGGGCACGACGCCGCTCGCGAAGACGCTCAACCAGCAGCGGCTAGCATCGCCACTCGGCCACGTGCCGACCGTCCTGAACTCGGACCCACCCACGCACACGCGCCTCCGTTCGCTGGTGAACCGAGCGTTCACGCCGCGCGCCATCGAGGCATTGCGTCCGCACATCGAGGACGTCACCGCGACGCTGCTCGACGAGACAGAACCGGGAAAGCCGTTCGACCTGGTCGCGGCGCTTGCGCAACCGCTCCCGGTCATCGTCATCGCGGAGATGCTCGGCATCCCCTCGTCCGACCGTGTCCTGTTCAAGCGCTGGTCCGACGCTATCGCGCAGGTGACGAACGTGCTCAGTCCGGAGCCCGTGATCGCCGCAGCGCGCGGGGCGACTTCGGAATTGATTGCCTACCTCGAGCCGATCATCGAGCAACGACGCCGAGCACCCCGCGAAGACCTGCTTTCGACGCTGGTGCAGGCCGAGGAGGAAGGCGAGCGGCTGACAGCCGAGGAGTTGCTCGCCTTCGCGATCCTGCTCCTGGTCGCGGGGAACGAGACGACGACGAATCTGATCGGCAACGGGACCCTCGCACTCGTCCGGAACCCCGAGCAGCGAGATCTGCTCGCCTCCGATCTGGAGTTGGTGCCCGCCGCCGTGGAGGAGTTCCTTCGCTACGACAGCCCGGTGCAGGGCCTCGTACGGTTCGCTGCCGCGGATGCGATTGTCGGTGGCCAGCCAATCGCGAAGGGTGACACCGTCCTGGTCATGGTCGCAGCGGCGAACCACGACGAACGGCACTTCCCCAACCCGGACGAGCTTGATGTGCGGCGTGAGGGCTCCACGCGACACATCGCCTTCGGGCTTGGCCCGCACTTCTGCCTCGGAGCCCCGCTTGCGCGCCTCGAGGCCGAGGTCGCGTTCCGCGCGCTGCTGGGCCGCTTCCCGTCGCTCCAGGGCACGGAGGACGCACCGACTCGCGGTGGGACGTTCATGCTCCGAGGACTGGAACGCTTCGTCGTCGTGGGCTGAGGAAGTGCTGATGAGCGATGCCGCGCCGCACCTCGGAGCCTACGACCCCGACAACGTGTTCGCGCGCATCCTGCGGGGTGACATCCCGTCCGATCGCGTCTACGAGGACGACGAGTTCATCGCCTTCCGCGACATTGCGCCGGCAGCGCCGACACATATCGTCTTGATCCCGCGCGGCGAAGCAGCAGTATCACCGGCTCGCCTCGTCGACGGCGACGCGCCGATGGTTGGCCGGATGATCGTCGTGGCCGCGCGGATCGCCGAGCAGGTGGGCCTCGTCGATCGCGGTTACCGACTGGTCATGAACTGCGGTCCGGAAGCGGGCCAGGCTGTGTTTCACCTGCACCTTCACATCCTCGGGGGCGCTGACCTCGGGCCCGTCGCATCGACCATCTGAGAATCCGTTAACGGCCCGTAACACGAGCATTGCTATTGTGCATGAATAGACGGTGGCGGTAGAGCGCAGTCGCGCGCGCCTCGTCGCGTCTCGGGGATGCCCCGATGTCCGGGAGAAGGCGTCCCCAATACCGTGAACCGAGCGATGCAATCAATCGTACGGCCGGACCGGCCGACGGTCCCATGGTTGAGGGCGAAGATGCAGGCTACGAACGGCGCGTCCACGCCTCTCGACTTCGCGGACGTCCTCGACCAGTTGCTCCACTCGGTTTCGCACGACCTTCGTTCCCCCCTGCTCACGATGTCCCTCGGCACCGAGCTAATCGCGGCTGCGGTGGGCGACGATGAGCGCGCGGCGTTGGCGCTCGACTCGCTCCGGCATGGCGCGAAAGACCTCGAGCGGATGCTCGATGCTGTCTCGCTGCTTTCTCGCGCACGGCGGCGCGTTCTGACCGACGAGTCAGTGCCGCTTCCCTCTCTCCTCGGCGATCATTCCATCACGCCGGGAGTCGATGGCCTCGATCAGCTCACTGTTCGTGTCGACCGGCGCCCGGTGACGGAGATCATCGAAACCGCGTCGGCAGGAAGCACGATCACGGTGGGCGTGTCCCTCCAGGGGCCAGATGTGAGGCTGACGCTCCCGGTTCCGCAAGGGACACCGGAAGTCGTCGGAAGCCCGCTGGCGCAGTTGATGGGGGCGCTGCGGTTGTACGCAGGCACAGTGATCGCCAAGGTCGCCGCCGCCGAGGCGCAGCTCGCGCGGCAGGGCGGCGCTGTGGCAATCGTAGAGCACGAGTTGCAGGTCCGCCTGCCGCGAGCGGGCCGATGACCGTGACGGTGTCGACTAAGGTCCCCGCCGTGGTGATTGTCGACGACGAGGCGGATCACGCTCTCATCGTCGAGTACGTTTTCGCCGAGGCCGCGCCGGACCTTCCGGTCGAGTCGATCGGGACGCCGGCCGAGGCCGCCCGTCGCATCGTCGACGCTCCGCTCGGATCGCTGATCCTCGTCGACCGGCTCTTCGGCGGAGCCGATTCGATTCCGGCGCTCGGCGAGATGCGGGCGCTCCGCTCGGACCTGCGCATCGTCCTGCTGTCGGCGGCACTCTCGGATGAGGACCGCGAAGCCGCGCTTGCGAACGGCGCGGAGCGAGCCGAGGAGAAACCACGCTCGCTGCGCGGCTGGCGCGACCTCGTCGAATCGCTGCTTCACGGGGACTCGCTGCCTGCTGACCGGACGACTGACGGCCGCTAGGGCGGGCCCGATCCACTCGCATAGTCGACGCGGACGCACGGCCGTATAGCTGAGCGGCACGGCGAAGCCCTCTCGGGTAGGGGCGAGTAGGACGCTGACAGCGAAGAACGCCCCGTTCTCGCCTCCGGCCGCCCCGGGTTAGTCCGAGAACGACATCGGCGGTGGTGTCGATTCGCCGTCGTGCGGCGAGTGAAACCCTGCGTGAACGCTCGCCGGCAGGAAGGGGTTCCCTCCGGACGCGGACAGCGTTGCAGATTGTCCGCTCTCACCTCGAGCGGAGTGAGCCATGTTGCGGGTTGAGGCAACGACTTCCGACGCGGAGGGCTCACCCCGGCCTCCCGGCTATCAACAACCTGAATGGGAACAACAGCGAGCGGTTACCGCTCCCCCGGTGCCAGTCTCGCCGACGGAGGTGAGGAGGCCGCACGCGACACCGTCCTTTCGCGTGAGTCGCCTTGCCCGGTTAGCGCTGGATGAGGCGCGAGCGAAACGGAAGAGGTCCGGCGCCGGACGCCAGCACGGAGTGCTTGGTTTAGCCCGCGGACGAGGCAGGGGACTGCTTCGATTGCCGCACGCGAGCAGGCAAACCGAACCCGCGGCGTCGCGTGGCCTGCCTCGCGTCTTTCGCCGTTGCTGGAGCGCGCCTCGAAGGCATCGGGCTACCCTCCGGCCCGCATGGAGGGGGACCAATGGTTGCAGTCACGCAGGACATGCGAGCGGATGGGGACGCCGAGCGGCGCACCCCCGGGTTCGAGGCAGAACTCCGCGACGGCGTCCTCGGGGCGGTCGACGGCACCGTCACAACCTTCGCGGTGGTCGCCGGCACGATCGGGGCGAGCCTACCCGGCGGCGTCGTCGTCGTGCTCGGGGTAGCGAACCTGATCGCCGACGGGTTCAGCATGGGGATCTCGAACTTCCTCGGGATCAAGGCCGAGGTGGAGCAGGACCGGAAGACCGCGGTGGGCGAGGTCGAGAACGTGCGTCGGGATCCCGAGGGGGCTCGTGAACGCGTTCGCCGGGTCCTCCGCACGAACGGGTTCACCGGCGCCGACCTCGACCGGGCGACAGCGGTGATCACCTCGGACGAGCGGGTATGGGTGAACACGCTCGTCCAGGAGGAGCACGGCATCGGTCACCGGGAGTCGCGACCGTTCCGGGCGGGGTTGGCGACGTTCGTCGCATTCGCGGTGGTGGGGCTCCTGCCCCTGCTCCCGTTCATCGCCGAGGCGATTTCGCCGGGCCGCATCGGCGACCCCTTCCTCTGGAGTTGCGTGATGGCGGGGCTCGCCTTCTTCACGATCGGCGTGGTCAAAGCACGCATCGTCGACCAGCACGAGTTCCGAGGCGGCATCGAGACGCTGCTCGTCGGCGGCTCGGCGGCGGTGACGGCGTACGTCATCGGCTGGCTGCTGCGGGGCGTCGCGACAGGCCTCTAGGTCGACGCCGAATCCGGCTGGGAATCGAGAAGGACGGGGAGAGTCGAAGAAGGCGGCGTGCGGGGGCTCGACTCTTCACCCGAGGCCCGGGTGTGGGAGCGGCGTTCGCGAAGTCTCGGGCATCGTGGCCGCGGCGTTACGACCCGAGACGGCGTGCTCCCGAAATGCCACCGAATGCGACGAACCTGGCTGCTCATGCGTCGTAGCCGCGTCCAGGGCCGGGCTCGCGTCACATCGTGAGCAGTATCGCGGAAGGCTGTTGATGGAGACGCGAGCGTGGATCGGCTACGCGGCGGCACCGCTCCGGAGGCCGGAAGCGGTTGTGCCGTTGCTTCCGTTGGGGCCGGCAGGGCCTCGACACCCGCGGGGCGATGCCAACGAGCATCCGTTTCGGTGTCCTCCGGCGAAGCATTGTCCGTGCCGTGACCGTCACGTTAACGCATGGCCGGTGTTGCATGATTGAACAGTCATTGATCGCACAACCGTTGGCCGGAGGTCCAAACTCTCCTTCCGAGCGTCCAGGGATCCACGACCGTGCGCGGAAGCTCCGTCTCTACAGCTCCTACGCCGCGTGCGCGATGCAGGACCTGCTTGCGACGGGCGGGCTGCCGTAGAGGACCTCTACGACCTGCGCTACTCCGAGCCTCGATGCTGCACGCGCTCGAGGTCGACCTGGGGATGATCCAGGGGGTGCTCGGCCAGAGCGACACCGGCATCGTGGCGAACGCCTACGTGCACCCCGAGCGCAGCGTCTACACCGGTGCTGCCGCTAAGATGAACGCGTTCCTCTTTCCGTCCGGCGGCGATGTTGGCGGTACCAATGGCAGGGACGAACGTGGTGGGACCGCGTAACCCAGCGTGGGCCTGTAGCTCAGCGGCCTAGAGCAGTCGGCTCATAACC
>CAYZJO010000009.1:0-122189 GCA_964479165.1 uncultured Dehalococcoidaceae bacterium
TGGTGGAGACGGGGGAGAATTGAACTCCCCGTCCAGAGAGCTTCCGTCCGGGATGTGCTACGGGCGTAGCCAGTGGTTGGGTCTCGCTGGCCGCTCTCCACTGACGAGAGGTTGGCCAGCCAGCCTCGACGGTCTTAGCCGCCTGCGCTCGAGACCAACGCGTGCGGAGCATCCCGGCTATATGTCGCTCCGTCGAAGCCCGCCAGGAGTGGACTTCGGGGAACGTCGCCGCTAATTAAGCGGCGAGGGCGAGTTCGTTGTCGCCAGTTATCTTTTGACCACCGGTTTAACGAGGGTGATGGTCAACCTCGGCCCGCAATCCTGGTCCGATCAACTCCTGTCGAATCCTGTCGTCCCCACGATGACGGCCGCTCAGCGGCCTACGGGCATTATAGAACAGATGACCCGACACCGCCACACTTCTACACTCGGGGCGTGATCGGGAATCCCGCAGAAGCGCGTCACCTCGACCCCCCGCTCGCCGAGACCGCAGCGGCCCTGCTGCACGCGCAGTGCTGGCTCTGGGGCCAGGACCTCCGCAGCCCCGCGGGCGACCTGCTGCGCGCCTCCGGAATGCAGTACGGCACGTTCGATAGGGCACGATCGCACCGCAGCTACTACGGCGCCGAGCTCGAGCGCTCGCGGTTCGTCGTGGCGTGGAGCGGGGGACTCGTGTTCGGCGATGCGGGCCGAGCGCTCTTCTTCCCGCGACTCCGGTTCTCACCGTCCGCCATCCGAGCGTGTTCTCTCGACGAGGTGCCGGACCTGAACCGCGCCGGCGCTCTCGAGCCCGACGCGCTCTCGCGCCACGACCTCGAACTCGTCGGCGCCGCCCTCGAGTGGCTCGCCTGCTACGAGGAAGGCGTCCAGCAACTCGCTGGGACAGGTTGGCGTCGCGAGTGCGCGCGTCGGTGGGAGGAGATCGAGGAGGGCGCACGCGCAGTCGCTGCGTCCGTGGACGCCACCTACGAGCGACTCGCGCCCCTCCCCGATGATGGGCTCCGCCTCGCGTGGCGCAGACTTGCTCGGGCGTTTATGTAACCTGGGTTACGGCGCATTCAGCCGGTAGCCAGCCCCCCGGACCGTCTCGATCAGATCGGCGCCCAGCTTCCGGCGCAAATAGCCCACGTACACGTCGACCACGTTCGACCCAGGGTCGAAGTCGTAGCCCCAGACTCGCGACAGGAGTTGCTCGCGGGTGAGCACCTGCCCCGGATGTCGAAGGAACGTTTCCGCGAGTGTGAACTCCCGAGCCGACAGTTCGACCTCCTGGCCATCGACTGTGGCGCTCCTCCTCAACAGGTTAAGCGTCACTCCGCCCGCCTCGAGCACCGACGACTCCGCACGACCCTGGTCGCGCAGACGGGCACGGATCCGCGCGAGCAACTCGTCGAAGCGGAAGGGCTTCGTCACGTAGTCGTCGGCGCCTCCGTCGAGGCCGGCGACGGTGTCGGCGACGCTCTGCCGCGCGGTCAGGATGAGCACGGGAAGGCGGTCGCCCCGGCTGCGGACCTCTCTGAGCACCTCGTGACCATCGAGTCCGGGCAAGCCGAGGTCGAGGATGAGCAGGTCGAAGTCCGCGTCGCGGGCGAGCGCAGCAGCCTCGCGACCGTCCTCTACCGTGGTGGTCGTGAAGCCGTTGGCCCGCAACCCCTTCTCCAGAAAGGAGGAGATGCGCGGCTCGTCCTCCGCGATCAGGATGCGATTCATGCCTCGGCTCCGGCCGGTCCGCTCATCGGTAGCTCAAGCGTAAACGTCGTGCGCTCGTGCGGCGTTGATTCGAGCCGGACCTCGCCACCGTGCGCCTCGGCGATCGCTTTCACGATCGAGAGTCCGAGCCCTGTTCCATCGGTGGAACGGCGTCCCGCAGTGCCGCGAGCGAAGCGCTCGAAGAGCCGCTGCCGATCCCCAGGATCGATGCTGCCGGCGGCGTCCGACACCCAGAGCAACACATGCGGTCCGATGGCGCGGCTACCGAGAGACACCGCGGTCCCCTCCGGCGTGTGCTGCACGACGTTGCTCGCCAGGTTCATCATCGCCTGCGTCAGCCGTTGGCGGTCCCCGCGCAGCACGACCTCCGCCGCCTGCTCCACCTGCCAGCCGCGGGGCCCGAGGGCGGCGGCCTTCGCAGCGATCTCATACGTGAGCTCCGCGACGTCGACGGGTCGCAGATCCAGGAAGTCCGGCTGTTCGGAGCGGGCAAGCAGTAGGAGGTCCTCGACCATGCGCGACATCCGGTCGAGTTCGTCCATTACGAGGCGAACCGTCTCCTCACGTTCGACCGGGTCGTCCCCCATGAGCTCGAGGTGACCGCGCACGATCGTGATCGGAGTACGCAGCTCGTGCCCGGCGTCGTCGATGAAGCGGCGCTGTGCACCGAACGCCGCCTCCAGGCGGTCCAGCATCTCATTGAAGGTCGTCGCCAACTCCGCGATCTGGTCGTCTCCCTGCACATCGATGCGCCGCGCCCAGTTCTCGTCACTGATCGAGCGGGCAGCGTCTGTGAGGTCGTCGAGGGGGCGCAGGACGCGGCCGGCTGCGAACCATGCGATGCCGGACGCGACGAACAGCGTCGAGCCGAACACGAGCAGTCCCACTCGAAGCACGCGGTTGATCTCCTCCTGGCGCTCCGCCAGGAAGATCGCCACCACGAAGACGCCTGCGGGCTCATCACCGGCAGTGACCACGGGCGCCGCGAGATAGTGGACACGTCCAGCTTCGGTGTCGATCCGGTCTTCGATGGGGGAAGTGACGGCGGCCCAGCGCTCGACAAGTGCGTCGTTCTGGAAGAGTTGCACCGGCGTGAGCGTGGAGGCATAGGGCCGGCCATCGACCAGCGTGAACAGCACCTCGCCTTCCGAGGGGATGTTGCGGCTGAGGAACGTGTCGAAGACAGACCGAAGGTCCGAGCCGAACGGCTGGCCCGTGTCCGGGTCGTTCCCGGTGGCGAGCTGTTGGAGTTCCTCGACCTCCTGCGCCAGGCGAGCATCGATCTCGTCGTCGAGCTGTGCGAGGAGCACGCTCCGTTGCAGCAGCACGCCGAAGACCGTGGCGGCAGCCATCAGCACGATGTACCAGCCAAGGATGCGGAGACGCACGCTGGCCCTGGACCGCGCGCGTCGCAGCCATGCGAGCGGACGTCTCATCGCCACCTTCTGCTACGCGCGCGAAGGCGGTCCGCCAGTTTCCGGCGAACCGCCTTCCTCCCTACCGTGTCTCCACTGCAATGAGCTCCAGCGCGAGGTTACGAGTCCGGGGAGTCATCCGGCGACAGCGAGACGGTGTTCGGTGAGTCGCCGGGCGAGTCGAACGTGCCGTCCAGCGTGTCGTCCGGCGACAGCGAGACGGTGTTCGGTGAGTCGCCGGGCGAGTCGAACGTGCCATCCAGCGTGTCGTCCGGCGACAGCGAGACGGTGTTCGGTGAGTCGCCGGGCGAGTCGAACGTGCCATCCAGCGTGTCGTCCGGCGACAGCGAGTTCGTGTTCGGCGAGGCGCCAGGCGAATCGAACGTGCCGTCCAGCGTGTCGTCTGCGTCGATGACCCGCTGAGGGACGACGTTGAAGCCTGGGTCCTCCTGCGTGGCGGTGACCGTCGCGGTCGCTACGGGGACGGTCTCCTGCAACCGGATGCCATCGGGCAGCGAGCGGTCATCGCCACCGCCGGTCGCGAGCGCCGTGCCCACGGCGCCAATGGTGATTGCTGCGGCCGCCGCACCAACCACGGTCCAGCGGGGCTTGCCTGAGAGATTCAAGTCGGGGCCTCCTCGTATGCAGCGGACTCCCTCTCGGAACTCCGTCTTCGCCTCTGCTTCTATCTTGCCGACGCTAGATGAGACCGGACTGAGAGAACGGTGAGGGTCTTCTTACGAACGACCATCCCGCTCGAGCGCAGCCTCGGCGAGGTCGACACGACGCCGCGTCTCGGACGGCCAGCCGGCCGACTGGACGCGGAAGGGGCCGGTCGCGAGGCCGACGTGCATCGCCGCCACCGTGCGCCAGAGGTGCTCCGCGCCCTTATCCGCTTCCGCTGAACGCGTGACGCGCGCGATGTAGTTCCGAACGCGGTCCTGGCTCGCCCTTGGAGCGGCAAGGCGCCAGGCTTCGAGGTGCGCAATCAGGGTGCCCCAGTCGTCCACGCGCCGGCCGATACCGGCGGTGTCGACGTCCAGCAGGGCCGTGACACGCCCGCCCTCGACGAGGACCTGTGCGGCGTGGAAGTCGCCGTGAACCGCAACATCTCCCGGCTCGGGGGGCGGCCCGATGCGCTTGAGGATGCGCGTGATGCGTTCCGCATCGTCCGGCAGCAACTGCGATACCAACGCGGCGTGGCCTGCCGCATGCGCGATCGGCGAGCGAACCGCCGGCGCGTCGGGGGGCAGCGGGAGCTGCTCGAGCAGGTCGTGGAGTGCCTCGGGGGATGGCAGCGGCGCTCGCGTGTCGGCGAGCGCCTCGCGCAGGGTGCGCCCCGGCATCCCCTCGAGCACGATCACGCCGTGCTCCGCTGACCAGCCGTGGCTCTTCGGAACCGGCAACACACCGGCCATCGCACGATGGCGGTCCTGTAGCGCTTCTATCTGCGACGGTCTGACAACCTTCGCGAACAGCCGAAGTCCGCCGGCATCCAGCTGTACCACCGCGCGGTTCGAGGGTCGGTACGCCCGCAGGCGGATCCGCAGCGGTCCGGCCGGCACACCGAGGCTATCGAGGAGCCTCCGTGCGCCAACCGGCTCCATGACGACGGCCAGTCCCGGCAACCACGGGTCAGCCTCGAGTCTCCAGACGGCGACCTGTGCGCCATCGCTCTCGAGAATGACTCCCCCGGGAGCCTCGACCCCGGTGACGGCGACGAGCGCAGCCTCCGAACGGGCACCGGCGGCGTCCTCGAGGGTCGCTCGATAGCGAACGAACAACCGGCGACCGGGCGCCCATGAGACCTGCGCCGGGCGCGCCTCGACGACATGGCCCCCAACCACGGCTGCGTCGAGCATCTCGACCGCCTCCGAGCCGAGCATTGCCGGCATGGCCGCCAGACGTTCATCGCGGAGCGCGGCCGTTCGGGACTCCGCCTCGTTCGGTGTCCTGTTCATGGCCTCCATCATCCCTGAGCGGACTAAGCGATAGGTAAGACCCGGATGAGACGGCTCTCATCCGCGCACCTCGGCGTCGGTCCAGCACCGTCGTGTAGAATCCACCACGCTCGCGATACGAGAGACGAGGAGCCGGCCATGAAGCTGGACGGAGCATTCGAGGCTGTCGAGAAGCTGATCGCAGAGGCGCACGCCATCCTCGCCCGCCACGGGGGACCGTGCGAGGCAGCCTTCGAGGAAATCGGTGCGCAGATGAGGCCGCTCGCAGGACGGCGGGATATCGTCGAGCTGCGAGACGGCTCGCCGCTGCCCAATGGCTACCTCTACAGCGAGCCGGACGGCCTCCAGTTGATGCTGTCCACGTTCCCTGCGACTACCGCCGTACACACGCACGGGACGTGGGGCGTGATGGTCGGCTTCAAGGGCACCGAGCGATACAAACAGTGGGTCCGCGAGGACGACGGCTCCGAGGAAGGCGTCGCCCGCCTGCGACTCTTCCGAGAGCTCGAGATCGCACCGGGCGATGTCGCGTGGTGGTACCCGCCGCCGCACGACATCCACCAGCAGCTGCCCTCGAACGGTGGGGCGATGGAACTGATCCTGATGGGCGCGCCGCCCTCGCCGCACCGCCAGTACTTCGACGTCGAAGCCGGCACGGTCAGCGAGGGCACACCCTCGGAGCGTCATTACCCCGGACGCTGACGCCGCGATCCGTCAGGCAGGCATCGGGTAGCGGTCGCCGATCGCGCCCGACTCGAGCATCGCCGCCACCTGCTCCGGCGAGTAGCCGACCTCGGCGAGCACCTCCGAGTTGTGCTCGCCGAGGAGTGCGCACGCCCGATCGACGGCGCCAGCGTCCGGCGCGATGCGCCAGAGGAAGCCCGGCATCAGCTGCGTCCCCGCGTAACGGTGCGTCACGGACTGCAGCCACTCCCGCGCGCCGTGCTGCGGGTTCGTGAGCACCGAGGGGTGGTCGATCACCGGCGCGGCGATCCCACCCGCCTCCTGCACGGCCGTCGCGATCTCCTCGGCGATGCCGCCCGCAGCCCACTCCGCGAGAGCCGCGTCGACCTCGGCGCGGGCGCGCAGCCTGCCGACGACCGTCGCCCACGGGTGCCCGGATGCTGCCCACTCGGGGTGGCCGGCCGCCTCAGCGACGCCCGCCCACTGGCGATCGTTCTCGGCCGCGATCACCACCCACGACTCGTCGCCGGCCTCGCCACCGGCGGCGCGGTAGCAGCCCTGAGGGACGACGTACGGGTCGGAATTGCCGGCCTGGCCGGGGACGCGTCCGTTCATCGTGTACTCGGCGTAAAGGCCCGGGATGTGCCACTCGAACGCTTCCGCCTGCGACATGTCGATGAACGTGCCCGCGCCGGTGCGCTCGCGGTGCAGCAGCCCGGTGACGATGGCGAACACGAGGGTCACCGCTCCGACTGCGTCGGTGTGGTACATCGTCGGGATGTGGTCGAGCGGCCTCGAGGCATACCCGCGGATCGAGGCGTGACCGAGCGTGGAGTCGAGCCCGGAGCCGAGCGTCACGTAGCCGCGGTACGGGCCTTCGTAGCCCCAGCCCGGCATCGAGAGCATGATCAGGTTCGGGTTGATCTCTCGCAGTCGCTCCCAGCCGAAGCCCAGGTCGTCGATCGTCCCCGCCGAATAGGCCTCGATGAACACGTCCGCCGACGCGATCAGCCGGCGCAGTGCCTCCGCGCCGTCCTCGTTGCGGATGTTGATCGCGACGTCGCGCTTGTTCCGATTGGCGATGTGGTGGCCGGCCGAGCGCTCGTACGGCGGCCCCTCGCCAGGCACGGTCGAGCCTTCGCGCAGCGGCCTTGAGATTGCCGGGGTGCGCGGGAACGACTCGACCTTGACCACGTCGGCTCCGAGGTCGCCCAGCAGCGAGGACCCCATCGGCCCCGCCCAGACCTCGGTCATCTCGATGACACGCACGCCGCTCAGGAGGTGGCTAGTCATCGTGGTTCTCCCATCTCAGCCCGTGACGCCCGCCCGGAAGAGCGCGACCTGCTCCGCAGGCGAGTAGCCGATCTCGGTGAGCACCTCCGCCGTGTGCTCACCGAAGGTGGGCGCGGGACGCGCGACCCAGTCATCCGCGATCCGGAACGGCGGACCGGGGATCGTCGCGGCGCCGATGCCGGGCTGGTCGATCTGCACGAACGAGTCTCGAGCGACCGCCTGCGGATCGCCTAGCGCCTCACCGATGTCGAGCAGCGGCGCGACCATCACGCCGTGAGCCTGCAGCTCTGTGAAGACCTGCTGACGTGTACGCGTCGAGAGGTACTCGTCGAAGTAGGCGAAGAACTCGTCGAAGTGCTGCGGCTTCTGGGCCGGGTCGGTAAACCGCGGGTCCTTCGCCAGTTCGGGGTGCCCGATGCCGGCGCACAACCGCGAGAAGAACGGCTCCGCCTGCGCCGAGAACGTGACATAGCCGTCCGCGCACTTGTAGTACCCGGCCGGGTACGCCGCCTTCGAAGGTCCGGGCGCGCGCGGCGTCGTGGCGCCGGTGAACGTCCACGAGACGTACCAGCTGTCGACGTTGCCGGTCAGTGCCTCGACGCCGGCAACCTCGATGCTGCGACGCTCGCCGCCGTGGCGGGTCGCCCAGATCGCAGCCGAAGCCGCCGCGGCAGCGGTCGCTGCCCACTGCATCGTGGCAACGAATGGCCCGTAACGCAGCGGCTCTTCGTTCGGGAACGAGTGGCGCAACATGCGGTTGGACCAGGCGAACAATGAGACGTCGTTCTCGACCCGCTCAGCGAACGGCCCTTCGACCCCGTGGACCGCAAGCGCGAGCGTCGTCGGCGCGCGCTCAAGGCGCTCGACTGCCTCGAGTACGCGCCGTACCTCATGTGCCGGCAGGTGCAGGACGACCAAGTCGCTCGCCGCAGCGAGCGCGAGCAGCACCTCGAGGCCCGACGGCGTCGCGATGTCGAGGACGACCGAGCGTTTCCCCGTGTCGAGGCCGATGTGGTAGCCGCCGCGGTCGCGGTGTGGCACGTCGCCGGGAAACGGTGGCAGCCGGCGCAGCTCGCCGCCGTCGAGGGGTTCGACTTTGATCACGTCGGCGCCGAAGTCGGACAGGGTCTTGGTCGCGCCGGCGGCGGCGAGCGTGCCGCCCACCTCGACCACGCGCACGCCCTCGAACGGCTGAACCACGAGCGGACTCCCTGCCAGCAGGCCGTGGTTGCTCGGCGGCAGCGTCGGAGACCGCGCCCAGGATGTCAAACACGCACGAGATGAGAGGTCGCGACTAACGGCGCTCGGCGGCGATGTTCCTCGCGAACCCGCGCAGCCGGCGCAGGCGCTGGAGTGCGGCGGTGGGCGAGAGCAGCCCACGTCGCGGCTGGGAGGCGAGCTCGCGGAGTTGCTCCCCGAACCCCTCGAGGACGGGTGGACCGTGGCCGGCCAGGCCGACCTCCGGCGCGCGCTCCGCGAACCGGCGCAGCGTCTCGAGGTACTGCGGGTCGTCGTCGTTGATGAAGTGCAAGGGCCTCGCCAGGCCATCCGGATGACTGATCACGAGGTCACCCACGAACGTCAGGCTGCGATCCGGCAGCAGGTAGCAGACCGAGCCGGGCGTATGGCCCGGCGTGGGAACCGCGATGAGCCCCGCGATCTCCCGCTCCTCGTCGATCACGATGTCCACGGGGGTGCTCCGCGGAGCTGCGGCGACGGTCCGACGCCCCCGAAGACGTCGTGCGAAGCGGTGCCAGGGAGGCGATGGCGCGGCGATCGGTCTGAGAGTCGCCTCGCCCGATGAGTCGACGAGGCAGTCGCCAGCGCCAGCGACGACGGCGAGGCCGTATCGCTCTCGAAGCGCGCGTGCGGCGCCCGCGTGGTCGCCGTGCGCGTGAGTCAGCAGAAGGTGCGTCGGCACTCGGCCGGGTGCGATCGACTCGACCTCCGCCCCGATCGCCTCGAGGCTTCCGCCGAAACCGGAGTCAACGAGCGCGAGGGTATTCGCCGCCTCGACGAGGAAGACGTTGCTTCCTCGCGTGCCGCTGAGCCACCAGACCCCGGGGGCGACCAGATCCGCCACACTCCGAGTGTCGGCCGCGATCGTGCGCCGGTCCAGTGCGGCGCGTTATCCGGCGGCCGCGGCCCTCGGATCCCACGGGCCGTAGCCCGCCCCGATGACACCCTCCCCGAGCAGTGCCTCGATCTCGGCGGCCGTGTATCCGAGTTCCGACAGCACCTCATCGTTATGTTCGCCGACGAGACCCGAAGGGCGGTCCCACGTGACCGGGTCGGGCTCGATGTTCCAGATGAACCCGGGGAAGAGGCGTGAACCCGAGTACCTGTGCTCTACCGTGCGGATCCAGTCGCGCTCCAGCAGTTGCGCACTCGCGAGCATCTCCGGCGCGTTCACGATCGGTGCAGCCACAGCACCCGCCGCCTGGAGCGCATCCGCGGCGTCGAAACCGGTCATCGTCGAGGTGAACGCGGCGACCGCGGCATCGACCTCCGCGCGAGCCGCGAGCCGACCGGGGACAGACGCCCAGGCGTGGCCGTCCTCGGCCCACTCCGGGTGGCCGATAGCACTCGCGAGGCCGGCCCACTGCGCGTCGGTCTCCGCCGCGACGAACACCCACGAGTCCTCGACGCTCGTGGGGTAGGCGTCGTGCGGGACGACGTACGGATCCGTGTTGCCCAGGCGCTCCGGCAGACGCTGGTTCAAAGTCCACTCGCCGAGGAGGCCCGGCATCTGCCAGACCATCGCCTCGATCTGGGACAGGTCGATGTAGCAACCCTTGCCGGTCGCCTCGCGCTGGCGCAGCCCGGTGAGCGCCGCGAACAGCAGGGTCAGCGCCCCGGTCGCGTCCGAGTGGTACACGGGCTTCACGTTCTCGACCGGGTCGTCCGGGTAGCCTCGCACCGCGGTATGCCCGGACGCGGCGTCGAGTCCCGAGCCGAGAGTGACGTAGCCGCGGTATGGCCCCTTCACCCCCCACCCCGGCATCGAGACGACGACCGTCCGCGGGTTGATGCTGTGAACCACATCCCACCCGAAGCCGAGGTCCTCGATCGTTCCCGCCGAGTAACCGTCGAAGAAGACGTCCGCGCGCTCGATCAGCCTGCGCACGATCTCGATGCCGCCCTCGTCACGGAGGTTCACGGCGATGTGGCGCTTGTTCCGGTTCGGAAGTGCGTGGATGCCGCTGCGCTCGTACGGTGGCCCGTCGCCCGGAACGCCGCCGGGCCCCCCGTCCACGAGCCCGCGCGTCGGGGAGTTGCGCGGGTACGACTCGACCTTGATCACGTTCGCGCCGAGGTCGCCGAGGAGTGAGCCACCCATCGGCCCGGCCCAGACCTCGCACAGCTCGATCGCCGTGATGCCCTTCAGCAGTTCGCTGGTCATGTCGCCACTCCCGCCTTGAACAGCGCTACCCGCTCCGTGGCGCTGTAGCCGAGTTCTTCGAGGATGTCGGCGGTGTGCTCGCCGAGACGCGGCGAAGGCCTCGCGACCCAGCCACTGTCGAGCTGGAACGGCGGCCCGGCGATCGTGTTCCTGCCGACGATCGGCTGTTCCACCTCGGCGAAGGCGCCTCGAGCGACCGCCTGCGCGTCCTCCAGCAACTCCGCCACTGTCAGAATCGGCGCGACCATGACGCCATACGACTGGAGGTGCGTGAACACCTCGTCGCGGGTGCGCTCGTTGAGCCATGGCTGGAGGTACGACATGAAGTCCGGCCAGTGCTGCGCCTTTTGCAGCGGGTCGTTGAAGCGCGGATCCGCCGCCAACTCCGGATGGCCGATGCCTTCGCAGAGCCGTGTGAAGAACGGGTTGTTCGAGGACGCGAAGACGAGGTAGCCATCCTTGCAGGGATAGGCGCCCGCGGGGTACGCCGCCTGGGACTGGCCACCGACCCGGGGCATCTCCGCTCCGCTAAAGGCCCAGGTGACGAAGAACGAGTCGACGTTCCCCGCCAGCGCCTCAACCGCCGTGACTTCGACCTCCCGACGGGGCCCTCCGTGCTCGCGCGACCAGATCGCTGCGAGCGCCGCGGCAGAGGCAGTCGTGCCGACCTGGATCGTGGGGATGTAGGGGGCGTACCGCAGCGGCGCCCGAGGAGCGATCGCATGGAGGTGCATCCGCGTCGACCACGCGAACACCGAGGTGTCGTTTTCCTGGCGCTCGGCATAGGGGCCCTCGAGGCCGTGCGCGGTGATCGTGACGACCGTGGGGCCGCCTTCCCCCGCGAGTGCCGCGAGTCGCTTGGCCTCCGCTGGTCGCTTCTCCACGAAGACCACGTCCGCCTGCGCGAACAACCGCCCGAGCACCTCACGGCCCGACGCCGTAGTCGTATCGAGGACGATCGAGCGCTTGCCGGTGTCGAGCGCCAGGTGGAACGCGCCCGTATCGAGGTGCGGGCGATCGTTCGGGAACGGGGGCGTGCGACGCGTCTGCCCACCGTCGACCGGTTCTACCTTCGTCACGGAGGCGCCGTAGTCGGAGAAGGTCTTGCCCGCCGCAGCCACGGCGATGCCGCCACCCACCTCGAGGATGCGCAACCCATCGAGCGGTTGAGCCAAGCCGACCTCCCTGCCGTATCGTGCTGCGGAGCCCACGCGTCGACTTCTGCTATCACGTACGTCGCGGGGCCGTCAAACACGAAGCACCTGAGTGGAAGCACGGAGGTACGGGATGTCGAGGTTGCCGCTGCTAACGAATCGCGAGGACGTGCCGCCGGAGGCGCGAGAGCAGTTCGACGCGGTCGGCGGGACGCGTGGCGGCGTCCGCGGGCCATTCGCCGTCATGTTCCATAGCCCCGAGGTGGCCGCGCGGACAGCACACCTCGGGACGTACCTGCGCTTCGAGTCGGCGCTGCCGCCAGCGCTGCGCGAGGTCGCGACGCTGGTCGCGGCTCGCGCGTTCGACTGTGGCTACGAGTGGGCGGCGCACGCCCGCCTCGCGCGGGAGGCCGGCGTCGACGAGGCCGTAATCGAGACCATCGCCACCGCGGGCAATCCGGCCGCACTGCCCGAGGACGAGGGACTGATCGTCCGCTACGGGCGGGCGCTGCTCGGCGACCATCGCGTCGACGACGCAACGTTCGAGGCCGTGCGCGGGCGGTGGGGAGAGCGTGGGCTCGTCGATCTGACTGCGACGATGGGGTACTACGCGATGGTCGCCTGCATGCTCAACGCGGCGGGAGTGCAACCGGCCGCTGACGCGCCCGCGTTGCCCGCCCTCCCCTAACCGGCCGCTCGTTTCGATCAGATCGAGGAAGGTGCGGGAGGAAAAGCGGTCGGTCGCACTGAGACGATCTCGACATCGAAGTTGAGCGTCTTGCCGGCCAACGGATGATTCGCGTCGACGGTCGCGCGATCGCCGTCAACCGCGAGGACGCGCGCGGGTACGCCTCCTGTCACCTCGACCTCGTCGCCGGCCTGCGGGGCTTCCCCACGCTCCGGCACGCCCACCTCGTAGACCAACTCGGGGTCGTGCGGACCGTAGGCCTCGTGAGGCTCGAGACGGAACGCGGTGCGCTCACCAGCGGAGAGCGGGCGGATCGCGGCCTCGAACGCGGCGAGGAGCTGGCCGCGACCGATGACGAAGAACCGTGCGCTGCGGCCGCTCGAGGTGTCGAAGACCGTGCCGTCGTCGAGCGTGCCGGTGAAGTGCAACTCCACGAGGTCGCCGTCGCGCAGCATCGCGTCTCCGTCAGCACGGGCTTGCCGAGGCCGTATCATACGCGCCGTCCCGGCGAGGCCACGCCCGCCGGCGTTCACGTTAGAACTCGAGAGAGGACCGCCCGATGACCGAGCCCACTCGCCCTGCCTCGGAGCACCCGCGCCCGCTGTCGGGCGGCGCCGTCGACCACCAGGACCTCGAGCTGGTCGCCTCCGACGGGAACCACTTCGCAGCCTTCCACGCGACCGCCTCGGAGCCACAGGGGCCGGCGATCGTCATCCTGCCGGATGTCCGAGGCCTGCACCCGTTCTACGAGGAGCTGGCACTCCGCTTCGCGAACGCGGGCTATGACGCCATCGCGTTCGACTACTTCGGCCGCACGGCAGGCGTCGGCAAGCGCCCCGAGGGCTTCGAGTTCCAGTCCCACGTCGCGCAGTGCACGGTGCCCGGCATCTCCGCCGACGTGCAGGCGTGCGTCGACCAGCTGCGCCAGCGCGAGGGGCATGAGCAGCGCAACATCTTCACGCTGGGCTTCTGCTTCGGCGGCAGCAACTCGTGGATCATGGCCCAGACGGTGAACGGCATCACCGGCGTCGTCGGCATGTACGGTAACCCCGTCCGCCCTCAGCGCGACGGTTCGGAGCCGGCGATCGAGCGCGTCGGCAGCTTCCGCGCGCGGCTGCTCGGCCTGATGGGCGGCGCGGATCAGGGCATCACCGCCGAGGACATCGCGAAGTTCGACGAGGCGCTGACGCAGGCCGGCGTGGTCCACAAGCTCGTGACCTATCCCGGTGCACCGCACTCCTTCTTCGACCGCACCTACGACGACCACCCCGCCGCCGTCGAGGACGCCTGGCGCCGCGTGCTGGACTTCATGCAGGACGGGAACTACTGGGCGAGCTGAGGGGCGGAGTTAGTAACGCGGCATGCCGGATCGATTACCGCGCGTTACCGCCGCTCAACTCATTGCCGCGCTCGAGCGCGGAGGTTGGGAGCGCATCAGACAACGCGGGAGCCACGTTCGACTGGCGCACCCAGAACGAGCACAGCGTGTGACCGTGGCGATTCATGCTCGCCAGATCGTTCGGCCGGGCACGCTGCACGCCGTCCTCGACCAGGCTGGGATGACCGTCGACGAACTCGTCGCGCTACTCTAGAAGTCACGACTCGGGAGTGTTGCGTGCGCAAGTACACCGTTGTGCTGATCCCGGATCCGGAGGACGGCGCATACACCGTCATCGTTCCGGCGTTGCCGGGCCTCGTCTCACAGGGTGAAACCCTCGAGGAAGCGCTCGCCATGGCGCAGGAAGCGATTGCATTCCACCTCGAGAGCCTCGTCGAGGAAGGCCAACCCATTCCGGACGAAGGCAACGTGATCGTCGAGCGGGTTGAGGTGGCTGTCGCCTGATCCTGAGGTACGTTCCTGCTTCCCAACGCCCACGAACCCCGTCGATCTCGCACGAGATCCGGAAAGGACCACACGTGACCGACGCCTTCTTCGTGCCTAGCGGCGAGGCCTTCGCTCCGACCGATCGAGCGCGGGGGCCGTGGGTCGAGGACTCTTTGCACGGGCGAGTGGTCGCCGGTCTCGTCGGGCACGTGTTCGAGACGCGGCACGGCGATCCCGAGTTCAACCTCACGAGGATCACGATCGACCTCGTGCGCCCGACACGATTCGACGACGTGGCTATCGAGACGGACGTGTCGCGCGAAGGCAGCCGCATCCGGGTCGTCGACGCGTCGGTGGTCATCCGTGGCGAGGAGATCGCGCAAGCGAGGGCCGTCTTCCTCCGTCGCGGTGAGCCGCCCGAGGGAGAGATCTGGTCGCCCCCGTCAGCGACCTTCCCGCATCCGGAGTCACTGGAGTCCACGCCGCAGGGCGCCGTGCCGAATGCAGTGGCCTCATGGGACATGCGTGCGGCCGTGGGACGCTTCGGCGAGGTAGGGCCTCGCGCGTTCTGGCAACGTCCGCTCGTTCCGCTCGTGCTGGGGATGGGGACCGGACCGATCGCAAGCATCGGGATGGCCGCCGACAACACGAACCCATGGGCGAACTCAGGTGACCGCGGCCTCGTCTACATCAACTCCGACGTGAGCCTCTATCTCCACCGACCTGCTGTCGGCGAATGGCTCTGCGTCGAGGTGACGAGCCACCAGGCGGCCGACGGCATCGCAGTCGGAGCTGCCACGCTCCACGACCTCGAGGGGCCGATCGGGCAGGTGCTGGTCGGAGCGCTCGCCAACCGCGTGCGCAAGTAGCCGGGTCACCTCACCCCGCCACCACCCGCTGTGCCGGAGGCGGCGTGAACACGAGGAACAGCGTCCCCAACCCGGCGAGGATCGCGAGCGCGGTGAAGCCGAACTGGTAGCTGCCGGTGATGTCGTAGGACAGGCCGGCGAGGACCGGGCCGGCTACCGAGCCCGCCGTCACCACCATCGACGACAGCCCCATGATCTTACCGAACGAGCGCGAGCCGAAGTACTCGGCGCGCATCGAGACGATCACGGGGACGCGAGCGCCCCACGCGAAGCCGTTGAGCAACGCGAACGCCGCGACGGTCCAGAGCGACGTGCCGAACGCAAGTAGCAGCAGCGCCACGGCGTGCATCAGCATCGCGGCCATGATCACGTTGCGCGAACCGACCCGGTCCGAGATCCAGCCGCCCAGCGGCCGCGCGACGAAGTTCGTGGTGGTCTGCAACGTGATGTAGAACGCCGCCGCGGTCAGCGAGATGCCGAAGGTCTCGATGACGTGCGCCGTGTAGTGCACCTGCACCACGGAGACCACGAGCACCGAGGCGGCGTGCGCCATCGAGATGAACCAGAAGGCGCGCGTCCTCAGTGCCTGCGCGACGGTGTACGAGTCGTCCTCGGGCTCCGCGGGAGTGTCGACGCTGTCGCCGGCAGCGAGGGCTGCGGCGTCCGGCTGTGCGAGCGGTGGGTCGCCGTCAGGCCGGTAGCCGTACTGCTCGGGGCGGTGGCGCACGACCTGCGACACGGCCAGCCCCACGACGATCACTATGACCGCCGACACGTTCGCTACCGTCCTCCAGCCCCACGTCTCGAGAGCACCGACGATCAGCGGCAGCGCGTAGCCGCCGATGGGGTTGCCGAGCAACGCCACGCCCATTGCGAGCGAGCGCCGGCGCACGAACCAGTTCACGATCGCCGTGGTGATCGCGAGGAAGCCGGCCATCGAGGCGCCGACCGACATCAGGAGGAAGGTGATGTAGAACTCGGCGATCGAGTCGATGCGGGCAAACAAGAAGAAGCCAACGCCGAAGAGGATGAACCCCGCGCGCATGACCGCCCGAGGCCCGAAGCGGTCCAGCAGCCACCCCTCGATCGGTCCGAGCAGGCCGTCCTCGACGCGCGCGAGGGAGAACGCGCCGGAGAGCGCAGTGCGGCTCCAGCCGAACTCGGCGGCGAGCAGGACGACATAGGTACCGAAGGCCTGCTGCAGCAGCCCGGAGCCGAGCCCCTGCGTGACGATCGCAGCACCGACGATCCACCAGCCGTAAAACGGACGGCGCAACGCTCGCGACAACTCGGCGGTCCTTCGTCGGGCCGTCCACGCGTGTTAGATGAGATGCAGTTCGTGGTTCGGCGGCAGCAGCATACCGCTGCCCCGCCGTAGGGTCAGACGAGCAGCCGAGCCACGAGGAGCCGAGCCACGAGCAGTCGAGCCACGGCGAAGGGGCAAGCGGATGCGCGCCCCTTCCGATGCCGTCTCGCACTCCGGCTACCTCATGGCGGGCGGCTCGCTGTCATCGGACTCCATCTCCGCCAGCTCTTCTTCGACTGGCTCGCCGACTGTGCGGTCGGCCTCAGGAGTCGCGCGGCCCTCGGCGTGCATGCGCTGGCGTTGCTCGGCGAGCTCGCGCAGCATCGTCTCGCGCTGTTCCTGCTCGTCCGGGAGTAGCGCAGTGCCGAGGTTGGGCGCATCCGGTGGCGGCACCTCGCTTGCAGCGATGTCGTCGGACCCGAACCCGAGGATGACACGCTCATCGTCCGCCGACTGCAACGTCCCTAGTTCGAACCAGCGGGCGCGGCCGTCGCCATCGTCGACGCGCATGTAGTCGCCGACGATGTCGCCGACGCTGCCGATGCGCTCCTCATCTTCGGTCCAAACCCCCGCGCCCACTCTGGGAATGATGGTTGCGCTTGTCTGACGCTCTTGCATGGCCAACCTCCGAACGAGCTTCCCCCCGCAAACCGCGGTCGTCGTTGCGTCGATCGTCCCACGATGGTGCCGCAGCTCATGACCGTCGAGAGCCCTTCGGAGAGAGATGCAACGAAGCCGTGATGCGGAGTCCGGATGTGCGTTTCGGAACATTGACGCCCTCACCAAGGCCGACGATGGAGGGAGAGTGTGGGATGCTTCCGGACATGAAGCTCGCTACCTGGAACGTGAACTCCATCGCCGTACGGATGCCGCGCATCATCGAGTTCCTGCGCCTGCACCAGCCGGACGTGCTGTGCGTGCAGGAGACGAAGACGACCGAGGCGGCGTTCCCGCACGAGGCGCTCGCAGCCGAGGGCTACCACGCGGTGGACAACAGCACTGGACGCTGGACGGGTGTCGCCATCATCGCTCGGTCGAGCCTCTCCTTCGCAGGCGTGGTCAAGGGGTTGCCCGACGACCCCACCCCGGAGGACGGTCGCTGGATCGAGGCAGATGTCGCGGGTATCCGCGTCATCTCTGTCTACGTGCCGAACGGCCGCACGCTCGAAGATCCGATGTACCTCGTCAAGCTGCGGTTCCTGGAGGCGATGGCAGGGAGGGCTCGCGATCTGACCGGCACGCCGCTCGTCATTACCGGCGACTTCAACATCGCGCCGGCCGACCTCGACGTGTACGACCCGCCGGCGTTCGTCGGGAGCACGCACGTGAGCGAACCCGAGCGCGAACGGCTACGCGCGATCCTCGATACCGGGCTTCACGACGCGTTCCGCCGCGTCGCGCCGGACGTCGTTCAGTACACGTGGTGGGACTATCGCGCGGGGCACTTCCACAAGGGGTTCGGCATGCGCATCGATCTCGCGCTCGTCACCCCCGACCTCGCAGACCGCATCGTCACCTGCGGCATCGACCGCAACTTCCGTAAGGGCCCGAAGCCGTCCGACCACGCGCCGGTGCTGCTCGAGCTCGACCTCTAGTGCTGCGCTACTCGCACGGGCCCACGTCGGCGCGCACTGCGCGGTGGTCGGCCGTGGCCGCCTCGAAACGGCCGCCGTTTGCAGCGCACCAGTCGCGGGTGACGAAGATGTGGTCGATGCGCAGCAGCAAGGGGCGCCAGCGGAACTGCGTCGAGGTCGGCCCGCCACCTCCCGTCAGGACCGCGTCGCGCAACCTCGAGGCAAGCGTTCGGTAGCCCAGGGCACGATCGGTCAGGTTGAGGTCGCCGGCGATCAGGACGGGGTGCTCCTCGAGCGCCGCCGCATCAGCCAACGCCTCAGCGAATTCGCGCTGACGCTCGAGCGAGATGAACCGCGGTCCCTCGTTGGTGAACCAGGGCCGGGGGAGGTGCAGCCCGTAGAGGACGAACGTGTCTGAGGGACCCCTGATCTCCACACGAATCCCGTGGTTCACGAGTCGCTCGTCCGGCACCGGGGACGGGACGAGCGGGAACCGCGAGTACACGCCGACCCGCGTGCTGCCCTCGAAGTAGTGGGAGTACGAGTAGTGGCTCGCGAAGAGGAGGTCGAGGACATAGTCCGCCTCGGAGACCACGACGACATCGGGATTTTCGGCGAGTACGTCGTCGATCGCGACGAGCGGATCGGTCACCTCTCCAAGGTTCGCGGCGACGACCCGCATCGGTTCCGCGGGCGCCGCGCCAGCCTGCGGCACCCAGGGACCTGCGATGGCGGCGAGCGAGAACAGCAGCCATGAGGCGAAGATGATCGCCCCCTCCGTGCTTCGCGTCGCCAGTGCACCGATGAGCGCGATCCCAAGCAGCGCTCCGAGGATCAGCGGCAACACCACCGCTGCCCCGTCGAAGACCGGGGCGAGGTCGCGCACGACGAACCACCCCCACGGGGCGACCGCCACGCCGACGGCGAGCAACTCGCGCAGAGCGAACCGCGGGGCTGTGCGGGTGGCGACTCTCACTCGGACCCTTGCGTCGAAATGGGAGGGCACGTGTCAGCGTACTCTCGATGGGCCTTGTCCTCGAACGAGGCTCGAAGCGCGCTAGTCGCCTCCCGCGACCGGCACGGACGAGGCCGCGGGACGGACTCGGAAGCCGCCGGTGCGAAGCATGTGGCGCACGTCCGGCAGTCCGACGATGGCGGCTGCGAACAACGCAGTCCAGACGAGACCAGGCGCGATGAGGAGGACGCGGACGCCCGTGCTGTCGGCGAGCCAGCCGAAGCCGAAGTTCAGGAACGCCATGTGTCCCGCGGCAAGCATGATGTAGACCGACATCACGCGACCTCGCACGGCGTCAGGCACGATCTGCTGGACGAGAGTCGACGAGAGCGCCATGAAGGTCGCCTGCGTGGCGCCCGCGAGCGCCGCTCCCAGCACTCCGACTGTGGCCGTCGGGGCGAAGCCGAGCACGAGTAGCGCGAGGCCGCTTCCGCCCCCGGCGATCGCGAGTGCGGCGCCCTGCACCCGGGAGGTGCGGACGAGCGAGACGGCGAACGTTCCCATGATGGCGCCCGCCCCGATACCGACGAGGATGGCCGTGTACGTCCGGTTCGCACCACCAAGTTGGGTCGAAAGCGTGGGCATCATCGAGTCGAACGCCATCGTGAGGGCGCAGTGGGTGGTCACGAGCGCCAGCACGAGCACGACGCGGCGGTCGGACTCGATGTAGCGCACGCCCTCGCGCATATCTGTCCCCGTGCGGCGGACCAGCGCCGCGAGGGAGAGCCGCTCTGCGCGCGCCTCGAGCGGACGCAGCGCCTGCGAGATGCGAGACAGCGCAACGATGCCGGAGAGCGAGAGCACCGCGGACAGCAGGAACACGGCGCCCGCCCCAACGAACTCGAGCAGGACGCCGCCCACCAGCGGCCCGGCGATCCGCGAACCGTGAACCGAGATGCTGCTGAACGCGATGGCATTGAGCAGGTGCTCCGCTGGGACGAGGTTCGGGATCATCGCGTTCTCGGCCGGCATTGAGATAGCGCGGCCGGCGCCGCCCACGAGGGCGAGCAGCACGATGTGCCACACCGCTACGGTGTCGGCGAGCACTACGGCCCCGAGGATCGCCGCCGATAGCGCCGAAACGGCGCTCCCCGTCATCGCCATCCGCTTCCGATCGACACGGTCGGCGACTGCTCCGGCGATGGGAGCGAGCAGGAACGAGGCCATGCCTGCGAACGTGACGAGGCCCACGGCGGCCGCGGAGTCCGTCAACTCGTAAACGAGCCAGCCGCGCCCAAGGATCATCGCCCAGTTGGACGCCGCGGCGAAGAACGAGTTGATGAACAGCAGCCGATAATCCGGGTACTGGAACGCAGGAAGCCGGCTGCGACGCGTGCGCTCCGAAGTCATGTCTAACGTCATAGAACCGCGAGTTTACAGGCGTCAGCCCTTCGACGGCAGCGCTTCTCTCGATAGGATCGTCTGGACACGCTACTGAGGGAGGCCCCTGGGACATGGCAGATGTGCGCATCGTCGGGAAGGCGATGAACGACCTGGCCGACGATTGGCACTGGGTCGTGCTCCACGACACACAGCAGCTCGAGACGAACGTCTACTTCGCCTCGTCTGTCGACACGGTGTGTGGCATTCTCATCTCCGCAACGGCGCAGCGCGTCCGGCTCTATGACATGGGTGCGCCCGACTCGCCGACGTGCCAGGCCTGCCTCGATGACGGCCTCAGCCAGAACCTGCGTGCCGAGATCGAGCAGGTGATCGAGCAAGCGACGCGTAGCCCGGCGCCCGTCTAGCGTCGGAGTGGATAGGGTCGGGCAACGATGACGTCCTCCGGCAACGCCTTGCGGATCCTTGCTGCATACGACGGCAGCCCCGCATCCCAGTCCGCGATTGCAGCCGCTCTCCGCCTCACCGGCGAGACGTCGGCAGATCTGACCGTCGTTCACATCATCAATCCGCTGACTGACCTCGGTGGTGTCTCCGCGCCCTCCACCGAGGAGGCAGTCCGCATCAAGTCGGCGGAACGTGAGTCCGAGATCAGGGCGCTGCTCAGCAGCCGTGGCGCTGAAGCGAACATCCTCGTGGAGCCCATCGAGCGCGGCCAGGACGTGGCGGCTCACATCTCCGACCTCGCGCGGTCACGCGACGCCGACCTCGTGGTCGTCGCCAGCCGGCGGGTCACCGGACTGACCGGCTTCATCCTCGGGAGCGTCGCCCAGGAGCTCCTCAAGGTCAGCCCGTGCCCCGTCGTCGTCGTGCGGCCGGACTGATCAGCACGAGCACACTTCGCACCGGAACGTGACGAGGCGGCGGAGAGCCGCCGCCTCTTCAGTTCGCCCATCGAGCCTCAGCGACTAGCGATTCATTCCGCCCGGCCGTCCTGCCCACGGCGGCGGTCCCCGCCTGCCTTCGCGACGCCGGTCGTCGTCCCGGTTGCCGCCGCGCCGTCGATCATCGTCGCCATCGTGGCCATCCTCGCCACGGGCGCGGCTCCGGTCGTCCTTGTCCTTCCTGCCGTCCCCGTCGCGATCGTCGTCCCGACGCCGCTCGTCGCGCTCGTCGTCAGTGCGGTGTTCCGTGCCACGCCCGTGTTCGCCTCGGATCTGACCGCGCGACGGATGCTCGGCGTGCCGCTCGATGACGCGCTCGAGCACGGGGCGCACGTGAGGCGGCACCTCGTCGAGTACGCGACACAGCGCATGGAGCGACGGGTGAAGGCTGGCGTTGCTGCACGCCGCAGGCTTCTCGCGGTCGCGGCCACCATCGCGCGGCGAATCGTTGTCGCTGATCACCACGCGCACGGTAGCCAGAAAGCCGCTCAAACCGCCCGATGCGACGTGTGCGATCGTGGCTTCGTGCTCCCCCTCGACGATGTCGTCATCGAGAGCGGTGACGGTGACGGACTGCGGTGTGCTCCAGTTCGAGGTCGTGAAGGTGAGCGAGCTGTTTCCGCCCCTGGTGCTGAGCGCAGTGATCTGTCCGCCGGCTACCGCGAGCGCCACGTTTACGCTGCTGCTCGGCCGCGCGGCGAGGACGACGGTGTAGGTCTCGCCGCGGCCGCCCTCTCGAACCCGGACGGTCGACCTGCTCAGGACGAGGCCTCCATCGCTATCTGCGATGCGCGCTGTGACGCTGGGAAGTCGCGTCGAGGTGTACCCGCCTCCGGATGCCGAGTGCGCGATCGACGCGGAGTGGTCGCCCTCGACGATGCCGTCATCGATCGCCGTGACGGTGATCGACTGTGGGTGGTCCCAGTTTGACGGTGTAAACGTGAGCGTTCCGAGCCCCGTCGCGGTCGCCGTAGCGGTGACCTGCCCGCCCGAGGGCGCAATCGCGACCGTCACGTTCGCCGTCGGCTCCGACGTCAGCACGAGGGTGTAGGTCGCGGTCGCCCCCCCTTCAGCGACATCGACGGTGCGCGGCGAGACCGAGGCGCCGCGCACGTCGTTGTCCTCGATCTCTACGACGACATCGCCGATCGAGACGCTGTCGTAGCCGCCGCCCGACGCGGTGTGAGTCACACGCGTCGTGTGGTCGCCCTCGGCGACGTTGTCGTCGACAGCGCGGACCGTCACGGACTGGGGCTGATCCCAGTTGCCCCGGGTGAACGTGAGCGCCGACGTTCCTCCGACGGTCGAGACGGCGGTGGCCTGACCTCCCGGCGTGGCGACGGTGATGGTTACGTTGCCGCTGGGTTGCGAGGTCAGGACGACGGTGTAGGTCGCGCTCACTCCTGACTCGGAGACTCGCACCGAGGTCGGGCTGAGACCGACCCCGGCGGCCTGCAGGCGCATCGCGGACGCGGCTGGCCCCACCGCCGCGTCCCTCGCCATCGCGACGCCCGGAGCTCCAGCCACCACGAGCGCCAGCAGACCCGCGGGAAGCCACCAACCCAGCGAACGCTGCAATCGTGACCGCCGACCGCGCTTATGTCCTGTCATGCTCTCCCCGTGCATTCGGCGCGAAACGTCGGGTGGCGTCTCCACTTCAAATGGCGCGAGGAACCGGGGAGCGTGACAACCGTGACATCAATGATTCGTCAGAACCGAGGCTGGACGTCGCGAGACTGCTACGGGTAGTCCCGCATCAACTCTCGCATCCTGACCAGCGCGCGGTACTGCAATTGGCGCACGGCCTCTTCGGACTTGCCGAGCTGGCGGGCCACCTCGGCATGAGGCAGGTCCAGGAGGAAGCGCATCACGAGGACGGTGCGATGTTGCTCCGGCAGCCGTGCGAGCGCCTCGCGCACAGCGTCGGCGTCTGCTCCAGCCTCGACGAGGGCTGCGGGGGATGCATCTCGCGACTCATCGACCGGCTCCGCGACCGCCTCGAGAGGGGCGAGCGGACGCCGGCGCAGGTCACTGATCGCCTGGTTGTGCGCAATGCGGAAGAGCCACGCATCGAACCGGTCGGGGCGCCGGAGGCGTGGCACGTCGCGCCAGGCGAGGACGAACGTCTGCGAGACGACATCCTCGACGCGGTGGGGGTCGCGCACGATGCTCGCGACGTACCGGACGACGTCACGAATCCGCAGGCGATAGATCTCGGCGAAGGCGGCTTCGTCGCCCTGACACGCGCGCTCAACCAGGCGCACGAAGGCGGCGCCGTCCGACCGCCGCCCGCCGCTATGTACGTCGAACTCCGTTCGCGCGGGGCTCGCGAAGGTCACCGACCGCCGCCACCTCCCCGACCGCGGCCCCAGAGCCGCCCTCGATCGCCGGGCTGGTCGTCGCGGTCGTCGCGGTCGTCGCGGTCGTCGTCATCGGAACGACGGTCGGAGCCCCGGTCATCGTCGCGGTCCTCTCGGCCACGCCGGTCGTCGTCGCGGTCCGCGTCGTCATCCTGGCGGCGCTCGTCGTCGCCGCGGTTTCGACGTCGGTCAGTGTCGCTCGACTCGTCCTCGTCGTCCCGGTCGTCATCGTCATCGTCGTCGCGGTTCGGTCGTTCGTCGTTCCTTGGATTTTCCCCCTCGCGGCGAGAGTCGTTGCTGGGCGTTGGGCCCATCGGGAAGAGCACGAGCAGAACTCGCTGGCAGGCGGCGGCCTCTCGAGCCGCGAGCGAGCTGCAGGCCTCGAGGGCGTCGCCGAGCGCCTCTCGGCAGCGGTCCGCGGACCGATCACGTTCGCACGCGTCCTCGAGCTGCGTCATGACGGACCGGCAACGCGCCTGTCGTGATTCGCGCTCATTGCCGCACAGTTCGCGAAGCGATGCCTGCAGCGGTGGCGTCGCATCTGGCGAAAGACGCTCGCCCGGCGTTGCCGTCGCACGCGGTGTCACCGAAGCGCCGGGAGTGTGGCGCGGAGCCGCCGTACCCCGCGGCTCGGGCGTAGCCGAGTCGGCCCGTGCGGCGGCGGATGCCGTCGGCATCGGCGCGGCGGATGTCGCCGTCTCCCTCGCAAGGGTCGCGGTAGAGGCCGTGCCCGGAGCACGCGCGGTTCGCACCTGCTCCCGCACCGAAGCGAGAGGCACAATCGAGGTCTCGACGCCGCCCTGCTCGTCGTTCTCGTAGGGCTCGAGAAGCGTGAGAATGCTGTCGATCCGCGAGACGACGAGCTCCGCCTCGCTCTCGTCCAGCCCGGCAATGACCGAGGGATTAGCCTGCACCGTGGATAGCAGGCCCGACGCTCGCCGTTCGACCTCGCCACGTTCGCGCATCGACAGCTGGCTGTCGTTCAGTACGGCGGCCGTGAAGCGAGCAAGGCTCTCGACGTCATTCACAAACGCCGGGTCCGCTCGCTGTTCGCCGCGCATGTTGAGCGCGGCGACGACCAACACGAGCACCGTCGCGGCAGTGCCCGCAACCACCAGTGAGCGCTCTGTCAACCACGACGGCAGCGCCGGAGGGAACCATCGCCCTGGTGGAAAGCGCCGCCAGCGGGACGCTGGGCTCTGGCGCGTCGCGCCCATCCCGCTGTTGATGCGCTGCCAGATCGCTTCCTGGTCAACGGCTTGCGGCTCGCGCCAATGCGACTCGAGTGTGGCAGCGATTCGGGCGAGGTCGCGGTTGTCGCCGGAAGCAGGGCCGCGAGCGTCCTCCGGACCCGATTCGTCACGTCGCCGTGCCTCGATCAGGCGGTCGAGGGCGTCAACGCGTGACTGGTCTCGCTGGTCCTTCATCGCGCCCTTCGAACGACTTGAGCTGCTGCCTGATCAGATGGCGCGCGGGCAGGCGAAACGTGACGAGAACACGTCCCGCGTCGACGCACACAGTTCCCCTGAGCAGACAGTCGATGCCGTCCGACGCCAGCGACCGGCCTGTGACCTGGTGTCGACCTAGTGTCGACGCACCGCGACAGGAGCATCGGCCCCCTCGAGCGGCTCCGTCCCGATCACCTGCTCCGCGGCAAGTTCCGCGATCTCCGCGTCGGATAGGCCAAGTAGCTCTGCGAGGATCTCGTGGTTATGTTCACCCAACCTGGGAGCGGGCTCGAACGGGATCGGCTCCGTGTCAGCAAAGTGCCACGGCCCCGCGGGGTACGGGTAGCGCCCGTGGCCGTGGAAATCCGCCTCCCGGATTGCTCCGCGCGCCCACAACTGCGCATCGAGGATCTGGTCGAGGTCGGGCCGGAGGACCGCCGCGGCCGGGACGCCGACCGACTGAAGCACCTGCTCCGCGTGAAAGCGGTCCAACGTGCATGCCCACGCCGCCACCGCAGAGGCCAGCGCCTCGCGATCGCCGGTCTCACCGAGATCGGGCCTTGCGATCACCTCGCATAGCGCACGCACGCGCTCTGGTGTGTCCGCTGCAATTGCGACCCACTCGTCGTGTGCGCTCGTCGCGAAACAGCCATGCACCGCCATCGAGGGGTGGGCGTTGCCTAGCCGAAGCGGCAACTCGCCGCTCAGCTGGTAGTCGAGGAGGTAGTCCCCCACGTGGGGGATCGCCGCCTCGAGCTGCGCCATATCGATGACCTGGCCCTCGCCCGTCTGCGCGCGGCGCTCGAGGGGCAGCGCGATCATGAAGAGCCCCATCGCCGCTCCGATAGCGTCCGGGTGGTGGACGGGCGTGATCGTCGAAAGGTCTAGATCCGGGTACCCCCGCAACACCGAGTGCCCCGACGCCGCGTCGAGGGTCATCCCCATACTGCGGTAGTAGCGGTACGGCCCCGTCATCCCGAAGCCGGTCATCAGCACGACCACAAGTTGGGGGTTAGCCCGTAGGAGCCGCTCCGGCAGCAGGTTCAACGACTCCTGAGCGTCGACCGAGAGGTTGGTGAACACGACATCGCCGTCGGCGAGGAGGCGGTCGAGCAGCGCCTGTCCCCGCGCCGAGTGCAGGTCGAGCGTCACACCTCGCTTGTTACGGTTCACGGCGTTGAAGGCGGACGAGCGGTTCCAGGGGTCATCGCCCGGGTCCCCCTTCGGGTAGCCCGGGCTGCCAGGCAAGGGGCGAACGGCGCCGCGAGCTGACCGCTGGATCGCCTCGACTTTCACGATGTCCGCGCCGAGGTCGCCGAGGAGCACACCACACACCGGACCCGCCCAGATCTCCGCGATCTCGATCACGCGGATGCCGGCAAACGGGAGGGGCTGCGGTCCGTTCGTCGTCACGGCGTTGCTCCCATACGCACGATGCCAGCTGCCGCCAGCTCGCCAACAGCCGCGCCGTCGAGTCCCAGATCCCTCGCAAGCACGCCCACCGAGTGTTGGCCGAGCAGGGGGGCGGCGCTGCGCAGGCTCCAGTAGTCGGTCCCGGCGTTCGCCGGCGCGCCGGGGTAGCGCAGGCGCCCTGCCACAGGATGGTCGACCTCGACGAGGTAGCCGCGCTCCGCGATATGTCGGTCACTCAGGATGCGAGGCGGATCGCGGAGCGGCGCCGCGGGGATGCCCGCACGCTGTGCGGAAGCGAACACGTCGTCCACGGGACGCGCCGCGCAGTAGCGCTCGAAGATCTCCTCGAAGTCCGCCCGGTGGAGACGCCGTGCTTCGCGCGTCGAAAAGCGCGGGTCGTCCGCCAGCGAGGGGTCTTCGAGCAACTCCACGAGTCGCGGCCAGTGGCGATCGCCCAGCGGAAGGAATGTCATGTATCCGTCTGCGCAGCGGTAGGTGCCGCGGCCGAATCCGGCCGCCGCAGGGTTCGCATTCGTCTTCGTTTCCTCGCGAGGCTCAGCCTCCCCGGAGAACGCGTGCATCAGGCGGCGCGTGATCTGGTTCGGGTGCGACGCCCAGCAGTCCATCTCCGATACGTCGATCCAGTCGCCCCGCCCGGTCGTGCGCCGCCGGAAGAGCGTCGCGGCAACGAGGCCGGCGGCGACCTCGCCGGGGAACGTCCGGGGGACCTGCCCCGCGTAGCGCAGCGGCTCGCGCTCCGGCAGCCCTTCGCGGTACATCGCGCCGCTCGATGCGAACAGCGTGAGCGTCGTCGCGACGCGGTCGCGGTACGGGCCCGTCTGGCCGTAGGGGGTGATTGAGCACATCACGAGCCGCGGGTTCACCTCGCGCAGGCGCTCCCACTCGATGCCAAGCTCGGCCATCCGGCCGGGCGGCAGCGACTCGAGCAGCACGTCGGCGCGCTCTGCCAGGCGGCGCAGCAGCCCACGGCCCTGCTCGTGCTCGATGTCGAGCGCGAGACTCTCCTTGTTGGTGTTCAGATGGAGGAAGACGGGTGACCGCTCCGGATCGTCGATGCGACCGCGTTGTCCCTCAAAGCGGGAGGGGTCGCCCTGGGGCGGTTCGATCTTGATAACTCGCGCACCGGCGTCGGCCAGCAACTTGCCGCAGTACGCGAGAGCGGAGCCGTCGCCAGCCTCGACGACGAGCAATCCGGACAGGACGGCCATCGTGCCCTCCGCTCATGTTCGGGCGATAGGGGCGCGCCTTGGCCGGAATCTTACACCCGTAATACAAGCGCGCCGTGCACTCGAACTACCTCGACCGCGGAGGGCGGTGTGTCGAAAGGTCTACGCCGCCTGGAGTGCGCGCTGGAACGAGTTGACCCGCTGGTCGAGTTGCTCGCGGCCACCGAAGAGCCCGACGACCTTGCCCTCAGGCGAGTCGGGGTCGACCTCGGGTGGACCTCCCGGGACGACGCCGTCGCCGACGCCGAGGGCGCTCGCGATCCGCCTCGCCTCGCTGACCGCGTCAGCGAGCGGGCCACCGCCGTCGTGGTGCGCGGCAATCACGTCGACCAACTCGGGACCGAGACGCCAGTGTGCGGCGACATCCGCTCCCCACTCGCAGTGGTCCACGCCAAACATCTTCGACTCGGCCTCGGCGGCTGGGATGCCGTCCCATGCCATGCGCACGACGCGCGAGTAGCGCTCGGGTTGCACCTCGATCATGGTGAGGCGGCCGAGGTCGTGGAGGATGCCGGCGGTGAACGCCGAACGGGCGAGCGCGCGCGGGACGAGGTGCTCGGCGAGCATCGCGGTGACCGTGAGATGTCGCCACATCTCCGTGCCGTCGACGAGTGACGTGCGCATGCTCGAGAAGGAGTAGCGAAGGACGGCCGCCGCGACGACGCGGTGCAACTGCGCCATCCCGAGCCGCACGATCGCCATGTCCACGCTCGTCAACGGCTCGACGGGCATCGATGCCGCCGAATTCGCCATCCGCAGGACCGAGGCTGCGAGCGCCGGGTCCGCACGCACGATCTCGGCGAGTTCGTCGGCGTCCGCGTCGCGCGCCAGCAGCGCGAGCGCCTGGTGGTGGACGCCGGGCAACGTGGGCAGGTTGAGCGGGACGGGCAGCATCGAGCCCCCTGGTGAGCGATGACGAGGCGGCCGAGCACGGCCTTGCACCATCATCGGCACTACCGAAGAGCCCCATAAGCGGAGAAACCCGCACTTTCCGACGGTCTCGATCAGGGGCGCACGATGAACCGCCCGCTGTCGCTGCGTCCAAACACGTCCGGGAAGTACGTCTCGAAGCCCTGCGCGGGCGCGACGAAGAAGTCGCCGGGCGTCGTCGCGCGCGCGTAGTAGACGTACTCGTAGACGCCCTTCGGCAGCTGGGTGGCGTAGAGCGAGACGCGGTCGTCCCGCACGTCGACGTGCTCCCATGGGCTGAAGTACCAGCCGAACCACGGCGCAAAGTAGTCCGGCGCCGCATCCTGCTCCATCGCCTGCCGTCGGTCCTCCTCGAGCTGCGCGCGGAGGTCTGGCCCGACGATGTCGAGCTGCGGGTCGATCGGCTCGAGGCCGCCGGGCAGCAGATCGGAGACCTCGACGAACCGCAGGTCCGAGGGCGCCACGACCGTGAGCTTCACCCGGAGGATCTCGCCGAGCGGGGCTTCCGAGACGCGGGTCTCGGGGGCGTCGAGCAGCGAATACTCGTGCGAGAGCGCGAGGCCTCGGTTGAGCGCCTCCACCTCGACCGCAGGCGTGAGGTAGCGCAGGTGCATCCGGTAGTACATGCGGCCCGGCGCGCCGAAGTCCCGCGCGAACGACACGATGCTCGCTGCGCCGAGCGGCAGCTCGGAGAGTGGCGTCTCGCTCGTCGCAACGAGGTCGCCGCCCGGAGTGAAGCGGCCCTCGAGCAGCGTCCGAGGGTCGTCGCCCGTGTCGAGGCGTACCTCGTACTCGAAGTCGCCGGCCGCCTCGCCGGTGCCGCTCGCGTAGGCCGCGAGGGCGCGGATCGCGGCTGACCGCTCGGGCGCCGTCTCCCAGCGGTCAGCGTCGCGCGCGACCTGCAGCCAGCGCACGGTCTCTTCGATCAGCGGCTGGTCCGGGTCGGCTGCGGCCAGCGCCTCGAGGACGGCAGCCGTGAGCCGCGTCTCGGTGTGCATCGAGCCCGGTGCGCGCTCGTCCTCCCAGTGGTTGCCGTTCGCGCTGGAGATCGCGGCGGCGGCCAGATCGTTTAGGAGCGCGATCACCGTCTCGTCCTCGGGCGCGGCGCCCGACGCGAGCAGTCCGAGGGTCGTGTAGGCACGACCGCGGTTCGTGAGGGCGGCGCGATCCTGCTCCGCGATCGAACGGAGGATGCTCGCGCCGTTGTCGCCGAAGATGGCGCCACCGCCTGCATCGCCGACCTGTGCACCCCGCTGCGCTCGGACGAGCGCGTAGAGCAGGAATGCATGCTCGTTGCGGTCGGCCGGGTTCTCGACGTCGCTCGGCCGGTTCACGTAGTCGAGGACGAGCGGCGTCGCCCGCCAGATGACGTCCGGAGAGACGGCGCGGCCCGCCTCCTGCGCGTCGGCGAGGGCGAGCAGCACCCAGCCCGTCACCTGCATGTTCGTGTCGCAGTTGCGGCACCAACCCCAACCGCCGTCGAGGCGCTGCGCCGACAGCAGGTCGGACACGTCCGCCGCGGTCCGCGCGTCCACGAGGTCTGCCGGGGCGACGCCCTGCAGGCGGCGGACGGCAAGCGTCGCGAGCACGCGGCTCGCGACCCGCTCCACCGACTCGCCCGGGATGGGACGGAGGCCCTCGACCTCCGACGCGAGCAAGCCGACGAGGGAGCCCTCGACCGTGACCTCGAGGCCGCCGCCCTGCTGCAGCGCGAACGACGGGAGGAAGACGGCTTCGCTACGTGCCGCGTCGGTGACGACACCGCCGGTCGCGGTCGTCTCCGGCGTGACATCGAGATAGACCGGGAAGCCCACCTCCACGGCATCGCTCAGTTCGCCCTCGCCGGTCGTACGGAACGTGAGCGTCGCCTGCCCGTCCTGGGTGGCCTCGGCGGGCCACTCGAAGATGGCGGTCTGCCCGGCGTCGATCGCCTGCTGCTGCGCTGTCTCGCCACCGACCTCGATGCCGCTCGCCTCGAGCTCGACGCCGATCTCGGCAGCCTCGTCGGTCGAGTTCGTTACGAGGAGGCGCATCGAGGCGCTGTCGCCAACGCGGAGGAAGCGCGGCAGCGCGGGGCGCAGCAGCAGCGGCTGGGTCACCAGCAGTTCGCTCGTGGCCTCGCCCACCAGCGTGTCACCGCTCACCGCACGGGCCTGCGCCCGCCAGGTCGTGAGGTTGTCCGGCAGTGTGAACTCGACGCTGGCGTTGCCGTCCGCGTCAGTGCGGATCTGCGCCTCCCAGTGCGCCGTGTTGCGGAAATCGCTGCGCAGCGCCTCATCGGCGCCGCCGCCCTTACCACCCTCGGATGGCTCGCTGATCACGTCGTTGGTGCGGTCGATGGAGACCGCCAGCGAGGAGGCGGTGACCACGCCGAGGCCACGCTGGTACCAGAACGCGGCGAGGCCGTCGGGACCGGTTTCCTGCGCGAGCGAGAGCACCGCGCGATCGACGACCGCGAGCGAGACTTCCGCCGCGACGCCCTGCCCCTCCGCGTCCTCGACGTGGATGTCGTAGCGGATCGTCTCGCCGGGGCGCGCCTCGGGACGGTCGGGCTCGACCGTGACGGTGAGTGTGCGGCTCGCCGTCGAGACCTGCAGATCGGCGTAGCCGACCTTGTAGCGAGGCAAGGGATCGGCCTCAGTCGGCGGCCGGTAGAGCACCACGCCGACGAAGACGTTCGGGACGTGGCCGTCCTCGATGGTCACGTTGAGCCGCTCGCTGCCGGTGGGGAACAACTGCGTCGAGCGCGAGAGGATGCGGCCGCGCTCGAGCGTCACGAGGCCGCGCGCGCCCTCGAACGGCGCAGGCACGAGGACCTCGGCGGTGTCGCCGACGTCGTAGAGCTCGCGGTCGGGGACGAGTTCGATGATGTCGTCGTTGCGGATCTGCCAGGACGGCGCGCCGGCGCCGCTGACCCAGAGGAACGCCGAGGACGTGTTGCTGCGGCCATCGTCGTCCGCGACCTCCGCCACGATGCGCAACGTGCCCGCACCCTCCGGCGTGAACGAGGCAGTCGCCTCACCTTGCGCGTTCGTCGTCACCGCGATGGTGTCGACGAGCGTGTCCTGCGGCTCGCTGCGGTAGCGCCGCGCGCCGTCGGAGGTCTCTTCCTTCGTCGTGATCCAGGTGCGTTCGTACACGCTCACGGTCACCGCGCGGTTCGCGACCGGTGCGCCCTCGGTGTCGACGGTGACGAGTGCGACCGTCGCCTCCTGGCCGGCGACGGCGACGTACTCCTCCGGCGCGACGCCGGCGTAGATCGAGGCCGGGTGCACGGTGACCGACGCGCTGGCCGACACCGCCTGCTGGTTCTGGTCCTGGACGGTGGCGGTCAGCGTGAAGTCCTGCGGCCCCTCGCCGCCTCGGAGGACCGCGGGCACCTCGAACGTCGCGACCCCTGCCGCGTCCGTGGTCGCGCTGCCGGAGGCGCGCAGCGGCTCGTTGATCGTCGCGACGCTGAAGATGTCGGAGTCTACGAACGAGTAGCGCTGGTATTCGGCGAAGTTGATGAAGGTCGGCGAGGCGAGCGCCGTCCACTCGACGCCCGCGTTCGCCAGCGGGCCGCCGAAGAAGAACGTGCCCGTCGCCTCGGCCTCGATGCTTTCGCCGTCGACGTAGTCGGTGCGGTCGGTCGTCAGCTCGACCTCGAACTCGGGCACGCGGAATTCGGCGACGGTGAAGGAGGCGAAGGTGACGAACTCGTAGCCCATCCCCTGGCCGAGCGGCGACTGCAGCTCCATCGAGTAGAACCCCGTCGGCGCGGAGGGCGGCAGCTGGATCTCGCCGGCGAACGTGCCGAAGTCGTTCAGCGACACGGGGGTGCGGGAGAACTCGTTGAACTGCGCGTCGCGGATCACCAGCTCGAGGCCGGCGTCCGGCGGCGGCACCGAGTAGCGCGCGTCGTCATCGAGACGGACGACGCCCTTGTACTGCACCAGCTCGTTCGGCCGGTAGATCGGCCGATCGGTGTAGAGGTGGCCGACGAACTCGCGGGGGTAGTACTCGACGGGCACATTGAGCAGCCAGGGCTCGGAGCCGGTCTGCCAGCGCGTCGAGGCGACCCCGCGCCGTCCGTCTGCGTCGAGGCTCACGAGGTACGCACGCTCTTCGCTCGTGACGTCGCGCGGACTCGGCACCGTAACGCTCGCCAGGCCGTCGGAATCGGTGCGAGCAGTGACGACGCTGCCAAGGCCGGCGCCGGTGACCGAGATCGCCGCGTTCGTCAGCGGCTCACCCGTCTGGTAGTCGAGCGCCCAGACCAGCAGCTCGTCCACCGAGAGCTTCGTGACCAGGGCCACGTCGACCACGCTGAACATCAGCTGCGAGCGGAAGTCGCCGTTCGACGAAACGACGTAGTAGTCGCCGGCTGGCAGCGGTCCGCCACCGCTGAGCGACGTGGACCCGAGGGTGACCGTGTTGGCGTCGCCCTCGATGGCCGCTTCCCACTCGCGGAGCGGCTGACCGGACGGCAGCCACTGGGCCTCACCGCGGTTCGGAATCTGGTTGGTGCGCAGGATCTCGCCGGCCTCATCGGAGGTCAGCTCGTAGAGCGCGAACTCGGCCGCGTCGAGGTTCGTGGCGTGGAAGTAGAGCACCGGCTCAACGGCTGCCGAGTACGTCGCGACCTGCGACGGGACGGCGAACGTCACCTGCGAGGGCAGCGCGCCGGTCGTAAAGCTGAAGCTCGAGGCCGGGAGCGGCGTCCCGTCGCGGTCGGTGGCCCCGGCGGCAATCGAGACGGTGTACTCGGTCGCGGGCTGCAACTGCGCCGGGATGAACAGCTCGTTGTCGTCGCCGAACCAGTCAAAGAACACGCCCTCGAGGTCGACGCCGGCGATCGTGAGGCGCTCCTCGACCGAGTCGGTGTTCATCGGCACGTTGAAGCCAAGCTGGACGCCGAAGCGCCCCGCGTCGGTAGCGCCGTCCTGCGGCTCGCTGCGGGCCAGGGCCGGCGGGTCGACCGTGCGGAAGGCGATCCGCCGCTCCTCGGACGTCTCGCCGCCCGTCTGCCCCGCGAGACCGGCGGGCACCACCACTTCGTAGTCACTGCTGAGCGCGAGCACCTCGACGGGACTCAGCGTCACGAGGGTGTCGCCCTCGCCCCACAAGACATCGACCGCGACGGGTTGCCCCGCCTCGTCGAGGAGTTGCACCCCTGCCTCGACCGACGCGCGGTCCATCGGCTGGTTGAACGTGAGGTCGATCGGGCGGCGCGTGCCGACGAACTGCGTGTTGTTGGGGGGAGTCGAGCTTGCGAGCGCGGGCGTGACCGTCTCGAACTGCCACGTGAACGCCTGATCGAGGACGCCGTCCGCAGCGGAGGTGAGACCGGCCTCGATCGTCGCGCGGTAGGTCGTGCTCGGTTCCAGCGCCAGCGGCGTGAAACGGTACAGCGAGGTGTTGAGCCACTCGCCCTCGCCTCGCAGCGGCGGGTCGAAGACCACGACCGGCGCGTCGCCGCGGGCGTCGAGCGTCGTGAGCGGGGCGACCGAGCGGTTGAACTGCACGAGGATCGGCGCGTTCCGAGGCACCTCGACGTCCCCGTCCGCGGGGATGACGTTCGCCACCTCGAGGCGGCCCTCCACGACGAAGTTGTGCACGAAGTCGGTGTCGAGGCCGGCGTTCTCGCCGTCGACGGTGAGCGTGTACGCGGCGCCGCGCTCGAGGCCGGGGAAGTCGGGCTGGAAGAGCAGCGTCTGCTCGTCGAGCCAGGCGAACGAGCCTCCAGCCGCCGGCGTCAGCGATACGAGGTCCGCCGGGTCGTCCTCGCGGGGCGGCTGGTTGAAGGCGATGGTGATCGGGCCGAGACGCGGCATCTCGGCGCCGGCGGGCGTCACCGCGACGCTCGCCGCTCCCTCGCGCGTATCGCCACCGCCGCGGAGCGCGAGCGCGACGCCTGCCCCCGCAAGCGCGAGCACGAGCACGCCGACGCCGGCCGCGGCGAGGCGGTGCGTCGCGATGAAGGACCCGATGCGCGCCATGACGTCCCAGCTTCCCTCTGTCGGGCCTCGTGCCCGGTTATCTCACCTCGAACTTGGTGCTCGCAGTGACGATGGTCCCGTCCTCCAGGGACGCAACGACCTCGAGCGTGTGCATGCCAGCGGCCAGCGGCCAGACGACCCGCGGATCGAAGCCGCCCGTGCTGCCAACGGTCTCCCCGTCCACGACGAACGCCACCTCCCGCGCACCGCGTGGGACGGCGGCCCGAAGCAACAACTCCTGCCTCGGCAGCTCGGGCGAGCGGTAGACAACCGCACCAGGGGCGGGGCTCGCGATGTAGACCGGCTGATCTGCAGCCGGCGGAGGCCCCCACCCCAACCCTCCCCCGTCCTCGGGGGAGGAATCGGATGCCAGGCGCACGCGCGCGTCGACGCCCCACGGTCGCGCCTCGAGCGGTGGGTCGAGCAGCGTTCGGCCGCCGGTGCCTGCCACGTAATACGACTCGGCGACGGCGGGCTCGGTACCGGCCACGAACCACTCGTCGACGGGCGAAGGGCAGGCGCCGGCGGGAGTCAGCCCGGTCGGAACGCAGACCGTCGCGCGCACGATGCCGTCGGGTGCCTCGAACGGACGGAACGGCAGCGCCTCCGTGGCCGCCGTGAGTACGTCCCGCCAGATCGGCGCCGCCCCGTCGATGCCCGAGACGTTGCGCATCGGCGCGCGGTCGGCGTTGCCGACCCACACACCGACGACGCGATCGCGAGTGAACCCGAGCGTCCAATTGTCGCGGCTGCCGGAACTGGTACCCGTCTTCACCGCCGCGTGTTCCGGCGTCTCGAGGACGGTCGCCGCACCGAAGCCCGGCATCCGCGCGACCGGGTCGGAGAGGATGTCCGCGAGGAGGAAGGCATGCTCCTCGGACAGCACGCGTCGCGGCGAGGACCCAGGTCGGGAGTACACCACGCCGCCCTCGGCGTCTCGGATGCGTGTGATCGCGAACGGCTCGACCAACTCGCCGCCGTTGGCGAGCGCGCCGTACGCCACCGTCAGGTCGAGCAGCGTGACCTCGCCGCCGCCGAGCGCGACCGCCGGTCCGTAGGCCTCACGAGCGTCCAGCGAGCGGAGGCCGAAGCGATGCGCCACCTCGAGGAAGGCGTCGAGGCCGACCTCCTCGAGCGTCCGCACCGCCGGCACGTTGAGCGAGGACGCCAGCGCGACGCGCAGCGGCACGGGCCCTCGGAAGCGCTGGTCGTAGTTCACCGGTGAGTACGGGCCGGACGCCGTATCGAGTGTCGTCGGCACGTCGAGGATCGGCGAGGCGGCCGTTGCGCCGCGTTCGAACGCGGCGGCGTAGAGGAACGGCTTGAGCGCGGAGCCGGGCTGCCGCGGCGTCTCCGCCATATTCACCTGGCCGTCGGGCGCGTCGTAATCGACGCCTCCGAGCAGCGCGAGGATGGCGCCGTTCGCCGGGTCGAGGACGACGACCGCCGCGTTCCCCGCGCCGCGGTCCTCGAGCTCCGCGAGGCGTGCGCGCGCCGACCTCAATGCCTCGGCCTGCAGGCTCGAGTCGAGCGTCGTCTCGATCACGAGGCCTGGCTCGTTGAGCAGGTCCGGCCGCACGCGGCGCAACTCGTCGTAGACGAGGCCGGTGAAGTGCGGCGCCCGCGACGTCACCTCCGGCGGTTCGAGGGCCAGCGGCGTCGCGGCGGCGGCCGTCGCCTGCGACGCGGTGATCGCACCCGTCGCGACGAGGCGGTCGAGGACGTAGCGCTGGCGTTCGCGGGCGGCCTCGGGATGCTCGAACGGGTCGAGGTGGGCGGGTGTTTGCGGCAGGCCCGCGAGCAGGCTCGCCTGGGCCAGCGTCAGGTAGCGCGCCGACACGCCGAAGTACACCTGAGCGGCTGCCTCGACGCCGTACGCGCCGCGTCCGAAGTACACCTCGTTGAGGTAGGCCTCGAGGATCTCGTCCTTCGACAGCCGCGCCTCGAGTTGGAGCGCGATCGTGGCCTCGCGCGCCTTGCGGAGCAGGAGCGGGAGCCCGGCGCCATCGAGGTAGCTCCCGCGCGCGAGCTGCTGCGTGATGGTCGAGGCGCCTGAGGGGTTCGAGCGGTACTCGGCGGCGGCGCGTGCGACGGCAAGTGGGTCGACGCCGGGGTGCAACGGGAAGCGCTGGTCCTCGGCGGCGATGGTCGCGTCGCGCATGATCGGCGCGATGGCCTCGAGCGGTACGGGGATGCGGACGCCGGCAGCCTCGTCGCGCGCGAGCACGCGCCCGCGGGCGTCGAGCACGACCGTGCCGGGAGGCGGCGTGCCACTGTCGAGGGAGGGCAGCGGCACGAGAAACGCGTAGGCGACCAGCGCGCCGAGAACGCCGATCGCTGCGGCGGCGACGTACGAGGCGGCGCGAAGCAGCGAGCCTCGCGAGGGCGCGCGGCGTCGGTCTCCTCTGCCGTCCCGGAGCTGTGCCACGACCGCCAGCTGTCGCTGCGCGCGGGCTCGAAGTCATTGCCCGCGTAGTAGTGAACGAAGGAGCGCTGCGGCTGGTTCCCCGCTCGGTCCTGCCGACGCGGGGATCGTCGCTAGACGGTGCCTTCGACCTCGGCCTCGCCGGACTCCGCCTCACCCTTCTCCGCCAGGCGGACGGACTCATGGTGCCCGGCGTGCTCGCCCGCGCGAAACGCGACGGTGGCAAGGAGGAACATCAGCCCGAGCATGATGAACGAGACCACCCAGGGGATCAGTTCGAGCACAACCATGTCGCCTCCATCGCGCGTCCAGCCCCACGTGTACCTGCCACGCCGCGCGAAGGCAAGCGCCCGCCGGTTGACAGCGCTCGACGGCAAGTCGAGGATCGCAGCGACTCGACTGGCCCCTGCCGCCTGCGGAGCCGCCGCGATGCCCCGCGTGCATCGCGCGCTACGATCGAGACTGCGAAGTGAGGAGTGCTCGTGAACATCCGGAACGCCGTCGAGCGCCTGCTGCGCCCCAGCACGCGCGCCTATGCCCACTGTGACATTCCCTGCGGCATTTACCATCCGCACCAGGCACAGCTCGGCGCCGAGTCCGTGGAGCGGATGATGGTGCTGATGTCGGAGCTCCCCAAGCCCGCCGCGGACGCAGCCGCCAACGACTGGGCTCACTACTCGATGCAGATGAGCCGCTACACCCAGGTCAAGGAAGTGCACGCGGAGATCGTCAAGGCTGAGGTGCGCATCATCTGGGGCGACTACTTCAAGCCGCCACACCTCGAGATGTTCCCGGACCTGCACTCGAAGGTGTGGAACATCATGAAGCTCGCCTCCGCCTGCAAGGCGAGCACCGACATCGCCCAGGCGAAGGAACTGCGGACCGCCGTCGACGAGTTCGCCGACATGTTCTGGAAGACCAAGCAGTAGCCGTTCGCGGCAAGCGGACTGACACCATGCAAGGGCGTCCGGCGACGTCGATCCTGGCGGTCGCGGCGGGCGCCCTCGCTGCGTTCGCCCTCGGACGCTGGTGGCGCGCCTCGATCTACGGGGTCGACGTCGCTGGCGACAGCATGGCCCCCGCGCTCGAGGCGGGCGACTGGCTGCTCGTCCGGCGGCGCAACCTCCCCGACGGTGAGCAGGCGTTTGGCTTGGTGGTGACCGCGCGCGCTCCCGAGGGCCGCCTCTTGCTCAAGCGCGTCGTCGGCCTGCCGGGCGAGACTATACAGGTCGAGGGCGGCGCGCTGCGCATCGACGGCCGCCGCCTGGAGGAGCCGTACGCCGTCGGCGAGACGCTCGCCTCTCCGTTCCGCAATCTCTCGAGGCTTGGCGCGGACGACTACTACCTCGTGGGCGACCACCGCGAGGCGAGCAGCGACAGCCGCGACTTCGGCCCGTTCTCGCGCGACCGCATCGACGGCGTTGCCCTCCTCCGCTACTGGCCCCCGCGCCGCTTCGGTCGGCTGCACCAGCCGTCACGGCGGTTCAGCGAGGCCACCGAGGGCGGGCACCAGCATCACGAGCATGACCACGAGCACGATCAGCACGAGGTTCCACCGCCTACACCCTCCCGTTCGTCCTGAGCCTGTCGAAGGACGCATCCGTCCGGAGAACGGGAAGGGCGTGGTTCGACAGGCTCACCACGAACGGGAAGGCGGGCGCTCCCCTCTTCCCGCTCGTCCTGAGTGCTCTCCTGAGCCCGTCGAAGGGCTGTCGAAGGGCGTTCCGACGTTCGGAGGCGGGAACGTGCTTCGACGGGCTCTCAGCACGAACGGATTGGAGACAGGTACCTCCCTGCTCCGGGTACGCCTCGAGGGGGAGCGTCTCGCGAGCGCGGCGCCGTGTGTGCGGTTCGCTATCCGGCCTTCCGACCCCACATCAGCACGCGCTTGAAGGGGTAGAAGTACGGCGCCTGCTCGCCGATGCGCTCCACGAGGCGGCGCGTGTACTCCTCGAGGAACTGCGCGTACGTGTCTGCGTCGAGGCGCTCGCGGTAGGCCGTGAGCAGCGAGCCTTTCACCCACTCGACGACAGCGCGCGTCTCCGGCAGCACGTGGCCGTAGACCTGGAGGCGGACGTGTGGCCGCTCGAAGCCGAGCGAGTGCAGCAGCGAGGCGTAGCGCTCGGGCTTGAGCGTCGGGAAGACACGCGCGTACCCCTCGAGGTGCGCCGCGAACGGCTGCTCCAACGCCAGCTCGCGCGCCGTGACGTGAGAGTAGTGGTCGTCATTCATCGGCATCTGGATGGCGATCTGGCCGCCCGGCGCGACCCACGAGGCGAAGCGCGGCCACAGCTCCTCGTGGCCGTCGACCCATTGCAGGGCCGCGTTCGAGAACACGAGGTCGACAGGCCCCGACGGCGCCCAGGTGCGGATGTCGCCGGCCTCGAAGCGCACTCCCTCACGGGCGTGCGCCCCGGCCTGCGCCAGCATCGAGTCCGACGAGTCGACGCCGAGCGTCTCCGCTGCGTCGAGCTCGCCGTGGAGCCACGCTGTCAGCTCGCCAGTACCGCACCCGAGGTCCACAACGTGCATCCCCGGCTCACGCTGAACCAGCGCCGCGAGGTCGTAGAACGGCTGGCTGCGCTCGTCGGAGAAGCGGCCGTACTGCGTCGGGTCCCAGGCGCTCGCGGTCGTGGTCATCGCGTTCTCTCGTTCCTGGTGAGCTTGGTCCGTTTCTTGGCGGCCTGATCCTCGAGGTGAGCCACTCCCGCTCGTGGTGAGCGCCCCGCTCGTGGTGAGCGCCCCGCTTGTGGTGAGCGCCCCGCTCGTGGTGAGCGCCCCGCTCGTGGTGAGCGCCCCGCTCGTGGTGAGCGCCCCGCTCGTGGTGAGCGCCCCGCTCGTGGTGAGCGCATCTCCCGCTCGTGGTGAGCCTGTCGAACCACGAGCCCGCTCGGAGCTGCGAACGGCTCATCCTTCGACAAGCTCAGGATGAGCGGGAGGATGATGCCAGGTTCCCCGTTCGCGTGAGCCGCTCCCCGTTTCAGCGCTCCGAGGCAAGGCAGCAAGGAACGGGCCGCAGCGCTGTACTCTGTGGCGCATCATCTTCGACGCGCAACGATTCCCGCGCAACGGCCGTGATGACCGGACGCGCGCCCGCGGAGGGAGCACCGATGACCGCCGAGCGCTGGCAGTGGCTGCGCGACCGCATGCCCGTCACCCGTGACTACGCCTACATGAACTCCGGCTGGTCCGGCCCCCTCTCGACGCCGGTCGTCGATGCGATGAAGGCGCGGCTCGACTTGGAGCTGGAGCACGGGCCGACGACGCGGCGAGTGATGGACGACCGCATCCACCTCAGCGAGCGCTTCCGCGAGGTGACGGCGCAGATGCTCAACGCGGACGCCGATGAGATCGCGATCATGGGCAACACCACCGAGGGCGTGAACGTCGCGGTCAACGGCATCGACTTCAAGCCCGGTGACCAGGTGGTGATCTCGACGACCGAGCACTCCTCGGGCGTAGTGCCCGCGTACTACCTCCGCGAGCGCTACGGCGTCGAGGTGGTGATCGTGCAGTGCGGCGCGGACCAGTCCTCGGGCGAGGCGCTCGAGGCCTACGCCTCCGCCATCGGCGCGAAGACGAAGCTGGTCATCCTCTCGGAGGTGTCGTACTCCACCGGCCAGCTCTTCCCGCTCGGCGGCATCGTCGAGGCGGCGCATCGCAACAGCGCTTATGTACTGGTCGACGGCGCCCAGACCGCCGGCCACATCCCGATCGACATGCGCGCCTCGGACGTCGACTTCTACGCCATCCCCTCGCACAAGTGGCTCTGCGGACCCGACGGACTCGGCGCGCTGTATGTCCGCCGCGAGCGCATCCCCGACCTCGCGCCCAGCAAGGTCGCAGGCCGCGCCGCTGCTCAGTACGACTTCGAGGGCGGCTTCACCCCCGAGCGCGAGAAGGTGACGAAGTACGAGCTGACGACGATCTCGGGCGCGCTTCTCGCCGGCACGATCGCGGCGACCGAGCAGTACCTCGAGTCAGGCGTGCAGGCCGTCTTCGACCGCGCCCGCGAGCTCAACCGCTACGCGCAGTCGCGCTTCGAACGCATCAACGGCGTCGCGGTGACCTCTCCCCGCGACGACTCGACGACGACCGGCCTCTTCTGCTTCTCGGCGGCGGGCCTCGCGCCGGACCGGCTCTCGGCGTTCCTCCAGCAGGAGGCGAAGGTGGTCTGCCGCACGGTGGCGCAGTTCAACTCGGTGCGCCTCTCGCTGCACTGCTTCAACACCGAGGCTGAGGTCGACCGCGCCGCCGAGTACGTCGAGCGCGCCCTCCGCGAGGGCATCCCGGACGAAGCCGCTGCCTCAGGCGTCGCAGCCGAAGCGCGTGCGGACCGGCTGACTTAGGCGACGGGTGACGACGGTTGGCCCACGCGGAGAGTCGCGAGAAGCAGCGTGCTGACCCGGTTCGGCAGACATGTGGCGGCGAGACCCTTCGCCCTTGTGGGGATCGCCCTCTACATCGCTGGCTTGGCTCTCTGGTGGACAAGGCTCACCGAGGAGCGGTGGGTGATGATCGGACTACACGTCGTGGTCGTCCCGCTGCTCGTGATCCAATACGGTCTGAACCAGCGAGCCGAGCGCGTACGGAGTCCAGAGGAACGACAAGCGGGCTCAAGTGCGCGCATTCCTCAGGCCCGGCTGTTCACGGCCGCCTTCGCCGCCGCGTTTGTCGTCGTTCTCGGGGTCATCCTCGTCTTGAGTGACGCCCAAGACCCTTGGCCTGTGACCCGCCGCACAGCGGATCTAGGCGGGCGGTTTCGACGTCGCAGCGATCCGCCGCTCGAGCTCGGCGATGAACTCGGCAGGTTTCGTGGGACTCAGGAGGACGTACGCGCCATCCGGAAGCCACGTAATGCCGCGCTCGCGTGGCGGGAGGATCACGGACGTCCCGGGCCGCCGGCCACCTGAGCGGCACCGAACGGTCGCTTCTGTAACTCGGCGGCGAACTCGTCGGGGCTCGTTGGGCTCAATCGCAGCCGCCCGAACAACTTCCCACCTTGCTCGATGATCAGGATGTTCGTCCAACGGTTGGTGAGAGCATGGGTGCTCCCTTCAAACCGTACGAGTCGAACTCCGCCAACGCGCCATCGCTCCACTGAGCGACGTGCGAACGGGGCCTTCGCCGTCAGGCGCTCGTGAGTGATCCGATATTCAATCTGGGATGCGTTCCAGACATTGAGTGAGGCGACGAGGCCAAGGGCTAATCCCATGAGCGACAGTTCGAGGATGGCGCCGGGTATGAGGCTATTCGCCCAGATGACCCAGAAAGGTGTGCTGGGAATCAACGCGCCATGCAGGACGAGAAACCACCGCGAGGGCCTCGGCCGGTCGACGTACGTGCCGTCCGGCAGTCGCTGCACGCCCCACTTCCAGCTCATGACCTTAGTATCGACGAAGACGCGGCAGTTCGGCAGATTCCGTCACCCACTGGCCTCGGCGCGTGACGTGCCGCACAATCGCACATGAGATTTTCCACCGCCGACTGAGACCGGAGACGAGGCGACCTTGGCCGAGCCTGCTACCAACGATCATCCGCTAGACCCGATCTTCCACCCGCGCGCGACCGCCATCGTCGGCGTGTCCTCGCGCGAGGGGGCCGGGCGCACCTCATTTCTCGGCGCGCTCATGGAGCAGGGGTACCACCGCGAGCACGGGCTCTACCCCGTCAACCCCAAGCTGACCGAGGTGGCGGGCCTCAAGGCCTACCCCTCGCTGCTCGACTGCCCCGACCCCGTCGACCACGTGATCTCCCAGGTGCCCGCGCCAGTGGTACCCGAGCTCGTCGACCAGGCGATCCAGAAGGGCGTGCGCTCGATCCACTTCTTCACCGCCGGCTTCTCCGAGACCGGCGACCCGGAGCGCACGGCGCTCGAGCACGAGGTGATGGGCAAGGCGAAGGCGGCCGGCATCCGCCTCATCGGCCCGAACTGCATGGGCCTCTACGTCCCCGGCGTCGGCCTCGCCTTCATGGGCAACTTCCCGAGCGACCCCGGCAACGTCTTCGTGCTCTCCCAGTCGGGCGCGAACGCGGGCGACATCGTGTCCGGGCTCTCGGCCCGCGGCGTGCGCTTCTCGAAGGTCGTCTCGTACGGCAACGGCGTCGACCTGAACGCCCAGCACTTCCTCGACTACGCCGCCGCCGACCCGCAGAGCGAGGTGGTCATCGCCTACATCGAGGGCGTGAAGGACGGCCGCGCGGTCTTCGAGGCGCTGAAGCGCTGCGCCGCGGTGAAGCCGACGATCATCCTCAAGGGCGGGCTCTCGGCGGCAGGAGCGCGCGCCGCCTCCTCGCACACCGGCTCGCTCGCCGGCGACATGCAGATCTTCGAGGCGCTCTGCCGCCAGGCCGGCGCCCTGCGCGCCGAGACCATGGACGAGCTGCACGACATGGTCGTCGCGGTGACCACCGGGCTCGGCAAGGTTCGCGGTCGCGGCGTCGCGCTGGTGGGGGGTGGCGGCGGCTTCGCGGTGCTCTCGGCCGACGCCATCGCCGCGGCCGGCCTCGACACGCCGTGGCTGCCCGAGGCGACGCAGGAGAAGCTGCGCGAGTTCATCCCGATCGCCGGCACGAGCGTGCGCAACCCCGTCGACACCAACATGATGGGCGGGCGCGACGGCCGCCGCCGCATGCGCGACACGCTCACCCTCGTCGCCGAGTCCGGCCCCATCGACGTCGTCTTCGCGACGGTCGGCGGCTGGGGCGGACGCGGCCCCGGCGGCCCGCCCCAGGATCCCGGCGCGGCCCAGCCCCAGCAGCAGGCGCAGGGCTCGCAGCAGGACGGCGGCGGTGGCGACTCCGACCCCGCGCTCCAGGGCTCGAGCGGCTCCCCCGCCGAGCGCGCCCGCGAGGCCGCCGCAGACCTCGGGCTGCTGCAGTCGCAGACGGCCATCCCGTTCGTCGCGGTGCAGCGCGACCGCTGGGGCGGCGACGAGGGCTCGGCGACGGCGTTCCTCGAGGAGGCCTACTTCCAGGACGTCGCCGTCTTCCCGTCGGTCGCCCGCGCCGCCGGCACCGTCGGGCGACTGCTCGAGTGGCGCGCCCGCCGCGAGGGCCTGCCCGACGTCGTCTGACACCGTGCCCGCGGAGGCACCTCCGCGAGCGCTGCTCGTCGGCCAGTCGCTCGAGCTCTGGCGCGACCCGCTGCGACTCGCGGTGCTCGCGGGGAACTACGCACCGCTGGTCGAGCGAACCCGCGCCCAGCTCGACCTCGGCGCGCACGCGCTCGACGTCAACCTCGGCGCCTCGGGCGACCCGGCGGTCTTCCGAGGCGCGCTCGCCGCAATCCGCGAAGCGGCGCCGGACGTGCCGCTCTTCCTCGACACCGCCGACGCCCGCGCACTGGCCACAGGCCTCGGCGTCGTGCGTGGCCCTGTCGTCGCGAACGCCGTCCCGCTGACCGACCCGGACGCACCCGCACTGCTCGAAGCCGCCGCGAGCGCGGGCGCAGGCGTCGTGCTCACGCCTCGCCTCGCCGACCGCGCCGACCCCGCCCCCGTCGAGCTGCTCGTGCGCCTCCTCGAGGACGGCGTGGAGCAAGCCCACACGGCCGGCGTCTCGGGCCCGGTCTACCTCGACTGTCTCGCCTTCCCGCCCGCGCACGACCGCCCACGGGCCCTGCGGTCGATTGGGCTGCTGCGGACCCTCCGGACCCTCACCCCCGGCCCCTCTCCCCGTGAGCCGGGGAGAGGGGAGCGAGACGCGGTGGTTCCGTTAGTGGCGGTGGGCAACGTTGGGCACGGCGCGCCGCAACGCCTCCGCCCGGCGCTCCGCCGCATCTACGCAGCGCTGGCGCTCGGCGCCGGCGCACGCGCGCTGATCCTCCCGGTCGAGGACGTGGCACTCCTCGATGCCATCGCGGTCATCGAGGGTGAGCGCCCGCCCTCGGACGCCTCCGAGCGCTGGCTCGGAGCGCTGGCCTCCGCGGTGCGGGGCGGGACGAAGCTGCCGCCACCGGACGAGGGGGTTGCCGGAGTGCTGCGGGAGGCGTGGGGGCTGTGGTGAAAACGGCGACACAGATGGCCTAAGCCCGCTGAATGCGACGAGTCGGTGCGGGCGCGCTAGAAGCGTTGGTCGAGAACGGGCCTCCCAGTAGGCTCGATCCAACCCAGGGCGTAGCCAACAAACCCCAAGCCGATAGCAGTTAACCCGATCGCGGTGATGATGGCACCCCACGCTGCATCAGGGCCGTTTCGCTCCTCCCATGCTCGCACGGAGTCGTTCCCGGGATCGTAGACGTCGCGATTACGCCAAGCGCGGAGCATTCCAAACGTGCCAGCCCAGAGGAAGTATGCCCCGAGCGCTAAGAAGACGATCGTGAACAGCATGGGTCCCCCGAGCGAGCTCCGATGGTTCGGCGCGCTGACAACAACCGTGACGTGGCGGCCGCTCGCCATCCTACCGATGGGCGAACCGACCCGCGGAACGATGGTATTCATCGGCTCACCGAGTTCCCAAGTAGGAGCGACGCCTACCCCCGTCGTCCCCGCTCCGGCCGGCCGAACGAGCGGTCAAGGGCCTCACGGGTGAGGGAGAGCAGCGTCGGGCGGCCGTGGGGGCAGGTCTGCGGGTGCGTGCAGCGCTCGAGCGCCTCAAGCAGTGCACGCTGCTGTGGCGCTTCGAGGCGGTCACCGGCGCGCACGGCCGCGCGGCAGGCGAGCGTGGCAGCAGCCCGATCCGGGCCTGACAGCCGGTCCTCCGCCTCGAGCCGGTCGAGGAATTCGACGAGCGCACGCGCCGGGTCCTGAGTGCCCAGTGCAGCGGGCACCGCCCGCACGATCAGCGCCGCGCCGTCCGTCGGCTCGAGCGCCCAGCCCAGCGCCTCCAGCGCCGCGCCCTCCTCGGCAGCCAGCGCCGCCTGCCGTCCCGAGAGCGACGCCACGACGGCGGCGAGCAGCGGCTGCGACTCGGAGCGCCCTCGCGCCGCCCGCTCGGCGAGGACACGCTCGTAGAGCACGCGCTCGTGCGCGGCGTGCTGGTCGACGAGCACCACCCCGTCCGGCCCCTCCGCCACGAGGTAGGTCGCGTCCACCTGCCCCAGCGCCCGCAGCGTCCCAGTGCCGCTGGGCTCCCGGGCGGCTGACGCTTCCTCGGCTTCGGCGTGCTGTCCTGCTCCGTTCCCATTCCCGTTCGTGGTGAGCTTGTCGAACCACGCCCCCTCGGAAGTCTCGCCGTCCTCCGGCAGTCGCCATGGCGCAGGAGCGTAGTTGGCGAGGTCCGCCGGCAGCAGCACCCCCGACGCCGCCTGCGCGCCGGCGATCACCGAGCGCACCTCGGAACCAGCGCCATCCCCCGGCAGCGCCACGCCGAGTCCAGCCTCCGGCCACGCCGCGACGCCCGCCCCGGCGAGCGCCTCCCGCACGGCGCGCGTCACGCTCGAGGCGACGAAGCGCTCGTGGCGGAAGCGCACCTCCGCCTTCTGGGGGTGCACGTTCACGTCCACCTGCTCGGGCGGCGCCTCGATGCGCACGACACCCGCCGGGTGCCGCCCGGACGGCAGCAGCCCCTCGTACGCCCGCTCGACCGCGAAGGCGAGCGCACGCGAGGCGATCGGCCGGCCGTTCGCCACGAGGTGCAGCGCCGTCCGCGCCGCGCGGTGCGCGGACGGTGCGCTGACGAGCCCGCTCACCTCGACGCGCGCCCCGGCGTCCTCGGCATCCGGCGCGGCCGCACGGGCGAGGCCGACCGGCAGCAGCGCTGCCGCCAGCTCCTCGCCGTGGACCGCGGCGAACCCGTCGCGCAGGTCCCCGGTCCCCGGCGACGCGAGCAGCGTGCGCCCGTCCGCCACGAGCCGGAACGCCACCTCCGGATGCGCGAGCGCCGCGTCCGCGACGGCCTCCGCGATCGCGCGCGTCTCGGCGCGGGGCGAGCGCAGGAAGCGCCGCCGTGCCGGCAGCGCCGCGAAGAGGTCGCGCGCCTCGACGGTGGTCCCCGGCGCGGCCGCCGCGGCCCCCAGGTGCGCGAGCCGCCCGTCGCGCGCTCGGGCCAGCGCCGCCGCCTCCTGCCCCGCGGGCCGCGTCACGAGGTCCACCGCCGCCGCCGCGACGATCGAGGCCAGCGCCTCGCCGCGGAAGCCGAGCGTGCGGATCGCAAAGAGGTCCTCGGCCTGCCGCAGCTTCGAGGTCGCGTGGCGTTCGAGCGCGTCGACGAGCTGCTCGGGCGGGATGCCGCAGCCGTCGTCGCGCACGCGGATGCGCGACACGCCGCCGTCCTCGACCAGCACCTCGATGCTGCGCGCGCCCGCATCGAGCGCGTTCTCGACGAGCTCTTTCACCACCGAGGCCGGGCGCGCGATCACCTCGCCCGCGGCGATCCGCGCCGCCACCTCCGGCGGCAGCACGCGGATCGCGGCGCCGGTCTCGATGGTCACGCGGGCTCAGCCCTCGAGCGCGAGGCGATCGCGCGCCTCGCGGCGCAGCTCGTAGAGCCGCTGCAGCGCCTCGAGCGGCGAGAGCGCGTCCGGCTCGAGCGCGGCGAGCTCACCGAGGAGCGGATCAGGCCCTGCGACCGGAGGGAGCGTGGTTGAGGCGTTCAGCGGCTCCACTCTCAACGCGCCGAGCAGCGACAGCTGTCCCGCGGCGTCCCCACGTTGTGCGGGCCGCTCCGCCTCGAGTTGATGCAGCAGCTCGCGCGCGCGGTCCACGACGGCGCGCGGCAGCCCGGCGAGCGCCGCGACGTGCACGCCGTACGACCGGTCCGCGCCGCCCTCGACGATGCGGTGCAGGAAGACCACCTCGCCGCCCTGCTCGGCGACGGCGACCGAGCGGTTCGCGACGCGCGGCAGGGTCTGGGCGAGCGCAGTCAACTCGTGGTAGTGCGTGGCGAAGAGCGTGCGCGGCGTGCCGGCGGGGCGGTGATGCAGGTGCTCGACGACCGCGCGTGCGATCGCGAGGCCGTCCCACGTCGAGGTGCCTCGGCCCACCTCGTCCAGGATCACGAGCGAGCGCTCGGTCGCCTGGTGCAGGATCGCCGCGGTCTCCACCATCTCGACCATGAACGTGGACTGCCCGGCCGCGATGTCGTCCTGCGCGCCCACCCGCGCGAAGATGCGGTCCACGAGGCCGATGCGCGCAGCGGCCGCCGGCACGAACGACCCGGCCTGCGCGAGCAGCACGCAGAGCGCCGCCTGCCGCAGGTAGGTGGACTTCCCGCCCATGTTCGGCCCGGTCACGATCACGACGTCCGCCCCCTCGCCGAGCGCGACGTCGTTCGGCACGAACTCGCCGCGCTCGAGCCGCCGCTCGACGACCGGGTGGCGCGCGCCCTCGAGCACGATCGGCCCCTGCTCGGCGAGTACCGGGCGCACCCAGCGGCCGGAGGGAGCACCTCCCGAAACAGGGCCACCCTCGGCGGCCACCTCCGCGAGCGCGGCTGCCACGTCGAGCCGCGCCACGGCCGCGGCGGCGCGCTCGATGCCGGGGCCGGCCTCGGCCACCTGCTGGCGGACGCGGGCGAGCACCGCGCGCTCCGCGGTCTCCAGCTCGTCCTTCGCGGCGAGGATGCGCGCCTCGAGCCCGGCCAGCGCGGCGTTGCGGTAGCGGACGGCCGCGGCGAGCGTCTGGCGCGGCTCCCACTCGGCCGGCGCGCGCTCCGCCTGCGAGCGCGGCAGCTCGAGGTAGTAGCCGAAGACGCGGTGGTAGCCAACCTTGACAGCGGCGATCCCGCTGTGCGCGCGCGCCTCCGCCTCCAGTGCGGCGAGCGCCTCGCGCGCGTCCCCCGCGAGCGTGCGCAGCGCGTCGATCTCCGCGTCGAACCCCGCACGTACGGTGCCGCCCTCGGAGACGTCCGCCGGCGGCTCGTCGGCGAGCGCCAGCGCGATTGCCTCGGCCGCCTCGCGCGCCGCCCCGAGCGCGGCGGCCTCGACGGTGAGCGCTTCCCCGGTATCCACCACCGCCGCCGCCGCGACTGGCAGCCGCTCGAGGCCGTGCCGCAGCGTCACCAGCTGTCGCGCCGTGGCCGTGCCCGCGCGCACGCGGCCGAGCAGCCGCTCGAGGTCCGGCAGCCCCCGCAGCGCGCGCCGTAGCGCCGCGCGTGCGAGCGGCGCCCCCGCGAGCGTTTCCAGCTGGTCGAGCCGTGCCTCGATCTCCGGCAGGCGCCGCAGCGGCCGCCCGATGCGCTCGCGCAGCAGCCGCGCCCCCATCGGCGTGAGCGTGCGGTCCAGCGTCTCGAGGAGCGACCCGCCGCCGGAGGCGCGCGCGCCCTCGAACAGGTCGAGGTTGCGGCGGGTCTGCGCGTCCAGCTCGACGAACTCGCCGCCGCGCACCCCGCGGGGCGGCCGCAGGTGCGGCAGCGCCGCGGGCCAGGTCTCCGCCACGTAGTCCACGAGCGCGCCCGTCGCGCCCACGCCCGCCTCGAGGCCGTCGAGCCCGAACCCGTCGAGCGTCGCGACCGCGTAGCGCGCCTCGAGCTCGCGCACCGCGCGTGCCGGCTCGAAGCCGCGCGCCGGCCGCCGCAGCACGAGCGCTCCCGGTGGCGCGAGCGCGCCGTCCACCCCCTCGGCGAGCAGCGCCTCGCGCGGGCGCAGCCGCGCCCACTCCGCCGCGAGCTCCGCCTCCGTGGCCACGCGGCACTCGAGCTCGCCCGTCGTCACGTCGCAGGCGGCGACCCCGTAGCGCGGCTCGCCGGTCGCCTGCGCGCCCGTGCCCCCCGGGCCGACGGCGACGAGCCAGTTGTTGCCGCCGCCCTCGAGCAACGCGCCGGCATCCACCGTGCCGGGCGTGACCACGCGCACGATCCGCCGCTCGACCAGCCCGTTGCCGGGCTCGGAGGTCTGCTCGCAGATGGCGACGCGGTGGCCGGCAGCCACGAGCCGCTCGAGGTGGCGCTCGAGCTGGTGCCAGGGGATGCCGGCGAGCGGCACGCGCCCCTCCGCGCGCCCCATCGGCCGCGAGGTCAGCGCGATCCCGAGCACGCCAGCCACGAGCTCGGCGTCCCCGTCGAACGTCTCGTAGAAGTCACCCATGCGGAAGAGCAGCACCGCGTCCGGGTGCTGCGCCTTGAGCCGCAGGTATTGCTCGCGCGCGGGAGTGGCCAGCGCCGGTCACCGTCCCTGGGGAGACGCCGTCGAGTCTAGCCCCCCGCACCCCCGTTCGGAAGAGCCGCGCACGCTCGGCGCGTGGCCGCCGCCCGCCGGCCCGGTCGCTATCCGCGCAGCCGGCGCAGCACCTCGTCGTGCAGCGCGGCGTTCGTGGTGATGCAGTGGCCCGCCTCGATCGTGGCGACGCCGTTGACGTCCGTGAGGTGGCCCCCGGCCTCCTCGACGATGACGAGCAACGCCGCGATGTCCCACGGGCTGATCGCGCCCTCGAGCATCGCCTCGGCTGCGCCCTCCGCCACGAGACAGTGCCCCCAGAAGTCACCGAGGCCGCGCGTGCGCCAGGCGTCGCGCAGCAGCCCGTCGGCCCGTCCGCCCCACGCCCCCAGCGTCAGCGAGTACGAGCCGTAGAGGATCTGCGCGTCGGCCACGAGCTCGCGCGTCGAGACGTGGATGCGCTCGGCCTCGCCAGTCCCAGCTTCGCGAAGGAGAGCTGCGCGCCACGCGCCGAGGCCGCGCCCCGCCCACCAGCGCGTGCCGAGCGCGGGCGCCGAGGCCACGCCGACCTCGAACACGCCGCCGCGCTCGACCGCGATGAGCGTCGCCCACACCGGAATGCCGCGTGCGAAGTTGTGCGTCCCGTCGACCGGGTCGAGCACCCAGCGCGCGGCGCCGTCGGTCCCCGCGTGCAGCCCCTCCTCCTCGCCGAGGATCGCGTGGTCCGGGAAGCGCTCGAGGATCAGCCGCCGCAGTGTCGCTTCGCCCTCGCGGTCGGCGAGCGTGACGAGCGTGCCGTCGTCCTTGCGCAGCACCTCGAGGTCACCCCGGAAGTGGGGCAGCGTGACGGCGTCGGCGGCGTCCGCGAGTTCGAGGGCGAACGCGAGCAGGTCGGCGGTGGTCGGGTCGGCCATGCGCCGAGGGTAGCCCGAGAGCCCGAGATGCGCTTCCCTATCACGCTCTACACCTCATCGAGGGAGGGGACATGGCGAGCTGGCAGCAGCTGGTAGACGAGGCGCCGGAGTTTGCGGAGCGCGCCCGCGCGATCCTCGACGCGAACCTGCACAAGACGCTCGCGACACTCCGGCGCGACGGCTCGCCGCGCATCAGCGGCATCGAGACCGTCTTTGCCGAGGGTGAGATGTGGCTGGGGATGATGTCGGGCTCGCTCAAGGCGCGCGACCTGCAGCGCGACCCACGCCTTGCGTTGCACAGCGCCTCCATCGTGCCGGACCCCGCCGACGCAGCGGCCGGCTGGAGCGGCGACTCGAAGTTCGCCGGCCGCGGCATCGAGGAGACCGACCCCGCCCGTATCCGCGCGATCATCGGCGAGCACCACCAGGCGTCGGGCGCGCACCTCTTCCGCGTCGACATCACCGAGGTGGTGATCGCCGGCCTCAACGAGGCAGGCGACCGGATGGTGATTGAGTCCTGGCACGAGGGGCGTGGCCTCTCGCGCACGGAGCGGGAGTAGCGTGACCGCGGAGGCATGCTGTGACCCAGTTAACGAACCATCTCGGGCAGCCGGTCGGTCCGCCCGTCGAGGACTGGACCGCACGACCTCGGCCTTCGCGTGAGCCGATGGAGGGTCGCCTCTGCCGCCTCGAGCCCCTCGACCTCGAGCGTCACGCCGAGGCGCTGCAGGCGTCCTTCGCCCTCGACACGGAGGGGCGCAACTGGACCTACCTCAACTACGGCCCGTTCCCGACCGTCGTGTCCTACCGCGAATGGGCCGAGGCCCACGCGCTCGGTGACGACCCCCTCTTCTTCGCGATCGTTGACCGCGCGAGCGAGCGGCCGGTCGGCGTGGCGAGTCACCTCCGCATCGATCCGCCGAACGGGGTGATCGAGGTCGGCCACCTCGCCTATTCGCCGCTGCTCCAGCGCACGCCCGCCGCGACCGAGGCGATGTACCTGATGGCGCGTCGCGCCTTCGACGAGCTCGGCTACCGCCGCTACGAGTGGAAGTGCGACAGCCACAACGCCGCCTCCCGCGCGGCGGCGGAGCGCCTCGGCTTCCGCTACGAGGGCACCTTCCGCCAGGCGGTCGTCCTCAAGGGCCGCAACCGCGACAGCGCCTGGTTCTCGATCCTCGACAGCGAGTGGCCCGCGATCCGCGCCGCCCTCGAGGCCTGGCTCGACCCCGCGAACTTCGACGGTGCGGGGCGGCAGCGGCAGCGGCTGGGGGAGTTCATGCCGTCCTGACGGCTGTCCTCGAGGCCACCAACTCGGCAACGAACGCGATCGCCGCGCGTACGCCGAGCACCTGCGTCTCGAGGGCCATCGAGGGTTGGGCGGGCTTCGAGACCGTCTGCGCGGGCAGGTACGGGAGGTGGATGAAGCCCCCGGGGACCGCGCGGCCGGTCGTCGCGAGGTGGTGGCCCATCGCGTAGAGGACCTCGTTGCAGATGTAGGTACCGGCCGTGTTCGAGACGCGGGTCGGCGCGCCCGCTGCGGACATCGTCTCTGCGAGCGCGGCGACCGGCAGCGACGAGAAGTACGCAGCCGCGCCGTCCTCGACGAGCACCTGCTCGCCGTGGTCGTCGCTCAGCGGGCCACGGTCGACGAGCACGTTGATGCCGACGCGCTCGACCGAGAGGTGCGGACGTCCGCCCGCCTCGCCGAGGCCGAGCCAGGCGTCGTAACCGCCCGCCTCGAACGCCGGAAGCAGCCGCTCGAACGAGATGCGCCCCACCACTGGCAGGATGAGCGCGTGAACCTCGACGCCCGCCGGGGGATCCGAGGAGAGCGCACGCACGACCTCGTGCGACGGGTTCAGCGTCTCGACACCGAACGGCTCGAAACCCGTGAGCAGCAGTCGCATGGCCGCCTCCGTCTGACGATGCTTATGTCGTCAGCGTCTCCTTCGTCGACGGGATGACGCCGGCGATGCGTGCGTCGGGGCGCGTGGCGGCGTCGAGGGCGCGGCCGAGCGCCTTCATCGTCGCCTCTGCGATGTGGTGGTCGTTGGCGCCCGCGAGCTGGCGGACATGCACCGTAAGCCGCGCGCCCACCGAGAACGACTGGATCACGTGCGCGACCATCTCCGTCGGCATCTCGCCGATGCGCTCGCCGACCCAGTCGAAGCCGGTTGCCGCGTAGGGGCGGCCGGAGATGTCGATCACCGCGTGCACCAGCGCCTCGTCGAGGGGCACCGTCGCGTCTCCCATGCGCACGATGCCCGCGCGGTCGCCGAGCGCCTGGTCGAACGCGGCGCCGAGCGCGATCGCCGTGTCCTCCATCGAGTGGTGCGGGTCGATGTGCAGGTCGCCGTCGCACGTCGCCACGAGGTCGAAGCGGCCGTGGCGCGCGAACGCCGTCAGCATGTGGTCGTAGAAGCCGATGCCGGTGCGGACCTCGGCGCGGCCGGTCCCGTCGACGTTCAACTCGACGTGGATCTTCGTTTCCGCCGTGCTGCGCTCGACGACCGCCGTGCGGTCCCCCGGCAGCGCGACGTTCCCGTTGCTAGCCAAGCTCCTGGCCTACCTCTCGCAGCGCCTCGATGAGGCGGTCGGTGTCCTCGGACGTGCCCACGGAGATGCGGACGTGGTCACGCAACCGCTCCGTGTCGAAGTAGCGGATGAACACACCGCGCCGCCGCAGACCCTCGCGCACCGCCTCGCCGCCGCCGCGCTCCAGCCGGCAGAGCACGAAGTTCGCCTCCGAGGGGTACGGCGCGACCCAGCCGAGGCCGCGCAGCGCCTCCGACATCCGCTCCCGCTCGCCGGTGATGCGGCAGGCGCGGTCGTCGAGCTCCGCGCGGTCCTCGAGGCTGGCGAGCGCGGCGACCTCGGCGGCAACGTTGAGGTCGTACGGCTGCTTCACCTGGAGGAAGGTCGCCGCGATCTCGCGCGGCATCACCCCGTAGCCGACGCGCAGTCCGGCGAGCCCGCCCCACTTCGAGAACGTGCGCAGCACGATCAGCGGCGCGCCCTCGGCGGCGAGGGCGGCGAGCGACTCCGCGTGCGAGAACTCGATGTACGCCTCGTCCACGACGAGCAGCGCGCCCTGCTCGAGCAGCGCCTCTGCGAGGCGCGGCGGCAGCACGTCGCCCGTCGGGTTGTTCGGCGACGGGATGAAGACCGCCTTCGCCTCGGACGCCGCCGCGAGCAGGCCCTCGGCGTCGAGGGACCAGTCGTCGCCGCGCGGCACGTCGACGCACTGCGCGCCGTGCAGCTCGGCGTCGAAGGCATACATCCCGAAGGTCGGCGAGGCGACCACGATGCGGTCGTCCGGCTCGACATACGTGCGGAACACCAGGTCGATCAGCTCGTCCGAGCCCGCGCCGGCGACGATGCACTCCGCGGGCACACCGAGGTGACTCGAGAGCGCCGCTCGAAGGCGCCGCTGGTCGGGGTCGGGGTAGCGGTGTGCCCCGTCCTCACCGAGGGCGGCCAGCGCGGCGCGGGCCTTCCGCGACGGGCCGTAGGGGTTCTCGTTGCCGTCGAGCTTCACGATCCGCTCGGGCGGGATGCCGTAGCGCGCAGCGACCTCCTCGGGCGGCTCGATCGGGACGTAGCCCGTCAGCGCGCGCAGCGTGGGCCGCAGTCCCTCGCGCGGGTCGAAGCGCGGCATCGCTAGCGTCCCTCCAGCCGCAGCTCGATGGCCCGTGCGTGGCCCGTCAGCCCCTCCGCGCGTGCGAGCGTCGCCGCCGACGGCCCGATGCGCCGCAGCTCGGCGCGCGAGAGGTCGACGAGCGACATCACGCGGAGGAAGTCGTTGACCGACAGCGGCGAGGCGAAGCGGGCGGAGCCGCCCGTCGGCATCACGTGGCTCGGCCCCGCGACGTAGTCACCCAGCACCTCGGGCGAGGACTCGCCGACGAAGATGCCGCCGGCGTTGCGCACCCGGCCGATCAGCCGCTCGTTCTCGCGCGTCAGCAGGCAGAGGTGCTCGGGGGCGAACTCGTTCGCCAGCTCGACCGCCTCGTCGAGGTCGGCCGCGACGACGGCGCCGCCGCGCTCGATCGCCGCGCGGGCGATGGCGCCGCGCTCGAGCGTCTCGAGCTGCACCTCGACCTGCTCGGCGACGGCCTCGGCGTGCGCGCGGCTCGTCGTGATCAGCACGGGCGTCGCGAGCACGTCGTGCTCCGCCTGCGCGAGGAGGTCGGCGGCACAGAGGTCGACGTGTGCTGAGTCGTCGGCGAGCACGAGCGTCTCCGTCGGCCCGTAGAGCGCGTCGATGCCCACGACGCCGAACAGTTGCTGCTTCGCCAGCGTCACGAAGATCCCGCCCGGCCCGAAGATCTTGTCCACGCGCGGGATCGACTCGGTGCCGTACGCGAGCGCGGCGATCGCCTGTGCGCCCGAGGCGCGGAAGACACGGTGCACCCCGCTGACCTCGGCGGCCACGAGCTTGAGCGGGTGCACGCTCCCATCCGCGCGCGCCGCCGTGACCCCCACGATCTCCTCGACCCCCGCCACGGCCGCCGGGACGGCGGTGTGCACCACCGAAGACGGGAGAGCGGCGTCGCTGCCGGTCATGTAGATACCCGCGCGCCGGATCGGGTTCACGATCTGGCCGAGGCCGTCGTCGATGAAGCCACGCGGGGCGTGCTGCGCCTGCGACTCGTGGTAGCGGCGCACTCGGTCGGCGGCGAAGGTGATCGCCTCGATCAGCTCGCGCGGGGTCTCCTTGAACGCAGTGTCGATCTCCGCGCGCGACACCTCGATGGCCTCGTAGGACGAACCGTCGAAGCGCTGCGAGTAGCGGGTGACGGCCGCGTCACCGTCCCGGCGCACCTCCTCGATCAGCCTCGCGACGTAGGCGGCGGCGTCGAGGTCCTCGCCGAACGTCTCGCGGATCGAGCGCCGCAGGGCCTCGGGCAGCTCGCGCGTCTGCAGCGGCTCGCGGCGCAGCACCTCCTCGCGGCCGGCCGCCGCGCCCTCCACGATGCGGAGCGAGCGGGTCATTTCGAGGCGCCCGTCGTGCCGTCCGGCTCGCCGAGGTACTCGCGCACGCGCTGCGTCGCCCGTGCGTCGGCGCGCGCGATGAACTCGCGAACGCGCTCCTCGCCCACGTAGTCGAGTGCCTGCTTCGCCAGCGCCGGACCGTCGGCAGTGAACTGGTCGATCTCCTCCTCGGAGAACCCCGCGCGCTTGAGGTGGATGTTCATCATCCGTGGGAAGCGGTCCCAGCTCGCCCCGGCCCGCGCGAAGTCCAGCACGACGTCGCGCCAGCGCTCGAGGAACTCGTCTTCGATGAAGGTGCAGCCATTCGAGGTGGTGCAGAGCCCGAGCGCCGAGATCAGCTGCTCGGCGGCGTGCTCGTCCTCCATCTCGCGCCGGTTCATCTCGTACTGCAACGCGCGGTCGAGGACGTTACCGAAGAGGTCGTCCTTCATCGGCGATTCCGCCCCGAAGAACGGCCGGAACATCGTCTCGATGTAGACCTCGTCGAGGATGAGGTGCGTGATGTACCCGGCCATGAACGCACGCGTTTCGCTATCCAGAGCGCGTGCCTCGGCGAGCTCGGGATAGGCCTCGAACATGCTCACGACCGAGTCCTGGGGTTCGAAGCGGTCGAGGTCGAAGAAGTGCGTGTGGATGCGGTCCCGCCGCGTGATCACGCGCACGTCCGGCGCGGACGCGCCGAAGTAGAACGCACCGCGCTCGGCGTCGATCGCCGGGTGGCGCAGCGCGTCGGCGATGGCACGAGCGCGCGTCATGTGCTGGCCGATCGACGGCATCTCAGGCCTGCGCTCCCGCGGCCGCCGCGCTCGCGAGCCGCTCCACGAGTTCGGCGCGGAGCCGGCCGCGCTCCCCCTCGGGCGCAAGGGTCGAGCCGATGACACAGTTGGTCGAGATCATGATCACGTCGAGCATCCGCAGCCGGTTCGCACGCAGCGTCGTGCCGGTCTCCGAGCCCTCGATCAGGATGTCCGCATCCTCAGGAACGAACCCCTCCGAGGCACCCGAGATCGGGATCACACGATAGCGGCCCAGGCGCCGGTCGCGGGCATACTGATCCGCGAGCGGCGCGTACTCCGAGGCCACGCGGATCGGCAGGGACGGGTCGTCGCGACGCCAGTACGCCACGGCCTCCTGGATCGTGTCGACCGGCAGGTCCTCCGGGACCACCGCGCCGAGCTCGTAGCGACTGCGGCGAAGGTCGGCCAGTTCCACGACCGGCGAGGAGGGGTACAGCGCCTGGTGCGCCGCGAGCCAGTCCCGCCCCGTCATCGCGAGGTCGAACATGCCGAGCGCGACCGCCCGCGGCATGTCCTGCGGCCGGATCACCTTCACCTCGACGCCGGGGATGTCCGAGGTGGGGCGGCGCACGGCGCGCTGCTCGTCGTAGCCCTCGAACGCGACGCCCGCCTCGGCGAGCGCGGTCACCGTGTGGCGCTGAGCGTGTCCGTCCGGCACCGCGATGCGCAGCGTCGAGCGCGCGGGCAACGAGGGTGTGCGCACGCCACGGCGGACCGCCAGCGGCCGCGGTTCGGCCGGGCCCCCGCCCGGACGCCCGGCGGGCAGCCGCAGGAGCGGCTCGAGCGCAGCAGCGAGGTCCTTCCGCGCGAGCGCCTCGCGGTTGCCGATGAGCCAGGCGCCGCCTCGGTGCACCTCCGCCAGTTCCTCGAGGTCCTCGCCAGCCAGCGCAGCCGACGGCACGACGGCGAAGTCGGCGTCGTCGGGCGCCCAGGCCTGAGCGTTGCCCCACGCCTCGAACAGGCGATACGCAGGCACGCGGGACCGAGCCAGGTAACGCTCGGCGAGGTTGGGGTACTCGGTGGCCACGGTCACGAGGCGGTCGTCGGCCGCCGCCTCGAGACTGGCGCCCCGCGCCCCGGCGAGCACGAGCCGCTGCTCCCCGACATCGAGCGGCCGGATCGGCACGATCGAGTCATGGCGATACTTCACCAGCAGCTCGTCGACCCAGACGCGACTCGCGACGCCGAGGTCGTACTGACCGAGAGCGACCTGGATCGGGATGTCGCGGTCCGAGAAGACCCGCACGGTGACGCCCTCGCGGCCCTCGACCTGGAAGCGGTACGTACGTGCGCCCGAGGCGTACCCCTCGGCGACGAAGTCGACGGCAGCGAGACGCTCCGCGAGCGGCTCACGCAGCTCGCCTCGAGGCAGGGCGACGCGGATCATCGTCCGCCCTCCCCGCCGTTCGCGAGCGCCGCCAGCCGCAGGAGGTCGGCGCCAAACCCGCTGCCGGGCGCCGGATCGCCTCCTACCGCCTCGACCAGCCCGTCGTAGCGGCCGCCGGCGAGGCACCCGACGCCGTTTGTGCGCACCACGAAGGTCACGCCGGTGTAGTACTCGAAGTTGCGCACAGAGGCAGGGCGGATGCGGTACGCGCACCCCGCTGCATCGAGAGCGGCCGCGACCGCCTCGAGCTCCGCGACGGCGGCGTCCGCCTCAGGCACGGCCCGCACGAGCGTCGCGCGCAGGTTCGCGAGGTAGCCCGAGGCGTCGCCCTCCACCCCGAAGAGCAGGCGCAGCGCTGAGCTGCCCTGGGGGTAGTCGATCAGCAGGCGCTCGACCGCCTCGGTCTCTGCGTTCAGCAGCTGGTCGTAGGCGTCGATCTGCTGCGCCTCGTCGAGTCCCGCCGCCGCCAGCGCCGCGCGCACGAGGCCGGCGTGAGCAAGGTCGAAGGACGGCTCCCCGAGCCCGAGCGCCGTCACGAGTTCGCGCGCCAGCAACAGGAGCTCGCTGTCTGCTTCGGGTGCCGCAAGCCCGAACAGTTCGACGCCGCACTGCCACTGCTCTCGGCTGCCCCCCTCGGGTGCGAAGCGGTAGACGGGCTGGACGTACGAAAGACGCGCCGCCTCGCCGCCGGCCCGCTCCGCGTACCAGCGGGCGGCAGGTACCGTCGAGTCGGGACGCAGGACGACGCGCTCGCCGCTCCAGCCGTCCCAGTCGAGGAAGGAGTAGACGCGATCGAGCAGCTGCGGCGAGAGTGCGCCGCTCGCGGAGTAGAGGTGCAGCGGCTCGAGCGCGGGCGTGCGGATCTCGCGGTAGCCGCGCGCCCCTGTTACCTCGAGGAACCGCCGCTCAACGTCACGCAGGCTGGCGAGTTCGTCGGGATCGAGGTCGCGCATGCCGCTGGAGCGAAGCCCGCGTTCGAGCATCGATGCCGCCTCGTCCGTTGCCGTCGCGTTCGCCGTCATTGTAGAGCCCTTCGCCCGCACGCCATCCCCGTCCGCGCTACCTCGAAGTGCGTCGCGGACACAGGAAAGCCGCGACGCCGGTGGCCGTCGCGGCTTGCGTTGCGGGTGCTGGTGCGGGACTAGCGGAGCAAGCAGGCGCGCGACGGCCGTCGATGCACGTGATGCGCATGGGCGTGGCCGGTCGCGTCGAGGAAGAGGTATTCGCTCATTGTCAACGAGGGTACGAGGTGACGCCGCATAGGGTCAACGCGAGACGCTGCGAGTCAGCGCAGCGTCGTGACGTCGCCCGCAGCAACGATCTTCGCCGATCCATCGTCCAGGTGGAGAATGAGCTCACCCCGCGAGGTCACGTCGATGGCGTCGCCCTCGATCTCCGCGCCACTGGGGGTAGCGAGGTGCACGTGCCGCCCAAGGGTACCGAGGCGGTTTCGCCACTCTCCAACGATGATCCCGGGCTCGGTGAGCGTGAGCCCCGCGTTCACATCGAGTGCGTCGGACAGCGCCGCGAGCAGCCGCTCGAGCTCCGGCACCGGCACGCCCGCCTCCTCGAGGCTCGTCGCGATCGGGGCGATGTCCGGGGGCATGTTCGGATTCGTGCGCAGGTTGAGGCCGATCCCGAGAAACACGTCGACACCTCGGCCGGGGACGTTTGAGATCCGCGACTCGGCGAGCACCCCGCAGAGCTTGCGGCCGTTCAGCAGGATGTCGTTCGGCCACTTGAAGTTCGTTTCGACACCTGTGGTCACGCGGACGGCGTCTGCGACTGCCAGCGCGCCGGCGATCGCGAACAGTGCGGCCTCCTCCGACTCGGGGGCGCAGAGATGGTACGTGACGTACAGACCGGTCCCCGGGGCGGAGACCCAGGAGCGGCCCTGTCTCCCCCGACCGGCCGTCTGCTGGCCAGCGACGTACGCGGTGCCGCAGCCACCACCCTCGTCGGCTCCCAGTCGCGCGTCGTCCATCGTCGATGCCGTGCTCTCGACGTAGAGCACGACTGAACCGATCCCGTTGGGATTCAGCAGCGACGACTGGTAGCGGTCAAGGTCGAACGGCACCGGCAGCCTCCTGGATGCGCTGCCGAGCATAGCGGGAAACGCGAAGACGCCCCGGCATTCGCCGGGGCGTCTGTCGTAAGCCGGAAAGGCTGTGAGCCTTTAGCCGGCGCGCACCTCCGAGGAGAGAGCGCCTGACCTCCGGTTCACAGCCCTCCGACTACGATCGTCCGACATGCGCATCACCTCCTTTCTCTGATCCGACAGTAGCGAGCGCGGGACTCGCTCGTCAATCCACTCATGATGGTGAACAGATCTAGCCCCCGGTGACCGCTCGGACCGCACGATCCGCCGCGTCGACGATCTGCTGCACCTCCGACTCGTCGATGACCAGAGGCGGCGCGAAGACGAGGTGGTCGCCGACGAAGCGCGTGATGACGCCGCTCTCCTCGCGCATGTGCTTCGCCACCTTGCCGCCGATGCCCTCGGACGCCTCGAACGGCGTACCCGCTTCTGCGTCGCGCACCAGCGAGAAGCCCGCCATCAGCCCGAGGTGGCGGAGGTTCGCCACGTGCGGATGGCCACCGAGGGCGTGCTGCAGCCCCTCGCCGAGCCGTTCGCCCATGCGCGCGGCGTTCTCGATGAGGCCCTCGTCCTCCATGATCTGGAGGTTGCGCAGGCCGACCGCGGCTGCTGTCGGGTGCGCGCTGTTGGTGTAGGCGTGCATGAACCGCGCATCGGGCGGGAGATCGAGCAGGGCATCGTGGATCTCGTTGCTGACGATGAAGGCGCCCATCGGCACGTAGCCGGAGGTGATCGCCTTGGCAATGCTGAGGATGTCCGGCTGCACGTTCCAGTTCTCGAGCGCGAACCAGCGCCCCGTGCGTCCGAAGCCGGTGATCACCTCGTCGGCGACGAACAGCACCTCGTAGCGATCGCAGATCTCGCGGACCTTCGCGAAGTACTCGGGTGACGGCGTCCAGACACCGCCCGCGCCCTTGATCGGCTCGGCGATGAACGCCGCGACGGTGTCGGGCCCCTCGCGCTTGATCGCCTCCTCGAGCCAGTGCGCGCACTCGCCGTCGGTGTTGGGCTCACAGTCGCACTCGAGGTTCGCGGGGCGGCTCGTGTGGACGACCTCGGGCAACAGCGGGCCGAAGTACTTCCAGAACACCGGGAGGCCCGTCATCGAGGAGGTCGCGAGCGTCCCGCCGTGGTAGGCGCGCTCCCTCGCGATCAGCTTCACCTTCGAGGGGCGGCCTTTGAGGTTCCAGTAGAACCGCGCGACCTTGAACGCGCCCTCGTTCGACTCCGAGCCGGAGTTCGTGAAGAACACGCCGCTCATGTTGTCGTACGCGAGGTCGATCACCTTCGCCGCGAGCCGGATCGCGGGCTCGTTCGAGAAGCCCACGTAGTTGTTGGTGAAAGCGACCTTGCGCATCTGCTCGGCGGCGGCATCCGCCAGTTCGCCGCGACCGTGCCCGACGGCGACGTTCCAGAGCGAGGACAGCGCGTCGATGTAGCGCCGGCCACGGACGTCGACGAGCCAGACTCCCTCGCCGCGCTCGAAGATGATCGGATCCTGGTGGTCCGGCGCGAACCACTGCGGGTGGATCAGGTGCGACTGGTCCTGCTGCACCAGCGCCATGATCGTGTCCTGGTCGAGCGTCGTCATGCGGGTCTCCTCGCGTGCCCGCGCCTCGATGCGCGGCGGGGCGACTGTACCGCAGGCGGTGGGCCGCGGGCAGCGTTCGCGCTAGCCGGTCGCGGGCAGACCGAACCAGGTGGTAAGCGCCTCGGCGAGGCCGCCGTCGGTGCCGTCGCCGACCCACGCCACGTGTCCGTCAGGCCGGATCAGGACAGCGGCGGGCGCACCGACCTCCCCGACGACCGGGAGTTCCCACGCGCCGTCGTACGTCGCCTCGACGAGCCGGACGCGGTCCGACCAACGTGTCACCTCGAGGCTGCCGCTGGCTCCAAGGTTGAGCAGCACCGGCCGTGCCTCGTGGAGCAGCGCGTACGTGCGCAGCGGGCCGCTGGCGGTCACCAGGTCGAGGTCCGGCATGCGACGCCCGAGCAGTGGGTGGCCCTCGCCGAGGTCGTAGCGGATGTCGAGGGCCGTGATCTCGCCGGCGATGCGCCTCCGCGGCTCGTCCATGCTGAGGAGTTCGCCGAGAGTCTCGTGCAGCGCCTTCGTGCGCTCGTCCGGGCGATTGAGCGTGACCTGCGCCATCGTGTTGTGCAGCACCCGCGCGGCGACCGGGTGGCGCTCGGCGTGGTAGGTGTCGAGCAGGCTCTCTGGCGATGTCCCCTTCACCACCTGCGCCAGCTTCCAGCCGAGGTTCACCGCGTCCTGCACGCCGGTGTTGAGGCCCTGTCCGCCGGCGGGGTAGTGGATGTGGGCGGCGTCGCCTGCGAGCAACACGCGCCGAGCGCGGTAGATCGCGGCCTGCCTCGACATGTCGGTGAACCGCGTCAGCCACGTTGGGCTGTGGATGCCATAGTCCGTTCCGTAGACGGCGATCAGCGCCTCGCGGAGGTCGTCCAACGAAGGGTCGTCCGTGGCGCCGGGCTCGCGCTCGGTGACCATCACGCCCACGGGGCCGTGGTCCGCGAACACCACCTGGCCGTCGCGGATCTCGTAGTCCGTTCTGCCGAAGGAGTGCACGCCGAGCGCGTCGCGGTGGACGCCGAGCGGCGGCTCCTCGGTCACCTCGACCTGCGCGAGGAGGTGGCTGATCGTCGGATCCCACCCGGGGAAGTCGATGCCGGCCGCCTTCCGCACGAGGCTGCGTCCGCCGTCGCACCCCACGAGGTACGCCGCTCGCAGCGTCCGCCCGTCCGCGAATTGAACCTCGACGCCTGACTCGTCCTGCTCGAACCCGGTCACCTCGTTGCCGTAGTGCACCGGCACGCCAATCTCGCGCACCCACGCGGCGAGGATGCGCTCGATGTGGTTCTGCCACAGTCCGAGGACGTAGTTGTGACGGCTGGGGAAGTCGCTGAGGTCGAGAGGGATGAAGGCGAAACCGGCGGTCGGGACCACTTGGCCCTCGGAGACGAACCGCTCGGCGATGCCGCGCTGATCGAAGACCTCGAGGGTTCGGGCGTGGAGGCCTCCCGCGCGCGACCCGGCGAGGTCCTGGTTGGGACGCCGTTCGAAGACGGCGACGTCGACTCCGGCAAGCGTCAACTCGGCGCCCAGCATCAGGCCGGTTGGCCCGCCTCCGGCGATCACGACCGCGTGCTCTGTCATGGCTGTCCTCCCGTCGGCGCAGCTCGGGCAGTGGGCCGCGGAGTATCCGGCACGACCGGCGTCTTGCTGCAAGCCCCCGGTGCCCGTATAGATTGAACGTGGACAGGGTTGCTCGCCCTCCTTCGGCTCCCCTCAATCGCCCGCACCTCGCTAGTGCACACGCACACCAAGCCGCCCCGGCGGGCGGTTGCGTTCGTGTGCACAAAGGCTCGCAGGATGATGCCGAGGCCGTCCCGCGGGACTAGGTCTCGAAGCGCTCCGAGATCAGGTCCGCCGCCACCGCCCGTTCGTCCCACGGGACCGGGCCGGACGCGCGCTCGATGGTCGACTCGTGGCCCTTGCCCGCCAGCAGCACGAGGTCGCCGGACTGCGCGAGGTCGAGGGCCCGCGCAATCGCAGCGCGGCGCTCACTGACACGCTCGAAGCGCTCGCCCTCCTGCGCCCCGGCTGAGGTCATCGCTCGCGCGATCTCGTCGATGATGCCGTCTGGGTCCTCGGAGCGCGGGTCCTCCTCGGTCAGGACGGCGTAGTCGGCGAGTTGTGCCACCACGGCGCCGAGGCCCGTGCGCCGCTCCCGCGCCCGCTCGCCGGCGCAGCCGAAGATGACGATCAGCCGCCCTTCAACGAGGGGGCGCAGCTCCTCGAGGACCTGGCGCATCGCGTCGGGTGTGTGTGCGTAGTCGACGATGACCGGGAACGGCGCGCCCTCGACGCGCTGCATCCGGCCAGGGACGCCGGGCGAGTTCGCGACGCCCGAGGCAGCCATGAAGGGGTCGAGCCCGAGTGCCGCCGCTACGGAGATCGCTGCCGTGGCGTTGAGGACGTTGAAGCGCCCCGGCAGCGGCACGCTGGCCTCGACCTCCCACTCGTCCGAGACGAGCGCGAACGTCGAACCGTCCGGCCAGCCGACGATGTCGGTTGCACGGACGTCAACGTCCCGGGAGCGCGTCCCGTAGAGCAGGTGCTCCTTCTGCGTCGCGCGCGCGAAGTGCTGCCACGCCGGGTCGTCGCGGTTGAGAACGGCCGCGCGGCGCACGCGCTTCTGCGTGGGTTCGTCGAGCATCCGGAACAGCCGAGCCTTGGCCGCACGGTAGCGCTCGAATGTGCCGTGGAAATCGAGGTGGTCCGGGGTGAGGTTGGTCATTACCGCGACGTCGACCTCGAGCGCGTCGAGCCGGTGCAGCTCGAGGCCGTGCGACGTCGCCTCGACGATCGCGTGCGTGCAGCCCGCTTCGACCATCTCTGCGAGCAGGCGCTGAATGCCGGGCGCCTCCTGCGTCGTGAGTCGCGTCGCGTTCGGCACCTCCCGCCCGGCGATCCGCGTGCCGATCGTCGTGAGGAGCCCGGCGCGAACGCCGCACGCCTCGAGGGCGGCGAGCGTGAGGAAGCTGGTCGTCGACTTGCCGTCGGTGCCGGTGACGCCGATCAGCGTGAGGCGCCGCGAGGGGTAGCCCTCGTGCGCCGCGGCGAGTTGTGCAAGCGCCGCACGCGTGTCCGGTACCTCAACTACAGGAACTCCAAGGCTGTCCAGAGCCGCAGCACGGCCGGTACGCGCGACGACGACCGACGCGCCCTGCTGCACCGCCTGCAACGCGAAGTCGTGACCGTCGGAGCGCTCGCCCTCGATCGCGACGAACGCGTCTCCGGGGCCCACCTCGCGGGAGTCGTGGCGGATCGCCCCGACCGCAGGCAGGCTGGCGCGATCGATCTCGGCCGGCAGTCCGTCGCGCCAATCGCCGCGTGCTGTCATGGGGCAATCGTAGTGTCGTCAGCCTGTGAGGGGACCACCGGCGCTTGCGGCAGGGCGGGCGCTGTACTAGATACCGTGCAGGCCATCCACGACGCCACCACGGCCTCGGAGGCGTCGAGCACCGCGAGAGGAAGCACTTTGATTCAGCTGACGGAAGAGATGAAGACCGCGATCAACAACGCACTCGACGACGGCGTCCCCATCATCATCTCGAGTGTCGACGCGACCGGTCAGCCGAGCATCTCGCTTCGCGGCAGCACGCAGGCGTTCTCGGACAGTCAGCTGGCGATCTGGGTACGCGACCCGAACGGTAACTTCCTGAAGAGCATCGAGGCGAATCCGAAGATGGCGCTCTTCTATCGGAACCCCGAGAAGCGCCTCGGTTGGCTCTTCCACGGCGAGGCGAAGCGCCACGACGACGGCCCGACTCGCGACGCCGTCTATGCCGCCGCCCCCGAGCGCGAGCGGAACCAGGACCCGGAGAAGGCTGGCACCGCGGTCGTCATCGATCTGATCCGCGTCATCGCGCGCGGGCAGGTGCTGATGGAGCGGTAGCCAACAGGATCGTCGCAAGGGTCCGTGTTCGCCAGGGAGCCTGTAAGCCGAATTCTGTACCGCACCGAGGTGCGGCGACGGCCATCCATCTAGGACGGCGGTTGCCCGCCGTCTCCAGCGGCCTACCCGGGAGCCGGGCCGGGCGGCCCGATCGCTCCCCTATTTGGCCTTGCTCCGGGTGGGGTTTGCACGGCCGCCCCGTTACCGAGACGCCGGTGCGCTCTTACCGCACCATTTCACCCTTACCGAGGCTCGAGGCCGCGGCGGTATGTTTCTGTTGCACTTTCCGTCGGCTCACGCCGCCCGGCCGTTAGCCGGCACCCTGCCCGGTGGAGTTCGGACTTTCCTCCCGCAGACGGTAAGCCGTCCGCCGGCGGCCGTCCGGCCCCCTGGCACTGCCATTCTAGCAGTCCCGCTCAGGCTGCGAGGACGACGCGGACCCCATCGTCGCGCACGATGATCTCCGCCACGACCTGCTCGAGGAGCTCTCGGCGCTCCTCGAAGCCGAGGTCCGACCACTGTTCCACCAGACGTCGCCGTGCCGGCTCGAGGCCGGCTCGCGGCGCCGAGCCGGATTCCGCGGCGAGTGCCTCGAGCTGAGCCTCCGCCTCGAGGTCATCGAGCGCCACGGCCGCGCCGCGCGTGCGGAACTGCTCGGATGTCCACTGTCCAGTCGCACGTCGCTCGAGCATGCGGTCGAGGTCGCGCTGCAGACCGCGTCGCCGGGCCTCGATACGGGCGACTCGCTCAGCATGGCGCCTCGGGACGCCATGGCGAGGCCGCTCGCCGTCCTCCGCGCTCGCGAGTTCGCGGCGCACGGTCCGCTCCAGCTCGTCGGCCCGTCGCGTGTGGTAGTCGCAGCGCCCTTCGTTCAGAGCGGACTCGCACTGGTAATAGACGAGTTCACGACCGCCTCGCCCGGGGCGGCGCAGGCCGATAACGCTGTTCCCGCAGTAGCCGCAGCGTGCGAGGCCGGACAGCAGGTAGCGGTACCGGCGTTGTTCGCTCGGCGCAGTGCGGCGGGCGGCCATCAACCGCTGCGCGTCGTCGAACAGCCCCTTCGTCACGATCGCCTCGTGCGCCCGCGGCACGAGGACGTCGAGGCGGCGGTAGGTGCCGGTGTAAGCAGGGTTGCGCAGGATGTCGCGGATGGCGCCGGCGGTCCAGGCATTGCCGAGGCGATTGGGAATGCCACGCGCGTTCAACAACGCCGAGATGCGCCGCACTCCCAGCCGTTCGTCCACGCACAGCCGGTAGATCTCGCGGACAACCGTTGCCTCGGACTGCTCGACGCGCAGCCGGCCCTCCTCGACGCGGTAGCCATACGGTGGTCGGCCCAGCGCGCGGCCTCGAAGCGCGAGGCGGCGCATCGACTCCCGGACGCTCTCGCGGCGGCGCTCGCCGGGCGAGCGACCGCGCCACGCCTCGACGATGGCATCCTCGGGGGCCCGCTCGGCTTCGAGGTCGGCGACGACAAGCGCTACGTTACCGGCCTCGAGTTGCAGCACGCGCGCTGCCTGCTCGCGCACGCGCGTGCCGAACGCCTCCAGGCCGGCGACCACCACCACGCTGGCCTTCGGCGAGGCCGCGATCGCGCCCAGCATCTCGCGAAAGGCGCGCGCCTCGCCGGTCTCGTCGGTGAATATGGCCGCCGGCAGCTTGAGGCCGCGCTGTCTGCAAGCCTCCGCGATCTGCTGCTGCTGCGCGTCGAGCGAGGCACCGGGGTAGGGACGCCGGTAAGCGAGGACACGGGGTGCGCCCGGGGAGTCCATCGGATGCTGAGTATACCGGCGGCGCGAGGGGGCCCTCGCCCCCCGCTCGAATCGCAAACCGGGGCGTCCGTCCGGTGTACGATCGGTGCGGAGGGCAATCCCCGTGATCATCAACGTCGCGACTTTGCTGCGCGAGCCGGTCGGCTCGTCGCGCGAGTACCGCATTGACTCCGAGCCCGTGGAGGTGCCGGAAGACGACTACGCGCGCACCATCGACGGTCGGATACACCTCCTGCGGACGGCGCGGGGCATCCTCTTGCGCGCGGACCTCGGGGTACGCCCCACGCTCGAGTGTGCTCGCTGCCTCGAGCCGTTCGAGACTGAGCTCGAACTCGACATCGAGGAGATGTTCGTTTTCGAGCGCGACCCCGTCACGCTCCGCCCGGTGGAGGTGGCGTCTGACGAGTTTCGGCTGATCGACGATCAGTACCTCGACGTCAGCGAAGCGGTGCGTCAATATGAACAGACCGCCGTGCCGATCAGTCCCATCTGTCGCGCGAACTGCGCAGGCCTGTGTCCGGAGTGCGGGAAGAACCGAAACGGGGACGCGTGCGACTGCGTCTCCGAGGCCGAGATCGTGCCGGCCTGGAGCGGCCTGGCAGCGCTCGCGGACAGGCTCAAGGCCGAGGAAATGGAGCAAGGGAATGGGCGTTCCGAAGCGTAGGACGTCGCAGACGCGGCAGGGGACTCGCCGCAGCCATCACAAGACGAACGCCCCGCAGGTGGTTCGCGACCCGAAGACCGGCGGCTGGAAGGTGAACCACACCCCGAGCCTCGCGGACCGCGATCGCAAGGGACGCCCCATCGAGGCGCCCGCTCCGCCATCGCGCTGACCATCAATAGCCATGCTCGCTGAAGCGGCCGGCTCTGCCGGCCGCTTCCGTTGTGGACGCCCACCGCGTCGCCTGTAGACTCCGTCGCGGGCTCGCGTGCAGCGTCAGCCCGCTTTCCGAGGAGGCTGGATGTCATCTGCGCCGTCGTCGATCACGATTCCAGAGCTTCCTATCGCCGCAGACAGCGCATGGCTGTTCCCCGGGCAGGGGGCGCAGCACGTCGGCATGGGACACGACCTCTACGAGCAGTCGCCGGCGGCTCGGGCGGTCTTCGATGCCGCCGACGCGGCCCTCGGCTTCCCCATCTCCCGCCTGTGCTTCGAGGGACCAGAGGGCGAGCTGACCCGGACAGTGAACACGCAGCCGGCGCTCGTCACGCACGCCATCGCCGCGCTGGTCGCTGCGATCGACTGCGGCTCCGTGGAGCGCGCGCCCGCGTTCGCTGCAGGGCACTCTCTCGGCGAGTACGCGGCGCTGATCGCCGTCGGAGCTCTCTCGTTCGAGGAAGGCGTGCGACTCGTCCACGAGCGGGGGCGGCTGATGCAGGAGGCCTGCGACGCGCAGCCCAGCACGATGGCGGCCGTACTCGGCCTCGAGCCGGATGCACTAGCCGGAATCGCCGCGCAGCACGGTGCCTCACTCTGCAACATCAACGCACCGGGCAACATCACCATCGGCGGCACGGTTGAGGCGGTCGAGGCGGCCAGCGCTGCCGCCACCGAGGCTGGCGCCTCGAGAGTCGTCCCGCTGACGGTGGCGGGCGCGTTTCACACGCCCTTGATGCAGAGTGCCGCCGACGGCATGCGTTCGGTCCTTGCCTCGGCCGCCTTCGCCACCCCTCGCTCCCCCGTCATCTCCAACGTCACCGCGCAGCCGATCGGCTACGCCGCTGAGTTCGCAAACGAACTGGAGGCTCAGATCACAAGCCCTGTCCGCTGGGTCGACTCGGTCCAGCGAATGCTCGACGGCGGCGTGTCGTCCTTCACCGAGTTCGGTCCGGGGAAGGTGCTCACGGGCCTGGTCCGCCGGATCAACCGCGAAGCCAACCTGCGCAACGTCGAGACGGCGGAGGATGCGGCCGGCCGAGCAACGGAGCGTGCCGGGTGAGCAGCGACGCCCTGATCGGCAAGAAGGCGCTCGTCACCGGCGGCTCGCGCGGCATCGGCCGAGCAGTTGTCATGGAGCTTGCGCGGCAAGGCGCGAGCGTCTGCGTCACCTATCGCGCGAACGGCGTCCTCGCCGAGGCGGTCGTACGCGAGGTGCGCGCCCTGGGCGTGGACGCCTTCTCCCTGGAGGTCGACGTCCGCGACGCGGGTGACATCGAGCGGATGCTTGAGGAGACGCGGCAGCGCTACGGTGGGATCGACATCCTGGTGAACAACGCCGGCATGACCTCGGACGGGCTCGTGATGCGGATGAGCGAGGAGGCGTGGGACTCCGTAATGGAGACCAACCTGCGCAGCACGTTCCTCGCCACTAAGCTTGCGCTCCGATACATGACCCGAGCGCGCTGGGGCCGGATCATCAACGTCACGTCGGTCGTCGGCATCATGGGCAACGCTGGGCAGGCGAACTACGCGGCCTCGAAGGCCGGCATCATCGGATTCACCCGCTCCGTGGCCCGCGAAGTCGCCTCCCGTGGCGTGACGGTAAACGCCGTCGCGCCGGGAATGGTGGAGACCGATCTGACGGCAGACCTGACCGACGAGCAGAAGTCGCGCATCATGGAACAGATACCGATGGGCCGCTATGCACGGCCCGAGGAGATCGCGCCGCTGGTCGCGTTCCTCGCTTCCGACGGCGCGTCCTACATCACCGGCCAGACGTTCAACGTCGATGGCGGCCTGGTGATGCAGTAGTGGAGTGGACAACCACGGTGGCACGCTCTTCGCGCCGTCGTTCGCGGATCGTCGCGTTCCAGGTGCTGTTCGAAGCCGACGTGTCTGGAAAGCCGCTCGCGGATATCCTCGAGCGGCACCTCGAGGAGGCGCGCCTGTCCGAGGATGCGGACGCCTTCGCACGGCGCATCGTCGAAGGCGTGGACCGCTACCGGGAGGAGATTGACGCGGAGATCGCGCGCCGCGCGTCCGCGTTCCCCCTCGAGGACATGGCGCCTGTGGACCGCAACGTGCTTCGCCTTGCGGTCTATGAAGTGCTATTCGATAATCGCCGCGCTCCGCTGCGGGTGGCCATCAACGAGGCGGTAGACCTCGCAAAAGGCTACGGCTCGGAGTCATCCGGACGATTCGTGAACGGGGTGCTCGGGGCGGTCGTGCTGGCCGCATCCGGCGGTAGCCAGCAGTAAGCCCAGAGAGGAGCCTCAACCAGTGGCAACCGTCTATGACCGCGTGCGGGCGCTCATCGTCGACCAGTTGGGAGTCGACGACGAGCAGGTGACGCCCAACGCTTCCTTCGTCGACGATCTGAACGCCGACTCACTCGACCTCGTCGAGTTGATCATGTCCATCGAAGAGGAGTTCTCGAAGGACGGCGCCCAGATCGAGATCTCAGACGAAGACGCGGAGAAGATCGCGACCGTCCAGGACGCCATCGACTTCATCCACGACCAGGGCATCGAGGACGAGTAGTCCGAAGCGCTCGGATCGTCGGACCCCGCGCAGGATTGATGGGGTCGCTTCGGGGGATCCGGCCCACCAGGCGCGGCTGGGCCGTATCATCTACCCATGGAACTCTTCGGCGTCGGAGCACTTGAAGCGCTGTTGGTGCTCGTGATCACGCTTGTCGTGGTCGGGCCGCAGCGCTTCCCGGAGATCGCTCGCGAGGGCGGCAAGTGGGTGCGCAAGGCCCGTCGCTTCACCGCCGAGGTCACCGCGGAACTGCGCGAGGCCTACCAGGAGCTCGAGGACGAGGTCCGCGCCGAGGGCGACGATCTCCGCTCCGTTCGCGAGATCGGCGAGGAGGTCCGCACCGGGCTGCAGGAGTCGGCGGCAGACATCCGCCGCATCGGACGCGACGCGGGTGCAGCGGCCAACGTCCAGGAGGGCACGCCCAACTCCGAGCCAGGCGCCGAGGAAGCAGCCGACACCGACCTCGCTGCCGCCAAGGCCGAAGGCGAATCGAAGGAGCCTGCCCCCGCCCCATCGCCGCCCCGCCTCGCCGGCGGTCGCGTGGACCCGAACAAGCCCCGAATGTCACCGCGCGAGATGCAGGCGCAGGTGAGCGAGTCCTTCCGCAAGGCCGGCGGGCTCACGATCCAGAACACCCCCGGGCGCAAGCCGCCCGACTCCTAGCCGGTCTCGATGTCGGTGCAACGTCTACCGGTGCCTGACCGCGAACCGGAGCCCGATCCCAGAGCCGGCGGCGAGATGACGCTGCTCGAGCACCTGCTCGAGCTCCGCAACCGGGTGATGTGGGCGGGTCTCGCGGTGATCCTCGGGATGGGTGTGTTCCTGGTACCGCGGATTGGGTTTGCCGCCATCGAGTTCCTCACTGAACCGGCGGTCGCGCAGAACCCGCAGTTCCGGGCCCAGGCGATTACCCCAATGGAGAACATCGTCACCTACTTCCGGGTGGCGTTGCTCGGCGGCCTCTCGCTCGGGATGCCGATGATCGTGTACCAAACGCTGCGCTTCGTGACCCCTGCGCTCACGCCCCAGGAGAAGCGCTGGGTGCTTCCGGTCACGATTGGCGCGTCCCTGTCGTTCCTCCTGGGAATGCTCTTCGCCTACTACATCGTGCTGCCCGCGGCCTATGGATTCCTCTTCACCTTCGGAAGCTCATTCGCCGATCCCACGCCCACCATCAGCAGCTACATGGACCTCACGACCCGGTTGATCCTCGTGCTCGGATTCGTCTTCCAGACGCCGATCGTGATCATGGGCCTCGCGAAGTTCGGGCTCGTGTCTGCGCGCCGGCTGCTCGGTTTCTGGCGCTACGCGATCGTCCTCGCGTTCGTCGTTTCGGCCATCGCGACTCCGACGCCGGACCCGATCACGCAGACCCTCGTCGCCGGCCCGATCGTCGTGCTCTACTTCGCGGGCATCGGACTCGCCTGGTTCGTACGCCGCGACTGAGGCGGCATCGGAGTACGCGCGTTATCGAATTGCACCGAGCCGGCGTGGGGAGTGGTAGAATCGGGCGGATGAGCGCTTCAGTCACACGCCCTGCTCCCTACCGAGAGTGCGCCGCTTCATGACCGCTGCCGTTCATGCCGACGTCGAGCCAGCCTTTCTCGACCTCTACGAACGCATCGCCGATTGTCCGAACTGCGCACTCGCTCGCACCCGATCACGCACCGTACCCGGTTCCGGATCATCGTGCGCCGAGGTGATGTTCGTCGGGGAGGCGCCGGGCGCACGTGAGGACGAGCAAGGCATCCCGTTCGTCGGCCCCGCCGGTAAGTTCCTCGATGAGTTGCTCGCAGCCGCCGGACTCTCGCGCGAGACGGCGTACGTGGCCAACATCGTGAAATGCCGCCCGCCCGGTAACCGAGATCCGGAGCCATCGGAGATCGATGCGTGCCGCGCGTTCCTCGATGAACAGCTCGCGATCGTGAACCCGCGCATCATCGTCACCCTCGGCCGTATCTCGATGCAGCGTTGGTTCCCCGGCCAGCCGATCAGCCGCATTCACGGCCAGGCACGCACGTTGCCAGACGGCCGTACCGTCGTCGCGATGTATCACCCGGCAGCGGCGCTCCACAACGGTGCGCTGCGCTCAGTGATCATCGAGGACTTCGCGAAGCTGCGCGGCCTCCTCGAAGAGTCGCGACGACGCGAGCCCGTGGACACGAATGAGCCGGCAGGGGCGGTCGAGGCGACCGCTGGAGCGACCTCTGGGGAGCGGCTGCTGTGACCGACGCGCTCAGGGTGATCCCGCTCGGCGGCCTCGGCGATATCGGCCGCAACATGATGCTCTACGAGTGGGGGGACGACGTCATCGCGGTGGATGTCGGGTTGATGTTCCCCGAAGAGGATATGCCGGGTGTCGACCTGATCATCCCCGAGATCACGCACCTCAAGCGCGACCCATCGCGCCTCAAGGCGGTCTTCCTCACGCACGGCCACGAGGACCACATCGGCGCGCTCCCGTTCCTGCTTCGCGAGATCAACGTGCCGGTCTACTGCACCCGGCTGACCCGGGGCCTGGTCGAGGTGAAACTGCGCGAGCAGCGCCTGCTCGCGGACACCGTCGTGCGCACGGTCGAGCCGGGCGAGGAGGTCGAGGTCGGACCCTTCACCGTGGAGTTCTTCTCAGTATCACACTCCATTCCGGACGCGGCTGGCCTGATCATCCACACGCCGCTCGGCCCGGTCGTCCACACCGGCGACTTCAAGATCGACCACACGCCCCTCATGGGGCAGCACACGGACCTCAACCGGCTCGCCGAAATCGGCAGCGAAGGTGCACTCCTGCTCTGTGCTGATTCGACTTATGTCGAGGTCGAGGGCTACACGCCCTCCGAACTACTCGTGGCGGAGACCCTTGACCGCGTCATCGGCGAGGCGCCGGGTCGCGTCATCGTCACCACGTTCGCTTCCCTGATTTCGCGCATCCAGATGGTGATCGATGCCGCGGTGAAGCACGGACGTCGCGTGTTCGTCACCGGCCGCTCGATGGTGAACAACGTGCAGATGGCTCGGGAGCATGGGTACATCACGGCTCCGGGCAACACGCTGATGACCCCGCGTGACCTCGAGACGCACCCCGACGCGAAGACGGTCGTCATCTGCACGGGCTCGCAGGGTGAGCCGACATCCGCTCTGACGCGCATGGCGAACGGTACCCACGCGCAGATCACGATTCACGCCGACGACACGATCGTCCTCTCCTCGAGCCCCGTCCCCGGCAACGACACGCTGGTCAACCGCAACATCGACAGCCTGTTCGAGCTCGGGGCGCGCGTCGTCTACAACCGCATCGCCGATGTCCACGTGCGCGGACATGCGGCGCGCGAGGAACTCAAGATCATCCACCGCATCGTGAAGCCCCAGTACTTCGTGCCGATCCACGGCGAGCAGCGCCACCTCGTCCTGCACCGTCAGCTCGCGCTAGACCTCGGGATGGAGCCGAACGAGGCGTTCGTGCTCACCGACGGCGACGTGCTCGAAATCACCGGCGACGGCGCTGAAGTCGTCGACCAGGTGCCGGCGGAGTACATCTTCGTCGACGGTCTCGGCATCGGAGACGTCAACGAGTTCGTCCTGCGCGACCGGCGGCACCTCGCCTCCGATGGCATGGTGGTCTTCGTCGCGACCGTGGACCGTCACACCGGGAAGCTCGCCCACACGCCCGAGGTCATGTCGCACGGGTTCGTCGGCCCCGACGAGGAGCGCCCACTCCTCGAAGGCGTCGCGAACCTCATCGCCGAGCGGCTCGGCGGCGAGGGCAACGGGGTGGACTGGACGACGATTCACGACACAATGAAGTCCGACGTGGCCGCGTACCTGTACCAACAGACGCATCGCCGTCCGCTGGTGCTGCCGGTCATGGTGGAGGTCTAGCACCCGGTCGACGCGGTCTTGTCCGGACCGTGTTTGGGCGTCCCTTGGCGGGGAGTCGACGCTCGCTCGAGGAGTTGAGCGATGGCCCGCGCCAAACCCCGTACGCGCGCATCTCGATCGCGACGTGCCAGCGCCTCGAGATTCGCGAGCCTGAATCCCGGCCGCTGGCTGCTGCGTCCCGAGGTCATCGGCACGGCGCTCGTCGTCGCCGCCGCTGCGGTCCTCCCGTTCCTGCTGCCCCTCGCCGATGTCGTTACCGAGTTCCGCGATGGGCTCGTCCGCACCTTCGGAGTGCACGTCTTCACGTTGATCGCGCTGCTCGCCGCGGGAGGCGCCCTTCTCGCAACGCGGCGCACCGACTGGCTGAAGCAGCACCTCCGGCACGTCACGGGCGGGTTCCTGTTCCTCGTCTTCAGTGCCGGCCTGCTCGGAACCTGGTACCCAGCAACCGCCGTCGGGCACGTGGACCTCAACGTGGCTTCGGCCGGTGGGCGCATCGGCCGTGCGCTCGTGTCGTGGCCCGGCGTACTCGTGTGGCTGCTCACGTTCGCGGGCGGCTTCGCGCTGCTCTGGCCCGTGACCGCACGCCAGATCGTTCTGAGGACGCCTCCGGCGATCGCCGCCGCGGCGCGACGCTTCTGGTCGCTCGGCCTGCACCGCTCGGTCGCACGAGGCGTGCGGTCGTTCTTCGCGAAGCCCGCGCCGCCGCCCGACCTCGAGACGCTCGGGTGGCCGCCGGTCGCTGAGGCGCCAGCGCTCCCCGCCGTGCGCGCCGTCGCGGCCGAGAAGGCGGCAGCACCCGCCGCACCCGAGGCGCCCCCCATCCGCAAGCAGATGCCGATGGACCTCGACCACCCCGTCGACGAGTGGCGGCACTCGGCGGACGGGTGGATGCTCCCGCCGATGGACATGCTCGAGGCGAGCAAAGTCAACGAGACGAGCGAACTCGACAACCGCCGGCGTGCCCAGCTGATCGTGGATACGCTCGACTCGTTTGGGGTCGACTCGCGCGTCATCGAGGTGAACGAAGGCCCAACGGTGACGCAGTTCGGCGTCGAGCCCGGTTGGGACGTACGCACCCGAACGATCCAGGAGCGCGACGCGGCGGGCCAGCCCATCCTCGACGAATTCGGTCAGCCGAAGACGAAGGAGGTCGAGGTCTCGCGGACGCGCATCCGCGTGAACCGCATCACCGCGTTGCAGAACGATCTTGCGCTCGCCCTCGCAGCGCCGGGGTTGCGCATCGAGGCGCCCGTCCCTGGGAAGTCGATGGTGGGCATCGAGGTGCCCAACTCCAGTTCGAGCGTCGTCGCGCTCCGCACGATCATGGAATCACCCGCGTTCCGCACGCTGCAGGAGAAGGGGAAGTTGCCCGTTGCGCTCGGTGCCGGCGTCTCGGGCTCGCCGATCGTCGCCGACCTCTCGAGGATGCCCCACCTGCTCATCGCCGGCGCGACCGGCTCCGGCAAGTCCGTCTGCCTCAACTCGATCATTACGTGCTTGCTGATGAACTTCTCGCCGCAGGAGTTGCGACTCGTCCTCGTCGACCCGAAGCGTGTCGAGCTGACCCCGTACCAGGACGTGCCGCACCTCGCGTTCTCGAAGATCGTCGTCGACATGGACAAGGTCGTCGGAACGCTCCAGGCGGTGATCAACGAGATGGACTCGCGCTACCGCCGCTTCGAGCAGGCAGGCGTGCGCGACATCATTCGCTACAACGCCCAGGCCAGCCAGAAGCTTCCCTACTGGGTCGTCGTCATCGACGAGCTGGCCGACCTGATGCTCGTTGCCCCGTTCCAGGTCGAGAACCAGATCGTGCGCCTCGCACAGCTCGCGAGGGCCACCGGCATCCACCTCATCATCGCGACACAGCGGCCGAGCGTGGACGTGGTCACCGGCCTGATCAAGGCGAACTTCCCGACGCGCATCGCGTTCGCCGTTGCCTCGCAGGTCGACTCGCGCACCGTCCTCGACCGAGCGGGCGCGGAGAAGCTGCTGGGGCGCGGCGACATGCTCTACGTGCCGACGGACGCGCAGGCGCCGATGCGCGTGCAGGGCGTCTTCCTCTCCGACAAGGAGATCGAGGCCGTCGTCGACTTCTGGACGGCGGACCGCTTCAAGGACCTCGTACCCGAGAAGCACGACGAGCTGCTCGCCGAGGCCGAGGAGCAGGCCGAAGCGTTGCTCCACCCGGAGGAAGCGGAGCAGGACGACCCGATGCTCTCGAAGGCAATCGACCTGGCGCGCGAGACGCGGACGCTCTCGACTTCGATGCTCCAGCGCCGGCTGCGCATCGGCTACCCGCGGGCGGCGCGCATCATGGATGAGCTCGAGGAGCGCGGGGTGGTTGCGGCCGCCGAGCCCGGCGGTTCCTCGCGCGAGGTATTGCTCGAGGGCGAGATCCTCGTCCCCGCGGATCCTCGAGAAGCCGGAGATTTGTGACCTTTGGCAGGGTCAAAACGCTTGCACTGCGGTGCGATAATGAGTGTGAAAGATGGTCAGGTTGCTGTGTGAGGGGAGGGCTCTGCCGTTGAAGAACGAAGATGCGCCGGCGTCTCGCTTCCGGGCCTGTACCTCGGAACGCAGCGCCACCTAGTTATGCCTCGCGCGGAAGCCACCGCGCGACCCCTCGGCGCACTCGCCGGCCATTGGCGCAGACGACGAGGATGAGGCGAAACCGGTAGCGAGACGCTCGTACCCGGCGCCAACGACACACCAGCACCTCGATGACAGCCCCCGATCCTCCGGGGGCTGTCTGCTGCTTGCTCACTCAGTAGCGCGCCGAGTGGCCGGACGTCGCTCGTAATCGTATGGTGCGCCGGGAGCGAACCCGCGACGAGTCCAGAGACGAGGCGAGAGATGGCGGTGCAGGCGACTGGCCGCGTGAAGTCGCTCTACTACGGGTGGTGGGTCGTGGTCGGCGCGGGCGCCGGGCACTTCGCGTCCGTCGCGTTCGTCAGCGTCCTCTACGCCGTCATGCTCCGCCCCATGACGGAGGAACTCGGCTGGACGTTCGCGCAGCTCACCGGCGCCAACTCCGCTGCCGCCATCACCGTTGCACTCACGGGTCCGCTCGTCGGCCCGCTCATCGACAGCCGCGGGTCCCGGCCGTTGATGCTCGTCGGCGCGATCTCGTACGGCGCCGTGCTGCTTGCCACGTCGCAGGTGACTGCGCTCTGGCAATTCGTCGCGCTCCAGCTACTCGCGGGCGTCCTCGCGCGGCCGCTCATCGGCGGCGTCGTGGTGAACGTGGCAGTCTCGAAGTGGTTCGTCGCGCGGCGCGGATGGGCGATCTCGATCGCGAGCAGTGGCTTCTCCTTCGGCACGATGTTGATGCCCGTCATCGCGACGACCGTCGTCGGGGCAGTCGGCTGGCGCGACGGCTTCGTCGTGATGGCGATCCTCTTCTGGGCGCTGATGATCCCGGCGGCCCTCCTCATGCGCAGCGCGCCCGAGGACTACGGACTGCTCCCCGACGGCCGCCGCGAGACCGACGCCGTCGACGCCCGGCGCGCGGAGGAGATCGCGGAGAGCCAGCGCGATTTCGACGGCTCGCTCACCCGCTCCGAGGCAGTGCGAACCTTCGCCTTCTGGCGGCTGGTGGTGGCCTTCAGCCTCTTCGTCGCAACGAACATCGCCTTCCTCTTCCACGGGATTGCGTTCGTCTCGGGTGCGGGGTTCAGCGCCGAGCAGGCTGGCTTCGCGTTCGGGTTCACGGGCGTTTCTGGGCTGGCCTCGAAGTTCGCCTGGGGCTGGGCGCTCGGACGCGCGTCGCCGCGCCACCTCTCGATCGGCGCGTTCGCCTTCGCGGGTTCGGGCACCGCGCTGTTGCTGGTCGCCACCGCCACCGGGTCGATGCCGGTCCTGCTGCTGGCATTCACGCTGTGGGGGTTCGGCTTCGGAGGCGTGACGCCGCTCTCCGAGTACATGTGGGCACTGTCGTTCGGGAGGCGCTATCTCGGCGCGGTGCGCAGCGCCGCGGTCCCGGCGCAGGTCCTCGCGACTGCCTCGGGACCGCTGCTCGTCGCGCTCGCATTCGACGCCGCGGGCTCCTACCGAGGCGCATTCGCCGGCATGGTGGCGGTCTACGTCGTCGGCGCCCTGGTGATCACGGGGATGCGCAGCCCCGCCCGATCTCGCTCTTCACCCACCGTGCCGGTGCCGGCCGGCGACGCGGGTGGGGCGACAGCCCCACCCACCACTCGAGGCTGAGCCGTCAGCGCTGAGGTCTGCGCCCGGGCCTCGTGCGGCCGCCGCGCATCTTGCGTTGCTCCGGCCGCCGGTCCTGCGGCCGGCCGATGAACTCCTTCACGCCCTCAGGCGTATCGCCCTCGAGGATCAGCTCGCGGCGCAGGTCGATGATCTGGTCGCGGAGGAGGGCGGCACGCTCGTACTCCTGGAGGCGTGCGGCCTGCTTCATCTGCGATTCGAGTTCCTTAATCAGGCGTGCGATCTCGTCGCGCGGCAGTTCAGAGGCCGTCGTGTACTGCGCCGGCTCCTCGGCGATCTGCCGGATGCCGTCGGTGATGTCGCGGATGGTCTTGCGGATGCCCTCCGGCGTGATGCCGTGCTCCTCGTTGTAGGCCAGCTGCACCTCGCGGCGCCGTGACGTCTCATCGAGAGCACGCCGCATCGAGTCGGTGATGTTGTCCGCGTACATGATCACGCGGCCGCTCGGGTGGCGGGCGGCGCGGCCGATCGTCTGGATGAGCGAGCCGCCTGACCGCAGGTAGCCTTCCTTGTCGGCGTCGAGGATGGCGACGAGCGACACCTCCGGCAAGTCGAGGCCTTCGCGCAGCAGGTTGATGCCGACGAGCACGTCGTACACGCCCTGCCGCAGGTCACGCAGGATGTCGACGCGCTCGAGCGTGTCGATCTCGGAGTGCAGGTACATCGCCCGGACGCCCATCTCCTGCAGGTAGTCGGTGAGGTCCTCGGCCATCTTCTTCGTGAGCGTGGTGACGAGGACGCGCTCCTGTCGCTTCACTCGCTCCTGCACCTCGTGGAGCAGGTCGTCGACCTGACCCTTCGTCTCGCGGACATCGATCTCAGGGTCGACGATGCCGGTCGGGCGAATGACCTGCTCGACAACCTGCGACGACACGTCGAGCTCGAATCCTCCGGGCGTCGCCGTGGTGAAGATCACGCGGTCGATGTGCGCCCAGAACTCGTCGAAGTTGAGTGGCCGGTTGTCGATGGCGGAGGGGAGGCGGAAGCCGTACTCCACGAGCGTCTTCTTGCGGGCAGTGTCGCCCTCGAACATGCCGCGCACCTGCGGGACGGCGATATGCGACTCATCGATGAACAGCAGCCACTCGTCGGGGAAGTAGTCGAGCAACGTCCACGGGGTCGAGCCCGGCGCACGGCCGGCGAGGTGGCGCGAGTAATTCTCGATGCCCGAGCAGTAGCCGACCTCGCGCAGCGTCTCGAGATCGTACTTCGTGCGCTCCTCGAGGCGCGCTGCCTCGAGGATCTTGCCCTCCGCACGCAGGACCGCGAGGCGCTCTGCCAGCTCCTCCTCGATGCCGAGGATCGCCTGCTCCATCCGCTGCGACGACGTGACGAAGTGCTTCGCAGGGTAGATCGAGACCCGATCCGCCTCGCCGAGGAGCTCGCCCGTCAGCGGGTCGATCGTGAGGATGCGCTCGACCTCGTCGCCCCAGAAGTCGACACGGACCGCGAGGTCCTCGTACGCGGGGAAAATCGTCAGCGAGTCGCCGCGGACGCGGAACGTGCCGCGAATCAGGTTCACGTCGTTGCGGTCGTACTGCATCGCGATGAGCTGACGGACGACCGAGTTCCGGTTGACGTGGCGGCCCCTGTACAGCTCCTGAACGAACGACTGGTACTCGCCGGGCTCACCGAGACCGTAGATGCACGAGACGGAGGCCACGATGATCACGTCGCGCCGCTCGAACAGCGAGCGCGTCGCCGCGTGACGCATCTTGTCGATTTCGTCGTTGATGTCCGCGTCCTTCGCGATGTAGGTGTCGGAGCGCGGGATGTACGCCTCGGGCTGGTAATAGTCGTAGTACGAGACGAAGTACTCGACGGCGTTGTTCGGGAAGAAGTCGCGGAACTCCGAGACGAGCTGCGCCGCCAGCGTCCGGTTCGGGGCGAGGACGAGGGTCGGCCGGCCCCACTGCGCGATGATGTTCGCCATCGAGAACGTCTTGCCGGTGCCGGTCGCCCCGAGCATCGTCTGCGCGCGATCGCCTCGCTCCAGCCCCTCGAGGAGCTGCGCAATCGCCTTCGGCTGGTCGCCGGTCGGCTGGAAGTCGGAGACGAGTTCGAACGGCCAGCTCTGGATGCCAGCGGAGGTCGCGGTCATGTCATCGCCTCGAGCTGCGTGGGGAGTGCGCACCTCTCATTGTAAGCCGCTCGCACGAGGGAATTCGCACTCCACCAGGACCGGCGCCGAAGACCCGCTCGACGCCGTTCCCCCCATCCTGCCCCTCGATCACCAGGTCGCCACCGTCGTTGATGTAGACGTCGAGGTGCGCGTGGCCGAGGAGCCGACGTGGAACGGACCACTCGGCGTCGTTCACTGCACGCGGCGGTCCGATGCCGGAATTCGCGCCTAGCGCTGGCGCATTCCGGGAGAGCCGAAGGGGATCCGCTCGGGGGTCTCAACGTCGATCGGTGCTGGCTCGCGGGCCATTCCCCGAGGCGCGACGTCGGTACAGGCGCCGCAGCGGATGCACAGCGAATCGTCGACGCGATAGCCGCCGTCCTCAGCCTTGATCGCGCCGGTCGGGCAGATCGCCGCTGCCTCCGGGAGCCGCGGATCCGACTGGTCGACGACGCGGAAGACCGTGAGGCCCGCGCACTTCAGGCTGGGGCAGGAGCCCCCGTGGACGTGCGCCTCGTACTCGTCCTCGAAGAAGCGCAGCGTGTTCCGCATGATCGTTGGGCTTGCCTGGCCGTGTACGCAGTTCGAGTACAGCAGCGTGTTGCCGAGGAGCTCGAGGTTATGCCGGTCCTCGCGCCGCCCGTAACCGTCGCCGATGCGGCGGAAGATCTCGGTCATGCGCTGGTTGCCGTGGTGGCAGGTGGTACACCGGCCGCAGGATTCATCTTCGAGGAAGTCGGCGAACAGCGCGTTCAGGTCGATCGAGCAGGCGCCTTCGCCGACGAAGACCATGCCGCCACCACCGACGAGCGCACCGTTCGCAGCGAACGGTTCACGGGCGAGCGCGAGCGAGTCGAGCAGCCTCCCCGGGAGGTACCCGGCCAGCGGGCCGCCGGCCTGGACCGCCTTCAGTTGACCGCCGTCCGCCATCCCACCGCACGCCTCGATCACCTTGGCCAGCGGGATGCCCCACGGGACTTCCATGAACCCGACACGCCGGATGTCGCCCGAGAAGGAGAAGATCTTGGTCCCGGCATTGGTCTCATTGCCCATCTGCCGGTACCAGTCGGCGCCGTGGCGGAGGATGAGCGGGGCAGAGCAGTACGTCTCGACGTTGTTGACGTTCGTTGGCTTCATGTAAACGCCAGCCGCCGCCGGGAACGGCGGCTTCACGCGCGGCATCCCGCGGTCGTCCTGCACCGAGGAGATCAGTCCGGTCTCCTCGCCGCAGACGTAGGCCCCGGCTCCGTCGATCACCTCGAGGTCGAACGAGAAATCGCTGCCGAGGATGTTCTGACCGAGGAGGCCCGCGGCCCGGGCCTGGTCGAGCGCCTGGTTCACCCGGTACGAAGCCAGCGGGTATTCGGCCCGGATGTAGATGTAGCCGTGTTGCGCGCCGGTGGCGTAGGACGCAATGAGCATGCCCTCGATCAGCAGGTGCGGGTCACCCTCGAGGACGACGCGGTTCACCCACGCGCCGGGGTCCCCCTCGTCGGCGTTGCAGACGAGGTAACGCTCAGGGTTAGCCGCTCCGGCGAGGAAGTTCCACTTCACGCCCGCCGGGAAGAACGCGCCGCCTCGGCCGGTGAGACTGCCGTCGATCATGACCTGGCGGACGCCCTCCGGCGTCTGGTGACGGGTGAGCATGCGGTTCACGGCGAAGTAGCCGCCGTTCGCAACGTAGTGCTCGAGGTTCTCCGGGTCCGTGTAGCCGATGCGGGACAGCAGCCGTCGCTCGACCTCGAGGGCGAAGAACGGGTGCTCCTTCACGGGACGCACGCCCGGTCGCGAACCGGCAAGCGTTCCGATCGTCAACTCCGCGGCCGCGCCAACACGCCCGGTGGCCTCATCGAGGATGCGCCCAGCATCCTGCGGCCGCACCGGGCCGTAGAGCACGCGTGTCCCGTCCGGCCACGTGATGTCGAGGGTGGGGTGTAGCCATTGCAGCCCGATGCCGGTCACACGGCCGAAGTCGACGGCCGCGTGTCGCGCTTGCGCTTCGAGGCGCAACGCCTCGAGGACCGCGCCGGCGCCTGCGGCGATGGAAGCGGTGTCGAGGGCAACGTCGATGCGAGGACGCTCGGGGCGCTGCCACGCCTCGTACGCCGCCTCGCTGCGCTCCAGCAGTGCCTGGTAACCCGAGGGCTGGGCGGACGGCGCGGTGGCGTCAGGCATGTGCGGCTCCCGGCTCATCGTCGTGCGGGTGCGCGTCCTCGGGTCCACCGTGGGCCACGGGGGCGTACGGCGCACCGAGCTCGTCGAGCAGTTCCTCGGCGGAACGCCCCTCCCGAATGCCCCGCGCGAAGCGAACCGCCTGTGCGGCGCTCCAGTGCCCCACCACGCGACCGTTAATCCAGGCCATCGGCGCAAGCTCGCAGGTACCATTGCACTGGCCACGGACGATCTCGACGCTGTGGTCGGCGCTCGGCAAATCGAGGCGCGTCTCCAGCACCGCTTCGAGCGCACGGAGGATGCCGGCGCTGTTCTTGAGGCGACACGGCAAGCCCGAGCACCACGCGATCAGCGTGGCTGGCGGGGGCGTCGTGCGGTAGTCGGCGTAGTACGTCGTCACACCGTAGACGTGCGCCTCGCTGTGACCGAGCTGCTCGCCGATCACGCGCATCGCCTCGCGCGAGACGTAGCCGTAGCGGTGCTGGACACGGTGCAGCGCCGTCAGAAGGTCCGCGTCGTCCGGCTTCAGGTCGGCAATGAGGCTACGGATCTGGGCGGTGGCCTCGGTCTCGAGCGGCATCGGGCCCCATTCCACCGCGCCGCCTGTTCCGCGTTGCGTACAGGCGGCTGCGTGCGGGCGTTACGTCGCGCTAATCCTTGGTCACTATAGGCTCGGCCGTGGGGGCGTTCAAGGCGATTTCGTCCTCCGGCTCATGCGCCCCCTGCACCGCGTGATGCGTCCTCGTGCCCCGCTCCTCGTCGAGCAGGAGCAGCCGAGCGACGCGCTGGCCCATACGGATCGAGTAGTTCTGGCCTCGATCCTCCGGGTAGACCTGCGTCGTGTTCGCGAGGTACAGGCCCGCAATCGGAGTGCGGTGAGGCGGAATGCGCTCGTGGTACTTCGCGTCCACCACGGGCTGCCCGGCGCGGTCCTTGAACAGCCAGCGGTCAAGCACCCACGAGGGGTCGAAGTCCGGATTGATGCGGCGGATGAACGGCAGGTAGCGCTCGAACGTCTCCGCCGGCTCCTCGTCGATCACCGGGTCCCCCGGAGCGCAGTAGTTCGAGAAGTAAACGACGTGCCTGCCGCCGTACGTCTCCGGCGGAACGAAGTTTGTCTGCTCCACAGCCACGACGAACGGGCAGTCGTCGTCCGTCACGGTCAGCCAGTAGGTGCTCGAGAGCGGCCGGTCGAGCGCGAGTACGAGGACCGTGGCCCACTGGTATTCGACAGCGTCGAGCAGGCGGTCGTACGTCTCACCAAACGCGGGCGCGAGGCGCCGGAAGGCGAACGAGGGCACGGTCGCAATGACTGCATCCGCCGGCTCGAAGCGCTCGCCTCCGTCGGGCGTCTCGAGGACAACGCCGGTGACACGCCCATCCTTCTCGACGATGCGCCTCGCGGGACGCCCGGACTCCAGTATGCCGCCCCGCTCCCTGATCGCCGCGGCGAGCGTATCGACGAGGCGACCGAACGAGCCGCGGAGGTAGCCGAGGTGCTCCTTCGCGAGCAGACCACCGGGCCGCGAGGCAAAGCGGAGGTGGATCTTCCCCCAGAACCACACCAGCGAGATGTCAGCCGCGCGCGGGCCGAACTTCGCACGAAGCAGCGGTCCCCAGACCGCCTCGTAGCCCTCACGACCGACCCAGCGCTCGATCCACGACTTCGCGGTCTTACCCTCGTAGCGCTGCCAGCGCTTGTAGCGGCGCAGCCAGAGAGCGGCGAGCCCGAGCCGCAGCCGGGTCGGCAGCGACACGACGTCGAATTTCAGGAGGTCGAGGGCGCCCACGAAGGGGTAGTGCTTGCCCCGCACGAGAAAGCCCACCTTCGAGGGGATCCACTCGAGCTCGTCGCCGAGACCGAGTTCCTCGATCAGCTCGATGATCGTGGTGTCAGAGCGGAAGAGGTGGTGGTAGAACGCTTCGATGCGCCCGCCGCCGATCTCGAACGTCCGGACCTGGCCCCCGAGAATCGGCCCCGCCTCGTACAGACGTACCTCGTGGCCCTGCTTCACGAGTTCCCACGCTGCAGCGAGACCGGCGACGCCGCCTCCGATGACGACTACGCGCACGAGCACCTCGTTCCCTCGTCCTCGGCTCCACGGTCGGGGCCGACGTCAACTTCCTGCATCCACGTTAGCGCCCACGAGTGTCCCGCCGCCGCGGCCGTGTCAGGTGCCTCGTTCCGTAGTCGCCGGTGCAGGGGCGTGCACGAGCGCGCCAACGCCGAGGTGCCGGCGCCACAGCAGGACCAGGGCGAGGAGCACGACCGGCAGCAGGATCAGCACGTGCAGTACGAGGGCGTACGCCGTCGCTACCGCACGCCCCGCTCCGTAGGCCATCACGGCCTCCCGAGCAAAGAACTCGAACGGACCGACGCCACCAGCCGTGCTCGGCGCGGCGATCGCAAGATTCGCGGCGCCGCAGACCGCGAAGTACAGCGGCGGCGCCAACTCGAGCCCGAACGCGACGCCGACGAGCCAGTACGAGGCTGCCTCCAACGTCCATGACGCCGTCGTCGCGCCGACGACCAGGAGCCACGTGCTCCCTCCGCGCAAGGCCGTCAGGCCCTCTGCGAACTGCCCAAGCGTGTCCTGGATGCGCGGACGAATCGACGCCGGTAGGCGACGCAACAGTCGTTGCGCGGTGTGCGGGCGCGCCGCGCCCGACGCACCGAGCACCACCAGGACGGCGAAGCCAACCACGAACGCCGCCCCCGCAATCAACGCGAGACCACGAAGCGCCGTCGTGCCGCCAGCGAGGAGGACCGTGATGGCGAGCATTGCCGCAAGGACGAGCCCATCGAGCACGCGCTCGACGACGATCGACCCGAGCCCCGCTGCCCAGGGAGCGCCGTGCCGCTGCTGCAGCAGGCCCGCCCGCACGAACTCGCCCGCACGCACCGGGAGCACGTTGTTCGCTGCATAACCGATCACGAGGAGTGCGAAGCAGTCGACAGCCGACAGGCGCACGTACGGGCGCAACACGAGCCGCCAGCGGAGCCCCCGTACCCACAGGCCTGCGAAGTAGACGGCGAGGGCGGCGCCCAGCCACTCGACGCGCACACCCGCAATCGCGTCGCCCAACTCGGCGGGGTCCACCTGTCGCAGCAGCAGCACGAGGAAGACCGCGCTGACCGCTAAACCGAGCCACACGCGGGCGTCCGTCAACGGGTTGCGCCGTCGCTCCACCTACACCCCTCTCCGTCGTCGCTCATACCGATCGTCGACCATTGCAGCCTCGCGAACCAGTCACATGCGCTGGGAAGAGGTCAAGAAGGCGTCACGACGCGGGGAAGAGCGCTGTCCCCTCGAGCGCTCCGAGCGTCGCCGGATCGATGCGCCGCAGGTAGAACTCGACAAGACTCGGGATGAGCGTCCCGTCGGTCAAGCCATCGATGACCGAACGGACCGTGATCGAACGGTAGCCCTCCTCGGGAAACCACCAGCGGTGGCGGAAGGGGACAACTCGTGCGAAGCCGTCGTCGAGCCCATCGCGCCTCGAGAGGGTGCTGTTCGCGATGATCGCGACGGCACCCTCGGGGATCGGGTTCTCGCCCTCGAGGAACACCTCCGCTGCTGCGTAGGACGCGCGCGTGTAGTCGCGGAGGTACCACGCCCACGGCCACGACAGCGACGCGGTCGTGTCGACGATCACGGGGAGCTCCGACTTCCCTCCACGGCTCTCGGCGAACGCATCGATCTCTCGGGCGAGTACCGGGACGTCCGGGGACGTCTGCGTGTAGATCAGCGGCTCGACGGGCGTATCGGGGTGCACGAACGACACCTCGTAGCCGGTGCGGACCGTCAACGCGAGCGTCAGCGCGACCAGTGCGCTGCCGATCCCCGTGACTCCCCAGAGCCAGGTGGGCGGTCGAGGCGCGTGCAGCCGGTCGCGCACTGCCGGTAGGACACGTCCCGCAACCAGCGCTGCGAGCATCGCGAGTGGCAGCGCGAGGTGCACGGTGAGCCACGGCATCTTCTCGCCGGCATACGTCAGTGCCACGAACGTGCCGACAAACCACCACGCGAACAACCGCGCGAGACCGTCCCCGCGCCAGATCAGCCATGCACCCCCCACGAGCGCAGGGATCAGCGGTAGGAACTCGTACAGCGGGACCATCATGAAGTAGTAGAGGAGCGGCTGCGTGCCTCGCCGCACCTCCTGCTGGGCGATCCAGTAATCGAGCTGGTTCCAGTACCCCCCGGCGATGCCCTCCGGGTTGGTGAGGAGGGTCGTGAACAACAGCACCGTGGTCAAATGCGAGACTCCGCCCAGCACGAGCCACCGCTTCGCGTCCCAGGCCAGGCCGACACCCACCGACCCAGCAATCAAGCCGGTGGAGACCACACCCGCAAGCACGAGCTCCTGGTCCTCGGTCGGCCGGATGTCGAGCGCATGGAGCGGCAGGAGCACCGCGGCACCGAGGAACGGCGCGGTGAGCGTCCCGAGGACGACCAGTAGGTCCGCCTCGCGTGCCCGCTCGCCAAGACGAAGTCGCTCCGCCAGTGGCTGCCAGAAGATCGCGACGATCCACGCGACCAGGAAGACCGCCATCGCTTGGGCGACGCGACGAGGACCGTGCACCTCGCGGCGGTCCAGGATCACGCCGGTGAGGACCGCGTTGACGTAGAGCAGCAGAATGGCCGCCGTGAGGTAGGCCGTCTCCTTCGCGCAGAAGGACAGCGTCAGCGCCAGCGCCGCGACGACGAGCCAGCGGAACCGTCCGTCGTCTCGGTACCTCCAGATCGCCGTCACGAGCAGCAGCGCGAACACCGCCATGAACAGGTCGTTGCGCGCGAAGCGTGAGTAGTAGAGCAGCGACGGCGAGATGGCGAGCAGCAGCGTCGCGACGACCACACCCGCGGGCAGCAGCCAGCGACGCAACAGCAGCGGAAGGGCCACGAGCGCCGCTCCGAAGAACGCCGCCGGGATGCGCGATGTCGCGTCGGTCGCACCGAAGAGCTTGTACACGACCGCCATCAGGTGGAACTGGAACGGCCCGTGCATCAGCGGGTCGTGCCGGTATCCCCTCCCCTGAGCGAAGCGGTAGGAGAACAGCGCGTGGAGCGACTCGTCGTGGTGGAGCGCCCGCACTCCGAGGTCGATCAGGCGCAGGGCGAGCGCGACCAGCACCAGGGTCGCCACAACCAGCAGCATGATCCGTTCGCCGCGGTCGAGGGCGGCGAACTGCGCGCGGAGTCCGATCACGGAGCCCCCTCGGTGGGGACGGAAACGATGCGCACGCCGGACTCCTCGAATACCGTCGGCCAAGAGGCGAAGCGAGCGGCCACTCCCGGGCCGTAGCGCCGCTCCTCCTCGTTGCCGATGAAGACGTGCGTTACACCGTAGCGGCGCGCGATTTCGAGCGCCTCCGGGCTCGCACCGGCAGCGTAGAAGATGCTCACATCGAGGACGCGCTGCCCCACTGTGTCTTCGTCAGAGCGCCACTGCCGCTGGTGGCCGGGCCACGCGATCACGGTCGCGACACCGGTCACCCTCGAGACGTGATTCGTCTGCTCGTACGACTCGCCAACGGCCTCGAGCAGGACGTCGTGCTCACCGAGGTTCGTTCGGACCCAGGCGATGGCGGCCGCGACTCCCGGATCGATGCGCTCCAGGTATGCAAGGCTGTTGAGCCCCCGTTGCTGCCCCTCGTTGCCGCGGCTGAGCGCGGCTGCCGGGGCGTAGACGAGCGTGAGCAGGAACACCGCCGCAAGCAGCGTCGTCAACGGCACACGCCACACGAGGCCGCGCCGGCTGCCTCCCCCAGCGAGGTCGACCGCCATCGAGCCCGCGGCATCCGCGACCGCCGCGCCGGCGGCGACGGCCAGCAGCAACCAGCCGCTGAACCAGAACTTGAACACCGTGTTCATTCGGTTGCCGAAGTCATCGTCGAGGTACACCAGCTCGGTCGCCAGTACGACGATGGCGGCCGCCCCCGCCAGGCCCAGCCACGCGGCTCGGGAGCGATCGCCCTCGCGGTACGCGGTCAGCGAGGCCGCCAAACCGAGCCCGGACGCCAGGACGAGGAGCGCAAGCGTGATCCAGCCAGCACCTCGTGACGAGAGCGCCCCGGACTCTCCCGTCGCCGCGACCCCGACTGTCCAGAGCAGCACCGGCGCGACCGCCAGACCGAGACACCACCGCAGCAGGTTTCGCTCGACGCGAGGCCTCGTGAGTAGTGCCGCGGCGAGGACGGGTGCGGCCAGGGGCAGCCACACGAGCGCGAACCGCACGGGGTCGCTGGCCGGACCCACCACCACCCCGACGCCGACGGGCGGCGCCTCGAGGCTGCTGAAGAACGGCCAGGCGAGCACCAGCGCGAGCACACCCGGCGGCAGCAGGTGCCGCGCCATCCCGAACACGGCCGGGAGTAGCGGCCAACCCACCGCCAGAAAGGACGCCACCCCCGCCACCAGCCAGAGCGCACCGAACACCGCCGCATCCCACGTGTTCGTCAGCGCCATCGCCGCGAACAGCACCGCCACGAGCACCAGCGCCTCCGGCCGTCGCTGCCACGACCGCCACGTGAGTTGCGTCGACCCATCGAAGGCCGTGACTGCGACGGCGGTCGCGACCACGCCGAGCGGCAGCGCGAGGACGTGCGCGTGGAGGTCTCCGAGGAGGATCGAGAAGGCGGGAAACTCGGTGATCATGTCCGGCAGGATCCGGGTCGCGCGCCACCACCACCAAAAACCGTCAGGCACTCCACTCGTCGCACCTTCCGGTGGCGGCAAGCCGGCAACGCCGAGCCGCGCGTACCAGGCAGGATCGCCCACGCCGTTGGCGGCAAGTAGATCGAGCGGACCCTCGAGCGTCGAGACCCACAGCAGCCCGACGACAGCGACCCCGCCTGCCAGCCACGGCAGCGCCGGACGTTGCTGAAATGCCCGCGCAAGCATCGAGAGGTCACCGGCCAGTCCGAGCGCCGCGACACCTGCCAGCGCTCCAGCCGTCGCGACGCCGAGCGTGAACGCGACGCCTGTCGGCACACCTCCGAGACGCGCGACGGCGTCCACTCCAACGTGGCCGAGGTGGTAGTACGAGATCGTGCGCCCGGCGAACCAGGCGTCCTCCGGGGGCATGCGCTCCGCGTCGTGGACGCTCGCGAGCAGCATGAGGTCCATGGGCTTCTCGGTGAACGCGGCATCCGGCGCCTGCGCGCGGACCAGCACCAGCACCGCGAAGAGCACGAGGAACACCACCTCGCCGGCGGCGATCAACCGCCAGCGCGCGAGCAGGCTCCTGACGGCCTCCGGACGGCGCCACGCGATCGTCGCGCCCCATCCGAAGAGCCCGAGCAGCACCGCCGTGATGAGCGGCGTTCCGTAAGGCAGCCCCACGACCGCCGAGGCGGTCCACGTCACGTAGGCGACGACTGCGACCGCCAGCGGTCGAGCGTAGAGGACGCCGGCCGACCACAGCCGGCCGAAGAGCAGCTGCGCCGGTAGCAGACCGGCGAGGCCGAACGCGAGGAGCGCGAGGTACCAGCCGGCGAGGTCCTCCATCGCGGCGGTACCTGCCTGAGGGCGCTACGCCCTCGCGGGCTCCGCCAACAGGGAGTCGACGAACTGGCCAGGGTCGAACGGCGCCACGTCGCCCTCGTCCTGGCCTGTCCCGACAAAGCGCACGGGCAAACCGAGCTCCGTCGCGATCGAGAAGACGATGCCGCCTTTCGCGGTACCGTCGAGCTTGGTCAGCATGACCGACGTGACGTCCACGAACTCGGTGAAGGCGCGCGCCTGCGAGAGGCCGTTCTGGCCGGTGGTGGCATCGAGCACGAGGAGCACCTCGTCGGGCGATCGGCCGAGATGCCGCTCGATGATCCGGCGGACTTTCGCCAGCTCGTCCATCAGGTTCTGCTTGTTGTGGAGACGACCAGCAGTGTCGACGAAGACGATGTCGACATCGCGCGCCTTCGCCGCCTCGATCGCGTCGAATGCGACCGCTGCGGCGTCGGAGCCCTGCTGGTGCGCGATGACGTCCGCCCCGACGCGCCTGCCCCAGGCCTGGAGCTGTTCAATCGCGGCGGCGCGGTACGTGTCACCCGCCGCCGCGATCACCTTCGCCCCCTGCTGCCTGTAAAGATGAGCAAGGCGCCCGATCGCCGTCGTCTTCCCCGTGCCGTTCACGCCCACTACCAGCACGAGCGCGGGCGGCTCGGGCTCCGACGCTCCCTCATCGAGCCCCCAGAGACGACCCTTCGGCTCATTCGCGGCCTCGAGCAGCGCCGTCAGTTCGCGTCGCAGCAGGTCGCGAACCTCCTCCGAGGTGCGCGGCTTCGCGTCGCGGACGCGGTCGAGGATTTCCATCGTCGTCGCCACGCCCGTGTCAGCGCCAATCAGGATCTCCTCGAGCGAGTCCCACAGGTCGTCGTCGACCTCTGTGCCCTGGAACACGGTTGCGAGGCGGCCGAACCATGACTTCCTGGTGCGCTCGAGCGCCTGATCGGTGGCGGCATCGGTTTGCGGGCTGCGGCGGAAGAGCCTCACGGGATCTCCTCGGGCAACAGCGCGGCGGACCGCGCGGACAGGTCGGTTGAGATATGGACGCGAGCGGCGTCCCTGTCAGCGTACGACGCAGAGGCACCCGCCCGCCACGTGGTGCGGCTACGACGCGGCGGGGAGATCTGCGAGCCGGAGCGACAGCACCTGCGAGGCCGAATCGTCGCCCATCGTCACTCCATAGATGGCGTCCGCCGCCTCGATGGTTCGGCGGTTGTGGCTGATCACGATGAACTGCGAGCGCTCGGTCATCTCCCGCAACGTATCCACAAAGCGACCCACGTTCGCCTCGTCGAGCGCCGCGTCGACCTCGTCCAGCACGCAGATCGGCGCCGGGTTCACGGACAGCAGCGCGAAGAGCAGCGCCACGGAGGTCAGCGAGCGCTCGCCTCCCGAGAGCACGTTGAGGCTCGCGATGCGCTTGCCGGGTGGCTGCGCCGACACCTCCACGCCGGGGTCGTCGCCCTCGGCGCCTTCGACCAGGTGCAACGCCGCCTGCCCCCCGCCGAAGAAGCGAGTGAAGTAGTCGGCGAAGGCGCTGTTCACCTGGGTGAAGGTCTCGTCGAAGCGCGTGCGGATCAGCATGCGCGCCTCTGCGATTGCCTCGCGCAGCTCCTGCTCGGCCGCCTCGAGGTCGGTCACCTGCGTCGAGAGGAACTCGAAGCGCTCGCGCTCCTCGCTCAGTTCCTCCACAGCATCGATGTTGACGGGGCCGAGGGAGCGGATCTGCGCGCGCAGCTCGCTGATGCGCTCCCGCAGCGTCGTGGGGTCGACATCCGCCCCGCCTCGCAGCGGTTCGGGCAATGAGAGTGCCTGACTCGCCTGGGTCGCCACCGAGGCTCCCGCACCACCGCCTGCCGCCGGGAAGAGGGCGGCCTGCTCTGCCGCTTCCGGCTCCAGCGGCTCAAGCGGACGCACGACGCCGTGCTCGTCGATCGAGAGGCCGTCATCCGCGAGCTGTTCGCGGAGTCGCTGCAACCGAGCGGCGGACTGCCGCAGTTCCCCCTCGCTTTCGAGGACGGCGCGCTCGGCGGCGAAGAGGCGCGCGTGGCTGTCGCCGCGCTGTGCCTGCAGCTCGCGCTCCTCGGCCGCCGCCTCGGCGAAGGACGCGTGCGCCGGACCGACCGCCGCCTGTGCCAGCCCGAGGGCGCTGCGCGCGTTGGCAGCCTGCTCGCGGAGGGTGCGCAACGAGAGCGCAAGGTCCTCGAGGTCTCGCTGGACGGACTGCAGTTGCTGCCGGCGCTGCTCGAGCAACTCGTGCGCACGGCGTCGCGCCTCGGCGCGCTCCGCACGCTGCTCGAGGGCTGCGCGATGCGCGCCCTCGGCTGCCGCGAGGGCGCCCGCGGCGGCGGTCACGCGTTCGGCGACGGCGTCGCGCTCCGTCCCGACCACCTCCGATCGGTCGCGCAACGCCTCAAGCGCCTCGCCGACCGATTCGAGCTCGGCCTCGAGCGACTGGCGGAGCGAGGTCGCCTCCGCCTCGGCCGTGGTGTCGTCACCCGTGACGCCCAGCGCGCGGCGCACGAGCGCCTTCTCCCCGGAGAGCGCTGCGACGTCTCGGCGAAGCGCTGCTGCGATACGGGCATGTTCTCTACGCCGCTCCTCCGTCTGGTCCACCGAACCGCGGGCCTGATCGACGGCGGCACGCGCAGCGAGGACTGTGTCCTCCAACTGCCCCAATCGCGCTCGGGCAGCCCCGGCGACGCGCTCGGCCTGTTCGATCTGGGCGGGCAACTCGTCGAGTTCCCGCTGAAGACTGAAGCGCCGCGCCTGCTCGCCGGAGCGGCCACCGCGGTACTCGCCCGTCGGTCGCAGTAGCACGCCGTCCCTGGTGACGACGGACCCGAGGCCACGCCGCACCATCTGCTGCGCAGTCTTCAGGTCCTGCACCACGATCACCCGGCCGAGTAGCGTGTCGACCAGCGGCCGATAGCGCTGCTCGCAGCGCACAAGCCGCGCCGCGACACCGATCACCCCGCGCTCGTTGAAGAGATTGATCGGGTAGTCGTGGCGTACAGCGTCCAGCGGGAAGACTGAGGCGACGCCCGCCTCCTGCTCCTGCAGGAACGCGATCGCCTCGGCAGCGTCGGCTTCTCGCTCCACAACCACGGCACTGAGCTGGTCCGCAAGCGCCGCCTCGATGGCGACCTCGAGCTCCTCCGGCACGCGGATGAGGCGGCTCAGTTCGCCAACGATCCCGCCGAGCGGCGGTTCATCGCCCGGCGCCAAGTTCGAGCGCGGTGTCGCGGCCTGGAGGATGGCGCGACTGGCGGAGTCATTCGCCGCGAGTGACTCGGCGATCTGGCGGAGCAGCTCGAGGCGCTCCCGGTGCTGGCGCACGTGCGATTCGGCGACGCGCACGGCGTCGCGCGCCTCGATGATGGCTCGCAGTTGCTCTTCCAGCCCCTGCTCGGCGGTCTCCCGCTGGCGGCGGGCATCGTCGGCGGCGCCGGCGAGCGCGGCGGCCTCGCGGCGCAGCGTGCGCGCGCGGTCTCGCAGCCCGCGCAGCCGTTCGAGCAGCGCGGTCCGCCGCTCGAGCGCATCCCGCCGTTCGGCCTCGAGCCGCGTGCGACGCCGGCCCAATTCCTCGATGCGCCGCAGCACATCGGCGTGTTCGGCCCCCAGGCGTGCTCGCCGCGTCTCCGCGGCGGCAAGGTCGCGGAGGACCGCCCGTGCTTCCTCGTCTGCCGAGCGCAGTGCCTCGCGCTCCCGCTCGAGACTCGTGCGCGCCTGCGTGACGGCGAGCTCGAGCGGACCGAGGCCCGCAGCGTCGTCGTCGGTCGCCGGCTCCTCGGGAAGCTCGAGCGTCGCGAGTTCGGCCTCGATCTCTGCGCGACGGGAGGCAAGTAGCTCCGTCCGCTGCTCGTTCAGGGCGATCTGCTGCGCCAGACCGAGTTCCTGCTCGGCGAGTTCGCGCTCCCGCCTCTGGAGTGCGTCCAGCGCCTCGCGCCGCTGGGCGACGAGCGTGCCAAGGGCGGTGAGTCGCGCGTCGACCGCCTGAGCGGCCGTCTGCGCCTCCTGGAACTCCGTGGACTGCTGATCGTGGCGGGCGCGCGCAGCGGCCAGCGCCTCGTTGGCCGCGCGGATCTCCTCCTCGTAGTAGACCTGCTGGAGCTCGTGCAGCTCTGCCGCCAACTCGCGGTAGCGCTGGGCACGCTGCGACTGGCGCTCGAGCTGACGGACGCGCGGCTCGACCTCGCGGAGCAGCATCCGGACGCGTCCGAGGTTGTCGCGCGTCTCGACGAGCCGGCGCTCGGTCAGCACGAGTTGCTGCCGGTGGCGGCGGACGTTCGCGGCTTCCTCGATCAGCTCGCGCCGCTCCGAGGGGCGCATCGCGAGGACCTCGTCGACAAGACCCTGCGACATCATCGCATAGGAGTTCTGACCCACCTGCGCGCGGCGGAAGAGGTCGAGTACGTCCTGAAGGCGCACCTTCTGGCCGTTGATCAGGTACTCATTCTCGCCCGAGCGGAACGCGCGACGTGTGACAGTCACCTCGTTGTAGTCCACCGGCATCCACTGCTCGGAGTTGTCGAGGGTGATCGACACCTCCGCCGCACCCATCTGGCGGCGCTTGTCCGAGCCGGAGAAGATGACCTCCTCGGTCTTACGCGCGCGGACCGCGCGCACCGAGGTCTCACCGAGCACCCACCGGATCGCGTCAGCGACGTTCGACTTCCCGGAGCCGTTCGGCCCCACGACGACGGTCATCCCGGGGCCGTAGTCAAAGCGCTGCCGATCGGCGAACGCCTTGAAGCCGTGCACTTCGAGCCGGCGAAGATGCATCTAGGCCTCCACCCGTTCGTCCCCGTCCTGTCTGTCGCCGCCCTGCTGCTCCGCGCGAGCCCGCAGCGTCAGCAGCGCCTCCCGTGCAGCCTCTTTCTCGGCGAGCTGTTTACTCGCACCAACGCCGACGCCCACGGACTCGCCCGCGATGCGCACCTCCACGGTGAACGTGCGGTCGTGCTCCGGGCCTTCTTCGGCGATCGTCACGTAGTCCGGCCGGGCGCTGCTCTCCTGGAGCAGCTGCTGTAGCTCACCCTTGGGATTGAGGATCGTGAGGCCCGACTCGAGGTCCTCGAGCTCCGACGCGAGCGTGCGATGGATGAACGTGCGGGCGGCGTCGAGTCCCTGGTCGAGCATCAGCGCGCCCACGACTGCCTCGTACGCTCGTTCGAGGTTGCCCTCGCGCGACCGGCCGCCGGTGGCTTCCTCGCCCCGCCCGAGGTAGAGCGTGCTGCCGAGGTCCAGCGACTCGGCGACGCGCGCGAGCGTCGGGCCCATCACGAGCTGCGCGCGCCACTCCGTCAGCCGGCCCTCGCCGACCTCCGGGTAGCGCTCGTACAGCGCCTCCGCAACGGCGAAGCCGAGGACGGCGTCGCCGAGGAACTCGAGCCGTTCGTTGGTCTCGGGGGCTTCGTCCGGGTGCTCGTTGGCGTACGAGGAGTGGACCAGCGCGGTGCGGAGCAGGTCGACGCGCTCGAAGCGAACGCCGAGCCGCTCCTGCAGCGCGTCAAGCCGTGCTTCGTGCGAGTCGTTGGACGCGGAGATCAAAGCCTCGCCTCTCCACACCGTGCGCGCCTCCGCCTCGCGTACGATGTGCGGCAATATCGCGGACATCGCACGCCCGCGCTGCCCGATCCTAAGAACGCCAAGCTGCGAGTGTCAATAACGGCTAATTCGCTTACTCGCCCTACTATCGCCGTCTTGCTCTCGCGGCTGCCCGTGGGCATCCGCAGCGTGCTGCGAGCCGCCATCGACGAGGCAGACGCGCGGGGCGAGGTGCTCTGGGCGGTGGGCGGCGCCGTGCGCGACATCGCCGGGGGATTCCCCGTGCTCGATGTCGACCTCGCAACGGAACGCGACCCGCTTCCGCTGGCGAAGGCGCTTCGCCGACGGCTCGGCGGCCGCGCTGAGGGGTTCCCGCGGTTCGGCACGGCCTCGCTCGACGTGAGCGAGCATCGATTGGACTTCGCGGCATGCCGCTCGGAACGTTATGTCCGTCCCGGCGCCCTGCCCGAGGTGCAGTTGGGCGCGAGCATCGAGGAGGACCTCGCGCGGCGGGACTTCACCGTGAACGCGATGGCGCTCGGTCTCGCGGGTCCTCGCTCGGACGAGCTCGTCGACCCGTTCGGCGGCCTCGAGGACCTCGCGCGGCGCCGGCTGCGAGTGCTGCACGACGGCTCGTTCCACGACGACGCCACGAGGCTCTGGCGTGGCGCCCGATACACGGTTCGGCTCCGCCTCGCACCTGAAGACGGAACCAGGGCGTTGATCCGGGAGGGAGCGCGCTGGCAGGCGCCCATCTCCGGCGAGCGGCTCTGGGCCGAGTTCGAGCGGACGGCGGCCGAATCGCGGCCCGGTGCTGTGCTGCGGCTCCTCGACGACTGGGGCACGCTCGCCGGTGTTTACGCTGAGTGGGTGCTCACGAAGGAGTCCCGGGCTGCGCTGGCTCGCGTGCGGGGTCCGGTCGACGCTGCGTTCCTCCTCGCGCTCGCGACGTCGCCGCTCGCCTCCCGCGCCGAGATCGCGCGGCGGCTCAACGCCCCGCGCGATGCACGCCGCGCCGTCGACGACGCCGTGCGACTACTCGAGGCGGGACGTACTGCGGAGGATCACGGGCCGGACCTGCTGGAGCCGCTCGAGACCACGACGGACATAGCGCGCGAGGCAGCGCGGCGGTTGGGCGGAACGCAGCAGCCCGCGCTGCAGATGGCTCTCCGCCGCTGGGAGCGAACGAGGCCCCACCTCGACGCCGCCGCGTTGAGGGAGGTCGGTATCACCGAAGGCCCCGCCCTCGGCGAATGGCTCCGCCGCTTGCGCCGCGAACGGTTCAGCGGCAACCTTCGCAGTGTCGCCGCAGCCCGACGACTCACCCGCGAGCAGCTGTCGCGCGACCCCGTCGACCCGGCCGCTGGAACCCCCGAGGAGCCAACTCGATGACCGCCGACGCCCCGGTGACCTGCGCCATCTGCGGCCTCGAGGAGCCGGACGCCCGCCTGCTCGCGCGCTGCTTCGACTGCGGCGCGACCTTCCACCTGAACCCTCGCAGCGACGTCGAGGGGATCGACTGCGGCGACGCCTGGATCGGCGAGTCGCTCGGCATCATGACGTACTGCGCGACGTGCATCGCCCGGATCCAGGAAGAGACGCTCGCCGCCGAGGGCGCGAACGCGGCCGCGGCCCGAAACCGCGAGATGATGCAGGCAATGATGCCCGGCGCGCCGTTGCCGCCTCGCGCGTCGACGACCCGGTCGGCGATGGCCTCCGAGGCCGCGCGGACGGCGTCGGGCTCCGGTCCGGCGAAGCGAGCAGACTCGGCCCTTCCGCCGCGCTCCAAGCGTACGACGAGCGGCCGCCGTTACCGTCGCGTCGACCCGTGAGCGCCAGCACGTGAGCTCGCACCCCCGTCGCCGCCGGCCCTCGCTCGCGCCCGCGGACGTTCCGAGGTCCGCGCAGCGCCGAGACCGTCCCCCGCCTCCGTCCGCGGGGTCGAAGCAGGGTCGCTGGCCTGGCCTCGGGATGTGGATCGCGCTCCTCGCCGGTGCGCAGATCGGCCGAGCCTCGGTCGCGCTGCCGGAAGGGCTGAGCGACGCCGCCGGCGTACTCGTTGCCCTCGGCCTGGCCGTTACGGTGACGATGGCCTACCGCCGCTGGGCACGACGAACGCTGACGGCCGCGCGAGCCCGCGACGGTCGCTCATGAGGGCGACTCAACGCCCCGGCTCGAGGTGCTGCCCCTCCTCGAAGCGCCGGAACCACGTCGCGCCGTCCTCGACGGGCGGGTGGAGCAGCGGCGCGTACCCGCAGCGCAGCATGAAGTAGAGGCCGCGCCCGTTCGTTCGAGGGACGCGCGAGTACCACGCCCGCACCCCTGCTCGGTGCAGCCGTCGCTCTGCAGCAAGCAGCGCGCGAGCGCCGTAGGCACGCCCCCGACGCTCGGGCGCAATCGCTACCGCGAGGAACGACGCCGCCCGCGGCTCCGGATGTCCTTCGAGCACGACCAGCGCGCCGACTTCGTCGTCGTCAGCGTGGATCGCGAGGAGGCGCGCGGCCTCGGGGAGCAGGGGCAGCGGGCCTTCGTAGCCACGCTCGATGCCGTCCCGCAGACCGCGCACGGTCCCGGGCTCGAACATCGACTCGAGGTCGGCCCCCTCGTGTTCCGCGTGCACCAACGCCACGCCGAAGCCGCGCGCCCACGTGCGCCCTCGGACGCTCGGGATGGCGCTGCTCACCGCTCCAGCCACTCCGCCACGGCGCGCGGAATCGCGTGTGTGGGGAGCCGGCGGACCTCGCAGTCCGGCAGCGCCTCGAGGAATGCCTCGCCGTAACGCCGCGTGAGAATGCGCCGGTCCAGCACGAGGAACACGCCGCGCTCGTCGGAGCCGCGGATGAGACGTCCGAAGCCCTGTCGGAAGCGCAGCAGGGCGTGCGGCAGGGCGTACTCCGCGAAGGGGTCTTCGTATAGCTCGGCACGCCCTGCGTGGATCGGATCGGTCGGCACCGGGAACGGGAGCCGGGCCATTGCCACCTGCGAGAGTGCATCCCCTCGAACGTCGACGCCCTCCCAGAAGGCGGCCGTTCCGAGGACGAGCGAGCGCGGCCGCTCAACGAGGGTGCGCAGCAGCCGCTCCGGCGAGCCATCCACGCCCTGCGCGAGCACGCCGATGCTGCTCGGCCGGAGCACAGACTTCAGTGCCCCGGCTGCCTGCCGCACCCCACTCCTCGAGGTGAACAGTGCGAGGGTGCGTCCCCCTGCCGCTTCGACAGCCATCGCCAGCGTCTCGTGCAGTGCCTCGAGGTGGCCGTAGCTATCCGGCTCGGGCACGTCCGTCGCCACGAGCACGAGCACCGCCCGCCGGTAGTCGAACGGCGAGGGGATGCTCACTGCCGCGGCGTCCTCCATGCCGAGGCGGCTCAGTGTGAACTCGAAGGACTCACCCGCCGAGAGTGTCGCGCTCGTCGCGATGACGGAGTGACGCTCGTCGATGAGCCCGGTCGCGAGCCGTTCGCCGACCTCCAGGGGAGCGATCGAGAGACGCACGTCTCCATCGGCTGCGCGGAGCCAGCGGATCGACTCTGGGTCGGAGCGCTCGATCACCTCGTGGAGCGTGCCTCTCGTGTCGAGGAGGGCATCCGAGGCGCGTCCCAGCTCGACCGTGATGCGTTCGAGCCCCGGAGCCGAGCTCGGTGCGAGAGCCGCCGCGGCGTTTCGCGCATCGACCAGACGCCGGTATCCATCCAGCAACGCGAGCTCGAGCTCTACCGCACAGTCGGCGACCTCATCCCAGGTGGGATGAGAGCTGCGCGAGCGGCCGAGGACCACGTCGCCTTCCGTGGTTCCTTCCTGCTCGAGCCGCTCCTCGGAGTACGAGCGCACGGCGCGTTCGAGGGCAGGCACTCGCTCACGGGCTCGACGGGCGGCGACCTGCACGGCCTCGGCGGCCACCGCGAGTCCGGCGGCGGGCGAGAGCGGGGCGGGATCGAGGCGGGTCGCGGCGCGCAGCCGCCCAGCAGGGCCTTCGTCGCCGCCCAGGTCATCGAGGAGAGCGCGCAACTCCCGAGTGGACGTGCTACGGCCGAACTGCTGCGTCGCCACATCCTCGATGCGATGCGCCTCGTCGATGACGAGATGTCGCGCAGGCGGCAGGACATCCGTGTCGAGTGCGGCGTTCGCGAGGAGCAGCGCGTGGTTCACGATGACCACGTGCGACGCGGCCGCGCGCTGCCGCGCCCGGAGCAGGAAGCACGAGCCCTCGCGGACGAACGAGCAGCGGCGCGACAGGCAGTCGTTCGAATCGGCGGCGAGCGTGCGCCAGGCGTTGCGTTCGTCGCCCGGCAGGTACAACTCGCCGACATCGCCGGTTTCCGTCTCAGGCAGCCACGTCGCGATGCGCGCATGCAGCCGCGCCTCGGCGAGGCCACGTGGGCCCGACGAGAGGCGTGTCTCCGCCCAGCGCTCCAGGCAGAGATAGTTCGCCCGGCCCTTGAGCACCGCGGCTCGGACGGAGCCGGCGGGCGCCCCCTCGACTGCTTCCGCCGCCGCCGCCGCGAGCGGAATGTCGTGCCTTGCGAGCTGCTCCTGGAGGTTGAGCGTGTGCGTCGACACGAGGACGCGGTCCCGATTCCGAAGCGCGTGCAGCAGTGCCGGGAGCAGGTAGGCGAGCGACTTCCCCGTACCGGTGCCCGCCTCTACCGCGAGCCGCCGTCCTTGCCCGATCGCATCTGCGACCGCACGCGCCATCCCGACCTGCCCCTCGCGGCGCTCGAAGCCGGGCACGAGTTGCGCGACTGCCTCGAACAGGCGCTCGACGTCGTCGTCCGTGACCGTGCGGGTCTCCTCGCGAGGTACGAGGGGGGCCGGCGCGATCGCGATGCGCACAGGCAGGGCCAGCGTCTCCACTCGCCGCTCGCCATCGTCACCAGTGATCGGCGCGCGGACCGCGGCCTCCGCGAAGATCGGCGCGGCGCCCCAGCCGGCACTCTGCGCGAAGTTCGCGAGGTCGAGCAGCGTTGCCCTCGGGAGGCGCTCGGCCCGGTCGAGCAGCGCAAGGAAGACGTCCCGCGTTGCTTCCGCGTCCGCGAGCGCCCGGTGCGCGTTGGTCAGCGTGACACCGAGCGACGCGGCGAGCGTGCCGAGGTCGAGACGCGTCGACAGGGGCAACAGCACAGACGCGAGTTCCCACGTGTCGAACGATGGCCCCGCCAGCTCCAGACCCGCGGCGGCCAGGAAGCCAAGGTCGAACGCGATGTTCTGGCCGACGACCGGCCTCGAGCCGGCGTAGGCGGCGAGGAGCGCGAGCGCGTGCGTTTGCGTGATCGCGCCGGCGACGTCGGACTCGCGGATCGACGTGAGTTCCTGGACCTCGATGGGGATCGACCGGCCGGGGTCGACGAAGGTGCGAAAGGTGTCGATGACGCCGGCGCGCGTGAAACGGGTCGCGCCGATCTCAATGATGCGGTCGCCCACCGGGTCGAAGCCCGTCGTCTCGAGGTCGATCGCAACGAACTCGCCGCTGAGCAGCCATTCCACGGGGGCGCTCCGCGTCTCGGCCGCTAGCTCGATGCGGCGGCCTCGTCCACCGCGGCCGCCTCGAGGCTGCCGGGTTCGAAGCGGACGAACCGTCCGGAGGCCGTCCGGTGCACCGCCTCGAATTTCCGTGCGTGCAGCAGCTCGAGGAAGTGCTGCTCGTCGCGAATCTTCTCCTCGAACCCCGTCGCGTAGTAGCCCACCCCCGATGTCGAGTGCGCGTCGCTCCCACCGGTCGTCGGGAGGCCCGCGATCTTCGCGACCTCTGCCGCAAAGTAGTTCTCGCGCGCGGTGTTCGCGCCGTTCGCGATCTCGATCGCATCGACGATCTTGAACACGGGCAACTCGGCAGCCTGCTCGGGCGTGAGGTCGAAGGGCTTGCCGCCCTTGCGCATCGCCGTCACCGGGTCGAAGACGTGACGGAAGGGGTGCGCGACGATCAGGAAGCCGCCGATCTTGTCGAGTTCCTCGCGCAGCTTCTCGACGCGGCGGATTCCACCGACGTACTCCTGGAGGCCGATCGCGACCATGTGGCCGTACTCCGTCGAGACCTCGATGCCGAAGTTGACGAAGAGGTCCTCGTTCGCGGATCGGTACGGGTGCCGCCGATGACGATCCCACACCTGATCGTGCTCAGCGAGGTTGTAGCCCGTGAGGCCGGCCTTGCGAGCGAGTTCGGGCAGTTCATCGGGATCAAGCATCGAGTCCGACGACGTGCCGAGCGTATGCACGTGCATGTCGATGACCGACGCCTGCAGGCCGTCTGTCAGTTCCAGGGAGCGCCCCCTACCCAGCAGTCACGAGGCGTCAGAATACGCCATCACATCCGCACGATCAGCATTGTCTCGTTATGTATCAATCGTGGCCAGTAGTGGCAGCAACCATCCGAACGCCACCATAGCCACCGCCGCGGTGCTCCACACCGGCCACGTTACGCGTCCGCGCACGAGTCCACCGAGGACGACGACCACAAGGATGCCCCCCGCTACGAGCGCGGTGAAGACGAGGTTCGCGCTCCCCAGCCCCCCGCTGGATCGACGGTCCTCGATCCCCAGAAACACCCCACCGAGGACGAGCCCAACGAGCGTCCACCCGAGCACCATCGCGTTCACGACTATGACTCCTGCCGCGGCGAGTGGGATTGGAAGCGTGAGGGGCCGCTCGCGCCAGCGGGGATCGCGCGCGATCGCCACCATCCAGATGGCCGTGGCGGCGAAGGCGACCCCGGCGCCCGTGACCAGGCCCGCAAGCAACGCCTGCAGGATACGCGGGTCCGCGATCATCCCTGCGACTTGCCCACGCCGAGCGCTTCGATCCGGAGTGCCGCCGCTCGAGGCAGCGTGTGCGCGTCGAGGACGTCCGCGCCCGCCTGCGAGAAGTCGCGCTTCAACTCCGAGACTTTCGCTCGATCGGTGACGAACATGTATACGGCGGGACCCGCCCCGCACAGGTGCAGCTTTGGCGCGCCGATGGCGTGGTACCTGCCGAAATGCGCGAGCAACTCCGCGTCGGTCCGCTCGACGACCGCCTCGAACGCGTTCACGAGGTCGGACGTGGGCGGGGGCGCGCCGCGAGCGAGGCGGTGCGCCAGTCGCTGCGAGCGTTCGCCATGCGTGAAGTCGCGCGGCGTGAGCGCACCGAAGCGCCGAGCCGTCTTGTTGTCCCCCGGGGGGACCGGCGGGATGAGGATCAGGACTCGCAGAGGTCGCAGGTCGCGCAGCGGCTCGACGATCTCGCCTCGTCCGGTGCAGCGCGCGGCTCCGCCGTAGACGAAGAACGGCACGTCGGAGCCGACGATCGCGCCCACCTCCGCGAGTTGCTCTGCCGGCCACCCGAGTCCCCACAGCGCATCAAGGCCTCGCAGCACCGCCGCGGCGTCGGAGGCGCCCCCACCCAGCCCGGCGGGGTGCGGAATCCGCTTCGTCACCTCGATCAGCACGTCCGCCTCGCGACCAGCCGCATCCGCGAGCGCTCGGGCGGCGCGTGACGGCAGATCGTTCGCAGCCATCGGATCGAGGCCGCCGGCGTACGGTCCCTCATAGCGCACCTCGAGACCACTCCACGGACGCAGCGTGAGGGTGTCCGCGAGGTCGAGCGTGGTCATCACCGTGTCGACGTCGTGGTAGCCGTCCGGGCGTCTACCGATGATTTCGAGGGCGAGGTTGATCTTCGCGGGAGCCGGGAGCCGTACGCCCGAGCGGGAGTCAGGCAACATCGAGCGCCTCGGGGTAGCGCTCATCGACCAGCAGGAACAGCCGTCGCCAGTCATCGAGACCGATGTGCTGCGGCCGCTTGGTCTCGTCGATCGCCGCCTCCTCGAGGAGCGCGGCGACCTCGTCGTCTGGGATGACCAGCGAGCGACGCAGCGTATTGCGCAACTGTTTGCGTGGCTCGGCGAACCCGGCACGCACGAGGTGGAAGAAGCGAACCTGAGCCTCGGGATTGAGTCCCAGCACCGGCTCGCGCGATCGTTCGAGGCGCACCACGGCGGAGTGGACCTTCGGCGGTGGGAAGAACGACTCGGGTGGCACCTCGAAGAGGAGTTCGGCCTCGCCGTACGTGCGGATCGCCAGCGACAGCACCGACTCTTGCCCCTCACCCCCGACCATCCGCTCGGCGACCTCGCGCTGGACCATCACGACGATTCGCTCGGGAGGGGTTTCCGCCTCGATCAGCCATCGAACGACCGGCTGCGTGATGTAGTACGGCAGGTTGCCGCACGCGATGTAGGGCGGACTGGCGCCACCCTCCTCGAGCAGCTCCTCCGGGGTGAGTTCGAGGACGTCGGCCGCAACCACCTCGAGGGTTCCACGCCCCGCGAGGCGCTGGCGGGTGAGCGCGGCGAGTTCCTCGTCGAGCTCGACGGCGACAACGTGACCTGCCCGCACGAGCAGCTCCTCGGTGAGACCACCAGGTCCGGCGCCGATCTCGAGCACCTTGGCCGCCCCATCCAGCCTGCACGCATCGGCGATGGCGGCCAGGGCGAACTCGTCCACGAGGAAGTGCTGCCCAAGGGCCTTGCGCGGCTCGACGCCGAGCCGGCGTAGCATCGAGGGCACCTCGCCGATCTCGGGCTGGAGTCGCGCTCGCCGAGGGATCGACGGGGCACGCCGAGCGGCGCTCGATGAGCGGCGGCGGGCTTTACGCCTGCTCATGCTGCTGGAGCGTGAACGAATGATGAGGGGGGAGTGAAAGGTCGTGCCCCGCCGTCGAGACGGTCCACAGGCTTGCCTCCGCGAGCCGGCTCAAACCCGGCTACCCTGCGGCACCCGATGGGACCGACGTACCGCTGCTTCCTTCCGGACCTGACGGGGTTGGCCGGGCATCGCCGCGCAGGACCAGGCTCTCAACACCAGCCAACGGGTGCAGTCTCCGCGGACGGAGTCCCTCGGGCGGGCATTCAGCCCCGCTGAAGCGGATTGCGGGTACAGGGCACCGCTAGTTCCCCGCCTAGCACGACCTCACTGATCGTACGGGCGACCAGGCATCGGGGTCAAAGGCAGAGAGGCACTCGGCTCGTCGGCGACCCTCGGCTACGTCCTCGGATCGGCTCGAAGAGCTGAATCGGATTGCCTGGGGGCCATCGACGAGGACCTGTCGGCCGCCGTTCCCCTGGATGATCTCGTGCACAGCGGTGCTCCAACCTCACGCAGGCGCGCGACGGCTGCGTTGAGGCTCTCGTATTCGAGTTGGATGCGGTTCCAACCACCCGCTCGGGCGCGGCGCCCATCTGGCATCGACTGCCCGCGCCACCTCCACCCCCGGCTGATTGAAGTACAGCACGAGGTCGCGACGAGGCTCGCGAACGGAGGCGCTGGTGCATCTCGACGGTCCTCCCAGTGAAGCACACCGATAGGAGACCTCGGCGGCTCGACGCCTGCGCCTCGTCGTTCAACTCGCTACGGTAGCGACGACTCGGAGCACAGCGGCGAGGGGGACCGACGGTGCGCCTGCTGACCATCGGCTACACACTGCGCGACCCACGCATCGACAACCACACCATCTTCAACGCACCGCCCATCCTCGACTACGACGCAATCCTCGTGGACCCCGGCCGCGTGCTGACCTGGATCCGCGAGACCGCCGAGGCGACCGCCGAGCACAAGACCAATGCCGGCACTCCGGTGGTGAACGGCGAGACGACCGACGTCAGCGCCGGTCTAGCGGAGCTCCTCCACCGTCGTGCCGATGAGTTCGCGCGTGCCCTGGAGCGAGGCGCGGTCGTCGCGGTCTTCCTCTACCCGCCGGCGGAAGTGCGCCAGGTGTCCGGCTACAGCGGTCTCGACCGCTACTTCTTCCTGCCGGCGCCGTCCGGCCTCGGCTGGGACCGCACGCTTATCCGCGGGGGCGAGGGCAACGTCGCGGGTATCGTCGACCACGGTCACGCTTTTGCCCCGGCCATCGACACGCTGCACCGTGGCCTCGAGTACCGCGCGTACTTCGATGACCGTGCTCCCGGCTTCGCCGAGCACGCGCACGTGATTGCGAGGTCGCCCGGTGGCGCCCCCGTCGCGGCGGAGTTCCGAGTCGGAGCCGGACGCGTCGTCTTCCTCCCCTGGAGCCGTCCGCCCACCGGTGACCGCGTCGCCGCGCTCGGCAAGACGTTCGTCGAGGTGATGGCCGCCGCGCTCGGAGATCTCGAGGGCGCACCTCCGGCCTGGATCGCCGGCTTCGACGTGCCAGGGCTCGTCGAGCGGGAGGCCGAGGTCGCGCGCGCGCGGGATGCGCTCGAGCGCGCCCAGGACGCTCTCGACGAGGCCACCGCGAACGCTCGCGACCTCGGCCGCGTGCGCGACATGCTCTGGGCGTTCGGCGACCACGCTCTTGGCGCCGCCGTCGCCCGCTGCCTCGAGCTGATCGGCTTCGAAACCGCTCGCGGCACGGTCCCCGGCGAGGAGTACCGCGTGCGCGACGGCCAGGGCGATCTGCTCGTCGAGGTCTGGGGTTCGGAGGAGGCAGTGAGCATGGAGCCTCACTACCGGCTCCGCTCCCGCATCGAGGCCGAAATCGCCGGGCGACGCCCCGTCCCGCGCGGCCTCGTTGTGGCGAATGGCGAACGCCTCCGCGCGCCCGCCGAACGCGAGCACCCGATCGCGGATCCCCTGCGCGTTGCGGCGGAGTCGCTGCACTACGCCGTGCTGCCGGCCCCAGCCCTCTTCGAGGCGGCGATGGCCGCCCTCAACGGCGCAAGCACTCCCGTGCTCGCCTCGATCCGGGCACGACTGCTCTCAACGGATGGTGTGGTCGACCTCGGGGACCTGGTCGGGTCGACCACGGAGTAGGCACCCGCACGACCACGTTGGGCGGCCACGCCATCCGCGTTCCTTCCGTTCGAGGTGAGCCTGCCGAACCACGCAGCGTCCGAGCGGATGCACCTGTCGACCAGCTCGCGGGGGAAGAACCGAGCGATGTGCAAGCTCACAGGAGCGGGCGGTGCACCTCGGTAGGAGCGCCGTAATCGACCCCATCGACGTCGAAGCCGAAGAGACGGCGGAACTCCCGTTGGTAGTCGTCGTAGCCGGTGACTTCGCGCAGGCTCTCGGTGGAGACGCGGTCCCAGATCTCGTCGACAACCGCCTGGACCGCCGGGGCGAGCTCGCGGTCGTCGAGCCGGATCAGCCCGGCCTCGTCGACGACGGGGTTTTCGCCGGGGCCGATGTGCTCGCCAAACAGGCGGACGATCTGCTCGATCGGCCCCTCGTCGCTGCCCTGCTCCCGCATCACCTTCAGCAGCACGCTGAGGTACAGCGACACCGCCGGGATCGCGGCCGATGCCTGGGTCACCACTGCCTTGTTCACACTGACCCACGCCCGCCCGCCGATCCCGGCCAGCGAGGCGTCGAGGTCGCGCGCGGTCGCCTCGAGGTGCTCCTTGGCGCGTCCGATGGTGCCGGAGCGATAGATCGGGTAAGTGACGCGCGGGCCGATGTAGGAGTAGGCGACGGTCCGGAAGCCATCCGCAAGCAGGTCGGCCTCGCGCAGGCGCTCGATCCAGAGTGCCCAGTCCTCGCCGCCCATGACCCTGACTGTCGCCTCGATCTCCTCGGGGGTGGCGGGCTCGATGGTGGCCTCGGTCACGGCGTCCGCGCGGAGGTCGATCGCCTTCCCGGAGTACGGCGCGCCGATGGGCTTGAGGACGCTCGACCACGTTTCGCCGCTGTCGGGATCGACGCGCCGCGGTGACGCGAGGGAGTAGATCAGCAGGTCGAGCTTGCCGAAGCGCTCACGCAGCGCCCCGATGACGGCGTCCTTGGTCGAGTGCGCGAACGCGTCGGCGTTGATCGTTTCGACGTGGCGGCCCTGCTCGCGCGCGAGGCGGTGTGCCTCGGCGAGGTTGTACCAGCCTGCCGTGCCGAGCCGCGTCTCTTCGGACGGCTTCTCGAAGCAGACACCGAGGACGGGTGCGCCGTACCCGAACGCGGCGCTGAGCAGGGTAGCGAGCCCGTAGCCGGTGCTGGAACCGACGACGAGCGTCGGCCCGAGGCCCGCGCCCGGCAGCGCCTCGGCCGCAAGCGCGGCCTGATCGCGCACATTGACGGCGCACCCCTCGGGATGCGCGGTGACTGAGATGAACCCGCGAATCCGCGGCTCGACGACCTGCTCGACCAAGCGGCACTCCTCGACTCTATTACCGGGCGCGATCGTAAGCGTATGACGGGACACAGGCGCAACCCCATCTCGACGGAGCAGTAGCACGGTGCGCCAGGGCTGATCGGCCGGTTGGTCCTCGGCAGCTGAGGTGAGGGGACTCCTTCGGGGGGCTAGTTCGGAGACCAAGGGATGCCGGATGAACGTCCGGCCCCGTCAGATTGTTCAGACGTCTCGGCGACAATGCCTGCACATCGCGTAGCCTCGGGGCTAGTAGAGACAGGAACTAGCTTCCGGGATGCCAGCACGACGAGAACGAACGCCGACCGTCGCTACTCGTACACCCTGTGAACTGGGTGCTTCCGGATGTCTTCTGGAACCGTTGCTTGGTCGTCCCCCACCAGTTGCGAGTGCCGCTACCAGCGTTTCAATTTAGCCGCAGAAGTCGTGACAAAACGACTCAGTCACGCAGCTTGAGCACGGCCATGAATGCCTCCTGGGGCACCTCGACTGAGCCGAGCATCTTCATCCGCTTCTTGCCGGCCTTCTGCGCCTCAAGCAACTTGCGCTTGCGCGTCACGTCGCCGCCGTAGCACTTCGCGAGGACGTTTTTGCGCATGGCGCGCACGGTCTCGCGGGCGATGATGTGGCCCCCGATCGCCGCCTGGATCGGCACGTCGAACATCTGGCGCGGGATCAGCTTGTGCAGCGCCGAGACGAGGCGGCGCCCCTGCTGCTGCGCCGCTTCGGAGGGCACGATCGTGGAGAGCGCGTCCACCGGCTCCCCGTTCACGAGAACGTCGAGCCGCACTACCTTCGCCGGGCGGTAGCCTTCGAACTGGTAGTCGAGCGAGGCGTAGCCGGAGGTGCGCGACTTCAGCTGGTCGTAGAAGTCGACGAGGATCTCGGAGAGCGGCAACAGGTACTCGGCGAGTACACGCGAGTCGCCTTCCTCCGCGGCGTGGTCGAGGTACTCGAGCTTGACGAACTCGCCGCGGCGCTCGTCGATGAGCCCCATCAGCGCACCGACGTAGCGCGCGGGCATCGTGATCGAGACGCGCACCCACGGCTCGCGGACCTCGGAGACCTCGTTCGGAGGCGGCAGCTCCGAGGGGCTGTCGACCACGATCTCGTCACCGTTCGTCTTCGTGACCTCGTACTCGACGGATGGCGCCGTGGCGACGAGGTCGAGGCCGAACTCCCGCTCGAGCCGCTCCTGGATGATCTCCATGTGCAACAGACCGAGGAACCCGCAGCGAAAGCCGAAGCCGAGGGCCGCTGACGTCTCCGGCTGCCACTGCAGCGACGCGTCGTTCAGCCGCAACCGCTCGAGCGCGTCGCGCAGATCGGGGTACTCGTCCGGATTGGTCGGGTAGAGGCCGGCGAAGACCATCGCCTTGGCCGGCTGGTAGCCGGAGAGCGGTTCCGTGGCGCCGTTGCGCTCGGTCGTCACGGTGTCCCCCACGCGTGCCTCGTCGACGCCCTTGAGGCCGGTCGCGACGTAGCCGACTTCACCGGCCTCAAGCGAGGGAACGATGGTCAGTGCGGGCCGAAAGACGCCGACCTCGACGGGGTCGAAGCGCAGCGACTGCTGGATGAGCCGCAACGGCTCCCGGCCATCGATGCGCCCATCGAAGATACGGAGGTATGCGACAACTCCCTTGTAGGAGTCGTACTTGGCGTCGAAAACGAGTGCGCGCAGGGGCGCCTCGGAGTTGCCCTTGGGCGACGGCACGTGCCGTACCACCGCCTCAAGGATCTCCTGTATGCCGTCGCCCGACTTCGCGGAGGCGAAGATCACCTCGTTCGGGTCGAACCCGACGATGTCGATCAGCTCCTGCGCGACGCGCTCGGGCTCGGCGGACGGCAGGTCGATCTTGTTCACGACCGGGATCAGCGCGAGGTCCTGGTTCATCGCGAGGTAGATGTTCGCGAGGGTTTGTGCCTGGATACCCTGCGCGGCATCCACGACGAGCACCGCGCCCTCGCAGGCCGCGAGCGCGCGCGACACCTCGTACGAGAAGTCGACGTGACCGGGCGTGTCGATCAGGTTGAGCTGGTACGTCTCGCCGTCGCTTGCGGTGTAGAGCATGCGCACGGCCTGCGCCTTGATCGTGATGCCCTTCTCGCGCTCGAGATCCATCGAGTCGAGCAACTGATCCTGCCGCTGGCGCGCGTCGATCGTGCCGGTGAGGTCGAGCATGCGGTCCGCAAGCGTCGACTTCCCGTGATCGATGTGGGCGATGATGCAGAAGTTGCGGATGTGCGGTTGATCCACAGTTCAATCCTAACCGCACGACTGGCACTGACACGAGGAGCGGGCCCCGTGGCCCGCTCCGAATTGACCCTGACGAACCGCGAGGCTAGACGCGGTGGCAGGCCACCCAGTGCTCGGGCACCGCCTCGCGCCACTCGGGAATACGCTCCCGGCACTCGTCGATGACGATGGGGCAGCGGGTGTGGAACACGCAGCCTGGAGGCGGGCGCAACGGCGAGGGCACATCACCGGTCAGGATGATGCGCTCTCGCGTCCGCTCGAGCTCCGGGTCCGTGATCGGAACGGCGGAGAGGAGCGCCTTCGTGTACGGGTGGAGCGGGTTACGGTAGAGCTCGTTCGACTCCGCCAGCTCCATCATCTTGCCGAGGTACATGACCGCGACGCGGTCCGAGATGTGCCGGACCACGGCGAGGTCGTGTGCGATGAACAGATAGGTGAGGTTGAACTCGGACTGCAAGTCCTCGAGCAGGTTGATGATCTGCGCCTGGATCGAAACGTCGAGGGCGGAGACCGGCTCGTCACAGACGATGAAGTCCGGCTCAACCGCAAGCGCGCGAGCGATACCGATGCGCTGGCGCTGGCCGCCCGAGAACTCATGCGGGAAACGCTTCGAGAAGTACGGGTTCAGGCCCACGGCGTTCATCAGGTAGTCGACGCGGTCGCGTCGCTCGGCACCCTTGTAGAGGCCGTGGATGACCATCGGCTCCGCGATGATCTGGGACACGTTCATGCGCGGGTTCAGCGACGAGTACGGGTCCTGGAAGATCATCTGCATGCGACGGCGGAAGCGGCGCAGGTCCTGACCCTGGAGCTTGGTCAACTCCTGACCGTCGAACATGACGCTGCCTGCCGTCGGGCGGTAGAGCTGGAGCACGGCGCGCCCAGTCGTGGACTTGCCGCATCCGGACTCGCCCACGAGGCCGAGCGTCTCGCCCTTCTTCACGAAGAACGAGAGGTCGTCGACCGCCTTCACGTCGGCGATCTTCTTCTGTACAAAGAGCCCCGCCGTGACGGGGAAGTACATCTTCAGCCCGTTGACCTCGACGAGGTTGTCCGGGTCGTGGACGGGGGCAGTCGTCTCTGGTGCCGTTGCCGTCGCCATGCTACGCCCCCGATGTCTGCGCGGTCGCAACGGCCGCGGACTCTTCACGAACTACGGTCGGCGCGTCCACGCTCGGGTTGCGCCAGCAGGCGGCCCAGTGGCCTTCGGCCTTCAGTTCGAGCGGCGGCGCCTCGGTGTGGCACTTCTCGATGCGCCAGTCACAGCGCGGCTCGAACGGACAGCCCGGGATCGGGTCAATCAGGAGCGGCGGCTGACCCTCGATGGTGGTCAGGCGCACGTGCTCGGTCGCGTCCAGGCGCGGCACCGAGGCCATCAGGCCCACCGTATACGGGTGCCGCGGCCGCTTAAAGATGTCGGTGGCCGTCCCCGACTCGACGATCTTGCCGGCGTACATCACGTTCACGCGGTCCGCATAACGTGCGACCACGCCGAGGTTGTGCGTGATGACCACGACGGCGGTGCCGAGCTCGCGGGAGAGGCGGGCCATGATGTCGAGGATCTGCGCCTGAATGGTGACATCGAGGGCAGTGGTGGGCTCGTCGGCGATCAGGAGCTTCGGGTTACACGAGAGCGCCATGGCGATCATCACACGCTGGCGCATACCGCCCGAGAACTGGTGCGGGTAGTCGTTGAGTCGCTGTCGCGCCTCGGGGATGCCGACCATCTCGAGGAGCTCAACCGCGCGTGCGTCGGCTTCCTCCTGCTCAAGGCCGAGGTGGAGCTTGACCGCCTCGGTGAGCTGGTTGCCGATGGTGAGCACGGGGTTCAAGGACGTCATCGGCTCCTGGAAGACCATGCCGATGCGGTTGCCGCGGATCGTGCGGATCTCGTTGGTGTCCATCTTCAGAAGGTCCTTGCCTTCGAAGATGATCTCGCCGTCAACGATCCGTCCGGGCGGCTGCGGGATCAGTCGCAGGATGGACATTGCAGTGACGGACTTGCCGCACCCGGACTCCCCCACGAGTCCGAGCGTCTCGCCCTCGTCGAGGTCCCAGGTCACACCGTCGACCGCGCGTACCACACCCTCCTGGGTGTAGAAGTAGGTACGCAGGTTGTTCACCTCAAGCAGCTTCGCCATGGACCCCCCTCGGCAAGCCTGAGACTCGGTTCCCGCCGCTTTCCGATCGAACTGGTGGGGAAGAGGAGACTCGAACTCCTACGCCTTGCGGCACGTGATCCTAAATCACGCTCGTCTGCCAGTTCCGACACTTCCCCCTCGTCGGACCGGTGACGTTCCCGAGACCTCCGCTTGAGCCGCGAGCCCGGTATATCGGCAAAGTTTGGTGAGCCCCCAGGGACTCGAACCCTGAACCGGCTGATTAAGAGTCAGCTGCTCTGCCAATTGAGCTAGAGGCCCCCGTTGCTTTGCCGGACACCGGTCGCCCCGCGACTCCTTCCGGCGTCTCGTGGGTCGCGACCCTAGCAGGTGCACAATCGGGGTGTCAACGAAACGACACACCTATCGCGTTCCTGTGTAAACCATTGTAGACACGGAGAAACGGCTTGTCGCGCAAGATGATTTACAGCGACTGAAACAGTCGCCCGAGGGGCCGACGCGCTCGCCACGACCGTCCCTGCCGCGTTGACGGTCCAGCGGCGCTCGCCGTACGCTCATGGGGCGCCCGGGCGGTTAGCTCAGTTGGTTAGAGCGCTGCGTTGACATCGCAGAGGTCACTGGTTCGAATCCAGTATCGCCCACCATCCGTCCGGCCGGACTACTCCCCGGAAACACGCTCCCCGAACACCTCCGACCAGAAGCTCAGAACCTGCCGTTCGTACGCCGCCGGATCGGCCGCGTGGCCATCGCCATGCGTCGAATTCAGGACCAGCCAGTGCCGCTTCGGCTCGGACGCCGCCTCGAAGACCGCCCGCGCGCTGCCAGGCGCGATCGAGGTGTCCAGTTCGTTCTCGATGATGAGCAGCGGCCGCTCGAGGTCCGAGACCACGCGGATCGGGGCGATGTCCTCAGCCTGGAGCCCGATGCGTTGCTCGGTGATCCAGACGGTGATCGGCGCGAATGGGAACGCCGGCAACCCGATGCGCTCCTCGAACGATGACGCAATCTCCGCGGGGACGTCCTTGAATGGCGACTCCGCGACGACTCCCACCACCCGCTCGTCACGCGCCGCTGCCATGATCGCTACCGCCGCGCCCATCGACAGCCCCTGGAACCCCACGCGAGTGACGTCGACGTCGCCGCGCGCCTCCAGGTAGTCGAGCGCTCCGAGGGCGTCCTCCTGCTCCATGCCGCCGATCGTGACAGCGTCACCTTCGGACTCCCCGCTCGCCCGGAAGTCGAAGAGCAGCGTGTTGTAGCCGGCGCGGTGGAGGTACTCGGCGTGCGGGAGGGTTTCCTCGCGCACGCTGCCGTAGCCATGCATCAGAACCACGGTCGGGGGGCGCTGGTTGGGGGGCACATTGGCCGGCACGAACCAGCCTGAAAGCCGGGTTCCGTCCCGGGAGAGGAACGACACGTCCTGCAAGGGCAGGTCGAAGTCGGCGCGGTTCGGCAGGTCCACTGGCAACTCGGGATGGATGGCGCGCTCCGAGCCGACCCAGCCGATGGCCCCGAGTGCGACCAAGAGTCCGAGTACCAGTACCGAGGCCGCGCCAGCGATCGTGCGGCGCGGGTGCACGACGATCGAGGTCAGCGCGTCCTGCAGCCAGCCCATGCGCGGGAGTAGAGCACTCGTCCTCGCGCGTCTCAACACGAGGCTCAACGCCACCGAGTGTTAACCGCGGACGCAGCGCGCAGTTATCATTCACACGAACGACCCTCGCGAAACGAGGGCAATACGAGCGTCGACGGGGACACGTCCCGACGCGCGGTCGGCCACAGAGACCGGGGTCTCGGCTGGAAGCCCCGGACCGGCAGCGACGGCGATACCGCCCCTGAGTCCACGGGTGAACCCGCGGCGGCTAGCCCCGTTACCGGCCAATGAGCCCCGGCTCCTGTCGACATTGTGCGTCATCGAGGCTGGGGGAAGCAGGGTGGAACCACGCGAGGCGCGCCTCTCGTCCCTGACGAGGCGGCCTCGCTTCTTCGTGTGGGCCGCCGTCCGACCAGCGAGCGACGGATGGAGGTCACGATGCCAGACAACCACGAGACACCGTTCGACAGCCTCCCGGATGAGGAGCGCCTCTTCCGGCAGCGCCACTCGGCTGCGCACGTCCTCGCCGAGGCCGTGCTGCAGGTGTTCCCCGAGGCGAAGTACGCCATCGGCCCGCCGATCGAGAACGGCTTCTACTACGACTTCGACCTGCCGCGCCCGCTGACGCCGGATGACCTCGCCGACCTCGAGGCGCGGATGAAGGAGTCGGTGTCGCGCGACGTGCCGATCACGGGGCAGCAGATCCCCAAGGACGAGGCGCGGCGCATCTTCGCCGACCAGCCCTACAAGCTCGAGTTGATCGATGACATCGAGGACGAGACCGTCGGGCACTTCCGTCACGGCGAGTTCCAGGATCTGTGCCGCGGCGGGCACACGGAGCGGACGGGCCAGATCGGAGCCTTCAAGCTGACCTCGGTCGCGGGCGCCTACTGGCGAGGTGACGAACATCGCCCGATGCTCCAGCGCATCTACGGCGCGCTCTTCCCCACCCAGGAGGAACTCGACGCCCACCTCAGGAGCGTCGAGGAGGCAGAAAAGCGCGACCACCGGCGGCTCGGCCGCGAGCTCGACCTTTACCACATCGATCCGATCGCGCCCGGCTCGCCGTTCTTCCACCCGCGCGGGACGCTGCTCTACAACGCGCTCGTCGACTACATCCGCGGTCTCTACCCGAAGTACGGGTATCAGGAAGTGATCACCCCGCAGGTCTTCAACGTGGACCTCTGGAAGACCTCCGGCCACTACGACAACTTCGGCGACGACATGTACCTCTTCGGCGAAGACGAAGAAGAGATGGGCCTCAAGCCCATGAACTGTCCGGGCCACTGCCACTTCTTCCGCTCGACGCTGCACTCCTATCGCGAACTGCCGCTGCGCTACGCGGAGTTCACGCGGCTACATCGCAACGAGCGCTCCGGGGTGCTCCACGGCCTGACGCGCGTGCGCTCGTTCTCCCAGGACGACGCGCACATCTACTGCACCCCGGAGCAGTTCGACACCGAGCTCCAGCGCTTCTTCGAGATGACGCAGGAGGTCTACCGCGACCTCGGGCTTTCCGACGTACAGGTGCGCCTTGCGACCCGGGGCGAGAAGTTCATCGGGAAGATCGAGGATTGGGACCGCTACGAGGCGATGCTGGGCGAGGCGATCACCCGAGGCGGGTTCGAGTACATCCTCGCGCCCGGCGAGGGCGCCTTCTACGGCCCGAAGGTCGAGTTCCACTTCCGCGACGCCCTCGGCCGGTTCTGGCAGCTGTCGACGATCCAGGTCGATACGGCGATGCCGGGACGGTTCGGCCTCACCTACATCGGCGAGGATGGCCAGGAGCACCAGCCGATGATGCTCCACCGCGCGATCTTCGGGTCGCTCGAACGCTTCCTCGGCGTGTACATCGAGCACACCGCCGGGCACTTCCCGCTCTGGCTCGCGCCGGTGCAGGCCGTGGTCGTCCCGATCGCGGACCGGCACATCGAGTACGCGCAGCGCGTGCAGTTCGACCTCGGCGCCGAGGGGTTCCGGGTCGAGGTGGACACGAGCAACGAGCGGATGAACGCGAAGATCCGCCGCGCCCAGCTCCAACGCGTGCCCTACATGCTCGTCGTCGGCGACCGTGAGGCCGAGGCCGAGCAGGTCGCTGTCCGCGACCGCACCGGCGACGACCTCGGTGCGATGCCGCTCTTCCAACTCCTCGCGCGCATGAGGGACGAGCGCGACTCGCGGTCAATCCAGGCGTTGCGGTAGCGGGACGACGGAGGCGACAAGGGAGACGGAGAGGCGGGCCAGTGGCCCGCCTCTCCATGGTCTGGCCTGCTGCCGGCTACTCGAAGGCGATCGCAAACTCTCCGCCGAAATCGAGGCTGCCATCGCGCGCGCTCTCGGTGTACGCCGCGAGAACGCCTGTCTCGGTCGCCGGGGCCTCAGTCAGCTGGAGGGTCACGCTCCAGTCGCCCACGATCAGCCCGAGGTCGGGGGCGTTGGCGGTGGTGGGGGTCTTCGCGAGGACGGTTCCGTCAGCATCGCGCACTTCGACGATGACGTTCTGCTCGAAGGACCCGGCCTGGAAGCCGCGAACCTCTACGCTGTCGCCGATGCTGGCGCCAGGCGCCGGATCGCTGATGCAGATGAACACGTTCTCCACTTCGTCGCCCACCTCGAGGCCGTCGGGGTAAAGCGCGTCGCAGATGGCGCCGCCGATCTGGCGCCCGAGCGGCGTTCCAACGTCACCTTCGCCGCCTGGAGTCGATGTTGTCTCGGCGGTCGCGGTGGCCTCTACCGTCTCCGTTGCCTCGGCGGTCTCGGTCGCTTCGGGCGTCGAGGTGGCGGTGTCCGTCGCCTCGGCAGTCGCCGTCGTCTCGACGGTTGCGGTGCTTGTCGGTGTCGGGTCCTCCTCGCTCTCGCAAGCGACGGCGAAGACGAGCGCCGCCCCGGCGACGAGCGCGAGCCCGACCCGACTCCCAAACGATGTCATCGAACGCACGATGTTCCCTCCGGTCCCTCGTGGCGGGCAGCGGCACGTTTCCTACAACGCCGCATCACCGAGATTCGTTCCGAGGTCGCTGTAGCGCAACCCACGCTCCAGCGGGTCGCGCGGTTGCCGCACCGCTGCTGCCGTGCAAGTCTTAGCCCTCGACGTGTCGCGCCGCTTCAAGGCGGCCGGAAAGGACGACGACGGGGGTGTTCAAGCGAGTGCTGCTGGCGAACCGCGGCGAAATCGCGTTGCGGGTGCAGCGCACCTGCCGCGAACTGGGAATCGAGACCGTCGCCGTCTACTCAGAACCCGACCGTAACGCCCTCCACGTCCGCAACGCCGACGCCGCCGTCGCCATCGGCCCGGGGCCCGCGACGGAGTCCTATCTCGTCATCGACAAGATCATCGAGGCGGCGAAGGCGACCGGCGCGGACGCGATTCATCCCGGCTACGGCTTCCTCTCGGAGAACGCACGCTTCGCCGACGCCTGCGAGGCCGCTGGCATCACGTTCATCGGCCCGCCGTCCTCGGCGATGCGCGCGATGGGCGACAAGGTCTCATCCCGACGCCTCATGGAGGCGGCGGGCGTGCCCGTCGTTCCGGGAGCCAACGACATCGACCCGAACGACCTGGAGACGGCGAAACGCGAGGCGGAGCGTGTTGGTTTTCCGCTGCTGGTGAAGGCGTCGGCGGGCGGCGGTGGCCGCGGCATCCGCCTCGTGCAGTCGATCGACGACCTCGAGGCAGCGATGCGCGCCTCCGGAGCCGAGGCAGCGTCCTCGTTCGGTGACGCGACGATCTTCCTCGAGCGTTATGTCTCTCCCGCCCGCCACATCGAGGTGCAGTTGATGGCGGACGCACACGGCAACGTGCTCACCTACGGCGAGCGCGAGTGCTCGGTACAGCGGCGCAACCAGAAGCTCGTCGAGGAGGCGCCCTCGGTCGCGGTGACTCCCGAGATTCGGAAGCGCCTTTGCGATGCCGCAGCCGCAGCCGCCCGCTCGTGCGGCTATCGCAATGCCGGCACCGTCGAGTTCCTGATGGATGACAACGGCGAGTTCTACTTCCTCGAGATGAACGCGCGGCTCCAGGTCGAGCACCCGGTGACCGAGTTCGTCTACGGCGTCGACCTGGTAGCGCAGCAGCTCGCCGTCGCCGCGGGCGAGGCGCTCGAGCCACTGCCCGACGACCCGCCGATCCCGAACGGCTGGTCCATCGAGTGCCGCATCAACGGCGAAGACCCCTACCGCAACTTCGTTCCCGCGCTCGGCGTCGTCGAGGCGTTCGAGCCTCCGATGGGTCCCGGCATCCGCTTCGACACGATGCTCTTCGCCGGTCTCGATGTGCCGGTCTTCTACGACTCGATGCTCGGGAAACTGATCGTGTGGGCGGAGGACCGGGACCTGGCCATTCGCCGGATGAAGCGCGCGCTAAACGATCTGCTGGTGGCCGGCATCCAGACGAATGCCCCGTTCCACCTCGCGCTCTTCGACAACGAAGACTTCAAGGCGGGCCGCATTCACACGAGCTGGCTCGAGTCCTCGTTCACGATGCCGCAACCTCCTGAGGACGACGAGCGCGAGATTCATGCGCTGATCGCTGCCGCGCTCGCCGCCGACATCGTGAAGGCGGCGCCCAGCTCCGATGGTGTTGGCGCGGCCACGTCCAACAAGTGGCTGCGTGTGAGTCGACAGCAGGCGGCGGGCATCGCCGTTCGACCCCAGGGAGGCCGTGGATGGCGTCGCGCCACCGGTTTGTCGTAAACGGTCGCGAGCGCACCGTCGTCGTCGATCAGGTCGGCGACAGCACGACCGTCGCGATCGACGACGGCGAGGCCGTCGACGTGGACGCGACGGCGTCCGGAGTGCCCGGCTCGTTCTCGATCGTTCTCGGCGGTACGCCCGTCCAGGCGCATGTGTTGCGACGCGGACAGGGCCTCGAGGTGACGGTCGGGGGGCGGATGTTCGAGGTGCTCCCTGCCTCGGCAGGTCGTCGCGGTCGCGGCGTCCTCGGCGGCGCCGACGACCCGGTCGGACGCGTGAGCGCGCCGCTCGCCGGCGTCGTGGTCTCGGTCAACGTGGCCGTTGGGGACCGTATCGAGCCGGGGCAGCTGTTGTGCACCGTAGAGGCGATGAAGATGCAGAACGAGGTGCACGCGACTCGGTCTGGCGTCGTCACCGCCCTGCACTGCACCCAGGGCGCTCGCGTGGAGCGCGGTGACGTGCTCCTCGAGTACGACGCGGACGAGTAGTGGAAGACGGCCGCATCCCGTCTGCGACTGCATTACGAGGATTGTGACCCCTGATCCGCAAATGGTAGAATTGAGGCCGGGTCTTTCGGGGACCCGTCTCGTACCGATGATTGGGACGAGAGCATCCAGAAGACGCGCCGGAGGACAGACGCCAATCGCCAAGGAAATGCGCATCAACGAACAGATCTTCGCGCCCACGGTCCGTGTGGTCCGTGAGGGTGAGCAAGTCGGGGTCATGACGCTCAATGAGGCGTTGCGACTCGCCGACGAGGCCGGGCTTGACCTGGTAGAAATCGCCCCGCAGGCTGAACCGCCCGTCGCCCGGATCATGGATTACGGGAAGTTCAAGTACGAACAGGCCAAGCGGGACCGCGAGTCACGGCGTGGCTCGAAGCAGGTCGAGTTGCGCGAAGTGCGCATGAAGGTCAAGATCGACCAGCACGACATCGAGTTCAAGGCCCGCACTGCTCGCAAGCTGCTCGAGGCTGGCGACAAGGTGAAGGTCTCGGTGATGTTCCGTGCACGGGAGATCACGCACCCCGAGGTGGGTCGTGAGCTCCTCGACAAGTTCTATGAGCTGGTCAAGGACCGCGGCACGCTCGAGCGCCCCCCGACCATGGAGGGGCGTTTCATGACGATGCTGCTGGAGCCCATCGCCAAGCGCGAGACGGCGCAGCGCCCGGAACCCGAACCGGCCGCAGCGACCGCGTAGCGAACGTACAGGAAGGTCGGCTGGTCCGATGCCCAAGATGAAGACCCATAAGGGCGCGGCCAAGCGCTTCCACGTGACCGGAAGCGGTCGCGTCATGGCGATGTCCCACCATCGCAACAACAAGAAGATGAAGAAGCGCAAGGAGAAGCTCTTTGCGATGCGCGGCTACGAGGAAGTCCACGAGACGCACCTCAAGCGCGTGAAGAAGCTCCTGCCCTACAGCTTCTAGTCTTCAGCACGTATCGCCCGTCTCGTTAGCGGTCACCGGAGTCCCGTCCATGCCACGAGTTCGCACTCGCGTCGCAGCGCATAAGCGCCACAAGAAGGTCCTCGCGCTCGCGAAGGGGCACACGGGCAAGCGCCACACCAACTACAAGATCGCCAACGAGTCGGTGATGCACGCCCTGCGTTACGCGTGGGAGCATCGCCGCGACCGGAAGGGTGACTTCCGCCAGCTCTGGATCATGCGGATCAACGCAGCGGCACGCCTCCACGGCCTGACCTACTCGCGCCTTATCAGTGGTCTGCGGAAGTCGGGTGTCGAGCTGGACCGCAAGGTCCTCGCCGACCTCGCCGTGCGCGACCCAGAGGCCTTCGGCAAGGTCGCCGAGCAGGCGAAGGCCGCACTCGCCTAGCACCACACACTGACGAACGGCCGACGCCCGTGAGCGACGCCATCGGCGGACTCGCGGGCGTCATCGTGTTCACAGAACCCGCGCGTTTCGAGCAGATGCGCGACTTCTACCGCGACAGGCTCGGCCTCCCCGTCCGCAACGAGCGCGACGGCCGCATCGTCTTCGCCTGGCCCGACGCCCCGGACGTGCGCGTCATCCTCACGACCCACGCCGATGCGCACGGCGAGAACTCAGACCCCGCCCGCTTGATGCTCCAACCTGCTCGTCGACGACCTCGAGGCAGTCGCGACACGCCTCCGCACCGCCGGCGTCGCCTTCCTGCGCGAACCCTCCCGCGAGCACTTCGGCGGCTACGTCGCCACCCTCCGCGACCCGGACGGCAACCTCGTGCAGTTGCTGCAGAACGCGGCGGACTGACCCACCGCTCAAGCCTCCAGCGTCACCAGCACCGCCGCGTGGTCGCTGAGCACGTGCCGCGGCACTTCGGTCGCCCCGTCGAGGATGCCCCACGCGTGCCGCACGTCGAGGAGGCGCGGGAGTAGCGCGCGGTTGACGAAGGCCTCGTCGAGGCGGAATCCGTTGCCGCGATTGGGTGAGTACCAGGTGTAGCCCTCGAGGTCGCCGTGGCGGTGGCGGAAGGCGTCGGTCCAGCCGGCGGCGCCGAGGGCGCGTACCCAGCCGTCCTCGCGGGCGTTGAAGGCGGACGCCTGCTCGTCGACGCCGATCAGCCCGCTGTTCGTGTCCCCGACCAGCAGCGCCGGCCCGGCGCGCCAGCGCCTCACGAGGTCCAGCACGGCGTCGAAGTAGAGATATTTCAGGCCGCTCGCCCGGTTCGGCACGTGCATCGCTCCGAGCAGGAACGGCCGCTCCACCTCGACGCGCGCGAGCAGCCAGCGGCCGGAGTCGGGTGCATGCCTCGCCCGCACGCGTCGCACAGGCCAGCGCGACGCGACGAGCAGCCGGTTCACGTTCGGCAATTTCGGGTCCGCGGTCGTGAGCTGATGTGCGAGCCCGGCGTCCGCGAGGCAGGCGGTGAGTCGTGCGCTGGGAGGCGAACCTCGGAACTCCGAGAGCGCAACGATGTCTGCCCCCCACCGCACGAGCTGGTCGGCAATCCCGTCGACGCGCCGCCCGCCGCCGGCGCGAATGTTCCACGCGACGAGGCGGAGTGAGTCGGGTGCGGTCTCGAGTGGCGGCGGAGCGCTAACCTGTCCTATCCCCGAGTAGAGGCGACACCTCAAGCGCGCTAACGCAGGACGGCGG
>CAYZJO010000010.1:0-112261 GCA_964479165.1 uncultured Dehalococcoidaceae bacterium
TGGCTCGGCTACCCGATGCAGATCAAGGTCGACTTCCTCTGCCGCGACTCGATCCTCGCGGCGCCGATCGTCCTCGACCTGGCGCTGTTCATGGACCTCGCACACCGCGCGGGCCTGAAGGGCATCCAGGAGTGGCTGTCCTTCTACTTCAAGAGCCCGCAGCACGCGCCGACCGTCTACCCCGAGAACGACGTGTTCATCCAGCAGACCAAGCTGAAGAACACGCTGCGCTGGCTCATGGGCGAGGAGCAGATCACGCACCTCGGCCAGGAGTACTACCAGGAGGAGTACGTCAAGGAGTAGCCCCTCGAGGCTCCTCGGTGTGGGGCGGGATCCCTCAGATCCCGCCTCCCTACCGCGGCTCCGGCTCCGAGGCAGACTCGGGGGTGACGAAGCCGGAGTCGAAGGCGAAGACGGCGGCCTGCGTGCGGTCGCGCACGCCGAGCTTCGCGAGGATGCGCTTTACGTGCGTCTTCACGGTCCCCTCGCTGACGACGAATGACTCGGCAATCTCAGCGTTCGAGTAGCCACGGGCGATCAGCAGCAGCACTTCCCGCTCGCGGACGGTGAGCGTCGCGATCGACGGGTGCTCCACTGCGACGTTCGCAATCGAGCGGCCATCCTCGAGCACCGCCGCCGGGGGCGGGATATCGCGAGCGCGGCTGCCGAGCATCAGTCGCGCCCACCAGCCGTAGAGCCACGCCTGCAGGTTCCAGACGTGAACCGCGAGGAGCGCCGCCGCGAAGCCGAGCGGTACAGCCGCCCACGCCTCGGCGGCTGTGTCGATCGTCCACCAGCCGACCGCGAGCGCGTCCTGCCCCTGCGAAAACCCCGCCAGTGGCCCGAGGCCGCCCGGCTCGTACACGAGCGGAGCCGTGATCAGCGTGAGCGGCAGCGTCACGCCGACGGCCACGGAGACAAGCCCGGCGATCCCGAGCGGAAAGCGCGAGAACAGGTACACGGCCCCCGTCCAGGTCGACGGGTCGATCAGGATCTGCTTCGCCTGCTCACGGAGCGGTACGTCCCGCTCGTACCACGTCGGCGGGCGGCGGAAGTCGATGCCCACCAGCGCGTGGACGAGCGCCGCCTCGAGGTCTCCGTACCACCGCACGGACAGCACGAGGATGATCAGCGCCGGGATGCCGATGACCGTCCAAGCCATCACCACCCCGAATACCGTCGTCGGCACCAGCGAGATGAAGTAGAGCACACCCAGCGGAAACGACAGCAGCAGGTACAGCATCCGGCCGTACGTCCAAGGGGAGCCGAGCGGCGCAAAGAGACGCAGCGGCGCAGGGGCCGTGGTCGTGGGAGCGGGGTAGATCGGCATCGCGGTCATCGGCTGGCCTCCTTCACCGGTCTACCCTCGACCACTGGACCTCGAAGTGCGTCTCTCTTGAGAGTGATTTCGCTGCCGATTCACGCCTCGGCGCAACGCAACACCGTTCTTCGCGACTGGGCTTCGACATTTATGTCGCCACTGGGTGGCTGGCCCGCTGTTGGCGCCTCCCCTTAGAGTCGAAGCCAGATGACGCGCGGTGTCTTCATCCAGATGGGTGGCCGCGGACCGGCGGCGGGGGGCTCGATGGGCGAGTTGCTGATCCGCTTCGCGATCAACGCGACCGGGCTCTTCCTCGCCTCCGTCATCGTCCCCGGCATCGAGATCGGTGACTGGCAATCCTTGCTCGCCGGCACCGCGATCTTCGCCATCGTGAACATGTTGGTGCGCCCGGTTGCGCTCGTCCTCACGTTCTGCCTCGTGCTGGTCACGTTCGGCCTGTTCGTGATCATCGTGAACGCCGCGATGCTTGGCGCGACGGCGTGGGCTGCCGGACAGCTCGATCTCAACTTCACCGTCGACGGCTTCTGGAGCGCGATCTTCGGTGCGCTGATCATCAGCATCGTCTCGTTCATCGCGACCTTCGCCCTGAACCCACCGGTCGTCCATCGCAGTTAGCGCGCGACGGGTGCCAGGGGCGGGAGTTCGCGCTGTGGAGCCCTGCGCCCTAGCTCAGCACCTCGATCGCGTCCCCGACGGTGACGGTGCCGCCACCGCGGCGCGGCTCCGCGAGGACGCCCATCGTCGGGCGCTCTTGGGCAAACGCCTGCACGAGGGTCTTGAGGACAGGCAGGTTCCACTCGCCGAGCGTTGGGTCGGCCTCGGTGGCGACGCAGCGGACAACGGGCGCAGTGACAGCGAACTCGGCCGCGCCGAAGCGGATGCGCCGTCCCTCCCATGTGTGCTCCTCGAACGGCGCAAGTCCGTCGACGAGCACGTTGCCGCGGAAGCGCCGCTCGTCCAGGTCGTCACCAATGGCCTCCGCAAGGGCACGCACCGAGGCGCGGTTGATGATCGTGATGTGGTTCGCGCCGCGGTCGTGGTAGCGCGGCGTCACGCCGTCGCCGACGAGCCGCAGCGGCGCCTTCTCCGGGTGTCCAACGAGCGGGCTGTGCGGCAACCCGAGGACGTAGTCCGTCACCGCAGCCGCCAGCGCCTCGCGCGCCTCCTCGTCGTCGAGGTCCGCCTCGCCGAGCGGCGCACCATCGAGGCCGATCGAGAGCCGCCGCGCCTCGGAGTCGAGGCGGACATCGAGCCTTGCGAGGCCGGGCGTGTTCACCAGGACGGTGAACGACGTCTTCGGCCACCACCTCCCGCGCGGCGGCTCACCGGCGTCCGCGAGCAGGAACCCGAGCACGCGGTCACCCTCGATGGCGCCGTCTCCGGAGACACGCAGCCGGCCGACCGACTCGGGCGTCATGCCCTTCACGGGATAGCGGTACAGCGCGGCGACGTGGGGTGCGGTCATCGAGGCCATCGTACTCGACGGCTACTCGTCGCTCTCGCTGTCATCCGATCGCAGCGACGCGCCCATGATGCGGCTGCCCTCGGGCGACTTCACGACCTGCACGCGGTCGGGCAGTCGCTCGGCGATCTCGGGGACGTGCGAGATGACGCCGATCATGCGGCGGCCACCCGCAAGCCGCTCGAGGCCCTCGATCGCGATGTCGAGGGCGGCGGCGTCGAGCGAGCCGAAGCCCTCGTCGAGGAAGAGCGATTCCAGCGAGACCGCGCCTCCCGAGCCGGCCAGCTCGGGCAGGCGCTCGGAGAGCGCGAGCGCGAGCGCGAGACTCGCGAGGAAGGTCTCGCCGCCGGAGAGCGTCTTCACCGAGCGACGTTCGTCGCCGTTCAGCTGGTCGATGACGGCGAAGTCGCCGCCATCGTCCGTCGTGAGGCGGTAGCGGTCCGACGTGAGGTGCTGGAGCCGCGCCGAAGCATCGGCGGCGAGCACACCAAGCGCCTCGCGGTGGATGTACGCGATGAAGCGGTCCGCCTGCAGCTCCTGCTCGAGCGCCCCTGCGACGCGCATCGTGCGTTCGTGCCCGGTGATCTCCTCGCGGAACTGCGCGGCCTGCTCCGCCTCGCGCCCCGCCTGCTCCGTCCGCTCGTTGACGGTCCCACGCTCGACGTCGATGGCCCGCACGTCCTCGTCGAGGCGCTGACGCACCGTCTCGAGGACGGCGACCTCCGGCTGGTGGTCCTCGCCGAGCGTATCCCGCCAGGCCGCGGCGAACGCCTCGTGCGCGCCTGCGGCTGCCGCAGTCGCAGCCTCGAGTGCCGCCGCGACCTGCTCGGCGCGTGTGACAGCCTGTGCCTCGACACCCCGCCGCTCGTCGATCTGGCCGGCGAGCACCGCGACCGCCTGCTTCGTCGCGTTGCATTCGGCCTCGAGCGCATCGTGACGCTGCTTCGCGGCGTCGGCCTCCGCGAGTGCCTTGGCGACTTGTTCCGGCTCCTGCCCGACCTCGACCGGACCGAGGGCGGCGAGACGTTTCTCGCACCCGGCCACCGCCGCCTCGCGCTGCACCAGCGTGTCAGCCGCGTGTCTCACGGCGTCCGCCAGCCGCTGCGCCTCGGCAGTCGCCGCCCGCGCTGCCTCCGACGCCGCGCGCGACTCCGTGTCGGCGGCTGTGTGGGCGTCGAGTGCCGCGCGGAGCGCCGTGCCGGCCTCCAGCGGGTCGGTCGCGAGCGCGACGGCCTTCGACGAGCGACGCTCCGAAGAGCCGGCGGCGACGGGCTCGGGCAGCGTCTCCGGCACCTTCGACAGCAACACCTCGAACGCGCGAACGAACTTCCCGTCACGCTCGATGGCGGCGAAGTGCGTCGCGGCGACCGCGCGCGCCTCGGTGGCGGCGGCCCGCGCCGAGGCGACGGCGAGCGCCAGCGACGCCTCGTCGATAGCGGACGCCGCGAGGCCGGCCGCCTGTGCGTCGGTTGCGAGCACGGCTAGCGCCGACTCCACCCGCTCGCCCTCGCTCGCGGCGCCAGCTCGCGCGGCCTCGCGCGCAGCGACGGCGGTGTCCGCAGCGCCGCGTGCGTTGCGTGCCTCCTCGAGAACGCGCACGGCTTCGCGAACAGCGGACTCGGCGGCGTCGAGCTCGGGTGCGGTGTGGACGGCGAGGGCCGCGACGTCGGTGATCGGTTCTCCGCAGACGGGGCACGGGTCGCCGGGCTTCAGGCCGGAACGCAGGGCGGCTGCCGCCTGCTCTCGACGCGACGCCTCGAGGTGCGCCCGTGCGGCCTCGGCGGCTGTCTCGGCCTCGGTCAGGCGCACGGCGGCGGCGTTCGCCTGCGCCGTGGCCGCAGCAAGCGCGGTGTCGGCCTCGGCCATCGCGGCGGCGACGCGCGTGCGTTCGGCGGCCAGCGTTCGGGCCCGCTCGGCGAGGGCGTCGACGCGCGACGCCAATGTCTCCTGCTCCGCGGCGCGCGCTTCTGACTCGGTGCGCGCCCGCTCGGCAGCGGCGATGTCGGCTTCGAGGTGCGCGCTCGTCTCGCGACCCGCGGCGGCAGCGGAGGCCAGCGCTGCGAGCGCTCCCTCGAGCCGCCCGCGTGCCTCCTCCGCCGCCCGCTCCGCCACCTCGGAAGCGGCAGCCGCCTCGGAGGCGACGCGCTCAGACGACTCGAGGGCGACGCGCGCCACATCGAGGGCCGTCCGCGCCTCAGCGAGTTCGGCCTCGGCTCGACGGCGCTGCTCCAGCGACTCCGCCACCCGCCGCAGCTGCTCGTGCGCGTCCGCGTCGTAGGCGAGTGCCGCGATCTCGCGCTCGATTGCCGTCGCGCGCTCAAACGTCTGGGCGTGGCTCTGTTCGGCTTCGAGCACGGAGGCGCGAGCCACCTCGAGTGCACGTGCGGCCTCGGTTGCCTGCTCCGCCGCGCGGGTGCGCTCACGCTCGGCGTTCGTGCTCGCCTCCGCGAGTTGTTGCAGGGCGGCGAGGCGTGTGCGCTGTGCCTCGGCGTCTGCGGCGCGACGTTCGAGCTCGACGCGCTGAGCCTCGAGGGCGGCGAGTGCCTCGGGCGACGCGAGCGTGAGGCGCTCGATCTGCGCCGCGAGCATTTCGCGCGCTGCCTTCGCCACGCCGGCCCGGCTGCGCGCCGCCTTGCCCGCCTCGATGTAGGCGTCGAGGCCGAGCAGGCCGTTGAGGATGCGCCGCCGCTCCTGCGCGTCCCCGCGCATGAACGACTGGAACTCGCCCTGTGGAAGGACGATGGTCTTGGTGAACGTGCCGTAGTCGAGCCCGAGGATGCCGACGACTTGCGCGTTCACGCCCTCGGGGCCGGTCGCGCGGTCGGCGAGCAGCCGCCACGAGCCGTCGGCGTCGCGCACCTCGAGGCGGCTACCGAGCTGCCCGGCCGTGCTGCGTGCAACGCGATAGACCTCGCCGCGCGCAGCGAACTCGAGCTGCACGTCCATGCGCTTCGCGCCGTGCGTCACGAGCTGCTTCGTGGCGTTGCCGACGCGCGGCACCTGCCCGTACAGCGCCCACGTCATCGCGTCGAGCAGCGACGACTTCCCCGCGCCGGTCGGGCCCGTGATCGCGAAGAGCGTGCGGTCGCGGAAGTCGAGGACCACGCGGTCTCGGAAGGCGGTGAACCCACGCAGTCCGAGGCGCAGCGGCTTCACGCCGGTACCGCCGACTGCTCCGCGAGCAGCTCGTTGAAGAGCGCGAGCAGCTCCGGCGCCGGCTCGACGCCATGCTGCGCGCGGTAGTAGCGAGCGAAGAGGTCCTCCGGGGCGAGGGCAGCGAGGCCGGGCGCATCCGGCTCGTCCTCGCTGCGCTCGTAGTCGAGTCGGACATCGACGGCGCCGGGAAGCACGTCACGCACGCGCTGCGCGAGGCCCGGTTCCGGCCGCTCGACGTCGAGAATGACGCGCAGGTACGCGTCCGCGTGCTGCTCCCCGAGCGCCGTGACCTCGTCGAGCGTGCCGCGTACCTCGACGAGCGGTCGTCCCGAGGTCAGCGGCACCGTGCGCTGCTGCACCGGACGGCCGGGCACGGCGTCGATGATGCGGACGACCTTCTGCTGGCCGCGCTCACCGAAGTCGAGCTGCAACAGGGAGCCGGCGTAAGCGGCGGGGACCGGGGACGACAGCAGTTCCTGCGGCTCGTGGACGTGCCCGAGCGCGAGGTACTGCGGTGTCGAGGGCAGCCCCGCCGGGTTCACACCGTATGTCTGCCCCACGTGCAGCATGCGCTCCGAGCCGTCCATCGAGGCGACGCGCGAGCCGTCGACGAAGACGTGGCCCGCGAGGATGTTCACCGTGTGGGGACTGGTGTCGAACGGGCGGCACATCGCGCGGTAGATCTCGGCCGCGTGGTCGGCATACGCCGAAATGCGCCCGTCGTGATCGAGCTCGAGCAGCGTGGCCGCGTCGATGATGCGACCCTCCTGGATCCACGGGATGGCGGCGATGCGCGCCGTGTGCTCGCGGCCGACGAGCGTGACGATGCCGCCCGCATCCGGCCGTCGCACGTGCGACTGGATGTGCACCCCGAACAGGTCCGAGACCTTGCCCAGCGCCTCGAAGCGGCGCGGGTTGTCGTGGTTGCCGGCGACGAGCAGCACCTGGATGGCCAGCCCCGCGAGGTCCCGCAGCGTCTCGTAGAGCAGGCGCTCGGAGTCGGGTGAGGGCGAGGCCGTGTCGTAGATGTCGCCGCAGACGAGGACGGCCTCGACCTCCTCGGCGCGCGCGATCTCGACGACTTCCGCGAGCACCGCCTCAAACTCGTCCTGACGGCTGCGGCCGCGGATCGTGCGGCCCAGGTGCCAGTCGGCGGTGTGGAGGAAGCGCACGGGCTGTCAGTCCTTGAACTTGGCGAACGTCTTGTCGAGGTCGGGAGCAAGCACCTCGGAGGGGCGCGTCGCCCACGCGGGCTTCGGGAACTGGAGCAGCAATGGCACGGGGATGTCCGGCTGCTGCACGATCAGCGTGCCGGGCTTGAGGAGGCTCGCGCGCGCCCTCGCGGCGGGCGTCAGCCAGCCGTACTCGCCGCGCTGTGCCTCGGCAGCGTCGAGGCGGCCGACGACACGGAACGAGCAGTTGGCGACGACCCGCGGCTCGACCTCGGACGCCGTCTGCTGCGCACCGATGAGCACCACGCCGAGCGACCGGCCGCGCTCCGCGATGTCGAGCAGCACGTCCTTGATCGGGCTCGATCCCTCGCGTGGGGCGTACTTGTTCAGCTCGTCGAGGACGATGAACGTCAGCGGCCGGTTGCTGCCGCTCGCGAGCCGGTCCTCGAACATGCGCTTGAGCACGACGCCAACGACGAACCGCTGGGCACGGTCGTGCAGCCGGTTGAGGTCGACGACGGTGACCTGCGTCTTCGTCCAGTCGACGCGGTGGGCGGCGTCCTCGCCGTGCGCGTCGCCGCGGACGAGGTGACCGACGTGCGGCGCGGCGGCCTCGAGGCGGCGCAGGAACGCCGCGACCGTCCCGCCAGCCGCACGTCCCGCCCACGTGCCCCCGTTGTCGGGGTCGGTCATCTGCGCGATGGCGTCACACAGCTCGTCGAACGTCTCGACGGTCGCACCGCCGATGTCGACAGTCGGGCGGTCGAGCGGCCTCGAGAGCCGAGCGGCGATCGCGAGTTGCGCCGCGACGCCGTCGACGACGTAGCCGATCTGCGAGCGGTCGTCGTTCGCCTCGGTGAAGAGGAAGCGCAGGTAGCCCTCGGCGCAGAACTCGCGGATGGTCCAGTAGAAGCCGGTCACGCCCTCCATCCGCGACCCCGTGTCCGGCACGGTGGCGGCGGTCTTGCCTCCGCGCTTCACGGGCGCGAACAGCGCCACCGAGGCGAACGGATCCGCGGGCAACGAAAGCGACGCGTAGCCCTCACGATCGGTGTCGGAGAGCCCGGCGTTCGGCTTGTCGAGGAAGAGCAGGTCCTCGCCTTTCACGTTGAAGATCAGCGAGCGGAACGCGTGCGCCTCGGGTCCAAGCGAGCCACCCTCGAGCAGCGAGTGCAGCAGGAACATCGCGTACGAAGTCTTCGTCGCGACGCCCGAGATGCCTGAGATGTTGATGTGCGCGCCGCGCCGGCCGTTGAGGAAGTCGAAGTTGCCGTAGACCGGTTCGCCGTCGCGCGAGAGCCCGAGGCGGACGCGGTCGGTCATCTGGTCGAAGAAGAGCGCGGTGTCCCGCGCCTCGCCGTGAGCGTGCGCCACGGGGCGGCCGGGCAGTGGCGGCACGAAGATCTCCGGCTCAACGCGCGTCACGGCGACGTGCGCGGCGACCGAGGTCTCGACCGGCAGCGTCCCAGCATTCGCGAGCACGACGTCCGACTCGAAGCGCACCCCCTCGTGCGTCGCGCGCAGCTCGTCGACGACGCCGTAGACGTCGACGCTGCGTCCGTCCGGCAGCGGGGAGCGCACGTGCACCACGTCGTCGAGCTGGAGGAAGTGCTCGGGGTCGACGTAGACCCAGAAGTCGAGCGGCGTCGAGGCTTCGCGCTCCGTGCCGAGGACGAGTCCCGCGAAGTCGGCGTCTCCCTCGAGGCTGACGGGCAGCGGCGGGAGGTCGGCGTGCGCGCCGTTCGCGCCGTTGCCGTTCGTGGCGTGGTCGTTCGTCATCGCGCGGCCCCCGTTGCTCGTGCGGCCTCCCGGCCGGCGTGCGCGTTCAGCAGCCGCGATACCCACGCGCGGTCGCCGAGGCGGTGCGTGAGCCTCGACTCCAACGCGCCGACCGGCACGAGGTTCTGTGGCGCGCGAGGGTCACGTGCTGGCGTCGAGGCGAGGCGCGGTAGCACGAGCGTCGCCTGGTCTGCGAGCGCGACCGCTTGCGCGAGCGGGAGCGTACCGGGCGCCTCGAGTCGCATGATGCCGCCGAGCGGGTGGAAGTGCGCGCCGAGGTCGGCGATGCGCAGGAACCACGAGTAGCGCTCGTTCTGCTGCGAGTCGGTGATGCGGAACAGCGGCGTCCGCTCGCCGGTGGCGAGTGCGAGCAGGAGCCGCTGCTCCTCGGGGCCGACGTACCAGTTCACGATCCGCTTCACGTAGCCGACGACGCGCCGGCCCGGCGAGCGCAGGGTCCGCAGCGGCCCGTCGACCAGGGTCAGCGTCGACTCGTCGCGCGACAGCTCCTCGGCGAGCTTCGCCTCCTCGTCGAGCATCAGGCGGTTGAGGGCGTCGATCAGTCCGTTGGCCGTCGAGGCCGGCTCGGCCTTCGCGACGAAGCGGAGGTCGCCGTTCTGGACGGGGATGAACTGGTCCTCGGGCTCACCGCCCGCCTGCAGGTAGCAGCGCTCGACACGCATGCGCTCATCGAGGATGCGCGCGCGGTCGCCCTCGCAGCGCACGACGCCGACCGCGTACGAACCGAAGAGTCCGAACACGGGTAGGCCGTCCGGCCCCTCGTCCATCGCGTGTGCCTCGACGCGTCGCACGCCGTCGACGACCTGCACCGCGGTGGGCAGCGCACCCGAGGGCGGTACGGCCGACCAGCCGCGGTTCTCTACCGTGACGTCGACCTCGGACTGGGACTCGCCGTCGGCGTCCGCGTCGAACTGCATCGCGGTGCCGTACTCGGGTGACCAGGGGAGAAGGCGCAACATGTGACTCGCCGAGTCCAGGGAGACCGAGGCTATCGCGCGGCAGTATAGCGAAGGCTCCCTAGCGAACGCTAGTTCGGCTGAGGTTGCTGAGCGATTAGGCGGATGGCCGCACTCGCGGCGTCCGTTTACTCTGTGCCTTCGAGACACATCCCGCGACGCGAGGAGCGCCCTCTGTACACGCCACTGACCGACGTCGACGCCGCCCAACTCGACGCCCACCGCCAGACCGTCCAGAAGCTGATCGACGAGAACGGCGGCGGCGCGCTCGACAGGACCGTGGAGAACGACCTCCTGCTGCTCGACCGCCTCATCGGCGACCGCGTGCTCACCGAGGCGGACATCCCCGACCTCACGGCGATGAGCATCGCGTTCGGTGACGTACTGACAACGGAGTTTGGCCTGGAGTGGGCCTCGACCGACCACGGTGGCGGACCCGGTCTCGTCGAACCCGGCACCCAGCGCGGCATCGAGCCGACCGACCTCGTCCTCGGCCGCTACGCTCGCCGACAGCCTGTGGACTTCGAGGCGCTGCTGATGTCCGTCGAGGAGATGCGTGGCTAGGCCACCCAGCCGACTCACGCGCCGCTTCGCGCTCCGGATCTGATCCCTCCCCCGCGAGCGGGAGAGGGTGAGGGTGGGGGTTCCACCTCTGAACGAACAGCCGCCCAACCCTCGCCCTGACACGCTCTTCGAGGCCGGCGCGGATCGCGCGGGCTACGTCCAGGACATGTTCGGCGACATCGCGCGCCGCTACGACCTGATGAACACGCTGATGACGGGGGGACGCCACCACACCTGGCGGCGCCTCGCGGCGCACGCCCTCATCTGGCCGGGCGACCGCGTCGTCGATGTCGGCTGCGGCACCGGCGACCTCGCGTTCGCATGCCTCGAGGCCGGCGCAGGCTCGGTCCTCGGCCTCGACTTCGCGCGTCCGATGCTGACCCACGCCCGCACCAAGGCCGCCGAGCGGGGCACCGAGGCGGCATCGTTCGCCCTCGGTGACGCGACACGTCTGCCGCTGCCGGACGCGTCGGTCGACGCGTGGTGCTCGGCCTTCGTGGTGCGCAACATCCCGGACCTCGACGCGGCGTTCGCCGAGGCGCACCGCGTGCTCCGTCCGGGCGGTCGCCTCGCCATCCTCGAGATTCCGCGCATCGACTCGGGACTGCTGCGCCCCGCGATCCGCGTGCACCTCCAGCACGTCATCCCGGGGCTGGGCCGGCTGATCTCGGGACACGCGAGCGCGTACCGCTACCTGCCCGTCTCGGTGGACCACTTCCTCACGCCGCCGGAGCTCACGTCGCGCCTCCGCGCATCGGGCTTCCACGTACGCCAGGTCCGCGAGCTGATGCTCGGCACGGTCGCGCTGCACGTCGCCGAGCGGCCCTAGACACCCGGTCCAGCCCGCCTTACGCCGTTCGCACTCAGCGTGTCGAACTGCGTTCCCGTGCCCGGCGACAAGCGGTGGTTCACGGAGGCGTGCCTGGCGTAGGCGTCACGTCACTGGCGATCGTCCGCCGATCCGGGCCGCTCAGGACCTCTGATACGTGCACCATTACCGCGCCACCACTCACCTCCACGGGATAGCGATCAAGCCCCCGCGGAGTCGGCCCGAAGAACGCCGTGCCGTCAGGGCGGTAACTCGATCCGTGACAGGGGTCCCTGAACATGCCATTTGGCGCCTCACGCACGAACCATTGCGGGTTCTGGCCGTCCATGTAGGACCGAGTGAACCAGCGCAGAGGACACCCGTTCCGCGGATCCCGGTCGTAGAAGGCGCGGACCTCGCCGTCCTCAATGAGCACGAGCCACAGGCGCTCATTCGGAAAATGCTGCGGGACGAGCGGCTCGAGGTCGGCAACGCGCGCGGCGTAGAACGGCTCGGTCGACGGCCAGAGCATTGAGAGCGCGGCGGCGGCGGTCCCGACAACCGCGACCACCGCGAGCACAACCACTGCCAGCATCTGTGCGCTCAACGTTCGCCCATGCGCGAGGCCGGTGACGCGGTCCTCGGTCATTCGCTCTCCCGATTCCAGCGAGGCTCGTCCGCGATCGCCATCGCGTGAACCTGATGGACGAGCGTGCCGAGCAACCCGTAGACGCCGGCAGGGGGCGGCAGCCGTCGGAGGGCGTCACGCGCCTCTACCGATGCACGCGCAAGTGCCCACGTGATCTCGTCGTCGGCGGCCATCTCGTTCTCCGGGGAGGCGAGACGTGCGGCAAGGGCGGCGTACGCCGGCACCCCACGGGCGTGCGCCGCCATCCGCGCAACGGCCGCCGCATGACCGGCCGCGCACGCCGCAGCGACCGCAGCCGGGTCGCCGACCTCCCGAGCGCTGGCGTGGGCGGCGGTCACGAGAGCCCGCAACTGGCGGATGTGCAGCTCGCCGCGCACAAACGCTCGCGCGCCCTCGACGGCCTCACGAGGACGGTCGTTAGTCGGGGCGATTGCCTCGAAGATGGGGAGTGTGCGCTCGGCACAGTCGGCTGCCCACAGGGTCAGCACCCGCCGATCGTCCTTGCTCAGCGTCAGCGCGCCCGGCAGACCCACGACGGACTCCTACGTGAGGTACACGTCCCCCAGCGGCTCCCGAGGCACGTCCTCACCCTCGTTGACCATGTGGTGCGCCAGCGGGCCGAGGTTGGCCATGATCTGCGCCACGTATTCGGGGGCGACGCCGGCCTCGCGCAGGGCCTCGGTCATGTGGCGCAGCCACCGACCCGCGTGCCGCTTTCCGATGACGAACGGGAAGTGCCGGCGGCGCATGCGCGGGTGACCGAACTTTGCAGAGTACGAGGGTGGACCGCCGAAGTACTGCTCGAGGAAGAGACGCTGCTTCTCGCGGCCGTTCGCGAGATCCTCCGGAAAGAGCGGTCGCAGCTCCGGGTCGGTCTCGATGCGGTCGTAGAAGAGCCTCGTGATGCGGGCAAGGCCGTCGGTGCCACCCACGGCCTCGAACAGCGTCGCGGGTGCGAGGTCATCGCCTGCGGAGGTCGGAGGCGTCGTGGATTGGGTCATATCACCAGTATGGCAGGCGACGCCGGAAGCCTCACTTTGACCGCGACTCCGAGGCGACCTCGAACCCGACGCAGCGCAGCACCGGCAGCGGCGGGTAGCGAGGGAAGCGCGCGTCCGCGTCGGATCGCCCGCAGCGCAGGAACCGCGATCCGCGCCCGCTCACGACCTCGCGCATCCACTCGCAGCGCTCACACAGTCCGGCCGGCGGCAACGGTCGAGGCGCGGTCACACCTGGAGTGTACCCAGCGTTTGGGGAGGCGTCGCGAGAACGAGTCCCACCGCCCCGTTCGTGGTGAGCCTGTCGAACCACGCCCTCTCGGGTCTCCGCACGACTGCACCCTTCGACAAGCTCAGGGCGAACGGGAGAATGCCGCTGGTACCATCGAGGCTGCGGCGACGATTGCAGCGAGGAGGCCCGATGCGCGCGACGCTCCAGGCCGTGATGCCGTACGACCTGCACGGCACGCGCTACTGGCAACTCATCTTCACTCCCGAGGGCGGCACCCAGGCGCAGCAGGCGCGACTGTCGTACGACATGGTCTACGCCGATCCGCGGCCGGGCGATGTCATCGAGGTACACGCCATCCTCAGCGTCATCGACCGCGTGACGAAGGTTGAGGAGCCGTCGTCCTCGTGACGCAGCGCGATCCGGTCGCGGTCAACGAAGCCGCCCCCGCCGTCGCCGTCGCGGAGGCCGAGGTCCTGGCGTGGCCCGAGGCGGTGTGGGACCTCATCGCCGGCATCGAGCGCTGGCCAGAGTGGAACCCCGACGTGAAGAGCGCCGTCCTCGAGGGGCCGCTGGTCCCCGGCGCGAGGTTCCGCTGGAAGGCCGGCCCGGGAACGATCTCCTCGCAGCTCATCGCCGTGGAGCGGCCGCGGCTCATCGCCTGGACGGGCAGCACCCTGGGGATCCGCGCCGTACACGTGTGGCACGTGCGGCCGGTCGAGGAGCGCACGGTCGTCCGCAGCGAGGAGTCGTGGGAGGGGTTGTTGCCCTCGGTCCTCCGCGGCATGCTGCGCCGCTCGCTGCAGCAATCCCTCGAGGCCGGCGTCGCGCACCTCAAGGCCGAGGCGGAGCGGATCGCCTAGCCGCTTCCGCCCGACAGCGGAGTGACGCGGTAGCCGACACGCTGCACCGTATCGATGTACTGGGCGGCGGGACCGAGTTTCGCGCGGACACGCGAGATCAGGACCGCGAGCCGTCGTCGAGTGCTCGGTGAGGCATCCTCCCAGAGCGCCAACGCGAGGACGTCGTAGGGCGCGACTCGCCCCGCCTGCTCGACGATCAATGCGAGCACACTGAACTCGAGGTAAGTCAGGTCCACCGGCCTGCCGTCCACGGTCGCCAGGAAGCGCTCGCGCTCGACGGTGAGCCGGCCCACCCGAAGTGGCGGACCCGACAGCATCCGACTGGTCGACGTCATGAGGCGCATCCTTCGCCGCGCTCGTCGATCATCGTTCACTGCCTCCTGCGTTGGGGACTCGCCCTTCTCCTCGGGACCGGAGGCTACGAGGCGCGTGTGTCGCCGTGGTGTCGCCGCCGTAAACCCTGGATGTCGCAGTTCTTTCACCGGCGTTTCGGCCGTGTTGCGCGAGTCCGCCGAGCGCTACCGTGTGCGCTGTGGCGAGCCGACCGGCCGGGCTGGCGACCCACACACCCGGACGTGCGGACCGAGCGGCGCGAAACATGCTCGTAACAGGCGGGTAATCCTCGCGAAACCGCGGTTGCATACCGTCTTCACGCGACACAACGGGGGGCACGAATCAGGCAGGCGCGCCACGTCCGCCGGACTTGTGCGAGAAACGGGCGTCCGTAAGCGTCCGGGGAAAGGGATGCTGGTGACACTGCAAGAGTTGTTGCAGCTGGTGGAGTCGAACGGCATCCGCCGGGTCGATCTGAAGGTGACCGACCTCTTCGGCCGCTGGCAGCACTGGACGATCCCGTCCAGCCGCCTCACCGAGAACATGTTCGCCAATGGCAACGGCTTCGACGGCTCGAGCCTCCGCGGCTTCCAGCAGATCCAGGAATCGGACATGCTGGCGATCCCGGATATCGAGACCGCGATGATCGACCCCGTACCTGCGGCGCCGACGCTCAGCCTGATCTGCGACGTCTCCGACCCGATGACGCGCGAGCGCTACTCGCGCGACCCGCGGAACGTCGCGAAGAAGGCCGAGGAGTACCTCAAGTCCACCGGTATCGCCGACACCGCCTACTTCGGCCCGGAGCTCGAGTTCTTCATCTTCGACGACGTCCGCTTCCAGCAGGCCCAGAACACCGCGTTCTACTACATCGACTCATCCGAGGGGCACTGGAACAGCGGCCTCGACGAGGGCGGGAACCTGGGCGCCAAGATCCCCTCGAAGGAGGGCTACGCTCCCGTCCCGCCCTTCGACGACACCGCCGACCTCCGCTGGATCCTCGTCGAGACGATCAACGCCGTCGGCATCGAGACCTTCGTTGACCACCACGAGGTTGCGACCGGCGGACAGCAGGAAATCGGCATGATGCACGAGACCCTCGTGAACCAGGCCGACCGGGTGCAGTGGTACAAGTACGTGGTCCGCAACATCACGCGGCAGCACGGCAAGGTCGCCACGTTCATGCCGAAGCCGATCTACGGCGACAACGGCTCCGGCATGCACACCCACCAGTCCCTCTGGAAGGACGGCCAGCCGCTCTTCCACGACAGCAATGGGTACGCGGGCCTTTCGCAGCTGGCACGCTGGTACATTGGCGGCCTGCTGCACCACGCGGCCGCCGTCCTCGCCTTCGCAGCGCCCAGCACCAACTCCTACAAGCGGCTGGTGCCGGGCTACGAGGCGCCGGTGAACCTCGCGTTCTCCGCACGCAACCGCTCGGCGGCGGTGCGCATCCCGACGTACGAGAGCTCGGCCGCGGCCACCCGCATCGAGTTCCGCCCGCCGGACCCCACCTGCAACCCGTACCTGGCCTTCTCGGCGATGCTGATGGCCGGCCTCGACGGCATCCAGCGCCAGATGGACCCGGGCGACCCGCTCGACAAGAACATCTACGAGCTGGCTGCCGAGGAGCTGGCGAACGTCCCGACGGTGCCGGGTTCGCTCGACGCCGCCCTCGACGCCCTCGAACGCGACCACGACTTCCTCCTCACGGGCGGCGTGTTCACGCAGGACGTCATCGACACCTGGGTCGATTGGAAGCGCGAGGAGGCCGCGAACCTGCGCCTTCGCCCGACCCCCTACGAGTACGAGCTGTATTTCAACGGGTAGCCGTCACTGAACGCAGCGAGAGAGGCCCCGGTTCGACCGGGGCTTCTCCGTTTCACGGTGTCACGGCTTGCAGAGCGAGCAGTCACGAGGCTCCCCACCAACCGTATGGCTCGCCCACTGCCTCAACTCGTCGCGCGAGTCGCTGCACGTCTTGATGTAGTCGCGCGTCGTGTAATTCGACCAACTGGTCGAGATGGACTTGCAGCTCGCGCGATGGAGGACCAGGTTGCTCGGCCTCGGGCGCCGTTCGCTGTTCAGCACGTACCCGCGGGGATGCGCGGCCAGCCACTCGAGGTAGTTGGACTCCGCGTCCGTGAACTGCTCGATCACCTCGGCACCTCTCTGCGTTCGGCCGTCGGCCGAGCCCGGGCGAAACATGCACGAAACCTCGTCGACGTAGCATTGCCGCTATGAACGACGGACTCAACGACCTCGACGCCACCGACTCGCAGCAGCACGTCCTGCAGGCGTGCCGCGACCTCGACGTGAAGTTCGTACGCCTCTGGTTCACGGACATCCTCGGGCTGCTCAAGTCGGTGGCCATCACCGTCGAGGAGCTCGAGCACGCGTTCGCCGACGGCGTCTCGTTCGACGGCGCGAGCATCGAGGGGTTCGCCCGGCGCGATGAGACGGACATGGTCGCGGTGCCCGACCCCGCGACGTTCCAGTTGCTGCCGTGGCGGCCCCGCGAGCAGGCTGTGGCGCGCATGTTCTGCGACATCCACCTGCCCGATGGCGCACCGTTCGAGGGCGATCCGCGTTACGTCCTCAAGCGCACGCTCGCCCGCGCCGCCGAGGCCGGCTACACGTTCTACGTCTCGCCCGAGATCGAGTTCTTCTACTTCCGCGACCAGCACAGCACCGAGCCCCTCGACGAGGGCGGCTACTTCGACCTCACCCCGCTTGACGGCGGCACGGACCTCCGTCGCGAGACCGTGCTGACCCTCGAGCAGATGGGCATCCCCGTCGCCCTGAGCCACCACGAGGCAGCGCCGAGCCAGCACGAGATCGACCTGCGCTACACGAACGCGCTCGCGATGGCGGACTCGATCATGACGTACCGCCTCGTGGTGAAGGAGGTCGCGCTGCGTCACGGCGTCTACGCAACCTTCATGCCGAAGCCGCGCGCCGACGTGAACGGCTCGGCGATGCACCTCCAGCAGTCCTTGTTCCGCGGGGAGGAGAACGCCTTCTTCGACCCAAACGACGCGCTGCGCATTTCCTCGACGGCGCGCGGCTACATGGCCGGCCTGCTGAAGCACGCGCCGGAGTTGATGCTCCTCACGAACCAGTGGGTGAACTCGTACAAGCGGCTCGTGCCCGGCTTCGAGGCGCCAACCTACATCTCGTGGTCGCCGCGCAACCACAGCGACCTGCTGCGCGTACCTGCCTATAAGCCGGGCCTCGAGTCGTCGACGCGGGTCGAATACCGCGTTCCCGACGCTGCCTGCAACCCCTACCTGCTCTTCGCCGGCGTGCTCTCCGCCGGTCTCGCGGGCATCGAGCAGGGGATTCCGCTGCCCGAGCCTGTGGCGCGCGACATCAGCGGCTACGCCCCCGCCGAGCTCGCCGCGATGGGCGTCGAGGCGCTGCCGACCTCGCTGGCCGAAGCGATTGCCCGATTCGAAGGCTCGACACTGATGCGCGAGGCGCTCGGCGACCACGTCTTCGAATCGCTCATCACCAACAAACGCCAAGAGTGGGACGAGTACCGCTCCCACGTCAGCGAGTACGAGCTGCGGCGTTACCTCGGAGTGCTGTAGGGGCGGCGACCCTCTCCCCCACCCTCTCCCATGAAGGAGAGGGAGCGGATCCTCTGACCGCGCGACCCTAGTCGCTTCCCTCCTTCCGAGTCTGCCCCCTCTCCCCTTGTGGGAGAGGGCTGGGGAGAGGGGCTGGGGTGAGGGCAACCACAATCGGTGCTGTTCGGGCTGCGCGGCGGTGCGCTATAGTCGCGCGCGGCAGACGGGGGCGGACGCGGCACGGAGCCGCACCTCGAACTCGCTGGAAGCACCGCACTCTGTGCACGAGACGAGGAGGTACGGTTGGCTGAACCATTCCAACTGACGGACGAGATGAAGGCCGCGATCGGCAAGTCCGGTGAGCCCACGCAGCTGGACGTCACTACGACCGGCATCCGCATCTTCGCGCGCGCCGTCGGCTACACCAACCCGCTCTACTTCGACGAGGAGTATGCCCAGTCCAAGGGCTACAAGAGCGTCGTCGCACCTCCGGGATACTTCGGCACCCCGGTCTGGGATCCGCGCAAGTCGGGCGCCGGCCCGCGCCGCCTCTTCGAGTCGCCGTTCAAGCGCAACCTCAACGGCGGCACCGAGGTGTGGCCGATGGAGAAGATCGTCGCCGGCGACCGGCTCACCTCGGTGACCACGCTGGTCAACCTCGAGGGGGCCGCGGGGCGCCTGGGTCCGATGCTGATCCAGACCTCCGAGACGGTCTACACCAACCAGGACGGCGTCGTGGTCGGCAAGACCCGCGGCACCGGCATCTCCTACTAGAGCCGGAGGCATCGGAGATGGCAGACCAGAACCACTGGGACGACTTCGAGGTCGGTCACGAGTTCTCGATGACCGAGGAGACCAGCTCGCAGCGGCTCGTCATCTGGGCCGCGGCGTCTGGTGACTTCTACCAGATCCACTACGACGACAACTTCGCCAAGGGCAACAACCTGCCGGACATCATCGTCCACGGCGCCCTGAAGGGCATGCTCGTCGGCCGCCTGCTCGACGAGTTCGTCGGCGACGACGGCAAGATCAAGCGGTGGGGCGTCTCTTATCGCGGCATGGACCCCGCCCGCCAAGACATCAACGTCTGGGCAAAGGTGACGAAGAAGTACGAGGAGGGCGGCGAGGCACTGCTCGACCTCGACGTGGGCGTCGCACAGCCGGACGGCACGCAGACGACCCCCGGCACCGCGACGGTGGCGCTGCCGAAGAAGTAGCGCCTCCCCTCGAGCTACCGCTCGCAGAACGAAGCCCCGGTCTCACGACCGGGGCTTCTTCGTGTGTGTGGAGTTGACCTCGAGGCTGCTTCAGCTTCTACGCTGGCTCGCATCAGCGAACAGACAGTATTCCCCTCGGTCTCTCCGCCGGATGCACCGACGACCGACGTCCAGACCCTCGTTGACCGGGTCGCGGAACTTCAGCGGACCCAACGGGAGGAGGACGTCGACGGCTTCCTCGCGTTGTTCGACGCGGCCGCAGTCTGGGTCACCGGCGGAGGCAATCGCCTGGCCAGTCTCGAGGCGATCGCCGCCTTCACGCGTCAGGTGCTCCCCGGCGCCATGGCCGACGGCTCCGTCACCTACGAGGTCGAGCACGTGGCCTTCATCCGACGGACGTCGCGCTCACCGGCGTGCGGCAGCAGTACCTCGACCTCGAAGGCCGTCCTCGAGAGGGCTGGTCGCGCGGTAGCCCGAGCTACGTGTGGTCGAGGACGACTGAGCGCGGCCATCCCTGCCTTCAACAAGGAGAAGCCCCGGTCGTACGACCGGGGCTTCTTCGTATCTCAGGAGCGAGATCCTAGACGAACAGCACCGCCACGGCGCGGTCGGCCATCTCGTACAGCGGGCCGGCCTGGATGCCGATGGCCACCGTGCCGAGGATGAGCGCGCCCGTCACGAGGTAGCCCGCGGGAGAGAGCCGCCACCGCGAGGCGTCGCCTTCGGGTTCGTAGAGGTAGATGTGGCGGATGACCTGCAGGTAGTAGTAGAGCGAGATCGTGCTCATCGTCACCGCCACCGCGACCAGCCAGAGGTAGCCTCCCTGGGCCGTGGCCTGGAAGAGGATGAACTTCGTCACGAAGCCGGCGAGCAGCGGCATGCCGGCGAGCGAGAAGAGCCCGGCGGTGATGACCAGCGCGAGGTACGGCTGCGTCTCGGCCAGACCGCGGAAATCCGCGATCTCCTCCTTGCCCGTGCGGTTGTGGAAGGCGATCACCGCCATGAACACCGCGAGGTTGGTGATCAGGTAGCCCGCCATGTGCAGCAGCAGCGCCGACGCTGACTCGTCCGAGATCGTGACGATCGCCATCAGCATGAAGCCGACCTGGCCGATCGAGGAGTACGCGAGCAGGCGCTTGATATTGCTCTGCTGAATCGCGATCAGGTTCCCCACGACCATCGTGAGGACTGCCATGGCCGCGACCATCCACTGCCAGTCGTCGATGAGCGGCAGGAACGGGCCGGCGAACCAGCGCAGGATGAGCGCGAACGCCGCAGCCTTCGAGGTCGCCGACAGGTACGCGGTGATCGGTAGCGGCGCGCCCTCGTATGCGTCGGGCGTCCACATATGGAACGGGACGGCAGAGGCCTTGAAACCGATGCCGCCCAGCACCAGCGCGAGCCCGAGCAGCGTCGCCGTCTCGAAGTTGGCGGTGCCGGTCTCGAAGGCCGCGCGGATCTCGGCGTAATCCGTGGACCCCGCGACGCCGTAGAGAACGCTCAAGCCGTAGAGCAACATCGCCGAGGCCACGCCGCCGAGGAGTACGTACTTCAGACCCGCCTCGCCCGAGCGCGAGTCGGTCTTCGCCAGCGACACGGCAACGTAGAGCGAGAACGACAGGAGCTCGATCGAGAGGTAGGCGGTCAGCAGTTCTCGAGCAGCGGCCATGTAGATGGCGCCGATGGTCGAGAGGAGCAGCAGCGAGTAGAACTCGCCCGCGTGCCGGAGGTTCTTCGTGACGTACTCATACGAGCCGAGGACGACCACGATCACGACCGCGCAGAACAGGATGCGGAAGAAGGCCGTGTAGTTGTCGATCGCGATCAGTCCGGCGACGTCCTCGTTGCGGTCGAGGAACGCGAACGAGGCGCCCAGCGCGCCGAGGGCGCCGAGCACTGCGATCCCCGGGAGGAGGTTGCGTCCCACGTTCAGCTCGCGTCGGAATGCGTCCACGAACACGACGAGGAAGCCCGTCAGTGCGAGGATGATCTCCGGGAGCAGCAAGCCGATGTCGGCGCCGGTCACAGCGTCACCCCCGGGATCGTGCTGGCGATGGTGTTCGAGATGCGGTCAACCCACGGTGACGGCCAGATGCCCAGCGCCAGGATGGACAGCGCCAGCACCACCGCCCCAGCCTTCTCCGCGAAGGTGATCTCCTTCAGCAGTGAGGCTCGCTGGTTCGACTCGCCGAAGAAGGCCTGCGCGAACATGCGCAGCAGGTAGGTCACGGTGATCGCGGCGGTCATCACGGCCAGCCCACCGACGATCGGGTACGCGCGGAATGCACCGATGAAGATGTGCAGCTCGGCAACGAATCCTGACAACCCCGGAAGGCCGAGTGAAGCCATACCCGCGAGGACGAAGAAGAACGCCCACACCGGCATCTGCTTCGCGATGCCCGAGAAGTTCGGAATCTCGCGGTTGTGCGCCTGGTCGTACATCCCGCCGATGAGCAGGAAGAACAGGGCCGTCATCACGCCGTGAGCGAACATCTGGAGGACTGCGCCACTCATCCCGATGACGTTGTACGTCCCGAGGCCGAGGAAGACGTAGCCCATGTGCGAGACGGAGGAGAAACCCGTCATCAGCTTGAGGTCCGTCTGGCGCAGCGCAGAGATCGCGCCGTAGAGGGCGGCGGTGATACCGATGAAGACCAGGCCGGGCGCCCAGAATTCGGCGCCCTCGGGCAGGATCTGGAACCCGAGGCGGATGATGCCGAACGCGCCGAGCTTCATCAGCACGCCCGCGTGGAGCATCGAGACGGCCGTGGGCGCCGAGGCGTGGCCATCGGGCGACCACGAGTGGAACGGGAACATGCCGCCCAGCGTCCCGCAGCCGAACGCGATCAGCGGGAAGGCGATCAGCTGCATGTTCCGCGAGTACTCCGCGCCGAACAGCGACGGAAGGTCGAACGTCCCGAGGCCGGCCTCGGTGTAGATCCAGAAGATGCCGATGAAGATCAGGATGGATGCTGCGACCAGCATCATCATCAGCTTCATCGCGCCGTACTCCTTGCGGGTGGAGCCCCACACCGCGATCAGGAGGTACATCGGGAGGACGGCCGTCTCGTAGAGGAGGAACCACCAGAACAGGTCCAGCATGACGAAGGTGCCGAAGACACCCGCCACGAGGATGAACAGCAGGATGAAGAAGTCCTTGAGGCGGTGCGTGATCTTCCAGGACACCCAGGTGCCGGGCATGATGATGATGCCCGTCAGCAGCACCATCGAGGCCGCGAGGCCATCGACGCCAACCTTCAGCTGGATGCCGTTGTCACCGAGCAGGCCGACGTTCTCGATCCAGCTGAACGCGAGCACGCCCTGGAACTGCTCACCGCCGAAGTCATAGGTGGCGAAGACGTAAACGGACATGATGAACATCGCCAGGCTCGAGAGCCCGGTGATGCCCATGATGGCTGCGCGCTCCTTCGACGGCGTCGCCATGAGCAGCAACACGCTGCCCAGCGGCACCAGGAAGAGCGCGAGGAGTACGTAGCCGTCGGATTCGGTCATCGTGGCCCCTCGTCGCCTACGTCGAGCCGAGCGCCACGAGGGTGATCGCCGTCACCCCCACGGCCATCGCGAGCGCGTAGTTCGGGATGCGCCCCGTCTGCATGAACTTCAGCCGGAAGCCCGTCCAGTTCACGGTCTGCGCGCCGCCATCGACGCCGGACTCGTTCACCACGCCCTTGTCGAAGGCGGCGACCACCCCGGCCAGCCCGAGAATGACCCGGTCGATGATGGCCTGGTACAGGTGGTCCATGTAGTAGCGGTTCACGAGGAACTGGTGAATCTCGGGGGCCCAACCACGAGCCCGAACCGCGCGCTCCGCAGCGCCTCCCCAGAAGAGGAACCCGGTGTAGACGGCAAGCAGCGCGATGATCGTCGCCGGGATCGCAATGTCCGGGTGGAACTCGAACTCGTGCGGCCCGTGTGGCGCCACGATGAACCCGATACCTCCGGCGAAGCCAAGCAGCTCGCCGACCCCATCGAAGGCGATGAAGCCACCAACGGTCGCGAGGCCCGCGAGCAGCAGCAGCGGGCCGGTCATGATCGGCGGCGACTCGTGCGCGTGATCGTAGGCGTGCTGGTCACGCGGCTTCCCGAAGAACGTGAGCAGGATGACACGCGTCGTGTAGAGCGCGGTCAGCATGGCGGCGGCGGACAGCAGCGCGTAGACCCATGGCGCGGCGTTCAGCGCCTCGTACAGCACCTCGTCCTTCGACCAGAACCCCGCGAACGGCACGATACCCGCCAGCGCGAGACCACCGATGATGAACGTGGCGGCGGTGATCGGCATCTTGCGCCACAACCCACCGAGGTATTCCACCTCCTGACGGTGCGTCGCGTGGATCACGGACCCGGAGCCGAGGAAGAGCAGCGACTTGAAGAAGGCGTGTGTGAGCAGGTGGAACATCGCAGCCGTGACCGCGCCAGCGCCCAGCGCGACGAACATGAAGCCGAGCTGCGACACCGTCGAGTACGCCAGCACCCGCTTGATGTCGTTCGCGACCAGGCCCATGGTCGCGGCCATGAGGGCGGTGATCAGTCCGGTGTAGAGCACCACGTCTCGAGCGATGAGCACCGTGTCGAAGACCGGCATCATGCGCGCCACGAGGTAGACGCCCGCGACCACCATCGTGGCGGCGTGGATCAGCGCGGAGACCGGCGTCGGGCCCTCCATTGCGTCGGGCAGCCAGACGTGCAGCGGGAACTGCGCGGACTTCCCGACTGCCCCGGCGAAGAGGAACAGCATCGTGACGGTGAGGTAGGTCTCGCCGAAGCCGCCAGCCTCGGCGAACTCGATGATCTGCTGGATGTCGAAGCTGCCGGACGCGCGCCACAGGAGGATGATGCCGATCAGCAGGCCGACATCGCCGACGCGCGTGGTGACGAAGGCTTTCTTCGCTGCCTCCGCCGCCGACTGGCGCTCCCAGTAGAACCCGATAAGCAGATAGGAGGTAAGACCGACGCCCTCCCACGCGAGGTAAGTGAAGATCAGATTGCCGCTCGTGACCAGGAGCAGCATCGCCGCTGCGAAGAGCGAGAGGACCGCGAAGTACCAGCCGTACCGCGGCTCCCCGTGCATGTAGCCCATTGAGTAGATGAGCACCATCAGCGCGACGAACGACACCACGATCACCATGACCGCGGCGATCCCGTCGAAGAAGGTCGAGAACTGGATGACGAGGGTGCCGTCTCCGATGTTCACCCACTCGAAGCGGTAGGTGTTGTCACCCGGAACGGGCGAGAACAGCCCTCCGGAGAAGGCGCCCTGGAAGTCCACGATGGCGAGCACCGCGAGGACGACGACGGCCCCCATCCCGAGCACGGCGATGAAGTCCCCGTTTCGAGGGATGAAGCGGTTGAACAACGTCAGTAGGACAAACACCCCGGCGGGAATTGCCGGGAGCAGCCACACCTGCTCCATGCCCATGCGGGCTACCTCCTAGCGCGAGCGGCAGAGCCGGCCCCGGCGCGGTGGCGCCGGGATGCAGCCGGCGGCTACCACCTCAGGCTGTCCGCCTCGTCCACGTCGACCGTCGCCCGCTCGCGGAAGATGCGAAGCACGATCCCCAGTGCCAGGCCGACTTCGGCCGCGGCGATGGTGATGACGAACAGGGCGAATATCAGCCCGTTGAAGCCCTCCGGGTCCAAGTACGACCCGAACGCGACGAAGTTGATCGTGACGCCCGCGAGCATCAGCTCGACCGACATCAGGATCAAGATCGCGCTGCGTCGGGCGAGGACACCGTAGAAGCCGATCGCAAAGAGGATGGCCGAGAGGAGCAGGAAGTTCTCGATCGGGATCACGACGTCGCCTCCTCGATCTCCTCCGGCGGATCGCGTCGCGCGATGATCAGCGCTCCAGAGAGCGCGACGTCCAGCAGGATGGCGATGACGATGAAGGGGATGGCGAAGTCGTCGAACAGACGGACGCCGAAGTCTCCGATGCTGACCGCGGCCGCGACCGGGTCACCCCAAACCGCGTCGAGCAGCGCGAAGGCGAAGAGCGCGCCGATGACGAGCGCGAGGCCGAACGCGAACGGCTTCTGCGAGCCGTCCGTCACGACCGGGTCGTCCGCGGCGCGTGTCATCATGAGCGCGAAGATGATGAGCATCGTCACGCCGCCGCCGTAGACCAGCACCTGCGCCAGTGCCAGGAACTCCTGGCCCAGCAACAGGAAGATCGCGGCGATGCCGAGCAGCGTTACCACGAGAGCCATCGCGGCGTGCACGATGTTCGGCAGCAGCACCGTGCCGAGCGCTCCCGTCAGGATGACGGCGAATACCAGCCAGAACACCATCTCCGGGGCGCTGATGCGATCCACGAAGAGCAGCGCCAGCAGCACCACGAGCAGCGGCGTCGCCACCGCGCCCGCGATCACGCCGCCGAGGACGATGATGCGGTCGAACTGCGATGGGAGCGGTATTCGATCGAGCATCTCGACTGTCTATCTATCTCTCGTGGGAAGCCCCGGCGGTTGCCGGGGCCGGTTCACTACTCCGCGACCCACTCCTTGATGGCGCCCTCGCGATGCTGCGACAAAAGTTGCTGAAGGTCCATCACCAGGTCGCCCCGGTCATGGACGGACAGCTCGTGGCCCTGCCACGTGTTGTTCATCGCGATGGCGTCGAAGTTGCAGACCTCCACGCAAATGTTGCAGCGCATGCAACGGGCGTAGTCGATCCAGAACTTGTCGATGATCTTGCGCCGCGAGGAGTTGCCTCCCTGCGACGTGTGGTTGGGGTTGTCCTTCATCAGGACGGTCATGCACTCGACCGGACAGGCGCGCTCACAGGCGTGACAGCCCGTGCAGAACGGCTCGTCGATCTCGTGATCCCACAGCAGCAACGGGAACGCGCGATCACGCTCCGGCAGCGGCTTGTGGTAGTTGGGGTAGTCGCGCGTCACCGGACCGCGGATGAACGCGGTCATCGTGACGCCCATGCTCTTCAGAAGACCCTTCATGAGACAGCCTCGCTCTGTGCGCCCACGGCGACCCGTGGCCGGGCCGGCGCCGTCACGGCGCGATCGATAATCCACGCGAGGAACGCGACGCCGGCCAGGCCCTGGATGAGCAACAGCACGTGCGGCAGTTCGTAGACCAGCACGAGACCGTTGAACAGGACCTGCACGAACGCCAGCGGCATCAACACCTTCCATGAGAAGGACATCAGCTGGTCGATGCGCATGCGCGGCCACGAGGCGCGCGTCCAGAACACGACAAAGATGAGCAGACTGGTCTTCGCCCCCATGACGGCCAACTGGATCGCCCAGTGCGCGTCAGCGGGGAACGGCCAGACCGGACCACCGAGGAAGATCGCGGCTCCCACGAGCGCCATGATGAACAGCGCCGCGTACTCCGCAAGGAAGAACATCGACCAGCGGATCCCGCTGTACTCGATGTGAGGACCGCCGGCAGTCTCGGACTCGCCGACCGAGATGTCGAACGGCGTGCGGTTCAGCTCGGCGAGCATCGCGATGAAGAAGATCACGAAGCCCATCGGCTGCCAGACGATGAACGGCACGATGTTCTGCGCCGCGGCGATCGTCGTCAGGTTCAACGAGTAGGCCAGCATCGCCGCTGCGAGCAGGATGACCACGAGCGGAATTTCGTAGGAGATCGCCTGCGCGGCAGAACGAAGACCACCGAGCAGCGCGTAACGGTTATCGGAACCCCAGCCCGCCATCACCATGCCGATGACGTTGAGCGAAGACGTCGCGAGCAGGTAGAGCAGCCCAAGCTCGAGCGCGCGGACTTCCCACCCGACGGCGAACGGGATGACGACGAACCCGAGGAAGACCGGGACGAAGACGAAGAACGGCGCCAGCTCGAAGATCCACGGGTCCGCGCTGCGTGGCCGGACGTCTTCCTTGCCTACAAGCTTCAGCGCGTCGGCGACGGACTGCAGGATGCCGAACGGGCCGGTCTTCATCGGACCGAGGCGATACGTGAAGCGGGCGAGCACCTTGCGCTCGATGTAGATGAGGCCCATGACGACCAGCGTCATGAGGATGACGATGATTTGCAGGCGCAGGAACGCATCCAGCCAGACGTTCAACTCGAGGCCGAAGAGCTCGTAGTTCAACGGTCGACCTCACTCAGCACAATGTCGATCGAGCCCAGGATGATGACCGCGTCCGCGACGTAGTGGCCGACAGTCATGTCCTTCAGCGCCTGCAGGTTCGAAAGACAGGCGCTGCGCACCTTGAGCCGCCACGGCCGGTTGCCGCCGTTGCTCACGAGGTAGATGCCGTACTCGCCGCGGGGGGCCTCCGTCCGGAGGTATACCTCGCCGGGGGGCGTGCGCAGCATGCGCGGCATGCGCGGGGGCACGATCGGTCCCGGCTCGAGCCGCTCGAGGCATTGTTCGACGATCCGAATCGACTCCCACATCTCCTGGATGCGGCAGTAGTAACGGTCGAAGATGTCGCCCTGTGTGCCGGTGATGACGTTCCAGTTGATCTCGTTGTACTTGAGGTACGGCTCGGTGCGGCGCACGTCGAGCGGGACGCCGGTCGCGCGCAGCGACGGACCGCTCATCCCCCAGTCGATCGCATCCTCGGCCGAGATCGCTCCCACACCCTTGGTGCGAGCGATGAAGATCTCGTTCTCGGTCAGCAGGCCGTCCATCTCGTTGATGCCCTGCTTCGAGCTCTCGAGCACCTCGCGGACGCGCTGCTCGAAGTTGTCGGTGACGTCCCAGGCGAGACCGCCCGGGCGGAAGTACGCGTACATCATGCGGTCGCCCGAGATCTCTTCGAAGAGATCCTGGATGACCTCGCGGGCGCGGAACGAGAAGAGGAACGCCGTGCCGAAGACGCCCACGTCGACGCCGAAGGCCCCGGTGAACATGAAGTGGCTCGCGAGGCGGTTCAGCTCGCAGAGGATCATGCGGATCCACTGCGAGCGCTCCGGCACCTCGAGCTCTGCCATCGCCTCGACAGCCATGACGTACGACAGCTCGGCATTGAAGGCCGCCAGGTACTCCGTGCGGTCCATGAAGCCGATGCCCTGGCGGTAGTCCATCGTCTCGCAGAGCTTCTCCGCGCCACGGTGGAGGTACCCGATGTACGGGATGACGTCGCGGACGACCTCACCATCGATCTCGAGCACCATCCGGAAGACGCCGTGCGTCGAGGGGTGCTGCGGACCCATGTTGATGAAGATGTCCTGCGTCTCGAAGTCGCGGTCGAGCACGGAAGGAGGCAACGTCATTACGGCTCCTCCGACGGATATGCCATGCCCTCACCCTGCAGCACTTCGATCTCCGCGAGCGGGTGATCCTTGCGCAGGGGGAAGGTGTCGTCCATGTCCTCCGGCATGAGCAGCGTGCGCGGGTCCGGGTGGCCGTTGAAGCGCACACCGAACATCTCCGCCGTCTCGCGCTCGAGCCAGTTCGCGGCACGCCACACGGTCGTCGCCGTGTCGAGGTAGAGATTGTCCGCCGGCAGACGGGTCTTCACCGTCAGGTTGTGGTTCTTGTCCGTGGAGTAGAGGTGATAGACGACGTCCATCCCCTCCTCTTCCCAGTCGATCGCCGTGAGGCTGCGCAGGTAGTCGAAGTACAGCTCCTCGTCGTTCTTCAGCGCACGAAGGCCGGCGATGATCTCGTCTCGCGGGATCCGCACGATGACGTCGAGTACGCCCATCTCCGCTTCGGCTGTCACGCCGGCGAGCGCTCGATCCACCTCGGGCCAAATCGTGGCAGCCAGGACGTCCTCAGCGGTGGCTTCCGCCTGGGTGTCCTCTGTCGCCTCCTGCGGCGCGTCGTCAGTCGTCATCGGCCCACGGTTCCCCGCTCCTCCATGATCAGCTCCTGGAGGGCGATGAACGAGTCGATGAGTGCCTCGGGGCGCGGTGGGCAGCCGGGAACGTACACGTCCACCGGGATGACCTTGTCGACGCCCTGGAGCACGCGGTCGTAGCGCGTGTACGGACCGCCGTTGGTGGCGCACGCACCCATCGAGATGACCCACTTCGGGTTCGGCATCTGCTCGTAGAGGAGCTTCACCGCCGGGGCCATCTTCTTGGTCACAGTGCCCGCGACGATCATCACGTCCGACTGGCGCGGCGAGGGCCACGGCACGATGCCGAAGCGGTCGAGGTCGTAGTGCGCCATGTAGGTCGCGATCATCTCGATCGCGCAACATGCGAGACCGAATGTCATCGGCCACAGCGACGACTTCCGCGAAGCCGCGAGCAGGAGATCTGCCGGCACCTGCATCACGCCCGGGAGCACGGTCTTGTACAGCGCCTTGCCGGGCACGAGTTCCACCGGCGTGAGGCGAGGCGCCTCGGCCGGGTGCTCGTTCGGGACATGTGGCTCCGGCGGGACCAGCGGCTCGGGCGGTGCGACCGGCGCCGTCTCCGGCGTGGTGGTCGTGGGTTCGGTGGTCGGGCCTACTGCCATTGCAGCGCTCCCTTCTTCCACGCGTAGCCCAGGCCAGCGCCGAGCGTCAGGACGAAGACGACCATGAGCCAGTAGGACGACGGCCCGAGGTCCATGAATGACAGTGCCCAGGGAAAGAGGAACAGCGCCTCAACGTCGAAAATGATGAAGAGGATCGCGAACAGATAGAAGCGCATCCCCACATTTGTCGACGCCCGCCTGATGGGCAGCATGCCACACTCGTATGTCGTCCCCTTTTCGCGCTCGGCGGAGAACGGGGCTAGCAGTCGGGTCGCGATCAGGGCTGTGATCACGAGCCCGAATCCGACAACGGTGGCGAGCAGAACAGGCAGGTAGTCGCCGAACAGAGCGTTGAGAGCGTCGTCCACGAATCTCCCGCCTCTTGCCCGCCGGCGTGGGCACGCGAAACGCCGCATCCCCACGCAGATTCAGCGGGGCGCGCGGCCACGGGTGACCGTAGCAGCGGCCTATACCAGTGTCAACGAAACTCAAAGTTCCCGCAAACCCTGAGCAAACGACTTAACGATCGCGGGAACTCCTTGTTTTTCAAGGCCTTTCGCCATCACGAACGAAGGCAACAGCAGTCTGTCCCACGGACCTCCCGATCCGCGCAACATGTCCTACTGGAGTTCGGCGAGCGACTGCTCGAGGCCCGCCAGGCGCCCGCGTGCCGTCGCCAGGCGCTCCTCCTCCGTCGCCACGACCTGCGCGGGAGCTCGAGTCCGGAACTGCTCGTTCCCGAGCTTCGCCTCGATGCGGCCGACCTCGGCGCGCGCCTCGTCGATCTGCTTCGACAGCCGCTGGCGCTCGGCCTCCACGTCGAACAGCCCCGCCATCGGCAGCACAACGCGGCCAACGCCGAGGACCGAGGTGACCACGCCCTCCGAGGGCGTATCGGCCTCGGACTCGACGATGTGCACCGGTTGCGCCCGCGCCAGCTGCCCGATCGCCTCCGCGGACTCGCGGGCCTCCGCGGTCGCCTCGGACCCGACGATGTACGCCTCGACCCAGCGGCCGGCGTCGACGCGCTTCTCCGCGCGGATGTTGCGGATGGCGCGGATGAAGTCCTGCACCGCCAGCGCCGAGCGCTCCGCCCCATCGTCGATCCAGGCGTCGTGCGGCCGCGGGTACGCCGCGACGATGAGCGCCGGTCGTCCCTCGGGGTCCGGCCGCAGCGAGACGAGGCGCTGCCAGATCTCTTCCGTGACGAACGGCATCGCCGGGTGCAGCAGTCGCAGCGTCTGGTCGAGGACGTGCGCGAGCACGCGCATCGGCGAGCGATCGCCGGCACGGATGCGGACCTTCGCCAGCTCGATGTACCAGTCGGCGAACTCGTCCCAGAAGAAGTCGCGCACCTGCCGCACGGCCTCGCCGAGCTCGAACTTGGTCATCAGCTCGTCGACGTTCGCCGTCACGCGCGCGAGGCGCGAGAGCACCCAGCGATCCTCGACGCGCAGTACGGCGTCACCCGGCTGCGGCGGCGTGAGGTCGTCGCCCGCCTCCGCAAGCGAGATGACGAAGCGGCTCGCGTTCCAGAGCTTGTTCGCGAAGTTGCGCCCTGCCTCGAGACGCTGGTCCGAGAGCCGCTGGTCGTTGCCCGGCGACGCGCCGGTGATCAGCGTGTAGCGCATCGCGTCGGTGCCGTACTGCTCGAGCAGCTGCAGCGGGTCGACGACGTTGCCCTTCGACTTCGACATCTTCGAGCCGTCCTCGGCGCGGACGAGGCCGTGGAGGTACACCGTCTCGAAGGGGATCGCACCCCGCTCGTTGTCGCGCATGTTGTAGAGCGACAGCATGATCATGCGCGCGACCCAGAAGAAGATGATGTCGTAGCCGGTCTCCATCACCTGCGTCGGGTAGTAGCGACGCAGCTCCTCGGTGTCGTCGGGCCAGCCGAGGGTCGAGTGCGGCCACAGGCCGGACGAGAACCACGTGTCGAGGGTGTCCTCGTCCTGGCGGAGCTCCGCGCTGCCGCAGGAGGCACACGCCGTCGGATCCTCGCGCGCGACGGTGATCTCGCCGCAGGTGTCGCAGTACCACGCCGGGATACGGTGTCCCCACCAGATCTGGCGGCTGATGCACCAGTCGCGGATGTTCTCCATCCAGTGCGAGTACGTCCGCTCGAAGTGGCGCGGGACGAAGGTGATGTCGCCGTTCTCGACCGCCTCGATGGCGGGCTCGGCGAGGACCTTCGCCCGCACGTACCACTGCTCCGAAACGATCGGCTCGACGATCGCTCCTGAGCGTTGGCTATGCCCAACCGCGTGGCGGTACGGCTCGATCTTCTCGACGAGCCCCTTCGCCTGCAGGTCCTCGATCACCCTGTCCCGCGCCACGAAGCGGTCGAGGCCGGCATAGCCGACCGCGTGCTCGTTCAGCGTCCCGTCGAGCGCCATGATGCTGATCGTCGCGAGGCCGTGCCGCTGCCCGATGTCGAAGTCGACGGGGTCGTGGCCCGGCGTCACCTTGAGGGCCCCCGAGCCGGACTCGATGTCCACGGCGGAGTCGCCGATGACCGGGATCGGCCGGTCGTCCGTCGGCACGAGCACCTCGCGCCCGATGAGGTCGCGGTAGCGCTCGTCCTCGGGATTCACGGCGACGGCCGTGTCCGCGGGGATCGTCTCCGGCCGCGTTGTCGCGATGACGAGGTGCTCGCCCGTCGGTTGCCGGTCGACACCGAGGATCGGGTAGCGGATGTGCCAGAAGAAGCCGTCGACCTCCTCGTGATCCACCTCGAGATCGGAGAGCACGGTCTGGCCGACCGGGTCCCAGTTGACGATGTACTCGCCGCGGTAGATGAGGCCGTCCTCGTAGAGCGAGCAGAACGTCTCGCGGACCGCCTTCTGCGGACCCGGGTCCATCGTGAAGGTCTCGCGCGACCAGTCCGCGGAGGCGCCGAGGCGGCGGTGCTGCCTCGAGATGTGGCTGCGCGATCGGTTCACAAACTCCCACACGCGCTCGAGGAAGCCCTCGCGTCCGAGCGAGCGCGGCTCGATGCCCTCGGCGCGCAGCTGCCGCTCGACGAGCGCGTTCACGGCGATAGCCGCGTGGTCGACGCCCGGCAGCCAGAGGGTGTCGTCGCCGAGCATCCGATGCCAGCGCACGAGGATGTCCTCGGTGGTGTCGGTCAGCGCATGCCCGAGGTGCAGCTCACCGGTCAGGTTCGGCGGCGGCATGATGATGCAGAACGGCCGCCCCTCGCCGGACGGCCTAAACCATCCGGACTCCTCCCACCACCGATAGATGCGCTCCTCGACCTGCGAGGGGTCGTAGGCGCTGGCCATCTCCTGCGCGTCGGAAGGCGTGGCTTCGGTTGTGGTCATCGGTGGGTCCTCGTTTGGAGCGGGCTGTCGGCAGGTCTGGCACGAAAACGCCCCGCGATTGCGGGGCGCAGGCGGCATCGACGGCGCGGACCGCGCCGGCTAGCCGCCGGTGGCTACGACTACGTAACGGCCAGTCGAGATCATCTCCGTCGATGGTAGAAGCGCTGTGCTCGGAAGTCACCCCCTCCTGTCCCCTCCCCCGCGCGCGGGGAGGGGACAGACCTCTTCGGCTCCCCAGCTGTAAGGCTGCGCCTTCCGAGGAGCGAGACGCGACGAGCAAGAGGTGAGCGCAGCGTGAGATCCGCACCCCTGAGCCACGAGTGAGTACCTTCTGTCCCCTCCCCCGCTTGCGGGGGGTTAGGGAGGGGGCCGCGTGCCGACGGCGGCCCCTCCCTTCCGTGCCACCTAGATGAACGGGCTCGCCGGGTCCATGCCGAAGAGGACGCGACCGGCCGTCTCCCAGCGTCCGTCCTGCACCTGGAGGTGCTGCGCGGCGGTGTGTACGTCCCGCCAGCAGCGCTCGATCGGCGACGACTGGTAGATCGAGCTCGTGCCGCCGAGGCGGTAGAGCAGGTCCACGGCCGCGACGCTGTTCTCTGCGGCCGTGAGCGAAGCGAGGCGCATCGCCGTCCGCTCCTCGAGGGACACCGGGCGGCTCTCGACTGCTGCCTCCCAGATTCGCTCGAGGTTCTCGTACCAGTAGGAGCGAGCCGAGCGTACCAGCGCCTCCGCGCGCGCGAGGCCGACCTGCGCCTGGACCAGTTCGCTCACGCGGGCGCCGCTCTGCAGTTCCTTTGCCAGCGCCGACTCGCGGTAGTCGTCGATGGCGCGCCGCGCGATGCCAAGGCACACGGGCGGAGCCTGAGCCACTCCGAGCACGGTGAAGAGCGGCAGTCGCGCGAGGATGCACTCGCGCACGGCGACGATGCCCGCGGGGAGGACGAGGCCCGCCGTCATCTCCTCGGGTACGAACACGCCGTCCGCGTACAAATCGTGCGTGCCCGTCGCGCGAAGCCCGGTGACGTGCCACGTGTCGATGGTCTGCACCTCGGACGGGCGTATGAAGCAGTGCACCATCTCGGGCCCGCGCTCACCCATCCGCGGCGTGTCGCCATCGAACGCGACTGCGGACACGCTGATCCAGTCCGCGTTCGGGGTGCCGCTGTTGAAGTGCCAGCGACCCGTCACGCGGTACCCGCCGGCCTCCTGGACCGCACGCACGTTGAAGCCGGGTGCGCCGGTGATCAACCTCGCCCCGTCACCCAGGACGTGAGCGGCGGATGCCTCCGGCAGCCCCGAGGTGAACAGCCCGTTCGCGATCCCGAGGGCGACCGTCCATCCGACCGAGCCATCGTGCCTCGAGACCTCCTCGACCACGCGCAACGCGTCAGGCAGCGGCAACCCGAGGCCGCCGAACTCCTTCGGCGTGTAGAGGGAGAACAGCCCGGCGGCCTTAAGCGCGGAGAGCAACTCGTCGGGGAGGCGCCGCTCGGCCTCCGCCTGCGCCGCCATCCGCCGGATGTCCCCCGCGACGGGGCGAACCCGCTCCTCGGCCGTCTGTGCCTGTGCAATCGTCGCCACCACGATCGTCTCCTCCGTGTGAGGCGCCTCGCTTGTGCTTCGGCGCCGCTCCGTTGTGGTGACGAACGTAATCAGGGTGTGCGCGCGCTCCATCGCGAGCATCAACCATTCGCGGGACGTGGGCCGTGGTTAGTTCTAACCAGTCTCAGAGCGCGTGAGGCCGCGCTCAACGGCATACGCCGCGAGGCTCGCTCGGGATGAGAAGCCGAGTTTCAGCAGCATGTTCTGTACGTGACGCGCGACGGTGTGTTCGCTGATCACGAGCGCGGCGGCGATCGCCTTGTTCGTCTCGCCCACCGCGATCAGTCGCAGCACCTCGACTTCACGGCGCGTAAGACCGGTCGGAGACGCGTCGTCGGGGGCGGGCTGCGCGACGACGCCGTCGAGGCGTGCGAGGTCGGCGGCGGCGCCGAGACGCTCGAAGACCCAGCGGGCGGCGTCGAGTTCCATTGCCGCGGAGTCCTCATCTCCGAGCGCACGGTACGCCTCGGCGATGAGGACGCGGACGCGCGCAGCCTCGTACGGCGCTTCGAGGCGGGTCCACGCCATCCACGAGCGACGTAGCGGCACGAGCGCCGCACGAACGTCGCCCGTGGATGCGAGCACGCTGCCCGCGGCACGGTCTGCCAGCGCGCGCAGCGGCATGGCATCGAGGGAGATCGCGATCCCCTCGAGCTCCTCGCATGCGACCGCGGCCCGCGCGGTATCGCCGAGCGCGAGCGAGACATCGACGCAGGCGGCGAGCAGCTCGGCCCTGCGGCCCCGCTCGGCAGGTGATACCTCCTCGAGCGCCCGTTGCAGCGCAGCGCGGGCGGCGTCGGCGCGCCCGAGTGCGAGCCACAGCAGGGGGAGCCCGGGCTCGGGGTGACGGCCGAGGCGGCTCGACTGTCGATAGGCGTCCTCCGCTGAGGCGAAGTCACCCCGCAATCGATACAGCTCCCCGAGTTCGTAGTAGGCGTTCCCCGGCCCCTCGGGGCTCTGTGGCGACGACAGCCACTCGCAGGCTCGACGCGCTTCCTCGAGGGCATCCCCCCAATCGCCGCGAAGGCGCATCAGCTCAACCCGGTGAACCAGGCACGGCCCGCGGTACGGCACGAGGTCGGGCTGATCCTCGCACCAGCGGCTGAGCGCCGCGGTCCACTCGCGGGCACGCGGGACATCGAAGACCTCCGTACAGGCCTCGAGGACCCCGCAGTACAGGTTCCCGATGCCGATCGGCGAGACCTCGCCGGTGGCGACAGCAACGATCACGTCGTCGAGGGCCGCCATCCCCTCGCTCGTCATGCCCATCCGGATCAACGCCCGGCCGCGACCGTGTCCCGCCATGGCCCGGAGCGTGGTATCACCGAAGCGCCGGGCGATCACGCCGGCCTCGGTGAAGGCCTCGCAGCCCTCGGCTGCCTCTCCTCGGACGAGCAGTCGCTCGACGCCCTTCCAGATCAGGAGGTAGCCCCACTCCACGCAGTCGACGCCCTGCTCATCGAGCAGGCTGCGGGCACGGCCGATCCAGCCGTTCGCCTGCGCGAGGTCGCCCACGAAGAAGAGGCCGTGGCCCAGCCAGTAGGCAAAACGTGCCGCTCGGGTTCGGTCGTCGTGCTCGAGGCACTCGCGATACCCCTCGGCGAGCAGTTCGCGGGAGGAGTCCTCCCGGCCGAGGAGGTGCGCGACGATAGCGGCACGCTCGATGTCATCGGGGCTGAGTCGCGTTTCCTCGCGGGCAACGGCGTATGCCGCGCGCGCCTCACCCCACGCCTTCTTCGCGAAGGCATCCCGCGCGGTCTCGAGCGAGGTTCGGACGGCCATGCGGGAAATTCTAAACCCACCATAACGTCCGTTGCTCCGCAGCGTGGGAAGCGGCTACAACCTCGCGAGGCGCTCTCGGACGAACCAGGCTGCCGGCAGCAGGCCAGCAGCGAGCGCGATCTTGACCGCGTCACCGATGAGGAACGGCTGCACGCCACCGGCCCAGACGCCCTCCCAACCGAGGAAGCGCTGGAGGTTCGCGACACCGAGCGCGTAGATGGCGAGGTTGCCGGCGACCATCGCGAGGGCGGCGGTCACCGGCTTGCGGTCCCAACCACGCTCGGCGAGCCAGCCCACGACGAGGGCGCCAGCGGCAAAGCCGACGATGTAGCCACCCGTCGGCCCCGAGAGCCAGACCCACCCGGAACCGCCATTCGCGAACACGGGCAGCCCGACGAGTCCCTGCGCGATGTACGCGAGGACGGTCGCAGTCCCAAGCCGGCTGCCATACGCCGCACCGATGAGCAGCGCCGCGAACGTCTGCCCGGTGACCGGGACGGGGGAGAACGGCAGGTTGATGGCGATGCGTGCGGACCACCAGAGGAGCAGCGTTCCGGCGATGACGGCCGTCGCCAGCGCGACCCAGCCTCGAGCGGCCGCGCCGCCAATGAGCGTGGGTCCACCGGAGCTACCCGAACGCGAGCGACGGAAAGTGGCTGAGCCCTGCACTGGTACCTGGTCCTCCTCAGAACGCGCCGCGCATCCGTACGCGACCGCCACCGAGGATTGCGACGCCTCGAAGTACAGTCCAACGACGGGCGTGGTTCTGACGCCTTTCCGCTCGTGTGTGAGCCCCTCCCCGTTCGCCGTGAGTCCCCCTCCCCGTTCGTGGTGAGTCCCCCTCACCGTTCGTGGTGAGTCCCCCTTCCCGTTCGTGGTGAGTCCACCTCCCGGTTCGTGGTGAGTCCCCTCCCGTTCGTGGTGAGCCTGTCGAACCACGCTCCTCTTGGTCGCGAGCGAAGGGCCCGTCGACAAGCTCAGGACGAACGTGAGGGCGAATGGAGCGGCCCATACGACCATCGAGTGTGACGGAAATCGAACTCCTCCCGGGAGCCGCTGTTCAGACCTTTGCAACGCACCGCGTCGCACGCTGATCCCGTCGCTCAACGGTCGCGCCGAAGTTCACGGCACCCGGGAAGAAGGGCGACGGAAGGGGACGCGACGTGGACATCCTCGTTTGGATCGTGCTTGGACTCGTGGCCGGAGCGATCGCCAAGATGTTGATGCCCGGCGACGACCCGGGCGGCATTATCGTCACGATCCTCATCGGCATCGTCGGAGCAGTTGTCGGCGGATTCCTCTGGAACACCATCTCCGGAAACGAGAGCCTGGGCGACTTCGATATCGGCGGCATCATCATCGCCGTCATCGGCGCCATGATCCTGCTCGCGGTCTACCGGATGGTCACGGGCCGCCAGTCCGCCCACCGCTGATTTCGAGGTCGGGAGGCGAACGGACTCGCCTCTCGTCCGACCTCGTCAGAGGCCCCATTTCACCTCTCGAGTCCCAGCGCGTACCCTCGCCAACGTTGCGTGCGGCGCGAAGGGGGCTCGGTGGACGTCAGCGGTCTCGGCTATCCCGCGATCATCGTGAAGAACGTCGAGGAGTCGGTCTCGTTCTATCAGCGCGCGTTCGGCATGGAGCTGCTCTTTGTCGAACCCAACCGCGATGACGCCGAGTCGGTCCAGGCACTGATGCACGTCGGCGATGACACCGGCGTGCTGCTGATCGGGCCGCGCGATCCGAACCTGAAACTGGCAGAAGCAAGCCTCGGCGTCGGCTCGATGCAGTACCTCTGCCTGCGCGTTTCGAGCGACCTGCTCGATCGCGCCTTCTTCGAGCTTTCGCAGTCCGGCGTGCGGGCGTCCGAGGAGATCCGGCGCGGATACGAGCGGCTCGTCTTCCTCGAGGACCCCAACGGAGTCCTGATCATCCTCGCGGCCTGGGTCACAGAGCCGCCCACGAACCTCTCGCGGGCGGACGTGCTCCGTCGCGCCGCCGCCCTCCGCGAGGCCGAGCAGTCCCCCTTCGTCGAGGACCACCACATCAAACAGGCCATCAGCGAACTCAGCGCGTAAGGCGGGCAAGACCTTCCCTCCTCTCCTCCAAGGAGGGTCGAGCTGGGCTTCACTCCTCCCGTGTGGGTTCACTCCTCTCCCGTTACGGGGGAGGTCAGGGAGAGGGTCCGGTCCTTCTCACGACGTATTACGATCGCGGCGCATTCCTCCGAGGAGGCGCCTGCATGTTCACTCCCCCGCAGCAGTCCGGCGGCTACGACTCCGAGGCCGAAGCCAAGCGCCGCGCCGAGCGCATCACGTACCCCTCGATCTGGTCGGAGCTGTGGCACGGCGCGACGCGCGTCCTGCGGCTGCCGTTCCGCAACCGCCGTCCCAAGCGCCGCATGCCGAAGCTCTAGGGATGCCTGCCCGTGTCCGCCGAAACGGACGAAGGCACTACCCCCGAGGCAGCCCCAGGCCGCGCTGCGCGATGATGTTGCGCTGCACCTCGGAGGTGCCGGCCGCGATCGTCGATGAGACGGCGTTGAGGTAGGAGCGCACGAGCGCGCCGTGCAGAGGGGCGTGCGGCGAGCCATCCGCGAGCTGCCCGGACAGGCCCAACAGCTCGATGCCGGTGGCGGCGATGCGCTGCGTCAACTCGGAGCCGTAGAGCTTCGAGATGGACGCCTCGTAGTTCGGCACTACGCCCTGCGACTGCATCCACGGAATGCGGTGCGCGATGTTGAAGCCCACGTCGAGCTCCAGCCAGCGGTCGGCGAGCTCGTAGCGGACCTTCGGGTTGCGCACGAGGAGTCCCGGCTCGTCCTTCACGATGGCGACCAGCTGCTCGACGTTGCGCCGCCCGTTCGCGAACGCGCCGATGCCCGACCGCTCGAAATCGAGCGAGGTCGCGACCTGGTACCAGCCACGGTTCTCGGTCCCCACCAGGTTCTCCGCGGGGATGCGGACGTTGTCGAAGAAGACCTCGCTCAGCGAGCGTTCGTCCGCCATCGTCGTCAGCGGGGCGACGGTGATCCCGGCGGTGTCCATCGGCACCATGAACGTCGAGATGCCCTTGTGCTTCGGCGCGTTGGGGTCAGTACGCGCCGCGACCCAGCCCATGTTGGCCTGCTGGGCGCCGGCAATCCACGTCTTCTGCCCGTTGAGCACGAACTCGTCGCCGTCACGGACGGCGCGCATCTGGATCGAGGCGAGGTCCGAGCCCGACCCCGGCTCGGTGTAGAGCAACGCCCACTGGTCGTCGCCGCCGGTGATGCGCGGCAGGTAGAGGCGCTTCTGCTCCTCATTGCCGTACATCATGATCGCGGGGCCGACCGAGGACACCCCCGCGCCCCCGCCTCCCGGCATGGCGCGGTAGGCGGTCTCCTCGTTGAAGATCATCTGGAGGATATGGCCGGCGTCCTGGCCGCCGTACTCCTTCGGCCACGCCATCGCGAGCCACTGCTTCTCGGCGAGCGCCTTCGTCATCTCACGAGCGAGAGCGAGGCGCGCGTCGGAATCCGCGCCTTCGATGAAGGAGCGCGTGTTCCAGTCGGACGGCAGGCGCTCGGCGAGGAACTGCTGCAGTTCAGCGCGGAAGCGCTCCTCGTCGGGCGTGAACGAGAAATCCATGGTCGGCCTCCCCCAGGGCAGCCGTCGCCTGCCGATGACCTCGGAACGAAGGAACGCCATCGTGCTGGACGCGGCGGCGTTATTGTAACGCGTCGCTCGGGTCAGGTTCGCCCTCGACGCTCCTGCGCCCCTCGCACGCCTCCTCTGATTGCGACTGCCGCGCGAAGCTAGCGAAACCCCGGCCTGTAACGTGGCACGGTGTTACGATCGGCGCGCCCCGGTCTCTTGGCGTTGCGAGCACCCGTCATGCACGAGTCAGCCCCGAGGGCCACTCCCCGATGGTAAAGCGCGAGCAGCAGGAGCCGAGCGTGATCAGCGAGCTGGCGGTCTTCACCGGCAACGCCAACCGGCCCTTCGCGGAAGCGGTCTGCAACCACCTCGAGTTGCCGCTCGGGCACTGCGACGTCTTCGAATTCTCGAACGAGAACATCTTCGTTCGCTTTCTCGACAACATCCGCGAGCGCGACGTCTTCCTGATCCAACCGATCGTCTCGCCTGTGAACACGCGGCTGATGGAGCTGCTGATCATGATCGACGCGGCCCAGCGCGCGTCGGCCGGCCGCATCACCGCGGTCATGCCCTACTACGCGTACGGTCGCTCCGACAAGAAGGACCAGCCGCGGGTACCGATCACGGCGCGCCTGATTGCGAACTTCCTCGAAGTGGCTGGCGCAGACCGCGTGCTCACGGTCGACTTGCACGCCGGACAGATCCAGGGCTTCTTCAACATCCCGCTCGACGAGCTGACGGCGATGCCCCTCATCGCGAATTACTTCCGCAGCCTCAACCTCGCGAACCCCGTCGTCGTGGCAACGGACGTCGGGGGCGCCAAGGGGGCACGAGAGGTCGCCGAGCGCCTCAACTGCGGTCTCGCCATCGTGGACAAGCGCCGCACCGGCAACGACGAGCGCGCCGAAGCGATGACGCTGATCGGCGACGTCGACGGCCACGACGCGATCATCGTCGACGACGAGATCCTGACAGGCGGTACCGTCGCGGGCTCGGTGAACCTCCTCCGCGACCGGGGCGCGCGCTCCGTCTACGTCGCCTGCGTGCACGCCCTCCTGTCCGGCCGAGCCACGGAACTGCTGGACACGAAGGACATCACCGAGCTCGTCTTCACCGACACCGTGCCAGTCGACCGTTCGAAGTTCACGCAGGTTCCGGCGACCGTGCTCTCAATCGCCCCCCTCATCGGGGACGCGATCCACCGCATCCACACCGGCGGCTCGGTCGGGGCGCTCTTCTCGTAGCGGTCGCGTCGAGGGCGCGGCGCCTCGGCGTTGTGCGAGCCCGCATATACTCCGCAGACCTCGGAACCACATGACTCTGCGAGCCGCCGCGCGGTAGCACGGGGACTCGCGCTGCGCGGGAGGGCTGGCCGCATGCGCAAGATCAGTGTCGGGCTGAACTGGCAAGGTTCGTTCGACATCCGTGACGCTGTCGAGCAGGCGAAGATAGCGGACGACTCGGGCGTGCACCTGATGTCGGTCGCCGAGGCGTGGGGGCGCGACGCCTTCTCGATCCTCGCCATCCTCGCCTACGAGACCAACCGCATCAACCTCGGCACGTCCATCGTGAACATCTTCTCGAGGACCCCCGGCGCCCTCGCACAGCACTTCACGACGCTGGATCAGCTCTCGAACGGTCGGGCCGTGGCGGGCATCGGGTCGTCCGGGCCGCAGGTCATCGAGCACTTCCACGGCATCAAGTTTGACCGACCGCTGACGCGCATGCGCGAGTACGTCGACATCATGCGGATGCTGTTCGACAGCGAGCCGCTGCACTACAACGGCCACTTCTTCAAGCTCGAGCGCGGCTTCACGCTGCGTGACTATCAGCGGACCCGCCACATCCCGATCCACATTGCCTCGATCACGCCGAAGTCCGTCGAGCAGACGGCTCAGATCGCGGACGGCTGGATCCCGATTTTCGTGCCGCGCGATCAGTGGGAGAAGCAAACCTCCACGTTCTACGACCACGTCCGGGCCGCCGGGCGCAATCCCGAGGACGTCGAGATCCACGGTGGCGGCGTACGAGTCACCGACAGCCCCGAGAAGGGGTACGCCTCGATCGCGCAGGGTGCCGCGTTCTACATCGCGCGCATGGGAGACTTCTACTACGAGCACTTCGTGCGCATCGGTCTCGCCGACGAGGCGAACATGATCCGCCAGGTCTGGCGCGAGAAGGGCTCGGAGGCCGCGTTCGCCGCGATGCCAAAGGAGCTGGTGCAGTCCCTTGGCTACGCCGGCCCCGTCGAGGGCGCCATTGAATGGCTCGAGGAAGCGCGCGAGGCTGGCTACACGATCCATGGCGCTCAGGTGGATGAGTCAGACCCCAAGAAGCGCGCGGAGATCTACAAGAAGCTCGTCGGGTAGCGGCCCCCACCCTCCCCGCAGGCGTGGAGGGATCAGAATCCTCGGTTTCGCTCCGACACCCCTCTCCCCAGCGTCGGGGGAGAGGGGTGTCCTTCGACAGGCTCAGGACGAGCGGAAGTGGCGGCCTAGCTCACGCCTGCTGCTTCAGGCTCCGGTTCCGAGGCCGGCGAATCGCCACCGCCTCGACGGCGGATGCGCTCACCAAGCGCGTTCACACCGGCGCCCAGCGCGTGCACCGCGACCTCGCTCGCCCCACCAAGGAGCTGCGCGGCGTGGCGCAACGCGTTCGGGCTGTAGCGCCCGACGCGACGGATGCGCTCCTCGCGACGTCGACGCCGTGCCGGGCCGCGACCGCGCATCGCCTCGGCCAGAGCGCGGCGCAGTTCGGGCTCGAGGAGGCGTACCGCACCTCGAGGGTCGTTCTGCGCGCCGCCCGTTGGCTCCGGGACGATCTGGTCCACGATGCCGAGTTCCCGCAGGTCGACGGCGGCTACGCCGAGCGCTTCGGCCACCTCCGGCGCGCGCTCGCGGTCGCGGAAGAGGATCGCGGCGGCCCCCTCGGGGCTGGTGATCGCGTACATCGCGTTCTGCTGCATCAGGATCTTGTCCGCCACCGTCAGCGCCAGCGCGCCACCGGAACCGCCCTCGCCGATGATCACCGACACCGTAGGCACGGTCAGCGCCGACATCGTTGCCAGGCAGTCCGAGATGGAGTGGGCGAGCCCTGCGGCCTCATCGACGATCGCGTCGCGGGCGCCCGGGGTGTCGACGAACGTGACAAGCGGCAGTCCGAGGCGCTGCGCCAGACGCATCATCCGCTCGGCTTTGCGGTACCCCGCCGGCGAGACGCGTCCGTCGTGGTGGTCGCCGTGCAAGTCCATGTCGCCGCGCTCCTGCGCTGCGATCACGATGTTCGTGTCGCCGAGGCGCGCGAGTCCGCCGACGAGCGCGGGGTCGTCCGTGCCCGAGCGGTCGCCCCGGAGCGGGAGGAAGTCCGAGGTCAGCGCGCTGATGTACTGCATCGCTCGCGGCCGGCCCTTGTCGCGCGAGCGCTCCACGACCGGCCAGCCACGCTGGAGACCTGTGGGCTGGACGGGCGGCATGAGGCGGTCCGCGTCCGGCGCTGCCGTCGGCTGCATCAGCCGGATCGCACGTAGGAGGTAGTCGCGCATCGCCTTGCGAGGCAGCACCTCGTCGATGAGGCCGCCGTCGCGCAGGTCCTCGGAGTAGAGGGTTTCGCGCTCCTCACCCTCATCGTGCACGGCTCGGACGCGCGGGCCCGCGAACCCGATGAGGGCGCCGGGCTCGGCGACGATGATGTCCGCCTGCGTGCCGTACGAGGCGTATACGCCCCCGGTTGTCGGGCCAGCGAGCACGGAGATCATCGGGATGCCGGCCTCGTGGAGGCGCTGAGCAGCGGCGGCCGTCTTCGACATCTGGATCAGGGCGACCATACCCTCCTGCATACGGGCGCCGCCGGAGCAGGTGACCGCGATGAACGGCAGCTCGGCGTCGCGGGCCTGGTCCATCGCTTCCGCGACACGCTGCCCGACGGCGAACCCCATCGAGCCGCCGATGAACCGGAAGTCCGACACGGCGACGATCACGTTGTGCCCGCCGAGCCGGGCGCTGCCCGTCCAGACGGCCTCGCGGCCACCGCTCTTCTCGCGCGCCTCGGCCAGACGCTCGGCGTAGGTCTGCGAATCAGCGAAGTTCAGTGGATCTGGCGTGCGGACGGCGGCGAAGCGCTCGTCGAACGAACCTTCATCGAACAGCAGCTCGATCCACTCGGGGGCGGATAGCGGTTGAGGAGTCGCGGCGGGCGTTGTCATCGGATGCTCCTTCGCAGTTCGGCGGGTGCGGCCGCGGATGCGCAGGTAGGGTCACCGTCCCAGTTTACGGGCGCAGCATAAGCGTTTTGTCTGAACGCCGATCAGGGATCGTTGCAGTTTTCGGCTCGGGACACCCTCTGAGGGAGCACCCTCAGTCCCCCGCTGCGTCGGCCACTGCCCGCAGGAGGAGGAAGTCCCGAAGCACATCGAGGGTGGCGTCGAGCTGCTCGTGGTGTACCCAGTGGCCCGCCTTCGGCACGACCACGGCACGAGCGTTGCGGAAGTAGCGCGCGTCGTCCTGCTGACCCACGCGCCCACCGGACTCCTCGCCGACCACGAGGAGCACCGGACACTCGATGTTCGCCCAGAAGGTGCGTGCCTGGTCCGGCGTGATCTCGGTGGGCGTCCGGCCGCGCACCCACGGGTCGAACTTCCAGATGAAGCCGCCCTCAACGGGACGCGTGCCGTGCGTCGCAAGCTGCAAAGCGACGGCGTCGGGGAGGCGGGCGTTCACCTCCATCATCCGTTTCGCCGCCGACTCGACGTCCGGGTAGACGAACGCGCGGTCGGTCTCGAACTTGCGGGCCTTCTCCCCGAACGTGCGCATCGAGGCAGGGGACGGGCCGCCGGGCGCGTCCTGGATGCGGGAGCGCGTGCCCTCGATGACGGCGAGCCTCGTGAACAGCTCGGGAAAGGTACCCGCGGTCATCATCGAGATCTGACCGCCGAACGAGTGCCCGACGACCGTGGCCGGCGCGCCGATGCTCTCGATCAGCCGAGCGAGGTCGAGGATGTTGGGCGAGAGCGGGTACTCGCTTCCGATCGCCCAGCCCGAGTCTCCATGGCCTCGCAGGTCCGGCGCGATGACGTGGAAGTCGCTCTCGAACGCGTGCGCGACACGGTCCCAGTTGCGCGAGTGATCACGCCCGCCGTGCACCAGCACAAGCGGCGGTTTCGAGGCATCGCCCCACGTCCAGTAGGCGAGCCGCAGCCGCTGCGACTCGAAAAAGTGCTGCTCCGGATCGCTCACAGATTCCCCCGTCGGTCGGGCTCCGCCCAGCGGATGCCTGCCACTTGGGTGGCGACGAGGGTAGCACCGCGAGCCTTCCCAGAAGGCTCCGGGCGCTCAGGAGGTACCGTGACCCGGGTCGAGCTACCGCTTGCTGCGAATGGCTTCCACCAGCTCGCCCTTCGACATGTCGCTGCGACCGCGGATGTCGAGGTCCTTCGCAACGTTGTACAACTCGTCGCGGGTGCGCTCCTCCAGGCGAGTGCGCGGGTTACCCGTGCCCTGTGTGCGCTTGTTGGGCGTGCGGCCCTCCTCGCGACGGGCCTTGTTTACCGTGCGCGCTGCAATCTCCTGAGCACGGTCCTCAGAGACGCCGCGTTCTTCCTGGCTCTCTTTGATGTGCTCGTACTTCCGTTCGTCCTTGGCCGTCCACTTGCCTCGTGGCATCACGCGCCTCCCTAGCCGCATTGCGAAGCTTGTCGAGACGGTACGGACGCAAGCGTCGAGGCCGCCTCACGGCGGCCTCGCGCTTCGTTTCGATGCTGTCGCAGCGCGGCTAGGAGGCGCGCCCCAGTTTCTTCTTCTTGTGTTGGACGTAGTCCACGAGGATGTACTCGCCGAGCTTGTCAGGCGTCGTGTAGAAGACGCGGCCGCCGTTGATCTTCGCCAGCTGGTTCACGAACTCCTTGAGGTAGTAGTTCCTGTCCAGCATGAAGGTATTGATCGTGATGCCCTGCTGCGTCGTCCGCTTCACCGCCTTCAGCGTCTCGCGGATGGTCACCGGGCTCGGTGGGTAGGCGAACTGCGAGCGCCCGCGCTCGAGGTGCGCCGTCGGCTCGCCATCCGAGATCATCAAGATCTGCCGCGTGCCGCCTCGATGCTTCGCCAGGAGCTTCTCGGCCAGCATGAACGCGTGGTGCATGTTTGTGCCGAGTACCGACTCGTCCCAGCGGACGTACGGCAACTCGTGCATCTTCAGCTCCCGGGCGTAGGCCGAGAAGCCGATGATGTACAGGCTGTCGCGCGGGAACTGCGACGTGATGAGGTTCTGCAGCGCGAGCGCCACCTTCTTCGCCGCCTGGAACGACCCTCGCAACGCCATCGACCACGACAGGTCGACCATCAGCACCGTGGCCGTCTGTGTGACGAGTTCGGAGCGGTAGACCTCGAAGTCGTCCGGCTGGAGGCGCACCGGCGTCTGCGGCCCTTCGCGCTCGAGCGCGTTGCGGATGGTCCGCTCCATGTGGAGGTGGAATGGGTCGCCGAACTCGTACTCCTTCGTCTCGTCGATACGCTCGCCGAGACGACCTGCCTCCGGCATGGCGTGGTTGCCAAGGTTCTGTTTACGCAACTGCGCGTAGATCTCGCCGAGCGCTCGCTGCCCGATCGTGCGCATCCCTCGAGGCGTGAGTTCGTAGGCATCGCCCTCGCGGCGGACGTACCCCGCCTTCTCGAGGACCTCGAGCAGCTGCTTTAGCTGCTCGAGCGCGTCGACGGCGTCGTCACCCAACAGCTCACGCAGCTTCTCGACATCCACGGAATCGAGGTCGCCGCCGTACTGCGCCCGCTCGAGCTCGCGCTCGAGGCCGTCGATGTCCTGCATCTCGCCCATAAGGTTCATGGCCGCCTGCAGGTCGATCTCCTCGTCGCCGCGGAAGGGGTAGCTCTGCGGCTGCTCGCGCGACGGGTTGAGGAAGTCGAGGTTGGCTGCGAGCTGCGACAGCTCGTCCTGCAGCTCCGGGTCACCGAGGCGGTCCGCCAGTAGAGACTGCAACTGCTCGCGCTGCGCCTGCGGCATCGACTCCATCAGCGACTGCATCGCAGCCATCTGGGCCTGCATCTGCTGCATCAGCTCGTCGAGCGACTGCGGCGGGTTCTCGCCGAACATGTCGCCGAACTGCTCCATGAACTCGTCGAAGTTCGGCTCCTGGCCGCGCATCTTGTCCGCGAGCATGTCGTTCAGCGCACGGACCATGTCCTTCATGCGCTGCATGTCCCCTTCGGACATCTGCTCGACCATCTGCTGCACGTTGTTGAAGAACTGGTTCGTCATCGCCTGGCGCAGCTGGTCGACCAGCTCCTGGAACTTGTGCTGCGCCTCGGGGTTGAGGAACTCGTAGTTCTGCAGCTCCTTCATCTGTCCGGCTGGATCTGGCGGCAGGTTGTCGAGGAACTGCTGCTTGCGCTCGGCGATGCGGCGGAGCATCTCCTCGAACTGCTGCTCCTGCGAGCCGCCTGATGGCACCCCCTCGGAGCCTTGCTCACCGCCGTCGTTTCCGTCACCCTGCTGTGCCTGCGGCGAGCCTTGCTGCGCGCCGGCCATCGCCGGGCTCTGCTGCCCGCGCTGGCCCCGCTGGCCGGGTGACCGCTGGCCCTGCTGGCCGGGCCGCTGCTGGCCTTGCATCCCGGGCTGGTCCCACGACTGGCCGTCTTCACCCTGCTGCCCCATGTCGGAGCCGTCGTAGGTGCCGTCCTGCTGGTCGCCGTCCTCGAACCCCGCCTCGTTCGAGCCGGGCTGTTCCTGGCCCTGCTGCGACGGCTCGCCGGACTGTTGGTCGCTACGCTGACCGGCCTGCTGCATGCGGTCGTCGAGCGTCTGCCGCTCGAGGTCGAGGATCTCCCGCAACTGGCGGTTGATGTCCTCCATGATGCCGCCGAGGTCGAACTGGTCGAGGCGCTGGCGGCGGTGCTGGCGCAGTTGCTGGAGCAGGTCGCGGAGGCCCTGCATCCGGTCACCCTGCGGGTTCCGCATGCCGCGCTGCATCAGGTTGCGCAGCGCGTGCTGCAGGTCTCCGAAGTTCATCAGGTCGTCGGTCAACGCCTCGAGGACGTCGGCCGCGTCGAGCGTCGGGATTTCCTGCGTACCGTCCCACTCGGCGTAGCGGTAGCGGGTGGGCATGTCTCCCCCGTCCCTCGCTAGGCCGTCCGCCGTCGGGCGCCCGGCGAGCGATTCACCGTGCTAGCCGCGGTAGCGCGCGGCCTGCCCGGCGATCGTGTCCTTGTTCAGTCGCTTGTTCAGGTGCAGACCCTCGAGCACGAACTCGATGGCCGCGGCCTGCACGGCCGGCCGGTTGTCCGGCCCGAGCTGCGCAATCGCGTCCTTGAGGCCGTCCACGTTCTTCAGCAGCGCGAGGTAGTCGTTCGAAGCGACCGACTCGCCGGTCTCGACGGAGAGGCCGGACTTGAACGCCTGCACCACCGGCTCCATCTGACTCGCGTCGCAGCGCCGGTTAAAGACGGCGACGACGGCGCCCTGGAGCAGCCGCTCGAGGATCTGTTCGTCGCGACCCTCCTCGACCGTGTCGAACTCGACCTTGCCCTGGAGCGATGGGACCACGAACGGCAGGTCCGAGATGCGCGGCACGACCTCGTTCTCGCCGAGGCGGATCGAGCGACGCAGCGCGTTCGCGAGCATCGACTCGTAGTTCGCGACCGAAGCGCGCACCGAGACGCCCGAGCGCTGGTTCACGTCCGGCGACCGCCGCGCGAGGCGCGTGATCTCCGCGACCACTTCCTTCATGTAGTCCGGCACGAAGACGTCGTAGTCCGACGGCGACATGACCGCGCCCTCGGACTCCATGATCGAGATCTCCTGCTCGAGGAGCTTCGGGTAGTGCGTGCGGATCTGGGAACCGTAGCGGTCCTTGAGCGGCGTGATGATGCGACCGCGGTTCGTGTAGTCCTCCGGGTTCGCCGTCGCGACGATGAAGACGTCGAGGTCCAGCCGCACCTTGTGGCCGCGGATCTGGATGTCGCGCTCCTCCATCACGTTGAGCAGACCGACCTGGATGCGCTCGGCCAGGTCAGGCAACTCGTTGATGGCGAAGATGCCTCGGTTCGTCCGCGGCACGAGGCCATAGTGAATCGTCAGCTCGTCCGAGAGGTAGCGGCCTTCCGCGACTTTGATGGGGTCCACCTCGCCGATGAGGTCGGCGATCGTGATGTCCGGGGTGGCGAGTTTCTCGCCGTAGCGGCTGTCGCGGTGCACCCACTCAATGGGCGCGTCGTTGCCCATCTCGGCGACGATGGCCTTGGCCTGCGCGGAGATCGGGTGGTACGGGTTTTCCGGGATCTCGGCGCCCGCGATCGTCGGCGTCCACTCATCGAGGAGCGACGTGAGGCTACGGATAATGCGCGACTTCGCCTGGCCGCGCTCGCCCAGCAGGATCATGTCCTGCCCGGAGAGGATCGCGTTCTCGATCTGTGGGATGACGGTCTCGTCGTAGCCGACGATCCCCGGGAAAATGTCCTTCCCTGACCGGAGACCTGCGATCAGGTTCTTCCGCATCTCTTCACGGACCGGCAGTACTTCGATGCCCGCTGATCGAAGCTCGCCGAGCGTAGTAGGTCGATCGTTCGCCAAGACTGCAGCCTCCTCGTGACGTCGATGAGCCGCGCGCCGGAATTGTCGCTGCGCCATCTGGCCGTTGCGGCGTCCCTCGTCCGTCTGCCGGACATCGTCGGGGGTGCCGCGTTCGCCAGTATACGCGTTCGAGGTAGGCCGCAACGGAACGCACTGCGCTGTGGCGGTTCTGAAAGGTGGAGCGGGAGCACGGAGGGTGCGAGGAGGAGGCTCCAGAACGACGGTGCCCCGCGCGTTGAGCGCGGGGCACCGCGTTGGTCGGATAGTCTGCCGTCGCCCGCAGGACGACGACGAGAGGAGGCTGGTTACCCAGCAACCGCCTCGACGGCGTCCTTCGTCGGCACGAGGACCTCGGCGAGCTCCGGGTACTGGATCAGGCGCTCCACGGCCCGGCTGATGCGCGCGTCGCGGACGACGACCATGTCCGGAACCTCGAGCAGATCGCCGACGTGGACGTTCAGCGCGCTCGCAACACCGAGGAAGGTCGAGAGCGGCAGGTCACGCTTGCCGGTCTCGTAGTTCGACAACGAGGCCTGAGTGATGCCCGCGTGCCGGGCGACCTCGGCCTGCGACAGATCACGCTTCAGGCGCCACTCGCGGATGCGCTCTCCGATGGCGCGACGCTGGTCCATCTTGCTCATGCAATCTGCTCCTGTCTGCTTTGCGGGTGTACCGCGTGAGTGATTCGGCCCGCCTCAAGACCCCGCGGACCGCAGGTGGGCATCCGTTCCGTGATGGATATGCTGCCACATTCCCCTTGTGCGCACAAGCACAAATTACTTCATTTGGGTATCAAATTCGGCGTCCTGAGGACGAGCGAGAGCGTGCCGGGGGGAATACCGGTCGGTGGAAGCGCGGGATTGTGCGGAGGATTACTCGACGATCTCGATCGTGGCGCTGAAGCCCACGGTCTGGAGCCAGGCCCAGCCGACCCCGGCGTCGTCGAACCAGATGTCGCGATGCATCCCGCCGACGGCTCCACCCGTGTCCTTGCAGGTGTAGATGCGGCCGTAGGGATCGCCCTCGACGCGGAAGCGCTGGCCCATGTACTGCGCGGCGCAGGCGGCGGCGCCATGGTGAACGACCTCGCCATTGGCCATGTGCCCGCAGAACCCGCCGCCATCGCCGACTCGAGGTCCGCCGTTCGCGCCGCAGTAGTAGAACGAAAGGCTCGCCGTGTACTTCTCACCCGGGCCGAGCGGGGGAGCGGGCGTGCTCGGCAACGCCGCCGAGACCGCGGGAGGGGTCACCGGCGGCGGCGCGGCCGGGGGCTCGATGACGGAGAGGGCGAGGGCGCGCTGCTCGACCGGCACGGTCGTCGCAGGCAGGGTTCGTTCGATGAGCTGCTCTTCGCGGAGGGCGGCGGAGTGGTCGATGAAGGGGCGGATGTCGAGGAGCGGCGGCCGGGCGACTGCTACTTCATCGGGACGGGGCGGCGGATGAGCCGCGAGCGCGTGAGTCGTCGCCGCCTCGGCGGGCGATAGGCGCCAGCCGACCCACGCACCGGCTACCGATGCGCAGAGACAAAGCGCCGCAACCACGGCTCCCTGCCGGACCCAGCGGCCGAAGAGGTTGGACAGACCCCCCACCACGCCGGGGAGTGTTGCAGCGAATGCCGCTTTGTCAAACCCCTAGGACGTGATATTTCGAACGCCAGTTCTCTTGACCGTAGCCCTCAAACGTGCCGTTGAATCTGCGGCTTTCGACCGCCACTGAGGGATACGACAAAGTTAATCGAGCAGTCCCTCCGCCCGGAGGTCCCCGATCGCCGATCGGAAGCCCTCGAGGGTGCGGTCGATGTCGGCATCGGTGTGTGCGCTCGACACCATCCCGCCCGTCGTCATGAGGTCGACCCCGTGGTTGTAGAGCGCCCACTTGAGCGGACGGGCCAGGGGAGGCGGAACGCCCTCGGGCTCGTCGGCGGCGTCCCATTCGACGTCCGTGGGGCGGGGCGCGTCGTAACCGAGGTTGAGGTGCCACATCGAGGAGACGGCCCACGCAGAGCCCGGCACCGCCAGCTCCTCGAACAGCGCGTTCAGCCCGCGTACGAGGCGCGCCGTCGCCGCGTCCGCGCGCTCGACTTGGCCACCCTCGGCGATCAACCGCAGACAGGTGAGACCCGCGGCGGCCGAGACCGGGTTCGCGTTGAACGTCCCCTGGTGCGAGATCCGCCTCGAGGCATTCCAGTCGGCGTCGTCCTGCCGGATCTCGAGCATCGACACGATTTCCTCGCGGCCCGTGACGCAGCCGCCGGGGAGTCCTCCCGCGAGGATCTTCGCGTGCGTCGAGAGGTCGGCCTCGAGGCCGTAGCGTTCCTGCGCACCACCGGGCGCCATCCGGAAGCCCGTGATCACCTCATCCATGACCAAGAGCGTCCCCGTCTCACGTGTCAGTTCCCGCGCTGCGTGGAGGTACTCAGGCTGCAGCGGGTGGGTGCCCCAGTGGGCGCCGGTCGGCTCGAGGATCAACGCGGCGACATCGCGTGTTGCCAGCTCGGCCTGGAGGGCGGCGACGTCGCCGGAGGGCAGCACAGTGAGCGAGTCGTAGAAGCCGTCCGGGACACCGGGCGAGTGTGGGTGGGGGTCGTCCTCGCGCAGCCGGCCGACCACGATGTCGTGCCAGCCGTGGAAGTGCTCGACGAGCTTCACGACGCGCTCGCGGCCCGTGTAGGCGCGAGCGAGGCGCAATGCCATCATCGTCGCCTCGGTGCCGGACGAGGTGAACCGCACCCGCTCGGCGCACGGCACCATCTTGATCACTTGCTCAGCCCACTCGATCTCCCAGAGATGCGACGACCCGAAGTGGGTGCCGGCGGCCATCGCCTCGCGCGCTGCCTCCAGTACCTCCGGACGGCCGTGGCCCAGCAGCAGCGCGCCGTGCCCACCGATGAAGTCGACGTACTCGTTGCCGTCGACGTCCCACTTGCGTCCGCCCTCCGCGCGCTCGACGTAGATCGGCCACGGCGCGAAGGCGCGAGTGTCGTGCGTCACGCCCGAGGGAAAGAGGGCAGCCCCGCGCTCGGCGAGACGCTTCGAGCCCTGATGCAGCGCTTCGTAGGTTTCGAGGATCGAGGCCATTGTCCGACTCCCTCGCACGTTCGCCGTCCAGCGTCGAGGCGCTACGCCGACGCGCCCCGGACGTTGGGAGTGTCGCGCCGTCGATCCGGGGTGGCAAACGATGACTCCGCAGCCGGTACGCTCCCGTCCGCTGCTACGCTCGATCCCATGACACGACTAACCGACACCGAGATTGAGGCAGCCCTCGGCGAGCTCGAGGGTTGGCAGCGCGACGGCGACTCGATCGCCCGTGAGTTCAGGCTCAAGGACTTCGTCGCATCGGTCGGACTGATGGCGCAGATCGGCGTCCTGGCCGAACGCGCGAACCATCACCCCGAGCTGCGGAACGTGTACAACACCGTCCATGTCGCGCTGAGCACGCACGACGAGGGCGGGATCACGCAGAAGGACGTCGACCTCGCGCGCGAGATCAACGAGCGCGCGGCGGTCTGACCACGGTGGCCGACGCACCCCTGACTACCAACGCTGCGCTCAAGGCTCGCAATCAGTCGGCGCTTGCGGCAGTGGATGCAGAACTGAAGTCGCTGACCGACGAGCAACTGCTCGCACCGAACGCGGTCGGAGAGTGGTCGTTGCGCGATGTCCTCGCGCACCTCAGCGTCGAGTGGCTCCCGGCGCAGATCGAGGCCCACCTCGAGGGACGCGAGCCCACGGCCATGGAGTGCTTCGGCACGGACGAGCCGCCGGGGCCGGACCACGACCTCTCGACAGAGGACGGGCGCAACGCATGGCAACACCACCGCGATGCGAACCTGACGCTGGCCGAGGTGCGCGAGCGCTTCGCGCGCTATCGCAGACGGATGGACGCCCTACTCGAACGGCTCTCCGACGAGGACCTCGCCGCGATGTACATCCTCGAGCCAAGTGGTTACGTGGGACGACTCCGGCCCGCGCGGGACGGCGAGGTGGGCTTCGTCGCCCCGCTCTGGCGCTGGCTGCAGGGCAACACGTGGCACCACTACGAGACCCACCTCGAGGACATCCGCGCGACGGGTGTTTGAACGCACTCAGGCAGCCATGCGAACCGATGACGAGGGTTTCACATTCTGGCGTACCGGATGTGCTCAAGGAGGAGTCTTCGATGCGCAGAATGATGCTAACCAGCGCGATCCTCGCCTTCGCAGCTCTCACCATCTCAGCCTGCGCCAACGACGCGAACAGCAATGGGGACGTATCCGCCACCACCACGACAACGATCGAGCGCACGAACGGCAGCGGGTCGGCCTCGACGGAGGTCCCGGTCACTCCCACGGGGGAGACCGCGCAACCGACACCGGAAGGCACCCAGCCACCCACGGAGATTCCGCTCGCAGACGGCCCGCCACCGCTCGAGGTTGACGGCACGTTCCTCGGGGTCGGGAACCATTGCTGGACACTGGATAGCCAAGAGGTCTGCGACGAGCAGGGCGGCGTCGTCACCAGCGCGGCCGCACTCGATGTCACGTCAGGCGAATCGATCAATGTGACGGGCTTCGGCCAGTACGACCCGGTCGAGGCCAGCGGCCAGCTTTGGCTGCGACCCGAGTCCGGAGAGCCACAGGGGGTCAACCGCACGATCTGGCAGCGCGCTGGCGAATCCATCGTGGTACCCGTAACTCCCGGCACGGACGCGATTGCGGTCACCGTCGATGCCGGCGCAGGCGCCTATCTCCTCGACCTCACGGTCACCTACGAGCAGGGCACTGTGGAGTACGGCCTGCAGGTGGACGTGCAATAGCGATCACTCGCCCCGGGTGCTCCCTCGGTTCGCCGCCAGCGGATACGATCATCGCCCTGTAAGGAGGCAGCCGAGCGATGCGCGCCGATGAGCTGAGACAGCTCGCAGAGGCCGAGGAGAGCTACTGGTGGCACCGCGGGCGCCAGCGCATCGTGCGCCGTGTGCTCACCCGCTACGTCCCGCCGAACTCGCGCATCCTCGACGTTGGCTGCGGGCCCGGCGGCACGACGAAGTCCTACAGCGGCTCCAATCACGTCCTCGGCGTGGACGCCTCCGGCGAGTCGACCCGCCTCGCGCGAGGGCGCGGCCTCGAGGTCGCGCGCATGGACGCGACACGCCTCGCCACCCGGGCCCAATCGTGGGACGCGATCGTGACCCTCGACCTGATCGAGCACGTGGACGACGACGTCGCCGCGCTGCGCGAGATGCGCGAAGCGTTGCGGCCCGGCGGCACGCTGGTCGCGACGGTGCCGGCGTACCAGTTCCTCTGGAGCTCGCACGATGAGGCCGTCGGCCACCGCCGCCGCTACACGAAGGGTCAGCTCGTCCGCGCGGCTGAGGAGGCCGGCTTTGAAGTCGTCCTCGCGGCCTACGTGATGACCTCGATCTTGCCGCTGGCGATGGCGGTCCGCCTCGGTGAGCGGCTGCGTCCGCGTCGAGGCGAGCCGGCCGCGAACTTCACGCCGGTGCCGCGGCTCGTGAACGCGATCCTCGAGCGCGTGATCGCCCTCGGCCCCGAGCCGCTGCCGCACCTGCCGATGCCGTTCGGGCTCAGCATCGTGCTGGTCGCCCGCCGCGAGGCCGAAGGTGGCTAAGCCGCTCGCCCAGCCTCAAGCTGGTCAGTCGCGTCGCGTCGCCGCCTTCGACTTCGCGGGCACGGCGGTCCGCTTTGGCCTCGTCGGCCTGCTGAAGACGGTGCTCGACTTTGCGACGTTCAACCTCGTGCTGCTGTTCACGCAGACCGAGGGCGGGCTCATGGTGCTGGTGGCCAACACGGCGGGCTTCTGCGTCGCCGTCGCCTCGAGCTTCGTGCTCAACGGCCGCTTCACCTTCCGCACGGCCGCCCGACGAGGAGGCTTCTGGCTCTACGTCGCCGTGTCGGTGATCGGCCTCGTGCTCTACAACGGCGGACTCGCGCTCATCCTGCTGCTCGTGGACCCTCGAGGCGCGCTCGCGCTCAACGTCGCGAAGCTCGTCCCCCTCGCGATCTCGCTCGTGTGGAACTTCCTCGGGTACCGCTACCTCGTCTTCGCGCCCCCCGCCCTCGCCCGCGTCCCCTCTCCCCAGCCTCTGGGGAGAGGGGAGTCGGAGCAGCGGTAGCGGGCTAGCCGGCGGGTACCGCTACGACGTCGCGCTCGCGCAGCTCCGAGAGGGACTCGTCGAGACCGATCTCGCGGAGGATGTCCGGACCATCGGAGCCGGGTGGTCGTGCTGGCGCGCCCGGCGTCACGGGCGTCCTCGACAGCCGCGCCGACGGGCCCGTCTGCGTGACAAGGCCGACGCGCTCGTGCTCGCGGGTGATGCTGAGGCCGTGCTCGACCACCCACGGGTCCGTCATCAGGTCGGCGCGGTCAACGAGGACGTGCGCACCCACGCCGGCATCGACGAGTCGTCGGCACCACTCCGCTGCCGCGCCGCCGGCGAAGCACCGCTCGAGGGTCGTCCCGAGCGCATCGTCATCGAGGCCAGCGAGTGCCACGCCGAGCGCGGCCTCGAGGCGTGGGAGATCCGCGCGACGCGCGCCGAGGTAGAACCAACCGTCCTGCGCCTCGTAGAGCCGCTGGAGCGGTCCGTAGCCCAGCTGGTCGACGCCGCTCGGCTCGTCCCAGACTTTGCCTTCGTACGTGATCATGAACGGCGATTGGTGCAGCGTCCCGGTCTGCGAGAGCGACGCCTGCACGTGCTGGCCCTGCCCCGTCCTCCGGCTGTGGAACAGACCCAGGAGGACCGAGAACGCGCCGAGGACGCCTGTCCCGTAGTCGTTCAGCGCGAACGCCTGGCCGGCCGGTTGGCCATCGCCGCCGAAGCGCTTCTGCATCCCGGTGGCGGCCTGCCCCATCGGCTCGTAGCCCCGGCGCGCCGCCCATGGTCCGTCGTAGTTGTGGGCGCTGATCGAGGAGTACACGATCGCCGGCCGCCTCGCGAGGATGTCCGCATAGCCGATGCCCATGCGGTCCGCCGTGCCATACGTGAAGTTCTGCATGAACACGTCGGCGTCCTCGAGGAGGCGCCACAGCACCTGCTTGCCCGCATCGGTGCCGACATCGAGCAGCAGCGAGCGCTTGCCGCGGTTGAGGTGCAGGTTGTCGGCGACGCTGAGGTGCGGCCCGTTGATCTTGATGACGTCCGCGCCGAACTCGGCGAGGACGCGACCGGCCGTGGGACCGGCGTAGACCTGCGTCAGGTCGAGAACCTGCACGCCATCGAGCGCACTCGTGAGCAGCTCGGAGCCGGACGACGGCGCCCGCCTCGGTGTGTCGAGGTCCGCGAGGACGGCGTCGCGATCGGCATCGAGCGCGTGCCGGCCCTCGGGCTCGGGCGGTGGTGTCTCGGAGAGGCTGACCCCGAAACCCGCCTGCCACGTTGGGCCGAACTCGGGGTCGTCCACCTGAACGACAGCCCGCGACTGGCGAGCGTGCGGGTGCTCCAGCCACTCTGCCGAACTGCGGATGAAGCAGAGCGGTGAGCCGGCCTCGCGGTTGATGAACTCCTCCCAGTCGAGCGCCGTCCTCGTGCGCATCAACTCGCGCATGCGCTTCGTCAGCTCGGCGTCAAGCGCGGGGTCAGCGCCCACGCGCTCCCGGTCGAGGAGGCCCTCATCGGCCCAGTGCGCGACGCCCGCGGCGTCCGCGAACCACTGGAGGAAGCGCGGGTTGAAGGTATTGAACTGCACCCAGCGTCCGTCCGCGCATTCAAAGACGCCCTGCCCGAACGCCGTCGCGCGATCGCGTCCCGACGCCCCCGTGCGGTGCACGACCAGCGCCGACCCACCGATGGCCTCGAACGTCGCGTCGAAGAGCGGAATTTCGATGCGCTGGCCCAGCCCAGAACGGTCGCGCGCGATCAGCGCTGCGGTGATCGAGGTGGCCGCGATAAACGATGCGAAGTTCGAGGCGATGGGCACGGGCGAGAACGATGGTCGGCCGCTCTTCGAGGTGCGCGCGGGCTTGTAGGTGTCCGTGGCCGCCGCCACGACACCCTCCCACGCCTGCATCCCGGCGCGCGGGTCGTCATGCGCGAAGCCCGGCAGCGAGCAGTAAATGAGCGCCGGGTTCGCCTCGCACATGGCCTCTGCACCGAGCCCCAGCCGCTCCATCACGCCCGGCCGGAAGTTCTCGACGACGACATCCGCGCTCCCGATGAGCCGGGCCGCGATGTCGCGATCCGTCGTGTCCTGCAGATCGAGGACGATGCTGCGCTTGCCTCGATTCCAGATGGCGTTCGCCGGCGTCTGCCAGCGCGGCCCGCCCGGCGGATCGACGCGGATCACATCGGCGCCGTGGTCGCGCAGCATCATGGCCGTGAGCGGGCCCGCGATGTACTGCCCGAAGTCGATGACGCGAATGCCGTCAAGCGCCCCAGCCATGCCTCACCCTCCCGACGCCGTACCCGCTAGCGGCGCTCACGATATACCTCGCGTGGTGGGGCGTGGATGCGTAGGGAGCAGTAGCGCTCTACTAACTCATCTCGGTGACAAACGAAGAGTTGCTTGCGCGGATCACGATTGACCCAGAGATCGCTCACGGGCAGCCGACGGTGAGAGGCACTCGTGTGCTCGTGACTGTCGTCCTGGACGCGCTCGCAGGTGGACTCTCCTCCGCCGACATCATCGAGCACTACCCCTCCCTCACGGAGGACGACGTTCGAGCGGCTGCCGCCTACGGCGCGTGGCTCGCGAAGCAAGAGGTGCACACCCTCACCCGCACTTCGTGAAGGTCAAGCTCGACGAGAACCTCGGCATTGAGCTGAAATCAGCGCTCAGTTGGGCTGGCCACGATGTGGAGACAGTCTTCGATGAAGGCTTGCAGGGTACCCGCGACGCGGACCGACCTGTTCGAAGCGTGCCAAAAGTGAAGGTCGATTGCTCATCACCGCTAGTAGCGCTCCTCGTCACGCATCTCTTGGAGGATCTCGCTCAACAGTGGTTCCCCCTCTCGGCGTGATGCGGGCGGGTGCGTTCGCAGGAACTCGGAAAGATCGCCAGACGGCCGGCGCACGCGCCCTTCGGCAACCAGACGGTCGAGCGTGCTCTCGTAGAGCGGCATCGGTTTCACTGGCTTGATTGGCCGGATCTCGGCGAACTGCTTCCCCCCTTCAGCAAGCACGAACGTCTCACCCGCGCGTACGCGCTCAAGGTAACGGCGGACGTGTCGCCGGAACTCGCGGGTACCGATCACCACCATGGGTCTAGGTCTATCACACCGCTAAGACGATGCTCGCTCTTCCAACCCGTCCACCGCATCCAGCCCCAGGCTCCGCCACCGCACCACTGCGGCGAGCCAGATCAGCACCGGCACGAGGAACTGTGCCGCGAGCGGGACGCCTCGGATCTCGAGGTTGGACGACAGGCCCCACGAGTAGCGGAACTGCTCGATGACGTCCGGGAAGAGGTTGCCGGTGGTGATCGCGAGGAACAGCGCAGCGCTCCAAGGCGTGGGACGCAGCGCGAGCAGCGTCGCCGGCCAGAGCATGTACCACGGGCGGAACCAGCCGGCAGCGAACACGAGATAGAAGAACATCAGGCCGAAGCCCGCAACGAGCAGGTGGTCGAATCCCTTCCGAGCCTGCCACGTCAGCGGGATCGCCAGCAATGCGAACACGCCCAGCGTCACGATGCGGGCGCGCGACGCTGCTCCTTCCGCGCCGAGCGATTCGGACCAAATCGAGATGAGGTAGTCGGGAATCGAGGTGATCGTCAGCTCGGTCTGGCGCGTCACCGTGTCAAACGTCTCGAGGCCAGCCCAGAACGGCACGTACGAGAGCACGACGAGTGCTGCCGCAATCACGATGCCGGGGGCCAGCGCTCGGGCGCGCGCGATGGGTGGCCCCTCCATCGCGAACCAGGCGAAGAGCAGGAGCGGCGGTCCGAGCAGCGCCGACGTGTACTTCACGAGGACGGAGCAGGCCAGCAACGGGAACGCGAGCGTCCAGTCGCGCTCGCGCGCCCTCGAGAGCGCGGCCAGCGCAAAGAACATCATCGCCAGGTCGTTGTGGCCGTTCCCGACGACTCGCAGCAGGATGAACGGGTTCCACGCGAACAGCACGAGCGCGAGCAGCTCGAGCCCTGGCCGCGTCTGCCGTACCAGCCGATAGATCAGCCAACCGCAGCCGAGGTAGGTCAGCGCTGCGAGTACCTTGAAGCCGATCAACGTGGCCACGAGGTGGTCGCCGAAGCGCATCAGGGGAGCCAGCACCAGCGTGAGGATCGACCAGAGCGGCCCGTACGGTGACGGCTGCTCGGCCCAGCTGATCCCGATGGGGTAGCCGACCTCCATGGGCGGGACGACGAGCGGGTTGCGTTCGAAGATCCAGAGGGTGCGGGCATCTGCGTGGTAGTGGAACAAGTCGACAGCCGTCGGCGGGTACATCGGAATCAGCGTCAGCGCGAACAGGACCGGAAAGCCCGCGAGCAGCACTCGCGGCACCGAGCCGCCCCATCGCGCGACGGTGAGGAGCGCAACGGCGTAGAGCGTCGAAGCGGTCAACGTCAGGACGAGGTAGCTCGCGACCGGATCCTCGCCCCGCGGAGTGAGGATCTTGATCCAGTCGAGGCTGACGCCGGCGTCGGGGAAGTAGTCGGTAAGGAAGAGCCTCGACGTCGCGAACGCGTAAAGCGCGGCGAGGGCCACGCCCGCTGCGGTGACGACGCCGGTCGCGACCCACGACAGGTCGCGCGGCTTCACCGCTACCGCGACCGCTCCCTCGGTATCGCCGGCGCTGCTCACAGGAATGATTGTCTGGACCGATGCGGCAGGCCGCCAGCGGCGGCGATGGTTCGGCTTCGGCACGTATCATCGAGGAATGACGACGGATATCTCAGAGGAAGCGCGCGCCCTCCTCCGCCGGGCCATGTCGCTGCACTCAGCGGGTGACATCGACAGCGCGATCGCCGTCGCGCAGCAGGCCATCGCGCTCGAGCCCGAGTTCGCGGAGGCGCACGCCTACCTCGGCAACACGCTGGTCACGAGGAAACGCGCCTTCAAGGACGGCCTCGAGGCGCTCGAACGCGCGGTCGAGCTCGACCCGGACGACATCGGCCGCCTCTACACGCTCGGGTGGTGCCAGGAGTTCGCGGCGCAAGCGATGGCGCGCGGCGGACACCGAGGGCGGCACCAGCCGATGGACCGCACTGCGGACGAACTGTACGCGGCGGCAAAGGCGAACATGCTACGCGCCCGCGAGTTGTGCGACCCTGAGGACGACCTCCTCGGCGACATCGAGGACGTGCTCGACTACATCGCGAACGCCACGGGTGAGCCGTGGACGGACGAGGACTGGACGCGTGCCGCACCTCGACCTCGATGACGGTTTCCGCCTCTACTTCGAGGTCCACGGCCCGGACCTCGGTACCGCGCCGGCCGTGCTGCTCGCGCATGGAGCCGGCGGCAACGCCCTCGTCTGGTGGCAGCAGGTCCCGGTCTTTGCGGAGCGCTACACCACGATCACCTTCGACCACCGTGCCTTCGGGCGCTCACCGGACGTGGAGGACGGGCCCGGGCGCATCGCGTTCGGCACGGACACCCTGGCGCTGATCGACCACCTCGAGCTCGAGCGCGTGCACTTCGTCGCCCACTCGATGGGGGGACGCACGGCCTTCGGGCTGCTCTCTCGCGCTCCAACCCGTCTCGCCTCGATCACGTACTCGGGCACGAACGGCGGGTGCGTCAGCGACGAGGCGCGCCAGCGGAAGGTCGAGCTCGAGGGCGAGGGCTACTACGCCGGCTCACTGCTGCGGCGCGCGCTCGCCGAGGAAACGTACGAGGCGGCCCCACACGTCGCGTTCCTCTACCGACAGCTCCGCGGGATGAACCCGGCGCGGCCTCGCGACTTCCTCGCGCCCGCACCCCGACGCCTCAACTACCGCGGCTCGACGGCCACGCGCCTCGTCGAGAGCGGGTTGCCGCTGCTCTGGCTCGTGGGTGCGCAGGACCGCGTCGTCGCGCCCGAACTGATCGCGATGTCGCACCAGCTCACACCGGGCTCGCGCTTCGCCCTCATCCCGAGCGCCGGTCACTCCGCGTACTTCGAGAACCCGGACGCCTGGAACGCTTCCGTTCTCGGGTTCATCGACGACGTCGAGCGCAACAACGCCTCCTAGGCCGCCCGCCCTTCGATACGTCCTCGTAACACTGCTTCCGGACGCGGGGGCTCGTTTGCGAGGAGCGCCGGAGCATCCTCCATCGAAGTGACTCGAACACGATGCGGAGACGCGGATGGCGGGGAAGCCGGACGGAGCCCGTATCCCGCCACGCCGCGGCCAAGGAGCGGCGCGCGTGACCGTTGGCGACCCCGAACGCGCCCGGCTCCGACGCTCGACGCGTCGCGACGACCCGGCCGAGGCTGACCACGGCGCGCAGTTGGCCCATATTCTGAGGTTTGCCCGCGCGCACTCCGAGGCGCTCGCCCTCCTTGCGATCTTCGCGCTCGGACTCTGGGTGCGTGCGTTCCACGTACTACCTGCGGGGTTCCCGCTGAACGACGGTGGCCTGTTCTACGCGATGGCCGAGGACATCCAACGTTCCGGGTACGTGCTGCCGGAGTTCTCGAGCTACAACGACGGCACGATCCCCTTCGCCTACTCTCCGCTCGGGTTCTACATGGCGGCGCTGCTCGACGACCTGACGCCGCTGTCGCTCCTCGACGGGGTGTGGCTGTTGCCGCTGATCGAAAGCGTCTTCGTAGTAGCGGCGTTCCACCTGTTCGCCCGATCCCTGTTGAACGACCGGTGGGCCGCGGTAGTGGCGACGCTGGCCTTCGCGCTCGTGCCGCGATCGTTCATCTGGTTGATCATGGGCGGTGGCCTGACGCGCGCGCTCGGCCTCGCATTCGCCCTGCTCGCCCTGCGGGAGGCGCATCGAGCCGCGACACGGCAGCGCTGGACGCCCGCCGTGCCAGCAGCCGGCTTCGTCGCGCTCACCGTGCTCGCGCACCTCGAGGCGGCGGCGTTCCTCGTCGCGAGCCTCCCGCTGTTCACGCTGTTCCCGCCGAGGCGTCACGGCGTGCTCGTGCTCGCGGCGATCGGACTCGGCGGTCTCGCGCTCACGGCCCCGTGGTGGGGGCTCGTGCTCGCACGGCACGGGCTCGACCCGTTCCTCGCCGCTCGCGATTTCGGAGGCACGTTGGTCTCCGAGGGCGATCTCGACACGATGTGGCTCCAGATCCGCGACCCAATCTTCACAGGCGAACCATGGTTCCCGTTGATCGGAGCGCTGGGCCTCCTCGGTGCGATCTACACCGTCGCGCGAGGGCGGCTGCTGCTTCCCGCCTGGTGGCTGCTCATCCTCATGATGAACATGCGCGCCTTCCCGACCTTCGCCGCGGTGCCGACCGCGTTGCTCGTCGGCATCGCCGTTCGCTGGGTCGTCGCTCCGAGCCTCGCGCGACCCCTCGATACGGCAGGCCCTCAGTGGCTCGCGCGCTGGCAGCGGCCGTTGCAGTACGCCGGGATCGCCGCGATCGCGGTCGGCGCGCTCTGGTTCGCGACGCTCGGCGCCCTGGAAGACCGACGGGGCGACCAGCGCTACCTCGAGGCGCTGTCCAAGACCGAGGTGGATGCGATGGAGTGGGTGGCCGCCCGCACCCCCGAGGACGCACGCTTCGTCGTCATCAGTCGCAACCGCTGGTTCGCCGACCGCGACGGCGAGTGGTTCCCCGTCCTCGCCGAGCGCGAAAGCGTCGCGACAGTGCAGGGGTACGAGTGGGTCGAGGGGGAGTTCGTCCGCCGCTCCATCCTCCAGTTCCGGGCGCGCAACTGTCGCAACTCAGATGCCGACTGCCTCACATCGATCGACCGGCGCGAGCCGTTCACGCACGTGTACGTCCCCCCGGTTTGTTGCTCGGCGCTCCGCGCTTCGCTGCTGCACGATCCGCGCTACGACGTCCTCTACAACGACGGGGCCACCATCGCGCGGCGCGCGGAGGTGGTGAAGTCGGCCCATACGCAGCACGCGAAGAGCACACCCCTCAAGCAGGCAGGCGCCTCCGAGGCGCTCGGGCGCGTATCACCGGACAGCGTCCGGGCGGCGAACTAGTCGCTACGCCGGGATCTCTGCCGGCGAGCCCAGCAGCGCCCCGAGCGGGGGCGTGCCAGCGGGCGATCCGGGCGCGTTCGGATCGACCGAGTTCCGCGATCGGCTGGTGCCGGGGCTGTACGAGGTCGCCGTCGCCTGCCCGGTCGTCGCGTTGGAGTCGTTGTCGAGCGTCTCCGAGATCGACGGTCCGGTGATGGGCACGCGCTGAACGAGGCCCCCGCATCACGGGGTTCACCGCGTGGTTGCCCACGGTGCGCTGCAATGCAGGGACGCGAGCAGGTGAGAGGGCTCAGCAGCCGTGCCGTCAACGCCGACGGCATCCAGGAGTCCGTGCCGCAGTATCGATCGAGGTGACTCCCCCCGGCATCCTGCCTGCCCTCGGGCGACGCCAACGCACGTCTCGAGCGCGATCGGTGGACGGGCGTCACTCGGCGAGGACCGCTTCGATGCGCGCGGCTTTCGCATGGCGCGCCTTCCTACCCCAGAGCGCACGCTCGGGGCCGGAGCCTACCGCCACTCCTCGCGTGCTCCAACACGATGAAGGTCGTCAGGGCCGACCTCGACGGCGCCACTGTCGAAGCCGGCACCCTGCGGCCGAGCCACGCCGCGTTGGTCCGCCGGCGGCCCGGCCTCGACCGCATCGATCGCGGGACTGCCAGCACGTGGCAGGTGGGTCTCGGTCGCACCGCCGTTCGCGCTGAGCGGACGGAGCTTCGGGTCGACCGAGGACTGGTCGGTCGGCTCCTCGAACCCACAGGAGCCGAGCGCGTCGATGTTCCCTCCGCCCGAGGCCACACCGCCGTAGCACCCGTCGGCGACCACCGAACCGGTGACGGTCACGCTACCCGAGCCGCCCGGCTCGGAAACGTTGTTGATGCCCGGAGCGTCCCCGGGGCCGTCGTTCTCCGCGAAGGTGCTCGACACCACCGCGGCCTGACCGCCGAGGACAAGCAGCCCCATCTCGTCGTTCCCGCTCACAGTGCTGTTCTCGAGCAACAACGAACCGCCCGTGCCGACGAGAATCGCACCGCCGCCGTCGACGTTCCCGCTCAGAGTGCTCTGCCGCACGATCGTCGGGCCGTTGATGGCGAAACCGCCACCGCCGCCGAAGCTGGTGTTCTCTGCGACCGTGCTGCGCTCGAGGAGAACGGTCGCTTCCTGTGACATCCCTCGCTCCCCACTGGATACGCCGCCCCCGAGGTCCTCGGCCGAGTTGTTGCTGATGCGGCTGTCGCGGACGATGAGCGCACCCGCGTTCGCGATGCCGCCGCCGTCCTCGGAACTGCGGTTGTCGCGGACGACGACGTCGGTCAGCGTGAGCACCGCGCCTTCCTCGACACGCAGGCCGCCACCGCCGGGCCGGTTCGCGTCGGTGAAACCCCCGGTGAACGTGACTCCGGAGACGTGGACGGCGCCGCTGAGCACGTGCAGGACGCGGTCGAGTCCGGACGCGTCGACCACCGTGAGATCGCTGCCATCGCCCGAGAGGCTGAAGTCGCCCGCGATATCGAGGTCCCCCGTCGCCGACTGATCCTCTTCGGCGCCCGCCGTAGAGAGGGGGTAGGCACCGGCCGGCAACCGGACGACGGCCGCGCCCGCGGAAGCGTTCGCCTCGAGCACGGCGGCCCGCAGGGTGCAAGAAGCGCTACCGGCCTCGGCTTCGCGAGACCTGCACGATCCGTCGCCGGGGCGAGCGTCGGGGCCGTCGGCCCCGCTGTCGACCTCGAACGTCTGGACGGCGGGCGGCGTCTCGCCAAGATCCTCCTCGCCTTCTCGTTCGAGCAGCGCGCCCTGCGACACAACCTGCACCTCGCCGAGTAGCCACGCTGCCGTGGCGACCGTCGACGTGCGGTCGACAGTGAACCGAACGCGGTCTCCCGTTTGGACGGCACACGTGCCCGTCGCCACCTCGCTTGCTTTCACCTCGAGCCGCCAGTGGCCGTCCTCGTTCGCCGCCGTCACCGCACATTCGTCGCCGTCGATGAGGGCCGCCACCCGAGCGCCCGGCGAGGCTGTGCCGGTATAGGTCGCGGACGACTCGTCGGCGAAGGCGACGGCGGGCGCAAGCGCCAGAGCGGTGACGATGAGGACGAGCGCAGCCGGGAAGCCTGGGAAGGAGTGGACGACGCTGCTGTTCGTGGTGCGGTCCTCTGCAGCCGGAGTGGGAGTGGCGGAGGTCGCCGTCACGCTAACCCGACCGCCGCCCTCGATGCACCCAACAGCCGCATCGGACGGCTTGCAAACCCGTCGCAACGCCTATCCGCAGCCGCCCCGCTCGTCGATCCACGCGCGCAGGTCGCGCCCCAGTTCCTCGGTGAATGCGGCAGGACCCTCACCAGTGAGGTGGATGGGATCGCGGAAGTAGACGGGGTCCTGGAGGACACCCGGGTACGCGAAGACTGGAATCCCGTGTCGCTCGGCCAACTGGTCTACGGCGGCGCGGTACTCCTCGATGTCCGCCCAGCCATGTTCGTGCCGCGGGACCCACTCTTCCTCGAGGAACGGCAGCCGCACGAGGGCGACGTGCCGCCCCTGCTCCTGCAGTCCCTCGACCATGCGGTCGAGGGCGCCGATCGTGGGGCCGCCGAGCGCGTAACTGCTCACGTAGCCATCGGCGCGGCGCATGTCGGCGGGATCGGTGCCGTAGCGCTCGTTTCGCCGGTCGCTCCAGAGTCCGTGGTGCGGCGCAACGTTGGGGATGCGGCCGGTGATGCGGGCAACGACTTCTCCTGGGCTCCGGAGGTATTCGCGGAGCGCGAAAAAGGCGGATACCTCCTCGAGCGCGGCGTACACACGGTCAACGATGTTCAGGTCCCCAACCAGCTCCCGCCGCCCACGAGACTCGTAGTACGAGTTGACGAGGCTCACCGTCCGGTTGCCGTCGTTGACCTCCATGCTGGTGAGACCGATGACCACGAACTCGGGGGCGAGCTTCGGGAGCACGACTTCCTCGGTCCACGGTTCGAGCAGCAGTGCATTCGCCCCTGGCACCCACGCGACGTACCAGTCGTCGTGCCCGAGGTGGCTGGTGAGCACGTCCGACTGGATGGCCGCCTCGACCGTGGACGACCCGACGAATGCCACGCAGGCCCCGCCTTCGACGCTTACCTGCTCGATCCGCGCGACCTGCGCCTGCACCTCTCGCGAGTACCAACCGGACGTCGCCGGCAACTGGCCTGCCAGCACGCGGGCAGCACCCTCGCAGAACAGGAGGAACGCGATCGCTCCGACGAGGATCATCGAGACCGAGTGCCGGTCCGGCGACCGGACCGCGCGATGCGCCCACTGGCCGGTCCGGGTCCGGAGGCCGATCCAGCGCCTAGAACTGGAAGTAGATGAACGGTTCACTCGTCCCACCCGAGAAGACGACCAGGGCCGCCACAACGAATCCGACGAAGGCGCCGTACGCGGGCGTTGGCAGGCGCAACGGCGCTGTCTCGTCGCGCAGGTTCCGCTGCGCGAGGTCGATGAGGAACATGACGAGCGCGAGCGGGATGAAGAGCGCGATCAATTCGAGCTCGGCCGCGCCAGTTTGCCACGTGAAGATCCCGCGCACGTACGCGAATGCCTGCGTGAAGGTCTCCGCACGGAAAAAGATCCACGCCAGGCTCACGAGATTGAACGTCGCGAAGATCGCGAGCGCCTCGCGCCAGCGAACTGGACCTCCTGCGATTGCGGCACGCTCCGCGACCAGCCGATGGACGCAGAGGAACAGCCCGTGCAGCCCTCCCCAGACGACGAACGTCCACGCAGCTCCGTGCCACAGCCCTCCCAGCAGCATGGTGATCATCAGGTTCCGCAGGGTCTTTAGCTTTCCCTTTCGGTTGCCACCCAGCGGGATGTAGAGGTAGTCGCGCAACCACGAGGACAGCGACATGTGCCACGTGTGCCAGAACTCGCTGATGTCTCGCGAGAGATAGGGCTGCTGGAAGTTGTTCAGGAGTTCCACTCCCAACAACCTCGACGACCCGCGAGCGATGTCGCTGTATCCGGAGAAGTCTCCGTAGATCTGCAACCCGAAGGCCCACGCGCCGACGATCAGCGAGGTCGCGCTCACCCGCTCTGGATTCGAGAAGACGTCGTCCACAAAGGGCGCCAGTGGGTCGGCGATCGCGACCTTCTTCAACAGCCCGAGCACGATCAGGAACGCCGCCGAGTGCACGAGCGTTGCGTTCGGCCGGCGCCGAGGCTTCTCGATCTGCGGGAGCTGCACCTCAGCGCGACCGATCGGACCTGCCACCAGCTGAGGGAAGTACGCCACGAATGCGGCGAATGCGATGGGGTTTCGCGTCGGCTCGATCTCCCGCCGGTAGACGTCAAACGTGTAAGAGATCCCGTGGAACGTGTAGAAGGAGATGCCGACGGGCAACAGCACCTCGAGCACCGGCTCGTTCACCTGGAGCGGCGTCCGTTCCAGCAACCCCACCGCTGAGTCGACGAAGAAGTTGAAGTACTTGAAGAACCCGAGCACGCCGAGGTTCAGCACGACACTCGTGCCAAACAGCAGCTTGCGCCGCTTCTCGTCCCGGATCGCGGCCAGCCCACGGCCGACCGAGTAGTCGACGACAGTCGTCAGCAGCATCAGCCCGAGGAACCGCCAGTTCCAGGCGGCATAGAAGATGTACGACGCGCCCAGTAGGAACAGGGTCTGGATGCGGTGCGGCAGCCGCCAGTAGAAGGTCAATACGATCGCGAAGAAGACCGCGAACTGCAGCGAGTTGAAGACCATCGCTCGCTAGCCCTGCCCCTCCACAGAACGTGGCGGGTTGGCCTCGGAGAGTCCGCCCGGGGGACGGGCCACCTCATCCGTAATCGACCAGGGCACAAGCAACGACACGGTCTGCCCCCGCAGCGGGTGGCCTCGAGGCAACCGCCTGAGCGAGCCCCAGCGAGGCGCACCCGTAGCCGCAGAAGCAACTTACGGACCTGAGGGTCGCGATTCCATAACAGTTCTGCCGAAAGAAGGATCAGGCAGGTCCATCAGAGGCGGCGCCAGGTCGGCGCGCTGGGACTGCGTGTCCGGGCCCTGACGATCGACTATCCTGAGGGGACTTCGCGCCGGTAGCTCAGTGGATAGAGCATCAGACTTCGGATCTGAGGGTCGAGGGTTCGAATCCTTCCCGGCGCGCCACTTCCACGATCTGGACCAGCCGGCCTCGGCGCGCGATCCGCGCACAGGGTGCCGAGCCGACACGCTCCCGTGCGCGGTCGCGACGCCTGCGGATCAGCGCGATTGACCGGGTGGGGTACCGAACCCCTCGATTCGTCATGGTGCACGGTGTGCTCCGCCGCGCGAACTCGAGGCCCGGATGCCGTATCACGCGGAGGGCGAGGCGCGGTCGGCCTGTTCGTCGTCGATCTCGTCGTCGTCCGCCCCTTCACCGGCGGCAGCGAGAACCGCGGCGACGAACGCATCGATCGCATCGTCGTTGACCTCGCCGTCCTCGTCGAAGAGCGAGGGGCCGTGCGCCAGTGCGAGCAGCTGGCGCGCGCCGCTTTTCCCGTGGCCCCGGCGATCACTGCGCTCCGATTCTCTTCCTACCTGCGAAGCCATGAGCGAACTCCGCTCTCCACCGTGCGCGCACGCGGTCGTTCCAACAGAACGTCCATCGCGAGGACCGCGCGGCCATCGAAGTGGTGGGCGCAGCACGGCCGCGCGTAGGCGGCAACCAGCTTCATTCTCAAGACGGACGGAACAGCCGGATTGCCCGGGAGGGAGCTGCGACCGGGCGGGCACGAGACTGCGATGTGAGGGTCGATGGTTCCCTCAGCCCTCGTCGCCCGCCGCCGGGAGTGCCCTCGGGCGGCTCGGCAGGTGGAGGATGTAGGCGGTCCCAATGATCGCGAGTACGACTGTCGCTACTTTCGCGACCACCACCGTCTCCGGAATCGCCACGAGCACGCTCAGGCCCACGAACGGCCACATCACCCCCAAGGCGAACGCCTTCGCCCGCACGGGCATCGCGCCGGTTTCGCGGAAGTCTCGAGCGTGACGGCCGAACAGGCGGTTACGAGTTACGCGGTCGTATAGCCGTTGCGATGAGCGGGCGTAGCATGCTGCGGCGATGATGATGAAGATGGTCGTCGGCCAGCCCGGCAGGATCACACCAATCACGCCGAACGCCACGGAGACCGATCCGAGCGCAATCCACGCCGCCCTGGCGAACCGGCTCTCGGCGGGACGCGCGACGTGGGCAGGGTGCTCTGACGGCGCAGCCGCAGCTGCGGCCTGGGCAGGAGCCGCCGACGTGTCCGCCGAACCTAACTCTTCCCGACCGAAGCTGCCGAAATCTGTTGATTGCACGGTGGTTCCTTGCTGACGGCGCCCGTAGCATCCATCAGCGCCTGCATAATCTCAACACACCTCCGCCAGTATTGAGAGGAATCAGTAGATTTTGAGGTCAACCCTGCGCGCCCGAATCCTCGCGGCCGTGACCGTGCCGGCGCTCGTCCTCGCTGCGGCCTGTGGCGGCGACAGCGATTCCGAGGGCACCACGACACCCTCCGAAACCACTGCGACCGCAACGGCAGCCACCACGGCTGCTCCCGAGACGACGGCGGCGGCGACCACCGAGGCCACCGCTACCGAGACTGAGGCCGCCGCGGCTGCCTACCCGGTCACCGTGACCGACATGCTCGGCCGCGAGGTGGAGATTGCGGCGGCGCCCGAGCGCATCGTCGGGCTCAGCCCCACTGCCGTCGAGCTGGTCTACGCCCTCGGCGGGACCGTCGTCGGCCGTAGTTCAACCGCCACCTTCCCTGAGGCTGCGCAGCAGGCCGAGGACGTCGGCAACGCGTACCAGCCCAGCATCGAGAGCGTGCTTGCACTGGAGCCGGACCTCGTCGTCGCCGACTCGGTGATCCACGCGCAGCCGCAGCTCCGTGGGCTGCTCGAGGACCTCTCGGTGCCGGTCGTGTTCGCCGGCGGGGACAGCGTCGACGGCGTCCTCGAAGCCGTCACGCTCATGGGCGCCGTGCTTGACGCACCGGACGAGGCGGAGGCGGTCGTCGCGGACATCGAGGCTGCGCTCGCCGACGCCGCCGCGGCGCTCGAGGGCCAGGAGATCACCGCCGTCATCCTGATCGCCGACCGCGACGAGACGCTCTATGCCGCTCGCGACACGTCGTACGCGGGCGACATCCTCGCGCGGATGGGCATCACGAACCCCGCCACGGACCAGCCCGACTCCGGGCCGTTCCCGGGGTACACAGCGGTCGCGCCGGAAGCGCTGCTCGGCTATGACCCGCAGTTCATCCTGACGCTTACGCCCGCTCCGGAGCCCGCCCCACGGCTGAGCACGATCATTCCGCAGATCCCGCCGTTCCGCGGCCTGCAGGCCGTGCAGAACGAGCAGGTGGTGGAACTGGACGTAAACCTGTTCGTGCAGGCACCAGGTCCCCGGCTGGCGGAGGCGATCCGGTCGCTCACCGCGATCGTCGATGGCGGTTCGTAGCACAACGAGCTCGCCCGCTGCCGCGACGGCAGCGACCCGGCGGCAGCGCCTCACCTGGACGCTCTCCGTCGCAGTCTTCGCACTCCTGATCGTGACTGCGCTGAGCCTCATGCTCGGCGCAGTCACGCTCTCCGCCCCGAGCGTACTCCGAGCACTCGTCGAGGCCGGCGACGGCTACGCGGACCGCGTGGTCTGGGACATCCGCCTCCCTCGTACCCTGGCGGCGATGGTTGCGGGTGCGGCCCTCGGAGTCGCGGGCGCGCTGCTGCAGACCATCACGCGCAACCCCCTGGCTGACCCGGCCATCCTCGGCGTTAGTGCTGCGGCCGGGCTGGTTAGCTCGGTGGTGCTCGTGTCGGTGCCGCAGATCGGCCAGCCGCTGCTGACGCTCGCGGCTGTCGTGGGCGGACTGTTCGGTGCGGGCGCGATCTTCGTGATCGCCTGGCGCGGCATCGTCTCGCCGCTCCGGCTGACGCTCGCGGGTGTGGCGCTATCCGCGCTCTTCGGCGCCGCAATCGTCGGCCTCCTCGCCAGTTCCCGCACGTTCCTGCAGCTCAGCCTCAACTTCCTCGCCGGAGGTCTCTACGGCGCGGACTGGTCCGAGCTCACCTCGGCGCTCCCCTGGTTCCTCGTCGCGACGGCGCTCGCGATCGTCGTCGCCGGGCGGCTGAACGTGCTCGCCCTGGGCGACGAGATCGCGGCCGGGCTCGGGCTCGCGCCGACCTCCACGCGGCTCGGAGTCCTGACGCTCGCGGGCATCCTCACCGGCGCTGCGGTCTCGATCTCCGGCATGGCGAGTTTCGTCGGGCTGGTCAGCCCGCACCTCGCGAGGTTTGCCGTTGGCCACGATGCGCGGCGGTTGCTGCCGACGGCAGCACTCGTCGGCGCACTCCTCGTCGCCTCCGCCGACCTGATCGCACGCCTCATCATCCGGCCGGCAGAGATCCCGATGGGGATCATCACGGCTGCCCTGGGGGCGCCGTTCCTGCTGTACCTCCTACGGGTGCACCGGTGAGCCTCGAGGCGCAGAGACTAACGCTCGGCTACGGCGAGCACCCGATCGTGAGCGCGATCGACCTCGTGGTGCAGCCGGGCGAGCTCGTCGCGCTCATCGGACCGAACGGCAGCGGGAAGAGCACGCTCCTCCGCGGCATGGCGCGACAACTCCCGCCCAGCGCAGGACGGGTCATGCTCGAGGGCACCGACATCGCCGAGTTCGGCCGGCGCGACTTGGCCCGCACCCTGGCGATGCTGCCCCAGGCGCCCGACACGGGCCTCGACCTGACGGTCGAAGAGCTGGTCTCCCGGGGCCGCTACCCGCACCAGTCCCTGCTCCAGGGCACGAACGCGAACGACCTCGCTGTGATCGCGCGCGCGATCGAGGCCGCCGACCTCGCCTCGATGCGTGGCCGCGTCCTCGCGACGCTCTCCGGAGGGGAGCGTCAGCGGGCGTGGATCGCGCTGGCGCTGGCCCAGGAGCCGCGCTACCTGCTGCTCGACGAGCCGACTGCCTTCCTCGATGTACGACACGCCCTCGAGGTGATGGAGTTACTCCGCGAGCTGACCGCAGGCGGGATGGGCGTGCTCGTCGCGCTGCACGACCTCCCGCTCGCGGCGCGCTACGCCGATCGCGTGGCTGCCCTCGCGAACGGACGGATGGTGCTCAACGGCCGGCCGAGCGCCGTCTTCCAGCCCGACCTCCTGCGATCGGTCTTCGGAGTCGAGGTGGTGATGGTGCACTCGGACACGCTCGGCGGCCCGGTCCCGGTACCGATCGCGCCTCTGCGCGCTCAGCCCGAGGACGCGAGCACCTCAAGCATGTCGGTTCGGTAACGACACCGCCGGTCGCTGGGGGCCGGCCTAGGCGTTCGGCAGATCGACGGTATCGACGTGCGAGCGCGCCATCTCCGCCAGCATCTCATCGAGTACCTGGGGAAACTGGCCGGCGACGTCGTGCTGTTCGCCGGGATCCGTCGCAAGGTTGAAGAGACTGATGCGCTCCTGCAGGTCACCGGGGCCCAAGCCCAACCAGTCTCGGACCTCGGTGCTGTAGCGGATGCACTTCCAGTCATCTTTCCGCACTGCCTGGATGATGTAGTCGCCGTCCGGGAGCTCCCAGTACATGGCTCCTCGCGTGGGAGCTTCGCCTCCCAGCAGCTCGGACGCGTTCGACAGACCGTCCACCCCCGGCACCGCAGCGGCGCCGATGACCTCGAGGAGCGTCGGCAGAAGGTCGGGGAAATACCACGGATAGTCGCTCGTCGTACCAGCCGGGATTCCGCCGGGCCAGCGCGCAATCAGCGGCACACGGATCCCGCCCTCGTAGAGGGCCCCCTTGCCCCCTCGACGGCCCGAGGTGCTGCCGAAGAAGTCCACCGAGTGATCGTGAACATCGCTCGGACCGTTGTCGCTCGTGAAGAAGATGAGCGTGTTTTCGTCGATACCGGCGGCTGCCAGCTCCGCCATGATCGTCCCGATGGTGTCGTCGAGCCGGGTCACCATCGCCGCGTAGTTCCTCTCTACCTGCGGCCACGGCTCCGCCGAGTAGGGCGTGTCATCGGGGACCTCCATGCCATTGCCCGTCTCGCTGCCGAGCGCCACGTTCGAATGGGGGAGGGTAAGTGGCACATAGAGGAAGAACGGTGCACCTGCTCGCTCCCGGATGAAGCGGACTACCTCGTTCGCGAACAGGTCGTGCGAGTACACCCCCTTCTTCCCATCAGCGTTCTCCGGGATTTCCACCCGCTGACCGTTCCGCCATAAGAACTCGGGGTAGTAGTTGTGGGCGTGCGTCTGGTCGAGGTAGCCGAACCAGTCGTCGAAGCCGTGGAGGTTGGGCTCACCGGACGTCCCGGACTGTCCGAGTCCCCACTTCCCAAACATGCCCGTGGCGTAGCCGTGGCACTTCAACAGCTCCGAGACGGTCACGTCGCTGGGCTGCAGGTGGATGGTGTCGGCCCCCGGGTTCTCGCGGATGCGCGTGTGTCCCGTGTGGAGCCCGGTCATGAGGGAGGCTCGGGCGGGACGGCAGAAGGTGGAGGCGGAGTACGCCTGGGTGTACTTGCGCCCCTCCGCCGCGAGGCGATCGATGTGCGGCGTACGAATCATCGTCCCGCCGTACGCGCCGACATCCCCGGTCCCCAGGTCGTCAGCCATGATGAAGATGATGTTGGGAAGCCGCGGGTTCGCGCTCCCTGGAGCGCACTCGAATGCCGGCGCTGTCCAGCCTCCGGCACTGGCGAGTTGAGGCCGGATGCCGATCGAGCACCCGCCTAATAATGGTGCTAGTGCTGCCGCCCCCGCACCGAGGATTAACTGCCGGCGAGTGAGTCGACGGCCTCTCCTGTGCAGCGACCCGGCCATCCAACACTCCTCCACGGAAGCGGGTACGAGCTCGAATGATCAACGGATATCGTCGGCGCCGCCGCGACTAAAAAGCATCATTGGTTCGTGAGAATCCGTGTAATGACAGAGTCGTCAGCGTGGCGCCCGAAGACGAGTCCTGTGGCAGTCGATCCGCGCTCTTAGGACGTGACGCGCGGCCCTCGACGACTACGGCCGCAGCGGGATCGCCTCTCGCGTCTCCGGGTCGAAGGCGTGGAGCTGCGCGAGGTTGAGCACCACCGTGAACGGTGAGCCTGGGCGCGCCCGAGTGCGCGGATCGACGCGGGCGAGCAGGCGGCCTTCCGCCTCGGAGCCCCGCACGTCCGCTCCCTCCACGATCAGGTGGAGGAAGGTCTCGTTACCCATCAGTTCTGCCAGTTCGACGGTGACGCCGACCTCCGCCGGAACGATGCCGGACGGCGGGTGCTCGGGGTCGTGGATGTGCTCCGGCCGGATACCGAGCAGGACCCGTCGCTCGTTCCACGGCTGGAGCGCGCGCGAGATCTCGGGCGGCGGAGCCAGGCGGTGGCCCCCGCCCACCTCGAGGACGAGCCCCTCGCCCTCGCTGCGCACCTCCGCCTCGAAGAAGTTCATCGAGGGGCTGCCGATGAAGCCGGCGACAAAGACGTTGGCCGGACGCTCGTAGAGTTCCTGGGGCGTGCCTACCTGCTGCAACACGCCGAGGTCCATCACGGCGATGCGCGTCGCCATCGTCATCGCCTCGACCTGGTCGTGTGTGACGTAGACAAAGGTCGTGCGCAGGCGCTGGTGGAGCTTCGTGAGCTCCGCGCGGGTCTGTACGCGCAGCTTCGCATCCAGGTTCGAGAGCGGCTCATCGAGGAGGAACGCCGCGGGCTCCCGGACGATCGCGCGGCCGAGCGCGACGCGTTGGCGTTGCCCTCCCGAGAGCTGCCCCGGCTTTCGCCCGAGCAGCGACTCAATGCCAAGCAGGCCCGCGGCCTCCTCGACGCGCCGGCGCGTCTCCTCTTTGGTGATCTTCCGCAGCCGGAGCCCGAACGCCATGTTGTCGAACACGGTCATGTGCGGGTACAGCGCGTAGGTCTGGAAGACCATCGCGAGGTCGCGATCGCGCGCGGGGACGTTGTCCACCCGCCGGTCGCCGATCATGATCGAACCGCTGGTCACCTCGTCGAGACCCGCGAGCATCCGGAGAGTCGTGGACTTGCCGCACCCCGAGGGGCCGACGAGCACGAGGAACTCGCCGTCCTCGATTTCGAGCGTGAAGTCTCGCACCGCGACGGTCTCGCCGAAGCGCTTCGTTACCTGGTCGAACAGGATGCGCGCCATCGCGATCGTCCCTTGCCGGCGGGGGCCTACCGGCCCGCGCCGATGCTAGCCCTTGACCGCTCCCGCGAGGATTCCCTGCACGAAGTAGCGCTGGAACGCGAAGAAAATGACGAGCGGCAGCGCCATCGAGACGAACGCCGCCGCCGTGAGCAGCTGGTACGACCCTCCGAACGAGCTCACGAGGTTCGAAATACGCAGCGTCATCGGCGCCAGCGACGGGTCGCCCAGCAGCACGAGTGCGATCAGCAGGTCGTTCCACGTCCAGAGGAACTGGAAGATGGCGAGGGCGGCGATCGCCGGGACCGACAACGGGATCACGATGCGGAAGAACACCTGGAGGTCACCCGCGCCATCGAGGTAGGCGGCCTCCATCAGGTCCCGCGGAAGCGCGGCGAAGAAGTTGCGTAGCAGGAACACCGCGAACGGGAGGCCGTAGCCAACGTGCGCGAGCCAGATCCCCGTGTACGACCCCACTCCGAAGATGTTGCCGCCGAGGACCGGCAGATCCTCGTCGATCGTGAACCTCGAGAACAGCTGGAGCACCGGAATCAGCGTCGTCTGCAGCGGCACGACCAGCAACGCCACCGTCACGAGGAAGAGCGGTCCCTTGCCCGGGAAGTTCATCCACGCGAGCGCGTACGCCGCGAGCGCCGCTACGAGGATCACCAGCAAGGTCGCGGGCGCGGTGATCAACACGCTGTTCCAGAACGCCCGCCCCATGCCGCGCTGACCGAGCACCGCCTCGTAGTTCGCGATCGTGAAGTCGCGCAGGTCACCCAGCGCCGCCCACCAGCCGCTCCCGGCGATCGCCGAGGGGTCACGGAACGACGAGACGAGGAGCGCCACCGTCGGGATGCTCCACAGCACCGCGAACCCGATGACCGCGACGTGCAGCGGGATGCGCGCGATCGTGCGGCCGCGGAATCGAGTCACGCGCCTGTCTCCGGGTTGAACTGGAACCGGCGGATGCTGAGCGCCATCAGCGGCACGACGGCGAGCAGGAGGACGAACGCCAGCGCCGCACCAAAGCCGAAGTCACGTGTAACGAACGACTGTTTGAAGAACAGCGTCGCGATGACGTCGGTGTTGAACCGCCCTCCTGTCATGACCCACACGAGGTCGAAGATCTTCAACGCGTTGATGACCAGCGTCGTGGCGACAACGATGAGCGTCGGCCGCAACGTTGGGATGATGATCCGCCAGAAAATCTGCCACTCGGTCGCGCCGTCGACACGCGCGGCCTCAAGCATCTCGGAGGGGATCCCCTTCAGCCCCGCTGAGAGTACGACCAGCGCAAACCCCGTCCACATCCAGACGCCGACGCCGATCAGGGCGAAGTTGTTCAACTGCAGCGGCGCGGGCAGACGGTCGGGGCCGAGGTTGGTGATGAAAGTCTGAGGCGCCCCCCGGTCCTGGAGCCAAGCGGTCGGATCCGCGCCTAACCGTGTCGTGATGGCGTTCAGCGTTCCGACGTCGGGGTCGAACTCGAACATGAAGCGCCAGATGACCGAGGCCGCCACGAACGAGATCGCCATCGGGACGAAGATCGCGGCCTTCGCCACCGCCTCGTAGCGCACACGCCCGGCCAACACCGCGAGGACGAGGCCCAGCGGCACGGTCACGCCTGTGAACAGCACGATCCACATGATGTTGTTCAGGATCGCCGAGTGAGTGTCCGCTACGAGCGGCTGGGGGTTCTCGAGGATGTAGCGGTAGTTGTCGAGTCCGACGAAGTCGCGGGAGCGCGCGTCGTGCAGGCTGCGCCAGAACGTGTCGATGCTCGGGTACACGAGGAACGCGCCGAGCAGCAACAGCGCTGGCGCCATCCAGATCCACGGCACCCACCACCGACGGCCGATCACGGACGTCCTCCTGTGCGCGGTAACGATTGGAGGCGCGTCAGCATCCCGGGCAGCAATGGCCGCCCGGGATGAACGCTGACGCGATACGCCCTATGCCCTCGCTGACTCGATGGCTTCGAGGATCTCCTCGAGGCGCGACGGGTCGGCCAGGTACTCGGTCACACCCGTGAAGTACGCCGTCTGCACCGCGCCGCCGATGGCGTCGTCGAGGTCGAAGCGGAAGTCCTCAGCCTCGAGCAGCTGTTCGGCCTGCTTCCGAGCGATCTCGTCGGGGTAGCTGTCGAGGCTGACCTGCGTGTTCACCGAGGTGAACCCGCCCTGCTCGACCCAGATCGTCTGCGCGTCGGCGCTGGCGAGGTACTGCATCAGCGATGCGGTGCTCTCGCTATCGTCGAACGCGTAGACGATGTTCGCACCACCCGTGACGCCCCCGCCCGGGAACGGGAAGAAGTCGAAGTCCTCGCCCGGCACGGCGTCCGGGAACTGGCTCGTGATGAAGCCGCCGGCGAACCCGCCGAGGTACACCATGGCCGCACGGGGCTCCGGTTCGAAAGGTGGATACACCGCGTCCTGGAAGTTGGTCGCGTTGATACCGGTCGCGCCACCCTGCACAGTAAAGCCCTCGGTCAGCGCGATCTGGCCAAACTTCTCCCACGAGTCGCGGATGCGCTCGTCCGTGAATGGGATCGAGCCGTCGATCAGTCCCTCGTACACTTCCGCGCCATGCTCGTTCAGGATGATCTGCTGAATCCAGTCGGTGCCGGGCCAGCCGCTCGCTGCGTCGGACTCGACGCCGATCGACCAGGGCGTGACGCCCGCGTCGAGGATCTGCTGCGACAGGGCCACGAGATCATCGAAGGTGCTCTCGGCAGTCAGCGGCTCCCAGCCGTTCTCCTCGAATAGCCGCGGGTTGTACCAGATGGTGCCCTTGGTGTCGGCCTTCATGAAGAAGCCGTAGAGCTCACCATCGACGGTCCCGAGCTCGCGGAACGCCTCCGGGTAGTTGTCGTTGATGACCCCGTCGACCCCGAGCGTGGAGAGCGGAACCACGAGGCCGTCCGCGACAAACTGGCGGAACAGCCCGACCTCGGCCGGAATCGCGATGTGCGGCGGGTTCCCGCCTTCGACCCGCGTGGTGAGGATCGCGGTGATGTCGCGGGTGCCCGTGAACTCGACCGTGCCGCCGGTTTCATCCTGCCAAGGCCCGTACATCGCCTCGAAGCTCTCGAGCTCGGTCTCGCCCCAGAGGCCGATCACATCGACGGTGCCGATCTCGCCCGTGCCTGCCTCGGCCGTCGTCGTGCCATCGGCAGTCGCTGCCGCCGTCGCCGTGCCGTCGGCCGGGGTGGTGGTTACTCCGCCGCCGTTGCCGTCCGCGGGCTCGTCGTCATCGGCACACCCGACGAGCGCGGCTCCGGCGAGCCCAATTGATCCCAGCCCGGCAACACGCAGGAACCCCCGTCGACCGACGCGGTGCATCGCGACTCCGCGCAACCCTATTGGCCTCATTCGATCCATCTGCCCCTCCAGGAACGCTTGCACGCAATCCATCCCGTGGTCCGGTCCCCGATGCTCGTGGACGCACAACCCCTACCGCGCGCGTTCGTGCGGCTCCTCGCGTGCAACTTGCTTTCGACGATAACACGGCATGCCAGCGGCCCATGCGGCGCTCGGGGTGGCCGCTCAATGGAAGGCTTCTGTTCCGTGACTTTTATTTCAGGGTTGAGTCCAGCGTGAACGCGCGAACTTGCACAAAGTTACGTCAACTCTGACGCGGCACGCCGTCCGCAAGTGTGACCCGAAAGTCAGAGGGCTGAACTCGGCACGCGGTTATCGGAACGCAATTCCGACCTCCTGGAACTCGCGGAAGATCGCGAGATTCACCGACTGCTGGATGTCCATGTAGGCCGTGTAGTCGGGACTGAGCACCGAGTACACTGCCTCGACGGTCACCGCGGTGTCCCCCAGCTGCTTCACGTGCGCTCGTTCAAAGCGGACCCCCACCTCGCGCTCGATGATCTCGCGCACCATCGTGGGGACCCGGTCGAGCAGGTCCGGCGGCGTCGAGTACAGCACGTTGAAGCGAAACTCGATGCGACGCTCGCGCATCAGGCGGTAGTTGCGGACGCGGCTGCTGACGAGGTCGCTGTTCGGGAACACGAGTTGCTCGCCGGTGATCGCCCGTACGCGCGTCGTCTTGACGCCAATGTGCTCGACCGTGCCCGTCAGGTCCCCCACCGCGATCGCGTCTCCCACCACGAACGGACGGTCGAGGATGATGGCGAGCGACGCGAACAGGTCCCCGAGGACGTTCTGCGCCGCGAGAGCGACCGCGATACCGCCGATGCCGAGGCCAGCGACGAGCGCCGTCACCTTCACGCCGACGTTGTCGAGCGCGACCACGACCAGCACGAACCACATTACGAGCATCGCGATGAAGCTCAGGCCGTAGACCGAGGCAATGACGGCGGGGTCGCTGCGCGCGCGCGCGAGGTAGCGCATCCCCAGGAAGCGGATCGTCGTGTTTCCCCACACGCCTACCTGGACCGCAACGATCAGGACCACGACCACGCGGATCGCGAGGGCCACCTCCGGGATGAGATTCAGCGTCAGTGAGCCCGCATAGGCGGCGATCGCGAACCGGAACAGGATCGACGTGCGCTGGAGGAGGCGATCCGGCAGGAGCCGCAGCGAGGTGTCCGGCGCGCCGGACTCGAGGCGCTGGGCCACGAAACGGGCGACCAAACGCAACGTCCACAGCGCGACGAAGACCGCGGCCGCGACGACGAGCGCCGTCCCGAGGTCCCCGAGGCGCTCTACCTCCGCGCCGTCTAGAGTCACACCGTCCGGATTCACGATCGGGCTACCGGCACGCGTCGCCGCCTCCCCCGGGGTGCACGCGGGTCAGGGTCAGACTACGTGGCAACGATGTTCGCGGCGACCCTCGCGACGCGAGAGACCGCAGGATGAGAGGACGGAGAATGTCCGAGGGCCAACTCGAAGCCGAACTGCTGGAGGCGAACCGACGCCTGCTCGCGGCGATTGCAGAGGCGGACTGGCAGGCCTACGCGGAGCTCTGCGACGAATCGCTGACCGCGTTCGAGACGGAGTCACGTGGACAGCTCGTGTCGGGGCTGGACTTCCACCGCTTCTACTTCGACTTGCCCGCCCTCGATCGCCCTGTCGCGCCGATCCGCACCGAGATGATCGCGCCGCACGTGCGCGTCCTCGGGACGGACGCCGGTATCGTCTCGTACATCCGCCTCGTGCAGTCGGTCGAAGCGGACGGCTCGCCGGTTACATCGCGCTCCGAGGAGACGCGCGTCTGGCAACGTATCGCGGGGCGATGGAAGCACGTGCACTTCCATCGTTCATCGGCGGATTAGCAGTGCATTGAGTGTTCTCACATACTGAGACGGTCACTGCGAGGGTGACCGTCTCAGTATGGTGTCGGCCTCGAGGAGTGCGCGGCTGCGCTCCCCGTTAGCGTGCGCCGACCTTCTTCCAGAGCAGGACTTGCTGCCGCGGGTCCTGCCATGACGACCGAATGCGCAACCCGCTGTCCTTGGCGGCATCCTGCAGCAGGCGCTTCACGGTCGCGGGCTTTTCGCCCCGCTCAAGCTCGATCTTGCCGGCATCGCTTGCCTGGAGGGCTTCCGCATACGGCTTCCGTGCTTCCAATGCAGCACGCCCTCGTCCAACCACTACCTCGCTCGGATCCATCTTTGTGAACTTGGCCATACGCCAGTACCCCTTGTCCGTGACCCCTCTCGGACCCTTCGAACAGGAAACTTGCCGCTGCTCCTGTCCGGAGGTTCCGGATAACATACAAGCCTCGGCAAAGGATTGCCAGACTTCAGCAGGATTGTTGGCAGCGATACCCTGCACGACTTCCGCACGATAAGCACAGCGCGATGGCGCACCCTGCGACCGCGACCATCAGCCGACAATTGCGCCCCTCACCACCAATCTGAAGTCGGCATCTTGTAGAAGCGACCCTCGCTGTCCTGCTCTGCAATCAGGCGCATGCCATTGAACTCTGGCGCGCGCGCTCGACCAGCGACGACGAGCGAATGCGACCTCGAGAACGGAGGGGTATGCCGCGTGGTCTCGCCTCGCACCACCGTCGCTGCTAGAGTTCGGCGAGACGCGTGTTCGGGGAAGTCCGGTGCGAATCCGGCGCTGTCCCGCAACTGTGGATCCGCCCGGCGCTCTGTCGAGGCGGTCAGCCAGGTCTACCGGGCGCGTGTCGTGTCAACGCTTCGCGAGGACGAGGCAACGGCACGTGGCTTCCGCCCCCGGCGTATCCACGTGACGCGAACTCGCCCCCTCCAACGAGGGGGTTTCGTTCGCACCCCGCCGACTCCTCCGCATCTGACGGAGGACCTGTGCCGCTGCTCCAACGCCGTGCCCATTCGAACCTGCCGCTGTTCGCATCGCTCTTCGCCGCGCTCGCCCTCCTGCTCTCGGCGTGCGGCGACGCGGAACCGGCGCGCTCGGCGACTGATACGTCGAGCCCGACCGTCGAGACCACCGCCGACGTCATGGCTGTCGACGCGACGCCGACCGGGACCGATCCCACCGCCAACGACGCGTTCCCCCTGACCATCGACGACCCGAGCGGCGTGACGCTGACGTTCGAGGCGCCTCCCCGGCGCATCGTCTCCTACTCGCCCGGCGCCACGGAGATCCTGTTCGCCATCGGCGCTGGCGGTCTCGTCGTCGCCGCCGACGAGTTCTCCGACTATCCGGCCGAGACGGCCGACCTCCCGAAGGTCTCGTACTCCTCGCCGGACCCGGAGGCGGCGCTCTCGTTCGAGCCCGACCTCGTGGTCATGGCCGACCGCCAGGCGGACCAGGTGCCGCAGTTCCGCAGCGCGGGCATGACCGTCTTTGACAGTGAGCGGCCGGAGACATTGGAGGAGGTGTACGAGCAGATTGAGCTGCTGGGTCGCATCACCGCGCGGGAGGAGGCGGCGACGTCGGTCGTCGAGGACATGCGGTCGCGCATTGCGGACGTCGAAGCCCGCATCGCCGAGGTCGACGCAGGGCCGCGCGTCTTCTTCGAACTCACCCCCGAGCTGTACACGGTCGCGCCCGAGTCATTCGTCGGGGCGGTGCTGATTCGCCTGAAAGCGCAGAACATCGCGGAGGGCGCCACCTCCCAGTTCCCGCAGCTCTCGAACGAGGCCGTGCTGGCCGCCGACCCGGAGGCGATCTTCCTCACCGACGCCGAGTTCGGCGAATCCGTCGAGACGCTCAAGGCACGCCCCGGTTGGGACGCGATCACCGCTGTCGCGGGCGATCGCGTGTACCCGATTGATGGCGACCTGATCACGCGTCCGGGCCCGCGCCTTGCCGAGGCGATCGAGGCGATGGCTGCCGCCCTGTACCCCGAGCTGTTCGAGTAGGGACAGAACGCGAGTAGCCCGCGTTCCTCGTGGAGCGCGGGCTACTCCGCCAGCACCGCCTCGACGGCGCCCGCCACCTCGTCGTAGTCCATGATGCCTTCGAACTTGGCCGCGACGTTGCCGTCGGCGTCGACGACGAAGACCCAGGGCTCGGTCTGGAGACCCCACTCGGACATCGCTTCGACGGCGATGAGGCGGCCCTCACGCGCCTGCGGGATGTCGTATGGCTCGATGTGGATCACCTCCACGCGATCGCCGTACGTGTCCCAGACGGGCAGCACGACCTGCTCGACGACCGGGCCGCAGAACCGAGTGACGCAGTACGCCGGCGTCGCGAACGCGATCACGAGGGGCCGACCTTCCTCAAGCGCTTCGGCCACCGTCTTCTCGTGGAGCTCCGGGTTCGGCGGGTTCGTCGTGTCGAGGTCGGCGATGTCGATGCCGTCCCCAAGGACGCGCTGGCGAGTCGGCGGCACCGCCTCGCCGATCGCGGGTTCGCTGGCATCGTCGCGGACGAAGAACCGGAGGCGCAGGCCGTCGAAGTCACCATCCGAAGTCTCTCCGCTGAGCTCGGCCCCCCACCAGCCGCCCGCCACGCGGTCTGCTGGCGCGGGTGTCGCGGACTCGGTCTCACTCGCTGGCAAATCGACGCGGGCAGCGAAGACGGTGACGGAGGCCTGGTGCTCGTGCTGCGAACCGTCGAGGTGCTCGTGGATGAACGCGTCCTGCGCCAGCGTCACAGAGCGAAGCTCGTGCTCACTTTGCAGCGACCCCGTGTCGCCCTCGAGTTTGTAGAGGCGCACGGTTGCACCGGTCACGTTCTCAGCGAGCGCGCCGTTTGGGTCGAAGAAGCCGAAGACGACCCGGGCATCGCCCGCACCGAGTTGCGAGTTGACGAGGACCGGCTTCAGCGGGGCGTCCTGCGGTAGCGCGATGTCCTGTGGCGCCCACGACAGCCCCTCGGCCTCGCCGCCGCTGCCGCACGCGGCAGCGACCAGCGCGGTGGCCACTGCGCCCACCACGATCGCCGCCCGCGAACGGGCGCGCCACACCAACAAGGACTGCATCGATTGCTCCGAATCGCACGGTTCCGCCATGCCGTCGGACGGCGGGATATGCCAAACAGGTGAGAGCGAGCGCTGTATTCAGGATGCCGCCCCGCCCGTCGTGAGGCAAGGCGGCGCCGGACTTCGCCCCCGGCCTCCCGGGGAGCGTACGATGGCGCGACGACGGAGCGCGGAGGTGCTGACGTATGCGACTGGGGCTCGTGGCCGGAATCGGAAGCGACTGGCGAGACACGCTCGAGAAGATCAAGATCGCGGACGACCTCGGCTACGAGCGAGTCACCGGGACCGAGGCCTGGGGGCCATCCGCCCTCCCCTGGATCACGACCATCGCGGCGCACACCTCGAAGATCCAGGTCGGCACGTCGATCATCAACGCCTTCTCGCGCTCACCGGCCGCGATCGCGCAGGAGTTCGCGAGCATCGACATGCTGTCCGGCGGTCGCGCGGTGCTCGGGATCGGCTCTTCCGGTGAGTTCGTCATCGAGCACTTCCACGGCGTCCCGTTCGAAAAGCCGCTGCGCCGCCTGCGTGAGTACATCGAGATCTTCAACACGCTCATCGCCGGTGGTCAGCTCAACTACGACGGCGAGATCTACCAACTCCAGCGGGGCTTCCGGCTGGATTACGACCGGCCGCGCGACCACATCCCCGTGTACGTCGCCGCCATCACACCGAGGTCGATCCGCCAGACGGGCGAGATCGCAGACGGCATCATCCCGATCCACTGGCCGAAGTCGTGCTTCGCGGAGCTGCGCGAGCAGCTCGCCGAGGGGGCGCGGACGGCCGGCCGTGACGCGGCGGCGCTGACCATCTCGCCGCAGACGCACGTGTACGTGCTCGATGGGACCAACGACGAGGAAGCGTGGCGCGAAGCGCGGCGGCCGCTGCAGTTCTACATCAATCGCATGGGCGTCTTCTACTGGCAGATGCTGACGCGCAACGGCTACGAGGCCGAGGTCGCGGCCTCGCGCGAGGCCTGGGCGAATCGCGATGCCGAGGGCTCGCTCAACGCGATCTCCGAAGGGATGGTGCGTGACATCCAGGTGATCGGGACGGTCGAGGAGGTCCGCGAGCAGCTGCAAGAGCGCGCAGCCGCGGGCGCGGACCTCCAGATGATTCACCTCCCGCCCGGCGACACCAGGGAGGTGGGACGGCTCCTCGAGGCGTTCATCCGCTAGCGGGGCGCCGGCCCCAGCGGATCGGCACCCACGAGCGACGCCCCTCGACCATCTCGAAGCGGCCGAGGCTCGGCTCCGGCAGGTGACTCGCGGCGATGAGCGCGTGCTGTCGCTCGATGCGGTCGATGAGCATGCGCCGCGTCTCGCGCGTCACGTCCCCGTCCCAGTCCCAGGAGGTGTGCCAGTCCGGCTCGGCGACATCGATCGGCGTGAGGAACGCGTCCCCGATGACCAGCCCGTGAGCGCCCTGGGAGACGATCTCCAGCGCCGTATGCCCCGGGGTGTGGCCCGGCGTCGGGACTGTCGTGACCGAGGCCGACAGCTCGCGCTCGCCCTCGATCAGCTCGAGAACCCCGAGCGCCTCGAGTGGAGCCACGTCGCGGGTGAACGAGTTCGGGGCGGGATCCTGCTCCGAGTAGTGCTCCCAGTCGAGCCGCGGCACGAGGTAGCGCGCGTTCGAAAACAGCGGCCTCCCGGTCGCCCGGTCCAGGTTCCACCCGGTGTGGTCCCCGTGCAGGTGGGTGAACAGGACGCTGTCGATCTCGCTCGGCGCGACGCCGGCGGCGTTCAACTCGTCGAGCAGCTTGCCCTCTCGCTCCGGCCCGTTACCCGCATCGACCAGCAGCGTTTGCCCGTCGCCACGGACGAGGAAGGAAGCGAAGTTGAGGACGACTCGACCCTCCTCATCGAGGAAGTGGCGGTACGGACCCAGCCGATCGGCAGTCGCCACGTAAACACGTTCGGCCGCGTATCCCTGTTGCATATCCGAGAGCGAGATGACCTCGACAGCGCCCACCATCGCTCGTTCCATCGGCCCTCCATTCCGATGCTGCCCTGCCGGGCGAGCTACTGTATCCAGACAAACTCTTCGAGCAGCGCGTTGCGCTGCGTCACCAGCGCGTCGACCTCCGCGACGAGCGAGTTGTACTCCCCGATGAGCGAGTTGTAGGTCCCGACCAGCCCCTGGACCTCGTTCTGCAATGCGACGGCCTGTGAGTACTGGGGCTCCGGCACGCCATCGGGGTAGGGCGCAACGAGCGCGTTCAGCTGTGCTCGCTTCGCGTCGACCTCCGCAGCGATGGCGTTGATTCGAGGCTTCAGCCCCTCGGCCTCCGCATTCCGTGCCTCAATCGCTGCGAGGCTGTCATCGAGGCGCTGTTGCAGCGGCGCGCGCGCCGCCCCGAGCCGCGCCTCCTCGTCTGCGTGGAACTGCTGGTGCCTCGCTGTCACGGCCGCGCGATGCTCGGTGATGAGCCGGTCGACTGTCGCCTCGAGTGCCCCGCACCCGTTTGGCTCCGACGCAAGTTCCTCGAGGATGGCACGCAGCTCCTCGACGCCCTCGCGCTCCAGTCGGACGTGCTCGAGCTCGTGCGCCAGGACGGCTTCGGAAAACGCCTCCCAGCGCACGCGGAGGCCCGGAGGCAGCAGGGACTCGTCGACGAGCGCCGGCAGCGTGACGACGATGTCGAGCCGGATCGTCAGCGACTCCATCGAGCAACTCAGCCGCGTCTCTCGCGCCGTGTACTCGTACGACCACCGCGCATCGGTGAGACCGATCGCGGGCACGCCGGAGTCATCGACGAGGTTGCTCCCGTTGAGCGCCTCGAAGATCTCATCGGTCGTCGACCCTGCGATGAGGTAGTGCTCCGTCTCCTCGGTCACCTCTACGTCGACGCGAACGTCGGAAGCGGGTGCCGGCGAAGGTGTCGCGGTCTGCGTCGGCGCGGTCACGGTCAGGCCGACGCCGGCCTCCCACGTGACGGCCGAGGACGATCGAGACGGGGCGCCTACGCTGTCGCCGGCGTCGTCACACGCCGAAATCAGCGCCGCGAGCGCCAGCGTCGCAGCCAGTGCGCATCCGGGGAGCAACCGCATTCCCTGACGGTAGCAGGCGACGCCGGTCCCCCGCCCGCTTGACCCCGCCTGAACGGCCCTCCTAGCGTCGCCGCATCCTACCGAGGCGAACGGAGACGAGACATGACCACGACTCGGGCTCGCGCGCGCCGGTCGGGGCCACAACGGCGCGTCGACACCGACTTTGTCTTCGACCTGCCCTCGGTGGCCGAGCCCGCGCTCAGCCCGGACGGCGCCACGGTTGCCTACGTCCGCGCGCAGACCGACCGCGACGCGCTCGAGATGCGCGCGCACATCGAGGCGATGCCTTACACGGGCGGCGAGGCAAGGCAGCTGACGAACGGACCGCGTGATCGCTCGCCGCTGTGGTCACCGGACGGTCGCACGCTCGCCTTCGTGCGGCGCGAGGACGGCGAACGGAAGGACGGGCGTCCGCTCGCGGCGCAAGTGTGGCTCCTGCCGCTCGAGGGTGGTGAACCACGCCGCCTGACCGACCTCCGAGAAAACGTCCTCGCGGTGACCTGGGCGCCGGACAGCCGCTCGCTCTTCGTCGTGTCAGATGTCGACCCGAACCTGCCGCCCGAGGACGCCGACCCCAAGGTGCCGCGCGTCCGAGAGGTCACGCGCATCTACTACCGGGCCGACGGCCTCGGCTGGCGCGGCGATACTCACCGCCAGCTCTTTCGGGTCGACGTCGAGACCGGCGACGCGAAGCAACTGACTCGCGGTGACTACGACATCGGCCCCGCGTCGGTTTCGCCGGACGGGCGCTGGATCGCGTTCGCGTCCTCAGACCGTTCGCCGCAGCGTGACCGCCACCTCCCCGGGCGTAGCGAACTGTGCGTCATGCCCGCGGACGGCGGGCGCGTGCAGCGCATCGTCCGAGGGCTGATGCAACTTGGACCGATCGCATGGTCACCGGACGGCCGGCGGCTCGCCTATGTGGCTGGTGGCGACGTGGCGTTCGCTGACACGTACCTCTGGACGGTCGCGCGTGACGGGTCCAACCCCACTCGCGTCACTGACGACTCAGTGCAGCCGCTCGCGGGGCTGTTTCCACTCGTATCGCCGCCGCTGCTCGCCTGGTCGGGTCGCCGCATCCTCTTCCTCGCGGACCGCCGCGGGTCGAGCGGCATCTACGCCGCGACACCGAGCGGCCGGGTGGAGGCGGTGCGCGAGGAAGAGGAGCTCGCCTTCGGATGGTCGGTCGATGGACGAGGGCGCAGGGCCGTGGTGCACGCCTCGACGCTCACACGCCCCGCCGAGCTGACAGCGGTCGACCTCGGACGTCCTGCCGTGCGCCGAGCGTCACGGCAGCCGCTGACGAGCGTCAGCCGCGACTACCTGCGTGACCGCGCCGTTGCGCGGACCGAGCGCTTCTCGGTCCGTCGAAGCGAACTCGAGGTCGACTGCTGGCTGACGTTCCCGCCGGACTTCGATCGGACGCAACGCTACCCCCTTGTCCTCGAGATCCACGGCGGCCCGAACGGATACTTCGGGACGGGCTGGGCGCCGATGCACCAGCTCCTGGCGGCACGGGGCTACCTCGTGCTCTACGCCAACCCTCGAGGCTCCGCAACCTACGGCGAAGACTTCATGTCCCGCGTATTCCGCGACTGGGGCGGCGAGGACTACCTCGACCTGATGACCGCAGTGGATGAGATCGTGAGGCGGCCGTACGTCGATGCCGAGCGCCTCGGTGTACACGGCTACTCCTACGGCGGCTACATGACGGCGTGGATCGTCGGCCACACGGATCGCTTCCGGGCAGCGATCGTCGCGGCTCCAGTAACCAACCTCGGCTCGATGTACGGGCAGACGGACATCGCTGTCACGTTCGGCGAGTCGCAGTGGGGCGGCCCTCCGTGGGAGAACGCCGCCGAGTACGCGGCGCGCTCACCGCTCACCTACGCGGAACGGGTTACGACGCCGGTGCTGTTGCTCCACGGCGAAGCCGACATCCGCTGCCCCATCTCGCAGTCGGAGGAGTACTACGTGGCGCTGAAGCGGCTCGGCAAGGACGTCGAGTTCGTACGCTTCCCCGGCGGCTACCACTCGTTCCCGAACAACGGCCACCCCGCGATACGCGAGGCGTACTACCGCCGCGTCCTCGACTGGTTCGACCGGCGCCTCGGCGGCCGCTGAGGTCTAGCGCGCCTCCACCTGCGCGGGCCAGTCGAAGCGCTCGCCGAGCAGTTCGAAGAGGCGCTCGTTGTACGGCGCATAGTGCTCGGTGAGCCGCTGCCGGATCGCCTCGTCTGCGGGGTTGTACGACCCCTGGTTGAACGGTTCGTAGCGCGGGAGGGTGTGGGGCGGCAGGCCGATGTGCTCGTAGATCCGCTGCATTGCCGCGGCGGGGTGCCCGTAGAAGAACTCGCTCGACATGATCAGCACTTGCTCCCGAGGGAAGTGCTTGAACCAGCGCTCCAACTGCTCCACATACTGCCCGCGCGTGACGTAGGAATGGTGCTGCAACTCGAGGCTGTGGTAGAGCGGGTCGGCTTGGATCTTCTCGAGCTCGCCGCCGATGCGGGACTGCTCGGCGTCGAACGCCTCCTCGATGGGCAGGGTCTCCCAGCCGTGGCGCTTCTCGTGGTGGTACTCGGAGATCGCGCGGTCCACGGGGTCGCGCAGCAGCGCAATGAGCCGTGCGTTCGGGATGAGTTTCGCCGCCCGTTCCGGAGCAAGCGGGTGCAGCAGGTAGTACGGGCTCGCCTCACCCGTGATCAGACCACGCTTCCCCGGGAGGTAGCGCCACGCCTTGAGCGGGAACTGCGCTCGATACCACGACTCGCCGTAGCGGTACGCGATATCGAAGAAGTGCACTTCCTTGTGTCGCGCCCGCGAGATGAGTGGGTGCTGGATGAGGTACTCGTAGAGGCTCGTCGTACCTCCGCGCTGCGAGCCGATCACGACGAATGTCGGGAGCATCCGGAACGACCACGTCGCGACGCGCGACGCGATGAACAAGGCCTTCCCCGACTGGCGCACCGGGGTGGGGATCAGGGAGATGGGGGAACGCGCAGTGACTGCCATGCTGCTGATCCTTCAGAACTTAGCCGTGCGTTCCGCTCGCGCGGCTCAGACGAGGGCGGACGAGGATCGATGAGTTGATGCCGAGATTCCGGTACACCACCCACCACGTGATGACGTTCTTCAGGGCGACGCTCGCTGCGGTCACCAGCGCGGCGCCGTTTGCCCCCCACAGCAGGATCGCCGGGTAGCTCAGCGCGAGGTTGAACAGGGCGGTGCCCGCGATGAGCTTGGCGTTCATGCCATGGTAGCCCGTCATGTTGAGCAGGATGCCCACGGGGCCGGTCCACGAGTTAATCAGCGTCCCGGCGAGGAGAATGAACATCACCGTGGCGCCCGCGGTGAACTCGGCGCCGAAGACCCCGAGCACGAATTGGTGACCCACGAGGAGAGCGAAGGCGAGCGCCATGGAGGAGAGCGCAGAGCCCCATACCGCGAGCGACACGATCCGCTGCAACTCCTCGCGGTCGCCCTTCGCGAAGAGCTCCGCGGCGAGCGGTGCGGTGACGACGCCCGCCGCGTTCAGTCCCATCGCACTCAGGTTCGCGAGGCGCGTGGCGATCGCGTAGATGCCCGCCTCGCGGGTACCGAGCAGCGCACCCACCAGCACGATGTCCGTGCGGTTCATCAACACGCGCATCTCCTGCACGAACAGCAGCGAACCGGAGACGCGGAGCCAGTGCCAGGTGTCGTACAGCGGCTTGGCGTTCTTCACCGCTGCGGGCACCGCTCGGATCATCCGCACCCGCCCGATCCCGATCAGCACGGCGCCGGCGAGCAGGTTCGCGAGCAGCACGTGGTAGGCGGTGAGCTCACCCTGGACGATCAGGTACGCGATCCCCACGAGACTCATGAAGATGACGGGGAAGAGGAGGCGGCCAAGTATCTGTGACCATGCGATCTGCTTGAGCGCGTTCAGCGTGGCGCCCTGGAGGCTACCTATGGCCTGGAGCGGGACGAAGGCGAAGGCGATCAGGAATGCGATGACCAGTTCACGGTTCAGTCGCTCGTGCAGCACTGCCATGACGGCCAGTGCGGCCGCCACGGACACGAGGCTCGAGACGAGCACGATCTGCGTGCCCCGCCTCTGCAGTCCTCGGAAGTGCGACCAGTCCTCCGTGCCGTTGTATCCCGCGAGGAAGCGAATGTACGTGGACGGCACGCCCATCAACGCGAAGATGATGACGATTTCCATCCAGTTCGTGACGTAGGCGTAGTTCCCGTAGCTGTCCGCTCCAAGCGTGCGCGTCAGGACGATCGTGACGCCGAAGCCGATGAAGATCCCGAGCACGTTGATCACGAACGACGATGTCGCTCCGCGGACGAGCACCGAGGTCATGCTTTGCCCCCGGAAGACGCCGTACGCGCGACGCGACAGCAGCGAAAGGCGGGGGCCCCATGGAGTCGACGTCAACGGGTTCAACCTCCGGCTCGAGGAGAGACAAGCACGCGTGCACACGGAGGCGCAGACGACTGCGACTTACCGTCGCGCCGGCGCGATCAATCGCGCATATGGACCCGCTACAGAGATATCGGATCCCGGCGACCTGGCGTTACGAGACTCCCTCAGGACATCGTGGTAGGAGCGGTTACCGCGCGCGGCTCTTCGACCGGCGCTCTCCCTCGACGTTGCCGTTCAAATCGGCGAGGCCGGCGAGCAGGTCAGACACGTGCTTGTCGTCACGACGTCGCATCGGCTGCCCGGGGTCAAGGCGGTAGACGTTGCGCCGCCCGACGCGTTCGGCGTGGATGTAACCCACAGCGCGCAGGTCCGAGAGCACCTGCGCCGCGTAGCGCTCGGTTACGCCGATCGCGCCCGCCACGTCCGTGATCCGAGCGTCCGGGTGCTCTGCGACGTACACCAACGCCGCGCCGTGGTTGGTCAGAAGCGTCCAGGAACCGTTGGATATGAGGCTGGAATCGTCGCCCGCAGTGCGAGCCTCCGAGAGCAACCTTGTCCTCCCCTGGCTTGGGCTCGAAGGCGGTGAGCCGTCCAGCTCAAATGCTCGCCCCCGAAGCCTGCTATTGGCAACCCGCCGGAACATTCTAATCGTGTTGTCATCTCCTTGGTTTCCTGCGTAGTATCTCATGTACCACAGTTCGTACGAGGGAGGGCAACGATGGCTGGTACCGGTGCGATGTCGCAGGCTCAGGACAAGGGCGGTGGCGGAGGAGTGCTCCGAGCCGTGCGCGAGCGGCTCGCCATGCTTCGCGGTGGCGACCACGCGATTGCGGCCCGCGTCGCGCAGGCCGTTCGCCTGGTCCCCGGGGTCCCGGCGAACGCGATCAGCGTGGAGTCGTGGCGCGGGCACGTCACGCTCCGAGGGCAACTGCCGAGCAAGGACCTCGCGAACGCCGCAGCCGAGGCAGCGCGGGCCGTCCGCGGCGTGAGCCAGATCGACAACTTCCTGCGCACGCCGTAACGAACCCCGCGACGGGCCCCGCCGCTCCTACCCTCGAGGAGACGGCCCCCGCCGGACTTCCCAGTACGCGGACCTCAAGTTCCACGCGTACCGCGAGCGGCCGTTATCTGACGGCTCCAGGACGCCCCGGCCGCTCCGGGGCGTCCTCGCGTCCGAGCCCAGTCCGCCGCGGCACGCTCACCAGGTAGATCCCGACCGCGATCAGCAGGAGCCCCGGCAGCGCCCCCAAGCCGATCGACTCGTCGAGGACGAGCCAGCCCCAGAACAGCGCCGCGAGCGGGATGAGGTACGTAACAATCGCGGCCTGGGTCGCGTGCAAGGTCGCGAGCAGCCAGTAGTAAATGATGTACGCAACGCCCGAGGACAGCAGCGCCAGCGCGACCGTCGCGAGCAGCACACGGCTCGACAGGCCTCCGAGGTCCGGGACGCCCTCCACCGCGAGCAACAGTGGCGTGAGCACCAAGAAGGCGACCGCGCTCTGCGTCCCCGCCAGCAACGTCGAGTTCGTCTGTGCGAGCCGCGCCCGCACATACACCGCGCCGACTCCGTAGCCCAGGGTCGCCAGCACGACCGCCAGCGCCCCCTGCGTCGACGAGTTGCCCACGTCGAAGACATCGGGTCCGATGACGGCGAGCACTCCGACGAAGCCGATCGCGAGACCCAGCGTGGCCCGTCGGTCGAGGCGCTCTGCGGGTAGTGCCGCGTGCGCGAGCAATGCGACCCACAGCGGCGTTGTCCCGTTGAGCAGGCCGGCGAGCTGCGATGAGATCGCTCGCTCACCCCAGGGAATGAGGACGAGCGGAATGGCGGCCGCGAGCACCGCAACGACCGCGACGTCCGTCCAGTAGCGCCCGTCCCTTGGAATGTGTGTCCGCTGCACCGCGACGACCGCGAGGATCAGCGCCGCCCCACCTCCGAGCCGCACCCACGCGATCGCGACAGGTCCCATCTCCTCGAGCATGACCTTGATCGCCATGAACGAGCCGCCCCAGATGGCGGCGAGGACGGCGATCGCCACGAGCTGCGGCGGGGGGATGCGCATGGGCGGCGAGTGTACTGCCGGGATCGCCAGCAAGATGCAACACCGAAAATGCGGCCATTTGTGCGCGCGACGCCGGCTGCTGGATAGCGTGGAGCCATCACGAGCCCGCTACGACCGGGCAGTACAGGGGCAAGCACGATGGGCGAACAACGGACTCTCGAACTTCCGGCACGGACCGCCGACGGGATCGAGGACTCAGCGCTGTTCATCGGCAACGCCACGCTGCTCATCCGCTTCGCGGGATTCACCATCCTGACGGACCCGAACTTCATCCACCGCGACGAGCAGGTCCCGCTGGGCTACGGCCTCCACGCGACGCGGCAGACGGACCCTGCCCTGAACATCGCCGACTTGCCGCCGCTCGATCTCGTGGTGCTCTCACACTTCCACGGCGACCACTTCGACCGGGTGGCGGAGCGCGACCTCGACAAATCGCTGCCGATCGTCACCACCCCTGAGGCCGCCAAGGAGTTGCGCTCCCTGGGCTTCGGCAACGCTGTACCGCTGGAGACGTGGGAGACCGTGACAGCGAGCCGCGACGGACTTCAAGTAGGCGTCACGGCGACGCCCGGTCGGCACGGACCGCGGCCGGTCGACTTCGCGCTGCCGGACGTCATGGGCAGCATCCTCGACTTTTTCAGCGAGGCGGGCGACCGCCTGCTCCGCATCTACATCACCGGCGACACCCTCGCGATCGACGACCTGCGCGAGATCCCGCAGCGCTACCCGGCGATCGACCTCGCGTTCCTCCACCTCGGGGGAACGCGCGTGATGGGCGTGATGGTCACCATGGACGGGAAACAGGGCATCGACGCGATCCGCATGGTCGAGCCGGAGCGTGCCATCCCCATCCATTACGACGACTACGACGTCTTCACCTCGCCGCTCGCCGACTTCCAGCAAGAAGTCGAGGCCGCCGGTCTCGCCGCGCGCGTGACCTACCTCCAACGGGGGGAGCGGTACGCCCTCTCGCCCGTGCCAGAGCACTCACTCCCCGCCGCGGAGTAGCCACTCGGGATACGTGTCGCCGACTTCGCCTGCATCCTTCAGCGCCTGGTACTCCGCGTCGCTGAAACCGAGGAGCGTGCGGTAGACGTAGTCGTTGTCCTGGCCGAGGCGGGGCGGCGGGCGGCGAGGCGGGAGCTGCGTGTCCGCCATGCGGAAGATCGTGCCGGGGTAGTCGAACGTGCCGAGGTCCTCGCGGGTTTGCGGCTCGTACCAGTTGCGGGCGCGCAGGTGCTCGCACTCGAAGCAGTCGCGGTCGTCCTGGACCGGGCCCGCCGGGACGCCCGCGGCCTGCAGCTCGCGGAACAGCGTCATGCGCTGGCGAGTCCGCGTGAGAGCCGCGATCTCCGCGTCGAGATCCCGGCGGTTACGATGACGCGCCAGGCCGTCCTCGAAGCGGGCGTCCGAGGCGAGAGCCTCCGCACCGAGCACGCGGCAGAGCGCGGTCCACTGCTCCTCCGTGCCGACGTCGATCGCGATCCAGCGGTCGGGGCCGGTCTCGTCATCGGCGCAGGGATAGACGTGGTGCGGAGAGTGTGAGCGGTGCTCGTTGCCCATCGGGCCGGCCACGCGGCCGTTCATCGTGTAGTCGAGGAGCTCGACGCCGAGCATCTGCGCGAACGCCTCGATCTGCGGCACCTCGACCTGCTGGCCGCGGCCGGTGCGGCGCCGATGCCGCAGCGCCATCACCGCGGCCAGCGCACCGTTGAGGCCGACGACGGAGTCGCAGGCGTAGCTCTCGCCAGCAGCGTCGAGCGTCATATCGGGGTACGAGCGCACGATGTGGTGCCCGGCCATCCCCTCGAGGTGATTCCCCCAGGCGCGGTAGTTGCTGTACCGCCCCGTGAGGCCGAAGCCCGGCATGCGCACCATGATGATGCGCGGATTCACCTCGGCCAGCTGCTCGTAGGTGATGCCCATCTTATCGATGGTCTCGGGCACGTTGTTCTCGATGACGATGTCCGAGATCTCGACGAGCCGCATGAACGCCTCGAGGCCCTCGGGCTTCCGGATGTTGCCGGTGAACGAGAGCTTGTTGCTGGACGAGGAGTTGAAGGAGACGCCGCGGTTCCAGGGATCGTCGCCGGGATCGGCGTTGGGGAAGCCGCTCGCCATCGCACCGCGCGCGACTCCCGCCTGCACGAGCTCCTTGGTGAGGAAGCGCGCGCGCTCGACCCCGCGCGTCTGAGGCTGGAGCGCGGTGATTGGCTCCATCCGGATGACCTCAGCGCCCCACTCCGCGAGGAGCTGGCCGCAGTACGGCCCGGCCCACACCACCGTCAGGTCGAGCACGCGCACGCCCTCGAGGGGTAGCGATGCCATCGGGCGCTCCTCCTCGCTAGCTGGCAGGGCCCGCGATGCGGAAGACCGGGTGCCGCGACGCCTCCGCCTCGAAGTCGGCGAGCGGCGAGTCCGGCTGCGCGTCAAAGTAGGGCCTCGTGATGGCGTTCGCAGCGGCGTACTGCTTCAGCACCGGCGCCGCCGTCGTCGCGTCCACCTCCTCGAGGCGCACGCGACCCGAACGCCGGCCGCGCCGCAGCTCCGCATTCCCGCTCGCTCGCACGTTGTGCACCCAGGCACGCTGTCCGTATGGCGAGACGAGATAGCGCTGCCCCTCGTGCTCGGTGACGTTGACGGGAATCGTGGTGCTCCGGCCGGTACGACGGCCGCGCGTTGTGAGCAGCATCGTCCCCTTCGGGCCGACGCCGAGCCGGAGCAGCGGCTTCATCAAACCGTTGAAGAACCGGGCCGCGGGGGTGACACGATACTCACGAGCCACGGGAGAGCCTCCCTCCCGGCTGCCGACCGGAGGACCTTACGCGCTTGCCGCGGCGGATGTCTCCCCTCGGAGCAGCGCCTGGATGCGATTCGTCAGCTCGTCCACGTCGAACGGCTTGAGCAGCACGGACGGAGCTAGCGGCTCGGCTCGGAGTGCCTCCAGCAGCGGGTCGCGCGAGGAGCTCGCCGTTAACGCCAGGACCGGGCCGTCGAAGCCCGTTCGCCGCACTTCCCGAAACAGGCTGAGGCCGTCCATGTCGGGTAGGTGCATGTCGAGGATCAGCAAGTCCGGCGCGCCGCTCGAGATCTCGGTGAGGGCTTCTCGCCCCGCGGCCGCATGCATCAGTTCGTGCTCACCCACGTCGAGGAGGATCAGGTCCAGGAGGCGCCTGGTCGGCTCGTCGTCCTCGACCACGAGGATGCGCCTCACGCTAGTCCTCCTCGGGCGACTGCACGCTGAGGAGCGCGCGGATCCGATCGATCAGCAGGTCCACGTCGAAGGGCTTCCCCATCGCCGCATCGGCCCTCAACTGGATGCGCGCTCGTTCGGCGCCGTAGGCGGAGAGGATGAGGACCGGGAGCGTGTGTCCCCGCGCTCGCAACTCCGCGTACATGCTCTCCCCGCTCATCCGGGGCATCTGCAGGTCCAGCACGATGAGATCGAACGGGTGGTCCTCGAGGGCCTCCAACCCCTCGAGCCCATCCCTGGCGGTTCTCACCTCGAAATCCTCGGAGGCGAGCGCCAGGCGGATCAGCCGGAGCAGCGCCTCGTCATCGTCGACGACGAGAATTCGCGCCTGATTGGTACGGGTCGCTTCCGCGGCAGGCATCACGCGCCGTCTTCTGGGAACGGCGGGAGCCTGAACGCGAACACGCTCCCTCCGCCGGGCCGCGGTTCGACGCGGATCGAACCGCCCTGCGCCTCCAGCACCTTGCGCGCGACCGCCAGCCCCAGGCCCATGCCCGGGGCGATCGCCTTGGTCACCGAGGAGCGATAGAACGGCTCGAAGATCTGCTCGACCTCGTCCGGGGGAATGCCGCTTCCGCGGTCCAGCACGGCGACCTCCACATCCCCGTCCTCCGTCTGCCGCACGACGACGTCGATCGTCGTGGCAGCCGGGCTGTACTTGTTGGCATTGGTGATCAGGTTCTGGAGCACGAGGGCGACGAGCGTGCGGTCCGCCCCCACGCGCGGTATGTCTCCCTCGACGTCGAGGGTGATCTCGCGGTGCCGCGCTCGCTTCCGCGACGCGTCCACGGTTTCGACCGCGAGGCTCACCACGTCAATCGGTTCCTGCGTCAGTTCATCGGCGGCTTCAAGCCGGGTCATCTCCAGCAGGTTTTCGATGATCCGCTGGAGCCGCTCGCCCTCGCTCGCGATGTCCTCGAGCGCCTGGTTCCGGAGGTCCTCCGGCAGCCGGTCGATGCGACGCCGCAGGAGCTGCGCGTTCCCGACGATTGTCGAGATCGGCGTGCGCAATTCGTGGGAAACCAGGCCGAGGAACTGGTCCTTCAGCGTGAGCGTTCGGCGCAGTGCCTCCTCGGCCTCGCGCTGCACCGTGATGTCACGCGCAATCTTGGACGCGCCGATGATGCGCCCGCGGCGGTCTTTCACCGGCGAGATCGTCAGTGAGATCGGGACGAGGCTGCCGTCCTTCCGCTGCCGGATGGTCTCGAAGTGATCGACGATCTCCCCGCCACGCACCCGGCGAAGCACCTCGTCCTCTTCGGCCTGCCGGTCCGCCGGGATGATGGTGCGAATCGAGCGACCGACCATGTCCTCCGAGGTGTAGCCGAAGAGTCGCTCGGCGCCGGCGTTCCAAGACCGAACGATGCCATTGAGGTCCTTGCCGACGATCGCGTCGCTGGACGACTCGACGATGGCCGCGAGACGAAAGCCCGCCTCGTCCAACGCGCGCCGCTGACTCATGTCTCGAATGATGCTCGTGTGGACGACACGACCGTCCGCCACGTGGACGTGCGAGTCGAGTAAGACGTCCTTGATCGAACCGTCCTTGCAGCGGAGCTGCGCCTCGAACGAACTCACGGCTTCGCCCCGGGCTCTGCGCTCCAGCAGTTCTGCCAGCGCATCCGAGTCCGCGTGGAACGCAGCAATGTTCCGCCCGATGTACTCCTCGGCCTCATAGCCGAGCATGTCGAGGACCGCCTGGTTCGCCTCGAGGATGAGCCCGTCCGGCGTCACCCAGTGGAACGGAACCGACGAGTGGCGCGCGAAGTCCCGCAGGTCCTCGTCCGGGATGAGGATCTGGCGCTGAATGGCGTCCGCGGCTGACACGACCGATGGCTCAGGGTTGATGGGCGTCCCAAGTCAGGTGGGCTTGCTGCTACTGGGGGAATCACAGCGCAGACTACAGGCAAGCGCCACTACATAGGGGTTGCTTCCTGTCTCAGGAACGTAACACCCACTCGGGCGCCTGGTCCGCCGGGGTCGCGGGGGACGGTCACACCGCCCCGACCGAGCGCAGCGACCGCACCTCGTCACTCGACGTATCCGAGCTCGCCCGTCAACACGTCGACGGTGTGCTCTCCGAGGAGCGGCGCCCTGCGCGCGGGTGGTCGAGGCGAATCCGACATGATGAACGGACGGCCGGGGTACTCGACCGGGCCGGTCGCGGGATGGTCGATGACCTCCCACAGCCCGCGCTCGCGGAACGTCGGGTCGGCGAGCACGTCCGCGATCGAATGCACGGTCCCACCGAGGATGCGGTGCTGCTGCGCGATCTCGAGGGCGTCGCGCATCTCGTGCTCGAGCGTCCACGCGAGGTAGGACGCCTCGATCTCCTCGACGAGCTCGGGGGGCAGCAGTTCCTCCGGTCCGCGCACCTCGGGACGCTCGGCCAGATCGTCGCGACCGATCATGCGGAGGACGGCCGGGAGCCTCGGACCGTTGCCCAGCAGGTTGATGAACCCGTCCTTGCACGGCCGCACACCGGAGCAGATCGCGAACGCAGTCCCGTGCCGTCTCGTGATCACTCCGGCGTAGGAGTGCGCGAGCAGCGCGAGCTGACGCCGGTCCTTGCCTCCGGCTTGCGTCTCGTAGATCGAGAGGTCGACGTGATCGCCCTCGCCCGTCTCCTCCGCGCGGTAGACGGCCATCACCACTGCGAGCGCCGCCGCGAGGCCGCCCTGCCACTCGGCGTACGTGCCGCCGAGAGCGAGCGGCGCGCGCTCCTCGTGCCCGGTCGCGTACACGGCGCCGCCCATCGCCTGCAGGATGAGGTCGGTCGCCACCAGCGTCGCGTAGGGCCCGTCCTGCCCGAACGGCGTCACCGAGCAGACCACGAGCGCCGGCCGCTCGCGCCGCAGTGCCTCGAGGTCGAGGCCGAGCCTCGCGAGTTCGCCCGGCGTGAAGTCCTCGACGACCACGTCGCAGTGCGCAATGAGACGTCGCGTCACCTCGACGCCTGCGGGCGACGTGAGGTCCGCCGTGATACTGCGCTTGTTCGTGTTCAGCCAGAGGAAGGGCGCGCTCGTCTCGGCGTTCGGCACGTCGTCCTTGAACGGACCCCACGACCGCGAGGGGTCGCCCGAAGGTGGCTCCACCTTCGTCACCTCCGCGCCGTAGTCGGCGAGGAGCTTCGTCGCGTGCGGCCCTGCGATGCCGCGCGTCAAGTCGGCGACGCGGATGCCTTCGAGCGGACCGGGCAAGGCGGCCTACTCGCGCGGCCGGCTGCGCGGGCCGAAGGGCTCGGGCTGGAACGGGCCGTCGCGCGCCTCGAGGAACGCGCGGAAGCCGCCCTCCTCGCGCGCCTTCTCGAGGTGCTCGATGTCCGGCCCCTCGTTCGACGCGGAGACGATGGTCGAGAGGAACGCGTTGATGTTGAGCGCGTTGCGCAGCCCCATCGCCTCCATGCCGTAGGTAGTGATCGCCTTGTTCAGCTTCACCGCGTCGGGCGGCACCTGGGCCAGCCGCCTCGCGAGCGCGGTCGCGCGGTCCATCAGCTGGTCGTGCGGCACGACCTCGTTGATTACGCCGATGCGCAGCGCCTCGGCCGCGTCGAAGTGGTCCCCCGTCAGCGTGTAGCGGTGTGCGTTCTTCCAGCCGGCGAGCGCGGCAAAGAGGACGGTCGAGTTCGAGATCATGCGGATCTCGGGCTGCGCGAACACCGCTTGGTCCGAGGCCAGGGTGATGTCCGAGGCGAGCGCGTACCAGAACCCGCCGCCGACGCACCAGCCGTTGACCGCTGCCACGATCGGCTTCGGCAGCTCCATCAGGTGCATCATCATGCCCGGGTTCCGCATCGCCGAGTCGTACCCCGCGCGCAGGTACGGCCCCATCGGTGAACGTGGCCGGCGCGGCCCCTCGCCGCCCGAGATGTCGTACCCGGCCGAGAACGCACGTCCCGCGCCCGTGAGCACGATCGAGCGCACCGACTCATCTGCGGCCGCCTCATCGAGGCCCGCGTGCAGCTCCGTCTCGAGCGGCCTCGACAGGGCGTTGAGCGCCTCGGGGCGGTTGAGCGTGATCGTGACGACCGCGCCGTCCTGCTCGTACTTGATGAATTCGTAGGCGGGCATCGCTCCCCCTCGCAGTGCGTCGGAACGCCCGCATTCTACTCGGGCCACGCGAGCGCCCGTCCGACGAGGCGTTGTGCCACGCGCCGAGTCGATGCCACGATGGAGCTCGGAGACGCCGATGCCCGTCGAACTGCCTGAGCTGCTCGTGTCCGACATGGCCGCCTGGCGCGCGTGGCTCCTCGAGCACCACCGCTCGCCGTCCGGGGTGTGGCTCGTGCTGCACAAGAAGGGCGGCGACGTGACCTCGCTCACCCTCGAGCAGGCGCAGGAGGAAGCGCTGTGCTTCGGTTGGATCGACGGCCAGGCGCGGTCACGAGACGAGGGCTCCTACCGCATCCGCATGACGCCGCGACGCCCGAAGAGTGCGTGGTCCGGCATCAACGTCTCCCGGATCGAGCGGCTCGAGCGCGAGGGCCGGATGCACGAGGCAGGGCGCGCGCAGGTGCGGGCGGCCCAGGAGGACGGACGCTGGGCGATCGCCTACGGCGGACCGAACCCCACCGAGGTCCCCGCCGACCTCGCGGGGGCCATCGCCTCCGACCCCGACGCACAGGCGATGTTCGACGTGCTGACCTCGACGAACCGCACCGCGCTCATCTACCGCGTGCAGTCGGTGAAGCGGCAGGCCACGCGCGAGCGAAAGATCGCGGAGTCCGTCGCGATGCTCGCGCGCGGCGAGACGCCCTTCCCGCAGGCCAAGCGGCCGAACTCGCCTCGGGGCGACCGGCGCTCAACGGAATAGCCCGCGTCCGACGGCGGTTCAGGCAGACGGACTCCAGCCAGCCCCCCAGCGGTTGAGGTGCGCTACCTCCTCCACCGGACGGCGCTTCGGTTGCGCCCAGCGGCCCCGCTCCGGATAGCCGAGCGGGATGAGCGCCATCGTGAGCGCGTCCTCCGGCAGGCCGAGGAGCCGCTTCACGTCGTCCTCGTGGCCCGCGTAGAGACTCGTGAGCGTGGCGCCGATGTTGTACGCGCGGGCGGCGAGCACGAGCTGCTGCACCGCCCCGTAGATCGACGAGCCGGCGCGGGGACTCTGGCTCCGCGCCGCGCCCATGAGGACCGGAATGATCCAGACGGGCGCGTCCTCCAGGTGCTGCGCGAGGTGCTCCGCACTGAGGAAGTTGCGCCGCCCGAGGCCAGCCCCATCCTCGGAGGCCAGGATCGCCTCCCGCCGACTGCCGTACGCACGCTCCCAGCCCTCGCGGTACCACTCGGCGATGGGGCGCTTCACCTCCGGGTCGGTCACGACGATCCACGCCCAGGCCTGCGTGTTGCCACCGGAGGGGCCACGGATGGCGGCGTCCAGGATCGCGTGGATGATCTCGCGCGGGACCGGGTCGGGCTTCAGGTACCGCCGTGCCGGTGTCGAGTGCAGTGCATCGAGGACGGTGATCGGTTCAGGGTCGTGTGGCGAGTTGCGATCGGCCATGACACCTCCATGGGTGGCCGAGGAGCACCCACCGCAAGTGGAGGGCGCGCACACCGACCAGGACGGGAGCTGCGATCGTACTCGTTCCGTTCGCGGGTCTCGGCCCAGACCGGCCGGCACTCAACGACGAGGCCGCGCTCGTGCCGGTGCTCGGCGGCGGCAACCTCGAGGCCGGCCGAGCGAGCGAGGACGCCCTCCTACTTGATCGCACCCGCCGACACCACCTCCGCGAGGCGCCGCTCAAGGTAGCGCTGCTCGACCGGGTTCGCGGTCAGCGGCAGCGCCTCGCGGTAGGCGGTTGCAGCTTCGGCGAAGCGCTCCGCCCGCCGCAGGAGGTCGGCGCGGGCGGCAGGCAACAAGTAGTACTGCGCGAGCCGGCCGTCGGCCTCAAGACCCGCGATGCGCGCGAGGCCGAGGTCGACTCCCCACGCCATCGCCATCGCGACCGCGCGGTTGAGCTCGACGATGGGCGAGGGCTGGATACGCAGCAGCTCCGTGTAGAGACCGACGATCTGCGGCCAATCGGTCTTGTCCGCGCTCGGCGCCTCGGCGTGCACGGCAACGATCGCCGCCTGCAGCTGGTACGGCCCTGCCCGACGTCGACGCAGCGCTTGCTCCACGAGGGCGACGCCCTCCTCGATGCGCGCGCGGTCCCACAGGCTGCGGTCCTGGTCCTCGAGGGTCACCAGGTCGCCGGCGGCGTCGGTGCGGGCGCCGCGACGCGCGTCGTGCAGCAGCATCAGCGCGAGCAGCCCCATCGCCTCGGGCTCGTCGGGCATCAGCTCGAGGAGCAACCGTCCGAGGCGGATCGCCTCCGCGCAGAGGTCCGCGCGGACGAGCGTGTCCGAGGCCGTTGCCGCATAGCCCTCGTTGAACACGAGGTAGATCACGCTCAACACGTCGGCGAGGCGGTCCGGCAGCTGGTGATCGGGTGGCACGCGGTACGGGATGCCGGCGTCGCGGATCTTGCGCTTCGCGCGCACGATCCGCTGCGCCATCGTCGCCTCGGGCACGAGGAACGCCCGCGCGACCTCGGGTGTCTCGAGGCCGGCCACAGTGCGCAGCGTCAGCGCGACGCGCGAGTCGACGGCGATCGCCGGATGGCAGCAGGTGAAGATGAGGCGCAGACGGTCGTCTTCCAGCATCTCGAGCTTCGTTCCCGTGGCCGTTCCGACGGCATCCTCGGACGCCGCGATCTGCGCCTCGATGCTGGCGATGCGCTCGAGCGCGTCCTGTTTGCGACGCAGATTCTGGTCGCGCCGGAGGCGGTCGATCGCCTTGCGGCGTCCGGCAGTCAGCACCCAGGCCCCCGGCCTCGAGGGCACGCCGTCGACCGGCCAGCGTTCGAGGGCGGCGGCGTACGCCTCCTGCAGCACGTCCTCGGCGAGTTCGAAGTCTCCGCCGCACGCGCGAATGAGCGTGGCGACGAGCTTCGTGCCTTCCTCGCTGTGCACCTGTGCGAGCGCGTTGCGCGCGGCGGCCTCGCGATCGCGCGCTGGAGCCCGCTGGCCGTCGCCTGCCCCCGAACCTGCCATCCGCCCTCCATCGAGCGACGGACGGCGGACAAGTGTCAGCCGGCGTCGCCCATCAACGCGCTGACATCGAGGATAGGACGCACCTCGATGCAACCGCGCGGGTCGATCGGCACCTTCTTCGCCCAGCGCAAAGCCTCGTCGATGTCGGTACAGTCGAGGACGTAGTAGCCGCCGAGCTGCTCCTTCGTCTCCGCGAAGGGACCGTCGGTGATCTCGGCGCTCTCGACGCGCAGCGTCCGCGCCTTGGTGGTCGGCTCGAGGGCTTCGCCGCCCGCCAGCACGCCGGCGGCCTCTGCCTCCGCGTCGAACGCGGCCCACGCCTCCATCGACTCGGGTGACTCGTCCGCGCCGTCTTCGCGGCCGTAGAGCAACAGCATGAACTTCATCGCGTCGGTTCTCCTCGAGGCCGGCTACGCCCGCGGCTATTCCATCGCCCCGGGGAAATCCGGAATCGGGCGCACCTCGATCGATCCAGTGAGCGCACCCGGGCACTTCGCAGCCCAGTCCAGGGCCTCGTCCAGGTCGTCGCACTCCAGGACGTAGAAGCCGCCGAGCTGCTCCTTCGTCTCCGCGAAGGGGCCGTCCGTAATCACGCGCTCGTCATCGCGGACGCGCACCGTCGTGGCGGAGGTTGTGAAGTCGAGGGGCATGCCGAAGCGGAACAGGCCGCTTTCGTTGAGGGCAGTCGAGTAGTCCAGCCAGGGCTGCATGCCCTCGGGGCCCGGGTCCGCGGCCTGTATCGCCTTTTCGTCCAGGTAGACCAGCAGCATGTACTTCACCGGCCAGCACCTCTCTGCGCATCACCCGCGATCGCGGCGACTCCCCGCCGTTCTGGATACACGACGAACGGCAACCCCTCAGATCGACAGCCTCGGCCGCCGATCTGGAGGGAATTTGCCGAGACCTCGAGCCGCGAGGCTCGGAACTAGCTGCGGTTGCCGAAGAGGTACATCGTCAGTGGGCCGAAGACCGCCACCAGGACCGCAGAGGCAAGCAGCACCCAACCAACCTCGCCGGGCATCTCGCCGGCCATCAGACCGCGCGACGCGGTCACGAGGTGACTGATCGGGTTGATCTTGACGAAGGACTGCAGCAGCCGGGGCATCGTCTGGGGATCGACGAAGACGTTGCTGATGAAGGTCAGCGGGAACAGCACCATCATGCTCACCGCCATCAGCGACTCCGGGGTACGCATGATCAGCGCGAGCGACGTCCAGACCCACGAGAGGCTGAATGAGAACACCAGGAGCAGCCCCAGCGCGACAAGAACGCCCATCGCGCCGCCTTCCGGCCGGAAGCCAAGAATCAGCCCAAGGCCGATGACGATCGTTCCCGCGATCGAGTAGCGGAACGCGTCCCCGAGCAGCGCCCCCACCAGCACCGACGGCCGCCAGATCGGCAACGACTTGAAGCGGTCGAAAACGCCCTTCTTGATGTCGTTGTTGAGGGCCGTGCCCGTGTACATCGTGATCATCACGACGGTCTGGACCAGGATGCCCGGCAGCAGGAACTGGATGTACTCCTGGGTGGAGCCGGCGAGCGCTCCTCCGAAGAGGAACGTGAACATCAGCGTGAACATGATCGGGAACATGGTCACGTCGAAGAGTTGCTCCGGGACGTGCTTGATCTTCAGCAGCGCGCGCCAGCCGAAGGTCAACGAGGTCGAGAGCGCGCTGGGTCGAGGCGGGCGGGCGCTCGAGGCCAGCGCTGAGCGGATCGTCTCCGCCGCGGGCTCGGAGGCCGCGGATCGCGTGGGCGTGGGGGTCGAGGTGGTCACGCGGCGTCCTCCGTGTTCGTCTCGTCCTCGGTGGCCGGGCGACCCGTCAGTGCGAGGAAGACCTCGTCGAGGCTCGGCTGGCCGAGCGCGAAGTTCGCGACGCCAACGCCAGACCGCGCCAGCTCCGCGAGCGCGAGCGCAACGCGCTCGGCGTCCTCGACGCGAGCCGACAGCGCCGCCGGGTCCGACTCGAGTTGTACGTCCACGCCGAGGGTGTGCGCGAGGGACCGCTCTGCGTCGGCTCGCTGACCGGCGTCGTGCAGACGCACGTGCAGCACACCCGACCCCACCGACGCCTTGAGCTGGCCGCTCGTCCCCTCGGCGATGACCTTGCCGCGATCGATGATCGCGATGCGGTCCGCGAGCTGGTCCGCCTCGTCGAGGTACTGCGTCGTCAGCAGGACCGTCGTGCCGTGGCCGACCAACGCGCGCACGATGTCCCACACTTGGTTGCGACTCCTCGGGTCGAGGCCGGTCGTCGGCTCGTCGAGGAAGATGAGGTCAGGCGTCACGACGATGCTTGCGGCGATGTCGATGCGCCGCCGCATGCCTCCGGAGTACGTCTTCACCTGGCGCTTGCCGGCATCGGCGAGCCCGAACGCCTCGAGGAGCTCCCCCGCGCGCACCTTCGCCGCGCTCGACGAGTGGCCGAGCAGCCGCCCCAGCAGCACCAGGTTCTCGATGCCGGTCAGGTCTTCGTCGACCGAAGCGAACTGCCCGGTCATGCTGACGCGCGACCGCACCGTATCGGCCTCGCGGACGATGTCATGTCCGAGGACGGTCGCGGTGCCCGCGTCGGGTGGCAGCAGCGTCGCGAGCATACGCAGCGCCGTAGTCTTGCCGGCGCCGTTCGGCCCGAGCACTCCGTGGACGCCGCCCGCCTGTACCTGTAGGTCCAACCCATCGACTGCGCGCGTCTCGCCGAAGGTCTTCACGAGCCCGCGCGCCTCGATGGCGAAGCCAGTTTCGAGTGTCATTCCGTCGTCTCCCGACCGCCGAGATCTGAGTCTCGCCAGCCTCGGTTCACGTTCAGGGTGGGGCTGTCCAACTGCGATCGGAGCGGGGCGGACGAATAGTGGAACATCTCGATCGCTCGGTGCCTAGATGGAACTGGCGACATCGGCGACTTCCGACACGGCCGCCACTCTCGAACCGTCACTCACCCCGGCCGGTATGTCGCGACGATCACGCCGGTCGAGGTCGTCCTTGAATCCACGAGTTGTAGACGTGCCAGTGTGCCGTCGCCATTGAACAAACGCCGTCCGCTGCCCAGCACCAACGGGTGGATCAGCAACTGGTACTCGTCGATGAGACCGTGCGGCATCAGCGAGCGGATCAGCTCGCCACTGCCGAACACCATCATGTCCGCGTCGACCTCGGACTTGAGGCGCGCGACCGACTCGCTCGCCTCCCCCTCGAGGAGCGTCGAGTTCTTCCACTCGAGCGGCTCCCGCAGCGTCCGCGAGACGACGTACTTTCGTCCCTCGTTCAGCAGCGCAGCGAACGGGTTATCGGCGGGCATATGCGGCCACACCGACGCGAAGTCCTCGTAGGTGCGCCGGCCGAAGAGGAACGCGCCCGAGCCCGGCTCCTGGTGTCCCACTTCCTCCGCGATGGCGGGATCGAAGTACGGGTTCGCCCAGCCGCCGTGCTCAAAGCCATCTCGCGAGTCCTCGTCGGGGCGAGCGGGCGCCTGCATCACACCGTCGAGCGTGACGCTGTTGTAGACGACGATCCTACCCATCGGTGCTCCTTCCACGCGGTCGAGCCCGCGGTGCAGGCCTGCTGTCGATACGAGACCAGTTCCGGGCACGCTCTACCACAACGTCGAACGACCGGAGACGAGATCGACAGAGCGAACGGGAGATCCCACCGCGCGTCCCACCCAACCTAGCAACAGCGGCGGGATGACCCGCCGCTGTCTCCTCACGTCGCGCCCTCGGCGCGCGCGTTAGTCGGTGATCAGGTCCTCGCGGCCCAGGAGCTTGGCGGCGTTGTCTCGCATGATCTTTCGGTCGACGGCCGGGTCCACGTCGTACGTCTCCCAGTCGCGGAGCCAGCGGTCCGGCGTGACGACGGGCCAGTCCGAGCCGTAGAGCATCTTGTCCTGGCAGATCGTCTTCGCGTACTGCATCACCAGCGGGTCGAAGTAGAGCGGGGACCAGCCGCTGAGGTCCATGAAGACGTTGGGCTTGTGCCGGATCACCGCGAGCCCCTCCTTGTCCCAGGGGAACGAGGGGTGCGCGAGGATGATCTTGAGGTCAGGGAAGTCCGCCGCGATGTCATCGACGTACGGTACCGGCTTCATGTACTCGAGCTTGATGCCGCCTCCGCCCGGCGTACCCGCGCCGACGCCCGTCGTCCCCGAGTGGAACAGGCAGATGAGGCCGAGCTCCTGGCAGCGCTCCCAGATCGGGTAGTACTGCTGCTCGTTCGCGAAGAAGCGCTGCGATCCGGCGTGAAACTTCAGCCCCTTCAGCCCGAGGTCCACGATCTGATCGAGCTGCTGGACTGCGGCCTTGCCCTTGTGCGGGTCGATGCCACCGAAGCCGATGAACTGGTTCGGGTGCTTCTCGACCACCTCGGCGACGTAGCTCATCGGCGCGGGCGGATCGCCCGAGACCGTCTCGGCGTCGGTGACGAGCAGCACCGCCATCATGTCGAGGCTCGCGTAGTAGTCGGCGAGCTGGTCGGCGTCCGTGATCGGGCGCTGCTCGGTGGCGCGGTTCCCGAAGTAGTTGCGCATCGCCTGCGAGCGGGCGCGCTGCCGCTCGCTCTGGTACTGCTCGGGAATCGGGACGTGCACGTGGATGTCGATCGCTCGTACCAAGGGGCTCTCCTCGTCCAGCGGTCTATCGACCCAGCCGGACAGTAGCGCCCGAGGTCCAGCCCGACACGTGCCGGTGACCCCCTCAGTCCTCCTGGTCGAGGTCGAACGCGTCGTGGAGTGCACGCACAGCGTCCGCGACCTGCGCCGAGCGCACGATGCAGGTGATACGGATCTCGGAGGTCGAGATCAGCTCGATGTTGATCCCGTGGTCGAACAGCGTGCGGAACATCCGCGCGGCGTAACCAGGGCTCGACGACATCCCCGTGCCGACGATCGAGACAGCGCCGAGCTCCGGATCCGAGACGACCTCGCTCGCGCCGATGGATGGCAGGATGCGCTCGACGACGTCGACGGCCTTTCCGACCTCGCCCGAGGCGACGGTGAACGTCATGTCCGTCAGCGCCTCGACGCTGGCGTTCTGCACGATGGTGTCGACGGAAACGCCGGCCTCGGCGAGCGGTTCGAAGAGCTGCGCCGCGATGCCGGGGCGGTCCGGGACGCCGCGCACGGTCACCTTCGCGATGCGGTCCTGATGTGCGATGCCTCGGACCTTGTTCGCTTGCTCCATCGTCGTCTCCCTGTGGATCACCGTCCCCGGCGCAGCCTCGTCGAACGAGCTCGCCACGAGGATCTCGACGTCGTAGATCGCGCCGATCTCGACGGCGCGCGCGTGCATCACGCGGGCGCCCGTCGTCGCCAGTTCCAGCATCTCGTCGTAGCCGATGTCGCGCAGCGGTCGTGCCTGCGGGCAGATGCGCGGGTCGGCGGTGTAGACGCCGGCGACGTCGCTGTAGATCTCGCAAGAGTCCGCGTGCAGTGCCGCCGCCAGCGCAACCGCGGTCGTGTCGCTGCCCCCTCGCCCGAGGGTGGTCACGTCGAAGTCTTCGGACATGCCCTGGAAGCCGGCGACGATGACCACGCGCGCCGCGCCGACCTCGCGCTCGAGGCGCTCGGTGTTGATGCCAGCGATGCGTGCACGACCGTAGACGGCGTCCGTGCGAATGCCGGCCTGCGCCCCCGTGAGGCTGACCGCGTCGCGGCCGAGGTCCTGCAGCGCCATCGTCAGCAGCGTCGACGAGACGATCTCGCCGGTGGAGAGCAGCACGTCCATCTCGCGGGCTGGCGGCGCGCTCGACACTTGCGAGGCGAGCGAGATCAGCTCGTCAGTCGTCTTGCCCATCGCCGAGACCACCGCGACGACGCGGTCGCCTGCCTCCGCGCGCCGGGCGATGCGCTCGGCGACGCGCTTGATGCGCTCGGCACTCGCGACGGAGCTGCCGCCGTACTTCTGCACGATCAACGCCACGATTGAGCCTCGCTAGTCCGGACCGACGACCGTCGCGCCCACCGAGGAGAAGCCGCACACGCGCGTGCGACCGTCGTGGCCGTGCGCCGCGGCGGCGCTGCGCATGGCGCCCGCGATCTCCTCGAGGCGCTCTGTGCCGAAGGCGGCAATCGTCGAGCCGCCGCCCGAGAGGTAGACGCCGAGGGCGCCCGCATCGCGAGCGGCCTGGAAGATGTCGTACATCGGCGCAAAGATGCGCGACCGCGCGGGCTGGTGCAGCACATCGCCCGTCGCCACGTTCAGCAGGTCGTACCGCCCCTGCGTGATCGCGCCTACGAGGAGCGCGGCACGGCCGATGTTGTGCACGGACTGGTTCCGCGTCAGCCGGTCGGGCAGCGCCTTGCGCGACTCCTGGGTCGGCATCGAGAAGTTGGGCACGAGCAGCGCGACCTTGAGGTCGTCCGGCGGCTCGATGCGCAGGTGGACGAACTCGTCGTCGTCCTCAACCACGATCTGGAAACCGCCGAGCAGCGCGGGCGCCGCGTTATCCGCGTGCCCCTCGAGCTGCACGGCCAGCGAGAGCAGCGTCTCCGGCGGGTGCCCGCCATCGGTGAGGGCGTTCGCAGCGACGACCCCGGCCACGCGCGCCGCCGCCGACAATCCGAGGCCGCGTCCCACTGGGATGTCACCGCGGTACTCGACACTGATGCCAGTCGGCGGAGCGATCCCGGCGCGCGTATAGAGCGAGAGCGCAGCCGTCGCGGCCATGTGCTCGATGGGCCCGCTCGGCCTCGGGACGGGCGAGTCGGAGACGGTGAAGACGAGGTCGGCCGTCCAGTCGAGGGCGACACCCAGCGAGTCAAACCCCGGCCCGAGGTTCGCAGAAGTCGCCGGAACCCGGACGGTCACGCTGGTGGGCGGCATGGCAGCCAGTGTAGGAGCGCCCCGATCGAGGGGCAATGAACGACCGAGGACCGAAGTCAGAGCACGAGCGCCATGTCGTAGAAGGTTGGGCGGTCGTAGCCGGGATGCGACTGCGCGCGGGTGATGCGGAAGCCTGCCGTTCGAAGAACGCGATGTTCTCAGCGAGCTCGCGCCGGACACTGAGGGTCACGCGGGCTGCCCCGCGGGCTCGTGCCCACTCGATCGAGGCGAGCAGCAGCACCCGCCCCACGCCCCGCGCGTAGAGCGCGGGATCGACGGCGAGGCGTCCCACGTAGACCTCGTCGCCCTGCGGCTCGCGCCAGATGCAGCCGACGATGACGCCCGCGCGCTACGAGGAGCAACGTCTCGGCCGGGAACCGAGCCGCGAGCGCGGCGACCGTCTCCCTGTGTACACCGCTCGGGGGATCGATCCGGCCGTCAGGATCTCGAGGACGCGCGGTACGACGGCGGGCTCGAAGGACTCGCGGATCGTGGGCTTCACCTCGCTCCCGTCGGCCATGTTCGATCTCCGGGCTCGAGCGTAGGAGGGGCACCTTACCCCCGCGGCGGGGCGGACGGATGATGCGGACGTGGACGAGAATCTGCGCCTCGAGGACTGGGCCGGACGGCAGATCGAGGTCGTCATCGACCGCCCGCTTGGGTCGCGGCATCCGCGTGAGCCGGACCTCGTCTACGCGTTGAACTACGGCTACGTCGCCGACACGCTCGCGCCCGACGGGCACCCCCTCGACGTGTACGTACTCGGTGCGAGCGAGCCGCTCGAGCGCTGCGTCGCGACGGTCATCGCCGTCATCCGAAGATGCGACGACGTCGAGGACAAGCTCGTGGCTGTGATCGAGGGCGCGGCGCTCGAGGGTTGGGACGCCCACGCGATCGCGGAGGCCACGCGGTTCCAGGAGCGGTGGTTCGACTCGTGGGTGGAGATGCGCGGCGAGCGTGGACAGGATCGCGAGCGCGTTGACCCTCAGTAAGCGCGATTCGTATACTTTTGTGGTTCGCCTTCCCGGTTGACGCGGGACGGCGATGTTTGTTGTGTGAGTTGTCCGGGCCGATCCTGGCGGGCCGAAAGCCTCCGGAGCGCGGGCGGGACGGGCCCGAGTGGCGCAACGGTAGCGCAGCCGACTTGTAATCGGCAGGTTAGCGGGTTCGAATCCCCTCTCGGGCTCCATTCACAGCCGGCCCAACGACTACCCGACGAACACCCAGGCAGGGGTGGGAGAGTGGTTAAATCCAGCGGTCTGTAAAACCGCCGCCTCACGGCTACGCAGGTTCGAATCCTGCCCCCTGCACCACAACAGCGCATCCCGTTACAGTGAAGTCGGTTTCCCTCGAGGAGCGATCCGCTGACACGAGGTGTGACCCGGGGAGCGCACGGGCCCTCATAGCTCAGTAGGCAGAGCGCGTTCTTGGTAAGAACGAGGTCAGCAGTTCGAATCTGCTTGAGGGCTCCACTCATCGACACCTAGACTGTCCGTTCACGGGCAGATCCCGCGTTCGCAGCGGCGGCCTTGGCCGTCCGACCGTGCGAGCGGCAGCAACAGGCCAGGCAGTTACGCCGCGTGGTACAGGAGCGTAGGGATGGCGAAGGGGAAGTTTGAGCGGACGAAGCCGCACGCGA
>CAYZJO010000011.1:0-49406 GCA_964479165.1 uncultured Dehalococcoidaceae bacterium
AGATGTGGTGACCCACCAAGGACCCACCCGTCGCCAGATCTCGGGGATAGGACAAACTAACAGCGTGACCCCCGCGAGGCCGATCTCGCGGGGGCCCTGGTGGTGGTACTCGCGTTCGCCTGCTGTTAGCCGGCCCGCAGCCGTTCGGCGTGCGAGGACAGCTCGGCGGCGTGAGTGGTCATGAGCTGCTCGAGCGTCGTGCCGTCGCTCGCCTTCGAGAGGTCGCGGTCCTCCGCCCAGCTGAAGCGCTTGTCGACCTCCGGGCCGAGCCTGCGCAACGCGTCGGCGGCTGCCTCCGCAGAGGTGAGTTCGATCTGAGGCGCGGCCACGGGGTTCCCACCGAGCACCGCCGCGGCCTTCGAGGCGCGCTCCACTTCTGACTTGGCGACCGCCTCCGCGATGCTTCGCGGGCTGTTCTCGCCCGCGCTGTCCCAGCGAGACGATGCGGCCGCAATCGCCTCGAGCAGCGCTTCGCGGTTCCGCGTGATCGTCTCGCGCAGTTCCTTTGCCGATGCCACGGCAGCCCCCTTCCGCTCGCCGAATTCCTGTCGTGATACCACGACGCGACGGGAGTCTACCGCGAAACGCAGCGGATCGATCAGCCTGGAACCGAATCTGAGGCCGTTCCCCAGGCGAGTTCGGTGGGCGACTCTGGACGGAGGAAGTCGCGAAGCTCCGCGACAAACGTTCCCCAGGCTGGCTCGTCCTCGAGCACGAGGTGGTTGTCGCTTTGCAGCGGCACGAAGCGCGCTCCACGAATCCGCGCAGCGAGCCGGCGTCCTTCCTCGAACGGCGAGGCCTGATCTCCGCGACTGTGGAGGACGAGTGTTGGCACATCGAGGCGGTCGAGCAGGTGCTCCACGTTCAGGTCCGAGAACGCACGGCGAAAGCGCACCGCGTTCGTCTTCGAGGCGGAGACACGCTGGAGATCGACCAGCCAGCGCACCTGCTCCGGCGTGCCAAGGGGGATCAGCCGCGCCGCAAACATCTGCGCGTGAGCGCTGTGCTCGTCTCCCCAGCCGTCGGCCGTCAATGCTCCCAGCGCCCGGCCGAGTTCCGCCTGCTGGTCGCTGCGATAGTTCCGCCCACGGGCGTACGCCCCATGCAGTACGAGGTGGCTCACGCGGTCCGGATGGGCGGCAGCGTAAGCGATGGCAACCGCGCCACCCTGCGAGATCCCGAGCAGCGGGAACCGCGCCAGTCCCAAGGCGTCGACCACCGTTTCGAGGTCTCGCACCCACGCGTCCAGCGAGAACGATTCGTCGTCGATCTCGCGATCCGAGAGGCCGGACCCTCGCTCGTCGTAGCGGATCAGCGTGAAGTCCTTCGAGAGATCGCGAATCATGTGCCGCCAGACGAGGCTCAGCTCGTCGTACTCGATGTGCGTGAGCCAGTTGGCAGCCTTCACGAGGGGCGGACCGTCGCCGGCCACGGCGTACGCGATGCTGACGCCGTCGCTGGCCGTGCAGAATCGGACTCGCCCTGGCCTCGGCGGCTGCGCTGCCGCCTCCTGCGAGCCCGTGCGTTCGCCCTCGAGTCGACCCACGAAGCCGTAGCCGCGCCGCTGGACCGTGCGGATCAGCCGCTGCTGCTCCCCGCTGTCACCGAGCGCGCGCCGCGCCTCCTTGATCCGTGTCGCAAGGGCGGCATCCGAGACGAAGGTGGTGCCCCAGACGGCCGCGAGGATGTCTTCTTTACGCACCACGCGGTCGGCGTGCTCCACGAGGTAGGCGAGCACGCCGAACGCCTGCGGCTCGAGCGGCACGGGCGTGCCGCCTCGGCGCAGTTCGTACCGATCGATATCGAGTTCAAAGTCCTCGAATCGGTAGGTCATGCGGGTCCTCGCGTGGGTGCGAAATCCACCGCGTACGCGATGAACGATAGCGCCACCAACGACGCTCCTCCACGCCTCTCGGCGCTCCTCCATGCGCTCCGCGGCACTCCCTCAGCCCCTCCTCAAGTGACGGACCTCGGCGCTCCGTAGCCTCGAAGCGGCCAGTCACCCGGGATGTCGGAGGGTGTTGCGATGAGGGTCAACTACCCGCGAACGGGAACGTCGTACCTGACGCAGGGCGCGGTCGCCGGGGCCAGAGACATGGCACCCGTCCTCCTGGCGCTCGCGCCCGTCGCCGTCACACTGGGCGCCAGCGTCAGCAGTGCCGGCGTCGAAAGGTGGCTCGCCTGGCTCGGCGGTGCGATCGTCTACGGCGCGTCGGCACACGCGACCGCGATCGCGCTGCTGGGATCCGGGGCGAGCGGCGTCGCGATCGTCACCGCCGTGTTGGTGCTCACCTCGCGCGGTGTGATCTACAGCGCCGGCCTCATGTCGAGGATGCAGGGACAACCTGCCTGGTTCCGTTGGGCGGGCCCGTACCTGCTCGTCGATCCGCTGTTCGCCCTCGTCACCACGAAGACGTCCGACCGGGACTCGGTTGGGTACATCCGCTGGTACTACCTCGGCGCTGGACTGGCGATCTGGCTGACGTGGCTGCCGGCGCTTGCCCTCGGCATCTGGGGCGGCCCCGTCCTCCCGCGCAACGCAGGGTTCGACTTCGGCCTGACAGCGCTCCTGATTGCATTCCTGATGCCCGGCCTGAAGTCGAGGCCGGCGGTCACGGCGGCGCTCGTCGGCGCCGGGGTCGGGATCGCGGGACGCGGGCTGCCCGGAGGAGCGGGGCTCCTGCTCGCGACGGTCGCCGGGAGCGCGGTCGCACTCACCTTTGAGCAGAGGAACACCCGATGACAGACCTGCTGATCCTCGCGGTCGCAGGTCTCGGGGCCTGGGGACTGCGAGCTTCGGCGATCGTCGCCTCCGGGGACCGTCCGCTCCCGGACGAGGCGACGCGAGCGCTGGCGTACGCGAAGCACGCCGTACTGGCCGCCCTCGTCGGAGCCGCGCTGGCGAACAGCGGCGGCACGCTCGGTGCGATTCCCGTGCTCTCGCCTCAGCTGTTCGCGGCTGCGGCAGCCGCGGTGGTTGCCTGGACGACGGGCGGCACCCTCCGCACGCTCGTCGCGGGGACCGCGACCGCTTCAGTCCTCGCCGCAGCGTGGCCGGGATAGGACGTTCGCTCCCCACCCGTAGTGCTTCGGACCCTCGTCCACACGCTCCGAAGCGCGATGCTGATCCGCACGTGCGTTGAAGGCGGAGGTGTGCGTTGGAGCAGGTTCAACCGAGCGCAAGGCCGACTCCGCTCGACGGCTGGGCGCTGATCGCGCTGTCGGGATTCCTCGGACTGACGGCGGTTGCGGGCGGGCTTGCGCTCGTCACGGGCGTGATAGCGCTCGATCCGATCTGGCTGAACGGATCGCCCTTCGACGGATACCTCGTCCCGGGGCTGGCGCTGACAGGGGTCGGCCTACTCGCGCTCGCGGCGGTGCCGTTGGTGGTCAGGCGCGAGCGACGCGGCCTGGCGCTTGCCACGCTCGCCGGGCTCGGTATCGTCATCTACGAGGCCGTCGAGTTGGTCGTGGTCCCGTTCCACTTCCTTCAAGTGTTCTACATCGCAGTCGGCCTCGCGATGATCGTTCTCGCATGGCGCGCGTGGACCGTCGCCAGCCGCACCATCATCCGGTGACTGGCCGAAGAGCGCCGAAGTTGATCCGAGGACTTGCCCGGCAGCATCAGGGGTGAGCGGGACATTTCGCGGAAGGGACAGGACGTGAGCAGGCAGACGCTCGTGAAGCTCGCGGCGAGTGGACTCGCGATCGGCGGAGCCGCGGCCGCGTACCTCGCGTTCGTACGCCCGTGGGGACTGCGCTGGGGCGCCACCCTCGAGGAGGGCATGCGCCCCATGCCCGGCGACGACTTCATTCGCGACGCCAACTATGAGACCACGAAGGCCATCACCATCGACGCTCCCGTCGCTGCCGTGTGGCCTTGGCTCGCGCAAATCGGCTACCAGCGCGGCGGGCTCTACAGCTACGACTTCCTGACGCAATTCTTCGGCGTCCTCGACCGACCGAGCGCGAAGCGGATCCTGCCGGAGCACCAGCAGATCCACACCGGCGACAAGGTGTCGCTGCTGGGGCGCGAGTGGCCCGTGATCCTCGCCGAGCACGAGCGAGCGCTGGTCATCGGGGAGCACGTCGACCGCCGAGGATCGGGGTGGACGTGGGCGTTCCGACTCTACGACGACGAAACGGACAAGACGCGGCTGATCGTCCGGGCTCGCGCGCGCACTCCGCGCAATCCGCTCTGGCGACTCGGCATCTTCGCCTTCGACGTGATCGCCCTGGTGATGACGCGGAAGATGTTGCTCAACCTGAAGGATCGCGCGGAGAAGCTCACAGCGGCTGCCTAATGCGCCGCAGAGCGAATGCGCAGCGCGAAGGTCGTGTGCCGGAGAGGAGAGCCCCGCTCCGGCACAGTCGGCTGGGGTCGAGGTGGCCGGGCCGAGCCCTAGCCGTCCTTGATCTCGATCGCCTTGGGCTGCGCCTCAGCAGGCACGTCGAGTTCGATGCGGAGAACGCCGTCCTTGTACTGAGCGTTCACCTGCTCGTCGCGCACGTTCGCCGGTAGGGGTATCCGACGGGTCACGTGGCCGAAACGCCGCTCTCGGCGGAAGTAGTTCCGCTGCCTGTCTTCTTCTTCCTCGCTGTGGTTGGCCGTGATCGAGAGCATGCCATCGCGCAGCCGAACGTCGATCTCCTCGCGCTTGAAGCCGGGCAGCGACGCTTCGACGACGGTCTTCCCATCCTTCTCGTAGATGTCGACGTCGACCCCTCCCTCGAAAAGGGAGTTGTGCAGCAGCGACTCTCCCATGAGCCGATCGAGGGCCGACCTCAGGCTCCCGAATTCCCGGTCCATGAAACCGAACGGGTCTCGTCGAACCACGTCTGCCATGTCCGACCTCCCTCCTGAATTAGGCCACTCGATCGTATCCCGCCGTGGTAGCCGTCCCGAGGCTACTCCGGCTCCGGCGGGTTGATCAGCATCACTGGAATACCATCGAGGTGACGCACAACGTGATCCGCGACGGACCCCATGACGGCGCGCCTCAGCCCGGAGCGGCCGTGGGTACCCATGACGACGAGGTCGAACCCCTCCTCAGTCGCCACACGCACGATCTCCTCGCCCGGCAAGCCGTCGAGGATCCGCGTATCCACGTTCTGGACGCCCGCCTGGGCGAGGCGCTGGCCAGCACGCTCGAGGTCCGCGACCGCCGCGTTGCGCTGCGCCTCGATCACCGAGTCCACGATGTCCGGGCGGAAGTTCGCGCTCGCAAGCCCGTAGCCGGCGGGAGTGGTCTGCAGGATGATCCGCTCCGCCGAGTCGACGACCTGGAGCAACAGAACCTGCGTCTCGGCCTCCGTCACTTTCGGAACATAGTCGAGCGCCGATTCGGCGATCTCGGACCCATCAATCGGAACGAGCACTTTTTCGAACATGACGCTCCCTATGTTTCGCGGACGATCTCTCGCGGGATTCTCTCCGGTTCACGGGACCGAGTCCAAGAAGATGGTCCCACCGCCACGAGGACCTAAGCCCCAAGACCGTCCGCTACTCGCGAGGCTCCGGGCCGGCAGAGCCTGCCGGATACTCCTCGAGCGGAACGACACCGTCGGCCCACGCCCGCAGCACGGGCGTGACGATGCGCCACGCCTCCTCTGCTTCCTCGCCGCCCACTGATAGTGTGTTCTCGCCACCGAGGAGGTCGAGCAGCACCCGGCTGTACGCCGGTAGGTCCACCTCAAAGGACGGCCCCGTCAGGACGAGCGGCGGTCGCTCGGGCGGTTGCTCGGCGGACGCCGTGAGGTGGAGGGCGATGTCCTTGGGTCCGTCGAGGCCGATCCACAGCTCGTTGGCGGCGGCGCGATCGCCCAACGGCGTACCAGCGAACGGACGGAAGCGCACGACGACGCCCTTCCGCGTCTCGCGGAGCGCCTTGCCTGCGCGGAGCACGAACTGCGTTCCCCTCCAGCGCGGATTGTCGACATCGAGCGTCACTTCGGCGAACGTCTCGGTGCCGCGCGCCGGGTCGACGCCATCCTCGGCGGCGTAGTCAGGCACGTCGAGGGGTTCCGTCTGCTCGTCCTCGCTGCGTGCGAGCCGGCCCGCAGTGTAGCGAGCACGACGCGTCCGCTCGCCAGCTTCGTCCGCGGTCAGCGTGCGTACCGCGCGCAGCACCTCGACCTTGCGTGCGCGCAGGTCGGCCTGGTCGAGCGTCGCGGGCGGCTCCATGGCGAGCAGGCTGAAGACCTGCATCATGTGGTTCTGCATCACGTCCTTCAGCGCGCCGGTGCTGTCGTAGAAGCTCGCGCGACCCTCGAGGCCGAGCGTCTCTTCCCAGAGGACCTCCACCTGCTCGATGTGCTGGCTATTCCACAGCGCTGCCAGCACGCGATTGGCGAAGCGGAGGTGGAGCAGGTTCTGCACAGTCGCCATCCCAAGGACGTGATCCACGCGGAAGATCCGTCCCTCACCGGCGTCGCCCGACACCCGCGCGAGCAGTGCGTTCAGCGCTACCGCGTCCTCGAGGCTCTCGCCGAACGGCTTCTCGATCGCGATGCGGCTGCCCTCGGTCAGGCCGACCTGCTCGAGCGCGGTGATCGCGGGCGCGAACAAGTCGGGAGGTAGTGCGAGGTAGGCGGCCACAGGCGCGCCGATGCCATCGAGGAGGCGCGCCACGCTCTCCGGATCGTCCACCTCGGCCGGACGGTAGTGCAGCGATCTCAGCAGCGTTTCGCGCACCCCGCCCGGTGTATCGGCGGCGTGTTCCTCGAGGTGCTCAGCGGCGAGCTCGCGAAACCCCGCGTCATCGAGGTCCTGCCGCGCGGTGGCGATAACGCGAAAGTCCTCGGGGAGTTTCCCCGCAGCGCCGAGGACAGCAAGGGCCGGCAGCAGGTAGCGCCCGGCCAGATCGCCGGTGGCGCCGTAGAGCAGAAGGGCCGCGATCACGACGCGCACCGCATCGCGCCGTGCGCCTTCACTCCGACCTCGAAGGACGGTGGTTCGCGCAGCGCACTGGCGTCGTAGCGCAACATGGAGGTCTCTCTCAGGCAGCGCCCGTTCACCTTCTCGGATCAAGTATCTCGACCAGTGGTAGGCCCAGGGAGCGGAGGCAGGTGACCGCACCCGGGCGGAGACCGTACGGCGAGGAGGAATGAGTGGCCGACCAGGACCGATACGACTCCGTGGTGATCGGGAGCGGCGAAGGTGGCAAGTACCTCGCCTGGCACCTCGCGGGGCAGGGTGAGCGAGTCGCCGTCGTCGAGCGGCGGTATGTCGGCGGGTCGTGCCCGAACATCAACTGCCTTCCGAGCAAGAACGAGATCTGGAGCGCGGGCGTCGTCCAGACGGTGCGCCAGGCCGCGGATTACGGCGTCGAAACCAGTCGGATCTCGGTCGACATGCAGCGTGTCCTCGAGCGCAAGCGCGAGATGGTGGACGCCCTCATTGCGTTCCACCTCGAGCGGTATCGCGCGAGCGGTGCGGAACTCGTCATGGGGAGCGCGCACCTCGTGGCGCCGCGGCTCGTCGAGGTAGCGCTCAACGACGGGGGAACGCGGATGCTCGCCGCCGACAAGCTGTTCCTCAACCTCGGCACGCGGCCGCGCATCCCGCCGATTCCCGGGCTCCATGAGGCGCAGCCACTGACCAACATCGAGGCCCTCGAGCTCGACCGCCTGCCCGACCACCTGCTGGTGATCGGCGGCGGCTACGTCGGACTGGAGCTGGCGCAGGCCTACCGTCGCTTCGGCAGCGAGGTCACGATCATCGAGCGCGGCCCGCAACTCGCCGGACGCGAGGACACCGATGTCTCCGCTGAGGTACAGCGCCTGCTCGAGGCCGAAGGCATCCGCGTCCTGCTCTCAACTGAGGTGAGCGAGGTCCGCGGCCGGTCGGGTGAGCGCGTACGCCTCGCGACGACTGTTGGGGGGCACGAGAACGTCACCCTCGAGGGGACAGATCTGCTCGTTGCAGCCGGACGCACCCCGAACACCGACGGCATCGGGCTGCAGGACACCGGCATCGAGGTCAGTGAGCGCGGGTATATCCGCGTGAACGAGCGCCTTGAGACGACCGCGCCCGCTACGTGGGCCATCGGCGAGTGCGCCGGCAGTGCGCAGTTCACGCACATTTCGCTCGACGACTTCCGCGTGATCCGCGACAACCTCGCTGGCCTCGACCGCACGACCTCGGACCGGCTGGTGCCCTACTGCATGTTCATCGACCCGCCGCTGGCGCGCGTCGGTCTCAGTGAGGGCGAGGCGGAGGAGGCGCGACTCGAGGTCCGCGTCGCGAAGCTACCGACGCAGGCGGTGCTGCGGACCCGTACGACCTCGCAGAGCGCGGGGTTCATGAAGGCGCTCGTCGGAACGGACGACCGCATCCTCGGGTTCACCATGATCGGCGCAGAGGCCGGCGAGGTGATGGCCGTGGTACAGATGGCGATGCTCGCCGGGCTCCCGTTCACAGCCCTCCGCGACTCGATTCTCACGCATCCCACGATGGCCGAGGGGCTGAACGCCTTGTTCGAGAACGTCCCGGCGCATCCCTGATGGCCGCGCCGCTAGTCCGGCGGTTGCCAATCCTCATCGATGGGCCATACTCCAAGGCATGAGTGGACCCGTGCAGATCGAGGACGCCCCGATCGATGCCGAGCGCGGCATCGCCTCACCGACCCCCACGCTCGAGATTACGCGCAGCCGCGAAGCGCGTATCGACGGACAAACGGTCCGCCGAGCGCTTCCCCTGAAGGGGCGCCGGACCGTCGGCGCGTGGTGCTTCGCCGATCACATCGGACCGTCCGTGGTCGAAGGTGGTCCCGGTCTCGGCATCGGGCCGCACCCGCACATTGGCCTGCAGACGGTCACGTGGTTGCTCGCGGGCGAAGTGCTGCATCGCGACAGCCTCGGCTATGAACAGCCGATCCGACCCGGTCAGCTCAACCTCATGACTGCTGGCAACGGCGTATCCCACGCCGAGGAGACGCCGCCGGGCGCGCCGCCCGAATTGCACGGCATCCAGCTGTGGGTGGCCCAGCCCGAGAGCACGCGGCACGGGGAGCCGGCGTTCGAGCACCATCCCGTGCTCCCGGTCGCGGAATTGCGGGGTGTCGTCGCCACCGTGATGGTGGGGGAGTTCGCCGGCGCGACATCGCCCGCCCGGCGCGATACCGACCACATGGGGGCGGACCTCGCGCTGATCCCGGGTTCGACCTCGATCCCGCTGCGTGCGGACTACGAGTACGCGATTGTCGTGCTGGAGGGTGCAGTCACGGTCGATAACCAGCTGATCGCGCCGGGCAACCTCGCGTATCTGGGTGAACACCGAGCAGACCTGCGTCTCGTGACTGAGTCACCGACCCGCCTCATCCTGCTCGGCGGCGTGCCGTTCGAGTCACCGGTCCTCATGTGGTGGAACTTCGTGGGGCGTACGCACGACGAGATCGACGCCGCGACTGCGAGCTGGCAGGCCGACGATGGCCGGTTCGGAACGGTCGCCTCCGAGCTGCCGCGGATCCCCGCCGAGCCGACCCCGTGGGGCAACGCCGCCCAGTAGCCCCCTCCTGAGACGGCTCCCGTGGATCGCGCTCTCGCCGTGCCTACCCGACATGAGCCCTCCCGGGAGATGCAACGCGAACGATACGGTTGATCGCCACACCGAGGACGGCGCCGATCCGGCACGATGCTACGGTGAGCCCGTCCACCGCAGACCTCGCGAGTCTCGGCACGGAGGCGTCTGCGTGGCTGGCAAAGAGCCTCGTATGACCGCGAGCCCTCCGCACCGAACGCCGCGCCCCCGTCTCAACCAGCGCGCTTATCCCCGCCCACTCGTGACGGTTGTATTCCCGCGGAATCCAGGAGGCCAAGCGTGAAGGCGTTGCAGTATCGCGAGGTCGGCGGCAAGCCAGAGGTGGTATCGATCCCGGAGCCTGAGCCCGGTCCCGGCCAGGTGCTCCTCAAGGTGACCGCTGCCGGGCTCTGTCACTCGGACCAGTTCGTGATGGACCTGCCGGCGGATCAGTTCACGTACCCACTCCCGCTGACGCTCGGGCACGAGGGCGCCGGGACGGTTGCGGCCCTTGGCGACGGCGTCGAGGGGATCGCGATCGGCGACTCCGTTGCTGTTTACGGGCCGTGGGGCTGCGGCCGTTGCATCAAGTGCGCGGAGGGGAAGGAGAATTACTGCCTCAATGCCGCCGCCGAGGGTATCCAGCCCCCTGGGCTCGGCGCGCCCGGCGCGATGGCCGAGTACCTCCTCGTGGACAACGCGCGTCACCTCGTACCGCTGGGCGATCTCGACCCCGTGCAGAACGTGTCCCTCACCGACGCCGGGCTGACCCATACCACGCGATCAAGAACGCCCTGCCGCACCTCGGGGCAGGGAGCACCGCGGTCGTCATCGGGACGGGCGGGCTCGGCCACGTTGGCATCCAGATCCTTCGCGCGATCACGGGCGCGATCGTGATCGCGCTCGACGTGAACGACGAGAAGCTGGAGCTGGCGCGGGCGGTTGGTGCGCACCACGCGGTCCTCTCGAACGACGAGGCGCCGGCAGCCATCCGAGAACTCACGGGTGGCCGGGGAGCGAGTGCGGTGTTCGACTTCGTCGGTGCAGCGCCGACGGTCAAGATCGCCGGCGCCTCTGCCGCGACCGAAGCGCACGTGTCCATCGTCGGTATTGGCGGCGGCCAACTGCCCGTCGGCTTTGGCTCAACCGCCTTCGACGTCTCCGTTCGAGCGCCCTACTGGGGCTCACGCTCGGAGCTGATCGAGGTACTCGAGCTGGCGCGGCGAGGGCAGGTGAACGTCGAAGTCGAGACGTTCAGCCTCGATGAAGCGCCGCGAGCCTACGAGCTCCTCCACGACGGCAAAATTCGCGGCCGCGCGGTGGTCATCCCGAATACGTAGACCAACCTCTGCCGGAGCGCACGATGCACAGGAGAAGAACAGGATGCCTCCCTATCACGTCGGCTACTTCGTCGGCAGTCTGGCGACCGCCTCGATCAATCGCACGTTGTCGAGAGCGCTGATCCGCCTGGCGCCATCGGAGCTGGAGTTCAAAGAGATCCCAATCAAGGACCTTCCGCTCTACAGCTACGACTACGACTCGGACTATCCGCCTCCGGCGCGGGCGCTGAAGGAGGCCATCGCAGCCTCGGACGCCATCCTGTTCGTGACTCCCGAGTACAACCGCGCGATCCCGGGCGGGCTCAAGAACGCGATCGACTGGGCAAGCCGTCCGTGGGGGCAGAACGCCTTCGCCCGCAAGCCCTCCGCCGTGATCGGAGCGTCCACCGGCGCGATCGGTACGGCGGTGGCGCAGCAGAACTTGCGGAGCGTCCTCAGCTTCTGCGACTCGCCGCAGATGAACTCACCGGAGGCGTACATCCAGATGACCCCCGGCCTCATCACGGACGATGGCGAGGTCACCGTACAGAGCACCGAGCAGTTCCTGCGGATGTTCATGGAGGAGTTCCACCTGTTCATCACGCGAGTGCTCACCGTGCTGCCTCGAGGGTCGCAGCAGGCAACCAGCTAGCGAGATTTCGCCTGCGGAGCTGGTCAGCCGGGATAACCCGGTGAGCCCTTCACCTTCGCGATCTGACCGGAGTGATCGAGGTCGTGCGCGCGCTGGAAGACGTACCAGGCGCGGGCATGCAGGTCGCCGAACATGAAGTGACGGGTCACGGGCTCGAGCGCGGGTCGCGCGGGCAGCGTCGGAGTGAGGGCGCTCCACGCGAGGCCGTCCTCAACGAGCATGGCGCGCAACTCTGACAGAGACCGGTCCGGCGGGACGAGGCCGGCCTCCACTCCCTCGCCGGCGTCATGCTTCCCCTGGACGAGCGCCTCGACGATCCGGCGTGTCGCCTGCGAGCTCACGAGGATGTGGGCCGCAATCTCGCCGATGCTCCACTCGTCGGCGGCGGCCCGGAACGTCGACTGTTCCTCGCTTACGCCGTCCAGCGCGTCGACGAGGTCGAGGCGGGCGCGGGCAATGCGCGGCCACAGTTCGATAAAGGTGTACTCCTCGCCCTGCGCCCACAGGTACGAGGCGGTGCGCGCCCAGATCTCCTCGAGCGGTGGTTGTCCGGTCATCGCGGATCGTCGGCGACTGCGCTGTCGGGCCAGACGGGCACGCCCTCGATCAGCACATCCTCGCCGAGGCGCGTGACCTCGATCTCGCGCAGGCGAGGGGCGTCTGCCATGCGCCAAGCGCCGCGGCCAACGACCGCCGATGGTGCGTCCGCTGCGCCGACGATGATCGGGGCGATGACCGCAGCGACGCGGTCGACGAGTCGACGGTCGAACAGGCTACCGAGCACCACCCCGCCGCCCTCGAAGAGCACGGTCAGCATCCCGCGGCCCCCCAGTATGCGAAGCAACTCCACGAGGTCCACGTGATCCTCAAACGCAGGGAGCACGAGCACCTCGGCGCCGCCGGCCTCCATCGAGGCTCGCCACGTCCTGCTCGAAGCCGCGGTCGTCGCGATCAGCGTTGCGTCCGGCCCCGCGAGGACGTTCGCCTCGGGCGGCGTGCGCCCGCGGGAGTCAAGCACGATGCGCAACGGCTGGTGCACGCCCTCAGTGCTGCCGCCGGGCCGCGCGGTCAGCTGTGGGTTGTCGACCACGACGGTGTTCGAGCCGACGACGATGGCGTCCAGCTTTGGGCGGTTGCGGTGCGCCCACTCCAGCGTCTGCGGGCCCGACACCCAACGCGAGTCACCCGATGCCGCCGCGATGCGCCCGTCGAGGGAGGCGGCGTACTTGACGATGACGAGCGGCAGTCCGGTCCGCCGGTGCTTGAGGTAGCCCTCGAGCTGGCGCGATGCCTCGGTAGCCCCATCGCCTTCCTCGACACGGATTCCGGCGGCCTCGAGCGCCGTGCGGCCGCGGCCGTCCACTCGGGGATCGGGATCGTGGAGGGCATAGCGCACCTCCGCAACGCCGGCGGCGATCAGGGCTTCGACACACGGAGGCGTGCGCCCGTGGTGGGAGCAGGGTTCGAGGGTGACGTAGACCGTCGCGCCTCGTGCGAGGTCGCCCGCCTCCTGCAGCGCCATGACCTCGGCATGTGCACCGCCCGGCGGCTGGGTGCGACCACGGGCCACGACGCGCCCTTCACGCACAACGACCGCGCCGACCGCCGGATTGGGCGACGTCAGGCCGAGCGCCTGCTCCGCCTCGTCGAGTGCGAGCCGCATGAACTCGGAGGCCGGCATCGGCGAGGCTAGTCCCGCTTGTAGTCGATGTAACCGCGGCTCGCGGTCGGGCCGGTCTGGCCCTGGTACTTCGAACCGAGTCCAGGCGAGCCGTAGGGGCGTTCTGCGGGCGTCTTCAACTCGAGGAACGACAACTGGCCGATCTTCATGCCGTAGTACAGCTTGATCGGCAGGTTGGAGACGTTCGAGAGCTCCATCGTGAGGTGGCCATCCCAGCCCGGGTCGACGTAGCCGGCCGTGGCGTGGACCAACAGCCCCAGCCGCCCAAGCGACGATTTCCCCTCGACGCGCGCCACCAGGTTGTCCGGCAACGCCACGCGTTCGAGCGTGGAGCCAAGCACGAACTCGCCGGGGTGCAGCACGAACGCTGTGTCGTCGTCCTCGATGCGCTCGATCTCGGTGAGATCGTCCACGGGGGCGCGGACGTCGATGAACGCCTCGCGATAGTTGCGGAAGACGCGGAACTCACGGTCGAGGCGAATGTCGAGCGAGGCGGGCTGGATCGCGTGTTCGGCGAGCGGCTCCACGATCAGGCCGCCGGACTCCAGGGCCTCGCGAATGTCGCGATCGCTGAGGACTGCGCCCACGCTTCGACCTGCCGTTCCCCGCTGCTCCGCTGCGACCCCATCGTAGCGTTGGGCGGAGATGAGGGGAACGAAGCGACGGTTGCAGGCGGAGAGGAGAGGCGAGCCTCGAGGCTCGCCTCTCCTGCACATGACCGGTGCGTGCTGTTCGCGCTAGCTCTCGACGTTGAACGTGACGGACACCGTGAGCGTGATGCGGGTCTCGCCGGGGTTCAGCGACGAGTCGCCGCCGGCGCCCTGCGCGACCGACCGCTCCATCATCGGTACCTGCGGGATGCCTCCGCCGAACGACTCCGAGATGGCGCGGACACTGCCGAGTTCGACGCCGGCGAGGCCCGCGAGCTGCTCGGCACGGGCACGGGCATCGGCCACGGCCTGCTCGCGCGCCTGGTCGAGGTACTGCTCCGGCTGGTCAACCGTGAACGACACGTTGTTCACGCGGACGTTATCGCCGCCGGCGTCGATCGCCGAGTCGAGCACGGTCGAGACGGTGTCGATGTTGCGCACCTTCACCTCGACCTGGTTGCTCACGGTGAAGCCGGTGATCCGGGGCGGCTCGTTCTCCGAGTAGAAGTATTGCGGGTAGATGTTGAAGAAGAGCGTCTGGATGTCGGCCTCGGTCACGCCGTTCTCGATGAGCGAGGCTTCGACGCCGTCCATGGCCGCCGCTGCCTCGGTGCGCGCCTCGGCAACCGTCGGGCGGGTGACCTCGACACCGAGGCTGAGCACCGCGACATCGGGCACGACGTTGACGCGCCCCAGTCCTGCGACGGTGATGCCGGTCGCCTCGTTGGGGCTCACTGTCACCTGCGTCTCCGGCGTGCAGCCGACTGCGACGATCGCTACCGCGCCAACGATAGCCGCGACGGCTGCCGCCCTCCATGCTCGTGGTCTCAAACCGTCCTCCTCCGCGTGACGCCGCCCGCCTCGAGCGTCGATCCCTCGAACGTTGCTCCGGATGAGACGTGCGGGCGGCGAGATCGGTTCCCGCGTCGGATCTCCCCCCTCGCGCGCGCGATCCTCGCCGTGGACAAGCAGCGATTACCGATGACGGCGGCAGCCGAACCTCGATCGAAGGGATGTGCTAGCGGAAGAAGCCGATGGCGCGTGTGCGCATGTAGTAGATAGCCCCGCTGGCGATCAGCAGGACCACGGTCAGCCCGGCCAGTGCGTACTGCGTGATCTGGAGGAGCCCGAGGCCGTCGTCGCTGGCCGCTGCATCGCTCTCCCCGGCCTCGTCGGGGAGCTTCAGCGAGGCCTCGTTCGCGGTGGCGTTCGGGTCGGCGAAGCGCTCCGGGCCCGGGCCGGAGGCACCACCGCTCTCGGCGCCGCCGGCGCCCGCGGTGTTTCCACTGCCGTCAGCTGTCGGCGGCTGCCCGTCCGGAACCGGCGACTCTTCGGGGGCGGACATCATGAGCTCAGCGCCCGGCGTCTCGGCGGTCTCGGCCGTAAGCGCGACGTCCGAGGCGGCCCCGCTCGCAACCGACTCGTCCTCACCGCCGCCGGTGACCATCGTCGTCAGCACCGGTGCGCCGACAGCGAAGGTGAGCGCGACGGCTGCGACGGCCGTCGCGACGCGGGTCATGACCTCGAAACGCGGCACGCCACCCCGGTACCCGCGACGGCGCATCGCTCGGGGCGCCTGTGCGGCCACGAGCGTGAACGAGCGTGGGGCGCGCTCCGAGCCCAGTTCGCGGAGGGCGTCTCGCACGAACGCCATTCCCTCGAGCGAGGAGCGGAGGTCCGAGTCGCGCTCGAGTTCTGCCTCGAGGTCCTCGGCGTCTTCGCGCAGCAGTTCATCGTCGAGGTACATCGACAGGCGCTCTTCGCGCGTCGAGACGCCCGTTGCGAGCGGGCTGTCGTCGGAGCGACCTCGTCGGTTATTCCACCACTGCATACTAATCCTGACGTACGCGGGCAGCCGGCAGTTCCCCGCTGCTGCGCAGGATGTCGCGGAGACGCGCGCGGGCTCGGCTCAGCCGCGACTTCACTGTTCCCAGGGGCAGACCTGTCGCCTTCGCCACTTCGTCGTAGGTGAGACCGTTTACGTCCGAGAGCACGACGATGAGTCGCCACTCTTCGGGTAGCTGCATCAGAGCGCGCCCGAGTGCGCGCCGTAGATCGGCAGTGAGGAGGTGGTCTTCCGGAGAGGGATCATCGTCGGCCGGGTCGAGCGCCGGGTTCCAGCGCTCGGCATCGCGGTCCTGGTCGAGGGAACGCTGCGGTCGCCGGCGCTGCTTCCGCAGCTCATCGCGGCAGGCGTTGGCGACGATCGTGAAGAGCCACGAGCGGAAGCGGTCGCCCTTGAAGGACCGGATGTTGCGGAAGGCGCGAACGAACGCCTCCTGCGTGGCGTCTTCGGCGGCCTGGCGAGAGCCCATGAACCGCAGTGCGAGCGCGTACGCACCGTCCTGGTATCGCAGCACGAGCCGGTTGAACGCGCCGAGCTCGCCGGACTGGGCCCGGCGGACCAGGTCGAGCACCTCGCGGTCCGCAACCGCCTGATCCGTCGCCCGGTTCACGACCACCGCGCTCGCTTCTCCCGCCGGCCCGAGGGTAGCACGCTGCCCTCGAAGGCTATATGCAGTACGGAATCGAGCGAGCACGCACCGGCAGGCAACGCCGAAGCCTGCGCCGCGGACGAAACGAGTGCGGTGATGCCGCTTGTCGGTGGCAAGGAACTCCTCCGCGAGGCCGAGCGCGGCGGCTACGCCGTCCCCGGCTTCAACGTCTCGAATCTGGAGCTGGCGCTCGGCGTCCTCGATGCGGCCGCGGTGCGCCGCGCCCCGATCCTGCTGCAGTTCAACCCGGCGAACCTCGAACACTTCGGAGGTGTCGAGGTCGCTGCCGCCACAGCCCGCGCGCTCGCGGCACGATCGCCCGTGCCGGTCGCGGTCCACCTCGACCACGGGCCGAACGTGGCTCTCCTGCGCGCCGCTGCGCGAGTGGGGTTCACCTCCCTAATGTTCGACGGATCCACCGCTCCACTGGAGCGCAATATCCGAGAAACTCGCGAAGCCTATGCAGTCGCCCTCGAGTCGGACGTCTCCCTCGAGGCGGAGCTCGGCCACGTCGGAGGACGCGAGCCGGGCGTGATGACGTCCGAAGCGGTACTCACGGAGCCGGAGATGGCCCTCCGCTTCGTCGAGGCGACCCGTGTCGATGCCCTCGCGGTCTCCGTCGGAACGGCGCACGGGCTGGCCGGGAACGTGAATCTCGACCTTGTCCGCGAACTGCGGCAGGCCACGCGCGGGCTACCGCTGGTGCTGCACGGCGGCTCCGGCGTGCGGCCGGAGCAACTACGGGACGCCGTGCGCGCGGGCATCCGCAAGGTCAACATCTCGACGGAGATCCACGCGGCGTTCGCGCATGCCCTCGCGGACATCCGCGGCGAGGATCCGCGACCGGCGCTGCGCCGGGCGCGCGAGGCGGTCGCCGACGCGGCGGCGGCGCGGATCGAGCTGCTCGGGGCCGCCCTCCGGGCCTGAGCCGCGTAGCACCGTCACGAGGCCCCTGAGAGGCCGCGCGTGCCAATCGGCCGTGGGTGCCTATACTGTGAGCGATGTTCGAACCGAGCTCAGCCGCCGGTCCCGCTGGGGAGCCCGCGGCGCGGACGCACCAGGGCCTCGCCGAATTGGATCCGTGGCCGGCGTCGTCGACCGCGTCTCACGGTCGCACCTCGCTGTTCAGCCTCGCGGCCGTGTCTGAGGTCCTCGAGGTCGCCGCGCTGGCCCTCCTGATGTTCATCGCCGTGCGCGCGGTCGCCCAGAACTTCATCGTGGACGGCGGCTCGATGGAGCCGACGTTCGAGCACGGACAACTGCTGATCGTCAACAAGCTCGCGTACGACTCGTTCGACCTCTCCTGGTTCCCCTGGTCCGACGAGGAGGAGTGGACGCCGTTCGGCGAGCCCAAGCAGGGCGATGTCGTCGTGTTCCGCTTCCCGTTCGATCCGAACCGCGACTTCATCAAGCGCATCATCGCCCTGCCCGGACAGACCGTCGAAGTCGTGGGCGGCCACGTGTTCGTCGATGGCCTGGTCCTGGACGAGCCGTACCTCTTGGAGCAGACGTTCTACGACTACGGCCCGGCGACGGTGCCCGAGGGCGAGGTCTTCGTGCTGGGCGACAACCGCAACAACTCGTACGATTCTCACTCCTGGGGCATGCTCGACCAGGACCTGATCATCGGGCGGGCCGAGGTACGCTACTGGCCGTTCTCCGACGCGGGGTGCATCGAGCACTACCACAGCGTGCTGTCGCCTCAGGAGGTGGTGTCATCGCCGTAGACGCCGAGGTCATCCAGGCGTTCGAAGCGGCTGGCGCGTTCCTCCAGGGGCACTTCCAGCTCGCATCCGGCCGCCACTCCGACCGCTACCTCGAGAAGTTCAACCTTCTGCAGTGGCCTCCTCAAACCGAGGTGGTTTGCGGCAAGATGGCCGCCGGTAGCCGCCACCTCCAACCGCAGACCGTCGCAGGCCCCACGACGGGCGGCGTGATCCTCGCCTTCGAGGTCGCACGACAGCTCGGGCTGCGCAGCGTGATCGCCGAGCGCAAGGAGGACGGGCCCGGCCGCGTCATCGGGCGCGACTTTCACCTCGAGCCCGGCGAGCGCGTGCTGATTGTCGACGACGTGCTGACGACGGGAGGCTCGCTGCGCGAGACGATCGATGCGGTGCGCGAGGCCGGTGGCGAGCCGGTCGGCGTGGCCGTGATGGTCGACCGTTCGCGCGGGCAGACCGACTTCGGCCTCCCCTTCTTCGCCGCAACCGAAGTCGAGATGCAGACGTTCGAGCCCTCTGACTGTCCCCTCTGCCGCGAAGGCGTCCCCCTCAAGATCACGTAGCGCCCGCCGAGCGTCATCCGACCGCTGCAATCCACGACCAAGATCGTCATACTCTGGACTTGAAGCCGAGGCGGTTCGGGAAGGTCGTTGCCGTGGAGCTTGTCATCCTGTTGGTCGTACTCGCGATCGTCGTTGCGCTCGTGCTCTTCGTCATCGCCATCTACAACGGACTCATCAAAGCGCGACTGCGCGTCGACGAGGCATGGGCACAGATCGATGTGCAATTGAAGCGTCGCCACGACCTGATCCCGAACCTCGTGAACGCGGTGCGGGATGTGATGGGCTTCGAGCAGGAGGTGCTCACCCAGGTCACGGAGGCTCGCGCGAACGCAGTTGCTGCTGGCGCGCAGGGCCCGGCGGCACAGGCGCAGGCAGAGAACCAGCTGACCGGCACCCTCCGCTCGCTGTTCGCGGTCGTCGAAGCCTACCCGGACCTGAAGTCCAACGTGAACGTGTCGCAGCTGCAGGAAGAGCTGGCCACGACCGAGAACCAGATCGCGTTCTCGCGCCAGCACTACAACGCCAGCGTCCTCACATACAACACCCAGATCGCCACCATCCCCAACGTCTTCATCGCCGGCCCGATGGGCTTCACGAAGCGCGAGTTCTTCGAGGCGGAGCCAGAGGCACAGGTGGCGCCGGAGGTCAGCCTGCGGTAGCCAGCAACCTCACCTCACCCTCTCCCCCGCTGTAGGCAGAGGGTGACAGAAGCGATCGGCGGGACGTGGGCACCCAGACGTTCTGGCAGCAGCAGAGTGCGAACCGACGCCGCTCACTACTGCTGATGATCGCGGCGGTCGTGCTGCTCGCTGTCCTCGGCTTGGCGATCGGCTACGGCCTCACGGGAGAGCCGGCGGTCGGCGGGCTCTTCACCGCGGGGGCCGCAGGGTTGGCGACGGTGATGTCGCTGGGCTCGTACTTCGCGGGAGACCGGCTCGTCCTCGCCGCCTCGCGCGCCCAGCCTGCTGAGGAGGCCGAGCACGGGCAACTGCTGAACGTCGTGCGAGAGCTCTCGCTGGCGGCCAACATCCCGATGCCCAAGGTCTACATCATTGACGACACCGCGCCCAATGCCTTCGCGACCGGTCGCGACCCTGAGCACGCCTCCATCGCCATCACCACGGGGCTGCTGGAGAAGCTGAACCGCGAGGAGCTGCAGGGCGTCATCGGCCACGAGCTATCGCACGTGCGGAACCTCGACATCCGCTTCTCGCTGCTCGTGGGGGTGATCGTGGGGAGCGTCGCGCTGCTCGCCGACCTGTTCCTGCGCGCCACCTTCTGGGGAAGCATGGGCCGTCGAGGTGGCCGGCGGGGCGGAGGTGGGGGCGGCGGTGCGCAACTGATCATCTTCGTGGTGGCGATCATCCTCGCCATCCTCGCGCCGATCGCAGCTCGGCTCGTGCAGCTCGCAGTGAGCCGCCAGCGTGAGTACCTCGCCGATGCGTCCGCCGTCGAGCTCACGCGCAACCCGCACGGCCTCGAGCGCGCGCTCGCGAAGATCGCGACGGACAACGAGGTGCTCGAGGTCGCGAACCGATCGACTCAGCACATGTACATCGTGAATCCGGTGAAGAAGTTCGAGGACCGCTCGAGGGGGCTGTTCTCGACGCATCCGCCGATCGTCGAACGGATCAACCGCCTGCGCGCGCTCCACGGCGCCCCACCCCTCGAGGCGAGCGCCCGCGCACTTCTATCGGATCTCAACTAAACACCGCATTTTTTCGGGCACATCGCCTCGGTTACCATCGCACCCATGCCCGCCATGCGACGCTGCCAGTTCTGCACGCAGCCGCCCATCGAGGAGGTCGCCGTCCTCCGTTGGATCGACGACGACCGCGAACGCCTGACGCTCTGGCTCTGCGATCGACACCTCAGACGGATGCGGCAGGCCGGCACTCGGGGATGGAGCCACCAGGGTAAGTTGCACAAGATCGGCTGGTGGTGAGCGACGAACTGGCTACCCCTCACCCTCACCCTCTCTCCCAAGGGGAGAAAGGACCGGAGGTGCGCTCACCCGGTCGGTCGGGGGACCTGCACTTCGCATCTCATGGCCCAGAGGCGCGGAGCGTCCTCGCCGGGTTGCTCGCCGAGATCAAGACCGGCGACCCGCTCGCGCCGGTGACCGTCGCGGTTCCGAGCAACTACGCCGGCCTCTCGTTACGTCGTCTGTTGGCTGCCGAGGGCGGGCTGCTCAACGCCCGCTTCATGGTGCTTGCGCGCGTCGCGGAGCTGCTCGGCGCTCCTCGTATCGCTTCCTCGACTCGCGGGCCTCTCACGACGCCGCTGCGCTTCGAGGCGCTCCGCGCCGCGATCGCGGCGAACCCCGGACCCTTCGCCGATGTCGCGCCCGAGGCAGCCGACCTCGTCGAACGCAGCCTCGACGCCACTTTCCGCGACCTCGCTCACTGCGACAACGCCGCTCTCGACGCCATCGCCGCGGCCGGCCCACGCGCGAGCCATGTCGTCACGACCTACCGGGCGTTCCGGGCGCTGACCGTAGAGCGCTACGAGGACCGCGACCTCTTCCAGTCCGCGGCAACAGCGGTACGTGACGACGCCGCCGCGCTGGGCGATGTCGGGCACATCATCCTCTACCTCCCCACACCGCCAACCCCCGCCGAGGCGCTGCTCCTCGAGGCGCTTGCGGCTCGCGGTGCGCTCAGCGTCGTGGCGGGACTCACGGGCGACGGCCCTGTGGATGAGGTGGCTGGCCAGCGCTGGGCGAACGTCCTCGGGAGCGCCCCCGAGACGACAGCGGCATCGCCGCCGGCGGGCACCGCGATCGTCTCGACTCCGGACCAGGAGGAGGAGGTGCGGGAGGCGGTGCGGATCATCGGCGCGCGGGCGGCCGCTGGTACCCCGCTGCACCGGGTGGCGCTGCTGTACAAGCAGTCCGATCCGTACGCCCAGATCGCCGCCGAGCAACTGAAAGCCGCGAGCGTCCCGTGGAACGGACCGTCGACGGTGAGCGTCGGGCAGACGCTCGCTGGTCGGACGCTGCTCGGGTTCCTCGCGCTCGGGCCCGAGGGTTTCGAACGCGAAGCGGTCGCGGCCTGGCTCAACAGCGCGCCGATCCTCGAATCGGCGAACGGCCGGCCGGCGCCGTCGCATCTCTGGGAGGTCCTCGCGAGGAACGCGCGTGTCATCCGAGGCGCGACCCAATGGCGTCAGCGACTGCAACACCGCGCCGCCGAGCTCGACGCGGAGTACGCCGGGGCGAGGGCAGACTCGCGAACCGAGCAGTGGCTGCTCGACCGCCTCGAGTACACCCGCGACCAGCACCGGCGCCTCACCGGGTTCATGCACGAACTGTTCGAGGCGACGGCGCCGCCCTCGGAAGCAACGTGGGCCGCGCACGCTCACTGGGCCGCGGCAGCGCTGGAGCGCTACCTCGGCGGCGAGGGCCGCACCGGAGCGTGGCCCGAGGAGGAGCTTGCCGCGTACCGCGAGATCAGCGACCTCCTGGATGAACTCGAAGGGCTGGATGCACTCGGGCTCGCGGTGGACGCAGCGACCTTCCGCCGCGCGGTCGAGCGCTCGCTACAGAGACGCGCGGGTCGCATCGGACGCTTCGGCTCCGGCGTCTTCCTCGGAAGACTCGCGGACGCTGCGGGCGCCGACTTCGATCTCGTCGTCGTGCTCGGGATGAACGAGGGTTCGATCCCAGTGGCCGGGCGCGAGGATCCGCTCCTTCCCGACGCCGAGCGCGCCCTCGGAGGCGAAACCGTCCCGCTGCACGGACACCGGGCGATCGAAGAACGGCGGGAATACCTCGCCGCGCTCGCGACGGCGCCCGAGCGCGTCCTGCTGGTGCCTCGTGCTGACTCGCGGGCGCAACAGGCCCGCCTCCCGAGCCGCTACGCCGTCGAAGCGGCGAACGTCCTCGAGGAGGCACGCGGCGGCGAACGCATCTTTGCGTCGACACTGGACGACGAGCACTGCGGCGGCCTGCCGTGGTACCGCTCCGTACCCTCGTTCGAGAGTGCCCTCGGTGGCGCCGCCGAGCCGGCCTCGATCCAAGAGTACGACCTTCGCAGCCTGCTGCGCCGCCGACGTCCTCGCGGGGGGCTCTATCCGCACTTCCTCGTGGAGCACAACCGCGCTCTCGGAGAGGGGTTCGCTGCTCAGCGCGCCCGCCGTGGCTCCGCGCTGACGCCGTGGCAGGGTCTCGTCCCAGCAGCAGGGTCGAGGTCGCCGCTGTCGCCGGATACACGCCCGGTCTCGGCGACGCGACTGCAGGGCCTCGCGGCGTGCCCCTTCCGCTTCTTCCTCGACTCCGTTCTCGGCATCCCCGAGTTCGAGAAGCCGGAGGAAGAGCTGTCAATCTCTGCGCTCGCGAAGGGCTCCCTCATCCACACCATCCTCGACCGCTTCATCAAGGCGGTCCCAACGCGCCAGTCCTGGGAGGAGGCGTGGACGCCCGAGGAGCGCGCACAACTGCGGGCGATCGCAGAGGAAGAGTGCGACCGGGCCGAACGCGACGGGATCACCGGCCGCGCACTCCTCTGGGCGCACGAGCGAACGCGCATCCTCCGCGACCTCGAGCACTTTCTGGACGAGGACGAGGAACTGCGACGCGAGTTCCGGACGACGACCGTGGCGAGCGAGCTGCCGTTTGGCCTCGAGGACGCACCACCCGTCGAGATCACCCTTGCCGACGGGCGAAGCGTCCGCCTACGCGGCTACATCGATCGCGTTGACCGATCCGAGGACGGACGTCTCGTGGTCATCGACTACAAGACAGGCAGCGCCGGCCCGTACAGCGGCATGCAGAAGGACGCGCTGAAGCGCGGCACCCTCCTGCAACTGCCCGTCTACGCGGCAGCCGCTCGCGCGTCGGGCCTCGGCACCCAGGAGAGTCCGGTGCACGCGCTGTATTGGTTCATCAGCAAGAAGGGAGAGTGGGTCAAAGCAGGCTACGAGGTGGACGCCGTCATCCAGCGCGAGTTCGGCGAGATCCTCGCCGTCCTCGGGGAGACCGTGGAGCGAGGGGTCTTCCCCGCGCGCCCCGGAAATCGGAGCTGGGGCGACTACGAGAACTGCCTCTACTGCGCCTACCGCGACGTGTGCCCCCCGGGAACCGGGCGCCGTGCGGCGTGGGAACGCATGCAGCGTGACCCCGCCGTCGCTCGCTACCTCGCGTTGGCCGAGCCGGAGGCGGCGCACCCCGAGGACGGCGATTCGTGATGGACCAGCTCAGCGACGCTGCAGCCCGGGAGCGCATCCGCTCCGACCTCGACGCCACGCTGTTCGTTGAGGCGGGCGCGGGGACGGGCAAGACCACCGTGCTCGTCGAGCGAGTGGTGCAACTCGTCGCCTCCGGCGCCGCGAAGGTCGAAGCGATCGCCGCCATCACCTTCACCGAGGCCGCGGCGGCCGAGCTGCGCGATCGCGTGCTCGTCGGCCTCGAGCGTGCCTCGATTGACGGTGCCCGTTCGGGCGACGAACGCGAGCGCTGTCACGCGGGCCTCGCCGGGCTCGACAACGCCGCCATCGAAACGCTGCACGCCTTCGCGGCTCGCATCCTCTCGCTCTACCCGCTCGAGGCCGGCCTGCCTCCGGGCTTCGACATCGTGGACGAGCAGCTCGCCTCCACGACGTTCGCAGACCGCTGGATGGCGCACTTCGATGCGATGCTCGATGGGGACGCGCTCCGGCAGCCGTTGCTGCGCGCGTTCGCGCTGGACGTGACGCCGGTGCAGCTTCGCGAGCTCGCCGAGGCGATGCACCGCGATTGGGACCGTGCCGCCGAGGCCGCGCCGCTCGTCCTCGGCCGCTCCGCTGTCACGGATGACGAACTCCGCGACATCGCGGAGCGGCTCTCGCGTGTCTCCTCCTACGAGTCGACCTGCCGCGATCCCGAGGACCGGCTGGCGAAACACCTCCGTAGCCTTGCCGACGTCGCGAGGCGTCTCGCAACGGCTGACGACGAGTTCGACCGCCTCGGCCTCATTGCAGGCATCGACCGGATTGCCTCGAACAGCGGACGCGCCCCCAACTGGCAGGGACCTTCCAAGGCGGACATCGTCGGCGACCTGAGCGAGATCGACGCGGACGTGGAGAACATTCGAGCGCGCACGATCGCCGCCAGCCTGCCGCCGATCGTCGAATCGATTCGCACGTTCGTGCTCGAGTCCGCGGAGGCAAGGAGGAAGCGCGGAAACCTCGAGTTCCACGATCTGCTCGTTCTGGCGCGCAACCTCCTCCGCGACAACGAGACCGTGCGCCGAGCCCTCCGCCGACGGTTCGCGAGACTGCTCATCGACGAGTTCCAGGACACGGACCCGCTTCAGACGGAGATCGCGTACCTCCTCGCAGCCGTCGACGACGCGGACACGTCGAGCCCAGAGGACGCGCTCGACGAGGGGCGGCTCTTCTTCGTCGGCGATCCCAAGCAGTCGATCTATCGCTTCCGTCGCGCAGATATCGAGCTGTACCAGCGGGTGCAGGACCGGTTCGACGCGAGTACGGAGCGCCTCGTCCAGAACTTCCGCTCGACGCCCTGCGTCATCGACTGGGTCAACGCCGTCTTCGGCAGGCTCATCGGCGACGAGTCGCGCCCGGGCCAGGCAGCGTACGTGGCGCTCGACGCTGCGCGCCCGCCGACCGAGGGCGCGCGCGTCATCGCCCTCGGCGGAGTCGTGGAGGCAAACGCCGAGGGCGTCCGCGAGGCAGAGGCCGTCGAGCTGGCGCGCGTCATCCGCGGGCTGAAGGACCGTCCTACACCGGTGTTCGCCGGCCGCAACGACGACAACTCCGAGCGGTGGCGAGACGCCGAGCTGCGAGACATCGCCATCCTCGCGCCGACGCGCACAGGGCTCGAACAGTTGCTCCCACAACTCGAGGCGAACGCGATCCCCTATCGCCTCGAGAGTCGCTCGCTGGTGTACGACACGCCCGAGGTGCGCGACCTGCTCACGATCCTCCGAGCTATCGACGATCCGACGAACCAGGTTGCCCTGGTAGCGGCATTGCGCTCACCGGCGTTCGCCTGCTCGGACGTCTCGCTCTTCGAGTATCGCGAGGCCGGCGGACGCTGGGACTACCGCGACCATCTGCCCGAAAGCCTCGAACCCGCGCATCCCGTCATCGAGGGCATGCGGTGGCTGCACGACGCGTACCGCGAGCGCTGGTGGCGGCCTGTCGCGACGCTCGTCGAGCAGGTGATCCGCGAGCGGCGCCTGCTCGAGCTGGCCTTCGCGGATCGACGGCAGCGCGACCGCTGGCAGCGCCTGCGCTTCCTCCTCGACCAGGCACGCGCGTTCCAGGATGCGGGGGGCCGCACGTTGCGCGAGTTTCTGCTCTGGGCCGAGCGCCAGGCGGCGGACGAGGTCCGCATCGTCGAACAGGTAGTGCCGGAGGTGGACGAGGACGCGGTCCGCATTATGACCGTGCACGCCGCGAAAGGCCTCGAGTTCCCGATCGTAGTGCTCTGCGGCTTGAACCTCAGCCCCCACACGGACATCCCGATGCTGATCTGGCCGGCAGACCGCGGAGCCCCCGAGGTGCGGCTACACAAGAAGGCGGTCACCCCCGGCTACGAGGAGGCGCGCGGGGTCGAGCAGGAGCTCGGCAACCTCGAGCGAGACCGCGTCCTGTACGTCGCAGCCACGCGTGCTCGCGACCACCTCATCGTGAGTCTCTACCGCCCAGCAAGAGGTGAGGCGAACACCCCGGCGGGCCGCATCGCTGTCGCGATGCAGCAGCACGGCGGGGACCTGGCGGCGCTCGCCGGGCCGATGCCGGTACCGGAGGAGCGGGAGCCGCCCGAGCCACCGACCGCCGACACCGTCGAGGACCGCGCCGCCTGGATCGCGAGACGCGACGCGGTCGTGACGGAGCGCGCGGCCGTGGCCGCATGGTCTGCCACCGCCCTCGCTCAGGCGGCAGCCAACGCTGCCCAGCCGGAAGCCGCAGCCGACCCCAACCTCGCCAAGGAGCCGCCCGCCGAGGAGCTGCCACCGTGGCGTCGTGGCCGCGCGGGGACCGCCATCGGTCGCGCGGTCCACTCTGTGCTCCAGACGATCGACCTCGCGACCGGCGAGGGTGTCGAGGCCGCGGCGCGAGCCCAGGCGCTTGCGGAGGGCGTCCCCGGCCGCGTCGACGACGTAGCCCGCGCCGTACGTCGCGCCCTCGATTCGGAGGCCGTTCGCGCCGCGGTTGCCTCCGGCCGCTATTGGCGCGAGGTCTACGTCGCGACGCCGATCTCTGGGGGTGCGACTGCCGCCGCGGGCGCCCCGCCGGGCACGACGCTCGAGGAGAAGCGGACCGTGCTCGTCGAGGGCTTTATCGACCTCCTGTACGAGGACGAGTCGGCCGGCGGTTACGTCGTCGTGGACTACAAGACCGACGCCGTACCCTCGGCGGGCGCCGTCGATGCAGCAGTCTCGCGCTACCGCCCACAGCTCGCGGCCTACGCGCTCGCGCTGAACGAACAACTCCCGCGCCCCGTCGTCCGCGCCTCGCTGCTCTTCCTCGGCCCCGCCACCGCCCTCGAACGCTCGCTCGACGACCTGGAGGCGGCGGTGGAGGGGGTGCGCGCGGCGGTGGTGGGGAGCTGAGGCGCGCCCATGTTCCTTGTCTCGATCACCTACGACCGCGACGTTGACGCGCTGTACGCCAGCCTCAGGCCGCGCGCTCCCGCCGATGTCGCGCGCACCGTAGAGCTCGGCGGAGAGCGGCAGGTCGACTACGACCGCGAAGGGAACGTGCTCGGGGTTGAGTTCCTCAACGCGAGCGACGGCCTCGACTTCGACGGTGTGCCGCAGGGTGACGAGATCCGAGCGACGTTGCGATCGCTCGCTCGGTTCGCAGACGTGTAGAGACGAGGCCTGTACTTCCGCGTGCCATCGCGCATCCGGCAGCCTGACTTCGGGCCCGTCGCTCGGCGCAGAGCAGTGGACTCTTATCCATCGGTCCGGGGGTTCGAATCCCCGCGGGCCTACCATCACCCCCTCGCTCGTATCCTGCTTGGATGACCGACTTCCCCGACTGGGTGGAACCGATGGCCGCGACGCTCACCCAGGAGCGCTTCGCCGGGCCGGAGTGGCTCTTCGAGCAGAAGTTCGATGGCATCCGGTTGCTCGCGTTCAAGCGCGGCTCCGAGGTGCGCCTCCTGTCACGCAACCGGCTGCTGCAGAACGACGCGTACCCCGCCATCGTCGAGGCGGTGGCGGCGCTTCCGATGTGCGACGCAATCCTCGACGGCGAGGCCACCGGCGTCTGGGGCCGGCGCGGCGAGGTCACGTACCACGTCTTCGACATCACCTGGCTCGACGGCCGTGACGTGCGAGGCCTGTCCCTCGATGAGCGGCGCGCGCTCCTCCAGGCGATCCCCCTCGAACCGCCGCTGACATTGGTCGAGCGGCTCGAGGACGCCGAGCCATGGGAGCGAGCGTGCGAGGACGGCTGGGAGGGCGTGATCGCGAAGCGGCGCGACGCACCGTACGAGGGCCGGCGCTCCCCGCACTGGCTCAAGATGAAGTGCGAGGCGTCGCAGGAGCTGGTCGTCGGCGGGTTCACCGACCCGCAGGGCTCGCGCGTCGGCCTCGGCGCGTTGTTGCTCGGCTACTACGAGGGCAGCGACTTCGTGTACGCCGGGCGTGTCGGTACCGGCACCGGCCTCGGGCCGAAGCGGCTGCTCGAGTTGCGCGCGCAGCTCGACGCCCTCGAGGTCGCGTCGAGTCCGTTCACCGCCGGGACGGGTCTCCCGCGGGTGGCACACTGGGTGCAGCCCACCCTCGTCGTGCAGGTGGCGTTCATCGAGTGGACGGGCAACGGCAAGATGCGGCACCCGCGGCTGCTCGGCGTGCGCGAGGACAAGCGGGCCGCCGAGGTGGTGCGGGAGACGCCATGATCACGCATCCCGACAAGGTGCTCTTCCCTCACGACGGCATCACCAAGGGCGAGCTGGCCGCCTACTACGACGCCATCGCGCCGCTGATGCTGCCGCACCTCCGAGGCCGCCCGCTGACCCTCGAGCGGTTCCCCCAGGGCATCGGGCGCAAGGGCTTCATGCAGAAGAACGTCATGAAGGGGACGCCCGACTGGCTCGAGCGCATCGAGCTGCCGAAGAAGGACGGCGTCACCGTCTACCCGCTCATCGGCGACGAGCGCTCGCTGCAGTGGATGGCGAATCAGAACACCATCACGGCGCACGTCTGGACGTCGCGCGTGCCTGACCTCGAGTACCCCGACATCTTCATCGTCGACCTCGACCCGTCCGAGGACAATCCGGCGACGCTGCGCGGGGGCGCCCTCGCGGTGCGCGACCTGCTCGACGAGCTCGGGCTGCCGAGCTGGCCGAAGACGAGCGGCTCGAAGGGGTACCACATCGCAGTGCCGCTCGACGGCAAGTCGGACTTCGAGGAGGTGGGGCGCTTCGGCTACGGGCTCGCGAGCCTGCTCGCAGCGGGCGACCCAGAGCACCTGACGACGGAGTTCGCGAAGGCCGACCGGGGGACACGCATCTTCCTCGACGTGGGGCGCAACGGCTACGGCGCGACCTTCGCCGCTCCGTACACGGTCCGCCCGAAGCCCGGCGCGCCGATCTCCGCCCCGTGCACCTGGGAGGAGATCGAGAGCGGCGCGGTCATGCCGCAGACCGTCACCCTCCGGACGATGGCCGAGCGCATCGAGGCCGTCGGCGACCTCTGGGCCGACTTGCGCCGACGCCGCCGCTCGCTCCGCCGCCCGATCGAGCGCCTGCGCCGCCTTCTCGGCGACGCGTGGGTCGAGGAGCCGTGGGCGTCGCAGCAGGCGCGTCGCGTGCAGCTGATGCACGAGGGCTACCAGCGCTGGGCGGCGGGGAGGCGCGCCAAGGCGTAGCGCTCCTTCGCCCTACCGGTCGAAGGGGAGCGGGCGTTTCGGGGCCGCGACCACCGTCCCTCCTCCGTTCGGCCTGAGCGTGTCGAAGGGCGCATGCCGCTCGCGGAAGGCGTGGTTCGACAGGCTCACCACGAACGGGAAGGAAGCCCGGAACGTGCTTCGACAGGCTCAGCACGAACGGAAGGGGAGAACGCGGATTCGCGACCTGTCCTCCTAACGCACCTGAGCGTGCTCCCTCCGCTCACCCTGAGCCTGTCGAAGGGCGAGCGGGCGTTCGGAGTAGCGACGACCGTCCTTCCTCCGTTCGGCCTGAGCGTGTCGAAGGACGCATGCCGCTCGCGGAAGGCGTGCTTCGACAGGCTCAGCACGAACGGGAAGGGAAGCCCGGAACGTGCTTCGACAAGCTCAGCACGAACGGAGGGGGAGGCGCACCACGAGCGAGAGTGGACACTCGTCACGGCCCCGCGCGGGACCGCGAACGGGGGGGAAGAAGAAGGGCAGGCGTTTCGCCTGCCCTCCTGCAATGTCGAGCGGTCCGGAGCGGCGTTACGCCACCGGGGTCGGGATGGCCTCGCCTACCGTCGGGATGCTCTTCAGCTCGCCGATGATCTCGCGGATCTGGGCTTCCTCGTCCGGGTTGCGGGGCTCGTCCGGGGTGAACGAGATCTGCGTGTTGATGCCCGCGTACTTCTCGCGCATCTTCGAGGGCAGCTCGTCCCACGTGCCGATGACCGCGAACTCCTCGATCATCTCGTCCGTGATCACGCCGACCATCTCGTCCCACTTGCCCTCGATCGACATGCGGTGGAGCAGCGCCGCCTCGTCGTCCCAGCCGTGCGTCGACATCACGCGCGAGTACGAGCGCGTCGAGGCGTAGAAGGACAGCCGGCGTCGCGTGACTTCGCGCGACTTCTCCAGCTCCTCCTCGTTGCGGCCGGTGACGAGGAAGCCGCCGCCGCGGATCTGGAGGTCCTTCGGGTCCTTGCCGGCACGCCGCGCGCCGTCGTGGACCGCCGGGATGAGCACCTCGCGGATGTACTTGAAGGTGCTGAAGGGGTGGATCGCGATGCCGTCGCAGACCTCACCGGCGAGACGCGCGTTGAACGGGTTCACCGCCGCGATGATGATCGGGATGTTCGGGTGCTCGATCGGGCCGGCGTTGAAGAACGGGCTCGTGAGCTTGTACTGGTAGTGCTCGCTCTCGAAGTTCGGCTTGGTGCCGTTCTGCCACGAGTCCCACACCGCGCGGATCGTGTTGACGTAGTCGCGGAGGCGCGGGCCGGGCGCCACCCACGGCACGCTGAAGCGCCGCTCGTTGTGCCCCTTCACCTGCGTCCCCAGGCCGAGGACGAAGCGCCCCTTCGAGTAGCGCTGCAGATCCCACGCCATGTTCGCCGTGATGTACGGCACGCGCGGGAACGCGATGGCCAGCGAGCTGAAGTGCATCCGCTCCGTGTGCTCCATCGCGAGGAGCAGCGGGAAGAACGGGTCGCGCTGCGTCTCCCCCGACCCCGCGATGTCGTACCCCAATCCCTCGAGGTAGGCCGCCCGCTGCGGCACCTGCTCCAGGTTCGAGGTCAGCCCGGTCCCAACTGTCATTGCCACTTGGCGTGTTCCCCTTAACTCCGGCGGCGCTCCGACCCCTTGCTCTCACTCCTCCCCGTTACGGGGGAGGTTAGGGAGGGGGTCCTCTCGTCGGCTCCCACTGCTCGTTGCGCACGGCAGCGTAGATGCTGAACAGCGTGATTGCAACACCATGTAACTATCTCGGTGCGAACAATCACCGACAGCGGTATTATCGAGGCGCATCCACTCCCCGAGGCCAGCGCGAGGAGGCACCCGTGGCCAGCCAACGACGCCGCGGCACGACCGCGACCGCCGAGGACGCCGAGCGCCTCGCGACCACGCTCGACCGCGTCGTCTTCTACTTCCGCAAGTGGTACCTGCAACGCTGGGGCAGCAGCTCAGTCGACGGCGGCTCGATCCTGCGCCGCTACCTGCTCGAGCGGCTGGCCGAGTCGGACGAGCCCTGGCGGATGAGCGACCTGGCCGCCGCCCTCGACACGAGCGGCCGCATGGTGACGTCGATCGTCGACAGCCTCGAGGCGGAGGGCCTGGTCCGCCGCCGCACCCACCCGACCGACCGCCGCGCCATCCTCGTGGAGCTGACCGTCACCCCCGAGGAAGCCCGCGCCCCCCTCCGCGACTACCACCTCGACGCCGCCACGCTGTTCGAAGGCGTCCCCCCCGAGGACCGCGAGACGTTCCTGCGCGTCGCGGACCAGGTGATTGCGCGGGCGCGGAGGGGGTGAGGGGGTGGGACAGTGCGCGAGTGACGTTCAGGCGTTCTGCTCCGGCTCCACCAGGATGTAGGGTCCGTCTGGTTGCTCCCGGCATGGGGTGGACTCGCTGGACGATCGCACGTAGATTCCGACACATCCGGCATTCGCGAGAGACGTTTTCATGCCCACACGACGCCGCGCGCGGCTGACAGAGCGCAGCTACTATCCCGCCCTAATCGACGAGATTCGGCGTCAGGGGGGATCCGGCGTCTCCGAGGTGACGTACGTCTCGGATCCCGACATCGTCTTCCAACTCGGTGGCAGAACGTGGCTGCTGTCCGTGAAGATCGACGAAACGAACGCGATTCTCAAGTCAGCGTTCCTTCAGTACCAGCGGCACAAGGATGAGAGCGGACTCACCCATGGACTTGTGCTCTTTTTGCCAACCGCTGCCCGCAACGTCGGTGCAAATGCGGATGACCTCGCGACCGCCATCCAGGAACTTCCGGTGGGATGCCTCGTTGACACTCCCGACCTGAAAAGGGAATTCCGCGGACTGACGTTTCCTCAGCTCATGAGAGCCCTCCGGACCGACGTCGTTCCGAATTTGGACGAGCGCATCTCGAGTCCGTATCCGATGAATTTCGTGATCTCCGTCCTTCAGCAGCACGTTCGCGACATGATGGAGGAGGTGCGACTCGATGATGAAGTGCTGTTGGCGACCGTCACTGACAGTGACCTGCTGACCGGAATCAGCACTCTGAAGCGGCCGCAGGCGGATGCCGTCGGGCGATTCCTTGCTTCTTACATCGTCCTCAGCCAGGTTCTCTTTCTCAGGCTGCTCGGAGCGGCACGGCCAGAGATATTGCCGCCGCTGCGGCGGCCTGCTGACATCACACACGACTGGCTCCGCCGAGCGTTCAAGCGAGTCCTCGATATCAACTACAAACCGATATTCGAACTCGATGTCCTCGATGCCATATCGGTGCTTTACCTCAGGGATACGTTCGAGTTGATCTGGGGGCTTGAGGTCGAACGAGTCCGACACGAGTTGCCTGGACGTATCTTCCACGAACTGATGCCGCAGCATATCCGGAAGATGCTTGCCGCGTTCTACACGCGACCCGTCGCCGCGGACTTGCTTGCACGACTAACCCTCCCGAACAGTGATGCGACCGTCTTTGACCCGGCGTGTGGCTCTGGGACGATCCTCACTGCAGCCTACCGACGGAAACTGGACCTGCACCATTCGGAAGGTAGGACTGGCGATCCACACCGCCGGTTCACTGAGCAGCACATCTTCGGTGCCGACATCATGCCATTTGCGGTGCATCTGACAAGTGCAAACTTGTCGGCAATGGATCCCCGGACGGAGATAGCGCACACGCAAATAATTCGTGGTGATAGTCTCCACCTATCGGTGGGAGAGCACTACCGTTACGGCTTGCAGTTCGCGATGTTCCCGACTGCCACATCAGCGCTAGCAGCTACGGGCGAAGACGTAGGGATCGACATTCATCCAGTGGATGCCGTGTTGATGAATCCACCGTTCACAAAGGTCGAGCGAGGCATCAGCAGATATGTCGACATGGAGCGATTCCGCGATCAGTCTGGCGGTGAGGCCGGACTGTGGGCGCACTTCGTCGGCCTAGCTGATCACCTTTTGGTCGAGGGCGGGACGATCGGGGCCGTACTGCCGATCAGCATTCTCCGTGGGAGGGAGAGCGGTCCTATACGCCGATTCCTCCTCGACGAGTATACAATCGACTTCATCCTGAAACCAACGAAGAACTATGGCTTCTCGGAATGGGCCGAGTATCGCGATATCATCCTTGTCGCAAGAAAAGGCCGTGCTCCTGCGCATCACAAAGTAAAATTCGCTCTCGTAAAGACTGACCTCACCACCATCGCCACGGAGTCGATCGAGCACATCGCTGACCGGATCGTCTCCGAGTCGCGTGTGCGGCACGAGGATCTCGAAGTCGAGTCTTTCGATCAGCAGGAGCTTCGCGATCGCAGTGACAACCTGATGTGGTTCTGTGGCCCAAGCTCTTTCCGAGCACGAGACGTGCTGGTGCGGACCGCGTCCTTGCCAGCAGAGAGTCTTGGAGCTTTCCCGCAAGCTTCGTTCCGTGAGGGTTACCGGCCGGTGCCCCTCGGCGTCTCGAAGTTCATGTTTGTCACTCGACCGATTACGCCGTCGCGGACGGAGGAAGCGTTCCTCCGCCTGACAGGAGAAACGAGTGGCATCGTCACGGCCACCTCCCCTGGCGGTGCTCGATACAACCTTGAGCGCTCAGCGTTCGTTCGGTCTCTTCGGACGGGAATCGGCATCGACCAATTCGATATCACCGGGCTACACGACTATCTGGCCGTTCACCCCTACAAGTCGGCTGGGACAGTGCGCCGGGCTTCTGGGTTTCGCGAGCCAGTCGGGCGAAACTTCCACTGGGCAGACTTCTGGGAGACTGTTCGCCGGGACTCGGAAAATGTAGCGACACATCTGGTTGTAGTCCATCGAATTAATCCGTACTCACCGAACACAAATTTGATCGCATTCTTTTCGGAGGACATATTCTCTCCGTCCAATGTACTGAACGTCGTGCGCGCCGCGAGTGTTGAGGAAGCGAAAGCCATCTGTGTCACACTTAACTCCGTGCTCTTCCTTGCGAACTTCTTCCTGGCCAAAGAAGATGCAACCGGCCGATACATCAATGTACGCTTCTACGACCTGTACGGGATGGACCTGTACCCTCTGGGCGCAGCCGTCAAGGCGCTCGTAGGCGTCTTTGAGAAATTCCGCGAACGGACGTTCCCGAGTCTGAGCGACCAGCTCGATGAAGAATTTGAGGCACGGTATCAGCAGTACTGGAGCCGTGAGCGGGGGGGTCAACCAGCTCTCCTCGATTTGGAACGGGAACCGGTGCGACCGTCAGCGGTGCGAGTCGAGTTCGATGAAGCGGTACTCGCGGCACTCGGTATCGAACTCCCTGAGGACGAGCTCATCGAGATATACTCGTGCATCGTCAGGGAGATGATCCTGACCCGCGGCTTGCGCCGAGACTGAATAGTCAGCACGGCCCCGCGCTACCATCCTCCCCATGTCCGGCGCCGCTGACGCACCTGTCTTCATCATTGTCATTGCGGCGCGGTTCCTCGTGCCGCTGGGGATTCCGCGGTTTCCGCTGCCGGCGCTCATCGCTGCGATGGTCCTCGACGCGGTGGACCAGACCGTGTTCGAGACGTTCACCACGCGCGAGTTTCCGGGGTACCAGGGGTACGACAAGGCGCTCGACGTCTACTACCTGACCATCGCCTATATCTCGACGCTGCGGAACTGGAAGCCGGGGCCGGCCTTCGAAGTGGGGCGGGCGCTCTGGTACTACCGGCTCGCGGGGGTGGTGGCGTTCAACATCTCGGAGGCGCGGGCGTTGCTGCTCATCTTCCCCAACACCTTCGAGTACTACTTCATCGCCTACGAGGTCTTCCGCTTGCGCTGGAACCCGGACCGGCTCACCTGGCGTCACGCGGTCGGGGCGGCGGCGTTCCTCTGGATCGGCGTCAAGCTGCCGCAGGAGTGGTGGATCCACATCGCCAAGCTCGACTTCACGGACTTCGTCGGCGAGAACCCCTGGCTCATCGCCGTGTTCGCGGTGCTGGGGCTGGCGGCGGTGCTGGCGTGGCGACGCTACGGGCACCTGCTGCCGCCGCCGGACCGCCGGCCGCACGTGCACATCCCCTTCGGCAGCGGCGCGGGCTCCGACGTGCTGCCCTCGGGCATCTCGAGGGCGGAGCGCATCGCCCGCGGCCCGCTCCTCGAGAAGATCGCGCTCGTCGCGATGGTCAGCGTCATCTTCGCGCAGGTGCTGCCGAACGCGACCGCGACCAACCTGCAGCTATCGGGCGCGGTCGCCTTCGTCGTCTTCGCGAACGCCGTCTTCACGCACATCCTCGCGCGGCTCGGCACGGGCTGGTTCACGTGGAAGGTCGAGTTCGCGGTGATGTCGGTGGTCAACTTTGCGATCGCGGTCGCCTACGTCTTCCTCATCCGCCGCTACAGCGGCTCGCTCGACCTCGGCACCACGCTCTTCTTCGTGCTGCTGCTCACGCTCATCGTCATGTCCTTCGACCGCTACCACCTCGAGCGCATCACGCCTCGGGAGGAGGTGGCGGCGGCGAACAGCGGCACGGTGCTCACCAGCCCGACCTGAGCCTCGGCCGGCCCCTCTCCCTCTCGGTCCCTCTCCCGTCGGAGGAGCGGGTCAGGGTGAGGCCCCACGGATAGCCCATAGCGTGCCGCGCTGCCGACGCTGTAGCCTGAATCCGGGCCCGTAGCTCAGCGGCAGAGCAGTGGACTTTTAATCCATCGGTCCGGGGTTCGAATCCCCGCGGGCCTACCACGCGCATCCCTCAACCCCGCGCAACCCCACCCCGCGTCCTCGACGCGGAGGAGCCGACACGCGTACGCCGCGCGGTTTAGAATCCGCGCGCATCACGAGCACAATCGCGGGGATGGAGACGGATCGATGGCGTACGAAAACCTGCTGCTCGAGCGGCGCGACCACGTCGCGTTGGTCACGCTCAACCGGCCGGAGCGGCTGAACGCCCTCAACGCCGGTCTCCGAGACGAGATCCTCGAGGTTTGCCACGAGGTCGAGGAGGACGACTCGCTGCGCGCGCTGATCTTCACTGGCACGGGGCGCGGCTTCAGCGCGGGCGCCGACCTCTCCGGCGGACCGCGCCCGTCGTCCGACGACGGCCCGCCGCCTCAGGGCCAGCGCCTCGACGAGTACGGCTGGGTTGGCCGCCAGGCGTCGACGGTGGCGGGCGTGACGAAGCCGACGATTGCGGCGATGAACGGCGTGGCGGTCGGAGCGGGGATGAGCCTCTCGCTGGCGTGCGACATGCGCGTCGGCTGTCCGGACACGCGTTTCAAGACGGTCTTCCTCGAGCGCAACCTCTCGCCGGACTCCGGGATGAGCTACTTCCTCCCGCGCATCGTGGGCTACTCGAGGGCAGCGGACCTGCTCTTCACGAGCCGCGAGGTCGACGCCGAGGAGGCGTACCGCATCGGGCTGCTGGACCGCCTCGTGCCGGCGGACCGGCTCGTCGATGAGGCGCTCGCGGTGGCAAACCAGATCGCCGCGCTGCCGCCACTCGCGATGCGCGCCGCGAAGCGGGCGCTCCAGCGCAACCAGGATCGCGACCTCCACGAGGCGTTGCTCCAGGAGCGCCTCGGCCTTTTCTACTCGCGCCTCGCCCCGAACGACGCGCGCGAGTCGCGGATGAGCTTCGTCGAGAAGCGGCCGGCGCAGTTCACTGGGACGTAGGAGGAGTACCCCCACCCTGCCCCCGTACAGGGGGAGGAGTCGGACCGGGGATGAGGACACTGCCCTTCCCGGCGGATGGAGCGGCCTCCTCACCCTCTCCCCCGCCAACCTCCGGTCCCCTCTCCCCTTGGGGGAGAGGGCCAGGGTGAGGGTGCTCTCTACCCCAGCGCCACGTCCTCGCCGTACGGCACGAGCCCCAGCTTCCGAGCGACCGCGCGCGAGGCCGCGTTCGCCCACTGCGTGCTGTAGAGGGGAACGCGACCCTCGGCGCGGATCGCGGCGGCCCAGCCGAGCGTCACCGCGCCGGCGAGCCCGCGCCCGCGGAACTCCGAGGCGGTTTCGACGCCAGCCTCGGCAGCGCGAGGCGTCGAGCGGGGCGAGTGGCAGACCGAGACGACCTCACCCGCCTCGTTCCTCGCGACGACGAGCGGCCGCTCCGAGTCGAGCGCCTCGCGCACCCACGCAAGTTCCGGGACGGCCGCCGTGCTCGGAAGGTCGTGGAGCACCTCGACGCGGTGCGCCGGCGCCGGCAGCGCGTCCGGGAAGACCCACGCCGGGCCTCGACGCTCCGGGGGCGCGCCGTCGGGAGGCAGCAGCGCGCGCACGCCCTCGAGGCGCGGCGGTGTCGATTCGAGCGCGGCGAAGTCCGTGACCGCGGGCTCGTTCGTGAGCGCCGCCTCGATGCGCTCGCGGACGTCCTCGGTCAGCGTCGCGGACAGGAGCCAGCGGTTGCCCTCGACCGTGCGCACGAGGTGGACGAGCGGCGGCCTCACGCCCGCGCCGCGCGAGCGCAGCAGCAGGCCGCGCTCGTTTGTCTCGAAGAGCGTGTCGAGCTGGAGTTCGGCCAGCGCGAGGACATCGAGTGGCATCGGCGGGAGTGTAGCGGTGGGGCCTTGTGCTCCGTTCGACCTGAGGCTCCCGAAGGGCGTTTCCGGCTCGCCCTCAGAACGTGCTTCGACAGGCTCAGCACGAACGGGAGGGGGGGATGCTCGGCAGGCTTCAGCACGTACAGGTGAGGGGCGGATTATCATCCGCGCGATGGAGCACCCGATCCTCGACCAGTCCTTGTGGCAGCACTACCTCGTGCCGCTGCGCGAGATCTGTCTCGGACTGCCGGAGGCGAACGAGACGCTGAACTTCGGGTCGCCGTGGTTTCGCGCGGGCAAGACGGTGTTCGCCATCTTCGAGGCCGGCGATGGGACGCCGTCGGTCTCGTTCCGCACCGCACCGATGCAGCGCGAGGAACTGATCGAGAGCGGGCGCTTCTATCCGACGCCCTACATGTGGCACAACGGCTGGGTCAGCATCGACCTCGACGAGTCGCCGGACTGGGAGGAGCTGGAGGAGCTGCTTGTCGACTCGTATCGACTGCAGGCGCTGAAGCGGATGCTGCGTGTCCTCGATGGTGACCCGCCCGCTACAGTGCCTTCGCCTAGCCCTCGAGGCAGCGCACCCAGACAGCGGAAGGAGCGCACGTGACGACGACGCCACCTCGCAAGACGTTCGAGGAGTTGAAGGTCCTCGCCGACGAGTTCCTGAAGAACCACCGCCTCGGCATCCTCGCGACCGGCAAGCGCGACGGGACGCCGCAGCAGTCGATCCTCGGCTACAAGTTCGACGGCACCGATGTCGTGATTCAGACCGGCGACGAGACCGCGAAGGTGAAGAACCTGCGCAAGCGGCCGGGCGTCTCCCTCGCGGTGGCGGACGGACCGACGTGCGTCGTGGTCTACGGCGAGGCGCGGCTGCTGCAGGGCGCGGAGGCCGAGGCCTACCTCGGTGAGGCGCCCGGGAGCGGACGCCAGCGCGGCACGCCCACGCTCATCGTCTTCTCACCTGAGACCTACCGTTGGGCGCGCCTCGAGGGGTAACGGCGCTTCGAGGTCACTTCTCCGCCAGCAGCGGCGCGACTTGCGCGAGGTCGGCTACGAGCGCCGCTTGTGCCTCCCGCCGCGCCTCGGTGTCCCGCGAGCGCAGCACCGAGGACGGGTGGACCGTGGCCATCACGACGGGCGCGAGGCCAGTGTCGCGCAGCAGCCGCCCGCGCTCGCGACTCACGCGGAAGGAGCGACCGAGCAGCGCTCGCGACGCCGTCGCTCCCAGCGTCACGAGGACGCGCGGCTTCACTACCGTGAGTTCGGCGTTGAGCCAGGGGCTACACGCCTCGATCTCGCGGGCGTTCGGTGGCTGGTGGATACGCCGCCTGCCTCGCGGCTCCCACTTGAAGTGCTTCACCGCGTTGGTGACGTAGCTCAGCGAGCGGTCGATACCCGCCTCCTCGAGCACGTCGTCGAGGAGACGTCCGGCGGGCCCGACAAAGGGCCGACCCTCCCGGTCCTCGACGTCGCCGGGCTGTTCGCCCACGAGCAGGAGGCGCGCCGTCGGCTCGCCTTCGCCGAACACCGTCTGCGTGCTGCGCTTCCAGAGGTCGCACGCCCGGCAACCTGCCGCCGCCTCGACCAGCTCCTCGAGCGTGGGGGCGAAGGGGATCCGCGCCGCCGCACTCTCCTCGGGAAGCGGCTCGTCCTCCTGGCGTGCGCTCATGGATCCAGTCTAGGTAGCGGCGCCAGCCGTCCTCCCCGGTCGGAGCACCAGCACCGCCGTGAGCCCGAGGACCATCGCGACGAAGACGCCGCCGGCGAGTGCCGAGGCGCTCGGCGGCACGACGGCGCTGTAGGCGATGTTGTACGTCGAGGCGACGACCATCTGCGTGAAGCCGATGAGCGCCGAGGCGAGGCCGGCGATGTGCGGGAACGGCACAAGCGCTCCGGCCATCGCCGAGGGGCGAGTGATGCCGAAGCCGATCGCGGTGGCGAACATCGGGAGCAAGAGTGACGGCACGCTGACGACGCCAGACCAGGCCAGCGCAGCCATCACCGCCGCGCCAGCGGTCGACACGAGCGAGCCGAGGACCACGACGCGCTGGGGCGCGAGCCTGCCAGCAAGGCGGCTCGAGAGCGTCGCGCCGGCCATGATGCCGAGCGCCACGAACGCGAAGCTGAAGCCGTATGCACGCTCGCTGAGCCCCAGCTCGTCGACGAAGACGAACGCGGACGCCGAGATGAAGACGAGCTGTCCGCTGAACATCAGCCCCATAACGAGCGCGTAGGCGACGTATGTCCGGCTGGTCAGCACCGTGCGGTAGTCCGAGGCGAGCCCCGCGAACCCTCGGCCGCCGCCTCGCCCGGCGTTCGTTTCGGGAAGGAGTGCGCGGTAAGCCACCGCGAGCCCGACGCCGAGCGCAGCCAGCGTGACGAAGACTGAGCGCCAGCCGAACGCCTCGTGCAGCACGCCGCCGATGATCGGCGCGATCGCGGGCGCCAGCGGCAGCGCGATGGCCATGTAGGCGAGGACGCGCGCCGCCCGCTCGCGACCGTACACGTCGAGCACCATCGCCTGTCCGAGCGCCGGTCCCGCGCCGCCACCAAGGCCCTGGAGGATACGCCCCGCGATCAGAACCTCGGCCGAGTTCGCCGCGAGCGCGACAACGCTGCCGAACACGTAAATCGCGAGACCGGTGAGCAGCACGGGCCTTCGCCCGAACCGGTCCGAAGCAGGCCCGTACACGAGCTGCGACCCCGCGAAGCAGACGATGAACAGCGTCACCGCCAGTTGCATCGTGGACTCGGCGGCGCCGAAGTCTGCCGTCATCGTGGGGAGCGACGGGAGGAACATGTCGACGGTGAGCGGCGCCATCGCCGTCAGCGCGACCAGCGTCACCGCCGCCGGGAACGACTCCGCACGGCGCTGCTGCGCCTCCACGAGTTCGGCCACGGGACCCGCTTCCAACCACGACCCTGAGGCAATCCGAGCGTAGCGCCATTCTGTCTAGCGGGCGGCGTCCGCTACATTCCGAGCCAAGCCAGGTCGCGGGAGATCACATGGCGGCGGGCGAACGTGACCAAGGGGGGCGTGGCGCCTCCGAGTGGGTTCTCTTGGCGCTCTGCGTTGAGAAGGTGCTGCAGCACGCGTTCATCACGTGGGCATTCGTTACCGATCGCTTCGATCTGCGCGAACAGGTGGCACCGCCCTACGAGTGGCTGTTGGTCTCCGGAGGAGCAGTCGCCATCCTCTTCGCAATCGCGTTCGTAGGGCTCTGGCAACGGGAGCGCTGGGCGCTCCCACTGCTCACCGGACTCGCCGTGTTCGACATCGTGGGCGAGTTCGTCGGCCAGGGCACGCTCGCTATCGAGATCGTCGTGTCGTTCCTCGTCGCGATCTTGATCCTGTTGCTCAGCCTCCGTCTGCTGAGACGACGGCTTGCTGCGTGAGACGGGTCACGCCGCTCTTCGTCCGGTCACGAGGTTCCAGATCAGCACGACCAGCGCGATCACCAGCAAGATGTGGATCAGGCCGCCCGCGATGTCAGCGAGAAACCCAACGAGCCAGATGATGAGGATGATCGCGAGGAGCGCCCAGAGCAGTCCCATGTCGCCCTCCAGCACCTCGAACGTGTTCATTCCACGCTAGCAGCGGAGGCAACGCAAACCGCGGACCTACGGCCCGACCAGGTTCACTTCCACTGGGCCGCGCGACGTGATGTCAGCGGCGAAGGGATGTCGTTCCTCAAAGCGCAGCAACGAGGCAACGATGTTCGATGGAAACGTGAGTCGCGCGGTTTCGTACTCGACGACGCCGGCGTTGTAGTAGCCGCGCGCGTAGGCGATCCGGTCCTCGGTGTGCGCGAGTTGCTCCTGGAGATCCAGCACCCGCTCCTGCGACCGCAGTTCCGGGTAGGCCTCGACGACCGCGAACAGTGAGCGGAGCGCCCCTGTCAGCGTGCTGTCCGCCCGCGAGTGTGCGTCGACGTCCTCCGCGGCAACGGCCGACGACCGTGCATCGGCGACTCGCGTCAGCACCGCCTCCTCCTGCCCGAGGTATCCCTGCACCGCACCGAGCAGCGCCGGAACGAGGTCGTAGCGTCGCTTCAGCTCAACGTCGATCTGCGCCCACGCCTCATCCACCCTGTTGCGCCTGCGCACCAGTCGGTTGAATGTGAGCGCGATCCACGCAGCGAGCAGGACGAGCAGGCCCGTAATGACCCAGATCCAGACCACAGTCCGCCTCGCTTCTGCGCTCGCGCGCCGCATCGTAGCGCCCGCAGCGCGGACGCGCGGCATCCGGGTGGCGCGGACCGCCGTCCTCTTGGTCGCGGTCGTCCTCGCGGGCGCGGGCGCCTCCGCGGTACCGGTCGCGGCACAGGCGCCCGAGACCATCCACAGCTACAGCGTCGACATCGTCATCGAGGACGACGGCGCGCTCCTCGTCACCGAGATGATCGAGTACGACTTTGGCTCGCGAGAACTGAACGGCATCCTGCGCGACATCCCTGTTCGCCTTCGCTACGACGACCGCTACGACCGCGTGTACGAACTCGAGGTCCTCGAGGTGTCGACCTCGACGGACGCACCGGACGATTTCCAGGTGGAGGACCTGGGCAACGGACAGAAGCGCATTCGCATCGGCGACCCGGACCGCACGATCACGGGCGCGCACGTGTACACGATCCACTACCGCGTCGAGGGCGCCCTGAACGGCTTTCCCGAGCACGACGAGCTGTACTGGAATGCGATCGGCGCGCAGTGGGCCGTGACCATCTCGAACGCGACTGTCAGAGTCACCGCGCCAGCCGAGATCACGCGCATCACCTGCTTCGCCGGCCCGACTGGCTCGGCCGCCTCGTGCGACTCGAGCTCGAGCAACGGCATGGTCGCGACCTTCGCACAGGAGCGCCTCGATCCGTACGAGGCGCTGACCATCGTCGTGGCGATTCCGAAGGGGGTCGTTCCCGAGCCGCAGCCCAGGCTCGACGAGCGCTGGTCGCTGCAACGAGCGTTCTCGGCGAACCCGCTGACGCTCGGAGTGGCCGGGCTGCTGTCGGTGGGCCTGATCGGTGGCATCGGTCGCCTCGTGTGGCGGGGCGGACGCGACCGGCGCTACGCCGGCTCGGCGGTCAACGTCGCGTTCGGCAACCCGGAGGACGGCTCCGAGCAGCGCATCGGCCTGTTCGAGGACCGCCTCTACCCGCTCGAGTACGTGCCGCCCGAGGGCCTCAAGCCGGCCGAGATCGGCGTGCTGATCGACGAGATCGCGCACCCCCTCGACGTCACCGCGACGATCGTCGACCTCGCGGCGCGGGGCTATCTGCGCATCGAGGAGGAGTCGACGGGCGGCGTGTTGGGCTTCTTCGAGAAGCCAGACTGGCGGCTGGTGCGCACGGAGAAGGCGGGGGACCTCGCGGAGTTCGAACAACTGCTGATCAACGGTCTCTTCACCAGCGGCGACGACGTGATGCTCTCGAGCCTGAAGGCCACGTTCGTTGACCGCCTGAAGCGGGTGCAGGACGCGCTTTACGACGCGGTCGTGGACCACGGCTGGTTCCCCAGCAACCCGAAGGCCGTGCGCGACCGCTGGCTCGTGATCGGCTTCGGCGTCCTCGTCGTGGGCGGAGCCATCCTCGCTGCCGCGATCGCCTGGACGCACGTCGCGTGGATGGCCGTGCCGCTGCCGATCGCGGGCCTCGCATTGATCGCGTTCCACGGCGCGATGCCTCACCGGACGGCCAAGGGCACCGCTGCGCTCACGCGGGTAAACGGGTTTCGGCGCTTCATCGAGACTGCCGAGACGGAGCGAGCGCGCTTCGCCGAGAACGCCAACCTGTTCTACGACTACCTGCCATACGCCATCGTCTTCGGCGCGACGGAGAAGTGGGCGAAGGCCTTCGAAGGCCTCGATATGCAACCGGAGAACCCCGCCTGGTACGTCTCGTCCCGCCCGTTCGCCGTCGGCTCGTTCACCGACTCGGTGAACACGTTCACTACGACGGGAACCGGCACGATCGCCAGCACCCCCGGGGGCTCGGGGTCGAGCGGGTTCTCGGGAGGCTCGTCGGGTGGTGGCGGAGGCGGAGGTGGAGGCGGCTCCTGGTAGGTCTACCCTCGACGGTCGTACGACGCATGTTGTCGCTAGCCGCCGCGAGGGCCACGATGTCGTAGCGCTTGCGTGCTCCAAGGGGAACGAACGATGCGAAGGCTGCTTCTTGGTGCGGCGCTGGCGCTCGCCAGCGTCGCGATGGTGGGTTGCGACTCCGACGACGCTGGGAACGGCGGTGAGTCGACGCCTCCGGCGACGCCCACGTCGACGGTGACGGGCGATGCCAGCCCAACCCCGACAACGGATCCGACGCCCACGCCAACGACCGACCCGACACCAACACCGACCACCGATCCGACACCCACTCCCGACCCCACACCTACGCCTACCGGGGGCGCGGCGCCGACGAGCGGTGACGGCCGTGCCACCGAGATCGCTCGCTTCGCCTTCGAGACGCCGATCGAAATCACCGTTGGCACCTCCGTCACGTGGACAAACACCGAGGAGCCGCACACGGTCACCGCGCGCGATGGCTCGTTCGACTCCGAACGGATCGGTCAGGGCGAGAGCTTCACCCACACCTTCGACACCGCGGGGACGTTCGAGTACTTCTGCCAGATCCACCCGGCGATGGAGGGCACCGTCATCGTCCAGTAGCGAGGTGAGAGACGGAGGTAAGGGCGGGATTCTCTCCGCCCCGCTCCCATTCAGCGCCGGACGCCGCCGACCTGCCGGATCGCGCGGCGCAGTTCGACCTGCGCGCCCTCGAGGCGTGGCAGGCGCTCGTCGATGGCGTCGCGGACGGAGCCGCGCAGCCACTCCGCGGAGTCGTAGGACGAGATCGCCAAGGGGAGCGCAGTGTTCCAAATCTCGTTCGAGAGCATCATCGCCGGGATGATGCCAGCCTCGGCCGCGCTTACTCGCGGCGATGCGTGCGCCGCGTAGCCGAGCATCCACGCCTGCACCCGCTCAGCGTCCGCGCCGCAGTCCACCACGAGGCTGCGCGCAATGTCGGCCACGCGCGCGTCGAGATGGACGAAGTCCCAGTCGAGGATCGCCGTGACGTCGTCGCCTTCGAACAGCACGTTGTTGGAGAAGCACTCGTTGTACACGGGAACGTCCGGAAGCGCGTCGTAGCCGAGGAAGGCAACGGCCTGCAGGTTGCGCCGCCGGAACCCCTCGAGCGCCTCGGCTCGCACCGGGTCCTCCCGCCGGTACCACTCGATCAACGCCTCGAATGACTCGAACCCGTGCGGGCGCAGGTAGATGTCGAGCTCGATGACGCGGCCGAAGCCGGGCCGCTGCCCGGGCGCATCCCACTCGTCGAGGTCGTCGTGCAACAGCGCAAGGAGCGCGCCCTTGCGCTGGAGGAACAGCGTCTCATCCGGAGGCGCCTCGCCCGGCATGAACGGGAACAGCGACCACCGCCCGGCCTCAGTCTCGACGACCGTGCCGATGCCCTCGGCATTCACGGGCGCAGCCACCGGCCAGTCCCGCTGCGCGAGGAACGCGAGCACATCGTGCTCGTACGGCGTCGAGGCGGCCACGTGCCTCGGGGCATAGCGTCGCAGGACCCAGCGACCGCCGAGGTTCGTGTCGACGCGCCAGTGCTCGTTCACCGCGCCGCCGTGCAACGGCTCGACGGCGACCGGCTCGATGCCCCAAGCCTCGAGCGCACGAGTCACATCGGAGTTCGTGCTCATGCATCCAGCGTGGCCCAGATCGTCTCGCGAGGCAAATTCGCCGACCTCGGAACGCCTCAGAGCACGCCAAGGCCATCGAGGATCAGCTGCAAGCCAGCAGCGAACAGGAACACGTAGACGACGAGGTAGAAGAGCCGCTGGTCGATCCGCCGCTGGATACGGAGCCCGGCCATCACTCCGAGCGGGGCCAGCGGGCTGAGGGCCAGCGCGGTGAGCAGGTTGGTGGTGTCGAACTGCCCGAGCCACGCGTACGGAAGCACCTTCGCGTAGTTCACCAGCGCGAAGAAGATCACGGTGGTGCCGACATACACGCCCTTCTCGAGGCGCTGCGGCAGCAGGTAGACGGAGAGCGGCGGGCCCCCAGCATGGGCAACGAAGCTGGTGAATCCGGAGAGGGCCCCCCAGAACCCGCCCTTGGGGAGGCTGCGACCCGCAGCCTCGGCCGGTTCGCGGCGCAGCCAGTGGTTGAGCGCGAACCCGACGGCGATGACGCCGAGCAGCACGCGAATCACGGCGTCATCGAACAGCCGGAAGGTGAGCGTGCCGATCGCGATGCCCGTGAGCGCTGCCGGCGCGAGGATACGCATGTTCGCGCGGTCCCATTCGCGGCGGTAAGCCAGCACGGCCACGACGTCCATCGCGAGCAGTACGGGCAGCATGATGGCCGCCGCCTGCGCGACCGGAACCGTGAGCGCCATCAGCGGGACGGCGATGATGCCGAGGCCACCGCCGAAGCCACCCTTCGAAACGCCGAAGAGCAGCACGGCGGGGATGGCCGCCACGTAGAACCATGGATCGTCGATGAGCACGCGCCCATCCTAGAACGGCCGCTTGATCCGGAGACGCTCGCTTCCCGCAGGGTGCAGGATCGCAAGAGAGCGTACGGATATCGCGTGCTATAACGGCAACGCTACCCACCCAACCAGAGGAGGCATGGGCTTGTTGAGATTCGCGAGAAGCGCGGCGCTGATTACCGCCGTCGGTGTGGCCGCCCTGTTCGGGGCAGCATGCGCCAGCGACGACGAGGAGCCGTCCGAGGCGACAACTGAAGCGACAGCTGCCGCGACTCAAGCAGCGACCGAAGCTGCCACCGCCGAGGCGACTGCAACGCTGACCGCTACCGCGACCGCCACCGAGGCGGCTGGCACCCCCACGGCAACGGCGACCTCAGACGCCACGCCTGGCGCCGAAGCCAGCGAGGATGATCTGGTCGGCATCACGTGGAACTGGACCGGAACGCTGATGGGCGACGGGACGGAGTTCGAGCCGAACGAGCCGGGTGACACGACGGTCACGTTTAATGCGGACGGAAGCGTCTCCGTTCAAACAGACTGCAACGTCAACCTTGGCACCTACACGCTCGACGCCGCCGAGTCGACCATCTCGATCGAGTTGACCGCCACGACGCTCATCGAGTGCCCCCCGGAGTCGACGCAGGAGCAGTTCCTCGAGTCGCTCCAGAACGTGACCGTCTGGTCGATCGCCGAGGATGGCACCCTGCTGCTCGACATGCCCGCGTCGTCGGGCACGCTCTCGTTCACACAGTAGTCTCTACGTCCTGGCACATCGCCAGTAACAAGACGGTCGGAACAGCTGAGCTGCTCCGACCGTTTTGACGTCAATCCACACGACGAGCATTACGTCTCGGTTAGCCGCAGCCGAGCGCGCGGAAGAGCGCGTCGGGGCTGACCGCGCGGTTACCGAACTTCTCGACGTTGCGCGTGAGGTAGCCGACCACCGAGCCGTTGAGCGTGATCTTCGGGGGGTTCTCAGCCGACTGCACGTACGGGCTGAAGTCCGAGTTGAAGTTCGGCTCAACGGGGCCAGCGTCCTGCCTCCCGAAGGCGCCCTGCGGATTGCGCACGCTCGTCGGTGAGCTCGCCGAACCGTACGGGCCGTTGCGGTTGCAGATGCTGTTCCCGGAGCCCGCGTTCGAGATGAGCCCCAGGTAGTCGAAGCCCGACTGGCCGCCGTACAAGATGCCGACGCCGTTGAGGTCGATGTTTGTGACGACCGAACCGTCCGCCTGCGGAATCTGGAGGGTCGGGACCGGCGTCGGCGGCGGCGTCACGGCGGTCGGCCGCGGGCGGGCGCGCGTCGGCGAGGCGGTGGGCGCCTGCGCCGCGCGGACCGCCGTCGAACCGGACACGGATCCGCCGCGAGTCGGCGTGGGCGGCGCCTCGGCAACGAGGTAGTCGTTGCGGATCCAAGAGGGACCGTGCGATCCGGTGATGTGCGTCCAGCCCTCGCATTCGTCCTCGCCGGCCCACAGCACGATGACCTGTGTCCCCAACGGCCACGAACCGCCCACGCGCGCGTCGTCGTTGCAGGCATTCCGCACCGCGACGCCCGACCCGCCGGTGTTGCCCACGTAGAGCGCGGTCAACTGTGGCGGGTTGGTCTCAGCGATGGTCTGCACGGCCTCAGCGGACGTCTCCGTGGTGTCCGATGAGAGCTCCGCCGTGCCAGTCGGGGTCTCAGTGTCAGCCTCGGCAGCGCTGGTGCCGGTGCCGGTAGCCGCGCTCGTGGCCGTACGTCCCGAGCGCGAGTCCTGGTCGGCGCAGGCCGCTCCGACGAAGAGCACGAGCCCGCCGAGAACGGCGAGTGCAAGCCGGGATCGTTGCAGGATATTCATCGTCAATTCTCCGGCGGGATCATCGGACACGCGCCCGACATTCTGAACCCATCCGTGATGATCTGGGGAGTCCGCCACCGAGGTGTATCGGGACGATCCCTCGATCGGCGGGACACCACGCACTACCGCTTGGCGCCTCGGAAGGGCGGAGGGAGCTCGCCGTCACCCCACCACTCGACCTCGGGCGTGAGCCACACACCGAACCGCTCGAGAACCCGCCGTTGCACCTCGGACATCAACGCGACCACGTCGGCGGCCGTCGCCGACCCATCGTGCACGATGAAGTTGGCGTGGAGGTCGCTGACCCGCGCCGATCCCGAGGACAGCGCCTTGCAGCCGGCCGCCTCGATCAGCCTCCCCGCGGCATCACCGGGCGGGTTGCGGAACATCGAGCCGGCGTTCGGTTCGGCGGTCGGCTGTGAGCGCTGTCGCACGTCGAGCAGCCGCCGCATTTCCGCCTCGATCTCGGCCCGCGGCCGGGACTCCAGCACGAGCGTGGCGCCCAGAACGACCAGCCCGCTGTGTCGCAGACTCGAGGTGCGGTAGTCGAACGTGAGGTCGGAGCGGTGCAGCGTTCGACGTTCGCCGCCGTCGGGATCGAGGACCTCGACCAACTCGACAAGCGGCCCGATGCACCGCCCATCGCCGATGCCGGCGTTCGTCTGCAGCGCGCCGCCGAGCGCGCCGGGGATGCCGATGGCGAACTCGAGGCCACCGAGGTCCCGCTCGGCAGCGGCGCGCGCGAGCGCCGGCAACATGACGCCCGCCCCCACCTCGACGCGTGCGCCATCGAAGCGAGTCGCGCCGCAAGCGCGACGCAACGAAATCACGAGCGCAGCCACGCCCTCGTCCGCCACCAGTACGTTCGAGCCGCCTCCGAGCACGCGGACGGGGAGGCCGGAGTCGCGCGACCACTCGATAAGACGGTCGAGCTCCTCGAGCCCCGTGGGCGTCGCGAACCAGCGCGACGGTCCGCCGATGCGCATGTACGTGTGCCGAGAGAGCGGTTCGTCGCGCAGGACCTCGATGCCGGGCGGTGGCGCGACAGTCACGCGGACCTCGCACACCGGGCGCGTGCGTCCTTCGACAAGCTCAGGACGAACGGGAAGGGAACCGTCCACGGCGAGCCCCCCTTTCCCGTTCGTGGTGAGCCTG
>CAYZJO010000011.1:49506-107670 GCA_964479165.1 uncultured Dehalococcoidaceae bacterium
TCGAACCACGACCCCCCGGCCTCTGAGCACTGGCGTCCTTCGACAAGCTCAGGACGAACGGGGAGGGAACCGTCCACGGCGAGCCCCCCTTTCCCGTTCGTGGTGAGCCTGTCGAACCACGACCCCCCGGCCTCTGAGCACTGGCGTCCTTCGACAAGCTCAGGACCAACGGAGGCACCACGAACGAGGAGCGCATCACAGCTCGGGGCGCAGACGGTGGAACACGGTCGCCTGCTGGTAGGCGTGTGCGATGCCGAGGACGCGCGCGTCCGCGAACAGTGGGCCGGAGATCATGAGTCCAGTCGGCAGGCCTTCGTCGTCGAAGCCGCTCGGCACGGAGATCGAGGGCTGGTGCGTGTGATCGAAGACCGAGGTGTTGCGGAACTTGTCCGAGGGCGGTGACTCGGCGTCCGGGTCATCCGCGATCGGCTCCGCGGTATGCGGGCACGTCGGCAGCGCGTATGCGTCGAAGCCCTCGAGCGCGGCCTCAAAGCGCGCCTGGACCTGCTTGCGGAACTCCAGCGCACGCACGTACAGGGCGACGGGCGTCGTGAGCGCTTGCTGGAAGCGGCTGCGCACAGACGCGCCGATCGCCTGCGGTCGCGACTCGAGCACCGGCTCGATGTAGGTCGCGCCCTCGACCGTGAGCAGGTTCGCGACGAGCCCGCGCCAATCGTCGGCGACACCGGCCAGCGGCTCAACCTCGTCGATCTCCGCCCCGAGGCCGCGCAGCACTTCGAGCGAGCGGTCGAAGTTGGCGGCGACCGGCGGGCGGCAGCCCTCGAGCAGCGAGGGCACGATCGCGAGGCGGACGCCGGCGAGGTCGGTGCGCAATGCGGCCGCGTAGTCCTCGGACTCGCGTCCCGCGGAGTCGTGGTCGCGGTCGTCGGGCCCTGCGAGGACGGCAAGCATCAGCGCGCAGTCTTCGACCGTGCGCGCCATCGGCCCGGCATGGTCGAGCGTGAGCGAGAGCGGCACGACACCGCCGCGGCCCACGAGTCCGTACGTGGGCTTGTGGCCCGTCACACCGCAGAACGCGGCCGGGATGCGGATCGAGCCGCCCGTGTCCGTGCCGAGCGCGCCCAGTGCCTGTCCCGCCGCGAGTGCCGCGCCCGATCCACCTGACGAGCCTCCGGGCACTCGGCCCAGGCCCCAAGGATTGTGCGTCGCCCCGAAGTGCACGTTGTTAGTCGTGCCTCCGAGGGCAAGCTCGTGGGTGTTCGTCTTCCCGAGGATGACCGCGCCTGCCTCACGCAGGCGTCGGACGGCCGTTGCGTCCTCGGCCGGCACGCGCTCCCGGAAGGCGCCCGTGCCGGCAGCCGTGACCACGCCGGCCGTGTCGTAGAGATCCTTGACCGCGATCGGGATGCCGTCGAGCGGCCCAATCCGTGTGCCCGCGACGGCCCGTTCCTCGGCAGCCTTCGCCTCGACAAGCGCGGACTTCCTCATCAGTCGCACGTACGAGTGGACGCGGTCCTCGGTCTCGTCGATCCGGGCGAAGACCGCCTCCGTCAGCGCAACCGGCGAGAGCTCGCGCGCCTCGATCCGCCGGCTCGCCTCGGAGATGGCCAGATAGCAGAGGTCGAGGTCGCTCGTGGTCTCGGTCACCGCGGTCCCGTCTCTCGAAGCAGATGTGGTTGCGACATCGCAGCAACACGGCGCGATAATACCCCGCGGATCGCGGACGCCGATGCGCTGTCTGCGGTTGACCCCCGAACGCAGCGCTGTCTACGCTCGCGAGAACCCGACCCCCTCCCGGAGCACCGATGATCGATCTGTCCCTCGTCGACGCGGTCGACGCCGAGGCCATTGGCGTGCCTGGGCAGCGCACGTTCCGTATCCGCGCGCAGGCGGGAGCGAATCGCGCCGCGCTGTGGATGGAGAAGGAGCAGCTGGCCGCGCTTGGCCAGGCGATGTCGCGTCTCCTCGCGGAGCGCTCGAAGACCCGGGGCCGGCCCACCGAACCAGCGCCAGAGGTCCTCGACTTCGGCGAGCCGGACGTCGAGCTGCAGGTGGTACGCCTCGGACTCGACTTCCGCCCGGATACGGAGCGCATCGTGATCGTCGCAGACGACCGCGAGGCGTTGCAGCAGGGAGACACGCCGGCGTTCCGGATGGAGATCACGAGGGCGATGGCCCTGCAGCTGATCGAGGACATCCCGTCGATCGTTGCGGCGGGGCGGCCCACCTGTCCGCTCTGCGGGCGGCCGCTGGAGGCGGGCGGCGAACACTTCTGCCCCCGCACGAACGGCCACTCGAAGGACGAGCCGATCCCGGAGGCCTCCGACAACGACGATTAGGGCCCGATGCCCCGAGCTAGTCTTCGCGCGGGCGGACGAGCAGCACCGCGGCGTTTGGCGAGTTGCGCACGACGTGGTCGGCGACCGAACCCAGCAATACGCGACCGAGTCCGCTGCGCCCATGCGTCGCCATCACGATCAGATCGCATCCGAGTCGCTCCGCGGCGTCGACGATGGCGTCGCCCGCGGAACCCTCGACGATCTCGACCGAGACGCTCGCGACGCCTTCCGCCTCGATCTTCGCCTTCGCCGCGTCGAGGAACTCCTGGGCACCCTGGCGCTGCGCCGCGACGGCCTCCTCGGCCACCTGCGCGGTCATCGCGCCGCCGCCGAGGTCGAAGCCTGCCGGGGTCGCCTGCGCCATGATGTGCGCCACGGAGTCGACGACCTGCAGCAGCACGAGAGGCGTCCCGGCGGCCTTCGCGACGGAGACCGCGTGCGGGATGGCGGTTTCCGACAGTTCGGAACCGTCGAGTGTGAGCAGAATCTTGCGGTACATCGGTTCCTCCTGCCGAGTTGTGTCCGCATCATAGGTACGCGTTTCGAGCATGAGCAATCACGGTTGCAGCGTCCCCCCGGATGCCGCGGGATGCTGCCGCGCGCGCTTGGTACGATTCGGCTCGGCAGACCGAACACCAGTCACTAGGAGCGACTCATGGCCCTGGATCCGCGACACCGCAGCCACACGCTGGTCGACGGGCCCGACCGAGCTCCGGCACGCTCGTACTTCAAGTCCGTAGGGTTCGACTCGGACGACCTGCGGCGACCCCTCGTGATGGTGGCCCACGAGTGGATCGGCACGATGCCGTGCAACTTCAACCAGCGCGAACTGGCGCGGCACGTGATGGCGGGCATCCGCGCGGCGGGCGGCACCCCGATGGAGGTGAACACCGTCTCGATCAGTGACGGCATCTCGATGGGCACCGAGGGCATGAAGGCCTCGCTCATCTCGCGTGAGCTGATCGCCGACTCGATCGAGCTCTGCGCCGTTGGCTACTCCTTCGATGCGGCGGTCGTCCTCGTGGGCTGCGACAAGACGATCCCTGCTGCGGCGATGGCGCTGGCGCGCCTCAACATCCCGGGGCTCATCCTCTACAGCGGCTCCATCGCACCCGGAGTCCTCGATGGCCGCGACGTCACGATCCAGGACGTCTTCGAGGGCGTCGGCGCCCACGCCGCGGGGACGATCACCGAGGAGCAGCTCGTCGCCATCGAGGACGCCGCATGTCCCGGCGCCGGCGCCTGCGGTGCGCAGTACACCGCGAACACGATGGCCACGGTGATGGAGTTCGTTGGCCTGTCGCCGATGGGCTCGGCAACCGTCGGTGCCACTGATGAGCGCAAGGCCGAGGTGGCGCGCGAGGCGGGCGCGCTCGTCATGGACGTGCTCAAGCGCGGCCAGCTCCCCCGCGACATCATCACCCGCGAGGCGCTGGAGAACGGCATCATCTGCGCGGCCTCGACCGGCGGATCGACGAACGTCGTGCTGCACCTGCTCGCGATCGCGCGCGAGGCCGGCGTACCGCTGACGATCGACGACTTCGACGCCGTCTCGGAGCGCACACCGCTCATCGGCGACCTGCGCCCCGGCGGACGTTATGTCGCGTTGGATATGGACCGGGCGGGCGGCACGCCCTTGCTCGCCCAGCGACTCCTCGAGGCGGGCAAGCTCCACGGGGACGTGATGACTGTCACCGGGCGCACCATCGCAGAAGAGGCGAGCGCCGCGGTCGAGACGCCCGGGCAGGACGTCATCCTCCCGGTCAACCAGGCATTGAAGCCCACCGGCGGTCTCGTGATTCTCAAGGGCAACCTTGCGCCGAACGGCGCAGTGGTGAAGGTCGCCGGTCACGAGCGCATGCTGCATCGCGGTCCCGCTCGCGTCTTCGAGCGCGAGGAGGACTCGCTGCAGGCCGTCCTCGCCGGGCAAATCAACGCCGGAGACGTCGTCGTGATCCGCAACGAGGGTCCGAAGGGCGGGCCCGGCATGCGCGAGATGCTCGGCGTGACGGCCGCCCTGGTCGGTGCCGGCCTCGGCGAGACCGTGGCGCTCCTCACCGACGGGCGCTTCTCAGGCGCAACGCGCGGCCTGATGGCGGGCCACGTCGCACCCGAGGCCGCAGCGGGCGGCCCGATCGCCGCCGTGCACGAGGGCGACATCATCAGCATCGACATCGCGAACCGCCGACTCGACCTCGAGGTCAGCGAGGACGAGCTGCGCTCGCGGCTGGCCGCGTGGCGGCAGCGCCCGTCCGCGTACGAGGTCGGCGTCTTCGCGAAGTACGCAAAGCTGGTGTCGGGGGCTGAAGAGGGCGCCGTCACCCGCTAGCGGCGGGCCCAGGGTCGAGCGGTGATCCTCCTGACCGGCGCGAACGGCGTTATCGGCCGGGCGCTGCTCCCGAACCTTGTTCGCAACGGGACGCAGCCCGTGCGCGCGTTCGTGCGTCGGGAGTTTGACGCCGTCCGTCTGCGCGACCGCGGCGCCGAGGCCGTCGTGGGCGATCTGCTGACCGGCCGCGGGCTCGACGCCGCGATGCGTGGCATCGAAACGCTCGTGTACCTCGTGCACGTCCTCGACCGGCCGAGCGACATCGTCGCCCGCGACCTTGCTGCCGCGCAGAACGCGGCGCTTGCAGCGCGCGCCGCCGGGGTGCAGCGGGTCGTCTTCCTTGGTCACGTGGCCGCCTCGGACGAGGCCAGCGCACAGTACCTCGTGGCACGCTGGGCCGTGGAGCGGGCGCTCACGCAGTCGGGTCTCTCCTGCTGCGTACTGCGAGCGCCGGTGGTGATCGGGCGGGGCAGCGAGCCGTTCTCCGTATTGCGCCGCCTTGTGGATCGATCGCCAGTGGTCCCGCTGTTCAACTGGCGTCGCACGTCGGTCGAACCCGTTGCCCTGGGGGATGTCGTCCAGGCGCTCGAGATGGCCGTGGCCGACCCAGAGCTGGACGGGCGGTCATTCGATATCTGCGGGCAGGACCGCATGACCTATGGCGCGCTGCTACGCGAGTACGCGCGGGCCTCGGGACGGCGACGTCTCTTTGCGCCGGTGCGGGGTCGAGGCGAGGCCGCGACTGCCTACGCCAGCTGGGTCCTCGCGAGGCGGCCGCCGGCTCGCACCCGGCTGCTGCTCGAGACGCTGCGCGAACGCCAGGTCTGCACCGACCCCTCCCGTCGATTTCCGCTCCCACAACGCCCGGCGCCATTCCGGCGTGCGCTTGCGGACGTGCTGTAACCACCAGGGCCCTACCGACAGCGCCGCGAGACAGGGCGCCTACGATGGATCGCGGGCGTCCCCGCGTAGCGGTCGCCTTGATGGATGGGGCCCGCCGCTTGCCTTGGGATGGAGCCGAGTGTTGCCCACGAATCGAACCGCGCACCCCCTGAGTCGTTGGAGCCGGCTCCTGCTTGCCGCGTTCGCGCTGATCGCGTCCAGCCTGCTCGCTGCCTGCGCGGACGACGACCAGCCCGACAACGTCCTGCCGACCCCAACCGTCGAGGAGAGCGGCGCCGAGACCTCGACGCCGGATGCCCAAGCCACCAGCGGCGCGACCTCGTCCACCGCGGCGGCGGGAGCGGCCGACATCGCGACGACGTCCTGGGAGCCCCTGCCTTCGGACGAGTGCGATCCGCTGCGCGACAGCATCGAGGAGCAGGTGGGCGGCGACGCCACGACGAGCGACGACGAGGAGTTCACTCACGGGGCCAGCGGCGCTTCGGGGACCGGCTGCACGCTGGTGCTTGAGGGCACCGGCGACGACTACGAGAACTTCGTCGCAATCGCTCGCACCATTGAGGAAGTGCTGACCTCGAACGGTTGGACGCAGAACACGCGGCTGCTCGCGGACGGTCCCACCGGCACGGCAGCTGGCTACGAGAAGGACCGAGCGCTCGCGCTGGTCTCGGTCGCCGTCGAGCCGGAGGAGGGCGTCGCCTGCCCCACGGACCAGCCAATCAGCACGTGCTTCGAGGAACTCGAGCCATCCCAGCTGCGCTACCGGACCGAAGTCATCTTCGCCCAGCCGGCGGGGTAGCCGTCCCGGCGAGCGCACGAGTCGCCCGCCGCAAGGCAGTCGCGAGGTCGCCCTTTGGCGCGACCTCGACGCGTCCGAGGCCGAGCCACGCCGCCATCTCGCCGAGCTCGGCAGCCAGTCCCGCCGCTGCCTCCGTCTCCGGCGCGCCGGCCTCGAGGTGCGCCGCCTGCACCAGGAGCGCGCTCGCCTGCCGGTCCGCCTTGAGGTCGACGCGCGCGACGAGACGGTCGCCGAGCAGGAAGGGCAGCACGTAGTACCCGAAGACGCGCTTCGGCTCCGGCGTGTAGATCTCGATGCGGTAGCGGAAGTCGAACAATCGCTCGGTGCGGTCTCGATACCAGACAAGCGAATCGAACGGACTGAGCAGCGCCCGCGCGTTCACCCGCCGAGGCAGGCGCGCCTCGGGATGCCGGTACGCGGGCTGAGCCCAGCCCTCGACGCGCACGCGCTCGAGTTCGCCTGCGTCGGCGAGTCCCTCGAGGAGCCGCCGGGCCACCGTGATCTTGAGCCGGTAGTAGTCGGCGATGTCGTTCGCTGTGCCGACGCCGAGTGCGCGCGCGGCCATACGCAGCAGCTCTCGATCCTGTTCCGCGTCTGGCAGCGCACCGTTCAGCGCGCTCGCTGGCAGCACGCGCTCGGGCAGGTCGTAGAGGCGCGCGAAGTTGCGCCGGTCGGCGATGGCGAGCGCGCCTCGGCTCGCGAGAGGTCGGTTCCCGCTCGCACCACTACGCCTCGGTCGTTGGCGGGGGTTCGAGGACGGTGCGGTACGCAGCGGCGTCGAAGCCGCCGTCGATGTGCAACGTCTGGCCGACGAGCATCGGCGCCTCGTCCGAGCAGATCCAGGCGACCACCGCAGCGACGTCGTCGGGATGGACGTTGCGGCCGGCCGGCACGTGTGGCCGGACGCGGTCGGAGATCTCCGCGCGGTACGAGTGCTCGCCGTCCGAGCCCTCGACCCAGCCTGCTGACACCCCGTTCACGCGGATCCCTCGAGGCGCGAGCTCAATCGCGAGGTACGTCGTGAGGCTGGCGAGTGCCGCCTTCGAGACGCCGACGGCAGCGTAGTCGGGCATGTAGCGCGTCGCACCGGGCGAGAGCAGGTTGACGATGCTGCCGCCACCTCGCGCTTCCATGAGCGGCACGGCGTATTGCGCTGCCGCCCACGGGCCGAAGAGGTTCACGTCCATCGTGGCGTGCAGGTGTCTCGGGCGCTGCTCGATCGCGGGTCGCGGACGCTCGAGGCCGCGAGCCGCGTTGTTCACGACGATGTCGAAGCCGCCACCCCAGTCCTCCGAGGTCTCGGCAACGCGCTCGAAGAGGCCGCGCAGTTGCTCGGCATCTCCGACGTCCGCCCGTTCGGCGATGGCCTCGACGCCGTACTCGCGACAGTCGGCGGCCGTGGCATCGGCGGCCTCGGACGAACGCGCGTAGTTCACGACGATATGGCAGCCCTCGGAGGCAAGGCGCAGAGCGATCGCGCGGCCGATGCCGCGCGATCCACCCAGGACCACCGCCCGCTTCCCCGCGAGAGAGGGATAGGTCGGAGCCATCGTCGGTGCCCCTTCCCTGCCCGCTAGCCGCGCGGCGTGGCTGCGGGAGGCGCCGGCTGCGGACCGAACGGCCCCTTCGCCGGCTCGACGAGGACCCCAACGGCCCACTCGTAGCCATCCGGATCGCGCACCAGTACCTCGCGCCAACCGTGGCCCTTGCTCGTCGCGGCCGCGACGACCTCGGCGCCGGCCTCGCGCGCTCGCCGCTCGACTTCGTCGGGGTCGATGCCGAGCAACCGCACCTGCGCCCCGAGGCCGCGCCGCTCGCCCGCCGACAGCGCCTCGAACCATTGATGGTCACTGTGCGTGTGGTCGGCATGCAGCATCACCTCGGCGGGACCGACGCGTACCGCGGCGAAGTCGATGTCCTGGTAGTGCACCTCGGCCTCGAAGACGTCGCGATAGAACGCGGCGGACCGGGCGGTGTCCGTGACTATGAGGTTGAGCGAGAGCGGCGGCAGCAGCGCGCCGTAGCGGAAGCCCGGCATCCACGGGACGGTGCCCTCTGGCCGCTTCCTCGTGCCCATCGATACCTCCGACCTCGAACCCGCTAGCCGCCGGCGATGCGCAGCAACAACCGCTGGAGCTGGGGCGTCTTGGCGACGGCGGCGCGCAGGTCCTCGATCTCCGACTCGCTGATCATGAGCGGCGAGCGCTGGAACGCGCCGCGCGGACTGAAGTGCGCGAAGCGGATCGCGTAGGAACCGGCGGCGGGCCCGTCGTCGTAGCGCATCAGCTGGATCGCGGGGGTGTGGTGCTCCCCGGCGTACGTCGCCTCTTCGACGATCTGGCCGGACCCCCAGTGCATCGAGAACGGACGCGGCAGCCGTCGCTCGCTCTTCGGCGCAGGCATCTCGCGCGCCTCACTCGGCGAGGCGCTTGAGCAGCGCCTTCAGCCGCGGCGACCGGTCGATCTCACGCTTGAGGGCGGTGAACTCCTTCTCGTTCACGATGAGCGGACGCCGCTCCATCTCGCCGTCCTGGCCGTACGCGGCGAAGCGGATGGCGGACTGCCCCTTCTTCTCGCCTTTCTCGTAGTGGAGCAACTGGAGCGCGGGGGCGTGGAGGCCGCCCTCGCAGGCCGCTTCTTCGAGAATGAGGCCGCTGCCCCACGGCAGCGAGAACGCTCGGGGAACGCGTCGCTCAGGCATCCGAGGCCTCCTCGAGGCACCGCTCGACGGCAGCGCGCCGCCAGTCCAGTCCGGTTCGTGCGCGCGCAATGGTACCGCCGTCGCGAGTGGTGGGTGCGCCAGTTGAGGCCTAGCGGCCCGCTGCCTCTTCCAGCGCGCGCCCAAAGTGGGCGATGGCCTCGCGCAGCTCCTCGGGCGGGAGTGCGGAGAAGACGAGACGGATGCGGTCCTCGCCCCCCCCGCCGTTGGGGTAGTAGTTCACGCCCGGCGTGACAGCAACGCCGTGCCGCTGCGCCGCCTCGAACACGCGCTGCGCCTCGAGGCCGGGTGCGAGCTTGAGCCAGTGGAAGAAGCCGCCCGCCGGCCGCCGGAACGTGACGTACGGCTCGCAGTGCTCGACGAGCGCGTCCGAGGACGCGTCGCGGCGTTCGCGGTAGAGCGCGCGCAGCCGCTCGACGTGCGGGTCGTAGTAGCCCGCCTGCACGTACTCGAACACGGTCCGCTGCACGAACGGCGATGCGCCGTTGTCGAAGCGCATGAAGTTGAGACGCTCGACGGCGACCGGGTCACCGACGATCCAACCCACGCGCAGCCCCGTGGCAATCGTCTTCGAGAAGGTGCCCACGCGCAGGATGCCGCGCCCGCCGAGCAGTTCGAACAGCGAGGTCGGCGGCGGGCCGTCGAGGTCGATGCCGGCGTACGCGTCGTCCTCGACGATCAGGGCTCCGTACTCGGCGGCCAGCTCGGCGAGGCGGACGCGGCGCTCGAGGGGCAGCGTGGTCGCGCTCGGGTTGTCGTAGGTGCCGACGACGTAGATCAGCTTGGCCGGCGCGGCGTTGTCGCGCTGCTGCCGCAGCGTCGCTTCGAGCTCGTCCATGCGCATCCCATCGTCGTCGAGCGGCACGTCGACGATCTGCGCCCCGCGTGCCCGGAACGAACGGATGGCTCCGGGGTAGGTCGGCGCGCCGGTGATCACAACGTCGCCCGCGCCGACGAACGTCGCCGCGATGTTGTCGATGGCGTGCGCGCTCCCCGAGGTCAGCGTCACGCCCACGGATGAGACGGGCACGCCCGTCTCCTCGGACTGTCGCTCAGCGATCCATGTCCGGAGCGGCTCGTAGCCTGCTGCGCCGCCGTACGTCAGCGCCCCGGCAGCGTCCGCCTCGAGGGCACGACGCGACGCCTCAGCGAGTTGCTCCCACGGCAGCGAGGCGCGGTCCGGCACCCCGGCGTTGAGGTCGTACGGGAGCGGAGACAGCGACGTCGGAGGCGCGAGCAGGCGCACCGCCGGCGCCAGCAGCGCCTCGATGTCACCGCTCCACTCGATGCTGCGTTGGGGTTGCGGCTGCGTGCTCATGGAACGCAGAGCGTACGAGAGCCGCACGGATACGAATAGCCGTTCCGACTTCCCTCTCCCCACCGTGTGGTCCCTTCGACAAGCTCAGGACGAACGAGGCCGGGGGTAAGGGCGTGACAGCCTCTTCTCACGTTGCTCATACTGCCGCGAAAGCGCGCGGCCTCCACGATGCCGCCGGAGGAGGGGAGTCAACGATGTCGAGCGGTCCGCTGTCCGGCGTGCGCGTCCTCGAGTTCACCCAGATCATCGCGGGACCCTTCGGCTGCATGATGCTCGCCGACCTCGGGGCCGAGGTGATCAAGGTCGAACCGCCCGGCGGCGAGCCGTGGCGGCAGTTCAGCCAGTTCCTCCCCGGCGAGGCCAAGACGTTCCAGTCGATGAACCGAGGCAAGCGCTCGCTCGTCCTCGAGCTGGGCGACCCGAAAGCGCGCGAGATCGTGCACCGCCTCATCCCGAAGATGGACGTCGTCGTCAGCAACTACCGGCCGGACGTGCCCGCGCGCCTCGGCATCGACTACGAGACGCTGAAGGCGATCAAGCCCGACCTCATCTACGTCGACAACACCGCGTTCGGACGGAAGGGGCCGTGGGCCACCCGGCCGGGCTACGACATCGTCGTGCAGGCCGTGACCGGGCTCATGGCCGGCGAGGGCAAGGTCGACGAGAACGGCGCCCCGCAGCAGATCAGCTCGACCGCGATCGCCGACTTCGGGACCGGCCTCGCGATTGCGTGGGCCACCTCGACCGCGCTGTACCACCGCGAGCGCACGGGCGAGGGGCAGTTCATCGAGACCTCGCTGCTCGCGACCGCGCTCGCGTTCCAGGGCAGCTCCGTGATGGAGCACCCGATGGCCGACATTGCCGCGCGCAATCCGATGCGCGAGCGCCGACACCAGCTCGCCGCCGAGCACGCCACGTACACGGAGCTGCTCGCCGCGCGGAACCCGATGGCGACCTACCCCGGCAACATCTTCTACCGCCCGTACGCCACGAAGGACGGCGCGCTCGCCCTCGGCGCGCTCTCGGCCGGGCTGCGCGCGAAGGTGCGCAAGGCACTCGAGACCGACTTCCTCGGCCAGGACGACCCGGCCTTCGATCCGCGCAACCCCGAGTTCGTCGCGAAGGCCCAGGAGGCTGTCGACGCTGCGGTCGCGCTGCTGGCCTCGAGGACCACGGCCGAGTGGATGGAGATCTTCGAGCGCGAGGGCGTGCCCGCCGGCCCGGTCCAGTTCCCCGAGGACATGTCGACCGACCCGCAAGTCGTCGCCAACGACTTGATCGTCGACCTCGAGCACGACCTGTCAGGGCCACAGCAGATGGTCGGCCCCATCCTCAAGTTCTCCGCGACGCCGGCCATCGTGACCGACGCCTCGCCCCCGCTGGGCCGCGACACGGAGGCGTACCTCCGCGAGGCGGGCTACTCCGACGCGGAGATCGAGGAGCTGCGGTCGAGCGGCGTCGTCGCGTAGCCGGGGCTAGCCGAACGCGGTGGAGTTGACGGCGCGGGTAGTCCTCGCGGTCGCGCTGCTCGCAGCCTGCCGCTCTTGTGGCCTCCGCTGCGCCAGCTTCCGTCGGCCGCCCGTGCGTGGCGCTGGCGCGGCGTCGCCGCCGGACTGGCGGTGCTCAGTGTCGTCGGGCTGCTGGTGCTGCAGCTCGTGCCCTACGGCTGGACGCGGCCGAACCCTCCGGTGACCGCGGAGCCCGAGTGGGACACCGCGCGTACGCGCGACCTCGCGGTGCGCGCCTGCTTCGCCTGCCACAGCAACAAGACCGAGTGGCCGTGGTACTCGCGTCTCTCGCCCGGCTCGTGGCGCGTGTTGCGCGATGTCGAGGCCGGACGCCACGAGCTCAACTTCTCCGAGTGGGACCGCGAAGACGCCCGCGACGAGGCGCGAGACGCTGCCCGCGAGGTCGAGCGCGGCTCGATGCCCCCACTCCGCTACGAACTTGCCCACCCCCAGGCACGCCTCGCGCCCGCCGAGGAAGCCGCGCTGATCGAGGGGCTGCGACGCTCGATCGGGGCGCGGTGACCAGGCGACCCCGCCACCCTCACCCTTGCGTGAGCACCGCTGGCAGCGCTGCCGCCGCTTCGGTACGATGCGCGCGTCTCATGCGATTCGTGACATAGCAAGTGCGCGGCGCCTCCGTGCCTCGCGCATCCACGTCCGACACAGCTACAGAGGGGGCAGCGACACATGGCCGCATCCGGGCCGCTCGTCGGCATCAAGGTGCTCGAGTTCACGCAGATCATCGCGGGACCGGCGGGGTGCCAGCACCTCGCGGACCTCGGCGCCGACGTGATCAAGGTGGAGCCGCCCGAGGGCGAACCGTGGCGCTTGAACGCACAGTTCATCCCGCTCGAGTCGAAGACCTACCAATCGCTGAACCGCGGCAAGCGGTCCCTCGCCATCGACCTCGGCAAGCCCGAGGCGCAGGCGGCCATCCACCGCATCGTCCCCACGGTCGACGTGGTGGTCATCAACTACCGGCCAGACGTGGCGAAGCGCCTGCACATCGACTACGAGACCCTCTCGGCGCTCAAGCCGGACCTGATCTACCTCGACAGCACTGCGTTCGGGCGGAAGGGGCCGTGGGCGCAGAGCCCCGGCTACGACATCGTGGTCCAGGGCGCGTCCGGCATGACGGCGGCCGTGGGCAAGATCGACGAGAATGGCACGCCGCTCGTCGGACCCGCCGTGGCCGACTACACCACCGGCTACGCGATCGCCCTCGGCGTCGTCTCGGGCTTGTTCCACCGCGCGAGGACGGGCGAGGGTCAGCTCATCGAGACCTCGCTGCTGGCGAACGCGCTGACCGTCCAGGGCACCTCGTTCATGTCCCTGCCGGTGGCGGACGCACTCTCCCGCGGCGCGTTCCTCGAGGAGCTGCAGCAGGCGCGCGAGACCGGCCGGTCCTACGCGGACGTCATCACGAGGCGGCGCCTGATCCAGCAAGCGGCCAGCCCGGGCAACATCTACTACCGGAACTACCTCACCGCCGACGGCGCGATCTCGGTCGGGAACCTCTCGGCGTCCCTGCGGCAGAAGCTGCGCAACGCGCTGGGCATCGAGTACGACGCGCGTGACCACGATCCCGAATACAACCCGCGCGACCCGAAGTACGTCGCGATGGGGGATGAGCTGCTGGCGAAGGTCGAGGAGATGATCCGCTCGAAGCCGAGCGCGCACTGGCTCGAGCTCTTCGAGAAGCACGGTGTCCCCTCGGGCCCGCTGCAGTTCGTCGAGGAGCTCGACGTGCACCCGCAGATCGTCGAGAACGAGTACGTCGTCGAGCTGGAGCACGAGCTGGCCGGCCCGCAGAAGATGGCCGCGCCGCCGATCAAGATGAGCAAGAGCCCGCCCAAGGCGCAGGGCGCGTCGCCGGTCCTCGGCAAGCACACGGACGAAGTCCTGTCCGCGGTGGGGTACAGTGCCGAGGAGATCGCCGCGCTGCGTGAGGCCGGCGTCATCCGCTAGCAGGTGCACACCTCGGAGTGACCATGACCGACGCCGGCTCGCTCGTCCTTTCATCGATCGAGGCCGGCGTCGGCACGCTGCGGCTCAATCGCCCCGACAAGCGCAACGCGATGAGCGCGGACCTCGCGCGGCAACTGCACGCCGCCATCGAGGCACTCGACGCTGACCCCGACGTCGTCGCGATCGTCGTCACCGGCTCCGACGGCGCGTTCAGCGCCGGCGCCGACATGAATGAGTCGCTGGCGGCCTACGAGCGGGGCGAGCGGCGCTTCAACCCCTCGGCGGAGGCGGCGGCACGTGTCGCCTCCTCGGCGAAGCCGACCATCGCCGCCGTCGACGGCCCCGCGTACGGCGCGGGCGCGCTGCTCGCGTGCTCGTGCGACATCCGCATCGTCACCGACCGCGCGCGCTTTCGCTTCCCCGGAGCCGAGTACGGCCTCGTGGTCGGTGCGGCGCGGCTGCCGCTGCTCGTCGGCAACGCGCTGGCGAAGGAGATCCTCTACACCTCGCGCGTCGTGGACGCGGACGAGGCACAGCGCATCGGCCTCGCGAACCGCGTCGTCGCGCCCGAGCGCCTCGAGGACGAAGCCAACGAGATGGCGGCACAGATCGCCAAGGCCTCGCCGCTCGCGCTCGGCTGGATCAAGCGCGTCGCCGACGCCGCTTCGACCGGTGCGAACGCCGCGGCGCTCGAGCACCAGTCGGACCTGCTGCTGCGCGGCGGCCCCGACAACATGACGCGCTTCACCGCCGCCACCAACCGCGTCACCGGCCGCGGAGGCTCCTAGACTTCGCAAGCACCCTCGGGAGGACCGCCATGCACGAGCGCGAGGTGATCGAGCGGATGACCGAGCGTGGCCTAACGCTCGGCACCGCAGAGTCGACCATCGGTGGCCTCATCGGCCACCTCCTCACGAACGTGCCGGGCTCCTCGAAGGTGTTCGTCGGCGGCATCACCGCCTACCGGCGCGACGCGAAGGTGAACGTCCTCGGTATTGACGCGGCGGCGCTGCAGGAGGCGGGCTCCGTCTCCGAGACAGCGGTCCGACTGATGGCGCAGGGCGCGAAGCGCGCGCTCGGCGTCGATGTTGCGGTCGCCGAGTCGGGCGCGGCCGACCGCCGAGCGCAGTCCTCGACGGCCACCGGCCCCGGCGGCATCTACTACATCGGCATCGTGGCGGACGGCTACGAACGCATCGGACGCCACGAGTTCGACGGCGACCGCGAATCGACCAAGCAGCAGGCGGCCGACGAGGCGCTGCGTCTCGTCCTGGAGTACCTCGACTCTACGAAGTAGCCCCAACCCCGATCGGAGGCCTCATGCCCGAGGCAGGTGAACTCAGCATCCTCGAAGCCGCGCTGGCCGCGGAGTGCGGCGGCTCGTCGGCTGGCCTCGGTCTTGGCCTCGCCGCGCGCGAGGACTTCGCGCTGCCCGGCGACCAGCGCGTCTACGGGCGCGACCGCGCGCTAAAGATCAACCACATCCGCCTCGAACTGGACTTCAACTACCGCGACCGCTCGCTCACCGGCGTCGCGACGCTCACCTTCGAGCCGCGCGCCGAGGCCCTGCGGGAGGCCGTCCTCGACGCCTACGAGCTCGACGTGGAGTCGGTGACCGACCCGGACGGCAAGGCGCTGCCGTTCACGAACGCGGGCCGCGAGCTGCGCGTCGACCTCGGGCGGTCGCGTCCGGCGAGACGGCCGGTGACCGTGGCCGTGCGCTACTCGACGAAGCCGAGGCGCGGCGTGTACTTCAACACGCCCGACGAGGGCTACCCGGACCGCCCCGAGCAGATCTGGACGCAGGGCCAGCCCGAGGACGCACCCTACTGGTTCCCCTGCTTCGACTATCCCGGCGAGAAGTTCACGAGCGAGGTCATCGCCTCGGTGCCGTTCGGTTGGTTCGCCCTGTCGAACGGACGCCTCGAGTCGCGCTCGGACGACCGCCGTCGTCGCCGCTCGACATTCCACTGGGTGCAGGACGTGCCGCACCCGGCCTACCTCGTGACCGTCGCTGCGGGCGACTTCGACGAGGTGACGGCGGACGCCGACGGCGTGCCGGTGCAGTACTACGGGCCGCGTGGCACCTCGGGCGACCTCGAGCGCGCGTTCGGGCGTACGCCGGATATGGTGCGCTTCTTCGCCGAGAAGATCGGGGTGCCGTACCCCTACGCGAAATACGCCACCGTCGCGATCCACGACTTCACCTGGGGCGGCATGGAGAACACCTCCGCCACCACGATGATCGACACCCTGCTGCACGACGAGCGCGCCCGCGAGGATATCGGCGAGGCGTGCGACAGCATCACCGCGCACGAGCTGGCGCACCAGTGGTTCGGCGACCTGCTCACCGCGCGCGAGTGGGCGCACGGCTGGCTGCACGAGTCCTTCGCGACGTACTTCGACGCGCTCTTCGTCGAGCACCACCGGGGCTGGGACGACTTCCGCTTCGACATGTACCAGAAGGCGAAGCAGTACTTCGCGGAGGACTCCGGCGACTACCGCCGCCCGCTCGTCCAGCAGACCTTCCACCTGCCCATCGACATCTTCGACCGCCACCTCTACGAGCGCGGCGCGCAGGTCCTCGACATGCTGCGCTACGTCCTCGGCGACGACGCGTGGTGGGCGGCGATCAACCACTGGGTGACCTCGAACGCCGGCGGCGACGTCGTGACTGCCGAGTTCCAGCGCGCTATCGAGGCGGCGACGGGCCGCAACGTCGACTGGTTCTTCGACCAGTGGGTGTGGAAGGGCGGCCACCCCGAGTTCAAGGCGACGTACTCGTGGGACGGCAAGCGCAAGCACGCGACGATCAAGCTCAATCAGTCGCAGAAGCCCGACGACCGTCTCACCTCCGTCTACCACACGCCGCTCGAGATCGCGTTCATGACGCGGCGCGGCCTCGAGACCCACAAGGTCGAGGTGACCGAGGCCGAGCACACCTTCGTCTTCCCGCTCGACAGCGAGCCGCGCTTCGTCGCGATCGACCCGGCGAACCGCGTCCTCAAGACGCTCGACTTCGCGCCCGGCGAGGCGCAGCTGAAGGCGCGGCTCACGGACGACCCGCAGGCGATCGGCCGCATCGAGGCGGCGAAGGGCCTCGCGAAGCTCGCGTCGCCCGCGGCCATCGAGGCGCTGCGCGGCGCCCTCCGCAACGAGGACGAGCAGCGCTACGTTCGCGCAGAGATCGCCGCCGCGCTCGCGACGACGAAGGCCGCGGCCGCACGCGAGGCGTTGATCGCCGCGGTCAGCGCACAACCCTCGGCGGTACGTCGCGCCATCGCGACGGCGCTCGGCAACTTCCGCCACCCTGACGCCGCGAAGGCGCTCGTCGGCTTCCTCGCCGGCGACGGCGACCGCTCGTACTACGTGCAGTCGGCTGCCGCATCGGCGCTCGGCGCCACGCGCCAACCCGAGGCTTTCGAGGTGCTGACGGGGGTCCTCGGACGGCCGTCGCACAACGAGATCATCACCGTTGGCGCACTGACCGGCCTCGCGTCCTCGCGCGACCTCCGAGCGCTCGACGTGCTGCTCGAGTGGACGCAGTGGGGCCGCCACCAGTCGGCCCGCCGCGCGGCCGTCGAGGGGTTGGGTCGCCTTGGCCCGTTCGCCGAGGAGTCGCGGCGCCTCGCGATTCGCGAGCGACTCGAGGAGCTGGCCGACGACCGCTCGATGCGCAGCCAGCTCGCCGCCATCGACGCGCTGGCCAACCTCGGCGACGCCCGCGCCTCGGGGGCGCTCGGCGGCGTTGCCGGGCGCAACATCGAGGGCCGCGTGATCCGCGCGGCCCGCGTGGCCCAGCGCACGCTCGGCCAGAAGGCGGACAAGGGCGAGGAGATCAAGTCGCTCAAGGACGAGGTCGAGAAGCTGCAGCAGGCCAACCAGGAGCTGAAGGACCGGCTCGTGAGGCTCGAGGCTGCGGTCAACGGCAGCACCTCGAACGGCGGCGGCGCGAAGAGCGAGGGTGGCAACGGCCGCATCCAGGAGGGCGCAAAGCAGGGACGGACCAAGCGGTGACGCAGCAGGAACAGGCGCCGGTCCACGCCCCGGAGTTCGACGGGGGCGAGTGGCTGCAGGGAGGCCCCGTCGCGGTGCGCGGCCTCGGGAGGCCGTTGCTCGTCGACTTCTGGGACTACACGTGCGTCAACTGCCTGCGCACGCTGCCCTACCTCAAGGAATGGCACCACCGCTACGCGGAGCATGGCCTGCAGATCGTCGGCGTGCATACACCGGAGTTCTCCTTCGCACACAACCCCGATCACGTGCGGCGCGCGATCGCGCACCTCGAGCTGCCGTACCCCATCGTCCTCGACGCGAAGTTCAGCATCTGGCAGGCGTACGCGAACCGATACTGGCCCGCGAAGTACTTCGTCGATCACCGTGGCTACCTGAAGGCGTACCACCACGGCGAGGGCGGCTACGGCGAATCCGAGACGCTGATCCAGTCCCTCCTCCGCGAGCAGCCGGGCTTTGACGCGCCACTGCCGGACCTGATGACGCCAGTCCGCCCCGAGGACATGCCGGGCGCGGTCTGCTACCGCGTCACCCCCGAGCTCTACTGCGGCTACCAGCGAGGGCTCATCGGCAATGTCGGGGGCGTCGCGGCCGACCGGCCGATGGACTACGTCGACCCGGGCAAGCACATCGAGGGGACGCTTTACCTCGAGGGACCGTGGCTCCTCGGCGCGGAGAGCGTGGCGCGACCCTTCGGGGCCGCGCGCACTCCGAGCCGGCTGCACCTCACCTACATGGCGGCCGACCTCAATCTCGTGCTGCATCCGCCGATCGCAGGCGGCGGCGCGACGCTGCGCGTCCTCCTCGACGGCCAGCCCGTTGCCTCCGAGCGGGCAGGCGAGGATGTGCGCGACGGCGTCATCACGCTCGACCACCCGCGGATGTACTCCCTCATCAAGGCGGACGATGTCGAACGCCACGAGCTGACGCTCGAGACCGAGTCCGACGGGCTCGCGGCGTTCGCCTTCACCTTCACCTCGTGCGTTGCGCCGCCACCGCAGGCGGCGTCGGGTTAGCGGGCGCGGCGTCGAGCCGCAGAGAGGGGGCGGCGTGCCCTTCGAGCAGCTAAACGGGATCGACCTCTACTACGAGACACACGGTGAAGGTGAGCAGACGGTCGTCTTCCTCCATGGGGCCGGCGGCAACCACATCTCCTGGTGGCAGCAGATCCCGGTGTTCCGCGACCGCTATCGCTGCATCACCATCGACCACCGCGGCTTCGGCCGCTCCACGGACCCGCAGTCCGAGGGCGCTTCGCGCTACGTCGACGACCTCGAGGCGCTGCTCGACAAGCTCGAGGTCGAACGTGTGGCCCTCGTGGCGCAGTCGATGGGCGGGCGTACCGCACTTGGCTTCACCGTGCGGCGCCCGGACCGCGTCGCCGCCCTCGCGATGTGCGACACGTGGGGCTTCTTCGACTGGCCGGAGCTGCGCGAGCGCCAGGAGGCGCTGCGCGCCGACGCCAGCGCGAACCCGCTGCTGAGCCGCGCCATGGGCCCGAAGTACCAGGAGGCGCACCCGCGCGGCGCGTTTCTCTACCGCCAGATCCAGGGGTTGAACCCGCCTCGGAATGAGGGGGCGGCGGCGATGTCCTCGGGAGGACCGACGAAGGCGCAGGTCGAGGCGCTGACCGTGCCGACGCTCTTCCTCGTGGGCAGCGACGACTCGCTCGTGAGCCCGGACATCCTGCGTTCGGTGCACGAGATCGTGCCCGGCTCCGAGTTCCACGAGGTGGCAGACGCGGGGCACTCCGTCTACTTCGAGAACGCGGCCGAGTTCAACCGGATCGTCGGTGACTTCCTCGGGAAGCACCTGTAGGCGACACTGTTATTACGCAGACCCGGCGACGGCTCGCCCCGCGCCGAGGATTGATGGGAAGTGTGAGTGCGGAAGCTGAACGTCTTCTTCGACGTGGACAACACGCTGATCCTCTGGAACGGGAAGCTCCGCAACCACACGCGCGAGGTCTTCGAGCGGCTGCGCGACGCCGGCCACGACATCTACATCTGGTCCGGCGTCGGCATCCGTCGCTGGGACATGCGGCGCCATGAGCTCGACGGCTTCGTGAAGGACTACTTCATCAAGCCGCTCGACAACCACCACGAGCGCCTCGGCCCGCTCGGCGTGACCGTCCTCCCGGACTTCGTCATCGACGACCACAAGACCGTCGTCGACGCCTTCGGTGGCTACCACATCTCCGACGTGGCTCCACCCGACGACGCCGAGATGCTCGACGTGCTGGCAGCCATCGAGGCGCTCGCCGCCTCGAGTGCGGACGAACTCGGCGACACCGAGATGCCGCTCGTCGACGAGGGCGTCGAGGTCACCTCCCCGGACGGCGACCGCCCCGCGAGGTAGGTCTCCGCCTCCGCGTCTCGTTCCTTGAGCGAACAACAGCGCGGGTCGTCTACGCCCCGCGGCCGGGCGTGCGCACCTCGATGCGGTCGGTCGGAAACCGCCGGTCGAACGTGTAGACCCGCTCGACGGCCCCCGCCTGTGCTGCCGCCCAGGTGAGCGCGTCGACGATCGAGACGCAGCCGGAGGGACGGGCGAACGCGAGCGCCTCGAGCACCAGTTCTTTGGTACCAGACCTGACTCCTCAGTCCCCCTCTCCCCTGGGGGAGAGGCGAGGCCGAGGGGCAGGGTGGAGGGGTGCGGACTACGTCGAGGCGCCCCCAGCCCGCTGCAAGTTCAGCGCCAGCAGCCGCCGCAGCAGCTCCTCGTCGTCGAGCGGGGGTTCCGAGGGCGACGACGCCCAGCCGTACGCCGCCAGCACCGCCGCGTCGAGGGCGGCGTGCGCCAGCACCAGCCAGTGCGGGCGCTCGTTGTAGAGGTTCGTCAGCGTGCGCTTCGCCAGCACCTTCGCCGCCTCTTCGTCTCGAGGCAGCACGCGCTCCGGCAGCGACGGCAGCACGTCCGGCTCCCGGCGCACGAGTTCCTCGGGGTTGAGCCAGGCCTCGCGCTGGGCGTCGAGGGAGCGCGCGGCCTCGGCGATGGCGTCTCGGTGCGCCGCCTGCTCCGAGGTCAGCGCCTCGTCCGGCGTGTTCAGCGGCCACGGGAACGGGAACGTCTCGAACGTCGAAGTCGGCGTGTAGCGCGGGTCGTTGCCCTTCCCGAGCCACGTCCCCTTGCGCAGCGACCAGAGCTCGTGCGCCCTCGAATGCAGCACTCCGAACGCGTAGTCGTCCTCGCGCGCGATCGCGATGATCTGGCTGTCAGGCAGCGTTGGACTGCGCATCCAAGTGAACAGCCGGTACTTCGCGACTCGCGGTGTCCCGATGAATCGGGAGAGGTTACGCGTAGCCGTCCGGAACGCCGGGCGGGATTCCACGTGTAGCCACCATCGCTCCCGGTAGACCGCTCGCGCGTTGGTCGCTCGCACCGGACGGACGTGCTCCTCGATGAACGAGAAGGGAGCTTCATACGCGGCTGCTGCTTGTTCGTCGCGGTCGACGCCGAAGTCGATGATGAACATGCCGCGCGGTCGGCGCGTGACGTCGAGGCCGTTCACCCACGGGACGACCACGTCGCTGTTAGGGCGACCGTTGACGTTCGTCGGACGGAGCAGCATCTCGCGAGCGACATCACCAGTGATGTCGAAGGCGCCGCCTTTCGTGTCGCCCATGAAGGCGACGCCAGCGTTCTCCGCAAGGCGCGCCGCACCGGTCAGGTCGACGGCATCGAACGGACCGCCAGTGAGATCCGTGTGGATGACGCCCACGTGCTGGCCGTCAAGGCATCGTGAGGTCTCGGAGCCATCGTCCTGTCCAACGATCGAAACGCGGACCGCGGCGCCATCGACGATCCACGGTTCGTCGGACCAGGCGAAGAAGATGTCGCCCGTTTCCTTGACGCGCTGCAACACCCGTCGGTTTGCGCCCCCGCGGATGCTGTTCGTCGCCAGCAATCCCGCCCGCTTTACGCGACCGGCCTCGATCTCTGCGCGGGCCTGCTCGTGCCAGTAGGTGACCAGATCGGCCTCGCGAGGTACCCGGCCTCGCCACGCCTCGAACGTCGCGTCGACGTAATCGTCGCCGAGCGAGCGTCGGAGCAACTTCCCGCCCAGGAACGGCGGGTTGCCGACGATGAACTCGGCGGCGGGCCACTCGGCGGGGATGGGGCGGCCGTCGGCGTCGCGGGCAAGGATGGCGTCGCGCTGCTCGATGTTGTCGAGCGGGCGCAGGATGGGGTTGCGGCGGTAGGAGTAGCCGTTGCCGATCATCCACTGGATCTCGCCGATCCAGATCGAGACGCGCGCCAGCTCCGCCGCGTACGGGTTCAACTCGATGCCGAGCACGTTCTCCGGGCCGATCTCGGGGAAGCCGCCGGTGAGCCGCAACGTCTCCGCGCCCCACTGGATGACACGGTGCTCCAGGTCCTTCAACCGCTGCAGCGCCACGTAGAGGAAGTTGCCGGAGCCGCACGCCGGGTCGAGCACGCGCACGCCGCGCAGCCGCTCGAGGAACGCGTGGTACACGGCCTCGGCCTCGCGCTCCCACGTCGGGCGGTTCGCGCGCGGACGGAGGTCGCGCGTCAGCGGCGCGGGCGTCCGCCCGCCGAGCAGCGCCTCGACGCGCTCGCGCATCGCGGTGAACTCGCGCTCCAGCGGCTCCATCACCACCGGCCCGACGACCATGTCGATCTTGCCGCGGTCGGTGTAGTGCGCGCCGAGCTGCCCGCGCTTCTCCGGGTCGAGCCCGCGCTCGAAGAGCGTGCCCAGCACGGACGGCTCGACCTGCGACCAGTCGAGCGCGGAAGCCTCGTAGACCAGCTCGATCTCGGCGCTCTCGAGCGGCAGCACGGCATCGGAGTCGAACAGCCCGCCGTTGAACCACTCGACGCGTTCGGTGCCGAAGTGGCGGTCGTCGCCCGCGGTGGACATCAGCGTGAAGAGCCGCCGGAGCTGGCGGCGGAACGCCTCGGGGTCTCGCCGCGTGCCGGTCACGAGGCGCGTCAGCAGCTTGTCCGGCAGCAGGTCGGCGTCCTCGGCGAAGAAGCAGAACAGCACGCGGTTGAGGAAGTGCGCGACCTCCTCGGGATCGTGCCCGCGCTCCTGCAGCCGCTTCGCGATGTCGGCGAAGCGCCCGGCGGCGGCCTGCGTGATCTCCTCGCGGGTAACCTGCGGCCGCAGCGCCTCGGGGTCGCTCATCACCGCGCGGAGGATGCGCAGCGGTTCCGCGGGAGCGTCGCGCAGGTCGGCCAGGGAGAAGGGGTACACCTGCTTCGCCGTGTTGGTGAAGTTGGTGTGCACCTCGAAGCGGTCGAGGTCGCAGACGACGAGCAGCGGCGGATTCTCGAGGGACTCGCGGTAGTTCAGCAGCTGGGCGTAGGCGGCGGCGAGGTCGCGGTGCTTGCCCTTGTACTCCCAGCCGAAGTGCCCGCGCTTCCAGACGTCTGCCCAGCCTTCGCCGCCGGACGCTTTCCCCACGCCCCGCTCGAAGGCGTACCACTCGCCGTCGGGATCGACATCGTGCGGCGCGGGCACCTCGAGCATGCGGCAGAGGTCGATGAAGTGCGCCTGCGCGGATGCGCGCTCGGTGGTCGTAACGCCGATCCACTTGGCGGCGAACTCGGAGGGGCTTAAGCGGTAAGACGCGGTCACGCTGTCTCCTCGGCCACCCTCACCCTAACCCCCCCGCTCGTCCTGAGCCTGTCGAAGGGCCCTCAAGGGAAGGGGGACCGGACCTCCCCCGACCCTCCGGCTCTGTCCCCTCTCCCTCTGGGGGAGAGGGTGAGGGTGAGGGGTGAGGGCCACTGACTATGCGGGAGTATGGAAGCGCCGCGCCGAGAGCGGAATGGGGGACTATCCTCGAGGCGGCGCTCAGTTCAGCGACAGCGGGGCACGTCCGTTCACTGGGCGGTTCCCCGTCTGCGAGAGGTGCGCGCGGAAGAGGCCGGCGACGCGGTTGCGCTCCAGGACGGCGGCGGCGGGGACCGGAGCGCCCTCGCCAGCCTCGTCGCTGCGCTCCGCGAACTGGCCCAGCGCGAGCGCCGCGCGGCCGTCCTCGGACAGCCGCAGCAGCGGCTCGACGATCGTGTAGAGAGAGACGCCCGGGTGCCGCCCCGGCCGCGCGCTCACGAACACGGACCAGTCGAGCGCCCGCTCGCGGATGTCGTAGTGCGAGAACAGGCGGTAGTCGCGGTCCCAGCGGCTGGACGCGTCGTCCTCGAAGAGCGGGGCCGACCAGTCGATCGCCAGCGGGTGGTCCGAGGACGTGTCCGGGTCGAGCGCGACGAGCCACAGCGTCGTCGCGAGGGCGAGCGGTGTCTGGTGGTAGTTGCCGCCCGTCGCCGCCGTCCACGAGAGCGCATACGTCTCGTTCAGGGCGCCGGCGACACGCGGATCGATGCCGAGCCCCGCCCCGAGGAGCACCCGTGCGATCAGGGTGTGCGCGATGAAGCGCCCTGCCTCGTCATCCTGCGGACGTTCTCCGGACGGCAGCGCGAAAGCGGACGCATCCTGCTCCGGGGTGAAGGCCGCGAACGTATTGCGGAGGCCGCCGTCCCAGCCGGGAGCGCCGGGCTGCCCTTGCGCCTCGAGCAGCCGGTCGAGATCGGTGGGGTCGTCGACCATCCCGCGATCTCGAACGCTCGGCCAGAGCCGCAGCGCGAGGTCGAGGATCGGGCTTTCGGACATACCTCGATGTTGCCCGCCCGCTTCGCCGCCTGTCAACGCAGCGTGGGCTACGATCCTCCGCATGCTCCGCTCGCCCAACCCGCGACCCATCCGAAGGTGGCGCCTGCCCCTTGCCGCGAGCGTCGCGCTGCTCCTCGTTGCCTGCGGCGGCGAATCCGACCCGACGCCGGCCTCGGAGTCCGCGCTCTCGACGAGCACGGCGGGCGCCGCCGCCGAGAACTCGACCCCGGCCACGACCGCAACGGGCGAGACCACCGCCACCCCCAGCGTGGGCGCGGAGCCGACTGCCGCCACGGGCGCGCTCCCCATCGAGGACCTTGAAGTCGCGCGGTTCACCCGCGCCGACGGATCGACGGTCGACCTCCCGCTCGAGGTGCCCACCGCAGACGAGTACGCCATCGGCTTGAGCGGCCGCTACTCCCTCGAGGGACGGGGCATGCTCTTCGACTGGTCGTCCGAGGAGGCACGTGACCGCCCGTTCTGGATGAAGAACACCCACATCGACCTCGACATCGCATTCGTCGAGCCGGACGGCCGCATCGGCGCGATCAAGCAGATGACCGCGGAGTCGGAGGAGTTCGTCTACGGCGGCGTCGCCTACGACCGCGCGATCGAGGCGCCCGTCGGGTGGTTCGAGGCGAACGGCATCGCCATCGGCGATACCGTCGAACTGCTCATCGACTAGGTCGGACCGCCCGCGCGGCTTCGAGCCCCCACCGAGGGACGGGTATACTTCGCGCGATAACGCCGTTTGGCGACACGCGCATTCGAGGCGCCATCGAAGGGAGCAGGCATGGCGGGCACGCTCATCGACTTCGAGCAGGAAGGTGTCAAGGTCTCGGGCTACCTCTCCGAGCCGGAGGGCACGCCGGTCGGCGGCCTGATCGTGATCCAGGAGTGGTGGGGTCTCAACGAGGACATCAAGAGCATCGCCGACCGCTACGCCGCCGAGGGCTTCCTCGCGTTCTCGCCCGACCTCTACCACGGCACGCTCGCGACGGAGCCCGACGAGGCACGCAAGCTCGCGATGTCGCTCGAGCGCGACCTTGCCGCGCGCGAGATCGACGCCGCGATCGCGTGGCTGAAGGGGAATCGAGGCGTCACGAAGGTGGGCGTGGTGGGCTACTGCATGGGCGGCGGGCTCACGCTCGCGACGGCACTCCGCCCCGGCACGAACGCGGACGCGGTGCACGTGTACTACGGCGGCGGCATGCCCGGCCCGGAGCAGATCTCCACGGCGAAGGTGCCAGTGATGGGCTCCTACGGCGCCGAGGACCGCGGCATCCCCGCGGAGCAGGTCAACATGCTGCAGGAGACGCTCACGAAGGCTGGCGTCGAGAACGACATCAAGATCTACGAGGGCGCGGGCCACTCGTTCTTCAACGACGGGCCGGCCCACCACGAGCCGTCCGCGCAGGACTCCTGGCAACGGTCCATCGGCTGGTTCAAGCGCCACCTCGCGAACTAGGCTGGTCGCGTGAAAGCGGCTGAATGACGCGGCCGCCCAGGGGCACGCGCACGCTCGCCATCCTCGTGCTGTGCACCGTCGCGCTGCTTGCCGGCGTCGCCTGCGATAACGGCGGGGACGGCGGGGACTCCTCGAGCCCCGGCAGCGGCTTCGAGGGCGCCGCCGGCGTCGAGCCCACGGAGGCGACCACACCGCTCGCGTCCGAGAGCGGCAGCGCGACGCCCGTCGCAACCGCGACGGACACGATCTCACTCGACGCGTGCGCCCTCGTGTCGCAGGATGAAGCAGCGGCGGCGCTCGGGCAGCCGGTCACGGAAGGCGAGCCGTCGCTCGTGGGTGAGATCGCGACGTGCACCTGGACCCCGGAGAGCGGCAGCACCTTCGGCTCGGCGCAGGTCGCGTACCTGACGAGGAGCGTGAGCGCCTCGGAGTTTCCCGCCGCCATCAGCGAGGCGACCGAGGCCGACCTCGACCCGATCGCGCAGATCGGGGACGCGGCGTTCTGGGATGGTGACCAGGCCATGGTGCTCGTGGGCGGGGTGGCGCTCTCGGCGATCGTGATCCCCGCGGAGAACGGCGAAACCGCCGCCGACCGCGAGGCCTCGATCAGCCTCGCTCGCCTCGCCGCTGAGCGCGCCCGGTGATTGCATGACCACAGACGAGAGGCTCGCACCCTGAGCACGTCGGCCCCCACCGGCTCGGAGGCAGAGTTCGAGGAGGACTCGGACCCCTGGGCCGTACCGGAGATCCCCCGCGAGGCCTCGCGTGTGCCGGAGGCCCTCGCGGCGCTGCGCTATCGCGACTTCCGCCTGCTGCTGGTGGGCCTGTTCATGGCGCTCAGCGGCTGGTGGATGATCATCGTGGCTCAGGGCTGGCTCGTCCTCGAGCTGACCGACAGCGCCTCGATGGTTGCGCTCGTCGGAGCGATGCTCTCGCTGCCGTTCCTCTTCCTCGGGCCCATCTCCGGCATCGCCGCCGACCGCATCTACCGCAAGCACCTGCTCGTCACCACGCGGTCGTCCGTGGCGGTGCTGATGTTCCTCGAGGGGTTCCTCATCCTCGGCGGGTGGATCGAGGTCTGGCACATGGTGGTGCTGGCCTTCCTCGCCGGCTGCGCCTTCGCGATGGACATCCCGGCGCGGCAGTCGCTGATTCCGGACACCGTTCCGAAGTCGACAGTCGCGAACGCGGTGGCAATCAACGTCTCCGTGTTCTCGATGACGACCATCGCGGGGCCGATCGTCGGCGCGGTGCTGCTGTCGGCGGTCGGCGCGGGCGGCTGCTTCGTCGCGAACGGCGTCGGCAACGCGGCGCTCGCCCTCGCGATCTACGCCATGCGCATCCCGAGGCGCGAGCGCGCGGGCCGCTTCGACCTCAAGGGCGACTTCATCGGCGGGTTGCGCTATATCCAGGCCACGCCGGTCCTCGTGCTGCTGCTCAGCGCCGCCACCATCGTCACGATGACCGGACGCTCCTGGCAACAGCTCGCGCCCGTCTTCGTCCGCGACGTCTTCGACGCGGGTGAGGCTGCCCTCGGAGGGCTCTACACGGCGGCCGGCGCCGGCGCCGTGCTCGGCGCGATCCTCCTCGTCTGGCTCTCGCAGGCGCCGCGTCGCGCCCCGATCTACCTCGCGTCGCTCGCCGTCGCGTTCCTCGCCGTAACCGGCTTCGCGTGGAGTCCCACCATCGTCATCGCGGGCGGCTTCGCGCTGGTGGCCGGCCTCGGCCTCCAGATCTCGGAGACGTCCGCGCAAACGGTGATCCTCGTCGAGACGCCCGAAGAGGTGCGTGGCCGGGTGATGTCGATCTGGAGCCTGCTCTGGGGGCTGCAGCCACTTGGTACGCTGATCGCGGGAGTCGTCGCGGACGCCGCCAACCCACACATCGCGATCGGCGGGGGTGCCCTCATCGCGATCGCGGCGCTGTCGCTGATGTTCGGCGCGCAGCGGCGGACCCTCGCGACGTTCTGATCCTCCCGCTGGACATCGAGAAGCCGTGCCCGAACGCTACACCGACGACCAGCCGCGCCGCGACCTCCACGTCAAGGGAGTGCATCCCGACGCCGTGGCGGACCTCGAGCGGCTCGTGGCGGCGAAGCGTGGCTGGACCCTCGCCGACGCGGTCGAGCAGTGCATCGACTTCGTGCAGCACGCGCAGGAGGTTGCTCGTGAGGCCCGTGCCCGCGGTGAGGAGCCGGTCGCCGACCTCGTGAGGCTGCTCCGTGACCACGGTTTGTGGCTCGGCGCGGTGACCGAGGAGCCGGCCGCGCCCCCGCGTCCCCTCGTCGAACGCGAGGTGGTCCCCGACGGGTTGGCCGCGGAGCTGCTGGCCCTCGCCGAAGACAATCCCGCCGAGGATTCGCGGTAGCCTCGATCAGCCGGCGAACAACGTCACGCGGCCGCCGAGTTCCATCTCGGTCAGTGTGACCTCGGGATGAGCTGTCGCGACCCGCTCGCGGATGGGTGCGATGTCGGTGACATCGGGCCGGCCAACGGTGCCGGTGAAGTTGTCGTGATGGTTGAAGATCACCTGCCGAGGTCGCAGCAACTCCAGTTCCCCCGCGACGAAGTCTTCGATCGACCCCTGGACGGGCTCGCCATCGATATTGCCGCGCCCGGCCGCGGCGAGGAGCGCCACATCAGGCTGAATGTCCCCGTAGATGCCCGTCCAGTAGCCCATCGAGTCCTGGTAGAGGATCGACCCCGCCGGCGTCTGGATGAGGTAGTCGAGGGCGCCGCCGGTGCTCGGGCTGTCGGCGCCGGACGCGATCAACTCGCGCAACTCGATCACATCCGGGCGGTCGCTCTCAGCGCGCGCTGTTCGACCCGTCAGCCGTGCCGCTCGCTCGTCCTCGGTCAGCCCAACGTCGCCCGTGATCTCCGCGCCGGGCGGTCCCATCCGCGCCCAGATGCACGAGTGCAGGCTCGGGTACACGCGGACGGTCACGCGGTCGCTGAGGCGGAAGTGCTCGCCGCCCTGTGCTGAGAGTAGCTGCTCCTCGGGGACGCCACGCTCGCGGAGGACTCGCGCGGTCTCGTGGGACCCGATGACTCTCGCGCCGGTCCGCTTCGCGATGACGTCCGCTCCCGCGATGTGGTCCCAGTGGCTGTGGCCGATCAGCAGCCAGTCGGCGCGCCGGACATCGGTAGTGCTCATGCCCACCGACGGCGCAGTCGACGTGCGGTCCATGAACGTGTCGAGGAAGACGACCAGCTCGCCGATGGTCAGGCGATAAGTGGCGCAACCGAGCCATTCGAGCGTCGTGGGCATGCCGTCCTCCAATTCCTACAAGGGGAGGCAGTATGCCACCGTGCGCGACACGACAGTCAGGCGGTTGGGCAATTGCTCGCGGAACCGCGTAGCGCGTCGTACCGTCCTACCGACGGGAGGAGCCTATGCGTCGCGCGCTATCGCTTGCTCTGATCACTGTGCCGCTCGTGGCTGCGAGTGTCGCCTGCGCCGACGACAGCGCGAGTGCCGCCGACGTCGTCCGTTCCGAAGCAGAGCGAGCGCCCGCCGATGCCGACGCGGGACTGGCGACGGCCGGAGCGGTCGAGGAGTTCGGCGCCGACCTCTACGCGCTTCTCGCGCAGGAAGACGGAAACGTCGTGTTCTCGCCATACAGCGTCGCGGTCGCGCTCGCGATGGCGCGCGCGGGCGCCGAGGGGGACACGGCGGCCCAGATGGACGCCGTGCTCCACGCGGGCCGGACCGCGGACCTCCACGGTGGCTTCAACGCCATAGAACAGGCGCTCGCCACGCGGCCTGGCGAGTACCCGATGGGCGACGGTGAGGTCACGCTCGATCTCGCCACGGCGAACCAGCTCTGGGGCCAGCAGGGCTACGAGTTCGACGCCGCCTTCCTCGACACGCTCGCCGCGAACTACGGCGCCGGTCTCCGGCTCGTGGACTACATCGAGGCCACGGAAGAAGCCCGCACGACGATCAACGAATGGGTCTCCGAGCAGACGCGCGAGCGCATCCCCGAGCTCATCCCGCAGGGCGTCCTCGATACGATGACGCGCCTCGTGCTGACGAACGCGATCTACCTCAACGCGCCGTGGCAGCACCCATTCAACGAGGGAGCGACCTCAGCGGCGCCATTCCACCTCCTCGACGGCAGCGAGGTCGAGGCGCAGCTGATGGGTCTCAGCCAGTCGCTAGCGTACGCCTCGAGCGACGGCTACCAGGCCGTCGAGCTGCCGTACGTGGGCGGCTCACTCGCGATGCTGGTCATCGTGCCGGACGAGGGTGCGTTCACCGAGGTGGAGTCGAGCCTTGATGGCGCGTTCCTGCGCGAGGTGATCGTGTCGCTCGGGAGGCAGCAGGTGAACCTGCGCTTCCCGCGCTTCGAGTTCCGAGCGCAGGCCCAGCTCAAGCCCGCGCTGAGCGAACTCGGGATGCCGATCGCCTTCACGGACGAAGCAGACTTCTCGGCGATGACCCCGGAGGGTGACGACCTGCTGATCCAGGACGTGATTCACGAGGCGTTCATCTCCGTGGACGAAGAGGGCACCGAGGCGGCAGCCGCCACGGCCGTGATCGTCGGGGTCACCTCCGCGCCGATGGACCCCGTGGAACTGACGGTGGACCGCCCGTTCCTCTTCGCGATCCGCGACACGGAGACCGGCGCGCTGCTCTTCCTCGGCCGCGTCGTCGACCCGACGCCGTGAGGACGGCCTAGTACCAGTCTCGTTCGATGACCGTCGAGGCGTGCTTGGCCAGGGTGGTGAGGACGAGCTCGTCGGCGTCGTCGAACTCCCGGCCGTCGGTGCGATCGGTGATGTAGAGCGAGCCGCAGACCTCTCCGTGCGCCCACAGAGCGACGCCCATCATCCGACGCATCTTCGGGTGCTTCGGGGGGAACCCGAAGGCCTTCGAGTGGTCCTCCACGTTTTCGTAGCGCACCGGGCGGCCGTCCTCGCGCAGCGAGCCGAGCGGACCGTGGCCCTGCGGTGGCGTGCGCAGCGACCGGAGCGTGCGCTCGTCGAGGCCGGAGACGACGAAGCCGAGCGTTCGGTCCGCCTCGTCCGTGACCGCGAGCGCGCCGTACTTCGCCTTCGTCAACTCACGTGCGAGGTCAACAACGACCTGCAGCTCATCGTCTGGCCGCCGCTTCGCCGGGAGTTTGGCGAGCCCGTCGGCGAGCGCCCGCAGCGCCCGTGCCTCGGGATCGCGCCGAATGAGAGTGGGAAGTCGCATCACCCTGAGGCTAATCGACCCTCGCCAGATTCGCCACCTGGAGACAGGCTACCGATCCCCGGACGGCCGGACGGTTTGCGAGGTTTCCGCCTCGGAAGCAGCCTCGTGCGTCCTGACTTCCTCGCGGAGGTCCTCGGCGTGCGACGCCGGTCCGCCACCCTTTGCGCCATTCGTGGCGGGGCGGTGCAGTTCCGCGCGGAGTCGATCCGGCAGCGCGGCGGGGCGAATCGAGCGCGCGCTGCGCTCCAGTTGGCGCAGCTGTGAAGGACTGGCGTCGCGCATCGCCTCGCCGTCGTCGTGACGAAAGAAGCGCAGCGTCTCGGGCCGTGTCGCCAACTCGACGCTGGTCCCGGGCGGCGGAGGCAGCAGGTCCCACTCCCAGCGCGCGGGGACAGTCCGGCGCTCTCCGAGCGCCACATCGAGGGTGAACAGCGGCCCCTCGGGACGCGCCCCCACCACGGTGCCCGCTACCCCAACGCCGAGGCCGCGCCCCGCCGGCACCGCGAGTAGCCCCGCCGGATGCGCGAGTACCTCCACGCGGTCGGTCGCTCCGAAGTCACCAGGAAGCTCGACGCCGCCGACGCCGGGCTCGATGACGCGGCCGGCGTCGACTTTGCCCGCGACGATCGTGACGTAGCCGAGCATCCGGGCGACCGCTGTCGAAGCGGGGTACGACACGACGAACGGCAGCGCGCCCGCCTGGAGCACCCGTCCGCGGTTCATCACCACGAGGTCATCGGCGATGGCGATCGCGTCGCGCAGGTCGTGGCTCACGATGACGGCGGTGGTCTCGAGCCGTTCGAGCAGGTCGCGCATCTGTGCGCGCAACTCGGCCTTGCGTTCCTCGTCGAGGCCGCCGAGCGGCTCGTCGAGGAGCAGCGCAGCGGGTTGTGGCGCCAGTGTCCGGGCGATCGCGACGCGCTGGCGCTCGCCTCCGGACAGCTCGTCGATACGGCGACGCTCCATCCCGGCGAGCCCGACGAGCCGCAGCAGATCAGTGACGCGGCGCAGCCTGTCTGGCTTCCGCCACTTCGCCATTCGCAGGCCGAACTCGACGTTCTGGCCCACGTTGAGGTGCGGGAAGAGCGCGAGGTCCTGGAACATCAGGCCGATGCCGCGGCGCTCGGGAGCCTCGCGGACGACAGACGTGCCGTCGACGAGCACATCCCCGGCATCGGGGGTCTCGAGGCCCGCGATCAACCGCAGGACGGTGGTCTTGCCGCAACCGGACGGCCCGACGATGGCCGCGATGCGCCCGTCGTCCACGGTGAAGGAGACGTCATGCAGGGCGACGACTTCGTCCTCGTACCGGCGCGCGAGCGAGCGCACGCTGAGCGTTGCCACGAGCCCATCCTCCTGTGGCGCAGGTGCCTCAGAACTCGCCGATGTCGCGATAGCGCAGGCGCTCGATCACGAGGAACCCGACGGCCGTCACCACCAGCAGGATAGTCGCCATCGCGAAGGCTCGTCCGAGGTTCGCCGCTCCGGGCCGCCCAAGCGCTTCGAAGATCGCGACCGGCATCGTGGCGAACTCGCGGCGGCGCAGCAAGAGCGTCGCCCCGAACTCGCCGAGGGAGACCGCGAACGCGAAGACCGCGCCGACCAGCAGCCCCCGCGACGCCAGCGGCAGCTCGATGTGGCGCCAGACCCGCAGCGGCCGGGCCCCCAGCATTCGAGCCGCCTCCGGCAGCCGCGGGTCGAGGCCACGCAGCACCGGCAGCACGGAACGCAGTACGAACGGGTACGCGACAAGGGAGTGGGCCGCGAGCACCAGCCACGGCGACCCTCGGAGGTCGATTGGGTCGCGGTTGAAGGTCGTGAGGTAGCCAAGCCCCAGGACGACCGCCGGTATCGCAAGCGGCAGCATCAGGGCGGCATCAACGAGCAGCGCCAGGCGACCGCGCGTCCTCGCGATCCACGTTGCCGCCGCGAAACCGATAGGCAGTGCGATCAGCATCGTGCCGAGCGCAAAGAGCAGGCTCCAGCGGATCGCGGCGAGCGGCTGGACGAAGGAGAGGCGCCCCGTGTCCTCACCGAGCGCTGCGTAGTTCGCGAGCGACGGCGCCCCCTCAATGCCGATGGTGAAGGCGCCGTGCAGAAGCGCTGCGAGCGGCGTCACGATCAACAGGCCGAGCACGGCTGCGACGCCAGCCAGTAGCGCTCGCCCGCCCCACCCCGCCTCGGCGAGCGCCTTCGCCCGGTCGGGTCGGATCGTGCGCGTGGTCGCCGCTCCGCGTTGGAGCAGGGAGTGCAACCACAGCGCTGCGAGCGTCGCCGTCAACTGGACCAGCGAAAGCACGGCGGCCTCCGGCAGCTGCACGAGCCGCGTCGCGAGGCGGTAGATGACTACCTCGATGGTGTCGAGTCCGGGCCCACCGAGGATCAGCACCACGCCAAACGAGGTGAACGTGAACGTGAACACGAGCGCCGCGGCAGAGAGCACCGCGGGCAGCAACGCGGGGAGCGTCACCAGCCGAAAGGTCGCCCGGCGGTCGGCTCCCAACAGCCTCGCAGCCTCCTCGAGCGCGGGGTCGAGGTTGGCCCATACACCTCCGACGATCCGCACGAACACCGCAACGTTGTAGAAGACGTGAGCCGCGAGGATCACCCACACTGTCCCGAGGGCCTGCACCGGGCCAACCCCGACCCAACCCAGAGCCTCGTTCAGCCAGCCCTGGGGCCCGGCGACGCGCTGGAACGCGAGCGCCACCACGACCGTCGGGAGGACGAAGGGCACGGTGACGATCGCTCTCGCGATGGCGCGGCCGGGGAAGCGAATGGCCGCGAAGCAGTAAGCCGCCGGCAATCCGATCGCGAGCGTGAGCGCCGTCGACGCCGCCGCCTGCCCGGTCGTAAACCCGAGCCGTCCCCAGTAATAGGAATCCGTGACGACGGTTCGCACTGCCTCGAACGAGACTTCGCCCCCGGGCGCGAACGCACGCGATGCAATCGAAGCGAGAGGCCAGAGGGCGAACGTGCCAACGAAGACGAGGGCAGGCAACCCCCAGGCGACCCCACCGCTCCGGCTGCGCGGACCCGGCCAGCGGGTCACCGCCGCATGATCTCCGTCCACTCGCTGACCCAGCGGTCGATGTCCTCCTGCGACGCCTCGAGTTGCGCGACCTCGGCGTCCACCTGCGCCCAGCGCCACCAGTCGGGCTCGTCGCCGGTCGAGAGCACCGGGTAGACGAACATCGTCTCCGGGATCTGGCGCTGGAACTCGGCAGACAGCATGAAGTCGATGAACTCCCCAGCAAGCTCGTCCTCGGTTGTACCTTCAAGCACAGCCGCGGCTTCGACCTGGCGGAACAGCGGGCCCGTGATCACGTTCGCCGTCGGCGGCTCCTCGAGCTCGTTGAAGAACACCTCGGCGGCAGGACTCGTGGTGTACGACACGACGACGGACCGGTCGCCGTCGTACAGCGAGAAGTGCGTGTAATACGCATCGGACCAGCCGTCAGTGATCAGCACGTCGTTCGCTCGGAGGTCAGCCCAGAAGTCGCGCCAGGTGTACTCGCCCTCTTCGCCGAAGTGCGCCACCGTCGTCGCGAGGAACTGGAGGCCTGGCGAGGAGGTCGCCGGGTCCTCGACGACGAGCCGGCCGCGCCATTCATCTTCGGTCAGCGCCTCGAGTCCCGCGGGCGGTTCCCCTTCAGCAAGGTCGAAGTTCAACGCGACGAAACCGAAGTTGATCGGCGTGACGGCGGTGGAGTCACCAAACTGATCCCGCACGTCCTGAGGGATCTCGCCGCGACGCTCGGCCTCGAACTCGGCGAACACGCCCGCTTCGTCGGCGCGGCGGAACGTCAGGTTGTCCACGCCGTAGAGGACATCCGCCTCGGGATTCCCGGCGTTGAGGATGGCACGGTTCACGATCGCGTTGGCGTCTCCGCCGCTGACGAACGTCACCGTAGCGTTGTGCTCTTCCTCGAACTCGGCGATCAGCGACTCCGTCGCGTCGAACGAATCGTGCGTGATGACGACGAGTTCGCGCGGGTCAGCGGAGCCGCACGCGGCGAGGGTGAGCGCAGCGACTGCGAACGCGAGGACGTGGAGCACTTGCTGCGGCATCCGGCCGGCGCGCGGGTGCAGGAACGACACTCAGGCCTCCGGAGCGAACACGACACCGCCCCGCGGTGGGCGGGGCGGCGAATGTAGCACACGGCCCTCGAGGGGCGTCGGGCTAGTCGAGGTTGCGCAGCCTCGGAACGAACAGGAACGCGCACGCGGCGATCGCCACGAGCAGCACCGCCGTACCGCCAATGGCCCATTGCACGCCGATGAGGGACGCGAGTACGCCGACGCCGAACGATCCGAACTGCGTGAGACTCATCTCCATCATGTAGAGGCTCATCACGCGGCCGCGGTACTCGTCATCGACCTTCGTCTGGATGATCACGTTGCTCAACGACATGCGGGCCGACTGACCCACACCGATGAGGATCATGATGCCCGCTGTGACATAGACGCTCGTCGAGATCGAGAAGGCGATGAGGGCCACCCCGAGGAACGCCGCGCCGGCAATCAGCAGGCGTCCGCGCCGGCGGCTCGGCAGCGAGGCGATGACGAGCGACCCCGTGAGCGAGCCGATGCCCGTGACGCTCATGAGCGTGCCGAGTGTGCCCGCGCCACCGTCGAGGACTTCGTCCACGAAACCCGGGAGCATCTGCATGTACGGCATCGAGCAGAGGACGAAGAGGAAGTTCACGATCAGAACCGTGCGCAGCGTCGGCTCCTTGCTGACGTAGCGCAGGCCGTCCCGCAGCTCGCTGAGGCCACCGCGGCCGCCACGGCCACCGCGACCGCCGCGCATCATCCGACGCTGCGGCATCCCCTCAGGAACGACGCTGTCCTCCGGCGAGAACTCGATAGGTCGGGTGGGCACCTTGGTCAGCGTGGCAACGGAGAAGAAGTACAGCGCGCACATCAGGAAGTAGACCCATGCCGCGCCGGCGGCCGCGAGGACGAGGCCACCGAGCGCCGGGATCGAGAGTCGCGCGAGGTTCATCCCCGCCGAGTTCAACGCGATCGCGTTCATCACAAGGCGTGGCGGCACGATGTCCGAGATCATCGCCTGCCTCGACGGCATCATCAGCGCCACGACCGTCCCCTGTACGACGGCGCTGATCAGCAGGTGCGGGTACGTGAGGACCCCGGCCACGAGCAACAGTGCGATGGCGAGCGCGTTCAGCGCGCTGACGGTCTGGCCCGCCTGCACCACGAGCCGCTTCGGGAAGCGGTCGGCGACGACACCACCGAACAGCGAAAGCAGAAGACCGGGCACGGCATTCGCGAGGGAGACCGCGCCGAGCGCGGCGTACGAGCCGGTCAGGTCGAACACCAGATACCCGCGCACGAGCATCTGCATGTTCATCGACGAGAACCACCCGAACATCGCGAAGAAGAACCAGCGATAGTGCGAGGTCTTCAGCGAGTCGAACGTCCGGAGCGAGCCGACGAAGCGGCGGATACCTCCGGTCCCGCCGCCGCCGGCTGCCCGCGGAAGCGGTGCTACCGGCTCCGCCGGCGGCGCCCCCTCGAGGCGCGGCGCGACGAGATCGGCCACGGCCGTTGAGGCCGGGCCGTCCGAGCGAGCGGTGTGCGAGCCGTTGCTGGTCGCGTTGCGCGCGTGCTCCCGCTCGTCAGCGGAAGTCGAGGCGGGATCCACGACAGAGGTCATGCGTCGTCCTGTTCAGCCACTGGTTCAGCCTCGCCGGAGTCGCGAGTGCCGACTGTGACGTTCACGGTAGGGTAACACTATCTCGGAGCGCCGTGCCCGAGCGCAATAGGTGAATTCTTCAGGTAATCGGAGAACGTGTCCGGTACGGGGCCGGCCGTCGCCGTTACGGGATGCCCTCGTTGTGCGTCAGTCCGAAGAGCGACCAGCCCGCGCGCGTCTGCGGCAGAGCGTTGATCTCCGGGTGCAGACCCGATCCCGGCGGCGTCCACAGCGCCTTCTGGATCGCCCACATCGAGAGGTTCTGCACGCGTTCCATGTTCGCCATCTGGTCGAGGTCGAAAAAGCCGGCGTTCATCACCTCGTCGCCGTCGAAACGCGGCTCGCCGAAGCCGGTTTCCTCGAGGCGGAACACCATGTAGATGTTGGTGCTCGGCCCCCCGATCGACCCCCCGACGGAGTGGCGGAACCCGATGACATCGCGGACCTTCGCCTCGATGCCCGCCTCTTCGAGGACCTCGCGCTCCACCGCGCCGAGGATGTCCTCGTCGTGCTCGACGTACCCTCCGGGGATCTGCCACGACCCCTTGCCGGGGTTCCAGCCACGCTGGACAAGCAGCGCCCGCCCCTCCCGGATGACGACGCCCGCACAGCCGATCGAGAACGCCCCGAAGTCGATGTAGCCGCAGCTGTCGTCCGGACAGGCCGGCCGGTCCCGTCCCCCGTCGAACTTCGTCGAGAGCCGTGTCCCGCATCGAGGACAGTAGGTGGAACCGCTGACCATCGGCGGCCTCCTGCTCCAGCGGCGCATGATGCCGTACGCAATCCTACGCCGCCCGCGCAACCACGGGCAGGGCGGAGGAGGTGCGGTGCGCCAGCCGGGGCTTGATGGTGGACCGCTGGCGTCGCATCGCGCTGACGAAGAGCGGCGCCCACCGGGCGCGACGCACAGCGGCCCGGCGGTGCAGGGAGGGTTTGACCTCGACTAGCCTGCCTCCGTCACCAAGGAGCCACCGATGCCCACCGACGCCGAGCAAATCGCTCGCCGCGACCGCCTCGCGGAGATCTGCCGCGCGTACCCGGAGACAACCGCCGAGGACCAACACGGGAACGGGCACCTGTCGCTCGAAGTGGCGGGGAAGCGGTTCGGCTACTACCTGCACAAACACCGCGGCGACGGCGACCGCATCGGCGTCGCCCTGAAAGCAGCACGGGGCGCGCAGGAGGCGCTGCTCGCGGAGGACCCCGGGCGCTTCTGGCGGCCAGCCTACGTCGGCGTGCACGGCTGGATCGGCATCCGGCTCGACCTCGAGACCGTCGACTGGGACGAAGTCGCCGACTTCGTGCGCGACGCGTGGATGCTCACCGCACCCAGGCGGCTGGTGAAGGCGCTCACTCCAGCCCAGCCGGGTCGCTCGCCAGCGTGAGCTACGTTTGACGCCCCCCGACGCCCTCGCGACCATGACGGCGTGACCACCTCCGACCCAACTCCCGACGACCACGACGCGCTGCCCGAGTACGTGCGCGGGCTGCTGCAGCCTTCGGCGTACCCCCAGCCGCCCGAGGCCGTGGAGCTGCGGCAGACGCACATCTCCTACGTCTTCATGGCCGGCGACGCCGTCTACAAGACGAAGAAGCCCGTCGACTTCGGCTTCATCGACCAGGTCGCTCCCGAGGTGCGGCAGCGGCTCGTCGAGGCCGAGGTGCGGCTCAACCGGCGGCTGACGCGCGGCGTCTACCTCGATGCCGTGCCGGTCGTGCGTCGCGCCGACGGCTCGTACGCCGTCGAGGGGGCGCCGTCGGAGGGCGAAGTCGTCGAGTGGGCCGTGAAGATGCGGCGGCTGCCGGACGACGCCACCGTCGCGCGACTCCTCGAGGCGGGGCAACTCCCCGAGGACGCCCTCGCGCGCATCGTGCGGCGGCTGATCTTCTTTCACGAGAGCGCAGCCGTCGTGAAGAACGACCCCGCCTTCGCGGGCGCCGAGGCGGAGCGCGCGTGGTGGGCGCGCGAGTACGGTGAAGCCGCGGGATTCATCGGCAGCACGTGGCGGCCAGAGGACGCCGAGGCGATGCGCGCCTTCGCCGATTCCACCATCGAGAACGAGGCCGCGCTCTTCGACCGCCGTCTCGCCGAGGGCCGCGTCGTTGAGGGTCACGGCGACCTCCACGCGCAGCACATCTACCTGCTCGGCCCTGGCATCGAGGATGTGCAGATCGTGGACTGCATCGAGTTCAACGACTGGTTCCATTTCCGCTACCTCGATGTCGGCTACGACATCGCGTTCCTCGCGATGGACCTCGAGGCGCGCGGGCGGCCGGACCTCTGCGAGGCGTTCGCGGGGCGCTACCTCACCGCCTCGGGCGACGAGACACTGGGCGTCCTCCAGCCATTGCACCGCGCCTTCCGCGCCTTCGTCCGCGGCAAAGTGGAGTCGATCGGCGCGAACGCGCCCGAGGTGCCCGCCGCCGAGCGGCAGCGCCTCCACGACTCCGCCTCGCGCTACTTCCGCCTTGCCGCCGACTACGCGGGTCGCCGTCGGCGGCCTGCGCTGGTGCTGATGGCGGGGCTCTCGGGCACCGGAAAGTCGACCGTCGGCGGGATGCTCGCCGGCCGAACTGGCGCGGCGTACGTCTTCTCCGACGCCGTCCGGAAGCGCCTCGCTGGCATCGACCCCCGCCGGCACATCGAGGAGCAGTACCGCGAAGGCCTCTACGGCCCCGAGATGAGCGCCCGCACTTACGAGGCAGTGCGCGAGCACGCCGCCGAGCACCTCGACGCCGGCCGTCTCGTCATCCTCGACGCGACCCACCAGCGCGCCGAGGACCGCCGCGCCGCCATCGAAGTGGCCCACTCCCGTGGTATCCCCGCGTTCGTCGTCGAGCTGCGCCTCGACGACGAGACGGCGCGCGCCCGCATCGCCGCCCGCGCGCAGGACCCGCTGCGCACCTCGGACGCCACCGCCGCGATCTACGAGCAGCAGCGAGCCGCCTTCGAGCCAATCACCCCGGACGAAGGGGCGACGCACCTCGTCCTCGACGCCGCGCGCCCCGCGTACGAGCTGGCGCTCGAAGTGGCGGAGGCGCTGCCGCGGCGGGAGCGTCGCTGAACTCTCTCGCGAGCCTTATAATTCTCTGTACGTAAGGAGGAACGATGGAGATCGCAGCGAAGCTCACCTCGAAGGGTCAGATCACCATTCCGCGAGCAGTGCGTGAGGCGCTTTCTCTTCAGGAAGGCGACAGCGTCATCTTCCGTGTCGAAGGCGATCGGGCAGTGATGGCGCGCACGCCGGACTTCCTAGCGCTTGCTGGTTCAGTCAGCACTCCCGCGGCGAAACGGGATACTCCATGGGCGGAGGTCCTGCGTCAGACCCGACGAGCGCGGGCCGCGGCCAATCGATGACGGCCTTCGTCGACACGAACGTCCTGATCCGGCATCTCACCGGCGACCCACCCGATCAGGCCGCACGGGCGACCCGCTTCCTGGAAGAGGCCGACGAATTACTCCTGCCGGACCTCATCTTCGCGGAGGTCGCGTACGTACTTGAGTCGTTCTACGAACTGCCGCGCGTGCAGGTAGCCGAAACGCTTCGTGCGCTGCTGGCGCTACCAGCCATCCGGGTTCTGGATGCGGACCTGCTCCAGCGTACGGTTGAGGTGTACGAGTTGCACCGGCTCGAACTCGCGGATGCCTACCTGATCGCGAGCGCTGAGCGAAGCGGAGTAGGTGTGGTGGCATCGTTCGATCGCGCCATCGGGAGAGTGGGGACCATCCGTCGTGAGGAGCCGTAGGGCCTCCGCCCCGCGAACCCGCTAGACTCGCGCCCGTCACCAACGCCCGCCCGATGGAGCCGACCATGCCCGAAGCGATTCCGCCCGAACTCCTCGAGCTGCGCGAGCGCATCCAGCGCTTCGCGGAGGAGGAGCTGCGTCCGCTCGAGGAACAGTCGTCCGAGGAGGACGAGTACACCGCTGAGAGCGAGCTGCGCCGCGAGGTGGCACGGAGGTCGCGCGAGGCTGGGTTCTTCGGCATGACGCAGCCGAAGGAGTTCGGTGGCACCGAGGCGGGGCCGCTCGCCCTGACCGTCGCACGCGAGGCGTTCGGCGCCACCAACCTGCGGACCGCTGGCTGGGTCTTCGGGCCGGGGCCGGGCGTCCTGCGCAGCGCCGAGGGCCAGTTGCGCGAGCGCTACCTCGAGCCGCTGATGCGGGGCGAGCGCTGGGCCGGCTGGGGCTTCACCGAGCCGTCGGGTCCAGAGGCCGGGCGACCGACATGGGCCGTTCGTGACGGCGACGAGCTCGTGGTGACTGGGCGCAAGGCGTATGTCTCGGGCGGTAGCCGCGCGGACTTCTACGCCGTGCTGCTCAACGTCGAGGAGGACGCGAGCGGCCCGGGCGGCACGGCGATGGTCGCCATCGATCGGGGGACGCCGGGCGTCACGCTCGGCGAGGACTTCACGAGCCTCGACGGGTCGACCCACTGCTCGGTCAGCTTCGACCAGGCGCGTGTGCCGGTGACGAACATCGTCGGCAAAGTCGGCGAGGGGATGCAGCGCGGACTGGGCAACATCGGCCAGATGCGCCTCGGTATGGCAGCGCGCGCGGCCGGCACCGCGATGTGGACCGTTGACTTCACGAAGCAGCAGATCACGCAGCCGCACCGGGCGGGCGGCACGCTCTCGGACCGCGAGCAAGTCCGCGCGATCTTCGCCAACATGATGATCGACACCTACGCCGCACGCTCGATCCTCTACCGCACGGCGCGCCTCGCAGAGAGCGGCGTCGACGTGATGAACGAAGGCGCGATCGCGAAGGTATTCGTGACAGAGGCAGTCGGCCGCGTGGTGGATCAGGCGATCCAACTCGCGGGCGGGCAGGCGCTGATCCAGGGTCACCCCCTCGAGGCGCTCTACCGCCAGGTCCGCTCGTGGCGCCTCGCCGAGGGCGCGTCGGACCTCCTGCGCCTCAACATCGTGAAGGGGCTGATCGAGTTCAACGCGGGTCGGGTGTAGTCCGGCTGGCTCCTTGCTCCCGCTTGCCGCGAGCGACCTCGACGGCGAGGGCGTCGAGGCGGGTCTCCCAAAAGGAGCGGAAGCGGTCGAGCCACTCGTCGACCTCGCGGAGCGGGGCGGACTGCACCGAGTACAGCCGCCGCGCGCCGTCCGCACGCACCGAGGCGAAGCCGCTCTCGCGCAGCACGCGCAGGTGCTGCGAGACTGCCGGCTGCGAGATCCCGAACTCGCGTTGCACCACCTCGACGATCGCGCCCGACGGCCGCTCGCCTTCGGCCAGCAGTTCGAGGATGCGCCGCCGGACGGGGTCGCCGAGAACGTCGAACGCGTGCATCTCGGCTAGGTGCTCGGAGGGTCGCCCGCGGGCGGTCCCTCCATCGGCTCGGCGCCCGTGTAGAACGCGGTGGTGCGGGCGGCCTCGGCGAGCGCCTGGTCGCGAGGCGTACCGCCCGCAATCGAGGCACGACCCCAGTCGTCGCTGGCGAGCGTGATGAACTGCTTGCCTTCGCCGCCGGTGCTCCACTCCTCGAACCCCGCTGGGTCCAGCGGTTCGCCACCGGCGAGGTGGTGGTCGAGGCCGATCAGCGTGAGGTCCCAGCCGACACCGACGGCGCCCGGGCCGTACGGGAAGTTCGGGTCGACCACGGCCGTGTGCTCCAGCACGAGGCGAGCACGCCCGGGATCGGCGGGTGTGACGAAGACCTCGATCCAGGACACGCCACCGCCGAACTCCCACGTCGCGGCGAAGCGGTTCGGCGGTTCGCAGGCGGTGATCGTCCCGCCCGCGTTGCCTTCGACCTGGTACCGACCTCCGAGTCGCAGTTCGCCTGTCACGGGCGAGAACCAACGCGGGATGCGCTCCTGGTTCGTGAGCGCATCCCAGAGGTCGTCCACGCTGGTGTCGTAGTCGCGGCTCAGTCGTGCAACCTGGGCGGGCTGTCCCTCACGTTCGCTCGCGACGACCTCGCGCGTCACAGCGCCGAAGGCTCGCTGGATGTCGAAGTTCACTGGCGGACTCCCCTTTCATCACGGAGCCCGCACCATGCCATGTGTTGCTTATATAAGTCAACACTAATATCTTGCCGGTACCGGGGCTGCTACCGACGCTGCCTCAGGATGCCTGCGAGCGCCACGACGAGGACTGCTGCGCCCGTGAGCACGGCAAAGCGCAGCGCTTCCCGATCGAGAGAGCGGACGCCGGCTGCCACACGGTGGTTCAGCCATGACTCCGGCGACGGCGTCGGGGATCGTAGCCCCGAGGCTCCCGGTGCCGGCTGCCAGCCGGGTGGGGGCCAGGGGCCGCCCGTGGTTTCGAAGACGTCGCCCAGTCGCATGCCCGACTGCTCGATCGCGACACCGCCCGTGGCTACCAGTCGATTGACGAGCGTCCGAAACTCCGAGGTCATCTCGAACGCCGCGACCGACGCGAACTCCGCCGAGGGGTCGCGCTCGAGTGGCGAGAGGTCGACGAGCATCCCGGTCGCCGCGATGTAGCGGAATACGATCTCCTGCCCGTCCCGCAGACGGAACACGAATTGCGTGTCGCCCGGCGCCGGCGTCGACGCAGGATCGAGACGCATGCCGGCAAGCGCCGAATCGCGGATCCCGAACACCACGGGTTTCGCGTCGCCCACATCCGCCGCCTCGAGGATCGACGGGAACGCGGGATGCGAGGCGAAGTGGAAGGGCCGTGCATCGATCGCCTCAGCCTCCGCGATTTCGGCCCAGAGCAGCCGTGCGTCCCAGCGCCCAGGCCCGATCTCGTGGCCGTCCACGAAGATCGCCGGGCCCATCCGATTTCGACGCGCCGCGTACAGGACCTCCAGGATCGTCGGAGCCGGGCCGAGGGCGTCCGTGCTCCCGAGCACGATGTAGCGGTCGAGGATGGACGCTCGCAGGGGCCCGAGGCGGAGCCACGCCGGCCCGCCCGCGCTCTCCACACGAGCGACGGCCAGCACCGGATCGTAGAGCGCCACCGGCTTGACGTTGACGAGCCCGACCGAGGCCGCGATGTCCGGCCAGAGCCGCGACGTCACCGTGTACAGCGGATCGAACGCGGCCGGCGGTTCCGCCAGCCGCTCGATGGTTCCGACTCGGGGATCCACTGGGCCGGCGTCGGACTCGGATGGCAGTGGGTCGAGGAGCTGCACCTCATCCTGCTCGGCGAGCGCGATGGGCGTGGGGAGATCCGGCCCGCTGACAATGGTGGTGACGAGGCTCGGCTGTGCGAGCGCCTCTGTCGCACCAAACCAGGCGGCCACGGCAACAACGAGGGAGAGCCATGTTCGGCGCTGCATCGCGGGCCTCCGCGGCTGCTGACGCCTCAAACATTACGCTTGTTGGCAACGTCCGGGCGGCGGCCCTCACTGCTCAGCGGAGGCCACGGCATCCAGCCGACGCTGGGCCTCAGCGTAGACGTCCGAAGGCAGGGGACCCCGGCGAGCGCCTTCGAGGTTCTCCCGCAGGTGGGCAACGTTCGCGGTGCCGACGATCGTCGTCGCGAGGTCGGGATGCGACAGGGTGAAGCGCAGCATGAACTCCATGCGGCTCATCCCATCCAGCAGGTCGTCCAGGTCGGCGGTCTCCCAGAGGGTGCGCGGGCGCTCCTCGGCGACCTCTGGCAGGCGGCGGATGTCCCAGCCCTTGTCCTCGGACGGTGCCCCTCGCGCGACACCTCCGCGGATCACCGTGCCCGCGCCGGCCTGCGCTGCCTCCGAGATCAGCGACTCGTGCTCGCGCTGCAGGGCGGAGTATGGGATCTGGAAGGCGTCGAACGCGCCCATGGCGATCTGGTCGGGCAGGTTCGGCAGCGTGCCGGACATGCCGATGAAACGCACCTTGCCCTCGCGCTGTAGGTCGCGCAGGACGCCCACGGCGTCGTGCTCCTCGAGAGTGGCGCGGGACGGGCTGCCGTGGAACTGCACGAGGTCGAGGTGGTCCGTGCGCATCCGGCGCAGGCTCTGCTCGACCGCCGCGACGATGTTCTCGCGGGTGAAGACGTGGCCGGGGCGCTCCTGTGCCAGCACCTCGGGCGCCACCGGGCAGCCTGCCTTCGTCGCGAGGAAGTATTCGTCGCGACGATGGGAGATCGAGCGCCCGATCAGCTCCTCGCTCGGCCCGTAGTCGGGCGACGTGTCGATGAAGTTGATGCCGGCGTCGAGGACGGCGTTGAGCACCTCGTTGGCCTGCTCGTGCGAGATGACCTTGCCGAAGCGCGCATCGAGCGACATCGCGCCGTAGCCGAGCGTGGTCACCTCGAGGCCGGTGCGCCCGAGGATGCGCGTGGGGAGTCCGGTGTCCGTCATGCGAGCCTCCAAGCCCAGCGCCGTTCGCGGCTCCCGCTCATGGTGAGCCTGCCGAACCATGAGCCCGCTCGGAGCTGCGAACGCGCTCCCCTTCGACAGGCTCAGGGTGAGCGGGGTGGGAGGCATCGTACTCCGACCCCGTCCTCCTTCGACGGGCCCAGGGAGGCGCGGAAGGGCAGGGCCCTTCTCCGTTCGTGGTGAGCCTGTCGAACCACGACCGTTCTAACTGGAGGCGTCCTTCGACAGGCTCAGGAAGAACGGGGGAGGAGGAGGCCCAGGGCGAACCGGAGGGGCCTAGCCCACTTCCGTTCGTGGTGGGCCTGTCGAACCGGAGGGGCCTAGCCCACTTCCGTTCGTGGTGAGCCTGTCGAACCACGCCCGTCTACAGAGTTCAGATCCAGAGCCCGGGGCGCTCTTCCCAGAAGAACTGCACGAGGACGCCGCCAGTATGGCGCGGGTGGATGAACGCCTCGGACCAGCGGCCACCGTCCGTCACGCCGTCTCGCACGCCGAAGACCGGGACCCGGTGGTGCGCGCAGGCGTCGAGGGCGCGCTGCCAGTCGCCCACCTCGAAGGTGAGGTGGTGCATCCCGGGGCCGCGCTCGTCGAGGAACCGCTGGATAAACGAGTCGGTGCCGTTGGGCTCGATGATCTCCCAGCGCATCTGCTGCGTCGGGGTCTCGAGGACCTGCGTGGCGAACGGGCCGTCGAGGTCCCCGTCCGCACCCAGCGAGCGGTAGACGGTCTCGTAGCCAAGGACGCGCACATACCAGTCGGCGAGCTCGTCGCGATTCGGGTGGGCGTGCGACAGGTGGTTCACCGCGACGATCCCGAGCGTGTGCCCGCCCGGGTCCTCGGAGACGCGCTGCTTGCCCTCGCGCCACTCCTGGTCGTGGCCGGCGAACTGGAAGAGGTAGCCCGAACCAGCCTTGGGGTGAATGAACACCTCCCGCCACGGCTGCCCCTCAAGCGGCGGCGCTCCCCACGGCTCGACGCCAACGCGCCGCATCTCCTCGACCGTCTCGTCGACGCTCGCCACCTCGAACGTGACGTGGTGCAGACCCGGTCCGTTCGGGCTCTTGAGGAAGCGCGCGACGAAGGAGTCGTCGCGCACGGGTGCGAGCACCTCGAAGCCGACATCGGAGCGGCCGGGCACGTTGAGGTTCATGCCGCGGTAGCCCTCGTCCTCCTCGGTCCACCCGCCGGTCGCCTTGAAGCCGAAGAGCCGTTCCAGCAGCTCGACCTGCGGCTCGAGCTGGGCCACGGCCATGCTGATGTGGTCGATGCGTTCGAACGCGATGGCCACGCGGCCCTCCCGGTCCTCGTTCCGGCGACAAGTAACGTCAAAGGTGTGCGGGCCATCGTAGCCGAGAGTCGCCGCACGTTCAGGCGGACGAAAGCACTCCAGCCTCGAGGCGGTAGCGACGCGCCTCGGGGAGCGCGTCCCGGCCGGGCCGGTCCTCGTCCGGAGTCGTGATCACCACCTGGTCGACGGCATACGCGACGGCGAGGACACGGTCACGGCGCGCGGCATCGAGCTCCGAGAGGATGTCATCGAGAAGCAGCACCGGCGGGTCGCCAGTCGTCGAGCGTGACAGCTCGACCTCCGCCAGCCGCAGGGCGAGGGCCGCCGTGCGCTGCTCGCCCCTCGACGCGAACGACCCCGCCTCATGACCGCCGAGCAGGAAGCCGACGTCGTCGCGATGCGGGCCGACCTGCGTCAGGCCGCGGCGGATGTCGGCGCGCCGGTTCGCGACGACGGCCTCCCGCAGGCGCTCTGCGAGTTCCGACTCGCGGAGGACTGCCGCGATCTCCTCGGGGATAGCCGGCCGGTAGCAGAGCTCGAGGCGCGAGGCGCCTGGCGCAAGCTCGGCGTAGCGCTCGGCCGCGACCGGCGCGAGCGCGGCGATGGCGCGGTCGCGCGCCGCGAGGATGGTCGAGCCCGCTGCCGACAGCTCGTCATCCCAGAAGTCGAGCTCGCTCGGGTCGTGTCGCCGCTCACGGAAGTTGCGCAGCAGGCTGTTGCGCTGCTGCAGCACGCGCCCATAGCGCTGGAGCGCCCGCACGTAGCCGCTGTCGAGCTGCGAGAGCGTGATGTCGAGGTAGCGCCGTCGCCCAGCCGGGGCGCCCTCGATGATCGCGAGGTCGTCGGCCGAGAACATCACGACGCGCAGCCGTCCGATGAGGTCCGACGCCCGCCTCGCGACGCCGTTGACCCGGAAGCGCCGCGAGGTCGCAGGCGTCGCGCCCGGCGCGGCTGGCCTCGCGATCACGCTGACCTCGAGGTTCACGGCTCCGCGCGCGGTCTCGACGGCGGCGGCGATCCGCGCGGCCGGCAGCGGCTCTTCGGCGAGTGCGTCCCAAGCGATGAGGTCGACATCAGCGCCGTGGCGGCCTCGGGTGGTCGCGAGGAGCTGGATCGCCTCGACGAGGTTCGTCTTGCCCTGCGCGTTCCCGCCGACGACGACGTGGATGCCCGGCTCGAGGTCGAGCTCGAGCTGGCGGAAGGTGCGGACGTTCGTCAGCGACAGGTGCGCGAGGTGCATCGACGCCCAGGTCCGGCTACGTGCGCGGGTATCGACTCAGGATCGCACGTCTCCGGGCGAGGCGGGCCGCAGCGGGAAGCCGCCGGTCGAAGCGGACGGCGGGACCGCGAGGTCGGTCGCGTCCGGCAGTGCGAGTTGTTCCGCGGCATCGGATGGCTCGCCTTCGGACTCCCGGGGGACCGTCGGCGTAGCGTCGGCGGGCGCCGGCGCCTTGGCGGGCGGACGCGCAGGCTGCGGCACAGCGGGCAGTTCGAGGCAGAAGCGCGAGCCGACGCCCGGCGCTTCCTCTACCCAGAGACGGCCGTGCTGCGCCTCGGCGAAGCGACGGGCGACCGCGAGGCCGAGGCCCGAACCCGGCACCTGCGGCGAGCCCGTGCGCACGACGCGATAGAAGGGCTCGAAGATCCGCTTGCGGTCCTGCGGTGCGATGCCCGGCCCCGAGTCGTCGATCTCGATGCGTACCCGCTCACCCTCCGCGACGACGCGCGCGGCGACCGAGCCACCCTGGGGCGTATGGCGGTTCGCGTTCGAGAGGATGTTCACCAGCACGTGCTCGAGCGCTCGCTCGTCGCCGACCGCCCACGTCGACTCCTGCGGCAGCTGGAGCGTGAGCACCTGGCGGCGATTGAGGAAGGACGGCTGGAGCATCGAGGCTGCGCCGCGCAGCACCTCGCCAACCTCGATGGCGCGGGCTGCAACGTCCTGCCCGACCGTCTCGAGGCGGCCGAGCTGCAGCAGGTCGTCGACGAGGTCCTGTAAACGCGCGACGCCTCGAGTCAGCGACGCCACGAGGTCGTTCTCGTCGGGGCTGTTGCCCGGCGTCTCCGCGAGGAGGTCCGCGAACGCCTGGATCGAGGTGAGCGGGGTGCGCAGCTCGTGGGAGATCGCGTAGAGGAAGTCGCGGCGGCGGCGCTCCTGCTGTTCCATCTCCTGCGCCTGGAGGAACGCGGCCTGGTACAGCCGCGCGTGGTCGAGCGCCGTCGCGACGAGCGACGCCGTCACCTCGAGGAGGCCGCGATCGCGCAGCGGCCCCGGGCGACGCGAGACGAGCAGCAGCGCCCCCAGCGTCTCGTCGCTCCGGAACAGGGGGAGACGTGCGACCCACGCGCGCTCCCCGAGGCGATCCGCCAGCGGACGGAGCAGCGGCAGCAGCGCGATCGGTTCGTCGCGGACGGTGATGCCTTCGACGGCGAGTCCGGGCTCGAGGGTGACGTCGCCGTCCTGCACGGAGCGCGGGAATCCGGAAACAGCAACGGCGCGCACGGGGAGCGCGGCTCCGTCGATGGACGGTCCGTCCGTATCGAAGTCGGCGTCCGCGACGGCGACCACACCTGCCTCGGCCAGTCCAACGTCGGTGAGGAGGGTGACGGCGGCACGGCCGGCCTCGGCGATGGTGCTCGGCACCGAGAGCGCGGCGGCGAGGTGCTCGACGAGCGCCTGCCGCCGGCGCTGGCGCGTCAGGGTGCCGATGTGGACGAAGACGCCTGCGAGGGCGAGTGCCGCGAAGAGAACGCCGATACCGACGACCGGCAGATTGAGCTCGCCGTAGGCGGCATAAGAGACGGCGTAGTGACCCGCGAGCGCGGCGATCGTCGCGGCGGCAGCAGCGAGGCGCAGCCTCGAGGCGGAGCGGTCGATGCGCGCGAGCGCAGCACGGGCGGCGGTGTGGTCGAGCTGCTCGAAGATGGGAGACCTCCGCTCATGCTGTGCGGAGGCCAGCCTCCCGCCCAGCGTGCGCGTCCGCTCCGTGTCCCCTCGCCGCCGCGCCCATCATGAGGCCCCGCGGTCGTTATGGCCTAGCCCCGCGCGGGCGCTCCCGCAGCACCACCGCCAGTTGGTGCTCCTTCACGTTCGCCGAGACAATGCGCGCATCCTGCCCCAGGCTCTCCGCGAGCGCGTCGGCGATGCGCTGCGGCGACACGGGCACGCTGATCGCGACGCGCATGCGCGCCTCGCCTCGGGCGTACGCCTCGACGCCGGCCTCGCGCACCTCGCGGAGCCGCACGATCGTGTCCTGGACGCGCATCAGCCCCTGGAAGCCGGAGATCGGCGAGATGCGCAGCGTCACGTTCGATCCGTCCGCGGCGAAGGTTTCCTCCCGCGCGGGCGCAGCGGGCGGTGGCGTCGACGGCCCGGGACGGGGCGTCGCAGCAGGCGGGCTCGTCTCGGATGCCACCGGCGCCCCCGGCAGGGACGCTGGCGCTGGCTTCGCCCCGGTGGCGGGCTTCGCCGCAACGACCGCCGGCAGCGCGAGGGCCGTCGTGCCGTTCGTTCGCAGGCGGGGCTCGCCGCTCACCTCGGCACGCACCGGTTCCGACTTCGGCGCGCCGGATGGCGACGCGGGCGCCGAGGACAGTGCCGGCGACCACGCCGGCGCCGGCTTCGAGTCGATCGTGTTCTCGTCACGCTCAACCGACGACGGTGTAGCGGTCGGCTTCGCCTCGGCCGCCGCCGCGGGGGGCGCCACTTCGGCGGCCGGCCGGATCGCCTCGCGAGGCTGGGTTGCCTTGGAGACGTCGGGTGCCGGGGACGCGAGAGGTGATGTCGGCTCCGTGGGAGTCGCGGACCGCTCGACGTGCGGCGGCGGAAGCGGCGGTTGGAGCCGGTGCGGCGGCAACGACGCACTGCGCGCCTGCGGCGGTCGAGGCGCCGGTGACGCGCTCGCCGCTGCCTCCGGCTTGCGACCGGACAGGTCGGAAGGCTTCACCTCGCTGGCTTCCGCATTCGCGGGCGGGTCGGCCTTCGCGGCCGGGATGTCAGAACCCGGGGCGACCGGGGGTGTCGGACGGTCCGAGGCTGGGGCACGAGTCTCGGCCGCGGTCGAACTCACGACGGCAGGCGGAGCAGCCGTGGCTGCCGCGTGGGCCGAGTCGGCGGACGGCGTCTCCGGGGCAGCGGCCTCCGAGGTTACGGCTGTTCGAGGTGCGACTGTCGGTGGCTGCGGCGCCTCGGGCGACTCGATCTTCGCGGTCGACGCGGTCGCCATGGAGGGCGAAGACGCGGAACCCGTGGGCGGCGTAGGCGTCGAGGACAGGGAGGCGACAGGGGGTGTGCTCGCTGGCTCGGGAGAGCGGCGCAGCAGTGTCTCGATGGTGTCGAGGCGCTTGTGGATCGCGCGTAGTTCCACGCCCACCTCGGCGACCGCGCGGCGGATGCGGTCGAGCTGGTCGTTCTGCTGCTCGAGGTCGGCCGTGGTCGCTGGGCGGCGGCGCGCCAGCAAGTCGTGCGCTTTCACCACGGACTCGTCGATCAACTGGTGCGCACGAGCACGAGCGTCCGCCAGCATCAGGTGGATGTCGTCGTCCGAGGCCGGGCGAGGCCGTGAGAACGTGGAGGGTTCGGCAGGGCGGGCGGGGGCTTCGGTCATCCGCAACGGCTCCTCGTACTCGCGGGTATACCCGCTCCTGAACGGCGCTGCCTCGACGGCCGCTCTGAGGCGGGAGACGGGAGGCTCAACCTCGCCCTCGTCGGCCAGGGCGACGAGGAGGTGCCCCATCGCGCGGAGCACGGGAGAGCGGCCGGCTGTCCCCATTTCGTCGACAGAAGCCGATGCGGAAACCTCCGTGGGATTGGTCATGCTCGCGCCTCCGCGCGTCGCATGGCGCGACGTACGTACGTGCTCCGCATTCGGAACCGATGCCTTCCCCGCCCTCAGCGGTGCTGATCACCGCGGCTCCACGCCCGAGCGTGGAGGCTCGCCACGAGCGCGCGGCTCATGCCTCCGGAGGAGAAAGCCGCCCGCTGCCGCTCGATCCGCGGCGAGCAGGCGCGAGTGTAGCCAGATCGCTCCCGCCTCACAATTCCCGCCGCGATCCGCCCCTCCGACCGACTCCTCACTTCCGCCTCGTGGGGAGAGGGCGGGGGTAAGGGGCACACAAGCGACGCGTTTCGGGTTACAACATCCGGACGCAACGCGCGGCGCTCGAGGACGAGAGGCGGCACACAGTGCATATGACCGGCGGACAGGCGCTCGTACACTCGCTCAAGATCGAGGGCATCGAAACCATCTTTGCCCTCCCCGGCATCCAGCTCGACTGGGCGTTCGACGCGTTCTGGGAGAACCAGGAGCACTTCGAGATCGTCCACACGCGCCACGAGCAGGCCTGCGCCTACATGGCGGACGGCTTCGCGCGAACCACCGGCCAGATCGGCTCGTTCATCGTCGTGCCGGGGCCGGGCCTGCTCAACGCCTCGGCGGGACTATCGACGGCATACGCCTGTTCCTCCCCGGTCCTCGCGATCTCGGGGCAGATCCAGTCGGACCTCATCGGGCTCGGGCGCGGCGTGCTGCATGAGATTAACAACCAGCTCGAGACGATCTCGGCCGTGTGCAAGCACGTCGAGCGCGCGATGACGCCCGAGGAGATCCCCGCAATGGTGCACCGCGCCATCCGCGAGCTGGAGACCGGCCGTCCCCGCCCGGTCGAGATCGAGGTGCCGCCGGACGTCCTCGAGCGCACCGGCGACGTCACGCTGCTCGAGCCCGAGGTGCACACGCGGCAGCAGGGGGACCCCGACCTCCTCGAGCGCGCGGCGCAGTGGCTCGGCAAGGCCGAGCGGCCGCTGATCGTCTCGGGCGGTGGCGTGCTCTCGAGCGGTGCATGGGAGGAACTCCGCGAGCTATCGCGCATCCTCGAGGCACCGGTAATCATGTCGAGCAACGGCCGTGGCGCGATCTCGGACCGCGACTACCGCGCGCAGTCGGGCGTTGCCGCGTTCTCCGCCCTGCTGCCCCAGGCCGACGTCGTCCTCGCGGTTGGCACCAGGTTCGTCCTGCCGCCGCGCGTCGAGGGCCAGATCCCCGAGGGCCAGCGCTTCATCCAACTCGACATCGACCCCACCGAGGTCGGCCGCAACCGCAAGCCCGACCTCGGCATCGTCGGGGACGCAAAGCAGGGCCTCGCCGACCTCGTACGCCGCGCGCCCGCGCACAACCGCTCGCGAGACTCGCGTGAAGCGGAGCTGCGCGGCCTGCAGCAGTCGCGCGCGCAGGCGATGGCCGAGGTCACGCCCCTCCAGGCCGAGTACGCCCTCGCGATCCGCGAGGTCATGCCGGACGACGGCATCCTCGTCTCCGAGAGCACGCAGGTCGGCTACTGGTGCAACCAGGGCGGGTTCCCCGTTTACGAGCCGCGCACCTTCCTCACCTCGGGCTACCAGGGCACGCTCGGCTACGGCTTCCCCACGGCCCTCGGCGCACAGGTCGGCAACCCCGACCGCAAGGTCGTGTCGATCAACGGCGACGGCGGCTTCATGTACAACGTGCAGGAGCTGTCCACGATGGCGCGGTTCGACATCCCGCTCGTCGCGATCGTCTTCAACGACAACGCCTTCGGAAACGTGCGCCGCATCCAGGACACGCGCTTCAACGGTCACACCATCGCCTCCGACCTCCTCAACCCGGACATGGTCAAGATGGCCGAGGCGTTCGGGGTCCCTGCGACACGAGCCGGCAATGCCGAGGAGCTGAAGCACGCGCTCGCGGACGCGATGGCCTCGGGCAAGCCGCACTTCATCGAGGTGCCGATGCCCCCGACGACCGAGCTGCCGGCGACGGCACCGATGCAGGCGCTCGCGCCTCGTCCGGTGCTGAACCTGTAAGGACCCTCAGCCTCTCCCCCCAAGAGGGGAAAGGGGACCGGACCCGATCTAACGAGAATCTGACGAGGAGCAGTACGTGGCGGATGCGATTCGGGTGGGTGTGATCGGCGCGGGGGCCAACACGCGGCTGCGGCACATCCCCGGGCTGAACGCGATCGATGGCGTCGAGGTCGTCGCCGTGTGCAACCGCTCGATGGAGAGCGGGCAGCGCGTGGCGTCCGAATTCGGCATCGAGCGTGTCACTGCCGACCCGCAGGACTTGTACGCCGACGACTCGATCAACGCGATCTGCATCGGCACCTGGCCGTACCGCCATCGGGAGTACGTGGTGCGCGCCCTCGAGGCGGGCAAGCACGTCCTCTGCGAGGCGCGCATGGCGATGGACGCCACCGAGGCGCGCGAGATGCTCGCCGCCGCGCAGGCCCGCCCCGAACTCGTGGCGCAGCTCGTGCCCGCGCCGTTTGACTTCAAGTCGTGGCGCACGATCCGGCGCCTCGTGAACGAGGGCGTCCTCGGCGACATCCGCGAGGTGCACGTCACGCAGTTGAGCGGTAGCTCGCTCGCCGAGTCGCCGTTGCACTGGCGCGAACAGCAGCGCTACTCGGGCACGAACGTGATGACCTTCGGGATCATGGTCGAGGCCGTGCAGCGCTGGCTCGGCGATTTTGAGCGCGTGACCGCCGACGCCGAGACGTTCTTCACCAGCCGCACCGACCCCGAGACCGGCCAGCCCGGCGTCGCCGACGTGCCCGACAGCCTGGGCGTGCTCGCCCGCCTCGAGAACGGCGCACGCGTGACCTTCCGCGCGAGCACCGTCCTGCACAACCCACACCAGCCGAACGGCGTCTCGATCTTCGGCAGCAAGGCCACGCTGCACTGGATGGTGGGCGACACGATGACCTTCGCCCCCCTCGGCGAGGCCGCCGCCCCCCTCGAGCCCGACGCCGGCACCGCCAGAGGCTGGGAAGTCGAGGCAGACTTCGTCGCCTCGATCCGCGAGGGCAAGCCCGTCGAGCTCACCAGCTTCGAGGACGGCGTCCGCTACATGCGCTTCACCGAGGCCGTTGCGCGCTCCTGGCGCGAGGGTCGCACGGTGCCGCTGTCGGAGGTCTAGCGGCCTTCCTCCTCCGTTCGTGTTGAGCCTGTCGAACCACGCTGTTCGGCTCAGCGGCGTGTGCGCCCTTCGACAGGCTCAGTGCGAACGGAAGGAGCAGGCTCCGTCTCCGCTCGTGGTGAGCTTGTCGAACCACGCTCTTCGGCTCAGCGGCGTGTGCGCCCTTCGACAGGCTCAGTGCGAACGGACGAGGGGATCTCGCTCCCCTCTCCCCAGTTTCTGGGGAGAGGGGCCGGGGGTGAGGGCTCCGGGCGCAGCCGGCCTGGTGAGGGTTCTCGCGCCGTCGCGTCGCCTCCCCTCGTGCCATCCCGTAGCCTAGGTCCGTGCTCGAACTCGTCGACCTCCGCAAGCGCTACGGCGACGTCCAGGCCCTCGACGGGTGCACGTTCGAGGTGGGGCGCGGGCGCATGCTCGGGTTCCTCGGGCCGAACGGGTCCGGGAAGACGACCGCGATGCGCGCCATCTTCAAGCTCGTTGGGCTCGACGCGGGCGAGGTGCGCTGGGACGGACGGCCGATCACCGACGAGGACCGGCGACGCTCCGGCTACATGCCCGAACAGCGCGGCCTCTACCCCACGATGCGCGCCGTCGAGCAGATCACGTACCTGGCGAGGTTGCACGGGCTCGACCGGCAGACTGCCACGGCGTCGGCGACGAAGTGGCTCGAGCGCCTGGGCCTCGAGGAGCGGCTGATCACGCCGGTCTCCGAGCTGTCGCACGGCAACCAGCAGCGCGTGCAGCTTGCCGCGGCGCTGGTGCACGAGCCCGACCTGCTCGTCCTCGATGAGCCGTTCTCCGGCCTCGACCCGCTGGCGGTCGCGACGATGTCCGAGGTGCTCCACGGCGAGGCCGACCGCGGCGCTGCCGTGGTCTTCTCGAGTCACCAACTCGACCTCGTCGAGGACCTCTGCGAGGACATCGCGATCATCGACCACGGCCACGTCGTGGTCGCCGGCCGCATCGCCGAGCTCAAGGCCGCCGCCCCTCGCCGACGCGTCGAGCTCGAGGTCGAGGGTGCGGACGGCTGGCACGACGCCCTCGACATCCCGGGCGCCGAGGTCGTGGCGCGGCAGAACGGGCGGCTACAGCTGACGGTGCCGCGCGACGTCGACCCGGCGGGCGTCCTCGCCCTGGCGCAGCGTGCCGGGCACGTGACGCACTTCGCCTACGAGCCTCCGACGTTGCCAGAGCTCTTCGTCGAGGCGGTCCGGCGTTGAACGCGCTGCGCCTCGTTGCCATCGTCGCGGAGCGCGAGATCCGGGAGCGCCTGCGCAGCACCGCCTTCCGCATTTCGACGCTGATCATCCTTGGGCTGATCGCGTTGCTCGTCTTCCTGCCGCGCATCTTCGGCGACGGCGAGTCCACGCGAACGCTCGGGATCGTCGGCGAGCGGCCCGAGCTCGAACAGTCGATCAGCGAGACCGCGGCGGCGCTCGACGAGAACGTCGAGGTAACGCGTGTGCCCGATCGCGCATCCGGCGAGACAGCGCTGCTCGACGGCGACCTCGACGCGCTGCTCGACGGCGACGAACTGGTCTACGAGGAGGACTCCTCGCCACTCCTCTCCGCGATCGTGCAGCAGGCGCTGCGGGTCTCGGAACTGCCGCAAGTCCTCGACGAACTGGGGCTATCCGCCGAGGAGGCTGCGCCGCTGCTCCAGCCTGCGCCCGTCCGCGAGGTGTTCCTCGAGACCTCCGAGGAAGGCGACGGCGAGGGGATCGCCTTCATCACCGTGGTCGCGATGCTCGGCGCGATCATGACCTACGGGCAGTGGGTGCTGAACGGCGTCGCCGAGGAGAAGACGGGCCGCATCGTCGAGCTGCTGCTCGTCTCCCTCCGGCCGGTGCACCTGCTGGCCGGGAAGGTGCTGGGCATCGGACTGCTCGCCCTTGGGCAGCTGGCGGTCGTCGCGGTGGTGGCGGTCCTGATGCTCCCTCGCGCCGGCGTCGAGCTGCCGGGAGTGGAGGCGGGAGCGCTGGCGTTCGCCGGCGCCTGGTTCGCGCTCGGGTTCATCTTCTACGCGACCGCGTTCGCGGCGGCGGGGGCGATGGTGGCGCGCCAGGAGGACATCCAGAGCGTCTCGCTGCCAATCACGATGACGGTGCTCGTTGGCTACTTCATCTCGATCGCCCTCGTCACCTCCGACCCCGAAGGCTCCGCGGCGCGCATCGCCTCCTTCGTCCCGCCGGTGGCCCCGATGATGATGCCGGCGCGTTACGCCATCGGCGCGGCGCAGGGCTGGGAGGTCGCGGTCGCCGCCGCCCTGATGCTCGTCGCGATCGTCCTCATGCTGATGCTCGGCGGCCGCATCTACGGCAGCGCGCTGCTCAGCTCGCGCCGATTCCGCCTGACCGACGTCCTGCGTCGGGCAAGTTCGTAGTTCCGAGCCCTGCCCCGACGCTCGCGCTTCCAGAAGGCGTCCTTGCGGAACTAACGAAATTTTCGTTACGATCCGCGGCATGGACGCTCGAGACGACAATCCCGCCGAACGCATCATCCGCCGCTTCGGCGGGCAGAGTGCATTGGCCGCGCTGCTCGGGCGTCGGCAGAGCACGGTGCAGCACTGGGCGAGTACCGGCCGCATCCCGGCTCAGTGGCACCAGCCGCTGATATCCCTCGCCCGCAATAGAGGTGTGATCTTGGAACCTAGAGACTTCGTGTCCGGAGAAGCCCACCCCGTGAAGCCCGCGGAGGGAAAGCTCGGCGTCCTGCTCGTCGGGCTCGGCGCCGTAGCGTCGACGTTCCTCGCCGGCGTCGAGCACGCACGTCGGGGGACCGCCCTGCCCGTCGGGTCGCTCACGCAGATGGGCACCATCCGGCTCGGCAAGCGCACCGACGAGCGCATGCCGCTGATCAAGGACTTCGTGCCGCTGGCTGACCTCAACGACCTCGTCTTCGGCGCGTGGGACCCCATCGACGACGACGCCTACGAGGCGGCCCTCCGCTGCGGCGTCCTCGACCGCTACGAGCACATCGAGCCGATCGCCGACTTCCTCAAGTCGATCAAGCCGATGCCGGCCGCGTTCGACCAGTACTACGTGAAGCGCCTGAGCGGCACGAACGTGAAGGCCGCCCCGACGAAGCTGGACCTCGTCAACGAGATCCGGCAGGACATCCGTGACTTCAAGGCGAAGAACAACTGCGACCGCCTCGTCCTCGTGTGGGCGGCGTCGACCGAGATCTTCATCGAGGAGCAGCCGGCGCACCGCAACCTCGAGGCGTTCGAGGCCGCCCTCGAGACGAACGACGAGACCATCGCCCCCTCGATGCTCTACGCGTACGCGGCGCTGATGGAGGACGTCCCATTCGCGAACGGCGCACCGAACCTGACCGTCGACATCCCGGCCATCGTCAAGCTCGCGACCGACCGCGGGCTGCCGATCTGCGGCAAGGACTTCAAGACGGGCCAGACGCTCCTGAAGACCACCCTCGCGCCGATGTTCAAGGCGCGCATGCTCGGCCTCAACGGCTGGTACTCCACCAACATCCTCGGTAACCGCGACGGCGAGGTCCTGGACGACCCGGAGAGCTTCAAGACCAAGGAAGAGTCGAAGCTGGGCGTCCTCGAGCACATCCTCCAGCCGGAGCTGTACCCCGAGCTGTACGGCGAGCTCTACCACAAGGTCCGGATCAACTACTACCCGCCGCGCGGTGACAACAAAGAGGGCTGGGACAACATCGACATCTTCGGGTGGCTCGGCTACCCGATGCAGATCAAGGTCGACTTCCTCTGCCGCGACTCGATCC
>CAYZJO010000012.1:0-99124 GCA_964479165.1 uncultured Dehalococcoidaceae bacterium
TTGGTCGGGGAGACAGGATTTGAACCTGCGACCTCTTGACCCCCAGTCAAGTGCGCTGCCAGACTGCGCCACTCCCCGACGACCAACTCCGATGCTATCAGAGGCCCGAGGCGGGAACCACGTTTCCCGTCCGCCGGCCTACGCGATGCCGGCCGCCTGTGCGCCAATCACGATGATCAGTCCGGTGACCGCGATCGTTACGTACTCGAGCGCGGCGGTGCGGTCGAGTTGGCGCGTCACGTGGGCGTGGATGAGGCCCGTCACGAAGTAGAAGGCCAGTAGCAGCGTCAGCGCGGCGAGATGACCGTCGAGGGGGAGATAATGCATCGCGAGGCGGGTCTGAGCGATGACGACGCCAGTCACGACCGAGAAGACCAGCGTCTCGAGTTGATCGATCTCACCGTCGCGCAGCAGTTCCGCCGCGAGCAGCGCCGCCACGAGGCCGCTCGAGATCACGGCGGGGCGGACGTGCAGGTCGAACGTGAACATCAGCGAAAAGAGGGCGAAGGCGACGAAGTACGTGGCCGTCGCTGCGACGTAGCGTCCGAACGGTCGGCCGAGGTCATGGGGTCGCACCGACGACACCAGGCCGGTCACGAGGACCCCGAAACCCACGCCGGCGAGCAAGCCCCCGGGGATGGCCCAGTACCCTCGCACGTTGTGCTCGAGGAACACGGGGACTGCCAGTGCGTACAGCGCCGGGAGGAACAGGAACACGGTCGTGTCGAGGCCACCCGCGTCGAACGCCTGCCGCCGCGCGGCACGGAGCACCCCGTCGACGGACGCCGCCGCGACGGCGCTGCCGAATAGCACCACCCACCGCGGAGAAGGTTCGACCAGCAGGAACATCAGGAAGACGCCGGTCACCAGCACCGTGAGTACGACGGTCGGCGCCGTGACGATGACCCCGCGTCGCCAGTCAGGGCCTCGCTGCGCGTCTTCGGCGTCCTCGACACCCTCTGCCGCGAGGGCGGGTGGGGCGCCGGCCCCGGCGGCCTCCTCCGCTGGGGGGTCTTCGGCTTCGTCCGCCGGCTCGGCGACCCTCTTCGCGGACGGCTCAACCTCTGTCGCGGGCTCGGGTGCCTCCTCCTCCGGCACCTTCTCCTCGGGGGCGGTGTCTTCGTCGGCGTCGGGCTGGTCACCCTCGGGAGGCGTTGGGGGCGGACCCGAGTCGATGGCCGGGGTCTCGTCAGGGTCGTCCGTTGGAGTCGAGGTGCTGGAATCGTCCGAGGCCGCCGCCTCGGGTGCCGCGAGTGTGTCCTCGCGTTCGACCGGATCACTCCGCTGCAAGCACCGGCTCCAGCTCGCCGAACAGCTCCGCCGCGTTGGCGTAGCGGATGCGGTTCGCCTCGTCCTCGGTCAGTTCGAAGTGCTCGAAGATCGCCTCGAGGTGATCGACATGCGACTGGATCTCGTCATCGCGGCAGTCCGAGCCCCAGGTCAGCTTCTCGACGCCGATCTCGTGCTTGATCAGACGGCGCTCCATGATGTGGCGCTCGATCGTGTCGCCGCCCGACATGTCGAGGAGGACGTGGTGTCGCCATCGGACCACCGACGCCGCTTCGTCGTAGTTGCCGGTGCCGCCCATGTGCGCGCCGATGATGCGCAGCTCCGGGAAGTTGTTCGCGATCGTGTCGAGGTGGAACGGGCGCATTCGGGTTGCGCCGACATCTCGAGGGCCGCGCATCCGGTTCTCGCGCATGCGCCGCATCGTGGCGGCGGCCTCGGGATCGCGGCGCGGGTGCGTGATCTGGTAATCGACGCCGCCGCCGATCACCCCGAGGTGGAAGAGGATCGGCATGTCGCGTTCCTCGGCGGCGGCGTACGCGCTGAAGTACTTGTAGTCGTCGTACGGCCGTCGCGTCCCGATGATCTTGAGCCCGCGGTAGCCGAGGTCGTGCAGCCGCCGCACCTCCTGGCCGTTGACGTCGTCGGGGTCGATGACCGCGCTGGGGACGAAGAAGTCCTCGTGGCGCCGGGCGTAGATGAGTGCTTCCTCGTACGAGAGACCGAAGCGTCCGCCGCAGAGCAGTGAGGCCCGCGTGACGCCGGCCGCGCGGAGGGCGTCCGCCCGCGCGTCGATTGCCTTCTCGTGGTTCGCGTCGTCCGGGTTGTCCCAGTTGCGCGGGAAGTGGCAGTGGACGTCCCAGATCACGCGGACTCCTCCTCGGGGACGCGCCCCGACTCCGTCATCAAGGGCAACGGCTGTCTGGCGATCCTACCGCAGCATCCGCGGAGCGCGAGAGCCGGTACGGCTCGTAGAGTCGCCGGGAACGGTCCCTAGAGGCGCAGGCCCGTCACGACCGAGCGCGTCTCGAAGCCGAGCGACGACCAGAAGGCGCGCGCTGGTTCGTTCTTGAGCAGGACGGACGCCTCGACGAGGTGGGTGCCCCGGCGGCGGTGCTCAGCGAGCAGAGCGAGGACGGCCGCGCGGCCCACGCCGTGTCGGCGGTACTCAGGAGTGACATAAAACTCGGCGATCTCCGCGACGTCGCGCTCCTCATGCGGCCAGTCGGGGAGGGTACGGACGACGACGAAGCCCGCGCGTTGACCGTCGGCGCGGATCCAGAGCATCTCACGCCCCTCGAGGTCATCGAGGACCGCACGGCGGTAGAGCTCGATCGACCAAGGCTCGCCCGCCTCGTGCGGCGCGTAGGGGTCGAGCTCGTGGTGGTACGCCTCGAACATCGCGAAGAAGTCGTCATGCTCGCGCTCGCGGATGCGGGCGAGCACCACGCGGGGCGCGCTGTTCACGGTGCCACGATCTCCTCGAGGCTCGCGATCGTGGCGTCGATGCCTCCGCGTTCTTCGTCGCTGTGCGTGCCTGCTCGGCTGTTGCTCCGGTCGAGGAGCACCGCGCGCATCCCGAAGGCGCGAGGCCCCCAGACGTCTGCTGTCACGCTGTCTCCGACGAACAGCACGGTGTCACGCGCGTCGTCCGGAACTCCGAGCGCACACAGCACCGCCTCGTACATCGCGGGATGCGGCTTGCGGACGCCGACGCGGGCGCTGGTGAGCACGCTCCCCACGAGGTCGCCGAGGCCCAGGGCCGTTACGACCTCGGGCAGCCTCCAGATGTGGTTCGAGACAATGGCAACGTCGAGGCGTGCCTCGGCGAGCCGTTCGAGACACTGCCGCGTGTCGGAGAAGAGACGGAAGTGCCGCGGCTCGATCTCGAGGTCCAGCAGACGTTCGACGATCGCATCCAGGACCGGCCCGTCTTCGACGCCCGCACCGAGAAAGCGCGTGCGGTGAACCTCGCGGCGGACCTCGCGGAAGGCGGCCTCCGTCGTGGCGTGCGAGTGATCGATGCCGAGCGGAGTGCGCCAGCGCTCCCACGCATCGTCGAGCGGCGCCTCGAGCTGCGCCTCGGTCAGCGCAACGCCGTGCTCCTCCGCGGCGAGGACGTAGAGCGCGTAGTGCGGCGGGTCGTAGCAGCCGAGTGTCTGGTCGAAGTCGAAGCAGACGGCGCGGAGCGGGCGGAGGGTCATCGAGCGGCCGAGTCCTGCTTCCGTTCGCACGGAGCCTGTCGAACGCGCCGCTCCCATGTCGGGAGGGCGTAGTTCGACAGGCTCACCACGAACGGAACCTGCGGGTGGACGCTAGTCGTAGCGGATGCGGTTCTGGGCATCCACGTGCACGACGCGCGCCGTGTACCCCTCGACCTCGTCGCTCGGCACCTGCTCGTAGGCCACGATGATCACGAGGTGGCCGGGGTCGACGAGGCGGGCGGCGGCGCCGTTAATGCAGATCTCGCCGGAGCCGCGCTCCGCCGGGATGACGTACGTCACGAGGCGGCTGCCGTTGTCGACGTCGAGCACGTGCACCTGCTCGAACTCGGCGATGTCCGCGGCGTCCATCAGGTCTCGGTCGATCGAGATCGAGCCTTCGTAGTCGACGTTCGCTTCGGTGACGGTGGCGCGATGAATCTTGCTGCGAAGCAGTGTGCGGGTGCGCATGTGGTGAGAGGTGCTTTCGCTGGACACGGGCTGGTCGCCGCGCACATCGGCGTCGGCGCTGTCTCGATTATGCCGGATGGATATCGACCTGTCAGGTCGTCAAGCAGCGGCTACGCCGGGACGGCCTCGCGCTCGCGGGACAGCAGCCGCAGCAATGCCTCGATGCCCGCGAGCCACGCCTGCCCGAGCGCGCGACGGTTCACGCGGATCTGGGCCTGGCCAACGCGGATGCCGGCGGGCAGCGCGGGCAACGCTCGCTGCGCGAACGGACGGCGGTCCTCCGAGGTCAGCACGAGGTCCTCGTCCTCCACGCGCACGGCGGCGACACCAGCCGAGCGCGCCGCAAAGCGCAGTCGCACGAGGGTCAGCAGGTGGTCCAGCGGCTCGGGCAGCGGGCCGAGGCGGTCTGCCGTCTCCTGCCGCAGCGCGTCGACGTCCTCGGCAGTCGCCAGGCCGGCGATGCGCTGGTAGAGCGACAGCCGCGCCTCGATCTCCTCGACGTAGGACTCGGGGATGAACGCCGAGACGGGCAGGTCGATGACGGGACCGCGGCCGTCGAGCGACGGCGTCGGCGCGGGTGCGCGTCCCTCGTGTGCTGCCTTCAGCGTCTCGACGGCGTCCGCCAGCATCTTCGTGTAGAGATCGAAGCCGACGGTCGCGATGTGGCCGCTCTGCTCGGCGCCGAGCAGGTTGCCCGCGCCACGGATCTCGAGGTCGCGCAGCGCGACCTGGAAGCCCGCGCCGAGCTCATTGGCCTCGAAGATCGTCGCGAGCCGCTGCTGCGCGACCTCGCTGAGGATGCGGTCTCGCGGGTGCAGCAGGTATGCCGTCGCCTGGTGGGTACTGCGACCGACGCGGCCACGCAGCTGGTAGAGCTGCGCGAGGCCGAGCTTGTCGGCGTGGTCGACGATGAGCGTGTTCACGTTCGGGATGTCGATGCCGGACTCGATGATGGTGGTGCAGACGAGCACGTCGAACTCGCCGTCGGCGAAGCGTTCCATCACGCGCTTCAGCAGCCCTTCCGGCATCTGGCCGTGACCGACGACGAACTTCGCCTCCGGCACCAGCTCGCGCAGATGGTCCGTGAACCGGTCGATGGACTCGACGCGATTGTGGACGATGTAGACCTGCCCGCCGCGCTCCACCTCGAGGAGCAGCGCATCGCGCACCATCTGGTCGTCCCACTCGGAGACGAACGTCTGGATGGGCTGGCGACCCTCGGGCGGCGTGTCGATCGTCGACATGTCGCGGATGCCCGAGAGCGCCATGTGCAGCGTCCGCGGGATCGGCGTCGCAGAGAGCGTGAGCACGTCCACCTCGAGGCGCATCCGCTTCAGCCGCTCCTTGTGCGTCACGCCGAAGCGTTGCTCCTCGTCGATGATCACGAGCCCGAGGTTCGCGAACTCGACATCCTGCTGCAGCAGGCGGTGCGTGCCGATGACGATGTCGACATCGCCGGACCGCGCCTTTCGCGCAACCTCCGCGGCCTCCTGGTCAGTGCGGAAGCGTGAGAGCACATCGACGCGCACGGGGAAGGCGGCGAGACGCTCGCGGAACGTCTTCTCGTGCTGCTGTGCGAGGACCGTCGTCGGCACGAGGACGGCGACCTGGTAACCGTCCATCACCGCCTTGAACGCGGCACGGATGGCGACCTCGGTCTTGCCGAAGCCGACGTCGCCGCAGATCACGCGGTCCATCGGGCGCTCGGCCTCCATGTCCGCCTTCACCGCGGTGATCGCATCGAGCTGGTCCTCGGTCTCGTGATAAGGGAACGCCGCCTCCATCTCGCGCTGCCACTCGGTGTCGGGACGGAAGGCGTGGCCGGGCATCAGCTGGCGCGCCGCGTACAGCCGCACGAGGTCCGCCGCGACGATCGCGACGGCCTCACGGACGCGCGCCCGCGCCCGGCTCCACTCCTGCGTCCCGAGGCGCGTGAGCCGCGGGGGTGAGTCCGACGGCCCAATGAACTTCGAGACGCGGTCGACCTGGTCGACCGGCACGTAGAGCCGGTCGTCTCCGGCGTAGCGCAACTCGAGGTAGTCGCGATCCTCGTCGCCGACGGGCCGCCGCACGATCCCGGCGAACCGCGCGATGCCGTGCTCCGCGTGTACGACGAAGTCACCCGGCTGCACCTCGGCGAGGAAGCGCGAGCGGTGCGTCGAGCGTTGGCGCAGCGTCCGGCGCTTCTTCACGAAGCCGAAGAGCTCGCGGTCCGTCTGGAGCGTGATCACATCGCTGCCAGTGCCCGTCGCGACGGTCCAGCCCTCGGGCAGCGAGCCCTGGACGAGGGTGAGCGAGCCCGAGTCGGGCCGCTCGGAGAGTCCGTCCTGAACGCGGACGTGGATACCCTGCTCCGCCAGCACCTCGGCGTAGCGCTGCGCCTGCTGGGTTACCACGACGACGCGGTCGCCGCGCCGCAACTGGCGGACGGCGTCGGCAGCGGCTGCCGGAAGGCGGCCCGCGTAGGCGTCGGCGGTAGCGAACGGCAGCCGGAAGGCGCCGGGCTCGTTGCCGGTGGCCCAGCGGGCGAGGTCGGCGCGATGCGTGCGCCGGCCGAGCGCCGTCTCCACGGACGGCCGCGTCTCGTGGCCGAAGGGCGCGTCTGGCCGCACTTCGTTGCGGTTGATGAGTTCCTCGCGACGCTCGCGGGCGAGGTCGTCGAGGTCGCTCAGCGCCGCCTCGATCGCCTCGCGCTCGTCGAGCAGGATCAGCGCATCGTCGCGGAAGTGATCGAGCAGCGTGGCGTCGGCGGCGAGGGGGCCGTAGAGGTGCGGCGCGGGCAGTTCGCCCCGTTGCACCGAGTGACGCTCGTCGACGATCTCGGACGCCCCGCCGGACGGCAGGTACTCCGCGATGCGATCGAGGCCGTCGCGCTCGGGGAACCACTCGGTCGCCGGTCCGAGCGTCGCCCGCTCGAGGCGCTCGACGGTTCGCTGTGTCGCCGGGTCGAAGCTACGGATGGAGTCGACCTCGGGGCCGAAGAACTCGACGCGCAGCGGCTCATCGCGCTCCGGCGGCCACACGTCGACGAGGCCGCCGCGGCGGGCGGCCTGTCCGGGTGCCTCGACGATCGGTTCGAAGACGTAACCGCCCTCGACGAGCTGGAGGGCGAGGGCATCGAGGGATAGCCGCTGGCGCACCTCGATGACGCCCGGCCCGCGCGAGAGGTCCGCGGGACGCAGGGTGTGCTCCGCGACCGCGGCTGCCGAGGCGACGACGAGCGGCGCGTCGTTCGAGGACGCCTGCGCCAGCCTCGAGAGGGCCGCGATGCGCTCCCAGGTGACGCGGGCCTCGGGCGCCTCGCGCGAGTAGGGAAGCCGCCCGCGTGCGGGATAGTGGACGACGGCGTCGCCCGCCCACGCTCGCATCTGCTCGACAACGGTCTCGGCGTCGACCTCGCGCGGGACGATCAGCAGGGCGGCACGGCGGCTGCGACGCCACAGCAGCGCGGCGACGACGGGCTTCGCGGCGTCGCTGAGCCCGAGCGTGACGCGCGACCCGCCATCGAGGCGTGCATAGACTTCCGTCAGGGGCGGGACGGCTGTCAGTGATTGAAGGAGGGGACTCAGGTCCAAGGCGGGATCCTCGTTGTTGGGCAGTCCGGCGGCACGCAAAATCGGGGCCGCGCCGCTGGCGTGGCCCTTACGCAGACCCCTTTCGGGGACGATTTCAGTTTAGCGCACCGCGTTCGCCGCTGCTCAGCGCAGCGCGTTCACACGGTTCATCGCCACCTCGACGCCCTCGCGTACGGCGTCCTCGATGGCGTTCGCGGCGCGCTCGACCGCGGCCTCGAGGCGCTCGCGGTCCTCGCCGCTGGGTCGCGATAGCACCCAAGCAGCCACACGGTCGGGGTCACGGACGGGCCGGCCGTTGTCGTACGGCCGGTCGATGCCGATGCGGATGCGGGCGAACTCCTGCGATCCGATCGCGCCGATGAGGGACCGCATCCCGTTGTTGCCGCCGTGCCCGCCCGATGCGCGCATCCGCACCTGCGCCACCGGCAGGTCGAGCTCGTCGTAGACCACGAGGAGTTGCCGCGGGTGGAGCTTGAGCCGTCGCAGCTCGGCGGCGACCGGCGGACCGCTCTCGTTCATGTACGAACGCGGCCGGCCGAGGACGACGCGCCGTCCCTCGATGCTGACGGTCGTGACTTCCATCTGACCCTGCCGGCTGAGCTGACCGCCGTGACGCTTGAGCAGCAGGCGGATGCACCACGCCCCGACGTTGTGCCGAGTGGTCGCGTACTTCTCTCCGGGATTGCCCAGACCGACGACCAGCGCGGGCCGCTGGAGCCCGTCGCCGTCCTCGGCGGGGCCGTCGAGCGACTCGGGCGCGGGGCGTCGGCGGACGGCCTCGCGGAAGGTGTCGAAGCGCTGGCGCATCTGCGGATGGTCCGCTGTCGCACGGCGCTGGCGCAAGGCTGGGATGTCCACAGCGGCAGCCACGCTATGTCCTCAGCGTTCGCTCATTGTTCGCGAGGATGTTGGTAAGAGGGACTTGCGAGGTTGGACCGGCGCCTATTGTCTGCATAGGTCGGCGGGGACGTGACCGGAAGCGAAGTCTGCAAGAGCTTCCGAGAACGAAGCAGACAACACGCTCGACTTAGAATCGCGCATCGACGGGCAACCGGCGGTGCGCGATTCGCTTTGTGCGCGCTACTCCTCCCACGCCGGCCCGCTCTGCGTCACCGTGAGGTCGTACGCCGGATGCTCGAGGAAGGCCGCGGGGTCGCCGCCGCCCGCGTCGCAGAACCGGCTCGCGTAGACGACGTTGTCGCCCTCGACGAGGAGCAGCGCTGGGCCACTCGGCGTGTCGATGACCAAGCCGCTGTCCGGAGTCGGTAGGTATGGTTCGCCGAAGAAGGTCTCGCCGCCAAAGAGCGGGCCGTCGACGCTCACGGAGGCGTACCACTCGCCGGGCTCGTCGAGCATGGTGCTGGCAACAACCGAGACGTCCGGCTGCCACTCCAGTTCACACACCGCCATCGGGAACGATTCGACGACCGTGCCGTCCGGGACTTCCCCGGCTGGGCTGCCATCCTGCCAGCACTTCGGGGGACCGCCCATGCCCTGCACCGTCGTGCACTTCACCTCGTGCGGACGCATCAGGGCCGCGAGGGCGGCCGTGTCACCCGCCCGCACGACCTCGATCACCGCGTCGAGCGCGGGCTCGCCGGTGAGGTCGGCAGCGCCGGTCGGCGTCGGGGTGGGTGCGTCTGTCGCGGTTGGCGTCGCCGAGGGCGAGGGCGTGGCGGTGGGCGAGGGCGTGGCGCTTGCGGTTGGTGACGCGCTCGCGGTCGGAGTTGCCGTCGCGGCTGCAGGTGTCTCTGTCGCTCCGGGCCCGTCGTCGCCGGCGCACGTGAGATTTGCGACGGCTACGACGAATGATAGGACGGTGAGGACAAGGCGTCGCATCATTCGACGCTAGAGCCTCGCGTTCTGCGCGGTCAACGCGCACGTGGTCACGGCGCGCTTCACACGTTGTTGTTGCGACGTAATCTCGGGCGCACGTATGCTTGCGCGGCCTTGGCGCCACGCGACGCGTGCGCGATCAGTGCAGCATCTACCCGACCAGAGAGAGATGACTGTCATCATGAGTGACCCGATCGCTGCCGCCCGCGCGGCCGGCCGCACGCTGCTGACCGAAGTCGAGTCGAAGCAGTTGCTTCACGAGGCTGGAATCCCCGTCACCGTCTCCCGCCTCGCCACCAACGCCGATGAGGCCGCCAGTATCGCCTCGGAGATCGGTTTTCCGGTTGTGCTGAAGGTTGTGTCCGGCGACATCGCACACAAGTCCGACGTCGGAGGCGTCGTCCTTGGGCTCGCGGACGCCGAGGCGGTGAAGCGCGGCTACGACGAGATGATGGCGAAGGTGAAGGCCGCCGCGCCGAACGCAACCATCGACGGGGTCGCCGTCCAGCAGATGGCAAAGCCCGGCACCGAGGTCATCATCGGTACCACCACCGACCCGCAGTTCGGGCCGGTGATGATGTTCGGCCTCGGCGGGATCTTCGTCGAAGTGCTGAAGGACGTTGCGTTCCGCATCGTGCCCCTCGAGCCGCGCGACGCGAAGCAGATCGTGCGCGAGATCAAGGGCTACCCGGTCCTTGAGGGCGTGCGCGGCCAGGAAGGCGCGGACCTCGCATCGCTCGAGAAGCTCATCCTCCAGATCTCGGAGTTCGTAGAGCAACACCCCGAGGTGCGCGAGCTCGACCTGAACCCTGTGCTGGCCTACCCGGACGGCGCGATCGCGGTCGACGCGCGCGTCGTGCTCTCGGAGGCATAGGCGATGCCGGTTGACCGGGATCGCCTCCACCGTACGCTCAACCCCCGAACCATCGCGGTCGTCGGCGACAAGGCGCCGAACTACCAGTGGCTCGGCAACCAGAAGGAGTTCACCGGCAAGCTCTACTCGGTCCAGGTCGACCCGAAGGACGTCGAGGAGATCGAGAAGCGCGGCTACCAGAACTTCAAGTCGCTGACCGAGATCCCCGACGAGATCGACCTCGTGATCTGCGCCGTCCCGAGGCAGGTCGCGCCGTTCATCGTGAAGGACGCGATCGCGAAGGGCGTCGCGGGCATCAGCATGTTCACCTCCGGCTTTGCTGAGACGGGCGAGCCGGAGGCGATCGAGCTGCAACGCAAGATCGTCGAGATGGCGCAGAGCGACGGCATGCCCATCGTTGGGCCCAACTGCATGGGTATCTACAACCGGCGCCTGGGGGTGAAGTTCACCGGAGACCAGCAGCAGGGCGAGGGCGGCACCTTCTCGGTCATCTCGCAGAGCGGGACGCACGGCATCGGCCAGACGCTCGGGATGCAGCGCGTCGGCATTAAGGTCACGCGCACGATCTCCATCGGAAACGCCGTCGTCCTCAACGAGGCCGACTACCTCGAGTACCTGCGCGACGACCCGGATACGAAGTCCATCGCGATGTACCTCGAGGGCGTGAAGGACGGGCGGCGCTTCTTCAACGTGCTGCGCGAGGTCACGAGGACGAAGCCCGTTGTGCTCTGGCGTGGCGGACGTTCCGAGGCCGGGGCGCGCGCCGTCCAGTCGCACACCGCCTCGCTCGCATCCTCCGTCGCCGTGTGGGACGCGATGGCGCGCCAGGCGAACGCCATCCCAACCGAGTCGATCGACGAGACGCTCGATGTGGCGGCGGCCCTCGAGCACACCGACCGGCCGACCGGACGCGGCATCGCGCTCATAGCGATGACCGGCGGGCAGTCAGTTGCCATCACGGACCAGTTCCAGAAGGCCGGCTTCGACGTCCCGCAACTGTCCGAGGATTCGTACCGGCAACTCGCCGAGTTCTTCATGACCATCGGCGGCTCGTACCGCAACCCATTCGACGCTGCATCGACTATCGGTCGCGAGCAGGAGAACCTGCGAAAGATCCTCGAGATCCTCGCAGCGGACCCGGCAATCGACGGCGGGGTCGCGATCGAGATTGGTGCGCGCGGCTTCGATGAGGACCCGTCGCGCCTCGATGGGATGCTCGACCTACTCGACGACTACCGCACGAAGACGGGACAGCCTGTAGTCACGATGATGCCCGAGGGCGGCGCCATGGGCGGCGGCCTCGAGGCGATCGTCAAGGCTCGCCAGCATGTGGCCGACCGCGGCTTCGCCGTCTACCCGAACTTCGAGCGGGGAGCGAACGCGCTCGGCAAGGTCGTGCACTACTGGGCGACGAACGCGACGCGCTAGCGAAGCGCGTTCGTGATTGACTTCACATACCCCCTCGGGGTATGATGTGGCTGTGTCCAACCGCCCGGACCACACGATCTATCTCGACTCCGCCGCGTCGACGCCAGTGCGCCGCGAGGTGCTCGAGGCGATGCTGCCGTACTTCTCGGAGGTCGCGGCCAACCCCTCCGGTCACCACACCGCCGGATACGCCGCGGCCGAAGCCATCGACGACGCTCGCTCCCGGGTCGCCGATGTGCTCGGCGCGATCCCCGAGGAAGTCGTCTTCACCTCCGGCGGCACCGAGAGCATCAACGCTGCGATCAAGGGCGTGGCCCTCGCGCAGCGCGACGCCGGCGTCGGTTCTCACATCGTCACCACCCAGGTTGAGCACCACGCTGTACTGCACTCGGCGCAGTTCCTCGAGCGCTTCGGCTTCGAGGTCGAGTACCTGCCCGTCGACGGCGATGGCCGCGTCGACCCCGCAGACGTCGCGGGCGCCGTCCGGGCCGACACCACGCTCGTCTCTGTGATGTACGCCAACAACGAGGTCGGCACGATCCAGCCCATCGCGGAGATCGCCGCGGCGGTGCGGGAGGGCGCGGCCGCCCTCGGACGCCGCATCCCCTTCCACACGGACGCGGTCCAGGCGGCGAACTCGCTGCCGCTCAACGTCGACGAGTTGGGCGTGGACCTGCTGTCGCTCTCGGGCCACAAGTTCAGCGGGCCGAAGGGGACGGGGCTGCTCTACATCCGGCGCGATGTGCCGTTCCTCGAGCAGCTGTCCGGAGGGGGGCAAGAGCGTCAGCGACGCTCGGGTACCGAGAACACCCCGGGCATCGTCGGTTTGGCGCGGGCTCTCGAGCTGGCGCAGGCGGAGCGCGAACAGTTCCACGAGCGCACGGCCGCGCTGCGCGACCGTCTCCTCCGAGGCGTGCTCGATGCGGTGCCAGACGCTCGCATCAACGGCCACCCTAAGGCACGCCTCTCGACGAACCTCCACTTCTGCATCCCCGGTGTCGAGGGCGAGGCAGTGGTCGAAGCGCTCGACGCGGTCGGCATCGCGTGCTCGGCTGGCGCTGCCTGTACCTCCGCAACGTGGGAGCCGTCGCACGTCCTCCTCGCGATGGACGTACCACTCGACCTGGCGATCGGGTCGGTGCGGATGTCAGCGTGGCCGAACCTAACCGACGCTGACATCGACTACGTCGTGGCCGAACTTCCAGAGGTTGTCGCACGGCTGCGCGCCGAGGCACCCGTCGCGCCGTAGTCCTGTCCTCACTATCGCAGTTGTCCACGCTCACTACGGCGGTAAGTGTTTACGCGCTTTACACAGTTGGGGGAGACCCGTTATTGTTCGCCTACGCACGTGATCAATAGCCGCCCCAGCAGGCGATTACGCGCGAGCACCGAGGTGATCCAGCCGACGGGATCGATGCCGTGCCTGATTCCCCCTTTGACGAGTATCTCGACCTGGTCGAGGCCGCGCGCGAGCTTGGCATCCACCCGCAGTCACTGCGGCGGTTGATCAAGCAGGGCCGCGTTCCGGCCACGCTCTTTGCAGGGAAGTACCTCATCGAGCGCGACAAGCTCGACATGTTCAAGTCGAACTACGATCCACGTCCCGGCCGTAAGCCGATCCGCCGCCTCCTCTGACTGGCAACCTGGACGACCACGCCTCGCATCGCTCGACGCGAGGTGTGGTGCACGTGGAACGACCGCGGGAGACCGCGGTCGTTTCGTTCTGCGGCCAATCGAGGCTTAGACGGGAGGCTCGATCTCGATGTCCGCGTTGAGGTCGGTGAGGTTGTACTCGAGCCGGACGGTGCCCCCGAGGCCATCCTCGACGCCTGCACCATCCATGATGAGGCGGAGCGGGACGCCCGTCTCGATGTCGAACCACATCTGCATGTTGAGGTCGGTGTCGCCGAGCTCCTCGAAGCCCTCGAACATCTCGGCGAACTCGGGGTCCTCGGCGAGCTCGCGCATCTGCTCGCCGGTCAGTTCGTAGCGGATCGCGCTGCGGTCGTTGACCTCTTCGCGCGTTCCTTCGAGGCGGTCGATCATCGATTGCAGCTCGGCGATCGCCTCCGCGTCCTCCGTGAGGATGGTGCTGGGGTCAAGGCCGAGGTCGCCGAAGCCCATCGGGTCGTCCGCGCCCTCGGTCCACTGGCCGCCGGGCTCGCGCGACCACGTCTGCTCGCCGACCGTGATCGTCTCGAGGTTCACCTGGAGGAAGCCGAGGTCAGCCTTGATCGTGGCCTGCGAGCGATCGGGGGCGACGGCGGCTCCCGAGGCGCTGACGTTAAAGTTCGCGCTCGTCGAGAACCCCGGGCTGCCCGTCGGTGTGCCGCTGCTCTCGATCTCCATCGAAACGGCGAAGCGGAACGAGTCCAGCTCGGCCGGGGAACTGATCGGCGCCGGCGTCGCATCGGCGCCGGAGGCCCCGCCGCAAGCGGCGAGCAGCACGAGGGCCAACGGAGCACTGAGCGCGAGCAGATACCGCCGCGCCGAGGCGTGCAGATGGAGCATGGCGTCCTCCCACAGGCGTCCGGCGAGATGGGGTGGACGCGCTACGCGTAACGTGCGCGACGGACGTGACGCCGTCAATCAGGGGTTCACCGGACGCTGCGGCTCCTCTAGTCGAACTCTGAGCGGGTCTCGCCCTCGCGCTGGAGGTACTGGATGGCGCGCTGGTAGTCCTCGCTCGAGATGCGCTCCTGTTCATGGAGATACATCAGCATCACCTCGAGCGTGAGGATCGGGTGGAGCCGCACGCCGATCTCGGCCAGGCGCTTGGCGGCTCCCTGCTCGCGGTTCACCAGCACCACGGCGTCGCGGACGTAGAGGCCGGCGAGACGCAACCGTTCCGCGGTCTCCACGAGCGAGCCGCCTCCGGCCGTGAGGTCGTCCACGATCAGCGCTGTCTGTCCGGGGCGGTAGATGCCTTCGATGTGGGGGCGGTCGTGCTCGCGCCAGTGCGGGTCGGGCCGTGCGTAGAGCAGCGGCACGCGCACCTGAAGCGCGAGTGCAGTTGCGATGTGCAGTCCGCCGATGGGGACGCCCGCGATGAGGTCGAAGCGCTCGATCTGTCGGTTGCGCATCGCCATCGCCGCCTCGAGCTCCGCCTCGATCAGCGCGGCGACGCGGGCGAGCGAACTCGGCTGCGAGATGAGGAGCTTCGGGTTCAGGTAGACGGGCGAATTGCGTACGGTGCGCCCGAGTGAGAACTCGCCGAACTGGAGGCAACCGAGGCGCCACATCGTCTCTGCGAGCCAGAGCCGCCCCTGCGGATCGTCCTGCTGAGCGGTCATCTACGTCTCTCCCAGGCCTCGGGGTTCACCAGGTACTTTGGCCGTTCGCCGGCGAGCGCCGCGAGCAGCCCGTCGATCGCAAGCATCGCCATCCGTTCGCGCGTCTCCGCCGTCGCACTTCCCAGGTGCGGCGCGACGAGGACGTTCGGCACTCGGAGCAACGGATCGTCCGACGGCAGCGGCTCCGGCGTCATCACATCGAGGGCGGCGCCGCCGATCTCGCCGGCCTCGAGGGCACGGACGAGCGCCGGCTGGTCGACGACCCCGCCGCGGGCGGTGTTGATGAAGATGGCGGTGGGCTTCATCAGTCCGAACTCGCGTTCGCCGAACATGCGCTCCGTCTCGGGGCTCAGCGGTACGTGGACGGAGACGAAGTCGGACTCCGCGAGCAGCGTCTCGAAGGGAGCGCGTTCGCCCTGGAAGCCCGAGACATCCCGGCGCCCGTGGTAGAGCACTCGCATGTTGAACGCCTGCGCACGGCGGGCGACCGCGCTGCCGATGCGGCCCGGCCCCACGATGCCGAGCGTCGCCCCCGAGACTTCGCGACCGAGCAGCCACGTCGGACTCCACGCCCCCCACGTGCCCTCGCGGACGGCTCGTTCTCCCTCCGCGAGGCGGCGTGCGGCAGCGAGCAGCAGGGCGAAAGCCATGTCGGCGGTCGCCTCGGTGAGGACGCCGGGCGTGTTCGTTACGAGGACGCCGCGCTCGGTGGCCGCGTCGACGTCGACGTTGTCGTAGCCCACGGCCATGTTCGCGACCACGCGAACCTCGGGGCACGCGTCGAGCAGCGGGCCGTCGATCCGCTCCGTGAGCATCGTGAGGAAGCCGACGCACTCAGCGCCACGACGGCGCAGTTCATCGGGCGGTATCGGACTGTCCTCCGGCCACACGTCGCACGACGTCTCGTGGTGAAGCCGTTCGATCGGGGCTTCACCTGGAAGGATGCGGGTCACGAGGACGCGAGGTCGTTCGGCCACGCTACCGCCGAACCGTTGTGAGGCTCATTGGCGAATTGTAGCGCTCAGGCGATCGCCCGCCGTTGCGGAAGCACCAGCGGCACCGGGACGCCAGGTCCCATCGTCTCGGTCTCCCCTCGCAGGTGGAGGATTCCGACGAGAGCGCATGTGATCGCGTCGAGGACATCGTGGGGCGGGGGCTGGCGCGGGATGCCTCGCACGCCCGCGCGGCGCAGCCCGGCCGCGAGCGGGGCGATGCCCTGACGCTTCCGCGGAATGCCGAGTACGTCCTGCGCCATCCCTGGGTACACCTCGATGACACGGTGTCCCTCTGCCACGAGCGCGTCATGGAGGGCGATCCCGCGCAACGTGAGCCCGACCATTGAGGGCAGGAGCGAGGGGAAGGGGCGGTAGCCGGCCGCAGCACAGGCGCGATCGACCTCGCGCATGATGCCGAAGCGGGCGCACTCACACGTCGCCTCCGCGCAGCAGCGTCCTTCGGGCAAGCCGAGCGGCGCGTCGATCGCGATGATCGCGGGCTGAAGGCGACGAGCGGCCTCGAACAGCTGTGCGTCGGTCCGGACGATGCCGAGCCGGCGGGCGCGGAGTGTTGAGTCGAGCAGCGCGACGCCGGTGGGGTACCGCGGGCTGCTGCGCAAGTCGATGCCGAGAGCATACGCGGCTGGATCGGCAGCAACGAGGCTCTTTGCTACGATCACAATCACACACATCCGGCGTCGGTCGACTCGAGGGACGCTGCCGTTCGCGAGCACGGCGCTCAACGTACGAGCGTGAGAAGGATACGAGTATGGCGGTCAAGAACGAGCTCGAGCCGTTCACGCGGATCGATGTCCACGAGGCCAAGGAGATGATCGAGTCCGGCGACGTCCAAGTCGTCGATTCGCGGGCGCCGCACGAGCTCGACGAGACGGGCCACGTGCCGGGCGCCCTCAACATCCCCCACATGGCGACGCTACCTCGAGGCGGCGAGCTGGCGACCGATAAGCCGATCCTCTTCATCTGCAAGACGGGCGCGCGCTCAGCGGTCGCAGCAGAGTTCGCAGCCGCCCTGGGGCTGACGGAACTCTACAACGTCGAGGGGGGCACCGAGGCCTGGATCGAAGCGGGCTACCCCGTCGAGAAGCCGTAGCGCGACCGGCCGCAGCGGACCGCAGGCCCTCGCTCCGTCTGGAGCGGGGGCCTGCGCGATCTCCTAGCCGTCCGACGAAAGGCGCGCCGTCGGTAGCTCGATGACGAAGCGGGCGCCACCCGACGCTGCTCGCTCGACCCAGACGCGTCCCCCGTGCTCTGTGACCACGCCGAAGACGATCGCGAGGCCCATCCCCGAACCGCGCCCCACTTCGTGCGTGCTGAAGAACGGCTCGAAGATGCGCTCGATGAGGTCGTCAGAAATGCCGGGACCGGTATCGGTGACGGCGACCCTGACTCGGTCGTCGAGCGCCGCTGTGCGGACCGTGATCGTGCCGCCTCCGGACGGGGCAACGGCCTGGCGCGCGTTGGTCAGCAGGTGCAGGAAGACCTGCTCCAACTGGAACTCGTCCGCTGGCACGGGTGGCAACTCTCCGAGTTCGAGCACGACCTCGACGTTCTCAGCCGCGAGGCTGTGCCGCGTCACGTCGACCACGCGCTGCAGCAGCAGATTGAGGTCGAGCTCCTGGAGCCGCGGGCGGTGCTGGCGCGCGAAGGAGAGGAGGTTGCGCACGATCCGGCTCGCGCGGAGCGCTTCCTCCTCGATAGTGGCGAGGGCACGGGCACGCTCGGAGCTGTCGAGCGCGGGCAGCATCTGCGCGTAACCGAGGATCGCGGTCAGCGGGTTGTTCAGCTCATGGGCGACCCCGGAGACGAGTTCGCCGAGGGCATTGAGGCGCTCTATCCGCTCGTTGAGCGCGCGCTTGGCTGCCGGCGCTGCGGCCGGACTGGGCTCCGCCGCGCCGGTCGCGATGGCGCCTTCCGAGCCTGCCTCGGGTGCGCCTTCCTCAGGTGCGGGCGCCGCGACCGGTGGTGCCTCATCCGATGGCGCTTCGGCACTGTCCAGTACCCCCGGGGCGTCGTCGGCGGCCCCGAGGCGTTCTCCGAGAGCGCGGACCACGCGCTCGAGCCGCACCCCGTCGGCGCCGCGGAAGGCGCCGGTTGCCGCGGCGTAGACCGCGACGCACCCGACGACCTGCGGTCCTCGGAACAGTGGCACGCGGATCGCGGACCGCATCCCGAAGGCCGGCAGCCGTACGAGCGGTGAGTCGTCGCCGGACGGTGCCGGGAGCTCCGCATGAAGGGTTGGTTGCCCCGAGGCGATCAGCTCGCGGTCGGCGGCGTCGCGGGTCGGCCAGCGCGCCCCAGCGTCGATGCCGGCGAGCGCGGAGGAGTATACGGCGACCGCTTCCACGGCGGCGGGCGCATAACGCAGGACGACGCCCCAGTCGAAGCCAACGACGGTGCGAGCGGCCTGGAGGACGCCGCGTGCTGCGCCGGAGATATCCGGCTGGCGCACCGACTCCATCGCGTCGATCAGCGCGGCGGCGAAGCCCGGGGGTTCGCCCGGCAGGTTCGCCGCGTGAGGAGCGAGTCGAAGAACGGCGACATCGCCCGAGGACGGTGGGATCTCGAGCCAGATCGCCGCGGGGCGGTGGGCAAAGAAGAGCTCGACGCGGCCGGTCCAGAGCAGCCCGGCGGCAAGAGCACGGCGCGCCTCGTCGACAGCCGCGAACGAGTCGGGTGTTGCGAGCGCCGGCCAGGAACGGCCGACGAGGGATGCGGCATCGGGCGCACCGAGGAGCGCGGCGGCCGCGTCGTCGGCAGCGACGATCGCACCGTCGCGTCGGGCGACGATCCAGCCGGTCTCGGAACCCGCCGAAAGCGACGGAAACGGCGCCGAGGTCATGCGGCGGCTCTCGTCCAGTCGTGCGGTCGCGCCGCACTCGCCCTGGCGGTCTCTTACCGCTCCTCTTCGGCCTCATGCCCGTTCAGACACATTCGCGGGTGCGACGGGGCAAACCGCCGGCACCACCACAGGCCCGGACGTGACGAGGCGCCTTCCCCGCACGCGGGATCATCGGCACGGATGCTCGTCATGAGCAGACCCGCGCCTGCGACGGTCAGTTCAGCCGAGAAGGGTTACCCCAGCGAGCCGCGACCGCGGACGCAGCGCGACCATGCACCACCGCAAGTGCCGGCTCGAGCAGCTCATCTGCTCGCTCGAGGCGCCGGCGCACGTCCAGCGTTTCGAGCAGTTGTTGCATGTCCGACGCCGGTGCCGGTTGCAGCGCTCCGACCAAGTCGGCGAGCGCACCCGGCCCGTCCGGTGTCGAGACCGTGCGTTGGTAGCCCCCCGCTCCCGTCTGCTGTAAACGTACCACCTGTGCGTACCGCTCGCTCACACGATCCATCAACACTGCGGACGCATCGGTCAGTTCGTCGACCGGGTACTCGACGCTCGCGCTCAGGTAGGGCTGGTCGTGGTGTAGCGCGACGATCCGGAAGCGGCGCTCGCCCACGGTGGCGAGCTGGAGGCGCCCGTCGGGCAGGCGCTGCACTGACCGGATCTGCGCGGTGCAGCCAACGGCATGTGGCACCGCAGGCCCGCCGACCTCGAGACCCTCGCGGATCAGGGCCACGCCGAACGGCTCGCTCGCCTCGAGGCACTCCGCCACCAGCAAGCGGTAGCGCTCCTCGAAGACGACCAGCGGCAGTTCCATGCCCGGAAACAGCACCACCTGCAGCGGGAAGAGCCGCAGGCGCTCAGGCGTCGCTGTCACGGGCCGTTCCCCCGCAACACCAACGCGACGACGAGCACCAACACGAGCCCCACGAGTGCGGCCACCGGCCCGAGCGCATTCATCGAGCGCCCCTCGTCGGCGCGTACCAACCGCGTGACGAGGCGCTCGGCGCGCTGCCGATCATCGGCCGGGACGAGGACGGGATAGACGAAGAACTGCCCGGTCCACGTCGTCCGGCCGGGAGCGACGGCGGCGCCGTCGGCGATCTCGACCGCGGCATCGATGCCGGCACGGGCCAGTGCCTCAACCCAGCGCGCCGCCTCCGCCTCTTCACGAGCGACGCCGATGCGCACCATGGCCTCGGCGCCGGGAACGTCGACGGGTATCTCGCGGATGTGAGGCATGCCTCGATCGTACGTGGTGCAGGTAACAAGCATCGAGGCCGCGTGGGCCCCGATGCTTTCGCGTCGTTGTGGCCGCGGGGAGACTTACGCCAGCTGCAGCGCCCGTACCCGGATCGGCACGGCCGGCGTCGCGTTCGGACCCTCGAGGGGGAAGAATGCGAGCACCGCGCCGCCGTCGTAGTACTGCGCCACGTAGGCCGTCCCGGGGGCGATGCCGTCGTCAAGCTTCGCGGTGATGCGGACCTCGGTCGTGCCATCCGTCAGCACGACGTCATCTCCGCCTCGGATGCCCTGCGCCTCGGCGTCGCGTGGGTTCATGATCACGCTCTCCTCCCGGTGGAGCTTGTCCGCCTCGGGCGAGCGAATCGAGGAGCCCTCCCACGAGTGGTAGAGCGGCCGGTTCGTGAACAGCGCGAGGCCGTCCACCGGAGCGGGCGGGGCCGGCACCGGCTGGTAACGGGTCGATCCGCTCTCCGTTGCGCGAAGCGCACGAGTGCGGCCCGACTCGAGCGCGGCGACGGGCGCGTAGCCCTGGATGCTCGCCGCGATCTCGTCGGTGATGTCGAAGACCGAGTCGTGCTGCCAGTTCGCGCCCAGCGCGTTCGCCAGCGCCTCGATGACGGCCGGTCCTGGCCGTTCGTCGCGCAGCGCCGGCGCACCGTGCCGCTGGAGCGCGATCCGGCGGTCGGCGCTCGTGGTGCTGCCCATCGTCGCCTGGAACGACTGCTCAGCGAGGAGCACGGTCGCGTGCTCGCTCGCGGTCGAGCGCAGGGAGTCGATGATGATCAGCGCGTCGACGGCCGCGAGGGCTGCCTCGATGGCCGGAGTGCCTGGTGCGCTCAGCAGCGGGTTGTCCCGGTGGATGACGAGCGCCCGGATTTCGCCGGCCTGGGCGGCCGTGATGATCTCGGGGAAGGACTTCCCACCTGCGCCCGGCGTGATGCCCGCGTCGACGATGCCGATCACGTTCGCGTCTGTCGGGAGGTAGTGCAGGTTGGCCGCAGCATCGTCACCGCGCGCGGCGATGGCGAGGTTTGCGGAAGCAGCCGCCTGGGCGGCCGCGTCGCTCGCGCTCACCACCACGGGCGCGAACACGACGGCGAAGCGATCGTCCGACGCGGCGCCGGCTCGCACCGCTTCGATGGCTCGAGTCAGCACCGGCGGTACGTCCGCGCCGTCGACGGACAGCGGATCACCGAGTGCGGGGTTGTTCCCGGCGATGGCCTGCGCGAGCGCCTGCACGGCCTGTGCCTCCTGGCCGGGCGCCGGCTGCAGCCACGCGTGCGCGAAGGGAACGAGCTCCCCCCAGCGCGCGCTCACGAGGATGAGCTTCGCACCGTGCTTGACGACGGCGTCCTTGATGCGCAGCGAAACGACCGGGTGCGACTCCTCGAGGTCGCGCGCCACGGCCACGATCGTCTGCGCGTGCTCGATGTCGGCGAGGGCGGCGGTCCGCTGGTCCGTACCCAGTGCTGCCTGGAACGTCGCCTCGACGGCAGCATGAACCGGGCCTCCGGAGAAGTCGACGTGGGGCGTGCCGATCACGTCGCGGGCCAGCCGTGCGAGCAGGAAGGCCTCCTCGTTCGACGCGAGGGGCGATCCGAGCACGGCGATCGCGCCGGGCCCGTGGGCCTGCTTCACGGCGTTGATGGCGGACGCGGCCTCGCGGAGGGCGTCGTCGTACGCGACGGGCAGCAGGTTGTCGCCGCGCCTCGCGAGGTGGCGCGAGAGCCGCTCGCGGTCGGTCACGGCGTCGTAGTGGAACCGACCGCGCACGCAGATCTGGTCGCGGCTCGCCGGGTTCAGCCGGTCGGGGCGCACGATCACCTGACGGTCGTTCACGAGACCGTAGGAGATGGTGCAGCCGATTGAACAGCTGTTGCAGACGGAGTTCGTCCAGTCATCCGCGCGGGCGACCCACTTGTTCGGCTTCTCCATCAGCGTCGCCGTGGGGCAAACATCGATGCAGGCGCCGCAGAAGTCGCAGTCGGACTCGTGGACGGGGCCGCCGGCGCCGAAGGCGATGCGAGTCTCGAAGCCCTTGCCCGCGAGCGAGAGCGCATCGGTGTGGCGGAGGTCCGCACAGGCGCGGACGCAGCGGGTGCAAAGGATGCACATCTGCGGATCGAACTCGAGGTACGGGTTCGCGCGGTCCGGCTCCGGCGGCGGGGACTCATAGTACGAGCGCTGCTCGCCGACCCACGGCTCCTGGAACTCGCCCATGTCGATGAGCTCGTTCGAGGTCTGGAGCTCGCAGCGGTAGTTCTTTGCGCAGGTCAGGCAGCGGTGCGTCACCACGTCGTCGCGGAGGCAGATGTCGCCCGGCATGCAGTGAACGCGGCGGTGGCAGGAAAGACAGCGGTCCGAGTGGTTCGCGTCGATGAGCGACATGACGCTCTGGCGAGCGTGCTTGATCGCGGGGCTGTCGGTCGTGACGACCATGCCCTCCGCGACCTGCGCGGTGCAGGAAAGCTGCATCGGCGTCGGGCGGGCGCCTTCGATCTCGACGAGACAGGTGCGACACCCTGCGTACGGCTCGAGGCCGTCGATGTAGCAGAGGTTGGTGATGGTGATGCCCTGCTCTTTGATGACCTCGAGTACTCGGCGTCCGGGCTCTGCTTCCACCTCGACGCCATTGATCGTGATTTTCGCCACCGATGCCCCCTCGCCTCGGGATGCGGGTGCGAGCGGCTAGTCCGCTCGGCGGTCGACCTTGCCGGGCAGCCGCTGCGGGCCGAACGGCCCGTCCACGCCGGCAACCGGCACGCGAGAGCGTGCCGTTGGCATCGACGTGCGCAGCGGGTTCTGGTCCTGGGTCTGCCCATTCGGGTAGCGACCGTCAGTACGACGCAGGTACTCCTGCGCCTCGCGGCTCAGCGCATCGCGGTCGCGGTACATGTTCTCGAATACGTAGACGGCGTCGTCGTAACGGCCGCCGGCCTGGATCGCCTGATACGGGCAAGCCTCCGTACAGAGGCCGCAGTACATGCAGATGCGGAAGTCGATCTCGTAGCGGTCGATGTTCAGCGTGCCATCGGCCCGTGGTGACGTCGCCACCAGGATGCAGCCGTCCGGGCACGCCTGGGCACACGTCGAGCAGCCGGTGCACCGCTCCTCGAACCAGAGGAGGTTCGTGCGCACCCGCTCGGGAACGTTTCGCTCGGTCTCGGGATAGTTGACGGTGATGGGGGGGCGGGCGAGGTGCTGGAGCGTCACCAGCATGCCGCGCACGATCCCCATGCCGTAGGCCACGGTGGCCCCTTTCCTCGGCGACGCCGACGGTCGAACGGGGCGCAGCATATCCGAACCGCCGCGCACGGGACAGACGACGGAGGCGTCGCTCAGCCTGTGAATTCTAGCACGAACCGCAGGGAAGCCCCCGCTCCGCGCCTCGGGGCAAGCGAGCAGGGCGACTGCGGTCCAGCGCGCTCAGGGCACATCGTCTCATGTTGTCAATGGCCCATCGACTCGAGCGGGCCGCGACCGCTTGTGACATCGCACTGGCGTGATGGAATCCACGATGCGCTACGATTACTGGCAGGCGCGGCACCTCCAGGCTGAAGGGGTGGGACGCCGGGTCGGACGGCCGAAGACGCGATGGGGGGAAGCGTTGACGCTCGGCGTCGTCATCGTCACTGCGTATCTCCTCGGGTCGTTCCCCACGTCGTACGTGCTCGTGCACCAGCTCACGGGTCGTGACATCCGCACGATGGGCTCCGGCAACCCGGGGACGATGAACGTGCTCGACTCCGTCGGCTTCTGGCCGGCGGTATTCGTTGGCCTCACCGACATCTCAAAGGGGATGGCGGCGGGGGCGATCGCGTATACCGCGGGCCTCGATGACTCCGCCGCGATCCTCGCGATCGTCGCGGCGATGTTCGGCCACAATTTCTCGATCTTCCTCCGGTTCGACGGTGGCCACGGCACTGCCGCCGGAATTGGAGGCGCGTTCATCCTGCTCCCGCTGGAGACGCTCTCCGCCGGCATCGCGGGGCTCCTCGTAGCGATCGCGCTGCAGAACCGGCGCATCGGCGGTTTGTTCGGGATGGCACTCCTGCCGGTGCTTGGCACGTGGTGGGGTGCGCCAGATGTCCGCGTCTACGGCGGGATGTTGCTCGTCGTCCTCGCCATCCTGGTCATCGCGCGTGACGAGGGCTTTCACCTCTCGCCCGTGCGCACGAGACACGATCGGTGACGGCGTTCGCGGCGACGCTCGAGGCCTTCCGCGAAACCACGCGCGGCCCCGCCCCGGACGTGCCGCTGGCTCGCGCCGCCCTGCTCGTCGCCCAGTCCGAGGAACCCGCCCTCGACCCCGATCAGTTCGAGCGTGAACTCCAGGAGATCGCGCGCACCCTCGAGGCGCGCATCCACCCGTCGGACGATCCGCGCATCCAACTCGAAGCGGCGGGGACGTTGCTCTTCGGGGAGCTAGGCTTTCACGGGAACCGCGCACGATACTCGGACCTCGAGAATCTGCTGCTCCACCGAGTCATCGAGCGACGGACGGGCATCCCCGTCACGCTTGCGATCGTGTACATCGAGGTGTGCCAGCGGGCTGGCCTCAACGTCCGCGGCGTTGGACTGCCCGGACACGTTGTCGCACGGTTCGACGCAGATCAGGCGGAGCCGTTCTTCATCGATGTGTTCCACGGCGGCCGGCTGATGACCGCCGACGACTGCCGCGAGATCGTCCGAGAGATCTACGGTCGCCGCACGCAGTTCCGGGACTACTACCTCGAGCCGGTCACGCCGCGCCAGATGGTCCAGCGACTGCTCCACAATATGAAGGCGCGAGCGCTCCAGGACGGCGACGAGGAACGCGCCAGCCGGGCCATCGACATGCTGCTCGCGCTGTTCCCGTGGGAGCTGGACGAACTGCGGGACCGAGGGATGCTGCGCGAGCGGCTGGGCGACTATCCAGCAGCGCTCGATGATCTGCAGCAGTACGTGCGCTACCGAGCAGACGCCCGGGACATCGAGACGGTCTCCGAGGCGGTACGATCGCTGCGCCGTCATATCGGCGCCGACCGCTGAGGGTCGCTGCGGCGGTTCGGGACTGCTCGTTGGCGCGTCGCGGAGTACGCTGTTAACCTCAGCGAATCCGCCCGCGAGACTGGGAGATGACTCGATGGACCTTCGCGCGACGCGTTCCGAGGCGCATAACGGCCACGCGCGCGTGCTGCACTCCGTCACCGCCCCAGCCCAGCAGTTCACCTCCCACGGTGAAGCCCTCGAGTACTCGACCAACCACGCCCTCGAGTTCATCGACATCACCGATGCGGTTCGCCAGGTCGTCGCTCGGTCGGGCATTCTCTTCGGTCAGGCCTCGATCTCCTCGGCGCACACGACCGCCGCGATCATCCTGAACGAGCACGAACCGCTGCTGCTCAACGACATGGCGCGCGTGCTGTCCCGGCTGGCGCCCGCGGGTGACTACTACGAGCACAACGATTTCTCGATTCGCACCGTCAACATGAACGAGGACGAGTGCGCGAACGGTCACGCCCACTGTCAGAACCTGTTCCTCGGGGCGAGCGAGACCGTACCGATTCACGACGGCGAGCTCCGGTTCGGCCGCTGGCAGCGCTGCTTCCTGGTCGAACTGGACCACGGACGCCGCCGCGAGGTGTTCGTGCAGGCGCTCGGTCTCGCTGCGGCGCCGTAGCCGCGCGGACCTCGACCGTGCGCGTTATCCGTACGCTCCACGCCGCTGGTAACGGCCGCCACCTCCATCACCTCGCTAAGCACCCTGCGGTAGACGCCATCGAGGCCGATGTCTGGCTCCGCGGCCGTCGCCTCGTGGCGCACCATGAGCGGCCGCTCGGCAAAATACCGCTTGCCTTCGACGCGGGATGGCTCCGCTTCCCGGTGATGCATCCCGTCGAGTTCGAGGAGCTGCTCGCCGCGGTCGAGGGCGGCGCGACCCTCGTCCTCGACCTGCGCTCGTGGTTTGCGGATCCGGCGCCAGAGGTCGCCAGCGTGCTGCTGCGGCTGCCGCAGATCGAGCACATCGTCGTCACGTGCGAGGCATGGGGAGTGGCTGAGCGCCTGCGCGCGTGGATTCCGGAGCTGCGCGTCGCCTACTCGATCCGCTACGAGCGGCAGTTGCGGCAGTACATCCATGGCCGGATGAATGGCTCCATCAGCGAGACGTCCGTCGTCGTGCGCCACTCTCTGTTGCACCATCCGGGTGAGGTGGAGGCGCTGCGGCGTCGTTCCACGTTGGTGGGCGCGTGGACGGTGGACGACGTCGAGCGCGCGCTTGAGCTCGCCGAGTGGGGCATCGACGAGATCACGAGCAATTCGTTGTCGGTCCTCGCAGCGCTGTAGCTGCCGGCCGCCCCTACCATCGAAACCGTGCCCAACTCCGAACCTCCCTTCGACGACTTCGCTCTCGCCGAGCGATCGACGCCGCTGGCGCCCGTCGTTGAGCGTGCGATCGAGGCGGTAGGCGGCCGGATCACGTTCGCCCGCTTCATGGAGCTCGCCCTCGGGCACCCGGAGCACGGCTACTACGCGCGTGCGGGCCTCCGCTGGGGCCGGGAGGGAGACTTCGAGACATCGCCCGAGGTTCACCCCGTCTTCGGGTACCTCTGGGCGCGGCAGATCCTCGAGTGCTGGGAGCGCCTTGGCAGCCCCCCAGCCTTCCACCTCGTCGAGCCCGGCGCGGGTTCGGGGGCCTTCGCCGTCGCCTACCTCACGTGGCTGCGCGAGCGCGCCCCCGAGTGCTTCGCCGCCGCGCGGCCCGTGCTCCTCGACGGCCACCCGCGCCGCGTCGAGGACCAGCGCGCCGCGCTGTCAGCCGCGGGCCTCGAGGCCGAGCACGTCCTCTTCGAGGACTGGCTGACGCGTTCGGACTCGGTAACGGGCGTCGTCATCAGCAACGAGCTGTTCGACGCGTTCCCGGCGCACCTCGTGGAGCGGCGCGGTGATGTGCTGCACGAGTGGTATGTCGTGCGTAACCGCGCCGGCGGCCTGGCGTTTGAACTCGGCGAGGCGAGCACGCCGGGAATCGGCGCGTACTTCGAGCGACTGGGGCTGCTCCCCGGCGACGAGTGCCGAGCGGAGGTGTCGCTCGCGGCGGTCGAGGGGATGCGCGCGATCGCCGAACGGCTCGCGCGCGGCTACCTCCTGACGATCGACTACGGTTACGACGCAAGCGAGCTCTACGCCCCGTGGCGGCGCATGGGCACGCTGATGGCGTTTCGCAACCACAGTCCGCAGCCCGACCCACTCGCGCGTCCGGGCCTCACCGATCTCACGTACCACGTCGACCTCACGTCGCTCGCGGCAGCCGCGGTCGAGGCGGGGTTCGTGTCGGCGCCTCCGGTGTCGCAGGCCGAGGCGCTCGTCTCCCTTGGCATCGGGGAGGCCCTCGAGGCATCGAGGCAGCGCATGGGCGAGGACCTCGCGCAGTTCGCCTCCGCGCGCCGTGCCGTGGACACCCTGCTCGACCCGGCGGGCCTCGGGCGCATCCGCGTGCTGGCGCAGGCGAAGGGCGCGCCGCTCGAGGAGTTGCGGTGCCTCCGAGCCACCGGCCTGCCGGGCTAGGCATCCGCCCTCGCTCACGTGCGACAATGCACGCGATGACTCTCTCCGAGCACTACAGCGCGACGCTGATCGACCACTTCGAGCATCCCCGGAACGCGGGTGCGATGGCCGACGCCAGCGCCGAGGGCTTCGTTGTGAATCCGGTGTGCGGCGACTCGATGCGGCTGTTCCTGCGCATCGAGGATGGGCGCATCGCGCGCGCCTCGTTCCTCACCTCCGGTTGCCCGGCCTCGATCGCGACCTCCTCGGTCGCGACGGAGATGGTGCAGGGCCTCACGCTCGAGGAGGCGGAGGCGCTGACTCGCGAGCAGTTTGCCGAGGCCGTGGGCGGGCTGCCCGCCTCCAAGACGCACTGCTCGGTGCTCGCCGCGCAGGCGATCCGGAACGCCGGCGCAGACTGGCGCTCGCGTTCCTCGGGCGGCTGACGTACAACGAACTCGGGGTTTGCGCGCTAGAATCTCCCGTGCCGTGCCCGAGGGCGCCGCTTGCCGCCGTTGTCCGTCGCGGAAGGACGCTGGATGCGCCGATTCGACTTCTACCGCCCCACCAGCCTCGATGAGGCGCTCACGATCCTGCGCGAGCGCGGTGAGGGCGGGATGATCCTCTCCGGAGGGACGGACCTGCTGGTCCAGGCGAAGGAGGGGCACAGGCGGCCGGCCTACGTCGTCTCACTTAACGGCATCGCCGACCTCGACCGGCTGGAGTTCAGCGAGTCCGAGGGCCTGCGCATCGGCACGAAGGTGCGGATGCAGACCGTGGCCGACGACCCACTGGTGCAGGAGCGCTTCAGCGCGCTGTCCGATGGCGCGGCGATCGTCGGTTCCTACCAGACGCGCCAGCTCGCGACCGTCGGTGGCAACATCTGCAACGCCGCGCCGTCCGCCGACACCAGCCCCCCGCTCGCCGTCCTCGATGCCACGGTGCACATCGCCGGCAACGCGACGCGCACGCTGCCGATCGCCGAGTTCTGGACGGGCCCCGGACACACCGAGCTGCTGCCGGGCGAGGTCGTGACGCACATCACCGTGCCCCCGCCGCCTCGGAACGCAGGTTCCCACTACCAGCGCCACACGCCGCGCAAGGAGATGGACATCGCCGCCGTCGGCACCGCCGTCTACCTCGAACTCGGCGAGGACGGCCGCTGCACCACGGCGCGGATCGCGCTCGGGGCGGTCGCTCCGAAGGTCATCCGAGCGCCGCAGGCGGAGGCAGCCCTCGTCGGGCAGCCCATCGACGACAAGACGGCCTCCGACGCTGCCCGCATCGCGGCCACGGAAGCGACGCCGATCTCCGACCAGCGCGGGTCGGCGGACTTCCGCCGTTACCTCGTCGAGGTCATGACGAAGCAGAGCGTGCTGCTCGCGGCAGCACGAGCGCGCGGCGCCTGACGCGGCCCGCGAAACGCAGCGAACCCCAGGAGAACGGAAGCGAGGCACGGATGGCGAAGCAGGTCTTCAACCTGCGAGTGAACGGCAAGGAGTACGACATGTACTCCGAGCCCAACCGCACCCTGCTCGAGGTGGTGCGTGACGAGCTTCGATTCACCGGGGCGAAGGAGGGCTGCGGTACCGGCGACTGTGGTGCGTGCACCATGATCGTCGACGGCAAGGCCGTCACCTCATGTCTCGTCCTCGCGCCCGATGCGCAGGGGCGCGACATCCGCACCATCGAGGGCCTCGCGCAAGACGGCGAGCTGCACCCGATGCAGCAGGCGTTCATCAATCACGGCGCCGTCCAGTGTGGATTCTGTATCCCCGGCATGATCCTCTCGGCGGTCACGCTGCTCGAGCGGAACCCCCACCCCACACGCGAGGAGATCCGGCGCGGCATTGCGGGCAACCTCTGCCGCTGCACCGGATACCGGAAGATCATCGAGGCGATCGAGAGCGTGGCGAACGCGCAGTAGGCACGAACCGTGTCCGCAGGCCTGCGAGACGGTTTGGGACCCAGGAGGAAGCGATGACCACCACGGACCGGCCGCAGTACCGCCACCTGGGCCAGCGACAGCCGCGCGTCGAGGGGCCCGGCAAAGTTACCGGCGAGGCGATCTACGCCGCCGACGTCGTCGTGCCTCGGATGTTGCACGCCAAACTGGTGCTCAGCCCGTACCCGCACGCACGTATCGTGCGCATCGACCCGACGGCCGCGCTGGCCGTCGAGGGCGTGGAGCGCGTCATCACCGGCGAGGACCTGTCCGCGGCGACGACCGACGGGAACAACCCGGCGATGAACGCCAGCAACCGTACGGATGCGCTGCTCGCGTACCGCGAGGCGGTATGGGCGGGCCAGCCGGTTGCGGCCGTCCTCGCGGACTCGCTCTCGGCGGCGGAGGAGGGCGCCGACGCGCTCATCGTGGAGTACGAGGAGCTGCCGGCCGTCCTCGACCTCGAGGCAGCGATGCAGCCCGACTCACCGCTCGCGCGACCGCCCGTCTCCGACATCGACCGCTCGGAGGAGGAAGCCCACGTCACACTCGAGGTGAAGGCTGAAGAGTCCTCGGGACAGCCGACGAACATCTCGTCGCACATCTCGTACAGTCGCGGGGACGTGGCAGAGGGTTTCGCCGAATCCGACATCATCGTCGAACACACGTGGCACTCCGCCATGATGCACCAGGGCTACATCGAGCCCCATGCCACGATCGCGGACTTCGACCCGATGTCTGGTGAACTGACAGTCTGGACGTCGACGCAGGGGCAGTTCGTCGTGCGCGACACGATTATGCGCGTGCTGAAGTGGCCGGAGACGAAGCTGCGCGTCATCGGGCAGGAGCTCGGCGGCGGATTCGGCGGCAAGATGACGCACAACGGCCCGCTGACCAGTGCGCTCTCCGTGGTCGCGAAGCGGCCCGTGAAGCTCGTGTTGACGCGCGCCGAGGACATCCTCTCGGCGACGCCCTCGCCGCGCGCCATGGTCAAGCTCAAGACCGGGATGAAGCAGGACGGCTCGCTGACGGCGTTCGAAGGCATGGTCGCCTACGACTCCGGGGCCTTCCCCGGCGCGCCGGCGGCCGTGGGGACGCTGCTGATCTCGTCGTTCTACCAGTGGCCGCATCTGAAAGCCGACGGCTACGAGGTGCTGACGAACCACGTCTCGGCTGGCGCGATCCGTGCCCCCGGCATCCACAACATGATGTTCGCCATCGAGCAGCATATTGACGAGATGGCGCGCCTCGCCGGCCTCGATGCTGCCGAGGTACGGCTGAAGAACGCGTCACGCACCGGCGACCCGATGTCCTCGGGACAGACGTTCACCGCGATTGGCTTCGATGCGACCGTCGAGGCGGCGAAGAACCACCCGATGTGGGTGAACCGAGCCGCGGCCAAGGCGAAGTCCTCGGGCACCAAGCGCCGCGGCGTCGGGCTCGCGACGGGTGGTTGGCTCGGTGGCCTGCAGCCGGCTGCCGCCAGCGTGTTGCTGAACACCGACGGCACAATCAACGTTGTCACCGGGGCGATGGACATCAGCGGCGTGAACACCTCGTTCGCGCAGATCGTCGCAGAAGAGCTGAACGTCCCCATCGAAAAGGTTTCGATCACCATCGGCGACACGAAGACGGCGCCGTTCGCAGGCATGTCGGCCGGTTCGAAGACCGTCTTCACCGTCGGGCGCGCCATCCGCGAGGCAGCCATCGATCTGCGTGAGCAGATGTTCTCGCTGGCGGCGGAGCGCCTCGAGGCAAACCCGGCTGACATGGAGGCGCTGGACGGCGATGTCCGCGTCAAGGGGTCGCCGGACCGGTCAATCGGCTTCGACCGGCTCGCCGCGATCAGCACCGGCTTCGGCGCGCTCTACAAGCCGATGCTCGGCCGCGGCACGATCACTGCGCGCAAGCAAGCGCCCGGCTTCTCCGCCCAGATCGCGGAGGTCGAGGTGGACACCGAGACCGGCTTCGTCGAGTTGAAGAACTGGGCGACCGTGCAGGATGTCGGTTTCGCGATCAACCCGATGTCCGTCGAGGGGCAGATGGAGGGCGGCAGCGTCCAGGGCATGGGTATCGGGCTCTGGGAGGAGTACATCTACGACGACCAGGGCCGGCTGCGGAACGCGGGCCTGCTGGACTACCGCATGCCCACCGCCGCCGACGTACCCGACATCGACTCGATCATCGTCGAAGTCCCGTCCGAGGACGGACCCTACGGTGCACGCGGCGTGGGCGAGCCGCCGATCACCGCCGGCGGCGCTGCGATCGCGAATGCGGTCGCGGACGCCATCGGCGTCCGCGTGCACGAGATGCCAATCACGCCGGAGCGTGTCCTGCGCGCCCTCGGCAAGGTGGGCAACGGAGGCTAGTTCGAAGAAGCACTCGGAGGGACGGTGGCGAGCGCTGCCGTCCCTTTGTGTTGCGCGGGTTACGAACCCCGCCGCTGAGAAAGGCGCAGTGTGACCGTCGCTGCAATCGTTCTCGCTGCTGGCGCCTCGCGTCGCATGGGCCAGCCGAAGCCGCTCCTCCCCTGGGGCGGCAGTACGCTCTTGCGGTGGGAGATCGACGAGCTGCTGCGTTCGCAGGTCGACGACATCGTCGTTGTGACCGGCTGCGACGCCGACGACGTGCGCCGCTCGCTCGGTGATGGGGGGCGCTACTGCGTCTTCAACCAGCGCTGGCCGCAGGGCCGCGCGACCTCCCTCGCGGTGGGCGCACGTGCGCTGCTCAAGCCCGGCCGCGCGCAGCCCGAGGCGGTCCTGGTGATGAATGTCGACCAGCCGACGCGGCACGATATCGTGGACCGGCTCATCGAGTGGCTGCGGGGCGGGACCGCCGAGGCCGTACAACCGTCCTACCTCGGCGTAACGGGCCACCCCGTGGTGCTGCGCGGCAATCTCCTGCCTGCGCTCGCCGAGGCGAAGGAGCACACGCTCGGCCTGCGCGGCGTCCTCGCGATTCACCAGCCGATGGTGGTGCCGATGGACAACGAGCCGGTTGTACGCCTCGACCTCGACACACCCGACACGCTCGACGAGGCGCGGCGCCTACTCGGGGTCGTTGGCTAACGCCCGGCGCGACGTGGCCGGCATCCACCTCGACTGCCTCGGCTCGGGCCACGCGTTCTCACACGGTCGCTACTGGAGCGGCTTCCTGCTGAACGGTCGTGTCCTCCTCGACTGTCCGCCGCAGACGCTCGCGCACCTCTACCGACTCGGTCGGAACGTGCCGGCTGCGCTCGACCTGATCCTGCTGAGCCACGAGCACTCGGACCACATCGGCGGGATGGACCTCCTGCTGCTCGAGGAGATACAGGGGCGTTCCGCGACGACACGCGGAGAGCGACGGCTCGGGGTTGGCTGCCCCCCCGGCATGTATGCGCGGCTCCGCGCGATCATCGGCGAGCGCGAGCGCCTACCGGCCCTCGACGACCCGCGACTGGCCTGGTTCGAGTCGCCCGCGCCGGGTTCGTTCGCGCACGCTGGCGTCGACGTGGAGCGCGTCGAGGTCGAGCACGCTCCGGAAATCATCTCTCACGGATACCGCGTCCACGTCGACGGCGGGGTGCTCGCGTACACGGGTGATACGCGCATGTGCGACGCGGTGCTCGAGCTGGCCGCGGGCTCGCAGGTGCTCATCGTGGAGTGTGGCGGCGCGAGGACAGCGCACCACATGGAGTGGGACGACGTGTTCGCCCTCCGCGAGGAAGTCGACCGGGCCACCCAGATCCTCGTAACGCACTACGACCACCTCGAGGTGCCCGCACGTGCCAAGGCGACCCGGGGCTTGGTACTGGCGGAGGACTTTGCGTCCTACGAGTGGTGAGGCGCCGCTAGCCCGGCAGCGGGGTGAAGCCGGGCGGCGTCTGGGCCTGCGGTTCGGAGGCTGCTGTGTCCGCGGTCCAGACCGGCATCGAGGACTGGCTATTCGAGACTTCCCGGACGGTGACGGACTCGCTGCGCGTTGCCGAGAACGCGCGGGCGTCTCGGTCCTCGTGGTCGTCGTCATGGTCGAACAGGTCCAGGCCGAGGACGGCGCGCACGGGCGCGAGTTCGCTGGCGAAGGCCACGAAGCTGAAGTTAATCGCGAAGGCTGCAAGCCAGCTCGGTACGTGCAGGAACGACCACGGACGGTCGTGCACGCGCATCGCCGCGATGAGCCCCGGCACAAGCTCGCGCGGGTCGATGCGAATGCGACTCGTGTCGATGTGCAGTTCCTCGCCCTCGTCTACCTGGCGGCGCAGATCAACAAACAGGCGCCCGGCGACGACGCCCGCTGCTGCAAAGGCGACGGCGAAGAGGATTGAGACGATCCGTCTGAACATGGGGTCCCTCCTATTGGCGGGGTCTTCGACGGTAGGGTGCGCGTGGATCGCGGGTCAAATCTGACCCGAACCGGCGCCCCAGCCTAGACTGCGACCATCGACCTTGAAATCGCTCGCGAGGGGGCGGAGGCGCCGTGAGCCCTGACGTGACGCCCGTCGCCCTGCCCGACCCGCCGCCGCCGACTGCCCCGCCGCGCAGGCGGATCTACCGCGGTTGGCTGATTGTCGCCGTTGCCTCGGCGGCTGCGTTCGGCTCGGTTGTCTTCTTCAACCCGGTGTTGGGCGCGTTTGTCACACCGCTCGAAGCGGAGTTCGGCTGGGACCGCGCTCAGATTTCCCTGGCGCTCACGCTCGGCGGGTTCGCGGCTGCGTTCGCCGCGCCGGCCATCGGGTGGCTGCTCGACCGTGCGGGTGCCCGCTACGTGATCCCGCCGGCGGCGGCCCTGATGGTGCTCGCGCTGCTGGCCCTCGCCCTGATGGACTCGCTGTGGCAGCTGTTGGTGTTCTACTCCGCCGGACGTGCGCTCGCAGTCGGAGCGGTGTCGGCAGCTGCGTACGTGGCGGTCGCGAACTGGTTCGTGCGACGCCGCGCGTTCGCGGTCTCGATGGTCGCGATCGGGACGCGCATCGCGATGGCGCTGTTCCCGCTGCTGGTCGCGAGCGTCATCACGCTCGCTGGCGGCAACTGGCGCGTCGGTTGGCTGGTCCTCGCGGGGATCATGCTCGTCGTCGGCGTGGTGCCGCCGCTTCTCTTTCTTCACCGTCGCCCCGAGGACATCGGGCTCCTGCCAGATGGCGATGTCGCCCCCGCGCCCGGCGACGACGTACCGGTCGCGCCAGCCGACGAGGACTTCACCCTGAGTGAGGCGGTGCGGACGCGGGCCTACTGGCTGATCGGCCTCGGAATTGCTCTCGTCATGTTCTGCGGCGGCGCCGTCAACTTCCATCAGATCCCCCATCTCGAGGACCAGGGCCTGAGCCGGACGCAGGCGGCTTTCACGGTGACGATCTTCTCCAGCCTTGGCGCAATCGGCGGACTGCTCGGAGGAGCGGCCGCGACTCGCGCGACGGTGCGCTGGACGCTCGTCGGCTCGCTGATCGGGCAGGCGTTCGGCATCCTCCTGTTGATCAACGCCTCGACCATGGCCGGCGCAATGGTCTACGCCGTGACGTACGGGGTGTTCTTCGGCTCGGTCGTCACGATGGAGCAGGTCGTCTACGCGGACTACTTCGGACGGCGCTCCCTCGGAGTCATCCGTGGCTCGTTCCAACCCGTGCAGATGACGTTCAACGCGCTCGGTCCGTTCGCCGTCGGCCTGTGGTACGAGCGGACCGGCTCGTACTCGGCGGCCTTTGCGGGCTTCGCGGTGTTGTTCCTCGTTGCCGCCGGCGCGATGGCGCTGTCCTCGTACCCCCGACGCTCGGAAGCCCCGTTCGACGAGTAAGCGATCTTACGCTCGCCTGCTGAGCCCCGCCTGGCCTTCACTCTGTTGAAAAGAATTGTCTAGGTGCATTGACTTGTTAGCCGATCTGTGTTCTTATCCAACTCGGCAGCCGAATCGCTCCAGTCCGGGAGCGGGGCGCGGGGGTGGGCACCATGGCGATGACTGACTACCGCAAGCTGGTTGTCGAGTTCATTGGCACGTTCACGCTGATCTTCATCGGGGCCGGCTCGATCATCGCGACGCAGGGCACGAACCTCGTCGCGATCGCGCTAGCGCACGGCATTGCGATCGCCGTCATGGTGGCCGCGTTCGGACGCATCTCCGGCGGCCTCTACAACCCAGCGCTTGCGGTCGGCCTGTGGGTGACGCGGCGGATGAACACACCGGACACCGTCGCCTACATCGTGGTCCAGCTCGCGGGCGCGACGTTCGGCGCGATCTGCCTGCTCGTGCTCTTCCCGGAGCAGTCACGCGACATCACCAGCCTCGGCACCCCGGTGCTTGGAGGCGGGGTCTCGTTCGTCCAGGGCGTGGGGATCGAGTTGATCCTCACCTTCTTCCTGATGGCGGTCGTCTTTGGTACGGCGGTCGACCCCCTCGGACCGAAGGTCGGCGGTCTCTTCATCGGCCTCGTGATCACGATGGACATCGCGGCGGCCGGTCCGCTGACGGGCGCCGCGATGAATCCAGCCCGCACGTTCGGGCCAGCGCTGATCAGCGGTACCTGGGACCAGCACCTCGTGTACTGGATCGGGCCAATCATCGGCGCAGTCATCGCCGCCCTCATCTACCACTACGTAGTGCTTGAGGGCCGCGAGGAGGCGCCGGCGTGAGTGGAGGGCGGTAGCGCCCCAACCAACCGGTCATCGGGCTGGGTGAGCCCGCTGGCCGTACCAGTTGAAGCCAAGATCTGCCGAATCACCCCCGCCGCACGGCAGATCCTGGTTAGAGAGCGGGCCTCGGAGGCCCGCTCTCGCTTTGTCTCGCCAACGTTGCTGTCCCTCTTAGCGCCCGGTGGAACCGTGCCCTCTGCTCCCCCGCTCGGTCGCGTCGAGCGAGTCTACGAGGGACCACTCCACCTCGACGTGACGCGCGATGACGAGCTGGGCGATGCGGTCACCGTCATTGATGGTGTGCGGTGACGCGTCGGCCAGCCGGTACATCGTCACGAAGATCTCGCCGCGGTAGTCCGCGTCGAGCGTGCCGAGGATGGCGATGACGCCGCGGGCGGAGAGCCCTGACCGCGGCCGCACCTGCACATCGAAGCCCGCTGGGGCCGCCACCGCGATGCCGGTGGGCACGAGCACCGGTACCGTTCCGACCTCGATCGGACCGTTCTCGAGGCAGGCGTGCAGGTCGAAGCCGCTAGCGAGCGAGGTCTGACGCTGCGGCACGCGCGCACCGGCGCGCAGCAGCAGGACTTCGATGCGAGCGGATTCGGTCATCGTGGCTCTCCGGATAGCAGGAACCCCGCCGAGGCGGGGTTCTGAGGTGCCAGGTGCTTCGGGGGCCAGTGCTATGTCGCGGCGGCCTGCTGCTCGCGCGCGCGCTGGAGTCCGCGGCCCTTCTTGGGCGTGAGCACTTCCTGCGGGTACACGGCGCGCTTCAGCATCTCCCGCGGCGGGTCGATGTAGATCGCGGACCAGCCACAGGCCTGCTCGCAGAGCCGGCAGCCGACGCACTTCCGGTCGTCGACTGTGGCAATGCCGAAGAAGTCGTGGTGGTTCGGGGCATCGCGCAACGAGAGCGCTTCGAACGGGCAGATGTTGATGCACAGCTCGCAACCCGAGCCGATGCAGTTCTCCTCGATGACCTTGGCGAGGGGGAGCTCGCGACGGGGGAACGTCCGGCAGACGTCGCCCATGTCGTCGAGAATCGCCTCGGGCGGGCAGACAGCGCCGCAGGCTCCGCAGTCGATGCAGAGCTCGGGGTCGATGACGTGAAGCTCGTTACGCAGCCCGCTGATGGCGAGTACCGGGCACTTGTTCGTGCAGGCGGTACAGCCGATGCAGGTCTCGATGATCTTGTAAGCCAAGACGGTCGCCTCTCATGGGTCTCCGTTGGTCCGTTCCGAACCTTACCATTCGCCCTGATCGCCAGCAAGAAACGGACGTCGGCGAGGGCGCGGAGGATACGAACGAGACGGCGAGTTAGGCGGCGGCGGGCATTACGCGCGACATGAGGCGGTTCACGTCAAGGTCGCCCTGGAGCACCTCGATGCCGAGGATCTCGAGGCCGTCGAGGATGTAACCCGCCCCGGCAAGCAGCACGATGCGGCTGCGGCGCGAGAGGTATCGGACCCGGAGCACGAAGTTGGTCGTCTCGTCCTGGTCCTCGCCCGAGCAGACGATGAGGGAGTACCGCGCGTCCTCGATCCACTCGAGGGCAGCGTTGCGATCCGCCGCGATGTCGACGGTCATCCCCATCTCCTGGAGGACCAAGGTGGTCGCGAGCGCCGCGCGATTGTCGTCCATTACGACGAGCGCCGTCCCGTGGCGGCCGGACGGCGGATTCCAACCAGAGCGGCCCATGGGATTCCATTCACGACTTCGGCGTACTTCTTCACTATCGGCAGCCCGCCGCGCGGGAACAGTTGTGGCGCCGCAGCCTCAGCCGTGAGTCGCTGGTACGATGCCGGGTGCGTCCACGTACCGCGACGCGCTTTCCGAACGGCTGGCGGGGAATTTCGTGATACTGAGAGTTGGCGCCCACGTCTCGTCATCCGGCGGCCTGTGGACCGCCGTCGATCGAGCAGCCGCCATCGAGGCGGAAGCGATCCAGATCTTCCCCTCGGCGCCGCAGAACTGGCGTCCGACCAATCACACCGACGAGGCCTACGCTCGGTTCAAGGCGGGTCGGGAGGCGGCGGGCATCGAGGAAGTGTGGGTGCACTGCATCTACCTGCCGAACCTCGCGACTGACAACCCTGAGCAGCTGCAGAAGTCGATCGACTCGGTGATCAACGCACTCACGGTCGCGCACCGCGCCGAGGCACGCGGCGTCGTGCTGCACACGGGCTCCCACAAGGGCAGTGGGATCGAGTCGGTGCTGCCGCAGGTCTCCGCTGCGCTGACCCACATCCTCGATGAGGCCCCGGGGGACGCGGTGCTCGCCCTTGAGAACGCGGCCGGGCACGGCGGCGTCATCGGCAAGGAGTTCCGCGAGCTGGGCGTGATCCTCCGCGAGGTCAGCCATCCCCGGCTGCACGTGTGCGTCGATACGTGCCATGCCTTCGCCGCCGGCTACAACCTCGCGGACAAGGACGGCTTGGAAGAGATGCTCGACGAGTTCGACCGTGAGATCGGTCTCGAGCACCTCGTCGTCTGGCACCTCAACGACTCGAAGATGGGGCTCGGCGGCCTGCGCGACCGTCACGAGAACATCGGCGACGGCCAGATCGGGAATGCGGGCTTCCTCAACTGGCTCGAGGGTGTGATGCGCCGCCCGGAGATCCCGGCGACGGCGATGCTGCTCGAGGTGCCCGGCATCGAGGACAACGGGCCGGACCTCGAGAACGTGCGGCGCGTGAAGGCGCTGCGCGAGCGGGCCCTCGCTACGGCCGGACCTTCCGCGGATGCCCCGCGAACCCGAGGAACTCGTCCTCCCAGTGGAGGATCTCCTCGACGAGCTCGCGCGTAACCGCGCCCTCCTTCACCGGAGCGCCCTCAGCCTCGAGACGCGGGATGAGCGCGTGGGACATGGCGCGGTGGTCCATCTCCGGGTCGCCGCGTTCTTCGCGGATCTTCGCCTCTTCGGCGATGATCAGGTCCACGAGCTCGGAGGCGATGAACCCGCCAAGCTCCTCGCTCAGCCCCTCGGCGATCCAGTCTGCACATTCCTGCAGGAGCTTCTCGTCGAGCGCCATCCAGTCCGTCTCCTTGCCCTCTGACAGTTGATGCTAATCGGCGGGACGGCCCCGGACAACGTGAGGCGCCGGCCGTCCCAGCCGTGAGCCGCCCCGCCGCACTCGAGGGTCCGGATCTGGTCTGGCGGTTGGGCGCGGCGAGGCGTCGCGCGTCGATCTTACGTTGACGGCAGGGTGACCGCGTTCCTACGATGGCCGGACCCTGACGCGCGTACCCTGATGGGTACCGACGCGCACCCGGGGAGGGCGCTCATGGCCATGGCGGGGCCGCGGATGGGGAGGGGCGGACCGCCGGGAGCAGGTGGTCCGAAACCATCGCTGCGCGACGCGTTCGTCGCCCTCCGCAACCCGCACTTCCGCTCGCTCTGGTTCTCACAGGCCGCGTCGTTCACCGGGATGCAGATGCAGATGGTGGCCCGCGGCCTGCTCGCGTACGAGCTGTCCGGGACGTTCACAGCCGTCGGCGTCGTGATGATGGCGTGGGGCATCCCGCAGCTCGTGCTGTCGCTCATCGGTGGCGCGATCGCGGACCGCTTCAACAAGCGCAACATCATCATCATCGTCCAGACGGGGACCGGGCTGCTCTCGCTCCTTGTCGCCGTGCTCATCACCACGGGCCATATCAGCATCGCCTGGCTGTTCGTGACGGGGCTGTTCCAGGGGACGTTCTTCGCCTTCAACCTTCCGGCACGACAGGCGCTCGTCGCGGAGTTGGTGCCGCAGCGCGAGCTGATGAACGCCATCGCGTTGAACAACGTCGCGATGAACGGCACGCGCATCGTCGCGCCGGCCGTTGCGGGCGTCCTCATCGCGCAATGGGGCATCGACGCGGCTTACTACGCGCAGACGTTCATGTACCTCTTCGTCCTGTTCTTCCTGTTCCGGCTGCCAGGCAACACGCCGTCGCTCGGGCCAGCCGCCGAAGAGCGCGGCAGCGTGATCCACGAGATCGCTGCCGGGCTCGTGTACATCAAGGGGTCACGGACGTTGCTCCTGCTGATGCTGCTCGCGTTCGTCCCGACCGTGCTCGGCATGCCGTACATGACGCTGCTGCCGGGCTTCGCCGTCGACGAGCTCGGGATGCAAGCCGATGGCTACGGGCTCCTGTTCACGGTGAGCGGCATTGGCGCGATCGTCTCGTCGGTGGCGCTGGCCTCTATGACTGGGTACTCGCGGAAGGCGCTGCTCCAGACCATCGGCGGGGCGGGGTTCGGCCTCTCGCTTCTGGCGCTCGGTATGGGCGCTATCCTGTTCGGTGTCCCCGGGGCCCTGGTGGCGCTGCTCGGCATCGGGCTCTTCGCGACGGCGTACCAGACCCTCAACAACACCCTCATCATGGAAGCGACGAGGCCGGAGTTCTACGGTCGGGTGATGAGCGTGTACATGCTCACCTTCAGCGTCTTCCCGCTGATGTCCGGCCCGATGGGTGTGCTCGCCGACGCCATCGGCGGCAGGGAGACCTTCATCGTCCTCGGAGGGGGCATACTGGCGTTCATGTTGCTGATGACGCTGCTGTCGCCTCGATACATGCTCGGCCTCGTTGCCGTCCCGTCGGAGGGGCTGCCGCTCGAGGTCGACCTCAGCACAGCGTCCCGCGAGGGGCGCGAGGACGGTGAGGAGCGTATCCCCGCAGCCGCGTCCGCCGTGCGCCATCGGGCTCCCGACGCCGCACCCGCGCGACGCCGGTCGCGGGACTCGTGAGCCGCCAGGGACACTCCACGGCCTCGATGCCAGCCTCGCCGCGAGCATTCGCGCGCACGTTCGCCTCACTGCGCATCCCTGGTTACCGGCTGCTGTGGTTGTCCATGCTCGCGTCCTTCATGGGCAACCAGATGCACATCGTCACGCGGGGCGTGCTCGCCCTCGATCTGACGGGGCAGGCGTCGGCGATCGGCTGGGTGATGGCCTCCTGGGGCGGGCCGATGCTCGTGTTCTCGCTCCTCGGCGGGGCCGTGGCGGATCGCTTCGACCGTAAGCGCGTGCTCATCCTCGCCCAGGCGGGCCAGGGCCTGATGGGCCTCGGGATCGCGCTGCTCCTCTTCACCGAGCGACTCGAGATGTGGCACCTGCTCGCGGGCGGCGCTTGGCAGGGCACGATGTTCTCGTTCAACGGCCCGGCGAGGCAGGCGCTCATCCCGGAGCTGGTGGACGAGCACCAGCTCACGAACGCGATCGCCCTGAACAACGCAGCGATGAACCTCACGCGCGTGGTCGGCCCGACGATCGCTGGCCTTATGCTCGCCACCTCCGGTCCGACGATCGTCTACTTCTTCATGACAGCGATGTACATCGTCGTCGTCGGGCTCTTGCTGATGCTTCCCGGCGTGGAGGGTCGGCTCCCGCGACCGCCGCGCGAGCAGCTCCCGATCTGGCAGGAGATGAAGGGCGGGCTGCGCTACTCGCTCCGCGACAACCGAGTCGTGGCCGTGCTCATCATCGTGGCCCTCGTACCGGTCATCATCGGCTGGCCCTACCAGACGCTCCTGCCCGTCTTCCAGGAAATCGTCTGGGGGGTCGATGAGATGGGGCTCGGCTTCATGTACACCGTCGGCGGCATCGGCGCGCTCACCGGGTCGCTGTTGGTGGCAGCGTTCTCGGAGCATCCGAAGGTGCCGCAGTTCCAGCTCGGGGCGGGGATCGTGTTCGGGCTCTGCCTCGCGGCGTTCGCGTGGGCGCCGAATTTTTGGGTCGGAACGGCCATCCTCGGGGTGGTCGGGCTGTCCTCGATGGTGTTCATGTCGCTGAACAACACGCAGGTCATGCTGGCGACGCACCCGGATTACCTCGGGCGGGTAATGAGCGTCTATATGCTGACGTGGTCCTTCATGCCGCTCGGGAGCATCCCGATCTCGATCCTGACGGACATCTACGGAGCGCCGGTCACGATCGGCGTCAGCGGGCTGCTGCTCGCGGCGTTCATGGCGGCTTGCTCCCGCCCACTCCTCGGCGCGACGACGCAGCACCGCCCGCAGCCGGCCCCGGTGGCAGGGGACGAGTCGTCGCGCTGAGCGGCGAGGCTATCGGGGTGCACGCTAGAACCCGAGGCGCTTGCGTTTCTGCTCCCACTCCTCGCGCTCGCGGGAGTTCTTCGTCTCGATCGTCGGTTCGCCGCCCTCGATGTGACGCTTCAGCGCCTCGACTTCGAGCCGGGTGAGGTGCAGCGCCTGCAGCCGGTAGTCGCGGAACGCTTCGATGGTGACGGGCACGATCGGCTCGATCAGCGCGAGCATCGCCTCGGCGTAGAGCCTGATCTCCTCCTGCGCGTGCGGGTCAAGCCGTAGTTCGAGGAAGTGCAGGATGTTGTGGAGGTCGCACTTCCAGTACCACTGCGTGTAGATGTTCGCGGGCAGCCCGACGCGCGCGAGCTCACGCGAAACGCCACGCTCGAGCAGCGACTCGTAGTCAGCGTACAGGCTCTCCGCCTTCGCGAGGTAGTCGACGAAGTCCTGCGCGGTGCGGACCTCGTCCGCCTCCGCGCCGAAGCGCTCGCTACCGCCCTGCCGGTTCGTCGTCGACTGCTTCCGAACGCTGTCCAGCGTCGGTTTGTAGAACTCGTCCGGGATGATCGAGTAGCGACCGGAGTACTCGTTCACGTTCGCCGTGCGGTGCCGGATCCACTGGCGCGCCACGAAGATCGGCATCGCCATGTGGAACTTGAACTCCACCATCTCGAACGGTGTCGTGTGGTGGTGTCGCATCAGGTAGCGGATGAGCCCGCGGTCTTCGTTGACCCGCTTCGTGCCCTGGCCGTAGGAGACGCGAGCGGCCTGTACGATGGCCGCGTCGGCGGTCTTGCCCTCGGGCACGAGGCGCGGCATCGCGTCGACGAGCGCGATGAACCCGTGATCGTGGACACGGACCTCCTGGCGCGCCGCGCCGCCCATCACGTCGCGCACGGGTGACTCGAAGTCCTTGCTCGTGACCTCGGGGCCGTCGGCCATGGCGCGGTCCTGCGTCGCCCGCGACGCAGCGGTCGCGGTCTGCCCGGAAATCTCGGTGGTCACGGTACCTCCCTCAGCGTGTTGCTGAGGGGTTCGATCGAGGCGCGCCCGGTTCGGCTCGGGCGGGGGAGATCGTCGCGCCCCTCGGTGTGCGGTGCCTTCGTCGCTCGCCGCTAGCGCCGCCCCTCGCGTGCCTTGATGGTCCGCTCGTTCGGGTCCCAGAGGCGGCAGTCCGTCTCCATCTGGTCGAGGAATGGCCCGACGCACTCCTTGCCGTCCCGGATGATGTGTGAGCAGAGCGTCAGGAACGGGTTGCTCGTCTGCGTCGAGTCGATAGTGCGTCGCAGCCACATGCAGTCGATTGCGAGCTTGGGTGTCTGCGTCGAAGTCATAGCGGGGATTGTACTGACATTCCGGGGCTGGCACCCGCGCCGGTGGCCGCCCGAGCCTCAGAGCGATCATTCGAAGTCTTCATTGTTTCGTAGCACTCCAACAATCGATGCCTGACGCCTTCCGCCGACACTCATCGCAGAGCCCGGATGGCGTTCCCGCGAGAGGGGGACGGCATGATCCTTCGACGAGCCTGCCCGCGCTGCCGCGGCGACATGAACCGCGTCAACGACATCGAGGGGGTGTACTTCTCGTGCATCCAGTGCGGGCACCTGGCGTACCCGAACCCACCGCGTCCCCTCGGAAGACCGGCCGCGTGAGGTAGCCGCCCCGCGCTCGGTACGCTGGTCAGCCTGTGTACCGGCGGAACGCGGCCGTCGAATTCTGCCCGCCGAGCCCGAACGAGTTCGACAGCACCACGTTCAGGTCCGCCTCCCGTGCCTCATTCGGCACGACGTCGAGGTCGCAGTCCGGATCCGGCGTGACGTAGTTGATCGTGGGCGGGATCACGCCATGGTGCAGCGAGAGCACGGCCGCGACCGCCTCGATGCCGCCGGCGCCCGCTGCGAGGTGGCCCGTCATCGACTTCGTCGATGAGATTGCGAGCCGGTACGCCTGCTCGCCCAGCGCCAGCTTTACCGCCTGCGTCTCGGTCTTGTCGTTGAGCGGCGTGCTCGTGCCGTGCGCGTTGATGTAGTCGACTTCGCCGGCCGCGAGGCCCCCGTCGCGCAGAGCGCGCGTGATGGCGAGGGCTTGGCCCTCCGCGTCGGGGGCGGCCTCATTGGTTGCGTCGAACGACCAGCCGACGCCCGCGAGCTCGCCGTAGATTCGTGCACCGCGTTCGCGGGCCGACTCCTCCGTCTCGAGGAGCAGCACGCCCGCGCCCTCGCCGAGGATGAAGCCATCGCGGTCGGCGTCGAACGGACGGCACGCGTGTTCAGGGTCGGAGTTGTTGTGCGACAGCGCCCCGAGGCGGCCCATCGAGGCCGTCGACAGGGGTGTGACCATCGCCTCCGCGCCGCCCGCGAGGATCGCCCGTGCATGGCCGAGACGCAGCATGTTGAGCGCGTGGCCAAGGGCATCGGATCCGGAGGCGCAGGCCGTGTTGATGGTCGTGTTCGGCCCTCGCAAGCCGAGCTCAAGGCCGACGCGGGCGGCGCCCATGTGCTGCCCCATGCGCGTGATGATGAGCGGGTCGACGCGCGACGGCCCCTTCTGCGTGAGCACGTCCCACTGCTCGCCCATGTTGAACACATCACCTGAGGTCGCCATGACCACGCCGATGTCGTCGCGGTTCGACGCGTCGATCGTGAGCCCGGCGTCCTCGACCGCCTGCATCGAGGCGGCGAGCGCGAACTGCGCGAAGCGGCCCGTGCGTCGCACGGTCTTACGGTCCATGTAGGGCTCGGGATCCCAGTCCTTCACCTCGCCGGCGATCTGCACTGGCATCCCATCGGGGTCGAACAGCGTCGCGCGCCCGATGCCGTTGCGTCCGGCTTGGAGACCCTCCCAGTACTCCGCGAGCGTGTTACCGATCGGTGTCACCGCGCCAAGACCCGTGATCACGACGCGCGGGATGTCTCGCTGCATGCGCACTCCGAGGAGATGGGAGGGTGTGGACCTCGCGATCCTACCAGCGACAGGCACTGTGGACTTCCGTGCGTACGACGCCATCGCGCGTGGCAGAATACGCAGCGTGATACGGCACGGGCACGCGAAGGACGACGGTGCGATGACCAAACGACCGCTCGAGGGCTACCGCATCCTCGACCTGTCCATCTGGCAGCAGGGGACGTACGCCACCGCGATGCTCGCGGACATGGGCGCCGACGTCATCAAGATCGAGTCCTACCAGAACCCCGACCCGGGGCGCGGACTCCAGGCGTTCCCCTCCGGCGACAGCCAGCGCTCCGCCTACTTCGACACGCTCAATCGAGGCAAGCGCTCGATCACACTCGACCTGAAGACGGAGCGGGGGATGGAGGTGTTCTGGCGGCTCGTGGAGACCGCCGACGTTTTCCACAACAACATGCGAGGCGGTGCGATGGAGCGCCTCGGCATCACCTACGAGACGCTCACGCAACACAATCCGACCATCATCTACTCGTCTGCGTCGGGTTGGGGTCACCTCGGCCCGGACCGCCATACGGGGGCGATGGACACGCTCGCGCAGGCTCGCGGCGGGTTCATGTCCGTCGTGGCGGCTCCCGACGGGACGCCGATGGCCGCGACTTTTCCCCAGGCGGACCAGGTCGGGGCGATGGTCTCCGGCTATGGCATCGTGCTCGCGCTGCTGCAGCGGGAGCGCACGGGCGAGGGCCAGGAGGTGAATACGTCGCTCTACGGTTCGCAGATGATGCTCCAGGCCTATGGCATCACCGGCGTGCTGTGGTCGGGCGCCCTCACGCCGCCGCGGCAGCGCGAAGACCGGGGTCCCACGTGGACGCACTTCCGAGCCGGCGACGGGAAGTGGTTCATGATCGGCGCGCTGCCGCCCGACAAGTGGTGGCGCCAGTTCTGCGAGGTGATGGAGGCGCCGGAGCTGGCCGAGGACCCTTATCGCACGACGGCGGACCGGCTGCCCCTGCACCGGGAGATCGTGGCGAAGATGGACGCCATCTTCGCCACCAAGCCCCGCGACGAGTGGCTGCGGCTGTTCCACGAGCGCGACCTGCTCGTGCAGCCCGTGGCGGACTACCTCGAGATCGGCGCGGATGAGCAGGCATGGGCGAACGACTACCTCGTGCGCGTGCCCGACGGCGAGGGCCGGGAGTGGCCGATGGTCGGCTCCCCGGTACACCTCTCAAAGACCCCGGCGCGCCTCGAGAGCCTCGGACCCCAGTTCGGAGAACACACGGAGGCGGTCCTGCTCGAGCTCGGGTACTCGTGGGATGAGATCACCGCGTTGCGTGACGCCGGCGCCCTCGGACTCCCGGTGGCGGCAGGTGCGGGCGACACATAGACGACGAGCGCCTCGGTGAGGCGCTCGCCGTAGACGTAGCCTGTGGAGTGCTCAGTTCGCGAGGCTCTGGAGGAACTCCCGGATCGTCAGCGCCAGGGCAGCCGGCTGATCCGTGGGCACGTGGTGACCGGCGTCCTCGATGAGAGAGACGCGTGAGCCGAGGATGCGGCGCTGCAGGCGCTGCACGGCCTCGGGCGTGAGCATGTCCGTCTCCGAGCCTCGGACGATCATCACGGGGCACTGGACGCGGTCCGCCGAGTCCCAGAGGTCGGCGAGGCGGCGCTGTCCGGGGTCCGGCTCGGGTGGTCGCACTGAGGGATCGCGGAACGCGGGGTCGAAATCCCACGTGTACGCTCCGCTCGGACCGACGGCGACGGCCGCGCGAACCCGCCGGTCGATCTGCTCGGCCGTCGCGTAGGGATAGAACTCGCGGAACGTGTCGGCGGCCTCGTCGAGCGTGGTGAACTCCGCCGGACTCGTCACGAGCAGGCGGCGGACGGTCTCGATGCCGCTGCGCAGCACTTCGGGGGCGGCCTCGATCAGGATGAGTGCACTGACGACATCGGGATGCTCTGCGGCGTAGCAGAGGGCGTTGGCGCCGCCCATCCCGTGTCCCACGAGGGTCACGGTTCGGAGACCGAGGCCCTCGATGATCGCCTCGAGGTCCTCGACCTGAGTCGCTCGAGTGTAATCGAGGTCTGCGGCGCGCGAGGAGCCTCCATAGCCACGCTGGTCGATCGCGATGACGCGGTACTCGCGAGCGAGGTCCTGCGCCGTCTCGTCCCACATGCTCTTCGTCGCGGCATAGCCGTGGAGCATGACGATCGCGTGCTTGGTGCGGGTGTCGCCCCACTCCTGGTACTGGAACTGGAGCCCGTTCGCCTCAATCATGCCTTCGGTAGCCTTCGTCGCGGCAGACATGCCTACGCGTGTCCCTTCGAGCCGTCGAGCGGCCCGTCGCTCTGTGCTCATTGTGCGCTTGTAAGTCGGGAGTACAAGTGTAGCACCCGTGTTCGCGAGGCTCTGCCGGGGTAGCTGTCGTTACGGGGTTCGAGCCGCGGCGCGGTCGTTCAGGATCCGCTGGTAGCTCGCAGCCTCGAGGTCCACCATCGACCGATGTGACTCCAGCGCCTCCTGGTATGCTGCCGCGTCCCGCCGGGGCGGGAGACGGCGTACGCCCTGGAAGTCGATCGGACGCCAGCGGCCCGAGGCATCGACCAACCCCTGCACCTCTCCGGCGTAGTAGTAGCCTCGTCTCAGCAGGCTGTTCCCGAACTTCTGCACGTCCGCCACCGTCCGAGCGGTGACCCGGGACGTGACGAACTGTGCCTGCGCCTCCGCCGCGTTCCACTCAGGGCTGCCCCTGGGCGCGGTACTCATGTTGTCCGTGAAGCCGCCCTCCACCTTCTCCATCGCGAAGGCTCGCTTGCCGGGCCCGGCTGGAACCTCGCCATAGAACCTCGGACCGCCGCGCGCCCGCGAGGCGGCCTGAGCCCCGGCCATCTCATCGAGGAACATCTGTGTCCACTCGGGCGTGTCCGGGTACACCTTCACTGCCACGGGCTTGGACACGCCGGGGTACTGCCCCTCGAACACACCGAAGCCGGGACGCCCCTCTGCGAGCGTGCCCTTGAAGCCGCTCGCCGAGAGCTGCTTGTTGAAGTTGATCGCGGCTCCCTCGCCACCGTTCCGCATGGCACGGGTTGCGACCTGTCTCGCCTTCGCCCAGCGCAGCATCTTTGCTGCCTGGCCAGAGCCTGCCTTCCCCGCCTTCGCGAGCATGTAGAGGTTGGCCGTCTCGCGGCCGATCGCCTCCCAGTCGCCCGCTTCGACAGCCTTGAGGAAGCGCTCCGGCGTCTCGATCAGGCCCTTGGCCATGCCCGTCAGGAGGTCACCTGTCGTAGCCCCCTGCTCGGCGGCCTCCGCCATGTCGCTGATGAACCTCGGGTCGTACTTCCCCCCGCTCAGGAAGTGCAGCCCGATCTGACTGAGGTCGACCAGCTGCTTGCCCGCCTCGATCACGGGATCCACGACAGCGGAGATCGCGCCCTTGCCGAGGAGGAAGACCTTCTCGCCGAACCCCTTCTCTCGCGGCTTCGCAGCGAGCGCCTGGCCACGCTCGTCCATCAGGTCCTTGATGAGGCGCTGATACTGACCCGCGTAGTCCGACGTGGGGGCCTGGTCGAGGAGGCGCTGGAGCTCGTCGCGCTCAGCGAGGACGGCGTCATCCCAGCCGGGGAGGATGTGGTCCTCGTCGCGGCCCTCGTAGCGCAGTTCCTCGACGACCTCGAGCATTTCGATGAGGGCGTCCACGCGCACCCGCGCGCCACGGAGCTCGCCGAGAGAGATGTGACGGTCGTTGTCGAGAACGAACTTGATCTGGTTGAAGTCGTCTTCCGTCAGGAAGTGGATCGCGCCGGCATCGATGCGGCGCTTGTCGGCCTCGTAGGTCTCGGTGAGGTACTTCAGAGCCTCGGCACTCACGGGGTCCGGATCGCCGGCAAGGTCGGCCTGCTCTGCCTCGTACTCCGTCTGCAGTTCGCCCCACGTTGTCGTCGCGGCGATCGTGGAGTCGTAGATGTGGCGTTCGAAGGCCCGATAGGTGCGCTCGAAGTGCTCCAGCTTCACGTCGGAGTCGATCCCGGCGAGCTGCGTCAGGAGCGGTCCGCCGAGCTGGTTCAGCCACTGTGCACGTGTCGGGCTCGAGAGCCCAGATGCCATGTGTGCCGCGCCCATGTCGAAGGCGAGCGCCCGCATGTCGTCCGCGATCGCGTTCCAGCGCCCTTGGCTTGCCTCGCTCAGATTCTCCTGCGGAGTGTCATCGACGAACTGGCGGCTGATGAGGCGTGGCCCGCGTTGAGCCGCGAGCGGTCGGGGCAGCGCCGAACCCTCGAGTCGAAGCTCTGTGGGGGTGGCAACGGGAGGTACCGTGCCGCTACGCGCGAGCCGTGCGACCGCAGCGTTCCCCAGCGTGCTCTGCATCGTCTCGAGGGGGCCGCGCGGGGACCGCGTCGCGGAATCGGGCTCGCGCACGGCGGGCGAGGCGGCGGCTGCCGCGTGCTGGTCGGGTCGGAGGCGGACTCGGCGGCGACGCATGGTCCTCCAGCTCCAGTTCCCTCGTGAAGCTGACGACTGGCACAGGCTACTGGCGCGCGATTGCTCGTCGATTGGCCAGCGGTTGATCGTGGCGGACGTGTCCGCCTCAGAGCGCGGCGGCGAGGGCGCGAGCGTCCTCGGGGAGACCGCTCGCGAGGGCGATCCACGTATCGCCGGCATCATGCGAGCCCCATGCCGTGCCGTCCGCGAGCGCGAACAACGTGTCCGCGCTGTCCCACACGCGGGTCACGAGGGGGCGCCGTGCGAACTCGTGCCGCTCACCGAGGGCGATCCGCGACCACGTGAGGCCGGCGTTCACCGAGCGATAGAGCGCACCCTCGCTGCCGTCCGAGCCCTTCGAGGCCGCAATCACGAGCACGTCAGGCGGACCAGGTAGTATGGCGGCGTCGCCGGCGCGCGTACGGTCGAGTCCGTTCACAGAGTGAGACCAGGAGTAGCCGCCGTCCTCGGAGCGATAGAAGCCCGAGGCGGTGCTGGCGTAGATCCGCTCCTCGCGCTCGGGGTGGTCCCACATGCGGTGAAGGAGCGGGTCCAACCCGTCGCCCTTGCGCAGCCAGCTCTTGCCGGCGTCCCGGGTGAACCATACGCCGGCGCCTGCAATGCCGACGAACACGCCGCCCTCACCGAACGCGATGCCCGAGACATAGGGAGCGCTCGCGTTCGCCGGTGTCGAGATCTGGCGTGCGTGCTTCACCACGTTCTGCACGCCCTCGATGTTGGTCCACGTCTTGCCTCCGTCGTCGGAGTGGAGCATCGCCGCGGGCTCGAGGCCGACGTACAGCGAGCCATCCGGGGCCACGCGCGCGGACCGAGGCGCGCCCTCGACGCCATCGGCGCCCGCCGCCGGGTCGTACACCTGGCGCCAGCGCGCGCCATCGTGCAGCCAGGCGCCAGCCTCGGGACCGGCGGCCAGTCCCTGTCCCGCGCGGTAGTCGATCACCTCGATGGCGCCCGAGGCCGCGAAGCCGCGCTCGGGCGACATGCCAGGGATCAGTTCAAGCAGGCCATCGGCCGTCCCAATCAGGATGCCGAGCATCGCTGGCTGGCTCACGCGCTCTCCGTTCCAGCGGTCGATGGTCCTCGTCGCTCGCGCACCGCCTCGAGGAGCCGTGGGAGCGCGATGCCCGAGGGCCCGCGCAGCACCACGCTCGCGAGCGGCGTCAGAGGCGTCGGCTCAGGGTTGACTTCGATCAGCGGCAGGCCTCGCTGCGCTGCGAGCACCGGGTACTGCGCCGCCGGGTACACGACGGCCGAGGTGCCCACCACCATGAAGAGGTCCGCCCGCGCCGACTCCTCGGCGCAGCGGGCGAGCGCGGACGGCGGTATCGGCTCACCGAACATCACGGTGTCGCCTTTGACGATGCCGTCGCATCCGGCGCTCGCACATCGAGGCGGCAGGTCGCTCGGGTCGACTGGGAACTCCTCGCGCGGCCAGCGCATCTCGCAGCGGACGCAGCGCATCCAGTAACGGTTGCCGTGGATCTCGGTGAGGTGGCGCTGGCCCGCGCGGCGATGCAGGTCGTCGATGTTCTGCGTGATCACGTGCCCGACGATGCCGTCCGTCTCGAGCTCCACGAGCGCAACGTGGCCTGCGTTCGGCCGCGCGCCCTCGAGGGCGCTCGCGAACTCGTCGCCGGCCGCCTGCTGCTCGAGGCGTCGCTCCCACCAGCGGCGGGGGTCGTCGCGGAAAGTGTCGTACTGGTTGAGGGGTGGCTCGCCGCGCGTCGTCCAGAGCCCGCCCTCGCCTCGGAAGGTCGGGATGCCGGACTCCTTCGACATCCCCGCACCCGCGAGGACGACGACGTAGCGCGACGCCGCCAGCAGGTCGGCAGCGTGCTCAAGTGCGGCGGCTTCGAGGTCAGGAGCGGTCATCGAAGACGATCGTAACCGCGGGGGCGCTCACCCCCAAGCCCTCTCCCCGGACGCTGGGGGCGGGGTCGGAGAGGAGAGCGGTCAGGCGGTGGTCTCGCCTACGATCGAGGCATGGCCGAAACGCGCCGCCACCGGCTCACTCGCTACTCCATCGTCGCGGCGATCGTGCTCGTCGTCGGGGGTCTGTTCGTGCAGCGGGAGTTCCTCGGGGACGAGACGTCCGCCGCCCTCGGGCCGCTCGACGACCGCACCGTCGCTCGCGACGAGCCTGCCCCCGACTTCGCAGTCGAGGCGCTCGACGGCGGCGACGTGCTGCGGCTCTCGGACTACCGAGGCAAGGTCGTGGTGCTCAACTTCTGGGCGAGCTGGTGCGAGCCGTGCCGCCGCGAGATGCCGGAGTTCGAAGCGGCGTACCAGGAGCGGGCGGCGGCGAACGACCTCGTCGTGCTCGCGGTGAACGCGCTTGCCCTCGACGCGCGGCCGGACGCGGTGGCGTTCATCGAGGCGATGGGTGCCACCTTTCCGACCGCCTTCGACACCCCGGACGGCGCTGTCACCGCGCGCTACAACGTCCGCGGCCTCCCCGCCACGTTCTTCATCGACCGCGAGGGCGTCGTCCGGCGGATGATGCTGGGCCCGGTCTACGGCGACCTGCTCGGCGAGGGCATCGCCGCTGCGGAGGCCGGAGGCCGCTAACGCACGTCGTCTGCGGGCAGATCGTCGAAGTCGAACACTGATCAGCAGAGTTACCTGCCACCGACACGCGGTCGTGCGGCGCCCTCGACCTGTCTCCGGCGCGGTTGCACGGTCTCGCATCTCTTCGCGACGCTCCATGGCCTACTCGCGTCCGAGTCTCATGAACGTGCCCCATCACGCGCGTTCATTCGCGTTGTAGGATGCGTCCCTGCAACAGACCGCGGCAAGGCCGCGACGGGCCTCGGGTGGGGCGTGAACGGGGGGACGCGTGGCCGAGATTGATGGCGCGACGATCATCGCGAAGTCGCTGAAGACGCAGGGCATTCCATCCGTGTACGGCGTCGTCGGTATCCCGGTGACCGGGATCGCGACGGCGGCGCAGCGCGAGGGCATTAAGTTCATCGGCACGCGCCACGAGATGCCGGCGACCTACGCGGCGCAGGCGACCTCCTACCTGACGGGGCGCATCGGCGCCTCGCTGCTGGTCTCGGGGCCCGGCGTCCTCAACGCGATCGCGGCCTTCGCCAACGCCTGGGCGAACCGCTGGCCGCTGCTGATGCTCGGCGGCGCCGGCGAGATGAGCCGGGCGACGATGGGCGACTTCCAGGAAGCCGACCTCATCACCCCCGTCCTCCCCTACGCCAAGTTCGCGCACCGCGTGCTCGACACCGCGCGCATCCCCGTCTACATCGCCGAGGCCGTGCGCAAGTCGATCAACGGCGTGCCGGGCCCCTCGTTCCTCGACCTGCCGGGCGACGTGATCACCGGCAAGGTCGAGGAGTCCGAGGTGCAGTGGGTGCCGCGCGTCCCCGACCCGCCGCGCCCGAAGGCCGACCCCGCCGACGTGCAGCGCGCCCTCGACGCGCTCAAGAGCGCCTCGAGCCCGCTGATCGTCGTGGGGAAGGGCGTGGCGTGGGCGCGCGCGGAGAAGGAAGCACAGCAGTTCGTCGAGGCGACGGGCGTGCCGTACCTCGCGATGCCGATGGCGAAGGGCGTGCTGCCCGACGACCACCCGCAGGCTGCCGCCGCCGCGCGCTCGTACGTCCTCCAGAACACCGACCTCGTGGTCCTGCTCGGTGCCCGGCTCAACTGGATGCTGCACTACGGCCTGCCGCCGCGGTACCGGGACAACGTGCGCGTCGTGCAGTTGGACATCGACGCCTCGGAGATCGGGGTGAACGTGCCGGCGGAGGTCGGTCTGGTCGGCGACGCGAAGGCCGTCCTCGGGCAGCTGAACGAGGCGCTCGAGGCCGAGCCGTGGACCTTCCCCAACGACTCCGAGTGGACCGAGTCGGTCCGTGCCGAGGCAGCCCGCAACCAGGCCGCCGTCGACGAAATGATGAAGGAAGAGACCACTCCGATGGGCTACTACCGAGCCCTGAAGGAGATCCGCGACGCCATCGGCCGCGACACCATCGTGGTCGCCGAGGGCGCGAGCACGATGGACATCTCGCGCACCGTCCTCGACAACTACCTGCCGCGGCACCGCCTCGACGCCGGCTCATTCGGCTCGATGGGCCTCGGTCACGGCTTCGCGCTGGCGGCGCAGGTGTGCAACCCCGGGAAGCGGGTGCTCGCGCTGCAGGGCGACGCCGCTTTCGGCTTCGGCGGCATGGAGGTCGAGGTCGCCGTCCGCCACAAGCTGCCGATCACGTGGGTGGTCTTCGTGAACAACGGCATCGGCGGCCACCACATGGACCTCAACGCCGAGCACCTGCCGCCCGGCGGCCTCACGCCCGGCGCGCACTACGAGAAGGTGATGGAGGCCTTCGGCGGGAAGGGCTACCACGCCGAGACGCCGGACCAGCTCGCGGCCGCCCTCAAGGAGGCGATGACCCTCGACATCCCGTCGCTGATCAACGTCGACCTCGACCCCGACGCCAAGCGCCGCCCGCAGCGCTTCGGCTGGCTGACGCGGTAGGGGCGACGAGCGGGCGGCTGCTGGATGTGCCGCCGCCCGCCTTCCGTCACCAGGCGTACGCCTCCCTCGCCTGACGCACGAGGTAGTGCAGAACATCTCGCTGCGACGACGCATCTTCGCTCGTCACGCGAACCCGATACGGCCCCAGCGTTGGTCGTACGCAAGCATGTCGAGTCCGGCTTCCGTCGATCGAGCGGTTACCTCCTCGGATCGCGGCATCTTGAATTGCATGATCACGTGCTGTTTGCGTGGCTTGAAGCTGACGAAATTCCTGGCGACACCATGACTAGCGATGCCGATGTAGTGCTTGTTGTACTTAAGCGAGAGACCAGACTCGACCTCCAGAACCAAAGCTAGGAGTCGATCGGTAAGGGCCAGCGATTCCCGAGACGCCTTCCGCTCCCAATGAGATCGATCGACAGTCTCACCGATGTCCTCATCCTCCGTACCGAGGGTGACGAGGTCGACCACCCGAGTAGCAACGAGCGTAAACGCCCCATTCACTTCGACGCCCTGCACTTGGATCGCGATCAGGGGGATGAACCCGTTGAAGAGGCCGATCACATTGAGGAAGCGACTCGTAACGTTCTCGGCGACGATCACGGCGACGTGATCGTATTGTGGGTAGCGCCGCCGTTCGATGTCCCAATACTCAATCGTTCGGATGATGTGCGACTCGTCCGTCGGGCCAAGTTGTATCTCAACCTCGTAGCGAGTCAGTGCTTCGGGATCAGTCAGAAGCAAGTCGAGTCGACCCGCGGCGGGCTGACGACGCTCGCTCGCCCTCACCTCCAGTTCGCCGAGTCCGAGGATCTCTGGCTCGGCGATCAACCGTTCATGTAGCCAGCGCTCATTGAACTCGGGGTGGTTCCTGAGGCTGATGAACCGAGGCCGATGGAACTCCATCCCAGCGACACTATGGATGCTTGCTGGCTCGATTGGGTCCATGGTTACCCACCCGCGCGCTGGTTCGCTTTCGTCGGGGTAGTCTGCCACAGACGAGTGCCCACTACCGCTCGAGCACCTCGATCGCTCGCAGGTCCCCCGCCGCGAGCGCCGCGTTGTGCACCGCGCGCTCGAGGATGCGCGTGACGCGGTGACCGGGGCGGCTGTGGCCGCGGATGATGAGGAACAGCATCCGCGCCAGCGGCTCGATGAAGGACAGCCGGTAGTCGTCGAAGCAGTCGTCGTAGGTGTAGCCCTCGACGCCGCCCGCCAGCAGGCCCTCGTGGTAGCGCCGCAGCAGGCGCTCCTCGCTCCCGCGGCGGCGCTCCGGTTCAAAGGCGGCGCTCACGAGGTAGGCGACGTCGTAGGGGCCGGGGCCGCGCATCGCGTTCGACCAGTCGATTGCGGTCGGAGGCGCGCCTTCCTCGTTCCGAGGGAAGAAGAGGTTGTCGAGGCGGAAGTCCCCGTGGACGAGGGTCTGTGGCGCGCGGCCGAGTCGCTCGATCACGTCCGCGAAGCGGGGCGCGATCTCGTCGAGGAGTGGTTGCGACTCGGTCGGCACGAGGTGCGCCACGCGCTCCCCGAGGTCGCGCGCCTCGCGGAGCGCGAGCGTGTAGACACGCACGCGGCCCGGATCGATCTGGCCGATCGCCGGCATCCAGCCGACCGCCTCGAGCAGCGGCGAACGCCAGCAGGCCGCGTGCATCGCCGCGAGGGCGTCGATTGCCGCCTCGGCCTCGGCGTCGGTGCAGCCGACGAGGTCGTCGCCGCCGCGCGCGTAGTCCATGTCCTCCAGCAGCAGGATGAAGTTGTCGCCGTCGTCGTCGACCGCGCCGAAGTGGCAGCGAGGTGTGTGCATCGGGAGCGTTGGCGCAACCTCGAGATAGAAGCCGACCTCGCGCTGGGGGAAGCGCAGGAAGCGGCCACCGGAGCGGTTGCGCTCGTCGTCGCTCGGCATCTTCGCGACGAGCGTCGCGGGCCCGGCTCCCGCGGGCGCGTACTCGATGTGGATGCGGGCGACCTGCCCGCCGATGCCCCGGTCCGTGCCGATGACCTCGGCGCGCGTGGCCTCGACGCTAGCGTTGGCGTCGACGCCGCCGCCGCGGCGCAAGGCGAGCGTGAGCCACTCGGGCGTGAGGCCGCGCGGGCCGTCGGGGACGTCGACGATCGGTACCTGCAAGCGCGACTCCATGGCGTTGCCGTGACGAGGGCGGATGCTACCGGCCTCGCCCGCCGGTGTCATACTGCGACCGTCAGCGAGGAGGTGAGCGCATGACCACCATCGGATTGCTGCACCCCGGCCAGATGGGATCGAGCATCGGCGCGGCGGCGACGAAGAACGCGCGCGTGCTCTGGGCCTCGGACGGCCGCAGCGCCGCGAGCGTGGCTCGGGCAGAGCGCGGCGGTCTCGAGGACGCCGGCAACGTCGAGGCGCTGGTGGCCGCAAGCGACGCGATCCTCAGCATCTGCCCGCCCCACGCCGCCGAGGACGTCGCGCGGCAGGTCGCTGGCCTCGGGTTCCAGGGCGTCTACCTCGACGCCAACGCGGTCTCGCCGGCGCGAGCACGCACGGTCGAGTCGCTGGTAACTGCCTCGGGCGCGACGTTCGTCGACGGCGGCATTGTGGGTGGCCCCGCCTGGCGCGAGGGCACGCGACTCTACCTCTCGGGCGACGGCGCTGCCGACGCTGCGCGCTGGTTCGGGGGGAGCCCGCTGGGCGTCGTGGTCCTCGAGGGCGGTGCGGGCGCTGCCTCGGCGCTGAAGATGGCGTACGCCGCCTACACCAAGGGCTCGACCGCCCTCATCGGCTCGATCGTTGCGATGGCGACGCGAGAGGGTGTCGTGGGCGCGCTGTTCGAGGAGTGGCGCCAGTCCCAGCCGCGCGTCCTCGACAACTACGGCCGGCAACTACAGGGCGCGGCGCCCAAGGCCTGGCGCTGGATCGACGAGATGGAGCAGATCGCCGCGACCTTCGAGGGCGCCGGGTTGCCTGCGGGCTTCCACCTCGCGGCAGCGGACGTCTACCGTCGGTTGGCGGAGTATCAGGATGCAGACCCGCCGCCTGCCGTCGACGAGATCGTCGCGCGGCTGCTGGGCGAGTGAGGCAAGCAACGTACGACGTGGGAGGGGAGACGACGTGGCGGAGATGACGCGCGAAGAGGCCTATGCCTTCCTCGATAACGGGCCGCGCTGGGCGGTGCTCTCAACGGTCGGGAAGGACGGTTTCCCGCACTCGGTGCCGCTCGGCTACTTCCGGGTCGGGGACGAGGTTGCCGTCAGCGTACGGGGCCAGCGCAAGGTGAACATCGCCCGCAACCCGAAGGTAGCGCTGCTCCTCGAGGACGGCGACTCGATGGCAAACCTTCGTGGCCTGCTCATCCGCGGCGAGGCGACGCTCGTCGAGGACGGGGAGGGCGTCCTCGAGCTGATGCGCGAAGGCGCGCGCCGACGCGGCACGCCCGAGGATCAGCTGCCGACGGAGCCGCGGAGCGGTGCGGCCTACGCGCGTATTCCGCTCGCTCGCCTCGCCACGTGGGACAACACGAAGGACCAGCGGTAGCGGCGTGGCGAGCCTCATCGCCTCGACGAGCTGGGCCTACATCGAACGCTCATTCGACCGCCTCGTGACGCTCGCGCTCGAGGTGCGGCAGCACCCGCGACGCGGCGAGGTGCGCGGCTTCGACGTGCTGCTCGTCGTCGCGAGGCACGCCGCGGAGCACCTCGCGCAGGCGGAGGTGACGCGGACGATCGTGCAGGCGAATCAGGCGTCTCGCTCGGGCGCGTGACCCCCACGCACAGCCATCGCAACTGACGCGCCGGCCATCAAGAGGGCTCCTACCGGCTGCAGCACGTCGACGAAGAGAAAGCCGATCACGGTGAAGAGGAGACCGCCGAGGGCGAACGTGCCTCCGGAGAAGGCCGGAAACAGTCCCGAGCGCTGTACCGCGATGCCGAATGCGATAAGGCCGGTCGCGAACAACAGGAGCCCGATGCCGGCCGTCGCGAACAGCGGCACGCCATAAACGGACTCGTCAAAGGCCATTGCCTGAGCGGTTTCCCCCGCCAGATAGGCTTCGCCGATTGCCGGCTGCGCGAACGCGGCGACGCCAAAGACGGAGGTGACGAGCGTATTCCCAAACACGCTGGCGACCAGCGCAACGAGTGGCAATGCGCTCAACGAGCTACGCGTGAGAGCGATGAACAGCGCGAGGAAGCCAACGGTGCCAAACCCCGCCCCGAAGATGCTCGCAACGAGGTGACTGAGGAGGAACCGCTCGGTCGTGATGTACTCCGCGTAGGAGCCGAAGTCCGTGGCCGGATCAGGCTGATGGGTGAGCGTGCTGACGGCAAGGAGCACCGCCCAGAGCGGAAGCGCCCAGAGCGCGAGGCCTGCGAAACGTCGGAGAGGGTGTTCGCGCACAGGCGGGCACGACTCGCCTGAGAACATCGCGATACCCTCTCCGAACCTCGGAATCTCCCCGCGGTTCGACGCCCTCGCCGGTAACCGAGACGCAGAAGTAGACCGCGCCTACAGCCACCCCTGCCGGGTCGCGTTGCGGCTCTCGTAGATGCCGACGGGCCAGTTGCGGCCGAACTTCATCCCCTTGTCGATGTCTTCCTCGGTGGCGATGCCCTGTTCGAGGATCTTGTCGGCCTCACGGCGGGCGGCGGCGTAGATGCGGTTCACGAGGAAGCCGTAGGTGCCGGGCGTGTCCTTGACCATCGAGACGATCTTGCCGGCACGCTCACCGACGCCGCGGATCGCCTCGACGGTCTCCGGCGATGTGTCCTCGGTGTAGATGACCTCGACGGCCTTCATCGCCGGCACGGGGCTGAAGAAGTGCATGCCGCCGACGAGTGGCTTGCGCTCCGGCTTCACGTCGCGCGCGATCTCGGCGATGACGTAGCCGGAGGTGTTCGAGACGAAGATCGCCTCGGGCTTCACGATCTCGTCGAGTTCCTTGAAGACCTGCTGCTTCAGCTCGAGGTTCTCGGGCACAGCCTCGATCACGAAGTCGCAGTCGGCGAGGTCCTCGAGGCGTGTGGTGAAGTTGAGGTTGCTGATCGCTGCCTCCGCCTCGGTCTGGTCGAGCTTCCCGATCTCGACGGCGCGACGGATGCCGAAGCGCGTGTTGAGGATCGTGTCGCGCGTCTTGTCGAGGATCTCCTGCGTCAGGTCGCGGCAAATGACCGTGTAGCCGGCGAGCGCCATGACCTGGCCGATCCCACCGCCCATGACGCCGCCGCCGAGCATGCCAACCTTCTTGATGTCGTCCAGTCGCATCGCTGACCTCCTCGGTCCGCTCCCGGGACCTTTATCGTCTGGCGGATCCCCACCCTCACCCTCCCCCGTAAGCAGGGGAGGGATCGGTTTCTAGCCGCATATTCCTCGCACCGTCGCAAACAGGATCTGGGTGCCCAGCTGCAGATTCTCGATCGAGAGCCGCTCGTCGTTGCCGTGCACCCGGCCCGCGTCCTCCGGTCCGACGAGGATCGGTACGAAGCCATACGCCGGCGTCCCGAGGCGACGGAAGACTCGCGAGTCCGTGAAGCCCGTCGAGACGCCGGGCACGACGACGGCGTCCTCGATCGCGTCCTTGGCAGCCCGCGTCATCACCGCGTACAGCTCGGTGTCGAGTGGGGACGGCGGCGTCGAGGACTGGAACACCTCGGTGATCTCGATGCCCGGGTCGTCCATGACCGAGCGCAGCTCGTCGAGGAACTTGGCGGGGTCGTAGCCAGGCACGAGTCGGACATCGAGCGTTGCGTGCGCCTCGGCGGGGATGACGTTGTGCTTCACACCCGCGTTCAGCGTCGTCAGCGAGATCGAGTTCGTCTGCAATGACGCGATGCGTGGATGCTCCTCGGCCAGTCGCTCGAGAAGTGCGTCGCTTACCGGCTCACGGATGATGCTCGCCGCGTGGAGCTGGTTGAAGTACTCCATCACCTCGGGGGACGGCTCGCGTGGGCGCTGCCAGTCCTGGATGCGCTGGAGCGCACGGACGAGGCGGTCGGCGGCGTTGTCGTCGTGCGGCACGGAGCCGTGACCGGGGCGCCCCTTCGCGGTGAGCGTGATCCAGAAGGGGCCCTTCTCCGCCACGCCGATGTTGAACACCGGCCGCTCGACGCCGAAGACCTCGGTCGAGCCGGTGCCGCCCTCGTTGATGACGTAGTCGCAGGCGAGGACCTCGGGGTGCTCCCGCGCGAGGAATTCGACACCGTAGGCGGACCCTGCTTCCTCATCAGCGACGGCGATGAACGTGAGGTCGCGCGTGAGCGGCAGGCCGAGGCGCTTGTGCAGCAGGAAGGTCATGAGCTCCATCACGCCCATGCCCTTCATGTCGGAGGCGCCGCGGCCCCAGACGTAGCCGTCGCGGACTTCGCCGCTGAGCGGCTCCACCGTCCAGTGCTCGCGCTCGAACGGCACGACGTCTGTGTGGTTCAGCAGGATGAGCGAACGTCCTCGCGAGCCGTCGCCCGGCAGCGTCGCGACGAGCGTCGCGCGGTTGTCACCGGGGTCGTAGAGGCGGTAGGGGATGCCCTCGCGGTCGAAGATCGCGCCGAGGAACTCGCAGGCTCGCGTCTCGTTGCCCGGCGGGTTCACCGTGTCGACGCGGATATAGTTGGAGAGGATCTGCGTGGCTTCCTCGGTGATGGCTGCCCAGTCGATGCGTGGCTCCATGGCCGTCATGTCCACGCCTCCTTGAACGCGCGCGCGGCATCGAGGTGCGCCCTCGGCGACTCGAACCCGGCGCCCATCGTCATCAGCGAGACGTGCGAGCAGCCCGCCTCCATCCACTCGCGAGCGCGCTCGCACTGCTGGGCGGTCGACATCCCGGCGACGGGCATCCGCACTTCGAACTGGAGCGACGCGGGGTCGCGGCCAGCACGCTCGGCGGACTCGCGGATGCGCTCGAAGTAGGGCGCGATGCCGCCGTCTTTCTCTCGGAGGTTGGGCTGGAGCAGCCAGCCGTCCGCGAGCCTGCCGACTCGCTCGATGACCGCCTCGGAGGTGCCGCCCATCCAGATCGGGATCCGTGCAGGGGGGAGGGGGTTGAGACCGGCGCGACTCACCCGGTGGTAGTGTCCCTCGAAGGAGATCGCGTGCTTCTTCCAGAGTTCGCGCAGGAGCGCGACCTGTTCCTCGATGCGGCGTCCGCGGTTGTGGAAGTTCTCGCCGAGAGCCTCGTACTCGACCTCGTTCCAGCCGACGCCCACGCCGAGGACGAGGCGGCCGCCCGACAGCAACTGGGCCTGCGCGGCCTGCTTCGCCACCAGCACGGTCTGGCGCTGCGGCAGGATGATCACGCCGGTCCACAGCTCGAGGCGGGTCGTGAGCCCGGCGAGATAGCCGAAGAGCACCAGCGGCTCGTGGAAGGTCGACTCGTGCGTGTAGGCGCCGTGGAACCCGCCGGGGCGGTCAGGGTTCGCGCCTACGACGTGGTCATACGCCAGGAGGTAGTCGTAGCCGAGGCCCTCGACAGTTTGAGCGAAGTCCCGGATGACGGTCGGGTCGTGGCCGATCTCGAGTTGCGGGAAGACCACGCCGAGCTTCATGCGTCCTCAACCCCGCCCGCGCGCACTGGTCCGACTCCGTCGCCACGCGACGTGCGCGCATCTTTGGTGCTGGCACTACGCCTGTCAATCACACGGTGCGTGCGCCCAATCGCTCGGTGCTAGCCTCCCGCGCATGGCGCAGCGGCGGCCCCGACGAGAAGCGCAGACCCCCGGCCTCCCCTTCCCCGCAGGCGGGGGAGGGATCAGAGGCTCGAGGTGACGCGCCCGCAGTGGGCCGCGTTGGTCGTCGGTGTGCTCGCAGTCGGCTGGGCTGCACCGCTGATCCGCCTGGCCGAAGCGCCGGCGATCGTCATTGCTGCGCTGCGTCTCGGCGTTGCCGCGCCGATCACGCTCGGGGCGGCGGTTGCCCTGCGGCGCGGGGAGTTCCGAACGATCACTCGACGAGAGTCCGTCTTGCTCGCCGTCGCCGGCATCGTGCTGGCGCTGCACTTCGCGGCATGGGTCGCAGCGTTGCAGCGCACCTCGGTCGTTGCGGGGGTCGTGCTCGTGACCACGCAGCCGTTGTTCGTCGCGCTCGGGGCGTGGCCGCTGCTGGGTGAGCAGCCATCGAGGCGGCTCGTGCTCGCGATCGCCGTTGCAGGACTCGGAGCGCTGCTGCTCGCCAGTGACGACCTCGGCGACCGCGGTTCGCTCGAGGGGGACCTGCTGGCGCTGCTCGGAGCCGTGTTCGCCGCTGCGTACCTGCTCGCCGGCCGCCACCTCCGAGCGGCGCGGTCGACGCTCGTGTACGTCTCGCTCGTGTACGGTGTCGCCGCGGCTGCGCTCTTCGCGATGCTGGTCGCGAGCGGCGAGTCGGTGGCTGGACACCCGCGCGAGGCGTACATCTACATCCTGCTGCTGGCTATCGTGCCACAGCTGATCGGCCACACCGCGTTCAACTGGGCGCTCGGCTCGCTGACCGCGGGCGTAGTGGCCATCGCGATCCTGGGCGAGCCGGTCGTCGCGACGTTGATCGCCTCCGTTCTGCTCGACGAAACTCCGAGCACGGTGCAACTGCTCGGTGGCGCGGTCGTGCTCGGCGGCGTCTACCTCGGGTTGAGACAGCCCGGCGAAGTCGTGGTGACAGCAGGCGAGGAGGCGATGCGATGAGTGGTCCGCTCGAAGGGCTGCGCGTCCTCGACCTGACGTGGGTGCTCTCCGGCCCCTACTGCACGATGACGCTGTGCGACCTCGGCGCCGACGTCATCAAGTGCGAGCGTCCGCCCTGGGGCGACGTCGCGAGGACGACAGGGCCCCTCGTCGACGGCGAGTCCGGCTACTTCTTCTCGATCAACCGTGGCAAACGCAGCATCTCGCTCGACCTGAAATCCGAGGAGGGCAAGGCGCTCTTCAAGCGGCTCGTCCGGCAGGTCGATGTCCTCGTTGAGAACTACACGCCGGGCTCGATGGATGCGCTCGGCCTCGGCTACGAGGCGCTCAAGGAGGAAAACCCGCGTCTCATCTACTGCGCGATCTCCGGGTTCGGGCAAACGGGGCCGATGCGCGACCAGCCCGCGCTCGACATCGTGGTGCAGGGCGCTGGCGGCGTGATGTCCGTGACGGGGGAGCCCGGAGGGCGACCAGTGCGGCCGGGCCTCTCGCTCGGGGACATCGCCGCGGGCTTGTATGCGGCGATCGGCATCCTCGCTGCGGTGCGGGAGCGCGAGGTCTCCGGGCTCGGGCAGTTTGTCGACATCTCGATGCTGGATTGCCAACTGGCGATCCAGGAGAACGCGTTCATGCGCTACCACGTCACCGGGGAGCCGCCGCAGCCCCTCGGGACGCGGCATCCCTCGGCGGTGCCGTTCCAGGCGTTCGAGACTGCGGACGGCTACATCGTCGTCGCGCTTGCGTGGGGCGTGCCGAACCAGTGGCACCTGCTCTGCGCCGAGCTCGGCGTGATCGAGATCGCCGAGGACCCGCGCTTCGAGACCGCCGCGGCACGTTCTGCGAACCACGCGGCGCTGGAGCCGTTGTTGCAGGGGGGCTTCCTGACGAAGACAACCGCTGAGTGGCTCGATCGTTTGCAGGCGTACGAGATCCCGTGCGGCCCGTTGAACACGATCCCCCAGGCTGCGGCCCTCCCGCAGGTCGAGGCGCGAGGGATGCTTGTACCGGTCGAGCACCACACCATCGGCCGCATCCCGCTCGTGAACACGCCGGTAAAGCTGTCGCGCACTCCCGGAGGCATCAGAGGCTCTTCGCCCGACATGGGGCAGCACACGCGGGACGTGCTGCGGGACCTCCTCGGTCTCGCGGAGGGCGAGATCGACGAGCTGGTGCGGCGTGAGGTAGCCCGCGAGGAGCGAGCGCCAATCGATCTCGGGTGACGCCAGGAACTCTCGGAAGCGCTATTGTTTCCCGGCGGTTGCGAGATTGTGACGGATCGCTCAATATGTCCCCTCAATCCGTAACGTCATGATCCGCAGCGAGGTAGTTGGGTTTATCCTTGGGGTTCCTCCGGGGGGCTGAACTACCGCTCGCGGTTAGGATTCCCACCGTGGCCGAGAACAGCGACCGTCACCATGAACCGATCCGGTTCCCTCTACGCACGCGCTCGGCCGTAGGCCTCTACAACCCGGACTTCGACCACGATGCGTGCGGCACCGGCTTCGTCGCCAACATCGACGGCCGGCGTGAGCACCGGGTTGTCTCGCTTGCGGTCCAGTCAGTCGTCAACCTGACCCACCGAGGCGCCGTGTCCGCCGACGCCGCGTCCGGCGACGGCGCCGGCGTGACAATCCAGGTCCCGTACGAGCTGCTGAGCGAGGAAGCGCAGAAGCTCGGGCTCGAGGTCGGTAACCCCGAGGACCTCGCCGTTGCGATGACGTTCCTCCCCCACGAGGAGAGCGAGCGCCCTCGCGCGCGGGAACTGCTCGAGGAAGCAGTCCGCAGCACCGGTCTCGTCACCATCGGGTGGCGGCCGGTGCCGATCGACCCTTCCGTGCTTGGTGGCCTCGCTCTCGAGACCGTCCCAGGTGTCGAGCAGTTGCTCATCACGCGACCGGAGGGGCTGCAGCCCGGCGGTGACTACGAGCGCGCCCTCTACCTGGCACGACGCCGCGCGGAGCGGTCATTCCGTGAGCAGGACGTCGACTGCTACATCGTGTCGATGTCCTCGCGGACGGTGGTCTACAAAGGCCTGATGGTGGCTCCGCAGCTGCCGGCGTTCTACTCGGACCTCGCGGACCCGCGGTGTGTCTCGGGAGTCGCGCTGTTCCACCAGCGCTTCGCGACGAACACGCTTCCGAGCTGGAAGCTGGCCCAGCCGTTCCGGATGGTCGCCCACAACGGCGAGATCAACACGCTGCTCGGCAACCGCAACTGGATGCGAGCACGTGAACCCGAGCTCACTTCGGCCGTCTGGGGCGACGATCTCGGCGACCTGCTACCGGTCATCTGGCCGATCGGGTCGGACACGGCGTCCCTCGACGAAGCGCTCGAGCTGCTGGTGCAGTCCGGCCGCGACGTCCTCCACGCCATGATGATGCTGATCCCCGAGGCGTGGGAGAACATGCCGAACATGGACCCCGTGCTGCGGGCGTTCTACGAGTACCACGCCTGTATCAGCGAGCCCTGGGACGGCCCCGCGGCCGTCGCGTTCACGAACGGCTCGATCGCGGCCGCGGTGATGGACCGCAACGGACTGCGTCCCGCGCGCTACCAGGTCACCCGCGACGGCCTCGTGATGATGGGGTCCGAGGTTGGCCTCGTCGAGCTGCCGTTCGAGGAGATCGTCGAGTCCGGCCGTGTCGGTCCGGGCGAAATGGTCGCCGTCGACACCGCGCGGCGCGAATTCCTCCACAACGAGCGCATCAAGCGTGAGGTCGCTGCCCGCCGTCCGTACGGTGACTGGGTGCGCCGCAACCTCTACCACCTCAACTCGGAGATGCACCGGAACAACGGGCACATTCGCCAGCGGCCGGAGGAGGACGTTGATGTCCTTCAGGTCCTCCACGGCTACACGCACGAAGAGATCGAGTACGTCATCAAGCCCATGGCCGAGGACGGCAAGGAGCCAACGGGCTCGATGGGCGATGACACGCCGCTCTCCGCGCTGCAGGACACGGGTCGCCTGCTCTACACGTACTTCCGCCAGCGCTTCGCGCAGGTGACGAACCCCGCGATCGACTCCACCCGCGAGGAGATCGTGATGTCGCTCGACACCTACCTCGGTCGGCGCTCGTCGCTGCTCGAGGCCACGCCCGAGGCAGCGCGGCTCGTGCACCTTGCGAGCCCGCTCATGGTGGACGAGGAACTGTCGGCGCTGCGTCGCACGCCGGTCGAGGACTTCCGGCTCTCGACCCTCCATGCTCGTTTCTCGGTGGCCGATGGTCCCGACGGTCTTCGACGCGCCCTCGACGAACTGTGCCAGATGGCGGAACTCGCCGTCGACGAGGGGCACACCGTCATCGTGATCTCCGACCGCATGGTCGACGAACACTGGGCGCCGATCCCAATGCTGCTCGCAGTCTCGACGGTGCACCACCACCTGATCCGCACGGGCCGCCGGATGCGTGCAAGCCTCATCGCCGAGACTGCCGATGCGCGCGATGTTCATCACTTCGCGGCGCTGATCGGCTTCGGCGCGAGCGCAGTGAACCCGTACCTCGCCTTTGAGACCCTGCGCGCGCTGACCGACGCCGGCGAGTTCGGCGAACGGACGATCGCTGAGGTGATGCGCAAGTACGAACAGGCCGTCGACGCCGGCATCCTCAAGATCATGTCGAAGATGGGCATCTCCGCCGTCTCGTCCTACCACGGCGCTCAGATCTTCGAGGCGCTCGGCGTGGGCCCCGACGTCATCGAGCACTCGTTCCCCGGGGTGACCTCGCGTATCGGCGGTATCGGCTACGAGCACATCGCGCGCGACATCCTCGAGCGACACGATCGAGCCTATGGCGCGGGCAAGATGGACCACGGCGGTTGGTACAAGTACCGCCGCGACGGGGACTACCACGCGAACGAGCCCGCCGTCTGGCGCGCGCTGCATACCGTCGCGCAGGGCGGCGGACGCGACGAGTACCACAAGTACGCGGAGGTGGTTGCCAGCCGGCCACCGACCGCGCCGCGCGACCTGCTGCGGTTCAAGCCCGACCGCGAGTCCATCTCGCTGGACCGCGTCGAGCCGGTCTTCAACATCACGCAGCGCTTCTCGACAGGCGCGATGTCGCTCGGCGCGCTGTCGCCTGAGGCTCACGAGGACATCGCGCGGGCGATGAACATCCTCGGCGGGCGCTCGAACACGGGCGAGGGCGGCGAGGACCCGCGGCGCTATTCGCCGCACGGCGATATGCGCGATGCGAACTCGCAGGTGAAGCAGGTGGCCTCGGGTCGCTTCGGCGTGACGCCGGCGTACCTGGCTGCGGCCACCGAACTCGAGATCAAGATCTCGCAGGGGTCGAAGCCGGGCGAGGGCGGCCAGCTGCCGGGACACAAGGTCTCGGGCTACATCGCGGAGATGCGCCACGTGATGGCGGGGACCCCGCTGATCTCACCGCCGCCGCACCACGACATCTACTCGATCGAGGACATCGCCCAGCTCATCTACGACCTCAAGATGGCGAACCCCGAGGCGCGCGTCTGCGTGAAGCTGGTCGCGTCCGAGGGCGTGGGCACGATCGCGGCGGGCGTCGCCAAGGCGTACGCCGACGTGATCCAAATCTCCGGCCACGACGGCGGAACGGGCGCGTCGCCGCTGTCCTCGATCAAGTACGCCGGTATCCCGTGGGAGCTCGGCCTCGCCGAGACGCAGCACGTGCTGATGGCGAACGGCCTCCGTGGCCGCGTGTTGCTTCGGACGGACGGGGGACTACACACGGGGCGCGATGTCGTCGTCGCGGCGATGCTCGGCGCCGAACAGTTCGGCTTCGGCACCACGGCGATGGTCGCCGTCGGCTGCAAGATGGCTCGGCAGTGTCACCTCAACACCTGCCCGGTCGGTGTGGCGACGCAGCGCGAGGACCTGCGAGCCAAGTACTTCGGCACGCCGGAGATGCTGGTCAACTTCCTGACACACGTCGCCGAGGATGTCCGCGAGATCCTCGCGGAACTCGGGTACGAGCGGCTCGACGACATCGTCGGGCGCTCGGACCTGCTCGAGCAGCTGCCGACCGAGGGTGGCCATCGTTTCGATGGCCTCGACCTCTCGAAGGTAATCGAACCGATCGGGGTCGGGACGGACGAGCCTCGACGCCGCGTCATCGAGCGCAACACGCGCCCGGGCACGCCACTCGATGACCATATCCTGGACGACGTGCGCGAGGCCGTGGAGCACCAGCGCCCCGTCCAGCGGCAGTACGCGATCCGCAACACGGACCGTACGGTGGGCGGGCGCCTCTCGGGCGCGATCGCGAAGAAGTACGGGAACGAGGGGCTCCCCGACGGCACCATCGAGCTGCGGTTCCGCGGCTCCGCGGGCCAGTCCTTCGGCGCCTGGCTGACTCGAGGCATCTCGCTCGAACTCGTGGGCGAGGCGAACGACTACGTTGGCAAGGGTATGAACGGCGGCGAGATCTCGATCCGTCCGCCGAAGGACGCGGGCTTCCCGACGCACGAGGCGGTGCTCGTCGGCAACACGGTCCTCTACGGCGCGACCGGCGGCAACATTTTCATCGCCGGTCGGGCAGGGGAGCGGTTCGCCGTGCGTAATTCCGGGGCGCGCGCGGTCGTCGAAGGTGTGGGCGACCACGGCTGCGAGTACATGACCGACGGCGTCGTCGTTATCCTCGGAAAGACGGGCCGCAACTTTGGCGCGGGCATGTCGAACGGCGTCGCGTTCGTCCTCGACGAGCGGGGCGACTTCCGTGCTCGCGTGAACCAGGAGCTCGTCGGCCTCGAGCAGGTCACGAAGCCCGAGGATATCGAGTTGCTCGAAGCGATGGTTCGCCGCCACCTCGAGCTGACGGAGTCCCCGAGGGCGCGTGACATCCTGACCGAGTGGAAACTGAACCTTCCCAAGTTCTGGAAGGTGGCCCCGAAGGTGTCGCCTACGGAGGAGGGTGCGATGACCGTTGTGCGGCGCCACCTCGAGCGGTTGAAGGCCACAGTTCCGGCGTAGCAGGCATTCCGAACGGAAGCGAAGAGGCCCCGCGTGAGCGGGGCCTCTTCTTGTCCTCGACGGAACTTGAGCCGCTACTCGTACCGCAGCGCCTCGGCGACGGCGACGCGCGAGGCGGCACGAGCGGGGATGATCGTCATCAACGCGCTCGCGAGGTAAGCGATGCCGCCGATGACCAGCAGCCGCAGCCACGGCACCTGGAAGTTGATCTCCGTGCCGTCAGTGAATTCGGGGCTCGTCAGCAGGTTGTACGAGAGCGCCAACCCGAGGACGAAGCCCATTCCCGTGCCCAGGATCGCGATGAACGACGACTCCATGAAGAACGACAGGGCCACGAGCCGCCTCGTGTAGCCGATGGCACGCAGCATGCCGATCTGTTGTCGCCGTTCCACCACGGTCCGGAACGCGATCACCCCGAGGGCCGCGATGCCCACGATGAGCCCGAGGCCCATGAAGGCCTCGAACAGCAGCTGGAATCCGGACGCCTGTGCGGTGGAGTCGTTCATCAGGCGCTGAATGGACTGCGCCTGGACGCCGCTCTCGAGCAGCGCGGACTCGATCGCGTTGGCGACGGCGACCTCTCCCGCCTCGGACTGATCGACCGTCGAGACGAGGTAGTTGATCACTTCGCCCTCGCCGAATGCCTCGGCCAGCACGTCCTCGTGGACGAACGTGGAGCCGAAGAGCGGGGGAAGCAGGCCCGTAACCTGGCTGTCGATCACGGCGATCACCGAGAGTTGCCGCTCGTCACCGGTCTCCGGGTCGCGCAAGGTGACCGCGATCGGCTCCCACGGAGCCTCGCGGAGGTCGGCTGCTCCGCGATCGAGGCGGAACGGGTTGGCGCCGCCGCCCGGCCCGAACACGACCGCACCCTCCGGCAGCGCGAGTACGTTCGCGTCCACTACCGCGACGTCGGGGTCGGTGCGCAGTGCCTCGATGACTGCGGCATCGGTCTCGTAGCCAATCGCGCGCAGCTGGAACGGCATCACCGCGAGGTCGAGGAACTCGTCGTCCACGCCCTGGACGCGCATCTGGCGGAAGCCATCGCCGTCTTCGTCCTCGGGCTCGACGCCGACCTGGCGCGCCTGCGGGAGCACCTGCGTCAACCGTCCGACGCCCGCGATCTCGGAGCCGACGTCGGAGCCGCTTTCGGCGAGGGCCGCTCGGAGGTCCGGGATTGGGTTCGCCGGGTTGCCCTCGACGGACACGTTGAACCCGGCATCGGCGTCCTCGCCGAGGAAGAGCTGCGTGAAGTTGTAGTTCAGTGCCGACATGACGACGAGGCTGAAGACGACCAGCGCGAACATCGCGAGAGTCATCGCCGTGCGGAACTTCGCGGCGAGCGGGTACGCGACCGCGGTGCGGACGGCGGGGGCGATGCCTCCAAGCAAACGCCCGAAGAGCGCGACCACGTTGAGCAGGAGGTCGGCGTTGAAGATCACGACCAGCGTGCCGGCGGCGGTCATGCAGACGCCGGAGACGAAGAACATGTCGATGTTGCCGGCCATCTCGTGCGGGCGCGGCAGGCCGAGGACCCGCAGGAGCCCGTCCACCGGATCGGTCCAGCCCGCGCCCTCCTCGAACAGGAGCGAGAACGGCAGCGGCAGGAGCCAGAACCACAGCAGCGCGAGGCCCGCGATGGTGAATGCGGCACGCGTGTTCGCCCCGAAGTAGGTCGCGAGCATCGCAAGCGCGAGCACAGCGAGGGTGATGCCGCCCGTGTAGGCGAAGAGCTGGTCGATCTGCCAGCCGCCCCACCACGTGAGGAAGATGCCGATGACCAGCATCCAGAGCGCCCACCCTCCGGCCGTGCGGTGCCGGTCGGCCCACGGCTTCGTGCGGAGCAGCGCCCACGTGATGGGCGCCTGGAGCGCCAGCGGCGTGAAGACCACCCACCAGAGGATGTAGATGACCCGGCCGACCCCGCGCGTTTCCGGGAACGGCCTCGCGGCCGCGCGGGCGCCGTACACGAACCAGGCGGCGAGGATCGCGCCGAGGACGATCCCGATGCCGAACGTGCCGAGCCCGACGAAGAACAGCGCCACGCCCGCGATCACCCAGAGCGTCGCCATGGCGAGCCAGACGAGGTACCAGCCGACGCCCACCGCAGAGCGGAGCAGTGCCGGGATCGTGTTCCGAGAGCCTCGGAACGGCTGCGGTTCAGGCAGATCGCGGATCGCGCGGACGATGTTCAGGTTCGCCGACCGCCACGAGGAGTACGCCACCGTCGCGAACGTGAGCACGACGCCGAGCGAGTATGCGATCAGGAAACCCTGCCAGTTGAAGTGGAACGCGATCTGCAGCCCGAACTCGCCGAAGATGTTGGACATGACGGTGACGAGCAACCACGCGACCCCCAGGCCGAGCAGCGCGCCGATGGCAGCCGACCCGAGGTTGTAGGCCATGCCCTCCGTCAGGAAGGTCATCGTCAGGTGGAGGCGGTTCATGCCGATCGCGCGTGCCATCCCCATCTCGGAACGTCGCTCCGCGGCGAGCATCACGAAGATGAGAAAGATGAGCAGGATGCCGGCCGCGATCGAGAAGAGGCCGAAGACCACGAACAGCGTCACGAAGAGCGAACCCGCGATCTCGCCGATGGTGACGAGTTGTGCCTTCGTCACGGCGATCTGCACCGGCAGGTCGGGAGTCGCTTCGATGAAGGCGTCGATGCGGTCCTCGACCTCGGAGGCGATGGCCGCGGATCCGCGCGCGTCGCCGCGTGCGGAGATGAGCACGAACGTGAGCTCATCGGACCGCGCGCCCATTTCTCGGGCCGTGTCCATGAGCATGATCACGCCGCCGCTGCCACTCGTCGTGGTGCCCAGGTTCGTGATCGCGCCGGTGAGTGAGGTGTCGCGCACCACGCCGATGACTTCGAAGTCGAACGGCTCGTTGTTCGCGAAGAGGCGGATTGAGTCACCCTCGCCCGCATCGATCGCGCGCGCCAGGTCCTCGGTGATGTAGACGCGGTTGCCGGAGAGCGTGTCCGCTGGGACCAGCTGGTCGTTGAGGTCGCGCAGCGCCCCGAATGAGTCGGCGCTGCTCGGGTCGATGCCGACCGCCTGCGTGCTCGGCTCGGACAGCCTGGCGTCCGGATTAAGGACGGGGAGGGTCTGCACGAGCATCCCGGTGATGCCGTCGATGTCCGGGTCAGCGCCGAGGCCTGCCTCGATGCGCTCGAGGTCGCCGTCCGTGAGGTAGTCTGCGCGCCCCGGCTCGTGCCGTGCGCTGTCGAACGCGATGACGTAGTCCACTTCCTCGAACGAGCGGTAGATCGTGTTCGTGACCGAGTAGCCGACGGTGTCTCCGGTGGCGAACGCTGCGCTGATGATCAACGTCGAAAGCATCAGGCCGATGACGATCAGGGTCGTCTGCGACGGCCGCCGCCCGATGTTCCGAAGACCCATGCGCGCGAGCAGGGGCTGGCGGATCACGATGAACGCAAGCACCGCCAGTGCGGCCGCGAGCAGCACGAGGAGGCCGATGAGGATGCTCGTCAGCGGGATGCCGAAGAGGTTATCCATGGATATTGCGCTCCTCGCGCTCGATCAGCCCGTCGCGCATATACACGACCCGGTGACAGCGCTCGGCGATCGTGGGGTCGTGCGTCACGATGACGAACGTCTGCTGGTGCGAGCGGTTCAGCTCCTGCATCAGGCTCATGATGCTGTCCGCGGTCGCGGAGTCGAGGTCGCCTGTCGGCTCGTCCGCCCAGACGATCGCCGGGTCGTTCACCAGGGCACGCGCGATGGTCACGCGCTGGCGCTGCCCACCGGAGAGCTCCGCCGGCCGCTGCTTCGCGAACCCCGCCAGGCCGACACGCTCCAGCGACTGCATCGCGCGATCGCGCGCCTCCCGGGGTGACGTCCCCGAGACGAGGAGTGGCAGCTCGACGTTCTCGACCGCGGAAAGGACGGGGAGCAGGTTATAGAACTGGAACACGAAGCCCATGCGCTTGGCCCGGTAGTCCGTCCGCGTGTCGTCGTCCATCTTCGCGAGGTCGGCGCCCTCGATGAGCACGGTGCCCGACGTCAGGTCGTCGATGCCCGAGGCGCAGTTGAGCAGCGTGGTCTTGCCGCAACCGGAAGGTCCCATGATCGCGACCATCTCGCCGCGTTCGACGGTGAGCGACACGCCGCGTAGTGCGTGCACCATGACCGCGCTCGTCTCGTAGGTCTTGGTGAGATCGGTGACCTCGATGATGGCGTCCGGCATCGTTGCTCCGCGAACTTGGTGAGAACCCGGGCGGGTGCTCTAGCGAACAGGGATCGTCTACTGTCGCGATCCAGTGGGCAACCCGCGAGATGGCCACAGGTAGAGGCGGACGTAAGATGGATGTTCAAGCCGCATCACACGCGGTGAGGTGGGGAGGACATCCACATGGCGCTTGGGGTCGTGCTGATCATCATTGGCGCCATCTTCCTGCTCGAATCGTTGGGCATTACCGACGTGGGGATCCGGCAACTATGGCCGCTGATCCTCATCGGGATCGGCCTCGTGATCATCTACGAGCGAGCGCGCCGCTGGTCGAGCCGCCGGTGAGCGCGTGACCTCCCGACTCCGAGACGTCCTCCCGCTGACTGTCGGCGGGTACCTGGTCCTCCTCGGTGCGATCTTCCTCCTCGACAGTACGGGCGCCCGCGCGTTGGGTGTCGCGGGGCTTATCGGCGCGGCCGTGGGGCTCTGGCTCGTTGCCCTCGGCGTGCTCGCTGTCCTGGCGGCCTGGCGCGCGCGCCGCTTCACGAGGCGCCTCCGCCGCACCATCGGCCACGTGCGTGGGGCGAGCGGGCTCAACGTCGAGGACGCCGTCATCGCGACGGTCCTCGGCGACATCTCGCTCGACCTTCGCGACGCGAGCCTTCCGGAGGGCGAGACGGAGCTCACGCTGCTCTGCTGGATCGGCCAGATCCACGTGCGCGTTCCCGCAGACGTCGGCGTCGACGCGACGGCGCAGGCCATCATCGGCGTGGTCGATGTCCTCGGCGAGCGCGAGGAGGGCATCGCACGGGACATCCACGTGGTCAGCTCGGGCTATCCCGCGCGCGACCGTCGCATCCGCCTCCGCCTCTCGACGGTCATCGGCGAGATCATGGTGCAGCACGGGTAGCAGCGTCAGGCGCTGGCGGGCCGCCTCGCGATCAGCAGCAGGTGCGGCTCGACGACGGTGACGCGCTGCTCCTCGAGGACCTCGAAGCCGGCGGCCCTGACGGCATGCGCCGTGTCTCGATCGAGGTGGCAGCCGTCCGCGTAGAGTCCGTGGATCGGTGAGTAGGCGCGCTGTAGTGCGGCGATCCAGCCGCGCTCGGAGCGCACGTGCTCCCAGAGTCGGAGCGTGCCGCCCGGCCGCAGCACCCGTCGCGTCTCCGCCAGCGCCTGTGGCTGGTCGACCGAGCAGAGCACCAGTGTCGCGACTACGTGGTCGAAGGCAGCATCAGCGAAGGGGAGCGCGTGGGCGTCGGCCTCCGCGAGGTCGATCTGCGCTGTCGACGCTCGAGTGGCCTCCCGGGCACGGGCGAGCATGTGCTCGTTGCGGTCGAAGGCTGCTACCGAGAGACCTCGGGGGTAGAGAGCGAAGTTGTTCCCCGGGCCGCAACCGACCTCGAGCACGTGGCCATCGAGACCGGCCAGCAGGCGCCGCCGGTACTCGAGGGTCGCCCGCGTCAGCCTCGGCGCCGCCCGAGCGTAGGCCCAGGCGAACAGCCGCCGGCGCACGCGCTGGATCAATCGGAGCCGTCCTCGCGCTCGGGGCACCCGCTGCACGGCCCGAGGCCCGGCCTCGCGGTCTCGATGCCCGCGACCACGCGCAAGAGGCGCCGCGAGGTCCAGAGCGGAAGGCCGATGACCGAGCACACGCAGCCGTTGGTGGTCTCGACGGGGTGGAACGTCTCGTCCTGGATGGCGTAGGCGCCAGCCTTATCGTAGGGCTCGCCCCGCGCGATGTAAGCCGAGACCTCGTCATCGGTGTAGTTGCGCATCCGCACCGTCGTCCGCACGAAGTCTGCCGCGACACGGGCACCGGCGACGACGGCGACTCCCGTGAGGACTTCGTGCTCGCGGCCCCGCAGTTGCTCGAGGGTTGCGCGTGCCATCTCCGGGTCAGCGGGTTTGCCAAGCACCGCGAGACCGTCAAGGACGATCGTGTCGGCGGCCAAGATTACCTGCAGCGAGCTCAAGGGTCGTGTAGCGGCCACGGCGCGCGCCTTGCGGAGCGCGAGACCCTCGACGACGCGGACCGGATCGTTCTCGCTGGTCGACTCGTCGACATCGGCGGCCACCACCTCGAACGCGACGGCGAGCGCGGCAAGCAACTCGCGCCGCCGCGGCGAGGCCGACGCGAGGATCAGCCGCGAGTCGGCCACCTCGAGGTTACGCCTCGTCCGCCGGGCGGCGGTCGAGGGTCGTGACGCACTCGATGTGCTGAGTGTGCGGGAACATGTCCACCGGCTGGACTTCGACGATGTCGAACCCGCCATCGACGAGGAGACGCAGGTCCCTCGCGAGCGTGGACGGCTCGCACGAGACGTACACCACCCGGCGTGCCTCTGAGGCGAGGATCGCGTCGATCACGGAGCGCTCGACGCCCGCGCGCGGCGGATCGATGACGAGCGCGTCGGGCGAGGGTTCGAGGCCGGGCAGCACATCCTCCACGGTCCCGACGAGCCTCGTGACGTTGTCGAAGCCACTGAGGTTCACCGCGGCATCGTCGTCTGCTGACGGCTGCGCCTCGATCGTTACGACCTGGTCGACTCGGCTCGCGAGGAGCGCCGCGAACGTGCCGACCCCACTGTAGGCGTCGACCACGACACGCGGTTGCGCCTCGATGAGCCTCCTGACGGCGAGGTCGACAAGCCGCTCCGCCTGCCGCGTGTTCACCTGGAAGAAGGCCGAGGCAGAGACGCGATAGCGCTGCTCGAGCAACTCCTCCTCGTAGTGCTTCTGGCCGGAGGGGAACCGTGGTCGGGAGCCCGGACGCCACTGGAGCCGCGGCTGCACGAGGATGTCGCCGGTGCGCTCCCCGAGCCGCATCGAGATTTGGCGAGTTCCGTAGGTTCGGTCCTGGGCCGCGGCCAGCATGGCGTTCAGCCGCGGGTGGGCAATGTCGCAGTCATCGATGCGCAGGAAACGGTGCGTGCCACGCTGCATGAATCCGATATCGCCGTCGCGCCGCACGGTGAAGCGCATGTGGTTGCGGTAGCCCCAGGGGTCGTCCATACCGAGCATTGGGCGAATGGAGGCATCCTCGAAGCCGCCGATGCGGCGCAACTGCTCGCGGACGACCTCCGTCTTGAGGCGGACCTGCTCCTCGTAGTCGATGTGCTGGAGCTGGCAGCCGCCGCAGCGCCCGAAGTACTCGCAGCGCGGCTCGACCCGATTGGGCGATGCCTCGAGTACCTGTACCGTCTCCGCCTCAAGGTACGAGGCGCTCTCCGAGGTGACCTCGGCGATCACGCGTTCACCGGGCACGCCGAACGATACGAAGGCGACACGGCCGTCCGGGGCACGACCGACGGCGTACCCACCGTGGGCGAATCCGGTCAGCTCGATCTCGATCGGGCGGCGCGGCTGGTCGTGCAGTCGGCCCTTGCGACGGCGTCTCGTCTTTTGCTGCTGTTTGCCGGGTCGGAGGGGGGCGGTGTCGGTACTCACCGATCCATCGTACGTGCGGCCGTGGGCGGCGACCAACCTGACACTCGCGTACGATGCCGGCGGGAGGTGCGCATGGCGTCCAGCGAGACGACACCACTGGCCGACATCGTACGGGATATCGTTAGCAGGCCGACGGCCTCCTACCGGGAGCAGCACGTCCTCGACGCGGTGCGCGCCTTCGCCGAGGCCCGAGGGTTGCCCTACGCCGAGGATCGCTACGGCAACGGCTACGTCACCTACCGTAAGGGCGCAACGCGACGACCGCTCGTCCTTGGCGCCCACACCGACCATCCGGGGTTCGTCGTCACGGAGGTGCGTGGCCGCACCGTCGACCTCGAGTTCCTTGGAGGCATCTCCTCGGAGTACGGCAAGGGTGAGCCGGTTCGGCTCTACGAGTCCGGATCCGGCGACGACCGCGGCGCCGCTCGCATCACGTCGATCCGGGCGAGCGCGACCGGGCGCCTCGAGGGCGCACGGGCGACGCTCGATCGTGCTGCTGACCCGTCCGTGGGTGACTACGCGCTGTGGGATGTCGATGTGTTCCGCATGCGCGGCGAGATCGTGCGCGCGAGGCAGTGCGACGACCTTGTGGGGTGCGCCGGCATCCTCGCGACCCTCGAGCGACTCGCCGTGGCCGGGCGTCCCGGCCACGTCATCGGGCTGTTCACGCGGGCGGAGGAGGTCGGCCTGCGAGGCGCCTCGGTCGTGGGTCGCGAACGACTGCTGCCGGAGAACGCGCTCGTGGTCGCGGTGGAGACGTCCTCGATGGCGGGCGGCCGGGCAGTACAGGGCGGCGGACCGATCATCCGGGTCGGTGACGCGATTCACGTCTTCTCGCCCGCGATGACGAGGTGGATGACCGCGCTCGCCCAGGAGATCCAGGCGGAGGACGCGGATTTCCGTTATCAGCGCAAGTTGATGGACGGCGGTGTCACCGAGGCAACCTCGTACGATCTCTACGGCTACGAGACGGGCGCGGCCTGCATCGCGCTGGGCAACTACCACAACGCGGGACCTCGAGGCCGCGTGGCGCCTGAGACGGTGCACCTGGGTGACCTCGAGGGCCTGGTGCGGCTCTTCGTGCGCATGGCCGAAACGTCGACCCGGTTCGACCGGGCGCTTCCTGACCTCCAGAAGCGTTACGGCCGCCTTGCACGCGAGGCCGCGCCACTGTTGCGCCGCGGAGTTCGCTAGTCCGAGGACGCCGTTTCCCGCTCAGGGAAGCGGCGGTTCGACCGCGATCGCCTCATCGTTCAGCCGTGACATCTCGAAGCTCATGGTCATCGAGAGGGTCGAGTCCAACGGCAAGCCCAGGGATCCGAGATCCTCTCCCATGGCTGCGGCGGGCGCGGTCATGTACAGCTCCATCTTCACCAGCGCGTTCGCGTCACGGTCGATCCAGATCGTGGTCGTGAAGTCGTCGAATTGGCTGATGTCGAGGTCTCCTGTCGGCGTATCGGCGAGGAAGGGCGCGACGGTCTCGTACAACTCCTTCGTCAGGACGTACTTCGTCGTGTCGAGCCCGTTCAGTGTCTCGGGCTCGCCGTTCAGTCCGCCGAACCCGTCGGCGGCCTCGGTGTCGAATCCGAAGAAGTCGGGGTCGGCCGACGTGAGGCCGATCGAGCCGTCAGCGAACAGCGCGTCGATCGTGGTCGGCGTCCACGGTCCGGCGCCTTCCTGGTTCCAGGCCTCGGTGCCGATGATGACCGAGTTCGTCGTGAAAGTGAGGCCTGCGAACCCGAACTGGTTGGTGAACGCGTGCCGGTCGGGCGCGACGTAATCGCCCTCGACGCGCCCACCGAAGAGTGCGTCGTTCGCCCCGTCGACGACGCCCATCTCGATACTCACGAGGTAGTGGAACGACTGGTAGGGCGAGGCGATCGCGCCGCTCTGGCCGCTCGTTCGCGTCGCCTCCGTGACGGCCACCTCTGGAGTCGCCGATGGGGTTGCGGCTGATGCTGTTGGGGTTGCCGTCGCGGTTGTCGCCGGGGTTGCTGCCTCGGTCGACGTGGCTGCGGCGTCGGATTGTTCGCCGCCGCCACAGGCGACGGCACCGAGGACGAGGACCGCCAGCGTCAGGACGCGAGCGACGGCGGTACGACGCAGCATGTTGGTCACTCGTCCCGCCGTCCTCGCGTCTGCTCGCCGTTAGCTCGTGGGCGGCTCGACCGAGATGCTCGAGTCGTTGATCTGCGAAAGCTCGAAGACCATGGTCATCGTGATTCGGGCGTCGGGCGGGACGGGCAGCCCCTCGAGATCCGACCCGAAGGCGGACGGCAGCGCCACGATGCGGAAGTCCATCTTGATCGCCTGGTCCGTCTCGTTGTCGATCCACACGGTCGAGGCGAACTCCTCGAAGTCGCTGACGTTGAACGTCTCGCCCATGACGTCGGCCATCGACTGGTAGAAGTCCTCGTCGAGCTCGTACCGCGTCGTCTCGCGCCCGTTCACCGTCTCCGGGGTGCCATCGAGGTCCTCGATCCGGGAGCGTGTCTCGGCGTCGAGCGCGAGATCGCTTGCGCCCGTCGCGTCGAGGCCGAACTCGGGCGGGACCGTATCGGCGGTGTACTCGGTCCACGCGCCCGTGCCCTGGCGGACCCAGGTCGTGTCACCGATCGAGATCGTCTCGAGCGTGGTGTTGAACCCGGCGGCGCCGGAGGTAGTCAGCGAGGAGCGACGGTCGGGCGCCACGAACGCCCCTTCGGTCGCGATCGAGAACATCGATCCGAGACCGTCGACCGACATCTCCATGTTGAGGGAGTGGCGGTAGCTGTCGAACACCTCTTCTAGAGTCGTGCTCTCGCCGGACTCCGCAGGTGTCGCCTCGCTCGTTGCTTCGGCTCCCGGCGTCGAGGGTACGAGGGTGGCCTCGGAGGTCGTTGTTGTGGCGGTCGTCGCCTCTGCCGCGGCGGTAGCGGTGGACGCCGTGCCCGCGGTGTCGGCATCGCTCCCGTCGTCGCCGCCGCAAGCGCCCGCGACGAGCGCGAACGAGGCGGCGAGTGCGGCCAGCCCGTAGAGGGGTCGATTCATGTGGAGCCTCGAGTTCTCGTTGCGGGGCGAACCCCGGCGTGTTGACTAGACCTCGCCCACGGCGGGGATGGTCTTCAGCTCCGCGATGATCTCGCGGATCTGGTCCTCCTCGTCAGCGTTGCGCGGGTTGGCACCGAAGCCCACCTGCGTGTTGATGCCTGCGTACTTGTCGCGCATCCGGCTGGCGATCTCGTCCCACGTCCCGATGACGCAGAACTCCTCCATCATTTCATCGGTCACGACGCCAACCATCTCGTCCCACTTGCCCTCGATCGACAGGCGGTGGAGTTGGGCGGCCTCGTCGTCCCATCCGTGCGTCTTCATGACGTTCGAGTACGAGCGCGTCGAGGCGTAGAAGGAGATGCGCCTGCGTGTGATCTCGATCTGCCGCTCGAGCTCCTCGTCGCTCTTCGCCGTCACGATGAAGCCGCCGCCGCGGATGTGGAGGTCCTTCGGGTCTTTGCCGGCGCGCCTGGCACCTTCGTGCACGGCGGGGATCAGCACCTCCCGGATGTACTTGAACGTGCTGAAGCCGTGGATCGCGATGCCGTCGCAGACCTCACCCGCGAGTCGGGCGTTGAACGTGTTGACCGCGGAGATGATGACGGGGATGTCTGGGTGCTCGATGGGGCCAGGGTTGAAGAACGGGCTCGTCAGTTTGTACTGGTAGTACGCTCCCTCATAGTCCGGCTTCGTCCCGTTCTGCCACGAATCCCAGATCGCCCGCATGCAGCCGATGTAGTCGCGGAGGTGGGGGCCCGGGGGCGCCCACGGCACGCTGAAGCGTCGCTCGTTGTGTCCCTTGACCTGGGTGCCGAGGCCGAGGACGAACCGCCCACCGGAGTAGCGCGAGAGGTCCCACGCCAGGTTCGCCGTGATGTGCGGGACGCGTGGGAACGCGATCGCGACCGACGTGCCGAAGTGCATGTCCTGCGTGTGCTCGGCAACGAGGACAAGCGGCAGGAACGGATCGTGCTGGGTCTCGCCGACGGACACCATGTCGTAGCCCAGCGCCTCGAGGGCTCGCGCGCGCTCGGGGATCTCGTGCAGGTCGGTCCCGATCCCGGTTCCCACGGTCATCGGCATTGGCGAAGTCCTCTCGCGTGTGTAGCGGTGCGTGCGGGACCGGCTCGATGGCCAGTCACGAATACCTGATACAGCGTTCGCGATTGTAGTCGCGAAGCCGCTACTGCACGACGGATGCGGGACGCTCAGTCGCTGCGTTCGAGGACCGCCCACACCGCTTCTTCGGTGTCACGCTTGACCCGGCTCTCGCGGAGGAGGCGTGTGAGGAGACGGTTGTCGAACCCGTGCTCGCGGAGGTGCTCCCCGAGGAGTTCTGTGCGGGACTGGATGCCGAGGACGACGGCGAGCATCAACTCCCACTCCGCGGGCGTGGCAGTGACGGTTGTGCCACGCGCGTCGACGAGGGCACGTGCGTCCCACAGCGCAGGCACGTCGAAGGGGGAGAGCGATTCGTAGCGTCCGTGGAACACCGGCCGCGCGAGGACGAAGACGGGCACGCCGTGGCGCATGAAGTGCAACCGCTCGGCCGCGAGGTGGGTGCCCCGGCCCCACTTCGGCTCGAGGTCGAGCATCGCGGCGAGGGAGTGGAGGGTGTCCTCTGTGACCATGAATTCGAGGTTGGAACTCGTCGCCTCGATGCCCTGGAGGGCGAGCGAGGCAGCCCCGATCAGCGCCCAGGGCGCGTCATCCGCGGCCTCCTGGATCACGCGTACGAGCGGCCCGAGGACGATGCGCTGAGCCTCGAACCCGTGTGACTGATCGTCGGGAATCGCCACCTGTACCTTCACCTGACTGTTCGGGGGGCCGATCGTAACGCGACTCTTCATTAGGCGCGCCCCCCATGTGGCGAGGCCCGCGGCAGAGGGGCAAAGGTTGCCCCCCTTCCATCGGCCTGCGTACGATGGCCCTCGGAGGGGTGTTTGTGCCGAAGCAGGTAACCAACGTCGCGTCTGATGACGCGCTCACGACCATCTACCGTCTCTCGAACGACGAGGGGGAGGAAGTCATCGCCGCGCGCGTTGCCGAGCGGCTCGGGATCCGGCCCGCCTCGGTCGCCGGGATGCTGACGCGACTCAGTCGTGACAACCTCGTCCGCTTTGATGCGCGCAAGCGCATCCATCTGACTGAGGCCGGATTCGCTCGCGCCGAGCAGATGGTGCGCCGCCACCGACTGGCGGAGTGCCTGCTGGTGGACGTGCTCGGTCTCGAGTGGTGGCGCGCCTACGAAGAGGCGCACCTGATGGAGCATGCGATCTCGGACGTCACCGAGCCTCTGATCGTCGAGCGGCTGGGCAACCCGCAGATCTCACCATTCGGCTACCCGATGCCGGGGACAGGGAATGACCACCGCCTGTCGTCAGTCCGACTCTCGGACCTGAAGGCGGGCGATGAGACCATCGTCGAGCGGGTGTACGAGGAGGACGAGGACCTGCTGCGGTTCTTCGAGCAGGAGGGGATCCGTCCCGGCGCGCGCCTCGTGGTCAAGGAGACCGCGCGTTACCGCGGAACGATCACGATCATCCTCGAGGAGCGTGAACTCGTGCTCGGCACCGAGGCGGCGCGTCGCATCTGGGTGCAGGAGGACGGTGGCGTCGTGCGCGAGGCCGCGCCCGAGCTGGCGGTGCGGACCGGCGCGGGACGCCGCTAGCGCGGCAGCCGTCGCCTCAACCCGTAGCCTCGATCAGCGGCACGACGCGTTCCTGGAATGCCTCGATCTGGCGGATGTCGTCGGCGAGCGGCCACACGAAGATGCGCTGCGCGCCCGCTCGCGCGTAGGCCGTGAGCTTCTCCGCGCACTCCTCGGGTGACCCGATCGGCAGGCGCTCGCGCAGTTCGTCGGCGGGGCGGTTGAGCGCGGGGACGAGGATGTCGAGGAGCACGCGCTCGGCCGCCACGCGGTCGTCTGTCACGTAGAGCCACATCGTGGCGATGGCGTTCGGGAACGCCTCGGGGTCGCGTCCTCGAGCGGCGACCGCGCCCTGCACCGCCCGCCAGGACTCCGCGAACTGCGCTGGCGTCGTGTTGTAGCCGGAGGCGAGCCAGCCGTCGGCGAGTCTTGCGACGCGACGCAGGCCTGCGGGTGAGCCCCACGACCCGATCCAGATCGGCGGTGATGGCTGCTGGACGGGCCGCGGCTCGAGCGTGATCCCCTCGGTCGAGTAGTAGTCCCCAACGAACGGGGCGGCGTCGGCGTCCCAGAGGGCGCGCAGCGCCGGGACCGCCTCGTCGAGCCGCTTCCACCGCTCCTCGAAGTTCAGCCCCACGGCGGCGTAGTCCCGTGCCGACGACCCGGGCCCGACCCCAGCGGTCAGCCGCCCGTCGGAAAGGATGTCGATCGCCGCGAGTGCCTTTGCCGTGGCCACCGGGCCGCGCACCACGGGAAGCGCGACCGTCGTCGCGAGCCGCATCTGTCCGCTGACGCCCGCGGTCGCCGCCAGCGCCACGAGACCGTCGAGCCACGGCCGCGAGAACAGCAGGTGGTCGTTCGTGCAGAGGTACGTGTAGCCGAGGTCGCGCGCCGCCCGCGCGTACTCGACGAGTTCGCCGACCCCTCGATGCTCGCCGCTGAGCGCGATCAGTGGCAGGTGCGCGCCGTACTCCATCTTCACCTCGTGTCGCAGAGGCTCATGTCGAGGTCGGTGAGAGGAGGCGCCAGCGTTTGGCGCTGGCTCGAGATGATGATGCGGTAGCTGCTGCGGGTCAGCGCCACATACAGCTGCGAGCGCTCCTCGGACGTCGAACCCCCAGCCGCGTGGCCGGGGCCGCGGCTCGGGGGGCCTACGGGTGCGAAGTCCACGAGGATGACGACCGGGAAGTCGAGACCCTTGGCAGAGTGCAATGTCATCAGTTTCACCGAGGAATCGTCGAAGCGAACGGCGCGCGACTCCTGTGTGAGTTCGACCGGGATGCCGCGGCCCGCGAGTACTCGCTCGATTCGAGCGACCGTCCGCCACGTCGAACTGAGCACGCCGATCTGCTCGGGCAACCACGCCCGCCCGTCTGCCTCTGTGTCACCGCCGCCCTCGAGGAGACGGGCGATCATACCGGCAATGGCCTGCTCCTGCTCGGAGGCGCTGTCATGGATCCAGAACTGCGGACGCGGCCCGTCGCGGGTGGGCGCTTGAGTCTCGCCGATCTCAGCCTGCATCTCCTCGTCGTTCGCATAGACGGACGCGGCGAGAGCGTGCAGTTGGCGGGTGAGGCGGTGGCTGCGGCGCAGTGTCACCGTAGTCCGTCCCCTCGAGCGGAGCACCTCCCGCTGCGCCCAGTATTGCCCGTGCCGATAGATCGCCTGAGCCGGGTCCGCGAGGACGAAGAGTCGGCGCTCGTCTCCGCCGACGAGCCGTTTCGCGAGACGGATCATCACCGGACTCGCGTCCTGCGCCTCGTCGAGCACGACGCCGCGGAAGGGCTCGAAGTCTGGGTCGTCCTCGAGGAGTCGGAGTGCCACCTCGGGAAGCTCATCGATGCCAACGCGATCGCTCGAGGCACGGAGTTGCTGGTCGATCTCCCAGATCGCCTCACGCTGGGCTCGGCGCAGGCTGAAACCGCTGCCGCGCCGGTCGAGGTCGAGGTACTGGGCGACCTCGACGAAGGCGTTCGGCCGCAGCACGCTCGTCAGCTCGTCGGCGATGACGGGAGGCGCGAGCCCGGCCAGCGGCTCCGCAAGTGCCGGACGCGCCTGGAGCACGTCCGCGACCCGTCCGGCGAGGAGCCGAGAGTCGATCTCCACCTGGGGTGCGCGCCGACCGACGTACCACCGTGCCCACTGGTGCACCGTGGCGAACCACAGTTGATTCGGCGGCACGTTGCCGTCGAACTGGTCTGTCACTGCTCCCTCGACCGCATTGCGGAGGACGCGGTTGTAGCAGAGGTACAGCGCGTGTCGGTGACCGAGCTCCGGCTGCATCGCGAGGTGGCGCATGCGCGCGATCGCGACCGCGGTCTTCCCGGTCCCGGCGCCACCCTTGATGTAGGTGAGCCCCTTGCGGTCTTCGATGCGCGTTGTGGCCAGCGCAAGCTGGAGGTCGTCGAGGTGGGCGAGGTAGCGGTACATCCCCGCATCGACGAGTTCCCGGATGGCCTCGATGTCCGGTGCTACCTCAACAGCGTCATCCGACGGGGCGGGTCGCGTGAACCCGTCCGTCGCCCGCGCCGGCTCGAAGGGCTCTCGGGGTTCGAGCTTCGCGTCTATCCGAGGACGTTCGCGGCGCTCCCAGTCGTAGGCCTCGTCGTGGTTGTCGAAGTGCAACAGCCCCAGTTCATGCTCGCCCAGCTCCACGACGATGAGGCGGTACTGCAGGTTGATGCGCGCAGAGAAGGTGCGCCTCCCGCGCCTCGTGCGGCCGAGCGCCTCAAAGTTCAGACCCGGCGCCCGCGGGTCTGCGAGCAACGCGTGCGCGCACTCGATGACGGAGTTAATCAGGGAGAGGTCGTTCCGGCGGCGTTGCACTGCCTCATGGAACGACGCATGCAGCCACAGCCGGTCAACGTGTGTGATCGGATGGTCGCTTCGGTGGGCGGTCGGTGCGGCTGCCACAGCCGCGGGAGCGTAGCCCGCGACCAGACAGCCCTACAAGCGCCGGGCCCTCTGTCCTAGACCCCGTGCCCGCGCTTCCTCCCGAAGAGCAGGTACACCAGTCCCCCGAAGGGCGCCTGCGCGAGGATGATCGCGCCCCAGGCGAGTTTCGGCAGGCGCTTTGCGTCGTGGCGAACCAGTTCGCGGAGACAGTAGGCGTCCCACATCGCCGCGAGGAAGAGCAGCGGGAACGCCCACTTCGGGGGGCGGCGCGAGCCGGATCGACCATTCGTCACGCGGGCACCGCCGCTCCGCGCATCGAGCGCGCCGCCTGGACCATGTGCTCGAGGGCCGGGACGGTCTCCTCGTAACGACGCGTCTTGAGGCCGCAGTCGGGGTTCACCCAGACGAGGCGCGGGTCGAGGACGGTCGTCGCCTCGCGCAAGCGCTGCTCCATCTCCTCGGCCGGTGGCACGCGCGGTGAGTGGATGTCGTACACGCCGGGCCCGATTTCCTTGTCATAACGGTAGTCGCGGAACGCCTCGAGGAGCTCGGCCGCCGAACGCGAGTTCTCGATCGAGATGACGTCGGCGTCGAGGTCCGAAATAGCCTCGATGATGTCGTTGAAGTCCGCGTAGCACATGTGCGTGTGGATCTGCGTCTCGTCGCGCACGCCCGACGCGGAGAGCCTGAAACAGGGGACTGCCCATGCGAGGTAGGCGGTCCAGTCGGAGCGGCGGAGAGGCAGGCCCTCGCGCAGCGCCGGCTCGTCGATCTGGATCACTCCGATGCCCGCCGCCTCGAGGTCCACGACCTCATCACGGATCGCGAGGGCGATCTGGCGGCATGTCTCGGAGCGCGGCTGATCGTCGCGGACGAAGGACCAGTTGAGGATGGTCACCGGCCCGGTGAGCATCCCCTTGACGGGCTTCGAAGTGAGCGACTGCGCGTACTGCGCCCAGCGCACGGTCATGGGGCCGGGCCTCGAGACGTCGCCGAAGACGATCGGCGGCTTCACATAGCGCGAGCCGTACGACTGCACCCAGCCGAAGCGAGTGAAGGCGAAGCCGTCGAGCTGCTCGCCGAAGTACTCGACCATGTCGTTCCGCTCGGGTTCGCCGTGGACGAGCACGTCGAGGCCGATTTCCTCCTGGAGCCGGATGACATGCGCGATCTCCTGCTCGATGACGCCCTCGTAAGCGGCGTCGTCGATCTCGTTCGCGGTGTGCTGGGCGCGTGCACGGCGCAGCTCCGGCGTCTGCGGGAACGAACCGATGGTCGTCGTGGGGAAGGGCGGCAGTCCGAGACGCGTGCGCTGCGCGCTGCGACGTTCGACCACGCTTCCCGGGCGGCGATACGCAGCCTCCGTTGTGGCTGCGAGGCGCTCACGGACCGCGCGGTTGTTCGTGCGTGCGGAGGTCCGCCGCGACTCGAGGGCCGCGCGGTTCGTCGCGAGCGCGTCAGCGACGGCGTCGCGGTCCTCGAGCGCCTGCGCGAGCGTCGCCACCTCGACGACCTTCTGGTTCGCGAACGCGAGCCAGGACTTCAGCTCGGCGTCGAGCCGGTTCTCGCGCTCCAACTCGATCGGCGAGTGCATCAGCGAGCACGAGGTTGACACGATCAGCCGATCGCTGCCGACAGCGCCCGCCAGCTCTTCGAGCAGCGCGAGCGACGCCTCGAGGTCGTTGATCCAGACGTTGCGACCGTCGACGACGCCGGCAGCGAGGTACTTGCCTCCGAGACCCTGGCGGCGGAGCAGGTCGATGTTGCGCGCGCCCCGACGCAGGTCGAGGCCGACTCCGGCGACGGGGAGCCGTCGCAGCACATGGAACGACTCGTCGGTATCGCCGAAGTAGGTCTGGACGAGCAGCTTCGTGTCACCCGCGACCGAGGTGAGCGCGGCGTACGCACGCTCGAGGGCGGCGAGCTCAGCCGGCGTGCGGTCGAGGACAAGCGCGGGCTCGTCGAACTGCACCCATTGCGCGCCGGCGTCGCGCAGCGCAGCCAGTACCTGTTCGTAGATCGGGAGAAGCGACGGTAGCAGCGAGAGGCGGTCGAAGTCCGGGTCGTCGTAGTTCTTGCCCACCAGGAGGTAGGTCACCGGGCCGATGAGCACCGGCACCGTCTCGATCCCGGCGTCGCGCGCCTCGAGGTATTCGTTCACCGGCTTGCGCGAGGCCAGGCGGAAGCGTGTCTCAGCCGTCAGCTCGGGCACGATGTAGTGGTAGTTCGTATCGAACCACTTCGTCATCTCCATCGCCGTGACATCGAGGCCCTCGGACTGCGCGCCGCGCGCCATCGCGAAGTACGTGTCGAGGTCCACGTCCTCGCCGTCGCGTTGCTGGTAGCGGGCGGGCACCGCACCGACCATCGCCGTCGTGTCGAGCACCTGGTCGTAGAAGGAGAAGGTGTTCGAGGGGATGAGGTCGATGCCGGCATCGCGCATGCGCTGCCATGCCTCGAGGCGGAGGGTGCGCCCCGTCTCGAGGAGCTCCTCGCGGGTGATCTCGTCGTCCCAGTACGCCTCGGTGGCGCGCTTCAACTCGCGCCGCGCGCCGATGCGCGGGTAGCCAACGATGTGCGACAACGCCATGGCGGATGCTCCTCGGGCGGGCGTGGGGTGGTCGATGAGTGGATGCCGGGTGTCTAGGGTACTGCGAGGCGCCGTAGTGCGGGAGTCAGGAGCGTCGGAGGTTGGTGAGCCCTCGGCGTGATGACTCGCGGCTCCGCGCGTCGGACCGATGGAGTCAGGCCGAGTGCACACGAAGCCGATAACGGACGTTGCTGCTTTCCGGAAACACGATAGGTGTAGAATTCTTCAACTTTCCGGGGACGCCGTTCGGAGCCAACGTGGCACAGACGCAAGTACGCCCGCCCGAAACGCAACAGGAGGACGGAGGGCGGGAACCCGGAAACGGACGGCGTTGGCGCCTGCCTCGGACGTTCGAGGCGCTGCAGTTCGCTCCGTTCCGCTGGTACGTCGGCGCGATCATCTGGTGGAACGCCGCGATGAGCATGCAGATGCTCGTCCGCGGGTACCTCGCCTACCAACTGACCGATACATTCACCTCGCTCGGGGTCGTGGGACTCGGCTCTGCGATTCCGATGCTCCTCCTTTCACCGTTCGGCGGCGTGATCGCCGACCGTTCGTCGAAACGGCTCGTCCTCCAGGTTGGGCAGTCGTTCGGCTTCCTGATCGCCGTCGTCATCGGCGTGCTGCTGTTCGCGGACCTGCTGAGGTTCTGGCACCTGGTTGCCGGCTCGGTGGCCCAGGGCGTGATGATGGCGCTGGTCATGCCGTCCAGGCAGGCGTACCTGCCCGAGGTCGTCGGCATGCGGCGTCTGATGAACGCGATACCACTGCAGACCGCGGGGATGAACACGACGCAGATCCTCGCGCCGGCTCTCGGCGGGTTCATGATCGACTGGATCGGCGCCGGGTCCGTCTACGTCTTTATGGCGGCGATGTACGCGATGTCCGTGGTGATGCTGTTCGGAGTGAATTCCCTCACGCCCGAGGAGCTCGAGGCCAGTCGCGCGGGGATGCCTGCGGCACGTCCCGGCGTGATGGGCCGGCGGGGCGGTATGGACCGGACGGGCCAGCGCCGGGGGACTTTCAGGGAGCTCGGCGAGGGAGTGCGTTACATGGCGCAGGACCGCACCGTGCTCAGCATCCTCTCGTTCGCGTTCCTCGGATCCGTGCTCGGCATGCCGATTCGCATGTTGCTGCCCGGCTACGTCGGCGCGGTCTTCGGCGACAGTGGTTCGATCCTCGGGCTGTTGCAGATGGGAATGGGCATCGGCGCCCTTGCCGGTTCGCTTTGGTTGGCGAGCCTGCGGATGGAGCGCAATCGAGGTCTCGTCCTGGCCGCGAGCACCAGCCTGATGGGCGTGTTCATGCTGGCCTTCTCGTTCACGGGGGTGGCCTGGCTCGCGTTCATCACGCTCGCCGCCGTCGGCATCGGATCGTCGGGCCGCCAGGCGATGAGCCAGGTGCTCGTACAGGAGTACGTGGACGACGCCTACCGCGGTCGGGTCATGTCCATCTTCATGATGCAGTTCAGCCTGATGTCGCTGAGCACCTTCTTCGTCAGCCTATACATGGAAGCAGTCGGCCCTGAGTTCGCGATCGGGTCGCTGGGCGTGGTGCTCATCCTCGCGACCGCCACGTACCTGGCGCTCGTGCCCCGCTTCCGGCGGCTGGCCTGATACAAGCGTCCAGGCTCGAATCACCGCTGGTCGCTGAACGGCCGGCACCTCGAGCGGGCGGCTACTCCTCGTGCCAGTCGAACCGCGGACGGATGAATAGCTGAAGTACCGCCCGACCGACGGAGCGGCGATCATCGCGTCGTAGTTCCCGCGGGGGACGTCGGCGTAGATGTACGTGCGACCCGAGTGGAAGCGCACGTAGAGTTCCCGCGCCAGGTCGTCGTAGCCCCACGGCCTCGATGCTCGCCGAATCCATCGGTCCATGACGGGTTGTGGCATCCCTGCACGCCGCACTACGGCACCCAGATGCGGAGTCGCACTCTGACCCACTCTATCGCGCTGCCGGCGTCCCGCCTTCGAGGGAGCTCCCGCCGTTGCTCGTCAAGATATGGTCGATCCGCATGAAGAACGGAACGATGGTCGCGCCAGCGCTCAACGCGCGTCTCGGCGAGTTGGCGCGCGAGTTCGAGGCGTACGCTCGGCTGACCGAGGCGCCGCCATGGCGGATCGCCGACGCGGAGGCGACTGCAGAGTTCGCGTTCTCAGCGCATGCCGCATCCGAGCGAACGGCAACCGAGACGCGCCTGAGATCGGTGGCCGCTGGTTTCCCCCCGATTACCCTCCCACGAGTTGGCGAACTGGCGGCGCTGGACCGATCCGACGCGAAGTACCTGCTGGACGAGGCCGTGGCGGCGGCTCTGCTGGAGTCGCTTCCTCGGGATTATTGCGTGCTCGAAGTGGCGGGCCAGCGGGTGAGCCGCTGTCGGACGCTGTACCTCGACACGCCGGACCTCGCGATGTACCGGGCGCACCACTCACGTCGCCCGTTTCGCTCGAAAGTGCGCAGCCGCGAGTACCTGGCGACCGGCGACGCGTTCTTCGAGGTGAAGACGCGAGGGAAGCGCGGACGCACCACGAAGGCTCGAGCGCCTGTCACCTCCCTCGTGGCGCAACTACCGCGCGAGGGACTAACCACCGAGGTCCGGCCGCTGAGCGACGAGCGGGGTGCCGGGGACCGTCTCCAGCCGGTGCTGCTCAACGAGTTCACGCGGCTCACCTTGGTGCACGTGCGGGAGCGCGAGCGGGTGACCATGGACGTGGACCTCCGGTTCTCGGACGGGCACGCTACGTTGACGCTGCCCGGCGTTGTGGTCGTCGAGGTCAAACAGGAGCGATCGAACCGGCGTTCTCCCGCCAGGAGCAGCCTGCGTCGGATGGGGCTGCGCGAGGAGCGCTTCAGCAAGTACTGCGCGGGGGTCGCGCTGCTATGCGATGGGGTCAAGTGCAACGGCTTCAGGCCCGAACTGCTGCGCCTCGCAGGCCTGGTACGGAGTGCCGCTGATGGACGCTGACTTCGCCGACTTCGTCCTGGGCGCTCTCCTCAACATGCTCGTGGCCGTCGTGATCGTGCGCTTCATCTACTATCCGCTGACGCAGTCGAAGAGCTACGTCTTTGCCTTTCTCGTGTTTAACACCGTGCTCTACTTCGTCATGTCGGTGCTCTCGAGCATCCAGTTGAGCATCGGCGTTGGCTTCGGCCTGTTCGCGATCTTCACGGTCCTGCGCTACCGCACCGAGGAGATCCCGATCCGGGAGATCACGTACCTCTTCGCGATCATGGCGCTGCCGCTCCTCAACGCGTCGCTCAGCGTGTTCGATGATGTGGCGGAGTTGCTGGTCGTCAACGTGACGACCATCGCCGTGCTGTTCGTGCTCGAGCGCGAGTGGGGCTTTCACTTCGAGGCGAGCAAGGTGCTCGTCTACGACCGGATCGACCTGATCACGCCCGAGAACCATCACTTGTTGCTCGCAGACATCCGGGAACGTACCGGGCTCCCGGTGAAGCGAGTCGACATCGGGCGGATCAACTTCCTCCGCGACGTCGCCGACATCCAGGTGCACTACGACGTGCCGGGTAGGTCAGTCGCAGACGACCACCAGCAGCGTGAGTTCGCGCTCCGCGGGAACGAGTTCCTGGCGAGGGGCCGGTCCACCTCCCGTGAGGAGGACGACACGGGCATATGACTCGCCCGACGGAACAGCCGACGGTGCCCGACGTGGCGCGTGCCTCTCGACGGATGGGCCGCCGTCGCTTTCTCGCGTCCATGGTCGGGCTCGGGCTGGGGGGGATCGCCGCAGCGTGCTCGGTACAGCCGCCCGAGGACGATTCGCCGAATGCGCTTTCGACACCTGCCGAAGCACCGGGAACAGCGCTGCCACGCGACGAGGGCCGGCCGGACAGCTGGCACGAAGCCACGCATGGCCAGGTCGACCCGCAGGTCGCCGTGGTCTTTGCGCGTGACCGGGTTCATCAGCTGCGTGTGACGATTGCCCCCGAGCGCTGGGATGCGGTGCTCGCGGACCTCGAGGGGCGCATCGGTCCGCGAGGCCCTGAGGCGCCTCCGGCTCAGGGAAACCCAATCGGGAAGCCGATCTGGGTGCCCGTTACCGTCTCCTACAACGACTCGACGTGGGAGCACGTCGGTTTCCGCTTCAAGGGCAACTCCTCCCTCCGGGCTGCCTGGGGGACGGGCGAGGACCGCCTACCGTTCAAGCTCGACTTCGACGAGTTCGAGGACGATCACCCGGAGATCCACAACCAACGCTTCTTCGGATTCAAGGAGCTCTCGTTCGCCACGAACTACCGCGACCCCACGGGCCTGCGCGAGACGCTCGCCTACGAGGCCTTCCGCGGCGCCGGCCTGCTGGCCTCGGAGACGGCGTTCTACGAGATCGTGCTTGATCGCGGCGGCGTTCCGGAGAGCCTCGGCGTGTACACGATGGTTGAAGAGATCGACGACACGGTGATCAGTCGCCGCCTCGGCGACGATGCCGGCAACCTCTACGAGGCCGGTGATGGCGCCGCGAGCTTCGCTGCCGGGACGAAGGACATGATCCCGGCGAACTTCGAGAAGAAGAACAACGAGAGCGCTGCCGACTGGAGCGACCTCGGCGAGTTGTACGAGATCCTGCACTCACCGGATCGTGCGGCGTCAACGGAGTCCTGGCGTCAGCGGCTGGAGACGGTCTTCGACGTCGACGCATTCCTCAAGTGGCTGGGCGTCAGCGCGGTGATCCTGCATTGGGACACGTACGGCTGGGTCGCCCACAACTTCTACTTGTATCACCGTCCGGACAACGGATTGCTGACGTGGATTCCGTGGGACCACAACCTCGTCCTGGGAGCCACGCTACCGCCATGGCAGGGCGGTCCCGGAGACGTCCCCGGTGGTCCACCCCTCGACTACTCGCGAGTGACCGAGGCGTGGCCGTTGATTCGCTACCTGCTCGATGACCCGGTTTTTCACGAGCGATACGTTGAGCACCTGCGGAGCCTTCAGCGCCAGTTCGATGTGGAGCGGCTGGAGGCGCAGTGCCGAGCGTGGGCCGCGCTGCTGGCGCCGCACGCGAGGGAGCAGGCATCCGGGGAACCGTACGAGGCGGCCGTTGAGGCGTTGGTGGCCGTTCTCCACGAGCGAGCGGGCGCGCTCAACGCGTTCCTCGGGGAGCCGCAGGTCGGCTGATCGAGCTAAGTCCCCACCGAGGAACGCGCGGTCGCGATCGCTAGCGCGAACGAGCATAGCGGGCGCGTCGCGGCCGCCGCGTGCTCGTTCGCTCTCGTTCGGCCCCACTGGTGCGCTCGGTGCGGTTGGACCGAGGCGGCTCCCACGAGGTGAGGTCCGCGAGGCGGGTGTCTCGCGAGGACATCGGCACGATCTCGTGGTCGTTGTCGATGTCGCGTTGCAGCCGTGCGACCTCGCGGACCTGCTCCGGCAGCACGAGCGTTACAACGAGGCCTTCCTCGCCTGCACGCGCGGTGCGACCCGAGCGGTGCACGTAGGTCTTGTGGTCCTCGGGCGGATCGAAGTGAACCACAACGTCGACTCCGTCGACGTGGATCCCTCGAGCCGCGACGTTCGTCGCAACGAGGACGGGAGACGTACCCGCAGCGAAGGTCGCGAGCGTGCGCTCCCGCTTGCCCTGCGCGAGCCGGCCGTGGATCGCCGCGGCGCGCAGCCCCTCGCGATCCAGCTGCTTCACGAGCCGGTCGGCGCCGTGCGTCGTGCGCACGAAGACGAGCGCGCGCTGCGCTCCAGCACAGATCTCCGCGAGCACGCTGACCTTGTCGTCGGCCCGGACGCCGATGAACCGCTGCTCCAATGCCTGTGCCGCCTCTACCTGGTCGGCGACCTCGTGCTGCACGGGGTCGTGCTGGTAGCGGCGAACGAGTGCGCCGACCTGGCCGTCGAGGGTGGCGGAGAACAGGAGCGTCTGGGCGGGCTTCTCGAGCTGACGCAGGATGCGCTCGACCTGGGGCAAGAAGCCCATGTCGGCCATCTGGTCCGCCTCGTCGAGCACGACCATCTCAACGTCCGCGAGGGACAACTCACCGCGCTCGAGCAGGTCGTTGAGGCGACCCGGCGTGGCGATGACGATGTCGACCCCTGCGTGCAACGCCTGGATCTGGCGGTGCATCGAGACGCCGCCGTAGACCGCGGTCAGCCAGAGGCCTCGTCTAGCGGCGAGCGGCGCCAGCGCCTCGGCGATCTGGTTTGCGAGTTCCCGCGTCGGCACGAGCACCAGCGAGTGCGGGCGGCGACGCCGAGCGGTCTCGGTGCGCATCACGAGCGGCAGACCGAAAGCGAGCGTCTTGCCCGAGCCGGTCCTCGCTTTGCCGCAGACATCGCGTCCGGCGAGTGCGTCTGGAATTGTGAGCGCCTGGACGGGGGTGGGTGTCGTGATGCCCGAGCCCCCGAGGACCGCTGTGAGATCGGACGAGACTCCCAGCGCCTCGAAGGTTGCCTCCTCAGCGAGGACGGGAGTCAGGCTTGGCGTAGTGCTGGTCACGGGCAGAGGTGCGTTGGTGCGGTCCGCCGCGGACGCGGTTCGGACTCCGGTGACGATCGACAAGGAGAATGGCTCCGGTTCCTGGGACGAGCAGACACGGCCCCGTTTAGCCGGGATCGCGCGGTCGTCGTTCGCGTGGCTCAGAGTCGCCAGCCGCATCGAGGCGGTTGCTCTTCGAGCCTCACGACGCAGGTCACGGTGAGCAGAAGAGAAGAATCTGAGGAGCACATCGAGACGAATCTCGGAATTGTGCCTGCGTTCACATTAACACGCTGCGGCGCTCTGTGCGCCAGGACGGCTGCACATGTCGCTGCGCAGCCGTCCTGGTAGGGGTGCACAGGTCAGTGCGGATGTCCGATCTCGTCCTGGCCGTAGTCGCCATCCGGATGATCGGCGACGCCGAGCTTCCAGTAGCCGCGTGTCACCATGCGATCCGCCGGAAGGCCGCCGTCGAGCAGGCGCCGGCGGATGCGTCGCATCGTGCCTGCCTCGCACGCGACCCACGCATACCCCACGCCTTCAGGGAGATCGAGGTCGGAGAGCGCGGCCTCGAGACAGGACCCGGGCGTTGCCTTGTTCGACGCTCGGTGCAGCCAAAGCGCTTCGGCGCGTTCGCTCCCCGGGACGTGTCGCTCCTCGGCCGCATCCACGACTTCGAAGTAGGCCCGCACGGCAGCGCCAGCCGGCATTTCCATCAGCACCTGCTCGGCGGCGGGCAGGGCGGTGTCGTCCGCGGCGACCACGTACCACGCACCGTCCTGTGGCACGGGCCAGCCGCCTCGAGGACCGGCGACGATGATCTCATCGCCCACCTCGACGCGCGTCGCCCAGTCGGACGCCATGCCTCCCTCGTGCAGCAGCACGTCGACTTCGAGCGCGAGGGTGGCGGCGTCGAAGTGCAACGGGGTGTAGGTGCGGAGGAAGGGTGGCACGTCGCCGTCCGCGAAGATCGCACGCCGATCCTCGTAGCGAAGGGGCACAGCGGGCCGGGCGGTGCCGGGTGGCGGCAGGATGAGCTTGACGTGGCCACCCGGCGCGGTGAGCTCGAACCCCTGAAGGTCGTCGCCGCTGAGGGTGATCCGGCGGACGCGCGGGGTGAGGGCCTCGACCGCCGAAACGGTCGCCCAGCGGCGCGGCGGGAGTCCTGCGGGGGCGCCCTCGATCTCGATCGGCACGTGCTCCTCCTACTTCCTTCATGAAGTCTGTACTAATTCACGAAGTAGTATTGCCTGATAGCCCCGTTACGTGAACACTTCTTGTTCGAGGCGCTTCACGCTGACCCCGGGACGACGCGGGGAGGCGCTGGACACATCCGACCGCCTGGAAGGCAGACGACATGTTCACTGTCCGGCGCAGCCGCGCGACCGCGTGGCTGCTGACGCCGCTCGCCCTGGCCTCGCTCCTCATCGCCGCGTGCGGTGACGACTCCGGCGCAGCCGAGACGGCAGCAACCAGCGCCGCGAGCACATCGACGGCCGCAGCGACGGAGGCGACGCCCGCGAACGGCACCGCGGAAACCACTGCGACGACCGCAGCGACCGAGGCCGGCGCCGCCACCGAGATCACCATCGAGCACTACTCCGGCACGGACACGGTCCCGGTCAAGCCCGAGACCGTCGTTGTGATGGACGTCGGCGTCCTGCTGACGATGGACGCGCTCGGCATCGACGGCGTTGCTGCGCTCGGCGGGCTTGGCACGCCCATTCCGGCGGAGTTCGAGGCGGTGATTCAGAATCCGGCCTTCGCCGACGTCGGTAGCGCGTTCGAGCCGGACTACGAGGCGATCAACGCTCTCGAGCCCGACCTCATCATCGTTGCGACGCGGTCCTCGGCGACGTATCCCGAGATGTCGAGGATCGCGCCGACGATCGACCTAACGCTCCCCGGCGAGGACTACGTCGCGGAGATCCACAAGCAGGTGACCGACCTCGGGCGCATCTTCGGCGTCGAGGAGGCTGCCGCAACGGCGCTCGCCGAGCTTGACGCGGAGATCGCGGCGGTCCAAGCGGAGACGGCCGACGCGGGCACGGCGCTGATCGTGATGACGAGCGGTGCTGAGGTATCGGCCTACGGTCCCGGCTCTCGTTTCGGCATCGTTCACGACGTCTTCGGCTACGCACCGGCAGACGAGAGCCTGGAGCGCGACGCCACCCACGGCGATGTGATCGCGTTCGAGTTCATCCTCGAGGCTGCCCCGGACGCGCTCTTCGTGGTCGACAGGTCCGCCGCGATCGGCGACGAAGCCGAGAACGCCCAGGCCGTGCTCGACAATGAGCTGGTCCGGCAGACTCCCGCCTGGCAGAACGACCGCGTGGTCTACACCGACGGCTTCGCGTGGTACATCGCAACGAACTCGCTGCCCTCGTTCCACGCCATGCTCGAGGACGTCCGCGCAAGCCTTGGCTAGTAGCACGGCCAGGGAGCTCCCCTCCGAGCGGCGCGTCGCACGCGCACGGCCCGGCCTCCGATCGGAGGCCGGGTTCGTGGCGGTGGGCCTCGTGGTCCTCGCGGTCGTATCGGCGCTGTCGCTGTTCGTCGGCGTCAGCGCTGTCCACCCCCTCGGCCTCCTCGAGGGGGACGAGCATCAACTGCGCGTGTTCTGGACGAGCCGCGTTCCGCGACTCGCCGCCATCCTCCTCGCCGGCACGGCCATGAGCGTCGCCGGGCTCATCATGCAGAGTCTTGTGCGCAACAAGTTCGTGGCACCCTCGACCGCGGGCACCACGGAGGCCGCGTCGTTCGGGATCCTCGTGGCGACCGTCTGGTTCGGCTCCACCTCGGTCATGGGAAAGATGGCAATCGCCGTCCTCTTCGCGATGCTGGGGACGCTGCTGTTCCTCACGCTGGTGCAGCGATTGCGGTTCGCCGACATCATCCTGGTGCCACTGGTGGGGATCGTCTTCGGCGGTGTCATTCAGGCGGCCACAACCTTCCTGGCGTTCCAGTGGGACCTGCTGCAGTCGCTGAATGCCTGGACCCAGGGGGACTTCTCCGGAACGTTGCGTGGCCGCTACGAACTGCTCTATCTCGTCGGCATCCTCACGGTTGTCGCCTACGTCTTTGCGAACCGGTTCACGCTGGTGGGCATGGGCCGGGACTTCGCGGTGAACCTCGGCATCCGCTATGAGCGCGTCCTCTACGGTGGGCTGGCGCTGGTGGCGACGACGACCGCTGTGACCGTCGTCGTGGTAGGCGCCGTCCCGTTCCTCGGACTGATCGTGCCGAACCTCGTCACGATGATGCTCGGCGACAATCTGCGCCGCGTGCTCCCCGCCACCGCGATCGGGGGCGGCCTCTTCGTGCTCTTGTGCGACATCGTCAGCCGGACGATCCGCTACCCCTACGAGATCCCCGTCGGCACGGTCGTCGGAGCCGTGGGCGGTTTCATCTTCATCGTGCTGATCCTGCGGAGCCGCTCCAGTGCTCGCTGAAGGAGTCGCACCGGCGCGTGTCCGGCGCTCACGAGACGGGTTCGATGCTCGCCGTCCGCGCCTCGTGTTGTTGACCCTCGGCGTGGTCTGTATCGCGCTCGCGGTGCTCTTCATGACCTACGACCTCAAGGGATCGCTTTCGTTCGCGCTGGAGCTGCGTGCGAGGAAGCTCGGCGGCTTGGCGCTTGTCGGGTTCGCCGTTGCTTACTCGACGGTGCTGTTCCACACCGCGACGCGGAACCGCATCCTGACGCCCAGCCTCATGGGGTTCGACTCGCTGTACCAGCTCATCCAGACGGGCGCCGCCTTCTTCTTCGGCACATTCGCCGTTCTCCAACTGGATGTCCGGCTCCGCTTCGCCATCGAGGTCACGGTGATGCTGACGTTCGCCGGTCTGCTCTACCGCTGGCTGTTCGGCAAAGACGACCGCGACCTGTATGTTCTGGTCCTCGTCGGCATCGTGATGGGCACGATGTTCTCCAGCCTCACCTCGCTGGTCTCGCGGCTTATCGACCCGAACGAGTTCATCACGCTCCAGGACCGCCTGTTCGCGAACTTCAGCACGGTGAACCAAGACTTGCTCTTTGTCTCGTTCGCCGTGATCGGGGTAGCGGTCGTGCTCTCGTGGCCTCTGCTCGGCCGGCTTGATGTCGTGGCGTTGGGCCGTGAGCACTCCACCAACCTCGGCGTTGATCACCAGCGCCTCGTGAACATCGTGCTGATCGTGATCGCGCTGCTCGTGTCCGTGTCCACGGCGCTCGTGGGGCCGGTCACGTTCCTCGGACTCCTCGTCGCGAACCTGGCCTACCAGGTGACCGGGACTTTTCGGCACCGCTACACGGTGCCGGCCGCCGCTCTGCTCGGGATGTCCGCGCTCATCGGTGGCCAGTTCATCCTCCAGGAGGTCCTGAACTCCACCACGAGGCTCAGTGTCGTCGTGTCATTCGTCGGAGGGGTGTACTTCATCCTGCTGCTCTGGCGGGAAGCACAGAAGGTCCCAGCACAGGAGGGCCCGGCATGATCCGTGTCGCAAACGTCACCAAGCAGTACGGGCGGGTGACCGTCCTCAACGACGTCTGCCTCGAGATCCCGCGGGGCGGCGTGACCGCGCTCATTGGTGCGAACGGCGCCGGGAAGTCCACGCTGCTCTCGGTCGTGGGGCGGTTGCTGCAACCCGAGCGCGGCACCGTCACGATCGACGGTCTCGATGTGTGCAGGTCATCGAGCGCGGAACTGGCGCGTCGGCTCTCCATCCTCCGCCAGGACAACCAGGTGGCGGTTCGCCTCAGCGTGCGCGAGCTGATCGAGTTCGGCCGCTTCCCGTACTGCAGCGGACGCCTGACCGACGCTGATCGGGAGCACGTGGAACGCGCGATCGACTACCTCGAACTACGGCCGTTCGAGGACCGTCCGATCGACCGGTTGTCCGGGGGGCAGCGCCAGCGCGTCTTCATCGCGATGGTGCTCTGCCAGGACACCGACTACGTGCTCCTCGACGAGCCGTTGAACAACCTCGACATGCGGCACTCCGCGCAGGCGATGAACCTTATCCGCCGTATGGCGACCGATCTCGGCAAGACGGTGGTCGTCGTGCTTCACGACATCAACTTCGCCGCACACCACGCGGACCGCATCGTCGGGATGAAGGACGGCCGCGTGGTCGCCGATGGGACGCCCGACGAGATCGTGACCGCCGCCTGGATCCGCGAGATCTTCGACATCGAGGTGCCGGTGCATCGCCTCGACCTGCGTCCGTTCGCCGCGTACTTTGCGACTCACTAGGT
>CAYZJO010000013.1:0-90628 GCA_964479165.1 uncultured Dehalococcoidaceae bacterium
GCTGCTGCGCGCGAGGCGAGCCGGACCGTGGCGGCGGCGCCGTCAGCCGCGGAAGGCCTGGACTACGGCCGTGCGCGCGGGCTCGCTGTAGCTAGCGGGCATGGACTGGATGCTGCGAGGCTCGTGCTCGTGGTCGACGCCGACGACTTCGAGCGTGGCGGGACCGCGCGGGCTCGGGCGTCGTACACCGTCGGGCTCGCGGATCTGCCGTTGCTCGGCCTGGTCGACGTGACGGTGACGAGCAACCACGAGGAGCGTATCGAGCTCTACCGCAGCCGGACGGTCGCACTACCGTGAGCAGCGCGCTCCGGCGGCTGCACCGGGACGAGCGTGGACAGGCGCTCGTGCTGGTGGCGATCTTCTTGCTGGGGCTAATCGCGGTGGCCGGCCTCGTCGCGGACGGCGGGCTCGTGCTCGCGCAGCGGCGCGACCTGCAGAACGCGGCCGATGCCGCAGCGGCGGCGGGCGCGATGCAGCTGGACGAGGCTCACTACCGCGCCAGTGCGGGAGCCGAGGTAGCACTCGACGAGGCCGCGGCGTACGAGGCGGCGGCGCAGCACCTGGCAGCGGAAGGAGACGCGATGTACGCGATTGGAGTCGACGACGCGCGAGTCGAGGTGCAGGTGTCGCGTACCGCGAACACCGCGTTCCTGCGCCTGCTCGGGATCGAGAGCGTCACGATCACGGCACAGGCTTCGGCCGAGCCTGGCCACGGCGTGCTGGCGGCGGCGCCATGAGGTCTCGCTCGCTGCTCGGACGTCTCGGGTTGGCTGCGGCGGTCGTGCTCGGCTGCCTCGTGCTGCCCGCCTGCCGCGGCGATGGCGACTCGCCTACCCCAACTGCGACCGCGACGGCGACCGTCGCGACAGAAACCGGCACACCATCCGCGACCGCGACGGCAACACCGACCTCCTCCGTCGAGGATCAGGTAGCCGAAGCGTATCTCGCGTACTGGGACGCCTATACGGATGCGCTTCTGTTTCTCGACGCATCGTTGGTTGAGGAAGTCACCGCCGAAGCTGAACGGGAGCGCGTCCAGGCGGAAGTCGAGTCCCTGCGTGCGGACGGCGTCGCCGCACGCGTGAGAGTCGAGCATGACTTCTCGGTGGTGGACCTCCGCCCCGACCAAGCCGTCGTGGTGGATCGATTTGTCGACCGGAGCTTTTACGTCGACCCGGCAACCAGGCAACCAGAGGTGTCAGACGTACCTGGGCAGACGTTCCAAGACACATTCCACATGCGCCGGTTGGAACACGGGTGGGTCGTTGTCTTGAGTGAGCGACAACGATGAGGCGTCTTCGTCCTTTGACCGTGGGTCTCATTATCCTCACGTGCTTCGCCGCGTCGCCCAGCGGCGCGTCTGCCGATGATCCGGTCCCCGGCGGCGGGTACGGAACCGGTGGCAACAAGCCTGACGCGGCAGAGATCAGCGTGATATCCGGACCATCGGGCGTGACGATCTATATCGCTATCGCCAAGGTATCGCCGGGAAGTGACGGCTCGCCGGGCTCGGAGGACACCATCGGCAGCGGCGGTGGGCCGAGCTGCTCGGCGACCCCGATGGACATCGGTAACAGCAGCGTGGGGTGGGTACGCGCGGGCATCGAAGCGAATCCCGGCACGGTCCCCTACACCGTGACGTGCGACAACGGCTACTTCGGAATCGCCTGGGTACCGACCGACGCTCCGGCTGCGCCGCAGATCGTGGTGGGCGCCCCGGCGATCCCCGCGGTCGACCCGGTCGCGATCCAGGCATCGGTGCTTGGGATCGTCCCGCTTCCACCGATCAAGGTTGGAGCCAATCCGGACATCGGGCTCGTGGCAATGCCGGCGTGGTTCTGGGTCGACGGCTACAACGGCCAGACGCTCTACGGGGCCCGCAGCATCGGTCTCATCCTGATCGAGGTGGAGATCACGCCGATCGGCTACCGTTGGACGTTCGGCGATGGCGCCGAACTCGAGACCCTGTCGCTCGGCATCGCCTATCCCGACGAGAGCGATCTCCAGCACACCTACGAGCAATCTTCCCTCGTCGCCGGCGGCACGTACGAGGTCGAGCTCGAGATCACGTTCGCTGCGCGGTACCGCGTGAACGGCCGCCTCTGGCAGCCGCTTGCTCCGGTCACCCAGTCTTATGTCCGGGACTACCCCGTCCAGCAGTTGCAGTCCGTGCTCACGTCAGCGCGTTAGGAAGGTTCGAGGGATGGCGCGAGCGGTCGGACGAATCGAGATCGAAAGTGGACGGGACGGCGCACAAGAGGGATCCGCCGGAGCCCTCGTTGCGTGGGTGCTCGCAACTGCCGTGCTCGGTACTGCGCTCTGGTGGCTCGATGGCGCCCCGTGGGAAGCGTGGCGGGGCTGGGACTGGGAGCGGCTGCGCACCACGCTCGGCGGCTCCCGTCTCACCGACTCGGACATCGTCCTGATAGCGACGACGATCGCGTGGCTCGCGCTCACCTACCTGGCGCTGACTCTCGCACTGCGTATGCTCGTTGTTCTCGCGGACATCCTCACGGGCGGCGCCGCGTGGACGCGAACCGCACTCACGCTGACGAACCTCGTCACGCTGCCCGCTGTCCGGCGTGCGGTCGACGGCGCCGTCGCTGGGACGCTACTCGTCACCAGCTGGCTGCCGGCGACTCAGCGCGTGGCCGCTGCCACAGAGGTACGCCCCTCAGCCGTTGCCACTACGCCGCTGCCCCACGCATTGGCGTCCGGACAGCCGGGCGAGCAACAATCCGTCCAGCCCGCGCTCCAGACGGCGGTTCACGTGATCGAGTACACCGTCGCGCCGGGGGACTATCTCTGGGACATCGCGCGCCGGATCTACGGCGACGGCAGCCGCTACATCGACATCTTCGAGCTTAACCGCGATCGCGTGATGGCGAACGGTGAGCGCTTCACCGATCCGCGCCTGATTCGGACGGGCTGGGTACTCGACCTCCCACTCCCGGCGGCGAACCTGAGCGTCGTCGATGGCACGGTCAGCTATCGCGTGCGACGCGGGGATCACCTCTGGGGGATCGCGGAGCGCTTCCTCGGCGACGGCTTTCGCTGGGTCGAGATCTGGGAACGGAACGGCGGGGGCGAGATGGTTGGCGGCAGTCGGTTTACCGACCCGAACCTGATCCATCCTGGCTGGGTGCTCGAGCTGCCTTTGTCGCTCTCCGAGGCGTCGCCACGTGCTGCGGAACGGTTCGTACCTGCAGAAGAGTCGGTCGGGCCGGTCATCGCGACGGCTGGCCCGCCACCGCCGCTGCAGCCCGCGACGGATCCGATCGACCGGCCACCATTCGCCATCGACGAGTCATCCGGCGGCTGGAGCTTCGAGTGGCCGTCACTGCCTCGAGAGGTGCTTTTCACCGCCGCCGGCTTTGCTGTCATCGGAGGCACTGCGCTCTTCGTCCGGCGGCTCGCGCAGTCCGGCATGCTGACGCTTCCCGGCCGCGGGCACCGCCGGCAGGACCCAGCAGGCGACGCCGGCCGCGTGTCGCTCGCCACCCGTGCGCTCGCGGCAGCCCTCACCGATCACGGTTTCGCCGAATCGGTCCCACTGCTGGTGATCGAGTCAGAACGCCGCCTCGAGTTCACGGTCGCCTGCCCGCCCGGGGACGGTGAGGCGTTGACGGGGGCGAGCCACGACCTGGCCCGGCGGTTGGCCTGTGAAGTCGCCGCCGAGGTAACCGGATCCACCCGCGTGACCGTGACACTGACCGGGTTCCAGCGGCTGGCCGCGATGCTCGGCGGCGACTCGGGGCTGCCGACTCCGCTCGTCGTTCCAGTGGGCGCGGACGCTCGGGGCATCCTCTATCTCAACCTCGCAGCGGTCGGGAGCGTCGCCATCAGCGGGCAGGCAAGCGAGCGACGGCAGTTGCTTCGGTCCTGGCTCGCCACATTCTCGACGGTCCTCGGTCCCGACGAGCTCGTGCTGCGGATCGAGACTGAAACGGCGGGGCTGCTCGGCGAAGACGCTGCCCTGCCGCATGTCGCCCTCGCCGATGCAAGAGATGCCCCGGACCTCGCTGAGGAACTGGACGAGCTGATCGAGAGCCGCGAAGCCACCGACAGCGGACGGCCCATCGTCGCGATCCTCGATACAACCAACGGCGAACCGGATCGACTCGATGGCATCCGCCGCTACGGGCCAGGGGTCGGGGTCTACGTCATCGCCTGCGCGGAAGCGATGACACTGGATCGCGACGCGTTCGGAGCGTCCGTCGCGATCGGAGCGACCGACAACGAGGTTGTCGACGACGAGCAAGGCACACCGGCTGACGGCGGACTGAGGCTCACTGTCGGCCACGACAACCCGTACGCGCTCGAGCCGGTGCACGTGCGTCGAGACAGCTCGCCGCGCTGGAAGGAAAGCGCCGAGGTCGCGACGTTCGACCGCCCTTTCGTCAGCCCGCCGGCTGAGCCGTCCGTTACGGAGCGTGCCGTCGAGGCCCACCAACAGGTGGGCGAACCGCCGCTGCTTGACGCGGATGCGACCGACGACCGGGAGGAGATGGACTCGTACGACGGGTCTGAGGAGACCGACGCATCGCTGGTCGGCGACCTTATCGAGCGAGCCGGCGCAGACGCAGACGCGGACCCAGACGCCAAGCCCGGACGCGTTGACGCGGAGGGCGTTCTAGCCGAAGCCCCTGCCGCCGGAGACCATCCGCGTGAGGACCGCGAGCCGCGGGCAGCCGTAGACGGAACGGCGGGAGCGCAGGAGGAGCCAGGCGACGACGGAGGCGACTCAGAGACGCCGGGCGAGGGCTCGGCCGTGAGCCCGCCTGCCCCCGACCCGATCGCTAAGGAAGCTGCGCGCCCGTGGGCGCGCTCGGCCGACCGCCAGGGGACGCTGCTTAGGGACGAAGATTACCCCTCGGACTCGCGGTCGACTGACCCGACGGGGACCGTGTTCTCGGTGCGCTGCCTCGGGCGGTTCGAGGTCCGTCTCGGCGAGACGGTCGTGACCCGCTGGTCACCCGAGAAGTCGCGAGAACTGCTGGCGTTCCTCGCCGTGCACGGGGGCGACTTCGTTGCGAGCGAGATCGCCGCCGACGCACTCTGGCCAGACTACGCGTGGGATGAGGGAATGCGGCATCTTATCTCGAACGCAGCCAGCGGCATCCGGAGTGCGCTGCGCAAGGCGGCCGGGAAGCCGGATCTCCAGCCACTGACACTCGCGAGGCAACGCTTGCATCTGCAGCGTTCGCTGTTCCGCACCGACATCGACGCGATCGAGCTGACGCTCAGACGCGCGCCCAGCCTGCCTGACGCGGAAGCGCTGGCAGAGTACGAGCGGGCATTCGACCTGCACTCCGGCGAGTTCCTCGAGGGCGAGCTCTATATCTGGGCCAGCGACTACCGGAACGAACACAGGCAACGAATCCTCGCGGCCATGCGACGCGCCGTCGAGATCGCCGAGCAGCTTGGTGAATCGGAGCGGGCACTGAACCTGCACCGACTGATCCTCGACCGTGAGCCGACCGACGAAGCGGCAGGCCGCGGCGTAATGCGCCACCTGGCACTAGCGGGCGACGGCAATGCCGCCAGGAAGGTGTATCGCGAGTTGACGGAATCGCTTCAAGCGGAGCTCGATGACCCGAGGGCGGCACCGGGCGCCGAGACGCGTGCCCTCTATGCGGAGTTGTTCGGTGGCGGAGCGACCGGCTGAGCACCGGGACCCGGACCGCAATCCTGCGCCGCGCGGTGTTGGCCTCTACCGCGTCGGCGTCCGCACAACACATCGGTATCGCGCGGCGTAGGACCTGCGGATCATCGACGCCATATGCCTTCCGCACTTGTCCCCGGGAGCCGCGGACTGCCTGTGAATCGGAGGCGGCCGCCGTGGATCGGTCGCGACCCCTGAGGCAAGTGCTGCGGCCCGCAGATTCGTGCCGGCATCCGAGCATCGTGGTTACCACGTGGAATTACGGAGCACCGGTGGTTGACCTGACCGATCATCGGAACGTGCGGCGGTGCGCGGCGGGCTCCGAACGTCAGGATGTGCGTGACGGGCCGAGCTCCCGACGACGGAGCTCCGCGCCCAGGATGCGCGCGCGTGCCTCCCGCGCTGCCACGGGCTGCTCGAAGGCCAGCAAACCCCACCCTTGCGGGCTACCGCCGGCGCGAGTGCGCTCGCTCGCCCGGACGTACGAACATCCGTCCGGCGTCGTGTCGTAGCCCAGCACCACCTCCTGATACGGGATCTCGAGGAAGACCGCCGTGATTCGCAGGAGCGGATAGGGTCCGCCGCAATGGGCGAGGCTCCAGCGCCACCCCGTTGCCCATCGTTCCACGTAGATCAACGGCGCCGTCCGGATCGCCACGGCCACGGCTTCTGCGACCGCGCGCAACGAGGACACGCGCTGGACGCTCTCCCAGAGATGGAGCTTCTCCACCGGCTGGGACGACGGCACGACGCCCACTCCCTCTCTACCTCGGCGTCGGGCGCCCTCCAGGTCCATCAGTCACCCATCCAATTGGCTGCGGGGCAGGTTGTCGTACGGAAGGCTGGGCTCGAACCTCATCCAAGCAGAACGGCGGTTCACGCATACGACACCGCCGCCGGTAAGTCCGCACTGGCCAAGTTCCGTAGCGACTCCAGATTCGGCTCGCTCATCGCCACCGCGCATCAACTCCTGGACGAGGTACGGCTGCCTCGAACGATCCTGTCTTGCGGTGGGGGAAGATCGAAGTGCTCCACTTGGAGCCCCCGATCCGCACGGCGATGCCGATCGCCCCGAACCCCGCCGCGGGGGACCGGTGTGTCCCTCGATCTCCTCTGCCGCTTCAGCGGGCAGCGTGATGAAGTGCCAAGCCGCGTCTCCAGGGTGGAGCCAGACCGGGGCGCGGAATTCGAACTGCATCAGTCGTTCCCTCGAACGGCGCGGACCCGAGTTCATGACGGCTCGATGCGTCGGCGCCCCGCGAAGCCCGTCTCGCGCGGGTGCCACCATTCGATCTCGGGCTCGCCGGACTGCCAGCACCAGTAGGCAGCCTGGCCGGCGATCGTCGTCGGGAAGTCGAGCAGTTCCTGCGCGACGCCCTTCACCTCGACGCCTGCTTCGAGCACGACGGCGAAGTCCTCCCTCGAGAGCGGAGCGCGGAGTCCATCAGGCGCGAGGGCGCGGAGTGCCGCGAGCACCTCGCGCGCCTCGTCGAGCGTGAACTCGTCAGGCACTTGGCCGACCCCACCGGGTCATGCTGGGCGTCCTCACGTCTCGGCCGGCTCGCGACCCGTCGCTACGGAAGCACCGGCAGCGAATAGGCCACCGGTTCGAGGCAGCTGGCGTCATCGTTCCTCACGGAATTCACCCGCGTAGATACCGCGGTCGCAACCAGGTAGTCGCTGGGGACCGCCTTCAGCAGCGGCACGACTGCGGAGGGTTCGTTGCCCTGAAACAGCCACTCGTCCGCGTCCTCGGACTGGACGATCACCGGCATGCGGTCGTGGACCTGTGCGACGAGGTCGTTCGGTGACGTCGTGATGATCGTGAAGGTGCGCTGCCAGGTGTCCGGAGTCGGCTGCCACGACTCGTATAGCCCGGCGAAGAAGAAGATGCCGTCGTCCGGACGGTGGAATCAGATCGGCTGGCGGGCTTCCTTCGGTCCCACCCACTCGAAGAAGCCGTCGGCAGGGACCAGGCAGCGTCGGCTCTGGCGCCACGCGTTGCGGAATGCAGGACGCGACTCGATCGTCTCTGCGCGAGCGTTGATCTGCGAGGCTGCGCGCTTCGCGTCTTTCGAACCGAACTGAACCAGGCCCCACTTCGCCGGTCGCGCCTCGCGGTCCTCGTGCTTCATGCGCACGATCCAGTGCGGATCAGTAGGGGCGACGTTCCAGCGCGGTCGGTAGCCTTCCTCGATCAGCTCGTTCGCCGGGACACCGAGCATCGCGGCGACGCGCTCGCGATTGTCGTCCGTCAGAGTGAACCGCCCGCCACATGTGGCGAGTCTACCCTCGCGGCGCGTCACGGCGCTCCTCAATCTCGCGCACGGCTCTGTCCGCTTCTCGCCAGTCCGCAGCCTCGAAGTACCAGATGACCGTGACGATGTCGGCCTTTCCCCGGTGGCCGCGCTCGAGCTTCGGACGCTCCGCGCGGTAACGGTCCTGCTTCTGCAGCCACGCCATCAGCCGCAGCGTGCGCAGATCCACCGCGCGCCTGGCGGAGGGGTCGAAGTCGCGGCGCCACGTCATGTAGACCACTTTGGAGGCGGTTGGTCCCTAGCTCCGAGGGGTCAGCGGCATACGGCGACCAGGATCGCGGCGATCGTGGTCCAAAAGGCAAGGCCGAAGAGGAAGACGTTGCGGATGCCACGTCGTGCCGACTGCGCCTCGAGCTGCGCGTTGTCCGCAATCCGCTGCAGGCGCTGCCATTCGTTCATTGAGGCGTGACTCGCTCGAGCGCCGCGATCCGCGCGGCCTGCTGCCGGAGCGCCTGTGCGGCACCCTCGAGCAGCGCCCCGGTCTCCGCGTCGACCATGGCACGCAGGAGCATGAGCGCCGCGGCGAGTGACTCGACCTCGGCCGGGCTGTAATGCGGCGCGTTCAGTGCGGCCTCGGCATCCGGTTCATCGCTGCACAACGCCCACCGTGGCGCCGTGCACCTGTACCCGCGTTCGTCCCGGCCGCCCGCAGGACTGTTGCTGTGCAGGGCCGCAGGCGACCGGGGGGCGACGGTAGCACGACCGCCTCCCGCCGAGCAGACCCTACGATCAGCTTGTGCGAGACAACCCAGCCCGACCACCTAATGCTCGCCGGGGAGATCCCGCGCAGCCGCGCGGAGCTGCTCGGCGACCAGCGGCGCGAACCGAAACTCCCAGACTCGCACCGTCTCGTGGGTGACCACGTAGCCGCGCCGCAGCAGCAGCTCGGCTACATCCCGGAAGCTCAGCTTGTATCGCAAACGCCAGAGCACAGCGAGCAGCACGACGTCGGTCGGATACTGCAGTTCGTTGAACGGCGTGCCTGTCCGCTCATTGAAGCGGCGTCCGCAAGATCCGCAACGGAAGCGCCGGTAGCCAAGCGCGGTCCGCTGCTTTCGTCGCTGCACGGTGTTCCCTCGGCAGTGCGGACAGCTCACGGCGGCTCCTCGTCTCAGCCTGGGGAGCCTACCCGCGATGCGGACCCTCATTCCTGACGCAGCCGTCGCGCACTGCTGCGGGCAGCACCGGCGGTTCCAGGCACCGCGCGACCTACTCGTGATGATGTGCGGGCGCTCAGGTTCTCAAGGGGGCTCCCCGGTCACCATCGGGCAAGAAGGCGCTGCCGCCGTATCGTCGTTCACGACGCGCGCATGGAGCTTGCTGGGGGAGATGCCCAATGCGTCGAGGTCCGCCTGCACGGCTGCTCGGAGGAGTTCCGCTATGGCGTGGACCCAGGCCGCCGCGCCCGGGTCTCCGCGTGTGGCGGCCGCTGCGCCCGCTTGCTCGCAAAGGTCCGTACTGAACGCCTCGAACCAGCGGCCGAGGTGACTCTCGAGGAATGTGCGCGATGCGTCCCGGCAGACCGCTGCCCGGTCGTCCCACCCCTGCACGAGTGCGTACGCCTCACGGCGAGTCGCCAGCGCCACAAACTCGAGCTCCGTGCAGACGTCGTCGGGAGTGGTTGGATGCTGTGACGACACGCGCAACCCGAACGCAGCATAGAAACCGGCAATGTCCGCGAGCCGGGCGGCCTTTGCGAAGGGGTCGCGCACGTACTCGGTCTCGTGAGGCGAGCAGAGCACGGAGGCCTCGAAGAGCACGAAGTGGACGGGGGCGAGGCGCTCGGCGTCGATGTCCTTCCGCGCCCGGCGCAGCACGCGCACCTCCCGCGCGATGCCGAGCCTCGACACGATGGGGTGAGTCGCGAGGTCGGGCAGGAGCACATCGAGCCGCTCGAGCACCTCCGGACGTGGCTCGGCGAGGCTGAGCGCCATCGCCTCGTACAGCGCGGAGCGACCGAGCAGCAGCTGGATCTCTGGCTGCGCGAGCACCTCGGGCGAAACGAGGGATGAAGTCATCTCAGGCCTCAATTTCCAGCGGGGTCCAGTCGGCCCACTGCTTTCGTGCCCCGCGATTGCCGTGGGAACCGTTCCAGACGGCGAAGGCGACGTTGGTCGTGATTCCTGGCGCGAGGCTGGTCTTGTCCGCGCCCGGCTGCAACGGCGTCGCGATGACCACACGCCAGCCCTTGCCCGTGAACACGCCTCGTCCGGTCGCTGTCTGCTCGGCGTGAGCGGTGAGGCTCCCGAATCCCTCCGCGACCAGGTCCTCCACGGGGGAGGTCCGGTCCCGACGAGCCATCGGATTGCCGGCGACGAGCGCGGGGTAGAACTGCCGCGCCGCCTCCTCGCCCATCAGGGCCTCCGGAGAGGCGTCGTGGTACATGTTGGGGAAGGCATCGCGTACGCCGCGCCGGCCCTGGTCGACGTCGACCTGCCACGCAGCGCGCCACTGCATGATGTGCACCGGCTGGGTCGCAGCGCCCATCGTGACTGCCACCGGCGCGGCAGGGTCGACGGGGAGCTGCACCGCCACAGCGTCGCGGAACCGGGCCATCACGTCGACGCTGTCCTCGTCAGCGTCGTCCCACTCGATGAGGAACGCCATCGTCTCGCCGTTGTGGAGTGCGCGTACCGAGACCTCCGGGACGGCCAGCTCCGAGACGGACGGCGTCGTGAGGTTCTGCACGCGCATCTGGACCGGCCACGCTCGCACTCGCGCCCAGGCTCGATCGGCCGGATCAAGCGGGAGGTCGCCTCGCGCGCGGCGTGCGACGAGCTGGTTCGACGGCTCGCTGCGGCGTAGCTCGAGGATCCCGATGCTCGCCGCGACGGTCGTGCTGGCAGCCACGGCCGCGGCCGCCTTCACGAAGCCACGACGGCTAACCGTCTCGGGACGCTCGATGCGGCGCTCCTGTTCCTGGTCGGTGGACATGACTGCCTCCTTACTCGAGGCATCGGCACTGGCTCTACTAGGTGATGTTCTGCAGGTAGGCGTCGTGCACCTCGTCGAAGTACTCGCGGATGAAGGTGGGCTCGCGCAGCGGAACGCTGACCAGCTCCTCGCCGTCCTCGCCGTAGCCAGTGGCGACGCCGTCGGCCACCTCGAAGGAGTGCATGATTCGCTCGGTCGCTCCGAACAGCATCATCAGCCCGAGCAGTTCCTCGTCCGAGGAGATGCGCTGGTACGTCTCGACCGCCTCGTCGGCGCCGGGGCCGAACATCTGGCGCAGGTACTCGCGCGGGGCGTGAATCGGCGGGATGTAGTAGACGTTGGGCTCGGTTCCCGCCTGGGGGTAGAGCGGCAGCGCGACCTTCCGCACCTTCACGAGGAAGTCGATCGGGCTCTTCGGGTTCACCGTCTCCGGCGCGCTGATGAAGCTCGCGATGCGGATGCGGCCGATGCAGCTGGTGACGCACTGAGGCTGGTAGCCCTGCTCGATCTTGGGGAAGCAGGCGAGGCACTTCTCCGAGACGCGCGTCTCGTTGTTGAACATCACTTTCTTGTACGGGCAGGCAGCGACGCACTCCTGGTAGCCACGGCAGCGCTCCTGGTCGACGAGGACGATGCCGTCCTCGGGGCGCTTGTAGATCGCCTGCCTCGGACACGCGGCGAGGCAGGCGGGGTAGGTGCAGTGGTTGCAGATCCGCGCGAGGTACGAGAACCACGTGTCGTGCGGCAGCTTGTCGATGTAGGTGCCCCGCGCCACCTGGCCGGCGGGCTCGTCCTCACCGATGTTGGGGTGAGCCCACTGCTCACTGGTCGGCAGCCAGCCGTTCACCCGCTCGCCGGGAGGAGCCGACTCGAACACCGTCTCTCCGGTTGAGACGCCGTCCTGCCACTTCGCCGGTCCGAGGAGCTTGAGGAGCTCGACGTCCCAGCCCGTCGGGAAGAAGCCGTAAGGCTTCGTCTCGACGTTGTTGAAGAGCATGTACTCCTGCCCCATGCCCGAGGTCCACGTGGACTTGCAGGCCACGGTGCAGGTCTGGCAGGCGATGCACTTATTCGTGTCGAAGATCCAAGCGATCTGACGCTGTGGGCGCGTGGCCTCGTACGGGTAGTCCATCTCTCGTCCGAGTTGCCAGTTGAAGACCTGTGCCATTCGGTTGCCTCATCTCTATCGAGGGGCGCGTGGCGTCACCTGCGGCTATGCCTGGTAGAAGGCGCCGCTGAGGTACTGCTTCATCAGATCGGACTCGTAGCCCGCGCGGACTCCGTTCCGCGCGGGCGCCCAGAGGCCGCCCTCGGGCGCGCCGTCCTCGGCTCGCTCGAGCTTGATGAACGACTCCTTCGGCGCGCCGTTCGCGCAGTGGACGTCGCTCTCGAAGCCCTTGCCAAGTTCCTGGCCGAAGAACGGCTTGCGGACGAGGGTGTCGGTGAGCAGCGTGGGCCGAAGCCACGCGCGCACGCCGCTCTGATGGCTGCCGTGGCGGAACATCGCCTGGTACCCGGTCTCGGGCGTCTTCGCGAGTCCGTCCGCTCGCTCGAGGGCGCCGCGCACCGAGCCGCGCGTGGCGACGTACATGTTGTAGTACATGCGGATCACGCCGGGCTGCATCGCGTTCTGGTAGCGGGCGCGAGCCATGCCCCGAGAGACGAGGTAGTCCTCGTCACCCTCCTTCCAGCCTCGGTACGGGCGGTCGGACGGGTCCGCGTCGAACCAGACGTAGTCGCCGTCGTCGATCCCGAGGGCCTGTCCGTCCTCCGGGCTCAGCTCGAGGTACGCCTCGCCGACCCAGGGCGTCCGTTTGTCGTGCCGGTAGGCGTCGCCGAAGGGGCCGAAGAGCATGCTCATCCAGTCGAGGTCGACGGGCGTGCTGTGCGCGCCGTGGCGGTACTTTGGCGTCATGAAGAGGAAGCGGAACCGATCGTCCGCCGCGGTCAGCGGGTGAACGGTCCCCTTCAAGTCGGACCACGCCTTCACGACGTTACGGATCTGCCGCACCTCTGTGGAGAGGTCGTCGAGTGACAGTCCGTACTCGAGAGGTCCCGCCGGCGCGATCAGCGGATGTGGCCGGCCGTGGATCACGTTCGGCTCGTAGAACGTCGAGTCGACCGGCTCCCGGAAGACAGGGAGGTTCTCGCCGTACTCGAGGAACTCCGGCTCGTCGCGATAGAACTCGAGCCGTCCCGAGCGGTTGTACCAGGGCTTGCTCTCCTGCCGCTGCTCCCAGCCGCCGTGGCGCGGGTAGGTGCGGAAGTTCATGAGGGCAGGGATGCCCTGCTGCGCCCGTTGCTCGAGTTCGAGCACGTCGTATCCGCGCGTGGTGCTCGACGCCGAGAAGATGCGCTGGAGGTACACCTCGTCGCGGCCATCGAGGAGGAACCTCCAGTAGTCCCGGAAGCGCGACTCTCCTGTGTGCTCAGCGAGCTTCTCCGAGATGCCCGCCATGACCTCGGCATCCCCGCGCGTGTCGTAGATGCGGTCCAGCGGACTCCGCGGCGCCATGTGCAGGAACGAGTTCGTGCACGACCCGGTCGCGTCGAGGTTCTTCCGTTCGCCCCAGGAGTCGACGCCGAAGACGATGTCGGCGTACTCGCACGACGCGGTCCACCACCACTCGTTGACAAAGATCGCCTCGATGCCGGGCAGCGTGTTGTGCACCACGTCGTGGTGCCACTTCGCGTTGCCGAGCAGCGAGTTGGAGTTGCCGAAGAGCATCGCCTTCGTCGGCGTCGGCATGTGTGTCTCGCCGGTGAAGTTCTTTGTGCCGCCTCGCAACGGCCGGTCCCCGTAGTTGTAGAAGTGCGCTGACTCGCCCTTGTAGTACGACCCGATAGCCGCGGGCTGCGTCGGGTCGAGCTGGGGATTGAACGGGTCTTCTTTGATCCACTGCGGGATGCCGTTGAAGATCGAGCCGCGGTAGTTGCCCGCGTAGGCCCCGACGTTCCCTCCGATGTGGCCCACATTGTCGGTCAGCGCTGCCAGCAGGAAGATCGCGCGATCCTTGAGGTCGGCGTTGAAGTAGTGGTTCGGCCCCATCCCCGTGGCGAGCAGCGACTTCCCTCTCGCCGCGGCGATCTGCTTCGCGAGGCTCTCGATAGCTGCGGGCGGCGCCCATGTCACCTCGGAGGTCGTCGCGAGATCGAAGTTCTCGTCAAGGTAGCGTTTGACCTGGCCGAATACGGGCTGCACGGAGACCTGCGAGCCGTCCAGAAGCGTGACTGCGAACTCCCCCTCCAGTGCCGGTTCAACGCCGGTCTCACGGAAGCGGTCACCCACCTGGTCGCGGGTCACCGGGACGGCCTCACTCGTCCGCTCGTCCCAGACCATGAAGTCGCCCCACTCGGCGCGGAGCGACTCGGACACATACTGCGTTCCCTGCAGTGCAGGCGCCGGTAGCCGTGTGCCACCGGGAACGACCTGTACGAAGTTGTCGAGCGGAGCAGGTTCGTAGTCTTCGACCACGTCGCGCGCGTTCAGGAGCTGGTGCGTGTCCATGCGCACGAGGAGCGGTAGGTCGGTCCACGCCTTGATGTGGTCTTCGTCGTGGAGGCCGTTCGCGAGGATGTATTGCGCGCAGCCGAGGGCCAGCGCCGCGTCGGTCCCCGGCCGGATCATGATGACCTCGTCGGAGCGGTTGGATGTCGACTGGTAGTCCGTGGAGACGTTGATGATGCGCGTGCCCTTCTGACGCGCCTCGGAGAGCCAGTGGCCGTCCGGCATCTTCGTGGAGATCCAGTTCATCCCGAAGGTCACGACCAGGTCGGCGTACTCCGGCGCGAAGAGGTCGAACTCCACCGTTTGATGCCCGGTCACCATCGGGTGTCCGGGCGGCAGGTCGGTGTGCCACGTGTATGAGTCCCACCCGCGACCGCCGAGCGCCTCGTCGGGGCCGACACCCCGGATGTGGTCATCCAGCAGCCCGAGCATGTTGGCGAAGCGGTAGAAGCTGTAGATGCGGTAGATGCCGAGGAGCGGCATGCCGCCTCGCACCTTGATGACCTGCGTCCCCGCCTCGTGCGCTGCCTCCACCATCGCGGGGTCGTACCCCTGCGCTGTGAGCCGCGCGGCGCCCTCCGCGCCCGAGTATGTGCGCGCGATATCGAGGTAGGTGCGCGCCGCGAGGTCGAAGGCCTCGTCCCAGGGGATCTTCACCCACGTGTCGCGCCCGCGCCTCTCCATGTCCTGCAATGGCTTCCCAGTCGCCTCATCGCGGGGGAACCCGGCGTCCGCCCACTCCCTGAACCCGGCGCGCACCATCGCCCCACGGACACGCCGGTCGCCGTAGAACTTGCGAGCGAGCGCGAGTCCCTTCTGGCAACCCCTCGGATCCCAGCGGTGTGACGCCTTGTTGCCGTGGAGGTCGGTGGCCTCGCCGTAGCCATACGTTGGGCTGATGCGCACCACGACGCCGTTCTTCACGTGCGCACGCAGGAGGCAGTTGTGCGTGTCGTTTGGCGCGCAGGTGAACACGTAGTCGGAGTCCGGCGTGAACAGGTCCCGGTATGCCTGCTCCCAATCGCGGTCCGGGAAAATGGTGAACGGGTCCGTGATCGCGACAGGCTGACTGGCCTCGAGATGCCACGGATCGAAGACGAAGACCTCCGAGAGGGCTACGCCCACCCCCGCGGCGGCAGCGCGCCGCAGGAACGAACGCCGGGAGATGCTGCGTTTCTGCTCCATTGCAACCTCACTCGCTCGAACGTCGCGGGCCGCGTGAGGCCGCTCGTTCGTGTGCGCACGTTCACATGAATTCTCGATCCGGGGCGTTACTCCAGCCGTTACAGAGCCCCGTTCCCACAGTCCCGCCAACCGGGGGACAAACGGCCCTATCTGGGCGTCCGACACCGGAACAGGATCAGGGCGATCACGGCCCGTAATCGCGACGAGCGGGGGAGTCGTGGGAGTCGAACGCCTCGTAGACGGAGCGATGGGGCCTGCGTTCGCCATCGACAGTTGCGGCCGTGTCGTCGCAGCGAACGCTGCGGTGGGCGAGTTGCTGGGAGCGCACGCGCGCGACCTCGTGGGTCAGCGGTGCAGCGACATCTCGGGCGCGGCGGACGCCGCCGGGGAGCGCCTCTGCCAGCCCGAGGGGTGCTCCACGCTCGCGTTGCTGGCTTCCGGACGCCCGACTGACCTCCCCTGGTGCTCCTGGATCCATCCGGATGGCACGCACCTACCGATCTCCGCGACCGCCCTGGCACTCCCTCTCGAGGCACGATCCGACAGCACCGCCGCCGTCATCCTCCTCCACGTCGGGCCGGGGCCCCTCGACCGGAGACCGGCCGGCCTCCGTGCCGGAGAGCGCGCGATCCGCATCAGCCTCTTCGACAATCCTGCGTGCACCGTGGATGGTGCGCCGGTTCAACTCCCGCGCCGCCGCGCGCTCGAGGTGCTCGCGCTTCTCGCGTTCGCTCCCGCTGCGGGACTTCACAAGGAACAGATGTGCGACGCGCTCTGGGCGGAACTGCCAGGGGGCAGCGAGCGAATGCACCTCCGTGTCCTGCTGCACAGCCTCCGGCGATCGCTCGCTTCAGAAGTCATCATCAAGACGCCCCAGAACCCCGATCGGCTGCAGCTCGCCCCCCGGATCCAAGTTGATGTCCTCGAGTTCACGCAGGGTGTGAGTGCCCTGCGTGCTTCGTTGCTGTCGCCTACGACAAGCGTGGCCGAACGACTCGAGCGGGTCGACGCGCTGCTCGCGCTCTACGTCGGCGACCTCGACGATGCCGGCGTCTTCGGTGCGTGGGTCGCGCCGCACCGCGAGCGCCTCCGCTCGCATTACATCGAGCTCCTTCGGGAGGCGACCCGGCTTGCCGCGGAAGCCCGCGAACCGGACCGAGCGATGGCCTACTGCCGGCGCGCCGTAGCCGCGGACCCGCTGCACGAAGAGTTCCAGATCGCGCTGATCGCCGCCTACGGGCAGCTCGGGCTGCGTCGAGCTGCGCTCACGCAGTACCAGTCCTATCGAAAGGCGCTCACCGCGGATCTCGCGCTCGAACCGTCGATGGCGGTAGAGCGAGCTCTGGGCCTCGCTCTGAGAGCGAGCTGAAGGGACACGCCCGATGACCGCCGGACCCGTACATCCCGCGATCGAGCGCGCGTGCGCCGCCAGCGCCGCGCAGCACAAGCGACTTTGCCCCCGCCAGGTGCTCGGGGTGCGGATGGGAATCGCCGCCGGACGCGCACTCGACCTCTCGCTCCCCCGCGAAGACAAGCGTCTGCTCCTCTTCGCCGAGACGGACGGTTGCGTCCTCGACGGGATCACCGCGGCTACCGGCTGTACGCCCGGACATCGCACGATGCGCGTGGTCGACTACGGACGGGTCGCCGTGACCGGCATCGACCTGGAGACGCGGCGCGCCGTCCGCGTGGCACCCCGCGCTGGAATCCGGGAATTGGCCACTGCGTACGCTACCGACGGGGCCTCGCGATACGACGCGCAGCTCGTCAGCTATCAGCAGGTGCCGGAGCCGCTCCTTCTGACCATCACCCCGGTCCGTCTCACCCTCGACGTCGACGCGCTGCTGGGGCGTCCTGGTGTGCGTGTCGACTGTGCGCGATGCGGCGAGGAAGTGCTCAACGGCCGCGAGGTGGAAGTCGATGGCGACCTGGTGTGTCCCGGGTGCAGCGGCGCCGCGTACTACGATCCTTGCGGACCTCTGGGCGTGTCAGAGATTGGGGCGTCAAGGACCCTAGGAGCGAGCGAGGGATGGTCTCGATGGCTCACGAGGTGAGTCCGGCGGTACCTCCAACCCGGCGCTACCCGCAAACCGGGGCGTTCGGGACAGGTCCGCCCGTGGGCGCCCCTTTCCCGGCCATGGCGCTGCCGGATCAGCACGGCGGCGCGATGCCGGTCAGTTGGGGACCGGGCGGACGCCCGACCTTGGTGGTGTTCCATCGGTCTGCACGTTGGTGCACGTTCTGCCGCACGCAGTTGCTCCACCTGCAGCATCACCTGCGGGCGTTCGAGGCCGCCGGCGTTGCGCTCGTCGCCATCTCCTACGATCCTCCTGGAGCGCTGGCGGAGTTTGCGGCAGAGAACCGCATCACCTACCCCCTGCTCTCTGACGAGAGGTCGCAACTAATCTCCCGTCTCGGCATCCTGAACGACCTCGTCCGGCCAGACGAGGAGGTGTATGGCATCCCCTATCCCGGGGCCTACGCGGTCTCTTCAGAGGGTCGTGTATTGCGCAAGTATTTCTACCGCCACTACCGAGAACGGCCAGCGCCGCTCGGAGTGCTCCACGAGGCGTTCAACGCCAACGTCAGCCTCCACGCGTGCCTGGGTGCGGACCGACACGACGGCGATGTGTTGGTGAGCGCTCGCCTCGCCGACACCGCCCTCGTTCCATACCAGCACACACCGCTCTACGTACGCGTGACCGCTCCAGAGACTCGCAGTTTGGAAGTGACAGCCGAGGGGCTTGACGTCGGAGCGCCAGAGCCGTCGATCGTGCCTGGCGGTGCTGGGTGGAGGGTACCGCTCATGCTACGGAGCTTGGACCATGCGTCCGTAGTCCTGACGATGCGGACCACCGGAAGGGGCGCGGCCCCGCTCGATCTGAGGCTGCACTTGCCGGTCCTCGAGTTGAGGCGATAGTCGCCAGCAGCCCCCGATTGTGGAAGTCCAACGAGGGCCGAGCATCGGACGACGCGGCAGACGCGCGCGATCGGCTTTCCACCTTCGACCACGAGCCGGCACGCCGATGCGATCGTGAGTGCGCTTTGGTGGTCTTTGGGGACAGGAGCAGCCGTCCTGAACCAGATGATTGGTACCTGTCCAATCCTGCGTAGGGGTCTCCCAGCGCACACGCGAGCCGAGATGCAGTCCTCGATCTCCTTGGGGGTCAGGCTCCAGCGGTTCAACATGCGCTTTCCGCGAACGCGCGATCCGCCGGCAAGAGCTGCGCTCGACGCACGTGAAAAGCCCCGTGGCTGCGCCGCCGTCGGACGTCCACCGGAGCGAGCGAGGTGGCTTGGCAACCCGGAGCGCGTCGCTAGGCCAGCGGCAGGCGAACGGTGACCTGGAGACCGCCCAAGTCCGGAGCCGCTGCCTCCACCCTTCCGCCCCGGTTCTTCACGATCGCGGCAACGATGGCGAGGCCGAGGCCCGCGCCTCCGCGTCCGGGTTCGCGCCTCGCTGAGTTGCGCGAAGCGCTCGAAGATGCGTTGGGTCTCGGTGGGTGGGACGCCAGGACACGGCATGTTACGACGGCTCGTCAGGCGGAGACCTGCCATTGACGCTCCAGGAAGTCGCGCTCCCGGAGCATCCGGGAGGGGTGTGAAGAGTCCTCCAAGACCAGCACTTGGTCCCGCCCTTGTCCCGCCCAAACCGCAGCACAACCCATGGTCAGAGGTGGCCTGCGGTGTCTCGTCAAAGGCAGATCGCCAGCAAATACAAGGGATTTCGCCACGCGCGACAACGCGCCGCCACGGTCGGTATCTGCTTCCCAAGCAGAGGGTCGCGAGTTCGAATCTCGTCTCCCGCTCCATTTCCCCCCACCCCCTGTGGTCACCTGAGCGAGTCGACATCCTCGGCATCCGCCCGTTCATCGAGCGGCTAACCGCCTAGCTCGAATGCCTCTTCCGGAAGGAAGAGGCAGTGGTCGCAGGGCCGTACTCCACATCCGCGAACTCGATTGAGTCGGAGATTGATCGTGAGCACCTCCGGCGCCACGGTCTGTTCCTGCACTCGTCGATACGCGTCCCTCGTCGCGCCTGTGGTGTTCTTGATCTCGACGCCGAACTTCGCCAAGTGATTTTGCACGAACTTAGTCGCCGTCTCGTCGATCTCCTGGAGTACCCCGTCGACACTCAGCAGCGCCGCGACTTCGATGCACACCTCTAGCAGAATTGCGTTGTCACCAGCCTGCTCCGCTCGATAGGCGTAGTACGCCTTCCCGACACCCTTGTGCGGTGCCATTAATCCATCCGGCACCCGTTTGACCTGATCCGAGTGGCGCTCGAACCTGCCGGAGCGGCGGGAGGGCTCGATGCTGGTGGTCCTGAGATACATGCTGAGCGCCTGGGGAAAGGTCGCGCTCGAGCGACGTGAGCTGGTGCTCGAGAACATTGCGCTCCGTCACCAGCTTGAGGTGCTATCGCGGGCTCGCCGCCGAGCCGCCTTACAGCCAGCGGATCGCTACTTCTGGTCGTCGCTCGCACGGCTCTGGCCAGCCTGGAGAAAGCACCTGGTGATCGTCCAACCCGACACCGTCGTGCGCTGGCACCGCCTGGGCTGGCGACACTACTGGCGCTGGCGCAGTCGGTCGCCGAGGCGCGGCAGGCCACGGCTCGACGCCACGATCGCGGCTGAGATCCAACGGATGACTGCGGAGAACCCGCGCTGGGGACACATGCGCGTACTCGGCGAGCTGCGCAAACTCGGATGCCGTGTCAGCCTGCAGACTGTCCGCCGCTACCGCAGGGACGTGCCGCGTGACCCGTCTCCCAGCTGGCGCACGTTCCTCGAAACCCACCGCCCAGAGATCTGGGCGTCCGACTTCTTTACGGTGCACACGCTCTGGTTCCAGACGCTCTACGTCTTCTTCTTCATCGCGCACGACCGCCGCGCGGTGATGCACGTCAACGTCACGTCGCATCCGAACGCAACGTGGGTGTGGCGTCAGCTCATCAATGCGACGCCGTGGGGAGCGAGCCCACGCTTCCTGATCCGCGATCGAGACCGCTCGTACGGAGGGGAATTCGTTGCGCGTGCCCAGCGTATCGGCATCCAGACAGTGCTCACGCCGATCGCGACGCCGCAGGCCAACGCTATCGCCGAACGGCTGGTTGGCACGTTCCGGCGCGAATGCCTGGACCACATCATCGTCGTGAACGAGCAGCACCTGCGCCATGTGCTCCGCGAGTTCGTCCGCCACTACAACACCGCACGCCCACACCGGGCGTTGGTACTGGAGGCTCCCGAACCGAAAACGGGTCCACGCGTCGACGAGTCAGGCCCAATCATCAGCCGTCCCGTACTCGGTGGATTGACCCACGAGTACGAGCGAACAGCGGCCTGATGGAATAATGGCACCGCACAGCTCTGCGCCTGTCGATACGCCGGCTCCAGTACCCACGAGTGCTCACAGCCCCCTCCTCTAGATTGGCGGACCTGACCTAGGGAAAGGGATACGGTAATCACGATTGTTCAACAACAAAACGAATGCGCACACAAGCACGTTCGGTCGGTTGACCACGACGTTGTGATAGTGATCGGGTCGCGGGGCGACGCTCCGCCTTGGATCGACTGTTCGAGCGCTCACTCGCGGCCGGACGCGACAGCCGCGAAGCCTCCACTCCGATCTGCCTCAATCCTGCTCGTAGACAGCGACTGGCGGTGCCACCCTGCGTAGTAGCGCCGCGAACTCTGTGGCGCGATGGATCTCAAGGAACGGGGCGACGCCGCTGGTCAATTGCAGATCGATACCCTGCGCGACCACATATGCCCGGGCAATCTGATTCAATCTGATTGTGCGACTTCGACTGGCTCCCGTCAGGACAGCACGGGAGGTCGTGAGAATGACTTCCCCTCGATCGATCAGTCGAAGCCGGTGCTCGGTGCTCTCGGTCGAGTCCCGCCTCCAGTAGGTTCCATCGCCGGCCTGAACACGCTCACCTTTGAGCCAGAAGTCACGTGTTAACTGCGTCTTTGGCAACCGTCTTGTCTCGACCGTCCACCAGGCGCCCGGGGACGCGATACACGCCCACCTCATTGGAAGCGAGCGCGAGTGGCACCGCAACCGCGAGGCTCGTGATGGGAGCGTGAGCGATGACCAGCGCTGGCGAGCAGCCTCCATGGAATCCGCCACGAACTCGCGAGGGTCGAGTCCGCGTGTCAGCCAGCGCTGAACCAGTCGGGCCTCGCTGGGTTCGCTCAACTCGCCCTCGGGCGCGGCTCGCTGAACGTCCTCTTCCATGCGGCGCTGAATGTCAGTACGAATCGCTAGACGGATATGCTCCTTCCGCTCCGGGGTTGCCGCGGCGACGAGGACTCGAGCTCGTCTGCCCGAGCATCGGCTGTCGTGGCAGCTCGAATGACCGGGTCCAGTTCCGCTGCGACCCATCTGCGCTCCGCTTCCGCCAAGTCGCGGTCCTCGTCCCGCTGTCGAAGCAGGAGATCTGTGGATGCCAGAACGAAGCTCGCTGCACCGATTCCGAGCACAACTAGCAGTGCCTTCACTGTCCACTCGAGCGGTGCGAGGGTCCCTACGGCGAGACTCACCAGCCAGGCGATGACGAGCACAACGCCGATGACCCCCCACGTAGGCGGGAACATCAGGAGGCCGGCAGGAACGGATAGCGCGGTGGAGGGCTCCACCGCTCGTGGCTCTGGGGGAGTAGAGCTCGGAATCGTCACCGCCCCCTCCTCTACGGAGTACTTCCGAGCGGCGTGAGAGACGCCCGGAAATGGATCGTACGGATGGCGTCAGATCGATACCGGACGACGCTCGTGGCTCTGCGCCGTGCGTCCCGACTTCGGGCAGAGCGCCAGCGGCTCATCCATCCTCCCGCACGACTTCGCGCGGGTCCTTGTCGGGTCGCAGCCCTTTGAACGAGGGATGGCGCAGCTGCCCGGTGCGCGAGGTCCACTCGGCGAACTCGACGTCGCACACGAGTCGCGGCTTGACGAAGCGCGATTCGCGCGGCACCTCGCCACCAGCGAACGGGCTCGTCTCGCGCGCGGGGCGGGCCCAGCAACGCTTCGAGCTCGCCGAGTGTGCGCTCGCTGAAGCCCGTCCCGACCTTGCCGGCCGAGACGAGGTGATCCCCGTCGTAGGTCCCGATCACGAGCGCGCCGATCTTGCCCGAGCGCGTGCCTTCGCCGGGCACCCAGCCGCCAATGACGAACTCCTGGCGTTGCTGGTTCTTGATCTTGAGCCAGGTACCGGAGCGCTTTCCCGGCTCGTAGCGGCTGGTGAGCCGCTTCGCGATCACGCCCTCCATGCGTTGCTCGCGACTCGTCGCCAGGATGAGATCGCCGCCGCCCTCCGACTGTGGCGGCGTGTGCCAGTGCGAGCCGTCGAGTTCGAGCGCCTCGAGCACGGCGCGACGTTCGGCGTAGGGCTCGGCGAGGAGCGAGCGCCCGTCGAGCGCGAGCACGTCGAAGATCATGTAGGCGATCCCGACGCCAGGATCGGCTGTGACACGCTTACCGCCCTCGAGTCCCATGCGCTGATGCAACGCCTCGAACGTCGGTCGCCCGCTCGCGTCGAAGCCCACAATCTCGCCGTCGAGGAGCGCGCTGTGCGCGCCGAGAGCCGCCGCGAGCGCGCGCAGCTCGGGGTAGCGCCCCGTCATGTCGAGGCGGTTGCGACTGGCGAGGGAGAGTGCGCCACGCTCGATCCGGGCGACCGCGCGGATGCCGTCCCACTTGAACTCAAAGCCCCAGCGCCCATCGTCGCGCGGCAACTCCGGCACCGAGCTTCGCGAGCATCGGCACGAGCGGCCGCGGCTGCGCGGGATCTCCCCGGCGAGCATTAGGTGGTGGGGCTGGGTTGTCTCGCACAAGCTGATCGTAAGGTCTGCTCGGCGGGAGGCGGTCGTGCTACCGTCGCCCCCCGGTCGCCTGCGGCCCTGCACAGCAACAGTCCTGCGGGCGGCCGGGACGACGGCGGGATAGACGTGCGCGACGCCGGTGGGGCGTTGTGCAGCGATGAACCGGACGGCGAGGTTGTAGTGAACGCGCCGCATTACACCCCTGCCGAGGTCGAGTCACTCGCTGCGGCGCTCATGCTCCTGCGCGCCATGGTCGACGCGGAGACGGGGGGCACTGCTCGAGGGTGCTGCACAGGCGCTCCGGCAGCAGGCCGCGCGGATCGCGACGCTCGAGCGAGTCACGCCTCAATGAACGAATGGCAGCGCCTGCAACGGATTGCGGACAACGCGCAGCTCGAGGCGCAGTCGGCACGACGTGGCATCCGCAACGTCTTCCTCTTCGGCCTTGCCTTTTGGACCACGATCGCCGCGATCCTGGTCGCCGTATGCCGCTGACCCCTCGGAGCTAGGGACCAACCGCCTCCAAAGTGGTCTACATGACGTGGCGCCGCGACTTCGACCCCTCCGCCAGGCGCGCGGTGGATCTGCGCACGCTGCGGCTGATGGCGTGGCTGCAGAAGCAGGACCGTTACCGCGCGGAGCGTCCGAAGCTCGAGCGCGGCCACAGGCGGAAGGCTGACATCGTCACGGTCACCTGGTACTTCGAGGCTGCCGACTGGCGAGAAGCGGACAGAGCCGTGCGAGAGATTGAGGAGCGCCGTGACGCGCCGCGAGGGTAGACTCGCCACATGCGCGGGCGGTTCACTCTGACGGACGACAATCGCGAGCGCGTCGCCGCGAGGCTCGGAGTTCCGGCGGACCAGCTGATCGAGGAGGACTACCGGCCGCGCTGGAACGTTGCGCCCACCGACCCGCGCACTGGATCGTGCGCATCCGCTACGAGGATCGCGAGGCGCGGGCGGCGAGGTGGGGCTTGGTCCAGTTCGGCTCGAAGGACCCGAAGCGCGCAGCAGCGCAGATCAACGCGCGCGCGGAGGCGAGTTGGCATCCCCGACGAACACTAGCCCGCCTGGCTTGTATCGCGCGGGCCACTATCGCTTGATGGCTCGACGCGCCGATAGATCCTCGTGGGCGGTGGACCGCCGCCAAAGCACCAGCAGCCCAATGATGATCAACCAGACCGCGACACGGGACGTCATCGCAAGCATGCTCTCCCTTGCCGGCACGCCCACGACGGTCGAAACCAGGAGCAGCAAGACGCTCACGTGGACACAGAGCGTCCCAACGGACACCAGGACCGCGAAGCGACTCCTGCTCCAGATCAACACGGTGGGGACGAGGACCGTCCAAAGGCCGATGGCGAGGTTGTAGATCGGGAGCCATGACAGCACCGTGTATCCCGGCTGCCATCCCTGTGCGGCGCTAGTACCGGCGACGACCGACATTGCCCCAATCATCAGGGCGAGCAGGGCGGCCGCTCCACGCGCAAATGTATCCATCGTGTGCCTCTATGTCCGCGGAGACTAGATCGGTTCGCCCTGATCTGCTGAAGACGTTTCGCGAGGCTCGGCGGCCAACTAGCCAAGTCAGGCGGGTGTGGTGTCGACACGCCCGCGGGGCTCAATGCCGCTCGGGCGCGCGGCCCAGACCAGCAGGACGCCCAACGCGGCTTGCGCGACCTTGCCTCCGAGGCTCAGCGCGTCGACTGTCCCCGTCCCTCGAACTGCCGACAGTAGGAAGAGGACGAGTACCACGGCGTTTACGACCGCACCCAGCAGGAGCAGGCGACGGCCGACGAAGGGAATGGAAATACCCCCGGCGATGTAGGCGAGCCCTGCCGCAAACATGACCGGTCGCGGGGGGGACTTGAAGTCGTCTGGGACGAAGCCCATGGCGATCGCCAGGTACACCACGCCTGCCGTGACGGCGAAGACTGTGGCGAGGAGCAATACGGGCTTCGACGTGACAGTTGGACCGTTCATCTCAACCTCCTCGAGCGTGGCTCAAGTGGAGCGTCCGCCGATAGTCACGGGCGTGAATGCATTGGTGCTGCTTGGGGGTCACTTGGACCTTCGATCGAAATGCGCGGCAGGCGCCGCTCCAGCCACGAGGGCAACCACCAGTTCCAGTCGCCCATGAGCTCCATCGTCGCCGGCACCAGCAGCAGTCGCACGACCGTCGCATCGACCAACACGGCGATCGCGAGCCCGAGCCCGAACTCCTTCACGACGCGCTGATCGTTCATCACAAAGCTCAGAAACACCATGATCATGATCGCTGCCGCCGCCGTGATGACGCTCGCGGTTGCAGCCAACCCGCGTGCGACTGACTTCGCGTTATCACGCGATGCCAGGTACTCCTCGCGAATCCGGCTCACGAGGAAGACCTCGTAGTCCATGGAGAGGCCGAAGAGCACCGCAAAGAGCATCATCGGCAGGAACGACTCGACCGGAGCGGACTGGTCGACGCCGACGAAGCGCATCCCCCAGCCCCACTGGAACACCGCCACCACGAACCCGTACGCCGCCCCGATCGAGAGCAGGTTCATTAACGCCGCCTTCAGCGGGATCAGCAGCGAGCGGAAGACCGCCACCAGCAGGAGGAAGCTCACCCCAATCACGAGGCCGAAGAACAGCGGCAGCCGGGAAGCGATCCGATCCGCGATGTCAATCGCCCGTGCGGTCGCACCTCCCACGTAGACGCGGGCGTCCGTGTCCGCAGCGTCGAGGGCCGCCGGGAAGACCTGGTCGCGCAGCTCATGCACCAGGTCCGCGGTCTCGCCTGACTGCGGCGATGTCGCGGGGACCACCGAAAACACGCTGACGTCCCCGGCCGGACCGGCCAACGGTGCGCTCACCGAGGCCACGTTCGGCAGGCTCGCGATCGCGTCGCGCACCTGTGCCGCTTCCGGCTGCGAGGCACCCTCGATCACGACCTGTAGGGGCCCGTTCATACCGGGGCCAAAGGCATCCGCCAGGATGTCGTACGCGCGTCGGGTCGTGGAGCTCGTCGGATTGTTCCCGGCGTCCGCTGTGCCGAGGCGCATGTCGAGCACCGGGACGCTCAGCGCCGCCAGAATCGTCACGCTCACGCCAAAGAAGACGTAGGGCCGGCGCATGATCGCCAGCCCGAGTGCGTACCAGCGACTCTGCTCGTGCGCAACTGCGGGCCGCCTCGAGCCGCGTGGTCCGCCAGAACCCGCGATCCGCGGGCCAATAATGCCCAGGAGCGCCGGCAGCAGCGTCAGCGCCGCCAGCACAGCGACGGCGACCATCGCGGCAGCGGCGACGCCGAGCCAGCCAACGAAGGGGATCCCCATCAGGCCCAGCCCGAGAAGCGATGTGATCACCACCCCGCCCGCGAATGCGACAGACTTCCCCGCCGTCGCGAGCGCCGCGCCCACGGCCGCGGCGATGTCGCGCCCCATGAGGACGTTCTCGCGATGGCGCGCCACGATGAACAGCGCGTAGTCGATGCCGACGCCCAGCCCGAGCATCGCCGCGATGTTGGGCGCGAACTTGCTGAGGTCGATTGCGGCCGTCATCGCGAAGATCACCGCGAACCCGACCGCGAGGCCCGACACCGCGCTCACCACCGGCAGTACCGTGGGCATGAGCGCTCGGAACAACACGTAGAGGATGAGAAGCGCGGCCATCAGGCCGAGGACGGTCGACTCGTTCGGCCCCTCGCGCTCCAGTGCCGCCGGGACCGGACCACCGAGCTCGACCGTTAGCGCACTCGAGCGGGCGGCCCCGGCGAGCCCCTCGAGCGCCTCGGTGGCCTCGGCCGGGACATCGTCGGCGCCCTGCGCGAACTGCACGCGCATCAGCGCCACGGTGCGATCAGCCGACACGATCGCGTTTGGCTGTGCGAACGGCGAAGCCACGCCGACGACCCCAGGGAGGGACGCGACGTCACGCGCAAGCGTCTCGATCGCGGTCCGCGTCTCGTCCGTGTCGATACCACCCGCGGCTTCGAAGATCACATCGGCGTAGTCGCCCGAGCGCTGCGGGAACGAGCGCTGCAGCACCTCGACCGCCCGCTGCGACTCGGCGCCGGGGATGGTGAGTGTGTTCGCCGTGCCCACCGAAATCGATCGCGCGGTGAGGCCGAGTGCCGCACCGGCCACAAGCCAGACCGCGACGACCTGCCAGCGGTACCGGACTGCGCTGCGGCCCCAGCGTTCGAGGAGACTCGCGCTATCGTGCATCTGTTCCTCCATACGATGCACCCAGCATCGGTGGAGCGGTCTGCGGCGTCGCCGACTTTTGTCGGCTTGCGTCCCACGCGCTGTCCCATCGGAAGCGAGGCGCCTCGAAATGATCCGCTCGTGACCACCCATCAGCATCCGGAGCGTGACCTCGTTGAGCGGCTGGCGATGGTCCCGCTCTTCTCCGGCCTTCCGCCCGAGTTCCTGCGGCTGCTCGCTGAAGCCGCCATCGCTCGTGACTACGAGGCCGACCAGGTCGTGTTCGTCGAAGGCGAGTCCTCGCCCGGGCTGTTCGTGATCGAGTGGGGACATATGAAAGTGGTGAAGGCTTCGCCGCAGGGCCGCGAGCACATCCTCGAGGTGCTGGGGCCTTCTCAGCCGGCGAACGCAGTCGCTGTCCTCACGAGCCGCCCGAGCCCCGCGACGGCGATCGCGCTTGAGCCCACGCGGACGTGGCTCCTACCGCGGGGGGCGGTGGCCCAGCTCCTGCGCGATCACCCCGCGTTCGCCGCCAGCCTGATCGAGGACATGGCCAACCACATGGTCCACCTCGTCGACCTCGTCGCCGACCTCTCGCTGCGATCGGTCATGGAGCGCCTTGCCAAGCTCCTCCTCGAGGAGGCTATCGATGGCGTCCTGGTGCGTCCCCGCTGGCTAACGCTTCCCGAGCTCGCCGCACGGCTCGGCACCGTGCCCGACGTGGTGCAGCGCGCCCTCGGCCGGCTGGCCGCCGACGGCGTCGTCGAAATCGATCGCCGCGAAGTCCGCATTCGGGACCGGCGGAGGCTCCAAAAGCTCGCGGGCTGAGCGCACGCTTCTCCTCGTCGGGCGCATCCTGCTGCATCGACGTCAGCAATGCGCGGCACGAGCGAGACTGGAAGGCTGTCCCGAAGGCGCGGGGGCTCACGGCTGATGGCGACGCGAGGCCCCATGCGAACTCGCCCTGCGTCTCCCTGGTGAAGCCGCCCGATGAGGCAAGCCGGATACGGATCGAGGACGCCCCCGGAGGCCGGAGCCGTGGCCGACCGGGCCGCCGAGAGATGGAGCCCGCCGCGCCCGGCTGTCCTCCCTCGGAGGTGGAACTGCGCTATCCAGCGCTGCAGCGACTCACCGCGCGCTCTCTGGAGGCGCAGCCGCCCGAACGCAGTCAGTCCTTCGCCGAGACCAGAGTCGGTCTGCCACTCCAGATAGCGGTCGCGCACGGTTCGTTAGACGGCACGAGGAAGGCGGCCCGGTGATCGGACCCCCGAACGTGTGAGCCTTCCATCTGGCGGGTCTGAAACGCGACTGCGATCCTCGACAGCTGCACATAGCCCATGCGAGCGCTGGAACGTCAATGCCTGCGTCTTCAAGCACGGCTGTTCCGACTCCACCACCGTGCTACCACCGCGCTATCAGGCTTCAAGTCCTACGGCACGGAGTGACCTCAGACCCGAGAAGAGCCGCAGAGAGGCTGGGCGGCTCCTACACTGACCTGGCTACGATGGTGCAGTTGGGTACGGCCCTCCCGTACAGCGAGGCTTTAGCCAGGGAAGGAAGTAAATGACAGCCGAGAGGCCGAAGAATGAGCATGAGTTCATCGCGTATCCCACGGGCTACCTCTTCGCGGTGGTCGATGACCGGACTAACGCGGACGCGCTAGTTCGGGAACTCGAAGAGGCCGGCGTCGAGCGCTCGGCGATGCTGCGGTTCACGGGGGAGGAGGGCGCGCGGCGCATCGATGCCTCCGGGACGGACCATGGCATCCTCGCACGGCTCCTGCGGCTGCTTGAGTACGCCGACGACTCGCGCCTACAAGCCGAGGCGTATGAGCGCGAGGCCCGTGCGGGACATTGCGTGATAGGCGTCCACGCGCCAGAGACGGATCGACGAGACCACCTGCGGGCGCTCGTCAAGGCCCACGGCGGGCACACGATCAATTACTACAGCCCCGCTGGATTCACAGAAACGCTCGACCCCTAGGTCGGTCTGACCGCAGAGCATGAGGGAGCGGCCTAGCTGCCCCGAAGTGTGCCGCGGGTAGCGCCCGTTGGGCCTGGCCGCGAAGGCTGCGTTCGTGGACGACGTGCGACGCAGCCTATGCGTAGAGATCGCTCGGTTGGAGCCGAACTGGCCGCCGCTGTCACACCTCGTGGGAGGGCGGACGACGCATGGCTTGAAGTGTTGTTGCACCCGAACGGCTCCTCTGACGGCCTGTAAGCGGAGTACACCGACTCGGGTAGTGCAACAGCACCTCTGTCGGCAAGGATGCCGGATACACGAGTCGAGGCGCGACGCAGCCGCGCCTCGACTGTCAGATGGAGGTTCCTCGCCCATCGTGGATGATGGTGTATTGCGGCGGTCGGTCTGGACTTGGCTAGACGTTGGCGAGCGCGCGCGCGAGTCGCTGTCTCGCCTCGAGGCCGACCTCTTCGATGGTGAGGGATTCGGACGCGAGCACACGCATCCCCACCGTCGGGTCAAAGACGGAGATCACGCTATCGTCGCCGTCGGCATATACGACTACGTTGCAGGGCAAGAGCGTACCGAGGCGCAGGTCTTCCTCGAGGGCCCTATGTGCGAGCTGGGGATTGCACGCCCCAAGGATTACATAGTCCCGGAACTCGATCCCGAGCTTCTCGCGCATCGTCGCCTTCACGTCGATCTCTGTGAGCACGCCGAAGCCCTCCTTCTGGAGCGCGTCCTTCATTCGACTAACGGCCTCTGGGTAGCGAAGCGGCACACGTTTCTCCATCGCGATGTCGGGCATTCTGACCTCCATGCAGGGCGTGTCTCGGTTTGCAGCTAGATGGTGACAGGTTGCCCGGTCACACGATGTTGCGATAGCGGCGCCGTAAACGGCCCCGCGCCCGACACGTTCTTCCGGAGCGTGACGCTGCCTCACGGTCGACGAAGTGCGCAGGTGCTCTGGCTGCGATCGGTCCCATGAGCATTGCCATAGCCGAGGATGCGCTAGATCAAGATCAGCGACTCGGCGCAGTCCGCCGGATCAGCCAGCGAAGTGCGTCCTGGGTGCCTCATCCAAGCGCCTCAGGTCGGGGACGACGGAGGGCACGTGCGTACCCAGCAGCTCGAGACGCGGGTCTACGAAGCGGGAGCCCTTCTGGTCGAGGGCTTCCCGCTCGCTGATGTCTCGGATCACTTGGCGCACGCTGACCGTCTCGTCTGGGTAGACCTCTGTCGTCCTTCAGAGCGACAGCTCACGCAACTTGCCGAGGAACTCGGGCTCCACGAGCTTGCCATCGAAGATGCGCTGGAGCCGAATCGACGGCCGAAGCTCGACCGGTACGAAAGCCACGTGTTTCTCTCTGCCCGAGCCGTGCAAGCGGACGCTGACGCTGGCGAGCTGCGCGAGGCGGAACTCGGCGTCTTCGCCGGCGACCGCTGGCTCGTGACCGTTCGACAGGACGAGTCGTTCGATATGAGCGCGGTTGTCGAACGTTGGGGGCGCTCACATCCGCTTACCGCAGAGGGCGTCACGTTTCTCATGCACTGCCTGCTGGACGTGGTCGTCGACGGCTACTTCGACGCCCTCGAAGTCTTCGATCGGTACTACGACGAGGTGAGCGACGGCATCTTCTCAGAACAGCCAGTCGAGCCATCGCGGCAGCGCCATTGGTTCCAAATGCGGCAGGCTCTCGTGCGGTTCCACCGCATGATCAGCCCGACCCGAGAGATCATCAGCGCCCTGATGCGGCGCGAGCACCAGCTACCGGAAGCGCTCTACCCCTACTACCAGGACCTCTACGACCACGCCCTGCGCGTGGGTGAGTCGACCGAGACGCTCCGTGAGCTCGTCAGCACCATCGTCGAGACGAACCTTGGCCTGCGTGACTACCGCCAGAACCAGATCATGAAGAAGGTGACGAGCTGGGCTGCGATCATCGCGGTACCCACGCTCATCACGGGCTACTACGGGATGAACGTCCCGTATCCGGGCAGCGGCGCGCCGTGGGGGGTCGCGCTATCTGCCGGGCTGATCGCGTCCCTATCTGGAGCGCTCTACCTGCTCTTCCGACGCAATGACTGGCTGTGAGGTGCCCTGGGCATCGGCCCCCGCACTGAGGCGCGCACGCCGCTCCGGTGACTATGCCGCCTCTCTGTAGCCTCCCACCGGTAGTGGCTGCTCGTTCGCGCGGGCTGCCGTCTACTGGCTCCGGCGAGGCGGACTGACCCCACTATGCCGTGGCGGATCTCCTGCCCTAGCTATGACGTGTCGTCCCCTCGCGGGAGCCCCCGGGCTTGACCTGATCGAAGCCGGTCGATCGACCCGAGAGAGGCCGTCAGCCCGGTAGCAGTGACTACGGTACGGCGGGAGGTCGAAATGATCACGATCGGTGTGGACGCCCACAAGCGCGTGGATGTGGCACTGGCGTTGGACGACGCGGGACGCGAACTCAGCGAATGGCGCGGCCCGAACAGCGAGCTCGGTTGGCGCCGCCTCGAGCAGTGGGCGAGCGCTCTCGGCGCCGAGCGCCGGGTCGGCATCGAAGGCGCCTGGGGGTACGGACGTGGCCTCGCTCAGCATCTCATCGCCGCCGGCGAAACGGTGCATGAGGTCAACCCCCGCTGGACTGCAGACGGGCGTCGCAGTGCCCGTAAGCCCGACAAGACCGACCGTCAGGACGCTCGCGCCGTGGCGCTGTTCGTCCAGCGTGAGGCGTCCAACTTGCCGACGATCAGCGCCGAAGACGAGACCGCGCTGCTCGACCTGCTTGCCACGGAACGCGAAGCAGCCGTGGTCGAGTCGACGCGTCTGCGCAATCGTCTGCATGCCCTGCTCTCGCAGCTCGACCCGGAGTACCACCTGCACATGCCGCCCATGGTGACTAAGGCCGGACGGGCCGCGCTCCGCGCGTACGAGGCTTCGGACGATCGGTCGATCAGCCTCGAGCGAGCGGCCAGCATGCGACGGCTCGCCGAACGGCTCGAGCTCGTCGTCAGTCAGGCAGAGGCGATAGCTCGCCGCATCCGTGAGCTGGCCAAGCAAACGCTTCGCTCCGCTCACCGAGCTCCATGGCGTGAGCCTGCTCACGGCGGGGACCATCGCTGGCATCCTCGGCCCTGGCCGGCGCTTCAGCAGCGATGCCGCCCTCGCGGCCTTCGCCGCCGCCTGCCCGCTCGAGGCCTCCTCCGCCGGCCACGTGCGCCATCGACTCAACCGGGGCGGCAACCGACGGTTGAACGCGATCCTCTACCGCATCGCCCTCACGCAGGCACACTCCTCGCCCCTTGGCCGTGCCTACATCGCGCGCCGACGACTGGAGGGCAAGTCCTGGCGCGAGGCTGTTCGCGCGCTGAAACGTCACCTCGTCCGCGCGCTATGGCGGCTGTTGCCGATCGGCGCCCGACCGGGTCTCAGAACTGGCGGCAGCCCCGAGCGCTTGAACATAGAAGCGTCTCTCTACTCACGCCCTGTCGCAGTCGCTCCACCGCTAGTCGTAGCCAATGCCTGCATGGACAGCCGTGCGGCGAACTGCGGCCCGAGTGCGCTGCAGGCGAGTGTTACCCTTACCAGTACTAGTAAGAGGAGCGAAGATGCGCATCACGTCGAAGGGCCAGGTCACCATCCCCCAGGAGATCCGGGAGCGAGCCGGTCTCCTCCCAGACACCGAAGTCGAGTTCGTGCTTGAGCAGAATGGCGTGCGCATCGTGAAGGTCCACGACGCGCCGAGGCCGACACGAGGGGCAAAGACCGTCGAGGCCCTGCGCCGGGGCGGCGGACGGGTGAGCATGTCGACCGATGAGATCATGGCACTCACGCGCGGCGAGTCGTGAGCCCGGTCCTCGTTGACAGCAACGTGCTCCTTGATGTCGTGACCGGCGATCCACGTTTCGGTGCGTGGTCCGCCGAGGCCCTGGCGAGCCTGGCGGACGAGGAGATCGTCGTCATCAACGCGCTCATCTACGCTGAGGTATCGATTGGCTTTGAAACCGTCGAGGCACTGGAAGCGGCGCTCCCGCTCGAGCTGTACCGGCGGGAGGACCTTCCGTACGAGGCGGGCTTCCTCGCGGGAAAGGTCTTCCTCCAGTACCGGCTTGCAGGCGGCGTCCGGCGCTCGCCCCTACCCGACTTCTATATCGGCGCGCACGCCGCGGTCGCCGGGTATCGGTTGCTGACCCGAGACGCGGCGCGGTACCGATCGTACTTCCCACGGCTGGAGCTCATCGCGCCCAGCAACTGAGCAACATGAGCAATCCCAGCGGAAGTCGGAGCGATCAGTGCTTGACGTTATGTCCGAAGCGACGAGGTAGGTGAGCGGGTGACGACCACCGTGAGCACCGCCGCGCAGGTCGCGATCCTCGAGGAGGTGCTCGACCTCTTCGACCAGGAGGCGGAGCGGATCAGACTGCTGCGGAATGAGCGCATCTAGGCCTACCGCCTCGCGGCGCTTGAGGGCTCGCAGCGCGACTGGCTCGGGCGGTTCGCGCGGGACGAGTTCGAGGACCTGTTGCGCGCGCTGCGGGACGGGGACCACGAGACCGACTGACCTCGCCCGCGACCGAGATGCGGGCCCCCGTCCGAGGGGTCTGCTTCGTACAGGCAGCGTCGGCTATCCGCCCAAACCGACCCGGCGATCCTCGGGGCTGGAGCGCCCGGCGGTGTCGCTCGACGCGCGCCGTGCGGCGCAAGGGCCCGGCCTCCTCCCGTCGTTCAGGGGCACGGCGCGATCTTCCCCACGGACAGCACGTGCGCGACGAGAGTGCGCCCAGCGGGGACGTCGGTCAGCTCCGACCCTCCGTTAGGCTCACTACGAGGACTGCGCCTGGCTCGCCTTCCGGGCACGGCGAGGAGCGGGTAGGCTCTTCGCGTGGCAGACCTCGTCACTGACCTCTATAGCCATAACGAGTGGGCAAACCTGCGGCTGCTCGACGTGTGTCGAGGGCTATCCGATGAGCAGCTCGACGCGACCGCCGCCGGCGCGTACGGATCGATTCGGAGCACGCTCCTTCACCTCGTCGGTTCAGAAGCCGACTACGTCCGCCGGCTCGGCGGAAGACCAGCCCACGAGCTGGAGCGGGGCGGCGGCTGGCCCGGATTCGATCTCCTCGAAGAGGTGGTGCGCTCGAGCGCTGCCGGGCTCCTCGAGCGTGCGCGAGCGGTGGGCGGCTCGAGGATCGTGGGCGAGCGCTTCGAGATTGAGGCGAACGTGCTCCTCATCCAGGCGATCAACCACAGCACCGAGCACCGGAGTCAGATCTGCACGATCCTGACCGTGCTCGGCGCTCTTCCCTCGACGGGCGACGAGGGGCAGACCATCATCGACGCCTGGTCATGGTCCGACGCTGAGGGCCTCGCCCGTCCCCTCGACAGCTAGCGCACATGTCGGCGCCGAAGGGAAGCTTGAGCCGACAGGGAGTCCGCCCGGTGCTCAGCGGACCGTCAGCCCGGCGTTCGCTGGTCTGGCGGAAGCAACTACCAGCCGAGTTCATCCACGAGCCGAGCGAGTTCGTCCGCCTCGTGCATGCGCGACTCATTCCGCAACGTCTGCTCAGCCACACGCGGCGGGAGGATGCTGTTGCCGCGCGTCTGGACGCAAAGCTCAGGATGGCGCGCTAGCACCTCGGCGAGGATCGCCTCGACCCTTCTCTCGCGCGCCAGACGAGGATCGTCCATCCCTTCCAGCATCTCGCGATCCGCTAAGCCCACTGGCTCGTCCATCCGCGCACGGCTTGTAGCCTGGGGTGGCGCCCCCGCGCGGCTCGTGGACCGAGCAACTCCGTGCACGCTCCGCACAACCGTGGTCGGAGGCGACTCGGAGGTGGTTACGCGCCTCATAGTCGCGAGGGTAGGAAGGGGCGTCAAACGCGGCTACCTTATCGAAGTGGTGTCGCTGTACCCCGAGATTGACCCTTACGCGCACGGCAGGCTCGATGTCGGCGAGGGCAACAGCGTCTACTGGGAGACGTGCGGAAATCCTGAGGGCAAGCCCGCGCTCGTGCTTCACGGCGGTCCCGGATCGGGCTGTACGCCGAGGGCTCGCCAGTACTTCGACCCGAGCGCGTATCGCATCGTCCTTTTCGACCAGCGCCAGTGCGGACGCAGCTCGCCGCACGCAGGCGACTTGGCACCGACCTCTCGACAAACACCACCGACCACCTACTCCGGGATGTCGAGCTGTTGCGGGAGCACCTTGGGATTGGGCGGTGGCTGGTGCAGGGCGGCTCGTGGGGGTCGACGCTCGCGCTGGCCTACGCGGAGCGGCACCCCGACCGCGTCTCGGAGGTCATCCTCGCCGCTGTGACCATGACGCGCCCATCCGATATCGACTGGCTCTACCACGGCGTCGGGCAGTACTTCCCCGAAGCGTGGGCTCGCTTCCGGGAGGGCGTCCCCGAAGTCGAGCAGGACGGCGATCTCGTCGCCGCGTATTATCGCCTCCTCCAACATCCTGACGCCGAGGTCCGACACCGCGCGGCCCAGGACTGGTGCGACTGGGAGGGCTCCGTCGTCGCACCGAGCCCCGACGCGCCTCCCAACCGGCGCTACAAAGACCCGCGCTTCCGTATGGGCTTCGCGCGCATCGTGACGCACTACTTCCACCACAACGCCTGGCTCGAGGACGGCGTCTTGCTGAGTGAGGCGGGCCGGCTCGCCGGCATTCCCGCCATCCTCGTTCACGGCCGTTTCGACCTCGGCAGCCCACTCATCGTGGCCTACGAGCTGCACCGCGCCTGGCCTGACAGCGAGCTGGTGGTAGTGGGGAGCGGCCACTCGTTTGGGGCGCCGCCGATGACCGAGGCGCTCCTCGACGCAACGCAGCGCTTCGCCACACACGCCTAGCGCAAGGCGAATACCTCCGCTGGCCGCTTCGGGGCGGTGAGCATCCAGGCGTCGCGGACGAAGTGCGACTTCGTCCCAGTCGACGGTCTCGAGGTCGAGGCGGATCCCGATCCAGCCGTACACGCCGGGGGCAGTGAGCGGTTCGCTTCGGTGGGGGACGCTCACACGCCGCGCTACACGTCACGGCCGCACCGCTGGTGGCGATGGGAAACGACAGACCGCTCCATCGCGACCTCACGCCGGAGCAGGTGGTCGTGCCGGACCCCACGATTACTCACACCGCGTTTACCCTTGCGGGAGCATGCTCGCCCCGAACCACCAACGAAATGAGCACGGAGGCGGGGAGTATGGCAACTGCCGACCACGTCTCGGGCGGCGCAGCGCCTCCGGTCCCTGCGACGTTTCGCCGTCTGCGCCCTGGTGACGAGCCCGATGAGCGTGCGGTGCTCGACCTGCTCGAGCGCTCATTCCGCCGCTGGCCTCCGTGGGATACGCCGGGTGGCGAACTCGGGTTCCTACGTTGGTTCGCTGAGGGGTATGTGGACCGCGAAGGGCAATCGCGCGGGCTCGTCGGTATCGTCGAGCGTGACTCCCGGGTGATCGCGGTCAGCGTGAGTTGCCGCCAGAGAGCGAAGGTCGGTGACAGCTTTCGGGAAGGCATGATGGGCGCGTACGGCGCAGTCGATCCTGACGTCCGTCGCCAGGGCGTGAGCAAGGCGCTGAGCGCTTGGTACTATGCGCAGCCGGGTCTCGAACTGAGCTGGGGCTACACGCAGGTCGAGGCGCTCGTCCGCAACCGTCGCGCCCGGGGAACGCTGCCCGTCGCCAATCCGCTCTCGGTGTTCGTGCTGATGCTCGATCCCCTTGGCGCCGCTGCCGACCTGCGGGTCGGCTCCGCAAGGCACGTGCCCGGCTACGTGGGGCTTGCGCTGCGCTCGAAGCTCGCCCGCCGCGCTGCACCCAGGAACCCAGGCTGGACGGTGCGCCGCGTCGAGTCGTTCGACGAGCGCGCCGATGCCTTCGGGCAGCAGGCCGCGCAGCCCTTCGCCTTCATCGCCGAGCGCAGCCGAGCGTACCTGAACTGGCGCTACTGCGACCCTCGCGGCGGCGAGTTCACGGCGCTCGTTGCAGAGCAGGACGGGGAGTTGCTCGGCTACACGGCGCTCAGGCAGATCCGGACCCGCGGACACATCGCCGAGTTGCTCGCGCTTCCCGGGCGAGTCGACGTAGCTCGCTCTCTCATCGATGAGGGCGTGCGCCGGCTGCACGGCTCAGGGGCGCACGCCGTCGAGTGCACGATGATGCTGCATCACCCGTACGCGGCGCAGCTGCGGCGCGCAGGCTTCGTACGGTTGCGCGACCGCTCGACCACACTCTCGCGGAAGCTCGGGATCACCGCGTCCGCGATGGACGAGCGAGAACTGGCGTTCCTGAGCGATCCGCACGCACCGATCCACATCGTCCAGGGCGACTCCCACCTGATCTAACCGTCGGGGGCCAGCGTCTGACGACGGACGGGGCCGTCCGGGGCATGCGCTATCGCGAGATCGTGATGCGTTAGGACTGCTCGCTCCTCCCTGTTAATCGCAGCCCGGCCTGAGCGGCGAGCGGCGTATCGAGAGCCGTTCGAGACGAGCGAAGTTCGCTCCCGAACAGGAACCGGTACTGCAGAAACAGCGCTCCGGTGCGGAGCTCACGCTGCTCGATGCGTACATGAGGCCGTTCGTACGGGTCGATCGCCGCCAGCATTTTCTCGGTGACGACCAGACCCTCGAGCCGCGCCGCGAGATCCCCGCTGAGACGATCCTTTCCCCACGCGTTGATCGACCAGAGGAAGTTCCACGGTCGAGCCTGTTCATCAGAACCGGACGCGTCGACGAACCATCCGGTCGGCCCTATGTCCGCGTAGGCGAAGTTCGCGTCCGTCGCTTCGACCAATCGCGCCACCAGCTCACCGAGGAGGGCACCGTTTACGGCGCGCTGCTCGTTCTGCGCTTCGATCGGAAGCTCTCGGTCGATCCGTGAGTTCGGCACCGTCGCAGTGAAGTAGCCGGCGTCCGCGACGAGGGCGATCTCGACGAGGGAGGAGTCGTAGCCGCGTTGCCCGGCCTCGTTGTTCGGATTGTGGAGGTCGAGGCTGAAGCGCAGCGCGCCGTAGTCGTAGAGCGGCAAGCGATCCTCTTGAACGAGCATCTCGGCGTAGCGACGAGCGGGTGGCATCGGACGTCCACTCGGCAGGAGAGCGTCGCCCAGTACGTCGCTCCACTGGAGCAGCCCGTTGGCGCGCTCTTCCAGCACGGTCAGGTGACGCTCGATCCTGATCTCGTCGGCACCCAGGTCCGCGAGGAATGCAGCGACGGCGCCGCGCCAGTCTGAGTCGCTCGGCACCGCGACGACTGCGTCCTTGATCCGCCCGACGAGGTTCAGAGGCATGCGCTGACTATGGCGTACCGCGCTGATCGCGGCCAAGCCGAAATATGGCTCGCGGGCGCTCAGTCGCGATCGTCAGAACGGCTGCGTCAGGAATGAGGGTCCGCGTCACAGGGTAGGCTCGTCGGGCTGGGACGAGGAGTCACCCGTGAGCTGCCCGCACTGCGATTCAGGCTGCGTTCGGCCACGGCGGGGGCGAACGGCGCTCGGCTACCGACGATTCTCTTGCGGATCGTGCCGACGAAGGTTCAACGAACGCACCGGCACGCCGTTCAACGAGCTGCAGTACCCGACCGACGTGGTCCTGCTCGCAGTGCTGTGGCGCCTGCGATACAAGCTGAGCTTCCGCGACGTCGCCGAGTTACTGCTCCAGCGCGCCTATGTGGTGACCCACGAGACCGTGCGGATCTGGGAGTTGCGGTTCGCGCCGCTGGTCGCCGAGCAGCTCCGTGCAGGACGCCGGGGTCGTGTCGGCGCCTCCTGGTATCTCGACGAGACATACGTGAAGGTCGCCGGCCGCTGGTGCTACCTCTACCGCGCGATCGACCGCGATGGCCAGCTCATCGACTCGATGCTGAGCGAGCGCCGGGACAAGCATGCCGCCCGCCGCTTCCTGAGGCGCCTCATCGATGTGGCCGAGCGGCCGCCAGCGCGGGTGACGACCGACCATCATGCTGCCTACCCGCGAGCGATCCGCTGGATCGCCGGGCGCCGGACGGTTCACCGCACGACGCGTTACTTGAACAACTTCACGGAGCAGAGCCACCGGGCGATCAAGCAGCGTTACTACCCGATGCGCGGCTTCGGGAACTTCGCGTCAGCATCGAACTTCTGCACGGCCTTCGACGAGCTGAACAACTACCTCTTGACGCGCCGCCGCGGTGAACGTCGCCCGTCACTCTCCGACCAGCGCCGACTGTTCGCGGAGCGCTGGCGGGCGTTGATCGGTGATCTCGCAGCTGCGTAGTCCTCACAGACGCGCAGTCGCTGCGTTCGGACGAACTGGCTCTGTCAGGAATCGGGCCACAGGGTGCGACCCGGAAGAGCCCTAGTACGGTCGTCCGCTTCACGCCGCGGCCAGTTCGTCGATCAGTGAACGCCAGCGCGTGAGGAAGAGCCGTCGCTGCTCGGCGAGCGGGACGTGCGCCTCGCCTCGACGGCGAAGGCGGAGGTACTCCTGGAGCTCGTCGAAGGCGACGCAGAAGCGCGACGCCGACTCGAAGCTTCCGAAACCGAGCATCGGGTAGTAACGCTGCTTCACCGCTCGATGACTCTGCTCGGTGTAGTTGCTGAGGTACTGCGCCGTCCGGTGCTGCGCGCCCTGCGCCCGATGATCCAGCGAATCGCCCGACGGTACGCGGGGTGCAGGTCGGTCGTCACGCGTCGCGGCTTGCGCTCGGCGACCTCGACCAGTTTCCGCAGGAACCTTCGCGCGGCGTGCTTGTCGCGACGTTCGCTGAGCATCGAGTCGATCAGCGAGCCGTCACGGTCGATCGCCCGGTACAGGTAGCACCAGCGGCCGGCAACCCGTACGTACGTCTCGTCGAGGTACCAGGACGCTCCGGAGTGGCCGCGCCGCTTGGCCCGCAGTTGCTCGGCGACAAGTGGAGCAAATCGGAACTCCCAGTCTCGAAGCGTCTCGTGCGAGACAGCGAAGCCACGCTGCAGCAACATCTCGGCGACGTCGCGGAAGCTCAGCTTGTAGCGCAGACGCCAGAGCACCGCGAGCAGCACGATGTCCGTCGGATGCTGAAGGTCGTTGAAGGGTGTCCCGGTTCGCTCGTTGAAGACGCGCCGGCAGTCGCGGCATCCGAAGGTCCGATAGCCGAGCGACGTACGGCGCCTGCGTCGACTGGTTGCTGTCGAGCCACAGCCCGGACAGGTCATGAGCGCTCCTCCACCGCCTCGTCAAAGGAGCGACGCTAGCAGAGCGCTCGTGGTCTCAGATCTGACGGAGCCGCTGCAGAGGACACGCGCTACGTTGTCCTAACCTTCCGAACGACATCGCTATCACACCATCGTCGAGCGCGATGTTGGTTGGCGGCGTAACGGCATCACCGAGGCCGCGCCGGCAGACCAGGCTCCGTGGCCGCAAGTACGCGGCTCCCGGATCGACGACGATGTCGTGGTGCACTCTGCGCTCCGAGAGCGATGACCGCTTTCAGGCAGCGGTCGGTCAACTCCCGGACCTCTCCTTTGTCGATCGAGATCGCGCCTTCACGATGTACCCGTTTAGGCGGGCTTGCTCATCATTCGCAGCCTGCTCGGCATCGAAGACCGGCGACCATGGAACATCCAAGTCGGTGAGCTCCTGTTCGTCCTCCGCGACGATCAACGTCCCTATCGTCGGCACCGCGCTCCACGAGACGGATGACACCTTCCAGTTCCTCCTCGCCGACAACGGCGACCTCCACGCAATCATGAAGACCGCCACCGGCACTCGATCCACAGAGGTCCAGGTGCTTTGTGCTGACACCTACTGAATGTCCGTAGGAGCCACGCTGTGGTCGCGCGCGACGTACAGAGTCGGCAGGCCGGTACCAGATAACGTTCTCGCGCTTCGTCGACGATTCTCGTACGCCCTACTACGCGACAAGCGCTAGTCAGCTCCGCCCAGATGAACTCGAGCGCGGACGATCGGCTGAGGCTGAACGACCCGCAATGGCGATCCGTGACGCCTCAGTCGCGCACCGCTGCCCTCGCTCGCGGTGTCGCCTTCACGCTGATCAAGGTTCAGAGCTTCGGGGCGGTGGCAAGGAGCGTCTTCAACGTTCTCGGCCCCCTCGCCCCCTCTAGACCAGAGGCAGCCGCGTGGCCAATCGACACTGCCGAGCCGTTCGTAGCTCGGGAGCATTGGGCAGCGCCAGCCCCTCGGCAGGCTGGACGGTTCATGCATGGTTACGACAACAGCGTAGCCAAGTCCACACTCGCGCCACGCCGCAGGGGTTCCAGATTCGGAATAGCCCTTCCGCGTCGCATTATGACTACTCGTTCCACGGAAAGTCGTAGCCAATATCTGCACGGACAGGCGGCGGAGCAGCTACGGCGGCTCTGCAATCCGCGCGTCGAGGCGTACTGCCTCGCATCTGGAGGGCTCGCAGCGGGGCTGGCTCGTGCGCTTCGCGCGCGACGAGCTGGAGGAACTGCTCCAGACCCTGCGGGAAGGCGAGGACGAGACCGACTGGCCGCCCCGCCCCCCGAGATCGCAGGCCCCCCCCTCGGGGGCCTGCCTCGTACAAGCACACGGGTATCCCTCATCGGCCCGCGGCGATCCTGTTGGGAGCGCGGCGTTGACGATCGACGCGCGCGGTGCGACGCAAACAGGCCGCCCTCCTTCCTTCGTCGGGTGCACGTCGCGATCTTCCCCGACCGACAGGCGTCTGCTCGACGAGAGTGCGCGTGGCGCGGCTGAGCGGACGTAAGTCCCCGGAACGGAGTTACGAATGGGAACTGTGGAGCGGACGGGCGCGAGTTAGCCTCGCCTTGAGGATTCGATCGACTGACGTTCCCAAAGGAGGCGGCTGCCATGGCACTCGCACGGAGCCCGATAGGATCGTTCCTGGCTAGTGGTGCCGGCCGCGCGCTGCGCCTTGTCGCTGGCTTCGTACTCATCGGACTCGGCCTCGGCGTTCTCGGTCCCCCGGTGGGCATGGTCATGGCGGCAGTGGGCCTCGTTCCGCTCACGGCGGGAGCCACGGACGTCTGCGTCTTGTCTGCGTTGCTCGGTGGGCCGTTCCGAGGTCAGGCCATCCGTGATCTCCATCGCTAGGCGATGATGTGTCGCTCATCCCCAGGCCGCGGGGGTCCGCTTCGTACAAGCTCACCGGCCATCCTCATTCGGCCCGAGGCTGAGGCGTGGATAGCACCGGCGGTCGCGCGCCGTGAGCCGCGACGGGCCGCCCTCCTCTCGGCGCTCGGGGCACGCCGCGATCTTTCCCACGCATGGGAGCGTTCGCGCCGAGAGTGCGCCTCCAGCGACGGACTGATTAGCCTCAGCGGATCGCTAGCATGGACCCATGGCGGTCCCGGCTGCACCTCCTTTCACTCCCAGCGAAACGCGGAGCCCGAGAGGCTAAAGAACCGCAGCTGGTAGAACTGGCCGTCGACCTCGCCGGCGGAGACGAACCCGAGCTTGACGAGCACCCGCTGCGACGCGACGTTCTCCGTGTGCGTCGTGGCGACGATCGACTCGGCCTCGGCGTGGTCGAGCCCCCACCCAATCGCGGCGCGAGCCGCCTCTGTGGGATGGCCACGACCCCACGTCCGCCGGGCGAAGCCATAGCCGAGCTCGAGAGCGGCCAGCTCCTCGCAGCGAAGCAGTCCGCAATTAGCGAATGGGCGTACCGGACGCCCGCCACTCGACCGCCCAGCGACCGACGCCGACCGTGCGCCAATGCTCGCGGTGGTTCTCGACCTGAGGTTCGCTTCTTCCGAGAACAACCGACGGCCATCACCGAGATGGCGAGCTACCAGCGGATCAGCGCGTATCGCCCGAAACGCAGGGAGATCTGAGTCGCACCATTCCCGGAGCAGCAGTCGGTCCGCTTCCAGAGTAGGCACGCGGTTCATAGCGAACAAAGCCCGTGCTCGCGCAGGGCACGAAGGACTTGAGTGCCGAGTTCGCTCTCAACCACACGAACCGACCGCGCGCGCGCGTTCTATCCTTCCCGGGGCGCTCTTGCGGCACCGTAGCGCGTCCAGCGCAGCCCGAGGAGCCGAAGCCGCACCGCGTGCCAGGCGATCAGGCCGACCGTCTTCACAGAAATGAACGGGGACTTGATCAGAGCCCGGGCGAGGCCAGCATCGGAGAGGGGCCGTCTCCGGAGTTGTATGCGCGCAAAGAGCGTGCGGGAGTCGCCCTCCTCCTCGGTAATCGAAAGGACGAGGCCAGCGGCGGAGTCCGCGACGCTGAGCACGTAGCGAGCGTCCGCGCCAATAAACGGCGAGACGTACATCTTCTTGGACGACACAGCGCTCAGGACCGGGCCGGGCTTACGTCGCGGGAAGTCATACAGCGCACGGTCTCCGTGGGTGTTGTTGACCTCCGCGATGACGTGCTGCAGCTGTCCGCTCTCGTCGCGACACAGGTAGAAGCTCACGGGGTTGAAGAGCAACCCCATCACCCGAGGGTAGGTCACCAAGGAGATGCGCCACGATGAGGCGTCAACCCCGACGTTCGTCAGGTGGTCCCGGACGCCGTTCGCCAATGACTCTGACGATCCGCCGAGGTGGTCGCGGGCGCGAACGCACGCGACGCCTCGTTCCTCGGTCGCGAGCAGCCGTAGCCTTCCCGTCACCGACGCAAGGTCATCGAGATCGAATTCTAGGTACCAGACGTCGTGCGTGAAGTCATAGGTCGTTGGTCGGGCTCGGCGGTGACGGACGTCGCCGGTGAGCAGAAACGAGCGCGTCGGTTCGCTCACCACTCGACCCCCAGGAGACGGGCGACGCGCACAGCCGACTGCACGCCGTCCTCGTGAAACCCGTATCCAAGATAGGCGCCCGCGTAGAAGGTCGACCGCGCTCCGTTCAAGCCCTCGATAAGCCGCTGCGATCTGAGCGTTCCCATCGAGTACACCGGGTGAGCGTAGTCGAACTCTGCGAGCACCCTCGTTGGTTCGATACGGTCCCCCGGGTTCACCGAGACGCAGTACTGCAGTTCCGAGCGCAGCCCCTGGAGTCGGTTGAGGTCGTAGGTCATGGTGAGCGTCTCCGGCTGCTCGGAGCAGGCCGCGCTGTAGTAGTTCCAGGAGGCTCGCGCCTTTGCCCGCTTCGGAAGGACACCCTCATCAGTGTGGAGGACGACGCGATTCGCTGCGTAGCGAAACCCGCTCAGCGCCTCGTGCTCCCCTATCGTGGGATCCCCGAGCATCGATAGCGCCTGGTCGGGATGGCACGCGAGCACCACTGCGTCGAACCGCCGCTGGTAGCCGCCGTCGAATGTCAGCAGGGTGCCTTGGTCGTCCCGGCGAATCGTCACAGGCGCCTCCGCGGGATGGAAGGCCCCCTCCGGAAGACCGCCAAGAATTCGCTGCACGTAGGTCCGAGCGCCACCCTGCAGCCAGCGCCACTCGGGGATCTGATTCGGCGCGAGCACGCCGTGCTGATTGAGGAACCGGAAGAGGTAGTTCGCCGGAAAGCGGAGGACGTCTGATGGCGCATTCGACCAGGTAGCTGCCGTTAGCGGGACAATGAGGTGACGCTGAAAGGCGCTACTGAAGCGGTGGCGTTCCAGGTAGTCCGCGAACGACACGTGGTGCAGAGTGTCGTCGGCGACCGCCCGACGCGCGTCTCGGTGGAATCGGGTCAGATCGAAGAGCATCCGGCTGTGCGAACCGCTCAGGAGGTTGCGGGGCTGGGCGAGGTAACCGCCGAGGCCTCGGCTGCTGTACTCGAGATCGTGGGCGTCACAGCGGACGCTGAACGACATCTCGCTACGCTGCGTCGCGACGCCCAGCTCCCGAAGCAGCCGGGTGAACGCGGGATACGTGCGCTCGTTGTAGACGATGAAGCCCACATCGAGGGGGACGACCCCACCGTCGCTGCCCTCGACGAGCACGGTGTTCGCGTGGCCACCTGCTCGAGCCTCCCGCTCGAAGAGCTCGACTCGGTGTCTTCGACTGAGCAGGTACGTAGCGACGAGTCCGCTGACCCCCGCCCCGATGACCGCTATGTTCACGATGAACCTCCGCTGGCCCGCGATGAGGCTGGAGGGTTGATCGGGGCGGCCACTGCAAAGGCGCCGTGTGCAGTGGAAACCTCGCCGGACGAGCGTCGATTAGACCGCCCTGAAGCCGTGAGGTGTCGCCTGTGGCCCGATACGAAGCTCGCGTTCAGTCGCCGTGGCCCGCTGACCGCACGTTCGAGTTCATGGCCGACCTGCGCAACTTCGAGCGCTGGGATCCGGGCGTAAAGCGAGCCGTCCAGAGGTCCGGGAACGGTGCCGGAGCGGAAGCGAGCTTCGACGTAACCGTGGGCGGCGTGGGGCGGGACATCGTGCTTCGCTATCGGACCATCGAGTTCAGCCAGCCCGTGCACGTTGTCGTCGAAGCGCGCAATTCGGTTCTCACGTCGCTTGATGCCATCGCCGTTGAGCCGGACGGCGAGCGGAGTGTCGTGATCTACGACGCAACCCTTTCCCTGAACGGACCGCTCTCCGTGCTGGATCCGCTGTTGAGGCCTGCGTTTCGCCGAATCGCCGGACGTGCGGCCGAGGGTCTTCGTCGCCATTTCGCCGGCGAGCAGGCATGAACCGGTTCGCCGCGTCAGCCCTCGACGCGGTGCTCGAGGCGCTCGTGGTCCCGAGCTTCTCAAGACTCGGGTACCGCGTGCGGCGTTGGGCGTTCGGGTGGCGACAGCTCGATTCATACGACCTCCCTGGAAGGGTCATCGCTCTGACAGGAGGAACTTCGGGCATCGGCTTCGCAGCGAGCGAGTCCCTCGCGCGATGTGGGGCAACCCTCGTTGTGCTCGGGCGAGATGCGACGAGGACCGCGGACGCCGTCTCCGAGTTGCGCAGGCGCACCGGAAACCGGGACGTATCGTCGGTCATCGCTGATATGGGGGACTACGCGGCCGTCCGGGCGGCGGCGGGCGAGATCCTCGAGCGTTTCGACAGGCTGGACGTCCTCATTCACAACGCGGGCGCGCTGACCGCCGAGCGGCGCAACGCGCCTGACGGAACCGAGCTCACGGTCGCGAGCCAGGTAGTCGGTCCGTTCCTCCTGACGGCGCTGCTGCTCGAGCGCTTGGTCGGCTCCGCGCCCGCGCGTGTCCTGACGATGTCGTCGGGGGGCATGTACCTTGCGCGTCCCCGCGTCGATGAACTCGAGATGGACGCCGCCCAGTACGACGGGGCGAGGCAATACGCACGCGCCAAGCGCGCCCAGGTCGTTCTCAACGAACTGTGGGCAACCCGAACCCGGGGAAGCGGGGTGGCCTTCCAGGCGTTGCATCCCGGCTGGGTGGGGACCCCAGGGATCAGTGCGGCCTTGCCGCGCTTCTATTCGTTGCTCGGCCCGCTGCTGAGGTCCCCTACGGAAGGTGCGGACACCCTTGCGTGGCTCGCTGCGGACCAGGCGGCGCTCTCTAACTCGGGCACCTTCTGGCACGATCGCCGACGACGGGGGACACACCGCCTTCCGTCCACCCGCCGCGCTGATCAGGCTCGGGAGCGTTGGCACCTGTGGGAGTTCTGCCGGGAGCGAAGCGGTTGGGACGGGGATATAGAAGTGATCGTCGACCGGGTTCGCGAGCAGCGAACCTAGGTCCTCGACGCGTCGGCGTAGTCGCTGTTCGTCGACGAAGAGCGATCGCTCGCGAAGATGCGTGATCTCCCTCGCCCAGGTCAGCGGAATCGACGCGACCGGTCGGACTCGGCAGCTGATCACGAGGCCGGCGTAGGCGCTCGCTGGAAGTGAAGTTCTGACCTCGATGCGCATGTCGCGCGGAGTCAGCACTGCGAGATTGCGCGGGTCAGAGAAAGAAAGTCCCTCGTCGAGGCTGACGGCACCCGCTGGCTGATCTCGGACCGGTGGAGGCTCACTGGACACTCCTCGCCGGCTGAGTCGGCCGGCTCCTGGCCCTTCCGCGGGAACGAGTACCGCAAGGCGGACTCGATGTCAGGGTAGTCGAACACAAACGCCGCCTCTTCGAGAGCCCGTGGGACCGCGCGTTGATGCGCGAGCAGGGTCTCGCTCGCCCGTCCTGTGCCAAACAGCAGCAGGAGAGCGACAGCTTGGCATCGTGAAGATCGTGGGCGGCGGAGGCCGCGGGCAGTCTCCGTAGCGCGGGTCTCAGGGCGCGCGAACGCCACGAGCGATAGACATTTCACCGTCCTGCCATTGCGGCTCGCTCTCGAGGAGCTCAAGCATCTTGTGGTAGCGAGCGTCTTGCTCCGGGCTTTCCGCGTTCGCCCGATACGCCTCCCCACTCTCGAACGTGTCGGCCATAGCAGCCGCTTCGCATGCTCGTCGAGGCGGCAGACGGTCAGGCCGACATACCCCGGCACGTTCAGCCTCTCGTACAGTCCGAACAGCTCCAGATCCCGGCTCAGCGCCCGGCCTTCAGCTGCATTCGAGCGACGGTGCCATACACGTCGCGCTCCTCCATAGGCAGTGATGGGCGCCGACGATAGCACTTCGGTTGACGCTCGGAGACACCGTCAGCGCATGCACTATCGGCGAGATCGTGCAGCAGGTGCCGCATACAACGCCCGTGTAGTGTTAAGGGTCCGGAGGTACGGTTTCGCGAACGGTCGGCGGTAGCAAACATGCCGAAGCACTTAACGCAGATGGATCGGAATGCAATCGACGGTCTTCAGCCGTCCACTCGCAACATCCTGCGGCGCCGAGGTTCGCGAACGCGTCGCACTCTTCCTCGTTCGGCAGACGGAAGTAGAGACACAATCGCAGGACGTATCTGTCAACCCGCTCTTGCTGCCGAAGCTAGCGCGATCCATTGCTGCGCACCAATCCCGACGAGGATGTTTGTCCACCCGCCCGGAGCACATCTGGAGCTTCGGGCCAAGCACGATGCCCGATCTCGGCCATCGTCCAGAGGCGACGCCTTGAACTGCCCAGCAACCGAAGGCATCACCGCCCTTCCTCGTCAGCACTCCGCGTTGGCCGTGAGCTGGCGGCCGCAAAAGCGTCCAATGTGAGAGAACGCCCCCTCTCGAGGCTCCAGCGCCGCCGCCCCCCTGGAGCCGACTCTACAACTCGCAGACCACGGTCTGTGTAGCTGCCCGCGATGAGCCTCCTCCGGAGTAGTTCGCCAGCCGCGTTCGGCGCCGTAACGCAGATGCGTCCTGCCAGTGCGTGGGACTGCCCCGCGTGCGACAGTGCCCGCATGGTCGAACTACGCCGCACCCTCGGTCTCTGGCAACTCACCGTTTCGGGGGTCGGCATCGTCATCGGCGCTGGCATCTACGTGCTGATTGGAGAGGCTGCGGCCGACGCCGGAAGTATGCTCTGGCTCTCGTTCGCGCTGGCGGCGGTGCTCGCTGTTCTCACCGGCCTCAGCTACGCGGAGCTCGCCGGGCTGTTCCCGCGGGCGGGTGCGGAGTATGAGTTCGCGCGCCAGGCGTTCAACGAGTTCACCGGGTTCATGGCAGGCTGGATGATGATCGGCGCGAACCTCGTGGCGGCCGCCGCCGTCTCGATCGGCTTCGCACAGTATCTGCGCCACTTCGTGGACGTCCCGGTGCAGGCCGGGTCGACCGCCCTGCTAGGGGTGCTGACGCTCGTGGTAGTCAGTGGCGTACATCGCTCGATCTGGCTGTCGCTCATCCTCGTCGCTGCCCAGGTTGGGGGCCTGCTGCTCGTCATCGGGGCGGGCGGCCCGTCCATCGGGGACCGCTCGCTCGTCGAGGGTGCGCAACTGTCCGGAGTTCTTGCGGCCTCGGCGCTGGTCTTCTTCGCGTTCATCGGGTTCGACGAGATCGTAACGCTGTCGGAAGAGACGCGGGACGCCGCTCGGGTGGTGCCGCGGGCACTCCTGCTCGCCCTCGGAATCTCGACGCTCCTCTACGTGGCAGTCGGCGTTGTGGCCGTAAGTGCGGTCGGCGCGGAAGCGCTCGCCTCGAGCGAGCGCCCGCTGGCGTTGGTGATGGAGGACATCTTCGGCGGAAGCGCCAGCTCCGTCGTCGCCGCCCTCGCGCTCGCGGCCACGATGAACACTTCACTCCTCGTGCTCACCGCGGCCTCGAGACTCATCTACGGCATGGCACGCGGGGGTGTGCTGCCCCCGGTGTTCGAGCAACTCGGGCCGCGCGGCCAAGCGCCGTGGGTCGCGGCGCTCGCCGGATTTGGGGTCGCGGTGCCATTCGCGCTGAGTGGCCGGATCGGATTGGTCGCCGAGGTGACGAATTTCGCCGTCTACGTGATCTTCGTCACTGTCAACCTTGCCGTGATCCGGTTGCGATTCACGCGTCCCGAGGCGCACCGCACCTTCCGCATCCCCTTCGCCATCGGGGCCGCGCCGGTCACCTCGGTGCTCGGCATCGGCACGGTGGCCCTGATGACGGCCTACCTCCGGCCCGAGGCGTGGGTGCTGGGTGCGCTAATGCTCTTATCCGGCGTCAGCGCCTGGTTCCTCGGCGGACATCTCGGACGACAGCCGTCATGACCTAGTGGTGGTGCTCGGCCTCGTAGGCGATCGCATCCGCACGCGTCTTGTTCACCATTCCGTCCGGATGCTCGGGAGGCGAGTAGATCGTGTAGAGCTTGAGCACCTCCGTTGTCGATACGTTGACGATGTTGTGCCTGGTGCCGGCGGGGATTACCACTACCGATCCGTCGGTCAACTCAGTCTCCGCGCCGTCGAGGATCGCTTTCCCGGTGCCCGCCTCGACGCGGATGAACTGGTCGACATGCTCGTGCGTCTCCGCCCCGATCTCCTCGCCCCCCCGGAGCGCCATCACGACCAGTTGCATCCGCTCGGCGGTGAAGAGCACCTCGCGGAAGTGCTCGTTCGCGAGCGTCCGCTCCTCGATGTTAGTGATGAATCCTGCCATCGCCAGGCTCCAGTCCAGGGTGAGAGCGGGCGAGCCGGCCCACCCGCTCACCCTTATCGCACGCAGTGTCGGGTTAGGAGGCGTGGTGGAGGTCGGCAGCCGCATCCTCCATGCGCCGGTACATCTCGGCAACCACCTCGGCACTCATGGAGGCATCCATCAGTTCGAGGTAGACCTCTTCCTCTTTCGCAAAGTGCAGCGAGACGACGGCGTGGAGTCCATAGGCGAGCCGCGCGATCGTTGCACGATCGGATGGCAGTGCCGCTGCCAACTGAGCAGTGAGCCGCTCGACCTCCGCATGGTCGCGGGACATCGTGGCCGTGGCCTTTGGTGTTCCGAGCAGCTCTGCGACCTGCGGGTAGAGCACCCGCTCCTCTGCACCCGCGTGGATCAGCAGGTGATCCTGCAGAAACTCCAACGACCGTTTCAACTCGGACTCGAGGTCGCCGCCGGACCCCAGCGCAGCGTCTCCGAGGTCGCGGAGGGCTTCGATGTGGGGAAACAGCCCAGCATGCTCATCGCGGATCGGCTGGGTTGGGCGAGGAGCGGACATCTCAACACCTCTCTCATCAGGCGACGCGGCGAGTTCTGGGGAATTCGCGTACGCCTCCGGCAGTATGCGCCGCGTGCCCACACCGCGGTGATACTGGCCCCCGTCGCCGCGAATCGCCGAATGGATTCGCCGCGTGCGCTACCCCCATCCACCGCCTTGGCAGCGCAGGAGGCGGACCACCGCCGGTGTGGCCGGGCGTTTTATCGTCGCAGCGAGGCTACATTCACGGTCACGCGGCAGAGGCCGCACCTGCCGGAGAGTTCGCAGGCACAACCATCGGACTCGCACGGTCCAGGGGGATCGATCACCATGGATGTTGGGCGGATGCTTCCGCGGGAGCCGGAGCACCCGCTACTTCACGCCTGGCGACGAGGCTGTGAGCGATCTCGCTTCCTAATGACCCTCGGCCCGTGGCCTGCCCGCGCGCCTTACTTCGGAACGGATGCGCCTGAGTTGCTATCGCGCAATGGTGTGCGGGTGCCGTGTGCGGAGCAACGATGTCAGGGCAGCCCTAGCTAGAGTTCCGCAGGCCGCAGAACGCGTACGAGAACCTCGTCGTCGTGACCCTTCACGGTGAGCGATCGAGGTTCCGCCTTCGGGTATTGCTCGCTCACAGAGGAGTAGAGATCACTCCCAATTAGCAGCTCCCCGGGCACGGCCTGGGACTGCATCCGTGCGGCGAGGTTCACGGTGTCTCCCAGTGCCGTCACCTGCTGGACGCCCGCCACCCCCACCTTCCCCACGAACGCGGGGCCAGCGTTCACGCCCACGCCTACCTGAAGCCAGGGCTGCGCGCCCCGGCGGTAACCGAAGGCCTGCAACAGCCTCACTCCAGCCTCAACGGCCCGACTCCGATAGTCAGACCCCATTGCCGGGATGTACAGAGCCATGACCTCGTCGCCCACGAGCTTGTCGATCCAGGCGGCGCCTGCGAGCAGGACCTCCGATGCCTCGCGATAGAAGCGGTTGAGCAGCGACGCGTACTCGGACGAACCCAACTGCGTTCCGAGCGCCGTCGAGCCGCGCATGTCCGCGAAGAGCACCACTGCGTCGATCTCCGCCCCGCCTGCCGGGAAGACGTCCTCGCAGACGTTGCACATGTTCGGGCTGTTGCGCGATGGCCGGAACCCTGTGAGCAGGCGCAGCGCTGCGCCGCCGACGCCCTCGAAGGGCTGCCGGCAGACGAGACACCGTGGGTCGCGAGGGAGAAACGACCACCGTCCGCGGTGACCGTTGACCAGCGCATCGCGCCACATCTCCTCGACCTGCGGATTGTCGGGAGCGCCGCCCGTGCGTTCTGAGACCATGGTCGCGCCTCCGGTCGCGTCGATTCGGAGCCCTGGACGGCTTGACGTCACGTTAGCCCTAAACGCGCATCGTGGTCCTCGACCCGCTGCGACGGAGCGTACTACCTCGAGTCGTGGACGGTGACGAGATGATGGCTGTGCGTGGGTGGAAGGAGACGACGATGGCGACCACACCGCCTGGCGATGAACATCCCGATCCGGATACTCAGCACCCCTCGGCACACCGTGGCATGAGCATGAGCTACGCGCGGTTCGGGGCGATGGTCGCCACGTCCGCGCTCGTCATGTTCATCCTCATGTATCTCAACACCTTCGCGTGGGACCACGTGCGGTGGAGCGAGACGCGCTTCTACATGGCCTTGCTCATGGGCGCATCGATGGCAGTCATCATGATGGGCTACATGCTGAGCATGTATCGGAACGCGCGCGTCAACGCCGGCATCGCGGCAGCCAGCATTGCGCTCTTCCTGCTTGCCCTATTCCTTGTCCGCAGCCAGGCGACGGTGCAGGACACCTCCTATATGAGTGCCATGGTCCCCCACCACTCGATCGCGATTCTCACCAGTGAACGCTCGCAGATCAGCGACTTGCGAGTCTGCGAGCTCGCCGTCGAGATCATCGAAGCTCAACGTGGTGAGATTCAGGAGATGTCCTGGCTGATCGACGACATCGAGGAGCACGGACGGGCCACCACGAGGGCGGAAGCCCACGCACGTCCGGTTCCTTCCTTCGAAGGAACGAGCGAGCGATCCTGCGCCAGCGAATAGCGAGGTGTCCCGGTAACCCGGCGGAGGGAATGCACTCGAGGCCATGCGCACGCGACGGCCTACGGAGCGAAAGAGCACCGCGTGAATGGCGTCTCTGGCGCCTCGCCGGGGGCGTGAGCCTCCGAACTAGCCACTTGAGCGATGCTCGCGCAGGTCGAGCATGATCTGCTGGAAGCGCTCCTGATCGATGTCACCGCGCGCGTAGGCCCGACGCGCCTCGTCTTCGGCAGACGGAGCCCGATCTCGACCCGGAGCCAGGAACGATCGCAGTGCCACCGCAATCAGCAACAGGAATGGCAACCACACCATGAGCATCATGATGCTCATCGAAAGCCAATCCCCCGAGTTCCAGTCACCATGCCCAGTGCCACATGACCGTGCCTGCTCATGCTTCGAACAGCATCCGTCTGGAGGGACGTCGCATAGCCCGACGAACGTCCCGCCTTCGCCGGGCCACGAGTCCCTAACGCTAGGTCCCGTCCCCGGCTCGGAGGTCGACCCGTCGCAGTAGCTGCGCGTTGGCGGCGACGATGATCGTGGATAGGCTCATGAACACCGCGCCAAGGGCAGGCGGCAGGACGAAGCCCGCCCATGCCATGACGCCGGCCGCCAGCGGAATCGCCACGACGTTGTAGCCGGTCGCCCAGACCAGGTTCTGGACCATCTTGCGGTAGGACGCCGCCGATAGCCGGATCACGCCCACGACCGACCGTGGGTCATCGGAAGCGAGCACGACCCCTGCCGATTCGATCGCCACGTCCGTGCCGGCGCCGATCGCCAGTCCCACGTCAGCCTGCGCCAACGCCGGGGCGTCGTTCACGCCGTCGCCGACCATCGCCACGCGCAACCCACGTCGCTGGAGCGCGACGACCTGTTCGGCCTTGTGCTCCGGCAACACCTCTGCGAACACCTCGTCGATCCCGAGGTCGCGCGCGACCGCCTCTGCCACGCTGCGCGCGTCGCCCGTAACCATCGCCACCTGCACCCCGAGGGCGTGAAGCGACTCGACCGCTTCGCGCGACTCGGGACGAGCCTCGTCCTCTAGCGCGAGCGCACCGGCGACCTGACCATCACGCAGCAGGTACAGCACAGTTGCCCCCCGCTGCTGCCAGGGTTCGACCGCTGACTCGGCGTCCGCTGAGATCTCGAGCCCCCGTTCGCGTAGCCGCCGGGGGCCGACCACCTCGACCTCGACGCCGTCAACGACCCCCCGGACACCCCGTCCCGGGTCCGCGGCAAACGAAGACACGGGAGCCATGGCGCCATGCTCGCGAGCGCGCTCGACGATGGCCCGCGCGAGCGGGTGCTCTGACTCCGCTTCGACGGAGCCGGCGAGCCGGAGCATCGCGGGCTCGTCGCCGTCGGCCACCCAGATCCCTGTGACGCGCGGCCGCCCGAGGGTGAGCGTCCCGGTCTTGTCGAAGAGCACGATGTCCAGCTGACGCGTCCGCTCGAGCGCGAGGCGGTCCTTCACGAGGATGCCATTGCGCGCGGAGACCTCCGTCGAGATCGCGATCACGAGCGGGATCGCAAGCCCGAGGGCGTGAGGGCAGGCGATCACGAGCACAGTGACCGTACGGGCAATCGCTTCGTCGACGTCGCCCAGAAGCGACCAGACGATGAACGTGGCGAACCCCGAGCCGATCGCGACGTAGAACAGTAACGCCGCGGCCCGATCGGCGATCGCCTGGGCGCGGGAGCGCGATTGTTGCGCCTGAGCGACTAGACGCTGGATTCCGGCGAGCGCGGTGTCGTCGCCGACGGCGTCCACGCGTACTCGGATGGCGGACCCGAGCGCGACAGTGGCAGCCGCGACGCGGTCGCCTCGCTGCCGTAGGACTGGGCGCGACTCACCCGTCAGCATGGCCTCGTCGAAGTCGGCCTGCCCGGATTCGACCCTGCCGTCAGCGGGGACACGAGCACCGGGGCGGACGAGGACCACGTCACCTGCCCTGAGATCCGAGAGCGGGACGATCCGTGTCTCGTCACCGTCCACCAGTTCCGCTTCGTCCGGCAGGAGTTCAGCAAGGGCCGCCAGCGCGCCACGCGTCCGGCCGAGCGCGCGCATCTCCTGCCAGTGGCCGAGCAGCATCACTGTGACGAGCGCGGCGAGTTCCCACCAGAAATCGAGGTCGACCAGCCCGAACTCGTAGGCCACGGACGAGATGAACGCGACCGTGATCGCGAGCGAGATCAGCAGCATCATGCCTGGCTGGCGGACCCGAACCTCATCCCAGCCGCCCTTGAGAAACACCCGTCCGCCGTAGAGGAAGACAATCGAGCCGAGGACAGGCGAGACGAGGGCGTGACCCGGTACTGCCGTGAGCGAGTACCCGAGCCAGTGCTGCACCATCCCGCTGAACGCGATGGTGGGGATTGTCAGGACGAACGAGAGCCAGAAGAGACGCCGGAACGCCTCGGGGTCGTGCCCCGCGTGCTTGTCATGCCCGGCGTGCGGGTCCTGGCCGCGTCCGGTGCGCCCTGCGGATGGCCGGTGCTCGGCGTGGTCGCCGTGAGCAGCGTCCTGCTCAGCAGCACGCGCTGGGGCGTGGCCGGCGTGCCCGTCGTGATCTTGGTGACCAATCGGCGCGCCAGGTGTGGTCGGCGCTTCGCCCGAGGCGGCTTCCGCATCGACGTGGTGGGCGCCCGACTGCGAGGGCTCGGGATGCAGAGGCCGCTGCTCCGGCGGGTGGTGGGCGTGGGCCGAGTGATCGGAGTGGTCGTGGTGCGCTGGCATTGCGTCTGCTCCCCTCGAGGACCGGGTGTGCCTCTGTAGACGCAGCCGCCCCTGGCCGATTACACCGCGGGCGCCGTCTCGCAGATGCAATCGAGGCAGCCGTGGTCGGCACAGACACGGCAGGTCGCTTCGAGCGACTCACGCAGCGCGCGGCGAGCGCGGTGCCGCCGAACGTTCAGGTTGTTCGTGGTCAGCCCGAGCTCCTCGGCGACCTCGTGCGCCGGCCGCTCCTCCAGGTCAACCGCTGCGAGCACGGCAGCGTACTCCGGGCGGAGCGACGGCAGCAGCGCGCGAAAGCACTCGCAGAGTTCGCGCTCAGCCGCTTCCGAGAGGTCTGCGAGATCGTGGCCGTCGTACAGTCGTTCCACCCGTCGCGTCTGGACGTCTTGCCGCCGGTAGGCGTCGACCACCGCGTTCCGTAGGACGCGATAGAACCATGCGGCGAGCCGTTCCCCGTCGTCGATGTCTGGCGCTGCGCGGAACGCGCGCAGAAACGCCTCCTGGAGAATGTCCTCGGCCAGCTCCGGGTCGGACACGCGGCGCCGCACGAAGGCCAGGTACTGTGAGCGTGCAGCGCTGAGGGCTTCCTGAGCGTCCGTCCGTGGTGTGTGAATGTGTACTGCCATAGCGGACTCGCGCTTCGCCCAGGGCGATTGCACCGCGACCTCAGGTCGCGGTCTCGCGCCCGATCCTCAGTTAACCCGAAGGACGCCGTGCATACCTGCATCGCGGTGCCCCGGCTCATTGCAGTAGAAGACGTATTCGCCGACGTCGGTCGCCTCGAACTCCAGGGTCCCTCGCTGACCGGCTCCGAGCGCCATGTGCATCGCCGCTCCGCCGCCGTGCCCGCCGTGGCCACCGGCAGACGAACCGCCGGTCATCTCCACTCCCTGCATCGGCATGGAGTCGATGCTGAAGTCATGCGATAGCGCGCCGCCGTTCTCCAGGCGCAGACGCACGCTCTCCCCGCGGGCGAGTTCAATCACTGTCGGCTCGTACGCGATGTCCCGCATCATCACGCTGATCTCGCGGACGGCGGCACCGTCGCCATCGGATGGGGAGGTGTCGCCACCACACGCGATGAACGCGAGCCCAACGGTCACGAGCACAGTGAGAAGCGCGTTGCGTCGCACCTCACCTCCATCAGTATTCCGAATGACTCGGGGAACACCCGGCAGGACGGCTGCGGACCGCTCGCTATTATCCTCTCCACGCGACGCGCCAGCCGAGCACGCGCTCGCACCGTCCGACGGACGGCATTTCGCGGCAAGTTGCACGAATGCTAGGCCGCGATCCATGGTCGCGCTTACCGTCGCGCGCCGCAGTCCGAACTCAGCGAATGACCTCATTCCACGCTGACCGTAAAAGAGGCGGTTCGCACGTCACCGTCCCCGGGCAAGTACTGAGCCCACAATCGGTAGAGCCCGGGCTTCGGGAAGATGTGGCTGAAGTCGAGATCCGGACCGAGGCTCGCTCGCGTGGGCGCCGGGTGCGCGTGGTGGTCACCATGCTCCCCTGGTTCCCGCCGTGCATCCGCGGCGTGAGCGTGACCGAAGTCTTGTGCTGCTGCATCGAGGATAACCACGTGCGCAGCAGCCCCCAGGTACGGACGGAGATCCGTCACACCTGCTCCCGTGTCGATGCGAGCGACGCGGAGGCGCAGGGAAGTCGTCTCACCCGCCCGGATGTTTCGCGGCAAGCTGAGCGAGACGAGGTGGTCGCCGACGAGCACCGGTTTCGTGTCTGGGGAGAGAGTGCCCCTGGCAGTACTTTCGTCCCCAACCGAGATTTCGAAGCGTTCGAGTATCTGCTCGCCGGCTCGCCGCTCCGCCTCGAGGAAGCCGACGTAGATACCGGGCTCCTGGAACGTCGCGTCGACTTCGAACGCCCCCGCTGCAGCAACCGGGTGGGGATGGAGATGCTGGAAGCGCTCGAGATCGCGACGTACGAGGATGAGGTGTGCTGGGCGATTGTGCACTTGGAGGATATCGCTGACCGGCTCGCGGGACTCTGAGTCGAGGATGTCGAACCGCAGACGCTCCGTCTGGCCGGGTTGCAGCACGGGAGGGGCATCAATCTTCACCTGAGTCGAGTACATGGCTTGTCCTCCATGACCGTACCGTCTCGCATGCGCGTGGTTGGCCACCGGGGTCCAGTCAGGACAACTAACGGTGAAGCCCGGAGGCCGGACTCGCGCGATGACGATCGCCTTCAGCAGTGGCGGGATGGGCTCCAAGCTCAGGTTGGCGGGTTCGCTCGGCGGCAGAAGCGGCGTCCAACGCCAGGCGATGGCCTCGGTCGAGCCGCCGACGAGTGACAAACGCGGCAGCCGCAGCGAACACGACGGTCGCAATCAACGCCGCCAATTGACGGCCATCTCCGTCGAGCAGACTGGTCGCCAGACCGTCTGTGTTGTTGCTCCGATTGAACACCGTGTGGAGCAGCGCGACGGCGAGGACACTGTCTCGTGTTCCGCGGAGTACCACCCCGAGCATCAGCCGGAAGACCGCCCCGAAGATCAGGAGCGCGACCAGCCCCGCCACCACCGAGCCGGCTGAGAAGTCACCGAAGAATTGGAACGGCATGTGGATCAGCGCGAAGGGGACCGCCGTCAGCGCAGCGGCCGCAAGGAGCCCGAAGCGCTCGAGTCGCGTCTGCACTACGCCTGCCCAGGCGGTCTCCTCGCCGAGGTTGATCAGGAGGAACGCGGTCAACAGCCCGACAACCTCGCTGACGACGAGGCGCATCGGGTCGACCGGCCTCAGTGAGTCCCCGAGCAGCAACGCGAACCCGATAGTCAGCGCCGGCAGCCCGCCGAGCACGGCCAGCCACCAGATCACTCCAAACCGCCAGCGAAACGCTCGACCCAGAAGGCCGCGGACGCCCGCAGGTCCATCGGCTGCCCACGTCACCCAGAGCGCCGTCGGAATCATCACTCCCACGGTCATCAGTAGCGCGGTGAGCTGCTCGGCCTCGAGTCCTACCTTCCCCGCCAGCGAGCCCCCCGGTATGACGCCGTGGTCGGCAAGGACAGGGAGGGCCATCAACGGATACGCCAGCGAGAAAAGCAGGACCAGGAACGCGCCGGTCGGGTGTCGACCGGCCCAGCCCCGGAACCCGGGCCGCGGCGCCCCCTCGGATGTCCTACTTGTCAATGCAACCTCTTGGTTCAAGTCAGATCCCCCAATGTGCTGCGCGTCATCGCCTGTGTCCGATCCGATGTCTACAGACGCGATCGGCGCGGAAACAGTTCCCTGATCCTCCGGAGGTGCCTGCTCCTTCACGATCTGACGAGCAAGCTCGCGCAGAGCAGCAACCGCCGCGCCACCTGCCACGACCCCGTGGAGCGCGGCAGGCTCAGGAAGTATGGAGACCCGACTCCTGAGGCGGGCGAGCTATCAGTCTGGACTTGGCCCTCGGAGGACACACGTCTGCCACAACGGCGGCGGCGACGGCGACCCCTGACGGGTGTCACTGGGCAAGTACGGCATGCGTCCGAGAGTCGCGGACCTGAATAGGCAGGACGGGATCCTTGAAGAGCCCGTGCCCAACCCCATCTGAGCCGCGCGGGCGGTTGTAGACCAGGCTAGGACGAGCCCACCTGCGCCGGGCCGCGACGAAGTGAAGCCCAGTCGCTCACCAGAGGGGGCGCCTAGGGTCCTAGCCGCGTCGGAGCGCTGTGGCTGGGCCGCGCTCACTCTCGACCGCACGTTCGAGCGGGATGCTCCCGGCCACGAGCGTGCCGCTCCCGGGTGCGCTGCTCAGACTGACGCCGCCGCCGAGCCGCTCCGCGCGTTCCTGCATTGACCGCAGACCGAGATGGCCTGGGGCACGCTGTGTTGGATCGAAGCCGATTCCGTCGTCGCGGATACCGAAGCGAATGTCTTCCGCGCCCACTTCAAGCGTGACGGAGATGGCGCACGCCTGGGCGTGCTTGACGACGTTGTGCAGGGCCTCGCGGAGGATGCCATAGACGGCGTCCTTCACTGCAGGCGGGAGCTGGGGCTCGTCACAGGCGAGCGGCTCCACGGCAAGATCGTGGCGGGCGCGGAGGGCATGGATCTGCCGGTTGATCGCGGCGACGAGACCCTCGTGTTCCAGCGCCCGCGGATGCAGATCGAAGATGAGCGCGCGCATCTCAGCGAGCCCGGCCGCGGCGAGCGAGATCACGTACTCGATCGGCTCCGCCACTGGACCGTTTCCCGTCTCGAGATACCGGCTGGCTGTGCGTGCACCGAGGGCGATGCCATAGAGCGCCTGGGCGACGGAGTCGTGCAGGTCACGCGCGAGCCGCTGACGTTCCTCGAGAACCGCGAGTTGCTGCGCGCGCTCATACAGGCGCGCGTTATCGATCGCAACGGCGGCGTGGTCCGCGAACGCCTGCGCGAGCAGTGCATGCCGGTGAGTGAAATAACCGGGCGCGTTGCTCGACACGCCCACATAGCCGATCAGCGAACCTTTGACGGCGAGCGGCGTCGCCATCCACGTTCGCATGTAAGCCAGATCGGGCAAGTGGAGCAGATCGCCCATCGTGGCGCGATAGTCCTCCGCCAGCTGTCCGTCAGAGCGGAGTACGTCGTGGATGACAACCGGCTCGAGCCCACGCATCCGCTCCCAGAACTCGGGGGACGCTGCAACCTGCACGCATGGATAGCGAAGGCTTCGCGGTCGCTCTGCCGCCTCGGAAGCGGATCGGGGCAGCGACGCCAGCGGGAAGCGAAGCCCGCTTGGCTGCGGCTCGAGCCCGCTCGTCCCTTCAATGAGTAGGTCGTGAATTACCAGCTCATGTCCCTCGATCAGGATCAGCGAAGCCGCGTTGTACGGAACCACCTCACGAAGCTGGTCGAGAATCAGGCGCACGAGCTCCGAGAGCTCGAGCGTCGACGCGACGGCTCGCGACACTCGAAGCAGGCTCTCGAGCTGCCGCGTGCGATCGGCAACGCGATGCTCGAGCTCCTGTTCAATACGCACCTGATCGCTGATGTCGCGCACGATGACGAGCACCGCACGACGTCCCTCGTAGTGAAGCGCATGGCCGACTAGTTCGACATCGAAGCGGGTGCCGTCACGGCGGACGTGCTCAGCGCGCTCGCGGAAGTCTTGGCCCGACGGCGTGGCTGCCACCTTCGCGCTGAAGACATGCCAACTGGACTCTGCAATGAACTCGCTCGCGCGCAAGCCAGTCATCTCGGAGTAACCATGCATCCTGCAGAGGGCAGGGTTCGCGGCCAGCACGATCCCCGTGTCCGCCTCGGTGATCGCGACCCCGTCACTGATCGTGTCGAGGATTGCTCGGTACGCGTCCGCGCCCGCCAGGTCGGATGTCATCCGGGCCTCCCGGACGCGATCCCGGCCTGCGCGGCGTACAAGGCGGCCTGCGTCCGACTCTGAACCCCGAGCTTCGTCAGGACGTTACTGACGTGGGTCTTCACCGTGCTTTCACCGACTCGGAGGCGAAGGGCGATCTGCTTGTTCGTGTGACCTTCTGCGAGCAGACGCAGCACGTCCTGCTCGCGCTCCGTGAGCTCCTCGGGACGCTCTGGCGCCTGCACCTCGCGCATGAGGCGCGCGGCTGCTTCCGGTGATAGCTGTACCTGCCCGGCGGCGGCCGCCTTGATCGCGCGACACAGCTCGTCCGCCTCGGTGTCCTTGAGCAGGTAGCCGATCGCGCCAGCCTTAATCGCGGCGACCACCGAGCGATCCTCGAGCACGCTAGTCAGTGCGATCACCTCAATGTCGGGGTCCGCCCGGCGGAGCACGGCAGTCGCGTCGACACCGTCCATCACCGGCATCAGGAGGTCCATGAGCACCACGTCGGGATGGAGAGAAGCAGCGAGTGGGAGCGCCTCAGCGCCATCCCCAGCCTCGCCCACGATCTGGAGCTCGGCGTCGGTCCCGAGGAACATCCGCAATCCCTGACGGACCACCGCGTGATCGTCCACGATCATCACTCGGATGACCATCTCCCACCACCGTCCACGACTGGCACCCGCAGGACGGAGTGAGACTAGCAGGAGGAATGAGGCCAGGCATCCGACGAATGGGGGAGCTCGACCGCATCCGATCGTCGAGCTCCCGGTGAGGCGACAGCGTGAGGTCCGCTCGCGCGCGCCGGCAGACAATCACCGCATGGAACTTCCGATCCGCCTGCTGCTCGTGGACGACGAGGCAGCCGTCCGGCGCGGCCTGCGCATGCGCCTCGAGGCCGAACCGGACTTGACGATCGTCGGTGAGGCACCCAACGGACGCGTCGCCCTCGGACTCGTCGCTGCGCTGCGCCCGAGGGTTGTGGTGATGGATGTGCGCATGCCGGAGCTCGACGGCGTCGAGGCCACCACTGCCATCCGTTCCGCCTTCCCCGAGATCGATGTCCTCATCGTCACGATGCACGACGACGCCTTCACCCGCGCAACCGCCGAGAGAGCCGGTGCGTACCGCGTTGTACCGAAGCACCTCGTCGACGAGGCGTTGCTGCCCGCGATCCGGGAGCTCGCCGGACAGGGCGCGACGCCGCCACCGGGCTGACTGGGGCTCCCCTGAGAAACGGGCCTCATCCCTTCGGAGGAGGCCCTCTCCGTCGTCGAGCTCGCTCGAAAGCAGGAAGTGCGGCTCACGCGTTCCGGTGGTGCCCAGAGCCGCGCCTCGGGCCAGACTCCGAGCGCAACGCCTGAGTTCCAAGGGGGCAAGATCATGAACGCTTCGCTTCTCCGCCGCCAATCCGCTATCGCTACCCGTGGCCTCGGGTCGGTGGACCGTTCCGAAGTCCGCGGCGCTCCCGCAGTCGCCGCAGCCGCCTCGGGCAAAGCCACGCTGGTCGCAGATCACGCTGGAGCTTCCAATCCGACTGACTTCGAGGCATTCGTGCGGGAGTTCGAGGCATTCGGACTGGCGCGCGCGATGCGACTGCTCGCGTCGCCCGACGCCGCGGCAGAGGCGACGCAGGAGGCGCTCATCCGTGCGTTCGGCAGTTGGCAGCGATTCCGCGGAGGCAACCGCCACGCATGGTTCGCAACAATCGTGACGAACGTCGCGATCGACGAGTTGCGGAGGCGCCGACGCCGTCCTCAGTTCTCGATCGAGGGCGCGGAGGAGTCCGGTCGGTGGTCTCCTCCTGCGTCCGTCGACCCTGGACCCCAGGAGGTTGCCGAGATCGGGGAGCTTCGCGAGATCCTGTCGCAATCCATGAGTGTCCTGCGCCCAGAATCGCGGGCGATACTCATGATGGCCGATGTGGAGAGCCTCAGTTATCGAGAGATTGCCGAGTCGATTGGTGTGCCGATCGGGACGGTCCGATCAAGATTGAGTCGTTCGCGCTCGGCCGTTCGCACCCGACTACGCGCCATGGAGCGCGCTCGCGAGTACCTGCCCGCGGTGCGGGTGTGAAAGGCGAGCGTCGGTGCTGTCGAGACCTGATCTCCCCAAGCAAACTGGGCACGATGCAAGACAATGTGACGCTAGTGCTGCTTCGGCAACTTCCTGCAGCACTCTCGCCGTCTATCGCTAGGCCCACACGGCCCTGAACAGCTCCCGCGTCCCGCCTCGATCCGCATCACCATCTGCGCGCCGCTCCACGACTCGAGGATCAGATCGTGCCACGACGACTGGTTAGGCACGTGGGAACGGCCCGCGGCGGCGCAACACGCCCCCCCTTGAATTGGTTTCGAATTGTCGGTTCGGCTGCGGACGGGAAGCAACACCGGGGGCTCGAGCTAGCGGGCTGCACGCTAGGGACAGGACAGCCCGCCAGCTCTTGCTGAGGCCATCGCAGGCTAGACCCGCTGCATCTCCATTCCGCAGCAGCACCGAGGCGCCTGATCCCCGCCAGCGGGCCCGGCCCCCTTTGTTACAGTGATCTCGCATCCGCAGTTCTCCATCATGCACCGATATGTCTCACCCTGCTGCAAGGCCATTCCCACCCTCCTGGCACTACAGGATAAACGCTAGGGCGTCGTGCAAGGCCAGCAGATGTGATTGCGGTAGTGCTACGTCCGCAGCCTACGGCAGGACTCTCGCGGTCTATCGCTGCGCCCACGCGGAACCTGCGCGGTTCGGCTCGCAAGCGTCTCGCCACATCAAACATCCGCTGCGAGGGGGATGGTGAAGCCTAACCGAGCCCCTTTAACGGCCTCCGAGGCGGCCATTACGGAGCCCCCGTGAGCGCTGACAGTGCCATGGACAATCGCAAGGCCAAGCCCGACTCCGTCGCTGCCCGCCGAGCGCGTCCGCGATCGCTCAGCCCGGTAGAAGCGGTCCCAGATTCTCGGGAGGTCAGCAGACGCGATGCCGTCGCCCGTGTCCTCGACGAGGACCGAGGCCATGTCGGCATCCTTCGACGCGCGAACTCGCACCACTCCGCCGGACGGGGTGTGTTCGATGGCGTTGACGATGAGGTTGCGAATGGCCCGTTCGATCAGGAAGCCGTCCACGAACGTGAGAACTTGCTCGGCCGGTGGCGCGAACACGACCGCCACGCCGGCGGACCGTGCTTGGGCCTCGACCGCTTCGGTGACCTCCCGCGCGATCTCCTCAAGGGCGACAGTTCGTCGCTCGAGCCGCACCGCGCCCGAGTCAAACTGCGCGAGCTGGAACAAGTCGTCGACCAGGCGCGAGAGGCGCTCGACATCGGCGGCGAGGGATCGGTAGTACCGAGCCCGATCTGCCGGTGCGGTGATCAGCTCGTCTGCCAGGGCCTCGATCATGGCGCGCATGCTGCCCAGCGGCGTGCGCAAATCGTGCGAGACGGCGGCAGTCATGTCACGGCGCTCACGCTCGATCGCTGCCCGGTCAGCCTCGGCGTCGCGCAGCCGGCGTGCGAGGAGGTTCACGTCGGCGGCAAGCTCGGACAGCTCGTCCCCCGCGGGCACCCGAACGTCCTCGTCGTAACGGCCGTCCGCGAGCGCCTGGATTCCCTTTGTGATCGTCGCGACACGAGTCGAGAGCCGCGCCGCCACCCAGAGGCTGAAGCCGGCGGCGATGATCCCGCTGCTGAGCGTCAGCGCCGCGAGCAGGCCGAGGTCGTGCGACGTGGAGACGAACATGAGGCGCGCCACGACCAGTACGTTGAGGAGTCCCGCGACCGAGCCGACGATCGCGCCCAGTGCGATCAGCGAACCCAGCCTGAGCCCGAGCCGCTGCGTCGACCAGTGGAACGCCGCCGCGCCCAGCGCGATGCTCGCGGCGCCCGAGACTAGCACGTAGACAGCGAGCGCACGGAGGTCATGAGACGGTGGGGAGAAGAGGAACTGGGCGGCCAGGACACTCGACAAGCATGCGGCGGCGAGTAGTAGCGCCGCACGGCGAACATCCTCGAGAGCCCAGTCGCGGAGACTCTGCTGACCCGTCATGGCTCGAGCTTGTACCCCACGCCCCACACGGTCTTGAGGTGGCGAGGCCGAGAGGCGTCCCGCTCGGTCTTCGCGCGCAGCCTCCGAACCGTAACGGTGACGGTGTTGAGGTCGCCATCGAAGTCTTGCGTCCAGACACCCTCCGTCAGTTGCTCTCGGGTGAAGACCTGAGCGGGATGGCTCGCGAGGTACAGCATGAGGTCGAACTCCCTGGCAGTAAGTCCGACGGTCCGTCCACCGACATCCACTCGCCGCGTCGTGGGATCGATCGTGATCTCGCCGACGCGCAGTTCGGCCGACTCGCTTCCACCTGCGTCTGAGCGACGCGTGCGACGGAGCACGGCGTCGACACGAGCAACGAGCTCTCTGGGACTGAACGGCTTGGTTACGTAGTCGTCAGCGCCAAGTCCGAGACCGTGGATCTTATCGGGCTCGCTCGAACGAGCCGTTAGCAGGATGATCGGCGTCTCCGACTGTTCGCGTACACGTCTGCAGACATCGAGGCCGTCGATCCGCGGGATCATAATGTCCAGAACGATCAGGTCAGGACGTTCGGCCTCGAATCGCTCGATTGCAGAGAGCCCATCATGCACGACCTCGACGGCGTATCCATCGCGCCTCAGATAACGCGCGACGACCTCCGCGACCATCGGCTCGTCCTCGACGACCAGCACCTTTGCGTGCATCTGTGCCTCGCCGATCTGCGGAATGATCGGAACGCGGCCACGATACGGGGGAGGGTCGTCTGACCCTCCCCCTGTTTCGCACGCGTACACAACCGAAGACTAGGGGTTTACCGGGTTCCAGATCGGAGTAAACCCGTCGGCACCGGGACGGTTCGTGGCCGACGGGGTCCCGTTCTCGTTGAGGCCGTTTTCGTTGGCGTGGCCGCCGGCCTGCTCGTTGCCCGGAAGGAAGGTCGCCCCGCCCCCAGGGAACGGGTTCGCGTCGAGCTTGGGGGAGTTGAGAACCCCCTCGCCGACCACCGAACAGATGAACGCGTTGGGGTCTCCGGTGTGGTCTGCGGAGGCCACCCCTGTCGCTGCACCGACCAGGGTCAGCGCCGCGAGACCGCTGAACAGGATCTTCTTCAACCTCTTCCTCCTTCTTGCTGGAGCGGTGGAAGGAGATCGTCGCCCGAAAACCTTACGAAACTGTGACAGAGAGACGGAGACCGAGTGGGCGACATGCAGAGGCGACCCCAGACGATGCCGCCACCGTGAACACCCCGAACTAGACCGAGACCCGCCGCCGGAGCCGATGGTTCAGATCAATGCGTCTCGAAGGAGTTGAGATCGGTCCCTAGGGCGACATGCACGTAGACCTCGAAAACCTTCGAACCAGCGGATCGTCCACCTCGATGAACTGGACGTCCCACGCCGCTACCAACGCCTTTGCCTCGGCGAAGTGCTGCGCGAACTCCGGGTCGGACTCGAGCTTGGCGCGGGTCTGACGGGCGAGTTCACTCCCCGCCTCCGCACAGCCGCCCCGGGCCATAAGGAACGCGAGAGTTGCGCTGCAGTGTGTTCCACTCGGCCGAGTGTGTTGTCCGAGGCGCGTTCGTAGGTTGCGCGTCTGCCCAACGTAACGGTACTGACCGCCATCGCTAAATAGATAAATGCCGGGCGCTGCAGGCACGCTGCCCCGTGCACGCGGCGCACGAGGTCGCGCGAACAACTGCTCAAGGAGCGGACGCATCTTCGACCAGAGCTCTTCCGTCTCCGACCAGGCCGGCTGCACGTTCAATTGCTCCACCTGGTCCCGCAGCCACTGGTCGAGCGCTCCGACTCCTTGACCTGACCCCCTTGTATCTCTCCGCGCGAGTAGCGTTCGGAGGGTTACGAGGGTGGGGTGGGATAGACCGTGACCCCCTGGGGCCGGAAGCCCGTGTTTCAGCCAGGTCGTCCCACCCCTCACGGCGTGCCCGAGCCCGAAGAGTTGCCTGAGCGTGAAGCTCGTATCTGCAAGGCGGGGCGTGTGCACGGCCGGCAGGAGGGCAGCGTGCACGAGGTCCATTGGTGCGGAGTTGATGTCTCGAAGCGATTCCTGGACGCCGCGATCGCGGGCGTGAGCGGAGTGCGGCGGTTCAGCAATGACGCTGCCGGCGCAGCGTCGCTCTGCGGGTGGCTCGACGAGTCTGGCGCGCGGGCCCTCGTCATCGAAGCGACCGGTGGCTACGAGCGCCTGCTCTGGGAGACGGCGGAGGCGGGTGGGTTCCCAGTAGCGCGCGTGAACCCGCGGCAGGTACGCGACTTCGGGCGCGCCACGGGCCAGCTGGCAAAGACTGACCGGATCGACGCGGAGTTGCTCGCGCGCTACGGGGGCCGGTTGGAGCCGCCGATCGTGACAGCACAGTCGGAGCGGGAAGCCGAACTGGCGGCGCTCGTGACACGTCGGCGGCAGTTGCGGGAGATGCTCAGCCAGGAACGAAACCGCCTCGAGACGGCAAGCGTGAGCACGCAGCCGGGTATCGAATCCCACATCGGCTGGCTGGAGGAGCAGCTCGCCGCACTCGAGCGAGAGATCGAGACGCGAATCGAGCTCAATCCAGTCTGGCGAGAGCGCGCGACGTTGCTGCAGAGCGTGCCCGGTGTTGGGCCGGTGCTCACGCACACGTTGCTCGCGGAGTTCCCTGAGCTCGGACGGCTCCAGGGGCGGCAGGCAGCCGCGCTCGCCGGCGTCGCGCCCTTCAACCGTGACTCCGGGCAGTACCGCGGACGGCGTGCTATCTGGGGCGGGCGCGCGAACGTGCGTGGCGTGCTCTACATGGCGGCGCTCGTCGGCACGCGCTTCAACCCTGTCTTGCGCCGCTGCTATGAACGCCTGCTCGCTGCGGGGACAGGAGCCTCAAGTCGGCAGACGCACTACCACACCATCGCGCGGATGTCCCACCTTCAGAGCACTGAAGGCTCAGGGGCCGGGCTTACGCCCGACCCCTGAAGATGCATCTCTCGCTGTCCCCCTAGACGATAGTGCCCCACTGACCGTTACCCAGGTATGTCGTGGGCGCGCCTTCGTCCAGCCAGACAGAGCGTGCCTTCGCGTCACCGTAGCAACTGAAGACGGAGGCCACGCTCGCCGGCCGGAAGTTGATCATGTAGTTGTGCCAGAAGATGCGGTTCATCCCCGTGCCCGGGAAGAAGACCTCCCAGACCTGGTCAAAGATGCGAGTCTCGATGTCCTTCCAGATCTGGAGCTTCGCCTCTTCGTTGGTCTCCTGCCGCTGCGCCGTGACGAGCCGGTCCATCTCGGCGTCGTTCACGTTGTTGTGGTTCAGGCCGCCCGTCGAGTGGTACCAGGGGTACACCGCCTGGTCGACCGCGTACACAGGCGGCCCCCAGGTGATGTTCATGGTGTCCTCGAAGTCTCGCGCGTTGAGCATGCTCACCGCCGTCGGGTTGTCGACCTCGCGGATGTTCGCGCGGATCTCTGGAACCTCCGCGTACATCGGACCCATGAGCGAAGCGTACTGCTCGCGCTGGTACCACGCCGGGAAGTCCACGACGATCGGGTTGGCCTCGCTGTAACCAGCGGCCTGCAGCAGCTGGCGGGCCTTCTCGCGGTCGAACTGGTACCACTCGCCCTGATCGCCGTACTGCGGCCGCGTCTCGTAGAGGTACGGCCACGGGATAGGCGAGCGCACGCCGCCGTTGTTCTCGCCGTTGTAGCGGGCGAGATCCCACTCCTGGAAGTCGAGAGCGAGGGCGAACGCACGGCGCACGCGCTCGTCCGCGAACTTCGGATTCGTCATCTGGAAGTGGAAGCCCTCGGTGTTCGCCCCCACCACGGACTCGTACTTAAGATAGACGGAGTCCTTGCTCTGCTGGAGCATCGACTCTGCCTCAGCGTCGTCGCGCGCGGACCAGTAAAAGAAGTTGTCTGTGGTGTAGCCGGCCTTCTGCACTGCCGTGTCGTTCTGCACCACAGTGATCACGCGGTCCATGTACGGCAGCCCGGTCTCGAAGTAGTCCGGGTGCTTCACAAACTCAGAGCGCTCCTTCTGGATCCAGGTCTCCTGGATGAAGGGGCCGGTGCCAACCGCATGCTCGGTCAGGAAGTCGATGTCCTCGAGCATCTCCTTGGCGTCCATGTGGGACCAGGCCGCGATGTTACGCGGGAAGTCGCTGATCGGCTGTCCCAGGGTCAGCACCACAGTGTAGTCGTCGGGCGTCTCGATCTCGGTGACGTCCGTCCACATGTCCTTCTGGACACCTCCCGAGCGGTAGCGCTCTGCGGAGAGACGCACGTCTTCGGAGGTGAACTCACGGCCCATCGTGGGCTCGACGTTGTGGAACTTCACGCCCTGGTGCAGGTGGAACGTGTACTGCAGGCCGTCCGGGGTCGACTCCCACGACTCGGCGAGGTCGGGCTCGATCTGGATGCGGCGGTTGTCCGCCTGCGGCCCGAATTGCCCGCGGGTCAACTTGTTCTTCGTGAAGTCCATCGTGGAGTTCACGGTGCACGAGAGCGTGCGGTTGAAGTCCATGTGCGGCGGGTCGAGGTACCGGGCCATGAGCGTGCCGCCGTAGCGGGCGTTGTTGGCCGGGTCGAGCTCCCCAGGGGTCGGCGGGATCGAACCCTCGTAGGCGCCCGGCGCGATGCGGATCTGGTCCGAGGGCAGCGGACCGCCACCTGGCGCAGCCGTCCCGGTACCCTCGCCGCCGCTCGGCGCCGCGGTCGCGGGCGTTCCCGCGTCGTCGTCACCCCCGCAACCGAAGAGTGCGAGGCCCGCGAGGCCAGCGACCCCAACCCCAGCACCGCGTAGGGCCCCGCGCCGGCTCAGCGTGCGCCGGCTCCAATAATTTCCTCCTGGCAAGTTCGTGCCTCCCAGCACCCCCTGACCGACCGAGCGGTCGGCTATGGCCGAATGGAATATCACGATGTTCGATAGGAGTGCAATAGTGCATGCGACGAGTTGTCATAGCGGGCTGGACACGATTACGAGCGTGCTCTATGTTCCGACAGTCGTCAGCGAGGCCGCTTGGTACGCACTGCTCGCGACACAAACTCGCCAGTACCCTCTGGGGCATGGGGGCCGGGTAACCGGCCCTCGTGCTTTCAGCGGCCCAACTTGTGGGGACTCGTGCCCGCTAACCCCCGCCGCCTCCGCTATACGGGCGTGCCTCCGGGCCCTGAGCGTCGGGCAGAGAAGCGATCCCATAGGCTTCAGCCTGAAACGCTTCGCCCAAGGCTTCGTCGAGTAGTCGGACCTGGTGCTCGAGAGGGCTTCGCCGGGATGCGGGGGCGCGCGCCAGGAGGTCGTCGAGCAGGAACCGCATCCGTCTCATCACTTGAAGCGACCCACTCCCGTACGAGCGGATCTCGTCCAACGCGAGTGCAACGTAGGCGCCCCATCCTGGCCTCGGGACAACGAGGCGCACCCTACCGTCCACGGCGGTTCGCTGCGAAGCAGGGAAGTCTCTGCCAGCCAACACCAGCAAGAGATCATGCAACTGGTCCAGTACCTGAACGGCCGTCGTCGGGTCGTTCACGCCGGGGGACAAGGCACGGACAGCGATGTCAACCAGCTGGCGGAAGCCGAATGCCGCATCCTGCTGCATGGTCCGCGCCACACCAACGGCCAGGACCGACCGCATCGCATCGTCGCTGATGGTGTCCGAACTGCCTTTTGCAAGCGCGAAGACTGAACCGCGGCCGACGAAGTCCCCCACCATGGGAACGAGCTCGATCACGGCGTCGCTCTCGTCGCACAACGCGAGGAGCCGGCGCTCATCGACGCCTGTCAGAACGCCGGAGCGGCGGTCCCAGTTGAAGGAGCGGGCTGGCCCTTCCCTCGTCTGCGGGAGCGGCTCAGTTGACTCTGCCGGATCCCCGAGCGTCTCCGGGTAAAGGCGCTCAATCGTCTCCAAGGTCTCGCTTCCGACGCGCTCAATGATCGTGCTGACCCGAATCGACTGCGCGATGTGGTTGATGAAGTAGACGAACGCCGCGATGCTCGCGAGAGCGGCCAAGAAGGCTGCCCACGTCGCAGCCCCAGGAACGAAGTCGTCGCGCACCTCGCGCAGCACGAGGAGTGCATACGTGAACGTGCCAATGAACAGAGCGAGCACGATCTGATTGTGGCGATCCCGGAGGAACGTGCGCATGACACGCGGCGATAGCTGACTGGAGGCGAGCTGCAGCACAAGCATCGTCACGGAGAAGCCCAGCGTCGCCATCGTCAGCGTGCTCGTGGAGATAGCGGCTAGAAAGCCGCGCGCGCTCTCCGCTCCACCTTGAAAGACGAACCAGCCCGTCCGGTCTCCATCGAGCTGCCGATCAACAGCGATGAGCGCGCGCTGGAGAACGGCCGCGATCACCACGCCGAGGCCGGGCAGTACCCAAAGGCTCTCGCGTAGTCGGTCCAGAACGACGCCGAGGCGCATGCGGTCACCTCCGAGGAGGAAGCGTACGCCCTACGAGCAGGGACAGACTAAGAACTCGGTCTGTGCGTACGCCCGCGATGCACCGAAAGCTTCCCTCGCACGTGATCAGCTGCCGAGGGTCGTTCAGAGGAGGCGGTGAGCGGGTAGGCACCCCTGCATGGGGGCTAACTCGCACGGTCTACGCTAATGGCGTGGAGGACACGAAGATCTCGTTGTGGGGGAGGCTCGCCGACACGGAGCGGCGCGGGCGCGTGCAGCAGAGGGTTACGGCGTGGTTCGACGTCACCCTCTCTGTGCTGGCCGTCGTGGTCGTCGTCCTGATCATCCTCGAACTAGCGGCGCCGCTGAGCGAGGCATGGACCGCTCGTCTCGCACGGATGCAGCTCGCAATCTGGGCCGTGTTCGTCGTGGCATTCCTCATCGAGTTGTACCTCGCACCCTCGAAGCCGCAATACCTCCGCGAGCACTGGCTCGTCGCGCTCTCGCTTGCTCTACCACTGCTCCGCATCTTCCGGGTGGTTCGCGGACTACGCGTGCTGCGCGGAGCCCGTGCTGCACGTGGGCTCACCGTCGCACGAGTCGTCTCGGCTTTGAACCGGGGCACGCGGAGCCTGCGTCGCTTCATCGTCGTGAGCAGGTTCGCCTATCTGCTGGCTCTTACGGTACTCGGGACAATGGTCGCGGCAGCAGCAAGCTTTTACCTCGAACGAGGAGCACCACAGGCGACCATCACCAACTTCGGCGAGGCGCTCTGGTGGTCGGCCACCGTGGTCACGACAGTGAACTCCCCCCCTTGAAACGGTGACGCTGGAGGGCCGGGTTGTCGCCCTCGCGCTGCGCATCTTCGGAGTGGCCGTGATCGGCTACCTCACGGCGCACATCGCCGTGTTCCTGCTCGGTGAGCAGATCGGCGCTCAGACTGAGGGAGCTGCAACCACCGAAGCTTTGCAAGTTCTTCGAGACGAGATCGCACAGTTGCGGAAGGCAGTCGAACTTGGAGCTGACTCCGCCAGCGGTAATGCTGAGCCAACGGAGGAGGCTTCACCTCTCCGCTCAGTTAGAAATCGCTCGTAGCTGCGAGTGCGTCCGAGAACGTCTGCGGGAGTTGGCCTCGCGCGGCTGGCACGAATCGAGACGACTTGCTTGACCTTGGAGTTGAGACATTGTTCTTCGACAGTTGGTTTGGGCTGCTGCGCGTAGTGATCGTCGGTTCGCTCGCCTACCTGTTCCTCGTGATCGTCCTGCGAGGCACCGGTAAGCGGACCTTGTCGAAGCTCAACGCCTTCGATCTCATCGTAACGGTGGCTCTGGGCTCCACGCTCGCGACCGTTCTGCTCTCCGAGGATGTGGCCTTGGCAGAGGGGTTGGCCGCGTTCGGGCTGCTTGCCGGACTACAGTTCATCATCACGTGGGCGTCCGTCCGCTCGGGAACGGTGCGGCGTCTCGTGAAGTCGGAGCCGCGTCTGCTCGTCTCGCGCGGAGAGCCACTTGTAGGAGCAATGCGGGAGGAGCCGTGACGCGCGAGGAGATTCTCGCTGCGGTTCGAGGGAGCGGCCATCCCACCCTCAACGAGGTGCGCGCCGTCGTCCTCGAGACCGACGGTTCGCTCAGCGTCATCGCCTCCGCGGGCGGGGTCGAGAGTCTACCAGAGGTCCAGGACGACTCGCGCCAACAGACTCTCTAGTCCTCGCTACGTCCCAATCGGTTCTCTACGTACCCCAGCGCCGAGATGATGCCGATCGTCAGAATGGTCGCGGCGACGGGAATGATGTACGAGCCCATCCCCACCAGTAGCCCAATACCTGCGGTCACCCATATACCGGCCGCGCTGGTGAGGCCCTGGACCGTGCCTCCCTCCCGAAAGATCTGTCCTGCTCCCAGGAAGCCGATCCCCGTCACGACACCGGCAGCGACCCTCGTTGCCTCGACGCGCGCCACCGAGGACGTCGCGTTCTCGTCCCGGAACATCTCGACCAGCAGCAGTCCACCAATCATGAAGAGCGCGGCGCCGACGCCGACGAGCATGTGGGTCCTCACTCCTGCCGCCTTGTTTCGCAGTTCGCGATCGAAGCCAATCAGCCCGCTCAGCGTCGCCGCGAGGCCGAGGCGCAGAACCGCCTCGAGTTCGGTAACCGACTGATCCATCCAGCACCTCGATTCGGTATCGCCTGACTCACCCACTTGGGTACTCCCTGCAGAAAGCGTTGAGCACCTCGCTCGACCGCTCAAGCGCCGCGTGGCGCAAGTCTGACGTCGCGACGTCGCGCGGCCGAAGTCTCAGGAGGCACTGGAGATGCACCTCCGCTCAGGGGCCCGGTAGGCAGAACACCTCCCGTGTTGCGGAAAGGCAAGCCCACCCCAACAGCTGTTATGCGATGCCAGCGCCGCGCGACCTACCTTGCGCCCATTGAGCAGGACTGGGGGTATCGATGAAGGCGCGGCTCTACTACCTGTTCGCGGCCAGCGTGCTCGTTCTGGGAGCGTGTGGGGATGAAACGGATGATCCGGTCACGGGCGATATAGTGCCGACGCCAGAGAGCACCCTCGTTGGAACCACGGAGAGTACGCCCCCCGGCACGGTGCTACCGCCCGGTCTCGCGCAAACTCCAGCGGCACCGCGTGACGTCGCCTCGCCTCCACCGGAGACGATCACCCCTCCGCCTGATCTGCAGCTGCAGACCGAACTCGAAGAATCCGTGGAAGGGCTGCGAGGATCGGTGACCGACCTGAACTTCGAGCTCGATCGGCTCACGGTGGCGACGGGTCTTGAGGAACTGCCCGACGCCGAGAACGTATGCCAGGCCGTCCTCGACCTCGAGGCCGCCAGCCAGGTAACCGAAGTAGAAATCACTGGCCCGGGGGACGCGCCGCTGGTTGAGTGTTCACGCTGATCGCATGGGTTAGAGGGAGGCGATTTGTATACGGACCGACCTCCCGAACCTTGGCACCTTCGATCGCGGGTCGGCCCGTAGACAGCCCGAGTTGCGACGGGGCGACAGATGACTCCGCTCCCGGCGTCCTAATGACCTGCTTTCTGGGCTAGCACGGGCCGGCCCCACGCCGCTGTTCCAGTCGCCGTCTGCGGTAAACGGCAGGTTGGCACGCCCACAGCGGCGCGTCCGGGGCTGCGAACTGAGGGTGGTTGCGCTATCCGGCGACTCCAAGAGGTTCTACAGCGGCGCGCAATCAGCCGTTCGATCCGCGTTGGTGTCTGCTTCTGCATCCGCGTGGCGCAACCAAGGTCAGCCGAGGGTTTCGTGTGATCGAGCACGTCGACCGAGCGGATGGCTCCTCCCGCTCACACCCGATCTTTGGCCGCTTTTTCCACCTCGTGCGCTACCGGCTCGGTGCTGCCGGAGGCGCGAGCTGACCCACGGGCAGATCGAGGTGCAAACGCACTACCGAGGGCGGGAAACACTCCGAGTCTGTACACGCCTGGTAGCGCAACTCGACTTCGACGGGCACCGAGAGAACGTCGCGTGTGACGAGGTTTACCTCAGCCCGGATGCGGAGTCCCTCCTCGTATATATGAAACTGCTCATCCAAACCCTCGACACGGAACGCCTGTGGGGCGGGGTAGATGACTCCCCCGACGACTACGGTCGAGGGTGCGAGCACGAGCACGTCAACCGGATGGTATCCACGTGGGATCGGACGTCCATAGAGGTGCAATCCCGAAGGAATTGCCACGTCTACCAGTAGCTCACTCCGCTGGCGAAACTTGAGATCCGGGGTCGCCAGGTACGCAGTCATGCGTACACCATCTGCAGTCCTGCCCGCGGAGGGGATTTCCGCTGAGGCCTCGGGATTCTCCACTTCGACGCCGAATGCAGCGCGGAGCAGGAACGCCGCAGACTCCCGGACCTGGTACTCGCGGTGGAAGAACTTCGCGACGACGACGCCGCCCTCGTCGAGCACGTAGGTGCCAGGGTAAGGAATTCCGTAGATGGGCTCGTCCGGGTGGATGAGCGTATTGAGGATACCGAGACGGCGGATAAGGACGGAGCCCTCGTCCGCGAGGAAGTCGTACTCAATGCCGTAGTGCTGGCAAAAGGCCTGGATCACGTCGGGCGCGTCGTTCGAGACGGCAAAGAGCTTCACGCCGGACTCGCGGAACGCTCGGATCGTGCGCTGCAGCTCAACGAGCTGCGTCCGACAGTACGGTCACCAATGCGCCGAGCGTTCGAAGACAATCACCGCGCGAGACCCACCGCGCGCAGAACTGAGCGTCACCCTCTCGCCTCGCTGATTCATCAGCGTGAAGTCGGGAAATGACTCGCCGATCGCGGGGCCGGTGGGGAAGTCGTCAGTGGCCGGCGACCGCAGTGAGGGGCGCTGCTCCGCAGGGTCATGAGCGTTCATCTGGTCCTCGCCGCGCTCCGACTTGCTTCCGTACAGTACCAAGAGCCGAGAAGTGAATCGATTCCCCGCGACCGTGTCGAGAGCGGCCTGGAATGCTGAGCTGCCGGCGTACTGTCTCTCGACGTCGTGTTTCGGCTTGGGCAGCGGTGGCGTACGCGACCGGGAATGCGATTCTCAGACCGGCGCGCAGACGAACGAGCATCGGCGCCGAGCCACATCATGCGCATGCGGCCATGACGCGTGGGTCGGGCAACGCTCCATGCGCTCGCGGCTGAGGTTTTGAGTCGCGCCGTCCTTACGCCGCGATCTAGTCGTCAGGACCACTTTGCGACTAGCAGCGGCGGCATCAGGCTCGGGCCCAATCGAGGTGCCAACGGCCTTCACTGTCGCCCTTCCGCCGCAGCTACCGGGTCAGTGGCGGATTGGTGATCTCCGTCACCTCCACTTGGCCAGTCAGGCCACGATCCTCGCAGCCCATCTCTGTGCGCTCGCCTTCGACTTCGGTGGCGATGAGGAAGGACATGCTTGCCTGCGACTCTGATGCAACGTCGAGCCGGATCCACGGTCCGAGGTGAAAGAGACAGGCGCTCGCCGTCGCGTTCTCCACGTTCAGCGTGAGCTGATCGGGCACGCGGACATTCACGGTATTTGGCTCGAGGCCCTCCGTCGTGACACGTATGTCGAGGATTGGTTGTTCTGCTTCGTCGCCCTCGCCCTCGCCCTCGCAACTCGCGAGCAGCCAGGTAGACAGGATGAGCACGAAGAGAGCGAGCATGCGACAACGCTGTTCAGTCGTCGGCAAGTTCACCTCGATTCCGGTTTCGGACGGAGATATGTGCAACCTGTGGTTCGCCGCGAGCGGCAGGAGAACGCTAGGAAATCATCTCACTCGAGACCAGCACGCTGCGTAGAAGGCGTGCCAAAGGCCCAGAGCGTGCTTACTGGATCACTCGAGCACCGGTCATCTCCAGCACTGAGCGGCACCTGAGCCGCTCAGGCTGCTCAATCGCGGTCCTCTCAGGCAATCGCTCCCTCCACAACTACTACGAGGTCCTTCAGGAGGTCCGACACCTGCTTTTCGGGCCGCCGAGGCATTGGGCGCGTGAGATCCAGGCGGTAAACGTTGCGGCGGCCGACCCGCGCGGCCAGGAGGTATCCGCTCGAGCGCAAGTCAGAAAGCAGGTGCGCTGTGCAGCGCTCCGTCACGCCGACCGCGCGGGCGATGTCGGAGATCCGAGCCTCGGGATGCTCCGCGACGAAGATGAGGGCCGCCGCGTGGTGCGTCACCAGCGCCCACGAACCGCTCGAGCCCCCTCGGGACTCATCGGTCATCGATGCCGTCCGCATATCTACCTCGCTGATTCGAGCGCCCTCAATTGTCCGCCCCGCATGACTCCGTCATTTCGCCCCGCGTTCGGGCCTAGGGGCGCGATCACCGACCTCATACCGAGCCGCGCTGGCGGCTCGATATGAGGAGACGGGAGCGCAACCACGGGCGGGCAGAGCCAATGCCAGACGAGAGATCGGCTGTCTCGGGTGCCTAGGTTGTCGGCGCGCCTTCCGCTAGCCACACCGACCGCGCCTTGCCGTCCCCGTAGCACGAGAAGTCATTGGCGATGCCGTGCGGGCGGAAGTTGGCTAGATAGTTGTGCCAGACCGTTCGCTGGATCGCGGCGGTCGGCCAGAAGATGTCCCAGACCTGGTCGAGGTAGCGTGCTTCGATCTGACGCCACAGCTCGAGCTTGCCCTCGGGATCCTGCTCCTGTCGCTGCGCCACAACGAGCCGGTCCATTTCGGCGTCGTTGACGTTGTTGTGGTTCAGGCCGCCCTGCGAGTGGTACCAGGGGTATACGGCCTGATCGACGGAGTAGACGGGCGGTCCCCACGTGATATTCATGGTGTCGTCGAAGTCGCGAGCGTTGAGCATCGTCACTGCCGTTGGGTTGTCGACCTGGCGGAAGTTCCCACGGATCTCCGGCACGTTCTGGTCGTAGATCGGCACGAGATGCGCGGAGTAGAACTCGCGCTGATACCAGACGGGGAGATCTAGCTCGAGGGGGTTGTCCTCGCTGTAGCCAGCCGCCTGGAGCAGGGCTCTGGCCTCGCCAGGGTTGAACTGGTACCACGGCCCCTGTGATTCGAGGGTGGGCAACGTCTCGAAGAGGTACGGCCACGGGATCGGCGTGGCCGAGTAACCCCCGCCTTCGCCGTTGTAGCGTGCCTGCGCCCAGCCGACACGATCGACCCCAAGCGATGCGGCGCGGCGCACACGCTCGTCCTGGAACTTCGGGTTCTCCATCTGGAAATGGAGCCCACTCGTGTTCGCGCCGACTGTCGAGTCGCGCCTCAGGTACACGGCGTCGTCGATCTGCTCCATCATCATCAGCGCGTCGTCTTCATCACGCGGCGTCCAGTGCATGAAGTCATTCGTCAGGAAGCCGGCGCGTAGGACCGCGAGGTCGTTTTGCACGACCGTGATCGCCCGGTCTAGGAAGGGGAGGCCCTCCTCGAAGTACTCGGGATGCCGGACGAAGACCGACCGTTCCTTCGGCGTCCACTCCTCTTGGACGAAGGGGCCGGTGCCGACGGCGTGCTCACCGAGGAATTCGAGGTCCTCGAGCATCTCCTTCGCGTCCATGTGCGACCACGCCGCGATGTTCTGAGGGAGGTTGGCCAACGGCTGATCGAGGGTCAACACGACCGTGTAATTGTCGGGAGTCTCGATCGACGTGACCGGCGACCACACGTCCTTCTGGACACCGCCCGCCTGGTAGCGCTCGATGGAGAGGCGTACGTCCTCAGACGTGAACTCGCGCCCCATCGTGGGCTCGACGTTGTGGAACCTGACCCCCTGGTGTAGGTGGAAGGTGAACTGCGTCGAGTCATCGCTCATTTCCCACGACTCCGCAAGGTCCGGTTCGATCTCGACGATGTCGGGATCGGCAGATGGGCCGAAACGGGCGCGGGTCAACTTGTTCTTGGTGTAATCCATGGACGAGTTGATGGTGCAGGACAAAGTCCGGTTGAAGTCCATATGGGGCGGATCGAGGTAGGTCGTGAGCAAGGTGCCGCCGCGGCGCCCGTGTCTGAGCGGGTCCTGCTCCGCAGCTGTCGGCTCAATGCTGCCCTCGTATGCCCCGGGCGGGACCCGCACGTCCTCTTGGTCGAGAGTAGCCCCGCCGCTTTGCTCAGCCACCGTCTCCCGGCTGACGTCGCCCTCGCCGCTATCATCGCCCCCGCAGCCGAGGAGCGTGGCCCCGGCGAGGCCGGCGGCAGTGATGCCTGCGCCTCGAAGTAGCTCGCGGCGCCCCACTCGCCTCTGCTTCCAATACGATCCCTCTGGCACAGGTGTCTCCTCACCCATCATCACAGTCGTTGTCTCCAACGTATGACGAACGTCTAGCGCGGTTTTGACCATGAGTTGCGATTCACGCTCCGAAGAGCACGTTGTCGTGGGAGGCCTCCGGAGCGAACGCGTTCACCAAAAGGTTTCGCCCCGCGTTCGTAGCTGATGAATCCCGGGACGCGATGCGGGGCTAATACGACGGCATCAGGACTGCCCGAGGACGAAACGTGGAGCGCGTGGCGTAGATCGGCTCGGAGTTGCCACGACTATTGGCGGCATGCGTTTTGCTTACCACGGATGGTGTGCGCATGGCAGAGGAAGAACTGGGGCACCGCTGATCCAGGATGAGCTCGTGCGTGTCGAGCAATCGACCCCCATGGCAGCGGTTCGGAGCCCAACGAGGATCTTGTCGTTCGGAATCGCGGTGTTCAGACAGGCGCTCGGTGGACTCACCCGCTAGCCGCTGTACTCTGCCGCCTCATTCGGTGCTTAACAGTGAGCACGCTTCTACCCTCCCGCTTTGATCCCGGTGCCGCCCCTTGGGTGCACGATGTTGCGGTAGCGAATTGCGATCGGGCTGTGGTAACGCAGCACTTCCATCGCGTAGGATTTCGCACTACCTCCCAGAGTCCTAGCCAAAACCGTTTCCGGCACGTCGAGCAGAGGGACCGACATGTCGAGCGCCAGTGGCCTGCAGCTACTGATCCAACTTCCCTTCCTCCTCATCTTTGTCGTGGTCCTGATTGAGTTCGTGCGGCGTCCTTCTCGGACAAGCCGCGACATCCTCGTCTACTTCGGCTCGCTGACTCTCATCGTCGGCGCGGGTTGGATCTCGAACCTCGCCGCTGAGCAGCCTCCTATCTGGCTTCGGGTCGCAACGTCCTCCCTGTTGCTCGCCCTCCCCTACCTGCTCATGCGCCTCCTCAACGACTTCATCGGGGTTCGATTCTGGCTCATGCGCGCGGCGGAAGTGGGACTCTTCCTGTCGATCGTGGCAGTGGCGGTCTGGCGTGAAGAGAACGCGATGCCCCTCATCGTCACGGAGGCGATCGTCGCGTACTTCCTCGGGGTAGAGGCATTTGTCGCGCTCCAGTTCCTGCGTGAGGCCCGCAGGGTTCGCGGGTCGACCCGCCTCCGTATGCGCGCGGCGGCCCTGGGCTCTGCGCTGCTCGGTCTCGTGATCCTGTTCGCCGGTGCGCAGGCGGCGTCCCCGCAATTCGCGGACGTATGGGCAGTGCTCTCGAGTGCAGCCGCCATCGGCTCCGGACTGGCGCATCTGGCGGCGTTTGCGCCTCCCGGGGTGCTCCGAAGGAGCTGGCAGGCGCCCTCTCTGCGGCAGTTCCTGCTCGAGGTCGGGTCGAAGCCTTTTCGCGCTGACCTGTCGGAATTGGCTTCGGAAATCGAAATGGACGCGAAGCACGCGACGGGGGCTGAGGGCGCGACCCTTCTGCTGTGGAGTGAAGCAGACGACGCCCTCTATTCACCCGCGACCGGTCGCGTCGTGCGCCCTGGCGTCATAGCCGAACGTGCCTTCCGCGACCAGCGTTTAGTCATCTCGACGGATCCTGGTCAGGACGATCCAACACGCGCCGCCCTCTACGAGGAGTTCGGTGCGAAGGTAGTCATCGCCGTGCCAGTCGTCGCCGACGACCGCGTGTTCGGTGTCCTCGCGATCTACTCCGCTTATCGTCCGCTCTTCAACCAGGAAGAGACCGAGGTACTCCAGATCGTGGCAAGCCAAGCTGCAGTCAGTCTCGAGGTACGTCGCTTCGCCGAGGAAACATCCGCGCTGGCCGCCCGCGAGGAAGCGACGCAGCTGAAAGAGGAGTTCCTCTCAGCCGCTGCGCACGATCTGCGCACTCCACTCACGACGATCTTGGGACAGGCACAGCTGCTCCAGCGACGGCTCCAGCGTGATCCCGACGCAGCGGTCGGCCCCGTGAGTGTGAACCGGATCGTGGGCGAGGCTCAGCGCATGCGCGAGCTCATCGACAACCTGCTCGACGCCACACGGGCTGATCAGCCTGCATACGTCGAGGTTTCCGAGCCGGTCGATCTCGTGCGGCTCGTGAGCGACGAGGCGGACCGCATCACCTCCGATCACCACCACGTGTGGATAGAGTGCGAGCCCGGCATCGTCGTCGAAGGCGACGCGCGTCGCCTGCGGCAGCTCGTCCAGAATTTGCTCGACAACGCCGTGAAGTACAGCCCAGGAGGCGGTGACATTGGCATCCGCCTGCAAGCCGACGAGTCGGAGATACTCCTCTCCGTTCGTGATGACGGCATCGGTATTCCGCCGCAACTCCTGCCTCGTCTCTTCGAGCGGTTCTGGCGAGCGGACGAGGGCGGGGCACGAACCAGCGCGGGGATGGGTCTTGGCCTCTATATCTGCCGACGGATCGTCGAAGGCCACCGAGGGCGGATCTGGGCAACGAGCGGAGGAGCAGGAGCGGGCAGTAAGTTCTGGGTAGCCCTGCCTGTGAGGCAAAGGGAGGAAGCGGCTTGACGACTCCGTACATTCTCGTCGCCGACGATGATCCTTCGATCCGTGAACTCGTGGGGGACATCCTGCGGGACGAGGGGTACACGACGAAACTCGCCCGCAACGGGAGCGAGGCTCTCAACATCGCGCGGAACCGAGCTCCAGCGTTGGTGGTCTTGGACATGCGGATGCCTGTCGTAGACGGGTGGGAGTTTGCGAGTCGACTTCGTGTCGAGGTCGGCCAGGTTCCTGTGCTCGTGATGACAGCCGCGGCGACCGCCAGGCAGTGGGCCGAGCAAGTCGCTGCCGATGGGTACCTCGCCAAGCCCTTCGATCTCGAGGATTTCATCCGGGAAGTCAGACGGCTCACGCCGCCCCCGGAGGTCGGCAGTGACTCTCTACCCCGCTTCTCCTTCACCCGGGTGGCTGCGTTCAACTGGAGAGCGAGCGCTGCGCCTTCCCTGCGTGCTCTGGGACATTAGGCCAAGGCTCTGCTCTGTAGCCCGTCGGTGACTCGTCCGTCAAAGCACGGGCCAAGCCAGCGGAGGTTGCATCCGTCGTAGGCTAGGCGGCCACTGAGTACCTCGCCTCGAGCGTCGTCCGTAGCTGGGTGAGCGCCCTCCTCTGAAGCTGGCTGACTCGCGACTCAGAGATCTCGAGTAGGTCGGCGACCTCGCGCAACGTCAGTCCCCGCTCGTAGTACAGGCTGAGCAGTAGCTGCAGCCGCTCCGGCAGTCGACGGATCGCACGACCCAGCTCACTGCTCAGCTCCACGCGCTCGAGACTGTCTCCCACTTCGGCCTCGTGAGGATCGGCGACCTGGGCCTCGCCGAATGACTCTCCGCTATCCGCGTCCGGTCGGGACAGCGCGTCGAGCGAGACCGGATTGCGTGCAGCGAGGATCAGTTGTCTGCGATATGCCTCTCCCGTCAACGCGAGCGCCCGGGCGACCTCCTCGTTGCTGGGCTCTCGTCCGAGTGAGGCATTGAGCCGCGCGATTTCCCGAGCAGCGGCACGCGCGCGCTGACGCACGCTGCGCGGCAGGTGATCCGCGTCGCGCAGGCGATCGAGGATCGCCCCGCGGATGCGTAGGATGGCGAATGACTGGAACGAGACGGAGCGGCTCGGGTCGAATCGCTCGACGGCCTCGATGAGGCCCTCGGTCCCGAATGACAGCAAGTCCTCGAACTCGAGCATCGCGGGCAGTTTGAAGGCCATCCGCTTGAGCACGTACTTCACGAGCGGTCGGTACTGGAGGATGAGCTGCTCGCGGAGTGCGGGGTTTCGCGTCGTGGCATAGCGCGCCCAGAGCTCCCCTACACCATCCAGCGTGGCCGCAGTTGACGTGCGCATGTGTCCTGCTCTCTGGCGTTCTTGGAGACTCATGCTCGCCGGATTGCGGCGAGCGAGCCTCGGGGAACGACCGGATCGGCGGTGGCTCTCGCCCTCATACGGCGGGGATGGCTCACTTCTCGTCCGCGTGAAGATGAACGTTCTGGGACGTTCGAGACGCCTTCGCGTACCGGAGCCGAGTGCCGATGATCGCGAGGTTGGAGTATCGGCAGGGACGAGAGGTCTGATTGCGCCGCCACGGGCTCCGACTGCTACCGAACGATTTGGACGGAAGGACGACGTCGAGGCGGATCGACGGCAGGGCTTCGAAAGCACCGATCATCGGTCTGCGGCTGCTCGAGCCGCCTGGCTCGGTCGAGCGGGTCGATCTGATCGAGCGGCTCCGGTCAGAAATCGCGAGCGGACGCTACCGCTTGGATCCCGTCGAGCTGGCAGGGCTTCTAGCAACGATGTTGCCATAGCGACTAAGCGCGCGGACCACATACATCTGTACTTTCCGCTATTGAGCCGTACGACAGTCGGCGGGCGGTCTGGAAAGCGCGCGCCGTTGGAGGCGGCGATGGAGACCGACCTGAAACCCTATCGCGGAGCGCTACCCCCCGCTCAGATCGCCGAAGGGATGAACGCAGCAGTCACAAATGGCAGTCGCCTCCTGCGGGACGCTCGAATCCTCACGGACGCGGGGCGCTGGGCGTCCGCGTGTCACCTCGCGATTCTCGCAGTTGAAGAGTTCGGGAAGATCTCGATTCTCCGCCGCCTTGCTACAGCACGTGGGCAGGAGCTGCGAGGGGTCTGCAAGGAGTACAGGCAGCACACTGCGAAGAACCGACAGTGGATCATCCCCGAGATTGTTGGGCAGGGTGGCCGGGCGCTCGAGAGGATGCGGCCGATGTTTCAGGCAGATGAACACGCAAGGCTACTCGACACCCTGAAGCAGATCGCGACTTATTCAGACTGCTGTCAGTGCTCATCCTGATGTCATTCCCCGAATGGGGACGAAGGAAGTCCTGTTCCGGACGCGGGACCTTCCCTGGGGCTCGGACGTGCGTCTCTATCCGAGCATCCAGGCGCTGCACGAGCAGATGCCGGCCGCGCTGCGTGAGTCTGGCTCCCGTGTGCTGAAGCAGGACCGCGGCAGCAGCGGGCACGGCGTTTGGCGGGTGGATCTGGTCCGAGACGCTGAGAGCGCGGCCAATGTCGTCGTCCGAGTGCAGTCCGCCGAGCGTGGTGCGGTCGCGGAGGTCCTGTCGTTCGAGACGTTTGTTGAAGCCCGACAGGAGTACTTCCGGTACTTCGAGGGGAAGGTCAGCTTCGTTGACCAGCCCTACGCCTCTCGACTTTCTGAAGGCATGATCCGCTGCTACCTCGTTCACGACCGTGTCGCAGGCTTCGGGCATCAGCACGTCACGGCGCTGCTACCGGTGCCGGACGGAGCGTCGGCTCCCGATCCTGGGCCGCGCCAGTACCATGGGCCAGACAAGCCGGAGTTCCAGCGCCTGAAGCACCTGCTCGAAACGAGCTGGGTCCCTGCGATGCTGGACATCCTCGAAGTCGGGCGCGAGCAGCTACCCGTGATCTGGGACGCCGACTTTCTGCTGGGACCGCCGACACCCGACGGAGAGGACACATACATCCTCTGCGAGATTAACGTGAGCGGCGTCTTCCCGATCCCCGATGAGTCGGTGCCGCTGCTCGTCGAGGCGACGTTGTCGCGCTTGAACGGCTGAGAGCTGCCCTGTGCACGTTCGCTCACCCTCCTGAGTCGTTGACTTCGTGCCGCGTCTGAGTGGGTCATCACGTCCCGCCGGGGAGGTCCCCGGCGCAGCTCCCGAGGGAGGGACGAGAGCCTCACTGGTCGCTCGCCACGCGCGCTAGACATGGACTCAGACACGCTGCCCGAAACGTGGCCCTCGCCACCATGGGGCTTGTACTGCTCGCGGGCGCGCTTGTGGACCTCGCGCAGCTCGTCGGCCATTCAACGGCATCCTCGAACTCCGGAGGCCTCCCCCCTCCGGGTGGGCCGGTTGCCGTGGGCGCCGACACGAGCCCCGCGTCGGCGGTCTTAGCGGGCTCAGGGACATCTGCGGCGCGTTCGTACACCGTCGTCCGAGGCGACAGACTCTCCGAGATCGCACGTCGTCATGACACGACGGTGCCGGTCCTGGTCACGCTCAACGGCATCGAAGACCCCAACCAGATCGTTGCGGGACAGGTACTGCTGCTGCCCGAGCCTGCGGCGGGGAACGACCAGGTCGAGCGATAGCGCCACCGTTGCTCACCGTTCGCGGCCAACAACGGCTGCGACGGAGAGCAGCTCGTTCGCCTCGGGGCTGAGACGGTCGAGGCGGCGGCCGAGCGCTTCCTTCACGCTCTCGGGGATTGAGATGCCGGAGAGCGAGCCCTTGGAGAGCGACCCCTCCTCGGCCATGAGGCTCACGACCTCGGAAAGAAAGAACGGGTTGCCCTCGGTCTCCTGGTGGATGCGGCGAACGAGGTCCGCCGAAGGCGTCACGTGCGCGCTCGCCTCGACGTAGGCGCGCGTCTCGGGCTCCGTGAGGCCTCGGAGCAGCACGCGGGTGAACAACTGCTCGCGGTTGAGCTCGGCGAGGGCTTGCGACAGCGGGTGCTGACGGTCGAGGTCGGTGTCGCGGTAGGTGCCGACGACGAGAAGACGCGCCATCGCGATCTCGCGTGCGAGGTGCGTGAGCATGCGTAGCGTCGAGCGGTCTGCCCAGTGGAGGTCGTCAAGGACGATGACAAGCGGCGTCTCAGCCGACGCGTCGCGCAGGAATGAGGTGAGCGCATCGAAGAGCTGGAACTGGCCTTCCTCGGAGTCCACGGGCGGAGGCTCGGCGAGGCCGGGGAAGAGGTCGCGGAGGTTCGGGAAGATGCGCTGGAGATCGACGGCGTACGGCTCGTACTGACGGCGGCGGATGTCATCGGGCGTCTGAGCGCGGTAGTCGCGCGCCGCCTGGATCCACGGCCAGTACGCCGGAGCGCCCGAGGCCTCGTGCGCACGACCCCACAGCACCTTGGCTCCACGCATGCGCGCGTACGTCGAAAGTTCCTGCACCGTGCGCGTCTTGCCGATGCCCGGCTCCCCAACCAGCATCACGACGCTGCCACGTCCGGCGAACGCGTTGTCGAAGGCGGCGCGCAAACGCTCGAGCTCCCGCTCACGGCCCACGAAGACGCCCCGCGCTAGGCGGTCGAGCGGGTTCGCCGAGGAATCGGAGTGCGAGGCGGAGCGGGCGTTCGGGTCAATGGTCTCGAGGGCTGCCAGCACCTCGGAGGCCGAGGCGGGGCGGTCGCCCGGGACCTTCGCAAGCAGACGCAGGATTAGCGCCTCGAGGTCGGGCGGGCAATGCTCGCTGTGCCACGACGGTGCCACGGGTGGGGTGTTGATGTGCTGGCTGATGATGGCCGTCGGATCGTCGGCCTGGAACGGCGGGCGTCCCGTGACGAGTTCGTAGAGCATCGCGCCGAGGGAGTAGAGATCGGCCTGCGGCGTGACCTCGCCGCCGAGCGCCTGTTCGGGCGGCATGTAGGCGACCGTCCCGACCATCATCCCATGCTGCGTGAGCCTCGAACGATCGAGCGAGACGGCGAGCCCGAAGTCGCCGATCTTCGCGACGCCTTTAGAGGTGAGCCAGACGTTGCCGGGCTTGAGGTCGCGGTGCACGATCCCGCGCTCGTGCGCGAAAGCGAGTCCCCGCGCGACGCCCTTCGCGATCTCGAGCGTCCGTCCGAGCGGCAGCGGCCCGCCTGCCTTCTCCACTTCGCCCTCGACATCGCCACCGGCGAGGAGCCCGTTGACCACGAACGGCGAGCCGCCCTCTTCGCCGATCTCGAAGATCGTGACGATGTGCGGGTGCGCACCCAGGCGGCCCATCGCCTGCGCCTCGCGCACGATGCGTTCGCGTCCGACTTCGTCGAGGCCGTCGGTCTTGATCAGCGCGAACGCCACGTCGCGATCGAGGCGCGTGTCGTGCGCAAGGAAGACCCGCTTCTTCCCGCCCTCGCCCAGGAACCGGCGCACCTCGTAGCGGCCGCCCGCGAAGGACTCAGGCACGGCGGTTGAAGGGCCAGAGGCCGTGGAGGCACGGTCAGGGATCGCATGGCCACTGGATGCGATGCCGCCCGGATTCGCTCCAGCCATTGCGAGAAACGCGTTCGCGTCCTCGTTTGACGCTTCGATCGCGAGGACAGCTCGAGCCTTCTCGGCGACCGCCTGCCACTCCCCGCGCGTAACAGCCTCGTCTGCCTCGTCCAGCAGCGCCTCGATGCGTCTTTGGATGCGTTCACTCGCCATTACGCGTGGCATCGTACTCTGAACGCCGATGCCTGCCATAACCATCAGGTCTCGGACTCGAGCCGACGTATCGAACGGGGGCGATCGTGGTTGAGCACGGTTCCATCAGTGGGCTCGATCCGCCGCTAGCTCGCGAGAGCTACACCGTTGGCTACAACGCGCCAGTCCGCGATTTCTTCCAGACCAGAAGCTCCGACCGGTTCGCGCAGTTCTTCATGCCTAACTTGCGCCCGGGCATGAGCCTCCTCGACTGCGGCAGCGGCCCCGGGTCCATCACTGTCGGTCTCGCTGAAGCCCTCGCTCCCGGCGAAGTCGTTGGCATCGACATCGCGGCCGTGCAAGTCGAAACGGCCCGGAAGCTCGCCGAGACTCGGGGCATCACGAACGTTCGCTTCGAGGTGGGGGACATCTACGCCCTCCAGTTCCCGGACAACTCCTTCGACGCAGCCTATGCCAGTCACGTCCTGCATCATCTCCGCGATCCGCTGCGGGCGCTGTCAGAGATCCGCCGCGTTGTGCGCCCTGGCGGAATGGTCGGAATCATTGATCCGGACTGGGGTTCATGGCTGCTCGAGCCGTCGACCGAGCTTCTGCGGCGCTATCACCAACTGCACATGCGCATCCAGGAGCACAACGGCGGCGACTACGGTATGGCCCGCCACAACCGGGGCCTCTTGTCGGAGGCGGGGTTCGTCCGCGTCGAGGGTTCCGCCATCGCGAACTACGTCGGAACCGCGGAAGGCACGCGACTCCGCGCCTCCGTGATGTTGGACCGGTTGGCGGATGCGACCTTCACTGCGGTCGCACTCGAGAAGGGCTGGGCGAGCGAGGCGGAGCTGGCAGCGATGGCTGACGACGCGCGTGCGTGGGGTGATAGCCCGCACGCGTTCTGGTCGGTGATTGCATGTTCGGCGATCGGCTGGGTGCCAGAAACGGAGCCGCCCGCTTGACCCCGGGGGCTCCCCGGCCAGCAAGCGTGGATCAGCGTTCTTCTTCCGAGGTGTCCTCGGACTAGGAGGTTCCTCGTGCGAGTACGTCGTCTCGTGGATCGGCCGATCATCGGTCCCGATTTGGATCCCAGCATCGGTGTCAACATTCAGGGTCCGTCGCTGATTGCGGCTCCGCGCTGGGTGGTGAACCCGCTGGGTCGCTACTACCTGTACTTCGCGGACCACAAGGGAAGCTATATCCGCCTCGCGTATGCCGACCAGCTCGAGGGGCCTTGGAGGATCCACGCACCCGGCAGCCTCCAGCTGGCGAAGTCCTGCTTCCTCACGGAGCCGCCTACAGTCACACCCGAGGTGTTGGAACGTCAGGAGCAGCTGGCCCGCGAGCGGGGAGTGGAGTTCTCCCACGACATGCTGTCAGAACTGACCACGCCGCACATCGCGTCCCCTGATGTGCAGGTTGACGAGCAGCGGCAACAGATCGTCATGTACTTCCACGGACTCGAGGACGTTGGTAGGCAGGTGACGCGAGTCGCGCTCTCCCAGGATGGAGTCGCGTTCGAGGCGCTGCCCGAGATTCTCGGGCGCTCCTACATGCGTGTCTTCGAGCACCGAGGAGCGAAGTACGCGCTGACGATGCCGGGCCAGCTGTACCGGTCGCCGGACGGGCTCAGTGGGTTTGAGCCAGGCCCTCTGCTCTTCAACCTCCGCATGCGTCACGCGGCGGTCCTCAAGCGCGACGACACACTCTCGGTCTTCTGGACGCAGGTGGGCGACGCGCCCGAGCGCGTCCTGCTGAGCACGATCGACCTCTCCCCTGACTGGAGCGATTGGCGTGAGAGCGAACCGGTCGAAGTGCTCAGGCCGGAACGGAGCTGGGAGGGGGCGGATGCGGCCGTCGTCCCATCCATCCGGAGCACCGCCTATGGGCACGTGCACCAGCTGCGCGATCCTGCAATCTTCCAGGAGGATGGTCGCGTGTACCTGCTCTACGCGGTGGCCGGAGAGAGCGGAATCGCGATCGCCGAGCTGCTGGCTGAGTAGCAACGGACACGTGTCAGCCCGGAAGCCCGCGAGCAAGCCGGCGTCGCTAGCGTCGTGCGGCTGCTGGGTGCGGACTATCAAGCGATAGCGGTCGCGATAGTCAGCGTGTCGAGAGCACCGGTCCGTGCGTTCGCACGGGACAGATGCAGCTGCCGTCTTGCGTCTGACTAGCGGGTGCAGGACTCAGGAGTTGAGGGCCGTGATGGGGCGGCACTGCAGCAGGTACAACTCGCCGTAGGCGAGGGCACACTCGACGTCGACCGGCCACCCCATCGCGCGCTCGAGTTTGATTGCGAGCCGCGCGATCTCAATGACTTGTGAACCATCCAGAGAGGGCAGCCCACGGAGATGAGCGGCCACGTCGACCTCCTTCGTTCCGCCCGAGGCGAGCACCGTCATGACGTCCTTTGAGTAGATCTGGTGGCTGAGAACCTTGAGCGCGGGCCGTTGCAGCACGAACAGGTCAGGCGTGACCGTCCCACCCACGACGCTCTCGCCGAGACCCCACGCAGACGTGATCATCACCTCGTCAGCAGCACCCGTGATGGGGTTCGCGCTGAACACAACTGCGGATGAGGCCGACTCGACGAGGGTCTGCACAAGTACGGCAATGCGGGGATGCTTTCCGCTGAGGCCATGCGCTTCGCGGTATGCGAGCGCCACGGGCGACAGCACCGATTCGCTGCAGCGAGCAACGGCGTTCAGCACCGCATCCTCACCTCGAACATTGAGGTAGGTTGCATGCTGTCCGGCGAAGGAGTTGTTCGATCCGTCTTCGTCGATCCCCGACGACCGCACCGCGACGCCGACGTTGCCCTTGCGCCCTTGTGCCGACAGGGTGCGGTAGGAGCTCCGGATCTCGTTCTCGAGCCCGACCGATAGCGGATCACCCCCGCGCATCGCCGAAACGACGAATCCGGGCGGCACGAGGTGGAGCGCCGCCAGGGCAGGGGAAGCGGAGGAGTCGCCTCCGTCCACCCGTAAGCGCCACTCGAGAAGCAGTTGCTCTGACTCAGCGCCACCTCCCGTCTTTCGATAAGTCCGAAGGGCGGCGCTGTTGTCGCTATCGGTGAGGACCCACATTCCGTGACAGCCAAGTTGACGGGCCAGGTCGCGCAGTTCGGCGACCAGCGCAGCCCCGATGCCACGGCGACGAAATCGCTCTTCGACTCCTAGTTCGTACAGGAACATCTCAAGCGCTTGGCCCGGATGCGCCAACTCTATGCCCGTGACGAAACCAACTGGCACCTCCCCTTCGTAGGCGAGGAGAAGATGATGTCCCGGTGATTCCAAGAAGAGGCGCGTCCACTCAGGCTG
>CAYZJO010000014.1:0-67614 GCA_964479165.1 uncultured Dehalococcoidaceae bacterium
AGATGTGGTGACCCACCAAGGACCCACCCGTCGCCAGATCTCGGGGATAGGACAGCCTAGCGGCGGAGCCGCGCTCAGGCGTCCCGGGGACCGCGTCGCTGGGTGGGGTCGTCGTCGAGGCCCGGCAGCCCGAAGTCATCGATGACGCCCGGCTCGGCCGCCTCGGGCTCGACCACGTCCTCGCGCGGCCGTGTCGGCATCTCGTCGCCACGGAAGAGCAGGTTGTCGAGGTCAAGCGCCGCGCGACCCGATGACGAGCGGAGCGGAACCGGCTCTGCGGGGGCGCGAGACGCGGCCGCGTCATCGACACCGCCACGATGGCGGTCGCGCGACGCCTCGGGCTCCGCGTTTCCCCGCGCGCGTGGCTCCTCGAAGTCTCGATCGTGAGCGAAGTCGTCGTCGAACTCGGAGGCGGGTTCGTTCCGGCGGATGTCGGAGTCGTACAACGCGGGCGGGATGAAGTCGCCCGACGCCTCTGAGCCCCAGGGGGACGTCTCGTCACGGTGCGTATCCTGGTCGATCTCCTGTGCCAGCGGCGCGGTTGCGGGACTCTCGCGGCGCTGGTCCTCGATCGCCCGCTCGAACTCGTCCGTGGCACGGGGTGGGTCCGCGGGCTGCGTCTCGTCGAGCTGCTCGATGCCGGCGCGCACGGAACGGACGAACGCCTGGAGCTGCCGTTCAAGGCGCTCGAGGAGCTCCTTCGCGTAGGCATCCGCGGCAGCCATCTGCTGCTCGGCAAGACCGCGCGACTCCCACAGGCGGTCCTGGATCTCGCGGTTGGCCTCGTCGATGCGTTCCTGCAACCGCTGCTCGGCGGACTGAACGATCTCCTCAGCCCGACGGCGCGCCGCCTCAGTGATGGCGTGCTCCTCCGCCAGGCGAGCGGCGTCCTGTTCGGCGCGCGCGATGATCGTGCGCGCCTCTTCCTCGGCCTCCCGCTCGAGCATCTCGCGGCGCACCATCATGTCCTGTGCCTCGCGCACCTCCCGCGGGACCGCGATCCGCATTTGGTCGACCAAGTCCAGCAGCCGTCGCCGGTCGACGATGGCGCGGCTGCCAATCGGCATCTTTTGCGCGGACGCGACGAGTTCCTCGAGACGGTCGACCAGGTGCAGCAAATCCATGCGCGAGGCCTCCTCGCAGTTCCGGTCAGCGGTCCGGGAACTTCTTGCGCAGCGCGTCGGCGACGCCCGGCGGCACCAGGTCGCTGACATCGCGCCCGAAGCTCGCAAGCTCCCGGATACGCGACGCGCTAACGAAGAGGTGTTCGACGGCGGTCATCAGGAAGACCGACTCGACGGCGGGCGCCATCTGACGGTTCATCAGCGCCATGTCGAACTCGGTCGTGAAGTCGGTGATCGCGCGGAGGCCGCGGACCAGCACGGTCGCGCCCTCCTCCTGTGCCGCATCGACGGTGAGCCCGCCGTGCGAACGGACACGCACGTTCGAGAGGTGCTTCACGGCGTGCTCGAAGAGGGCGACGCGCTCCTCAGTGCTGAAGAGGCCTGACCGGCTTTCGGCAACGGAGACGACGACCTCGTCGAATATTCGCGACGCTCGCTCGACGATGTCCAGGTGCCCCTTCGTGACCGGGTCGAACCCTCCGGGGTACATCGCCGTGACCATCAGGCATCCTCTCCACGAGGGGTGTCTCCGGGTTCAATGCGGTAGACCGCCACAGCGCCCTCGCCATGTCGTCGGTCGCGCCACAGCGGGAGGCCGGCCACTTCCGGCGGCGGCTGCGCCCGCGACGTATGCTCGACCACCAGGGTTGCGTGCGGCGCGAGTGCCCCCTCGACACTCCGCTCGACCGCTGGCCAGGCGGCGGACGCCTCATCATACGGGGGATCGGCCAGTACGATCGTGTAGCGGACCCCCTCCGGCGGACGCCATCGCCCCACCCGGGCCCGCACGACTTCGGCACGGTCGCCAAGCTTGGTGCGGGCGAGGTTCTCGCGGATGACTGCGCACGCTCGGGCGTCATCCTCGACGAACGTGGCCCGCTCAGCGCCTCGCGACAGCGCCTCGATCCCGAGGGCGCCGGTCCCCGCGTAGAGGTCGAGTACCTCGCTGTCGTCCACCCCCGCCGCTTCGAGCATCGAGAAGAGCGCCTCGCGCAGCCGCGACGCCGTAGGGCGGGTGGCGTCGTCCGGAGGGCGCTGCAGCGGGATCCCGCGCGCCGAGCCGCCGATCACCCGAAGTCCTCCTCCACGCCTCGCCGGCACGGCCTAGTTGCCCGCGGGCCCCGGCGGGCCGTCACCCTCCGGCGTGGCGTCGGTCGCCTGGTCCGCGGACACCTCCGTGGGTTCGACCGTCTCCTCCGGCTCGTCCGGCGTGTCGGTGGGCTCCTCCGTCGACTCTGCAGCCGGCGCCTCGAGCGTCGCGGCTGCCTCGGTCGTCGGGACAACCTCCTCCGGATCGCTCGCCGCAGGCGCGGTCCCCGGGTCCGAGGACGCCGGTACGGGCTCAGTCAGGCTGCCGCCCTCGGTCACCCGTAGCGAGAGCTGCTGCCCGACGAAGACCACGCCGTCGGAGACGACGAGCGTCACATCGAAGACGCCGGGCTGGTCCGGCGCACGCCACGTCGCCACACCGCGCGACGTGTCTCCCTCGATGGCGCCTCCCGAGGAATCCCAGCGTGGCGTGAGGTACGGGCCGTACGGCAACTCGAGCCGCACCGTGCCCTCCTCCACGAACGTAGCGACGGTGTTCCAGATGTCCGGCAGCGCCGAGTCCTGCTCCGCGGCCTCGACGACCACGCCCCCCAGGCCGAAACGTCGCGCCAGGTCGAGGCGGAACGCGACCGAGAAGCGGTTCTCCAGCCAGACGGTGCGCGCCCCGCCGCGGTCCAGGTAGGTGAACGTGACGGCGCGAGCCTGGTCGCTCCATTGGAGTCCGGTGTTGTTCGCGTCGACGTCAATGTTCACGCCCTCGATGGTGACCGCATCGCCGGGCGCGATGCCCGCATCGAGGCGCGGGCGGAGGGTGCTGGCGAGAGCCAGCGCGTCGTGCAAGGAAACCGGCTGCACACCCTCGGGAGTGAGCGTCGCGGAACGGCGGTCGATGACCAGCATGACCTTTCGGAGGTCCACACCCTCAGCTCGCCGCCCCTCGAGGCCGGTCTGCACACGCTCGTAGTACACGGACCGATCCGCCGGGCCACGCAGCCACAGCTGCTCGGCGGCAGCAGAGAGAGCCACCCAGTCGTACGCCCCGGTGTCCGTCGCGGCTGGCGTCGGGACGCTGACGACGAGCGAGAGCCCTGCCCCGCGCAATCGTTCGGACAGCTCCTGGACGAAGGTCGTGAAGGCGCCGCGGCGTGCCGGGTCGATGGCGGGGTAGTCGAGGTGAACGCCGCCGACGCCTTCGGCCTGAGCGATGGTCACGATGGCGTTCGCGTGGTCCGTGGTGAGCGCCGGGTCGGCGAGCAGGCGGTTCACGGCCTCCGACTCGACGCCGGGCGCCGCGGACACGCCGAGGTACGGGCTGAGTCCGCTGGCGCGGGCGTCGTCGAGGCCACCGACATCGAACTGGATGCTCGACTCGCCGGGGCCGGCCTGGACGGGCCGCGCGGCGAGGACGCTGACGATGGCGCCCTCGCTCGCGACCGGCTCGGGCACCTGGCCGGCGTCGACGATGAGCCCGAGCGACTGGGCAAACGCCGTGCGCTGGAGGACCGCGATGGTCGAGGGAATCGCGTCGACGACGCCCTCAGCAGACGCACCCTCGTTGATCGCTCTCGCGGCGCCCAGGCGACGCCACTCCGTGCCATCGAAGGAGTAGAACGCGAGATTATCGGCGCTGGGCGCGCCTTCGTTCAGCCTCACAGTGAGGGTCACGGGGCCGGCGATGTCGGCCGGGACGCGTAGATCATAAAGGGCGGAGAGGGCGACCAGGCCCTCGGGGAGGGCCGGGAGTTCGTCGCGCGCCTCGGTCTCAATGCCGCCGGGGGTTGCCTCTTCGCCCCGGTCGAGGATCGAGATCGGAGGTAGGACGAGCACGGCGATCACGAGACCGAGCGCGACGATCACGCCCAGCACCCGCAGCAGGACCGTGTCCCCTTCGAGGTCCGGCGGTCCGCCCTGCCGGCGCTCCGTCCTCGGAGGCTGCCCATTGTCATCGTCGTCGAAGATGACGCTCGAGAAGGAGGGAGGGGTGGGCCGATTGCTCGGGTCGCGGCCTCTCATGGGTTGCTCCAGATCACCACGGCACGTCTGAGTAGTTGGGAGCCAGGTCGAACGTCAGCTGCTCGTTACCGCGGATGACGGCGAGCTCGGCGCTCGCGCCTGCGTCGAGGCGTTTCAGCAGGTTCACCAGCGGGTTCTCGAGGTCCACCGCAACACCGTTCACCCCGACCACGATGTCCCCGGGCTCGATTCCGACCTGAGCTGCCGGGCTTCCTGACGCCACGGACCGGACGAACGCACCGGCCGGCACCGGGAAACCCTGCGCCCGCGCCACCTCGGGTGTGATCTCCGCGTGTTGCGAGACGCGCTCGATCCCGAGGCGCGCCCTCGGGTGGAACCCCCGCGCGACGATGTCCTCGACTCCGGACCGGAGGCTGTCCGAGGACTGCGCGAACGTCACGCCGTGGATCTGCACGCCTCCGGGCCCTTCGCGGACCACGGTGGTGAGCAGCCCTACGACCTCGCCATCGAGGTTCACCAACGCGCCTCCCGAGTCGCCGCTGTTAATCGCGGCATCCGTCTGCACCAGATCCTCCAACAGCGCGTTGTTACGAGCCCACACGCGTCCCGTGCCGGACACCACCCCGATCGCCACGGAGTTGCCGGGGGTGATCGCGCCCCCGCGCACTGCCAGCACCGTGTCGCCCGCTCGAAGCGCGTCGGAGCTCCCGAAGCTCGCGACTCGCAGGCCTGCCGGCGCCACCTGCAGCACCGCCATGTCCGTGAACGGCGAGTCGTCGGACACGAACTGCGCCGGGCGCTCCTCGCCTGTCGCGAGCACCACGGACAGCGTCGCAGCACCCTCGACCACGTGGAAGTTGGTGAGCACGTGGCCACGATCGCTGATCACGATGCCCGAACCGACGTTTGTCGACTGCACCGTGGCGCCGGTCGCGTCGACGCGCTCCGGAAGGATGACGCGCACCGTCACGATCGCGGGCAACACACGATCGACGGCGGCGCGGACCTGGTCGGTGAAGTCGGGACTCGCGGTGGCTGGGTTGGCTGGGGTGGCCGCCGCCGTGGGCGTCGCGCTCGAACGGCCCGTGCCAGTGCTGTCACCGAGCAGCCGCGTGGCAGTGAGGCCGCCCACGACCCCTCCGCCGAGGCCAAGCACGAGCGCCATAGCGGCAACAAGGAGGAGCCGGGTGAAATTGAGTCTGGCGATTGGCGTCCGTACCCCCGCCGGGCTAGCCCCGGCACCCCGCCACGCGGAGTGTAGCACTCGCACTCCGTAGCCTCGCCGTTGACCCCGCATGCAATCGTCCTTTGGCTGCAAGCGCTACAACGCTTGATTGCAGGCGGGATCGGCCATGGGTACACTGTCCTGTGGACTGGCCCCACCGGGCGAGTCCTTTTGTTGTTTGCTTTGGTCTCAGGGTCAGTCATCTGTGCAGGGCGCCGCGGGCGTCCGTCTGATCAGAAAGAGACGGTCAGGATCCGATGGTCGAGCGACGCGTGCCGGTGACTCGCGAGGGCTTGAAGCGGCTCGAAGAGGAACTCCTCGAGTTGCGCACGGTAGGCCGTGCCCGCGTCGCCGAACGCATTCGCGAGGCGCAGGAGCCCGGCATGACCGAGACGGATGCGCAGTACGAGGATGCCAAGAACGAGCAAGCGTTCCTCGAGGGCCGCATCCAGGAGATCGAGAAGATGCTCGAGATGGCCGAGGTCATCGACGAGTCCGCAGTCGAGGGCTCCAAGGAAGTGCGCGTCGGTTCGACCGTGACGCTGCGCACCAAGGACAACCAGCGGCGCACGTACCAGGTCGTCGGTCCGGTCGAGGCGAGCCCCGCCCAGGGCCGCATCAGTTTCGAGTCGCCCGTGGGGCAAGCGTTGCTCGGCAAGAAACGCGGCGACACCGTGAAGGTGAACGCGCCGGGCGGTGTCGTCGAGATGACCATCACCAGCGTGAAGTAGCACCCGCGAGGAACGCCCGCGAACGGGGCCTGCGGGCCCCGTTCCCGTTCCCGGGCCACGTTCGACACCGGGGAAGGCCGGTTTGATGCCCTCCGAGGAAGAGCTCATCGCACAACGCGCCGAGAAGCGCCGCCGGCTGCTCGACCGCGCAGACCCGTACCCGGCGCGCGTGGAGCGCACTCACGAGGCGGCCGCGGCCGTGGCCCTCCTCGAGGCAGCCGAGGCGGCCGGCGAGACAGAGACGTCCGAGGCTGTTGCGGTCACGGGACGCGTCACCGCCGAGCGCCACATGGGCAAGGCCTCGTTCCTCGACCTCCGCGACGGGTCCGGGCGGATCCAGTTGCACGTCCGCCGCGACGTGATCGGCGACGAGGCGTTCGAGGCGCTCAGCCTCGTCGACCTCGGCGACTTCGTGCAGGCTTCGGGCTCCGTCTTCCGCACGCGCACGGGCGAGGCGACCGTCGCCGTCCGCGAGTGGCGGATCATCACGAAGGCGCTCCGCCCGATGCCCGAGAAGTTCCACGGCGTGACGGACACCGAGACGCGTTACCGTCAGCGGCACCTCGACCTGATGGCGAACGAGCGATCGCGCGAGATCGCCCGGCAGAGCGCCGCCGTGATCGCCTCCGTGCGCCGCTTCTTCGAGGAGCGCGGCTTCATCGAGGTGGCGACCCCTGTACTGCAGGAACAGGCCGGCGGCGCCGCTGCCCGCCCGTTCAAGACGTACCACAACGCGCTCGATCGAGAGCTGTTCCTCCGCATCTCCCTGGAGTTGCACCTGAAGCGGCTGCTCATCGGCGGCTTCGACAAGGTGTTCGAGATCGGACGCGTGTTCCGCAACGAAGGCATCGACACACGGCACAACCCCGAGTTCACCCTGCTCGAGTCATACGAGGCATACGCGGACTACCACGACGTGGCGCGCATGGTGGAAGAGCTCGTTCGCGCTGTCGCCCTCGATGTGTGCGGCGCGCTGCAGATCCGGCATGGCGAGCACATCATCGACCTGGAAGCTCCCTTCGCCACGACGACGTACCGCGGCGCGCTTCGGGAGCACGCGGGCATCGACCTCCGCCAGCACGGCGACATCGACTCGCTGCGAGCGGTTGCACGCGAGCGTGGCGTGCCGTTCGAGGAGGGCGCCTCGTGGGCGACGCTGCTCGATGGCCTGATGCAGACGCTCGTCGAACCCCAACTCGTCCAGCCCACGTTCGTCTTCGACTATCCGACCGAGCTCTCTCCGCTGGCGAAGCGTAAGGAGGACGACGCCGACATCGTCGAGCGCTTCGAGCTGTTCGTCCTCGGGCGAGAGCTGGCGAACGCCTATTCCGAACTCAACGACCCGGTCGAACAGCGTGAGCGCATGCGGGCACAGGCGGCGAAGGCCGCCGCCGGCGACGAAGAAGCCGAGCTCGTCGACGAGGACTTCCTGCAGGCGCTCGAGCATGGGATGCCTCCGGCCGGTGGCCTGGGCATCGGCCTCGAACGGTTGATGATGCTCGTGACCGGCGAGTCATCGATTCGTGAGGTGGTGCTCTTCCCGGCGCTGCGTGAGCGTCGCGACGAGGCCACGGCGGACTCGCCACCCACAGGGGAGCGCGCCTAGTGGCTCTCGTGCGCGAGGACGTCCACATCCGCGCGTCGGCACCGGCGGTGTTCGAGCGCGTGGCCGACCTCGAAGCGTCGCTGGAGTGGCTACCGCCGGCGTTCCGTGAACCCGCTGCCGCGGATGACCGTCTGGACTTCCAGCTGCCCCTGCCACTCGATAAGCGCGAGGCACACCTGGTCGTCGTCGAGCAGGAACCGCCTTCGTATCTGCGCCTCAGCGCGGTCTCGGAGAATGGGTCGGCTGTGGCGGTGGAGTCGCTGACGTGGGCGCTCCACGTCGAAGGGGCGCGCAACGTCCACGTCACGGTGGAGATGTCGTACCACCCAGCGTCGAACCTGCTCGGTGGACTGCTGGAGGCGGCGGTGCACGCTCCGCTACGGCGTCAGGCGCTGCGAGACGCGCTCTGGCGCCTGAAGCAGGTGTGCGAGGGCCGCGAACCGACCGGACACGCCCTTGGCGAGGGCCCCAGACCGCGATGATCGAGGCCGTGATCTTCGACCTCGACGGTGTGCTCATCGACTCCGAGCCGATGTACCTCGAGGTGGCGCGGCGTGTCGTCGCGCCCGGCGTGCTCACCGACGAGGACTACGCGCGCTTCATCGGCACGAGCGGCTTCTCCGAATGGATGCACCGGACCTACGACATCCCCCTCCTCGAGGTGCGCGAGCGCTACGAGACGGTTCTCAACGGCTACGTCACCGAGTTCGCAGTGCCCCGCCTCGACGGCGCTATCGAGCTGATCGAGGCCATCCAGGACCGCGGCCTGAAGACCGCGATCGCCACGCAGACACGACCCGACTGGGTCGCAGCATCCCTTGTGTCCTCGGGACTTGAGCCGTACATCAAGACGGTTGTGACCTCCGCGGAGGTCGAGCGCGGCAAGCCCGCACCGGACATCTACCTCCACGCCGCGCACCGCCTCGAGGTACCGCCCGAGCGGTGCATCGCGATCGAAGACTCGGCACACGGCGTCGCTTCGGCGGACGCGGCCGGCATGGTGGTCATCCAGACACGGCAATCTGCCTTCCCCTACCCGCCGCAGCCAGGTACGCACGCGGTCATCGACACCTTGCGTGACTTCGATCTCGGCTGGCTCGAGTTACCTCCGCGCACCTCTTCGCAGCCATAGCCGCCGTCCGTGTGCAGGGCGGCGCGCCATCCCATTTGTGTATAGTCCCCGCGAGGAATGACTCCTCGATGAGCGAGGTCAGGAGTGACCCCCCGATGGAGGAATGGAAGCGGCTCGAATTCGAGTACGCGAAGCGGCTCCGTGAGTGCCAGGACGTACCGGAACGGCACCGCTTGTACGGCGAAGCCTATGACCGTGTCATGTCGTTGGTCACGGACAGCTACGAAAGCGACGACCCCGAGGAGCGAACCGCAGGCACCAAGCCCAACATCGTGAAGGCGATCGCCAAGCTCGCCGATCGCACCGATGACGTGCTCGAGATCGGCTGTGGCCGCGGTTACACCGCCCTGAAGCTCGCCTCGAGCGTTCGTTCCATTGTCGGAACCGACGTGTCGACTCCGATGATCGAGGAGGCGCGTTCGGTGATCGCGGCCAACGGCATCACCAACGTGACGATCGAACAGCTCTCAGCGATGGAGCTGAGCGACCGCTTTGCCCCCGACTCGTTCAGCCTCGCCGTGAGCATCGACGTTGTCGAGCACCTGCACCCCGACGACGCACGCGAGCACATGAGGCAGGTGTTCGAGCTCCTGCGGCCGGGGGGTCGCTACATGATCTTCATGCCGAACCGCCTCGACGGGCCGCACGACATCACAGCGCAGGTATTCCCGGGAGCGCGCCGTGCGCTCGGCTTCCACCTCAACGAGTCGACCTACGGCGAGATGGCGCGGGTCATGAAGCAGGTGGGCTACGAGAAGCTCCGCTCGATCGTGTGGACGAAGTCGGACGACGGCGTCGACCGCGTGGTGGCGATCCCGCTACAGACGAGCGTCGGGATCGAGTCGGTCTACCGGACGCTACCGAGGGCGATGAAGAACCCGAAGTTGGGGCGGTTCCTGCGGATCCGGCTCATCGGGAGCAAGCCTCGGTAGGCCCATGCGGAGCGCCGGGCGACGGACGGAGCGCGAGCAGCATCACACAGGGCTGCGCTCTAAATTGACACTCACTCCGGGGCCGCCCACGATCCGCTGACGGCGGACTGATGGAGGAACCCGTACTCGAGCGGCACTTCACTGTGACTGGCTTCGTTTCGCACCAGGGGCGCACCGCGCTGCACTGGCATCGGTTCGGGCTCTGGCTGCCGCCGGGCGGACACGTCGAGGAGAACGAGGACCCGATCCAGGCCATGCTGCGCGAGGTCATCGAGGAGACCGGCATCGAGGTGGAGGTCATCCCGACCGTCCCGCCGTTCGCGCACGCGCACCCGCCGCAACTACCGCCGCCCGTCACCATCGGCGTCTACGACATAGAGCGCGACAGCCGCACCGACGGACCGCACCAGCACATCGACTTCATCTACTTCACACGGCCACGCGAAGGCGCGCGCACAACCCTGCCCGACGACGGCCACTCCTGGGCCTGGGTGGACGAAGCGACCCTCCGCGACGACCGACCGCTCGCCGTCACGACGGGCACGTCCGCGGTTGCGATCCCGGAGGATGTGCGACTCCTCGGGCTCGCCGCCATCACGGCTGCCCGCGCCGCCGAACAGGGCGCCGTCTGATGCTCGCCCTCCAAACGCTGCGCGAACGCACCGCCGAGGTGCGGCAGGCCCTCGCAGATCGCCGCACCGAGGCGCCGCTCGACCGCATCCTCGCGCTCGACGCCGAGCGACGTGCGTTGCTTCAGGATGTCGAGGCGCTGCGTGCCGAGCGGAACGCCGCGAGCAAGCGCATCGGCGCAGCGAAGGACGCCGAGGAGCGCCAGCGGCTCATCGCCGAGCAGCGCGCCCAGTCCGGACGCGTGGACGAACTGGAGACACGGCTGCGCGCCGTCGAGACCGAGCTGGACCCCCTCGTGCTCCAGGTGCCGAACCTCTTCCATCCCGACGTGCCGATCGGCCTCGAGGAGGACGCGGTCATCGTGATCGAAGGCGATGGCAGCACAGGAGAGGAACGGCGCCTCGACGTGCCTCGGCGCGTGGCCGACGAACCAGAGCCGGAGGATGGGACGCCGCGGAAGCCGCACTGGGAGATCGGGGAGTCGCTCGGCATCATCGACTTCGAGCGCGGTACAAAGGTCTCGGGCTCGCAGTTCTATCTCCTGCGCGGCGACGGGGCCCGCCTCCAGCGCGCCCTCATCGCCTGGATGCTCGACCTCCACCGCGAACAGGGCTACGACGAGGTGTACACGCCCTACCTCGTGAAGTCGGACATGCTCGTCGGCACCGGCCAACTGCCTAAGTTCGCCGAGACGATGTTCCACCTCGAGGGCGAGGACCTCTGGCTCATCCCGACCGCCGAGGTGCCCGTCACGAACATGTACCGCGACGAGATTCTCAGCCCCGAGGCCCTGCCGATCCTCCACCAGGCCTACTCAGCCTGCTTCCGCAACGAGCAGTTCAGCGCGGGGCGCGACGTGCGCGGCATCAAGCGCGGCTACCAGTTCGACAAGGTCGAACTGGTGCGCTTCGTCGACGAGGACTCGTCGTGGGAGGCGCTCGAGCAACTCCTGGACGATGCGCTGGAGGTCGCACGGCGGCTCGGTTTCCGCTACCGCGTCATCCGGCTCGCCTCCGCCGACATCACGTTTGCCTCGGCAATGACCTACGACATCGAGGTCTGGGCGCCCGGCTCCCGTGAGTGGCTCGAGGTGTCGTCCGTCTCGAACTTCGAGGCGTTCCAGGCGCGCCGTGCGAACCTCCGCTACCGCGACGCGAACGGTCAGGTGCGCCACCTGCACACGATGAACGGCTCGGGCCTCGCGCTCCCGCGCACCCTCGCGACGCTGCTCGAGCTGTACGCGGATGAGGATGGCAGCGTGGAAGTACCATCCGTCCTGCGTGAATACCTCGGGGGACTCGAGCGCATCGAGGCGCGGCGCTAGCGCGCCGTTCGGGCCCGACGCACGCCCGGGTTCGACCTCGGCACCATGGTTCATCCCGTCACCGAGCGCGCCAGGCAACCATCGAGCCTCGTCGCCGGGTGGTGAGGCAGAAGACATAGAGAGGCCCCGTGATGTTCAACCACCTTCTCGTGCCGCTCGACGAATCGTCGGATGCGGAGCAGGCGCTGTTTCGTGCGGTCGAGCTCGCCAAGCTGAGCGGCGCACGGTTGAGCCTCATCACCGTGATCGCGCCGCTCGGCCCGCCCGACCAGGACGAAGTTCGCCAGATCGAGGAGGCGAGCCGGCAGCGAGGCGAGCAGTACCTCCAGCGGCAGGCCGCGGAGGCCAGAGAAGCGGGGGTCACGGACGTCGGCTACCAGGCAGTCAACGGGATTCCGGCGGACGTCATCCTCAGTACCGCTCAGGAACAGGGTGCGGACCTGATCGTCATGAGCAGCCACGGGCTTGGGCGTGCTGACCGGTTCCCCCTCGGCAGCGTCGCGCTGCGCGTCCTGATGGCGGCGCCGGACTCCGTCCTCGTCGTGCGCACCAGCCGAGGTGCGCCCTCGACCTAGGCGCGCAGCGTACTCATCGCGGTCGCCTCCTGCGGCGCCAGTACGCACGCGGTACCCTCTGCGCATGCTCGACGTAAAGATCGTGCCGAACCAGCGCCGCCCGGGCGTCGGTCTGCCTCCGAAGAGCGAAGCGCGGCGCGCGTGGCTGCCCCACCAATCGAGGTTCTGCCCCGTCCTCGAAGAGGGCAGCAAGATCGGCTACCTCGTCTACCCGCCGCTGGAGGAGGACGAGCAGTTCCAGGTCCGTTACGTCGACGAGGGCAACTACCGCTTCACGTTCTACAAGCGGTCCAAGCCGGTGTTCACCGTCGTCACGAGGATCGCGGGCGGCTTCGGGCAGACCGGCACTGATGAATTGCTCCAGTTCGATGAGTCCTCGGGCTTCCGTCGCCAGCTCATCCCGCAGTTGATCGACGCGCTGACGGTGAACGTCGGAGGGCTGACCGGCGGCGTCGGGCTCCGCGGCGCCTTCGACTTCATGACGCCCGACGGCTGGGACACGATCTACACCGGCGTACTCAATGACCTCCAGCGTCCGCATATCGCGAGTCTGACTGTGCGCGTCGAGACGGACTGGTTCCGCCAGCCGACGGAGTTTCGCTACGTCCTCCAGGTTGGCGAGGGCGTGAGCGCGGCAGGCTACGCGCCCATCGGGCAAGTCTTCTTCGTACCCCGGGAGGAGGCGAGCCTCACCCCGGCCTCGGAGGAGGAGCGCGAGCTGTTCACGCGCGAGTTGAACGAATACTGGGGTCGCAAGCCGGAGCTCAAACAGACGACGCCGTACGGTGGTGTCTACGACCACCAGTACCGCACGGAGTCGCGGCGGTACGAGCAGGCACACGCCTCGGAGCGCGCCCCCTACGAGCCCTCGCCCGAGGCGCTCGAGCATCCCAACCTGGACGACCTGCCTCCGCCCGCGGTCGCAGCACCGAAGGAGCCCACCCCCACCGATCGCGCGCCGCATCCGAGCGACCGCGATGTCCGTGAGCGGCTCGCGAAGTCGAAGCGATCACGTCGGAGGAAGTGACCGCGTCGCAACAAGTGACCGCGTCGCGAGAAGTGGCCGCGAGTCCATTGACGGACTCGCACGTCCGTTCTATCTTCGTCGTGTTCGGAACGAACATGCGTGCTTCGTACGCGGCGAGGGGGACGGCGATGTTCTTGGCGCTCATCATCGGCGGGTTGGTCGGAGCTGCCGCGGTCGTGCTGGTGCACCAGTGGTGGACGCAGGCCTTCGAGGAGTCGGAGCGCCGTCCGCTGGTGACCCCCTCGATGCGAGTTGTCGCACGTGAAGGCACGCTTCCATTCGTCACGCGCTCGCGCCGCGGCGGCCGCGCGGCATAGACCTCCTGCCTGCGCACTCGCGTCCTGCCGCCTAAGATGCGGCGGGAGGCGCAATGCCGGACACACAGCCGCTGCTGCTCTCGGCGCTGCTGCTCGACGCCATCGACGAGTTCGAGCGCGCCGCTGAGCACGTGCCGCCTCCCGGGCGGGGCGGCCCCATCGGAGGCCTGAGCCAGGCAGGCTGGACCATCGCCCACAACGCCGTCAGTCTCGACGCGTGGATCAACGCCTGGTCCGCCGGCGGCGACTACGACTCGTGGACCGCGGCGTGGTACCGGCGGTACCAAGACTCCGCGACGACCGGCCCTCCGACTGACTACGCCGAAGCGCGTGAGGCCTACACCCGGGCAGCCGAACGCGCGCGCCCGTTCATCGAGTCCCTCGATGAGCAAGCCTTGAACCGACGCCCTGAAGCGCTCGGGGGGAATCGCTGGGCGGGACAGTCTGTCGGCATGTTGATGGCACGCCTGGTCGCGCACCTCTTCGCGCACGCCGGCGACCTGTCCGTGCTCGCCTCGCTCCTCGCGAGGCCCGATCTCGGTCTGCCGGGCCAGCTCCCGAGGTCAATCGCCAAGTCGCGTCGCGAAGCACCTGCGGACTTCACCGTTCCGATCGCCGTCCGTTTGCTGCTGGACGCGCAGGATGAGTTCGCGCGAGTCGTCGATCTCGTGCCGGTTCCGGCGCAGGTGGGCGCGTTCGAGCGGCTGAACGCGGGCGGCTGGATCGTGGCCCACATCGCGGAGCAGGACAGCCAGTACTGGAGCCTTCACGCGCAGGGCCTCGAGCCCGATCCATGGCTGGCCGAGGCGCACGTGCGCTACGGAGACCCCGGTTCGGCGCCCGACTACCAGGAGGCGCGGTCTGCCCTCCTCCGTTCGTTCGAGCGTAGCCGGCCCTACCTCGAGGGGTTGCTCGACCCATCGAACGACGTCGACTTCCATCGTGTCATCCGCAAGTCTCGGATCAGCGACCGGGGCGACCAGACCATCGCGGACCTCGTCGCGCTGCAACTGACGCACACCTGGGCGCTCGCCGGCGAACTCGCGACAATCGCGACACTTGCCGGGGAGCCGGATGCCGGGCTTCCGGGCTCGCTGGCACACACGCTCGCCCACTGGAGGCCCAGCGCGTGACCTCGGATGCCGCAGCCGAGCCGCGCATCGTCACCGGCTCCGTCTACCACCCACCCGACGAGGCGTACCCACGCCTCCTCGTGATGCGACGCTGGCCTCGAGGCGTCGCGAAAGGCGCAGTCGACCAGTGGGAGCGGCAGCTCGGCCCCTCGGCCGCGCTCCTCGACGCCTATCGACACGGTGGCATGACCTGGGACGAGTTCGCGATGTCCTATCGTGAGGAAGTGAGCGTGCGTTCCGAGCTACTCGACTGGGTCGCACGCATGGCCCTTGGCACCGGGGTGGTGCTGCTCTGTTCGACGCACGAGCCCTGTCACCGCGACGTCCTCGCGGACCTCGTTCGCGAGCGAGCCGGCGTCCTGACGTAGTCGGCGAGGATCGCACGGGATGCGGGAAGGGCTCGCGATCGCGAGCCCTTTCTTCCACTTCCGCAGATGCCGAGGCGCTACACCTCGCGGATGGTGTATCCGTGCGGTCCCCAGCGCCAGGTGCGAAGTCGGTAGCGCTTGATGCCGGCCGCCTCCGCGTAGTCCTTCGCGATCTGGGCCATTCCGGCCGGGACGTACAGGTCGAGCGGCGCCTCCTCGTTCTCGAGGCGCGACCACACGTACTCGGCCTGCTCCCGCGTCAACGTCTCCTTGGTCTCCACCTGCGCGACCATCTGTGGATAGTTGCCGGGGTGCTGCACCACGACGATGTCCGGGAAGACCTTCTCTGCACCAGCCTGAGTGAACTCGACCGCGAGCTTTGGAGTGGGCAGGTTCACGTGGGTGCGGAAATCCGGGTACTGCTCGTTCGGGAAGTTGTAACGCTCCCGCGCGATGTCCTCGACAGTTTGCTCGAGGACGTAGCGACGCATCTCCTCGCTGCGGCGCCACTCTGCGCCCTCCCAGCGCCAGTCGCCGATGCCACGATCGTGGTGCGCAGAGAAGCGGCTGAGGTCGCTCCACTGGGTCTTGATGAACAGGCCGAGGAAGAGCAGGAACACGGGAGCCGCGGCCAGTGTGAACACGCCGAGATCCCACCGCCAGATGGAGAAAACGGTCTCGCCGGGGAAGGCGAACATTACGAAGAACGCCGCTGCGGCGCCCACCGCTGCGATCAGGCCGAGCGGTGAGGGCATCGGCTGGCCGCTCGGCTTCGGCAGCGCGACGGCTGGCGCCTGCACGACGGCAGGTACCGCAGCCGGCGCGGCAGCCGCGGCGGGCGCAGGCCGAGGCGCGGCAGGAGCAGCGGTGGCGGGCGGCGCAGCAGCGGCCGGCGCCTCCTCCGCCGCAGGCGCATCTTCGGACGCAGCGGCCGGAGCGTCCGGGGCGGTCTCGGCCGAACCAGCCGCTTCGGCGGCAGGCGCCGCCGCAGCAGCAGCCGGCGCCGGCGCAGATCCGCCAACGAGCGCCGCCACGCGAGCCCGCGCAGCATCCGCATCCTGATACCAGAGGGCGTTGATCTCCGTATAGGGCGCCATCTCGTCCGGCACTTCGGGACCAGGGAAGATGGCCTGCACGGGGCAAGCGGGCTGGCACGCGCCGCAGTCGATGCACGCGTCCGGGTCGATGTAGAGCATGCGGTCGGCGCTGTCCTGCTCGAAGTGGATGCAGTCGACCGGACAGACCTCGACGCACGACTGGTCCATCGTGTCGATACAGGGCTGAGTGATGACGAACGTCAACTGCCGCCTCCGTCACACGCGACGGGCGCGCGCCTACCTCGGGCGCAGCGCTCCTACCTCGCCATCCTACCGACGGCCACCGCGAGAGTCGAGGCGGCGCGCCCGCCTCCGGTGCCTGCACGCAGACAAAGAGGAGACCCCGACGAATCGCCGGGGTCTCCTCTGAGCGCTGTCCTCGGGGGCGGGACAGTGCCTGCTCGCTAGCGAGACTTCCTGCTGGCTGCCCAGCCACCCGCTGCCAGCGCAACCGCGCCAACACCGAGGGCGAGCAGCAGCCCCATCGAGATCGACTGCTCGGTCGAAGCGAATCCGCCTGTACCCGTGCTCGGAGCGCCGGGAACGGCGGTCCGCGTCGCGGTCGGGCTGGCTGCCGGGGTGCTCCCCGGCGTCGCGGCAGCGGTGGCCGTGGCGGCGGGCGTCTCGGTTGCTGCGGCAGTGCCGGTCGGCGATGCCTCGGCGGTCGCCTCCTCCGTCGGAGTCGTGGTGGGCGTCTGGGCGTAGGCAGTAGCGCTAAATGCGGCTCCGGCCACCAGGATAGCGGCGGCGATTGCGCCCCCTCGCTTCAATATCCCGTGCATGTCCAGCTTCATGTGATCCTCTCCCTGCGGCGGGTCAGTCGACCGTACCAGCGCCCCCAGCCAGCGGGAATCGCGTTCGCGTATGCACGTTGACGGCCGGACATTTCGAAAACATCGCATTCGAGGTCGACCCCACCGGCGCCCACGCCTGACACGCGCGCGCTTCATCCGCGAGAATGGATGTCGGAGGGGTGCCCGAGTGGTTTAAGGGAGCGGTCTTGAAAACCGTCGTGGCGCAAGTCACCGTGGGTTCGAATCCCACCCCCTCCGCCAGCAACCCCTGATCGCACTCCGGCCGCGTCGACCCTGCCGTCCTACACGAGCAGCAGCGCCAGGTGGTGCACCGCCAAATTGACGACAGTCAGCGGCACGCCAACGCGCATGAAGCGCCACATCGACACGTGGATGCCGTAGCGTCGCTCGGCGTTCTCGAGGACGATCACGTTGCTCGCGGCTCCGAGGATCGAGAAGTTCCCCGCGACCGTGGAACCGGCAGCGAGCGCCAGCGCCACATCGCTCCCTGCGCCCGCCTGCTGCAGCACCGGGAGCGCGAGAGCCACCAGCGGGACGTTCGACACGAGCTGGCTGAGCGCCGCACTGCTCCAGAGCACCGTCGCCGGCTCGCGCACACTCGCGCCGAGGCGCGCGAACGCCTCCCCCGCAAGCCCGGACTCCGACACGCCCCCGACCACCACAAAGAGCCCGACGAAAAACGCGAGCGTCGACCAGTCGATGCCCATGACAACCTCTCGACGCCGCCCCGAGAAGGCGAGGACGAGCGCCGCCGGCGCGAGGGCGATCGCGGTCATCGGCAACTCGCGGTCGCTCCCGGCCGAGACCAGCACAACGCGCGCCACGATCAGCAAGATCAGCAGCGCGAGCCCGAGGCGAGCAACGAGCGCAAGTGCCGGGTCGCGGAGGCCCGCCCGAACGTGCACCAGGGGTCCGCTGTGGAAGGACGTTGGCTCGAGCAACCGCAGTAGGGCGTACGCCGCGAACAGATTGACGAGCGTCGGCAGCAGCAGGTGAGCCGCGAAGTCGACGAACGGGTTCGCCAGCCCGCCCTTGAGGCCGACGAGCAGGTTCTGCGGATTCCCGATCGGGCTCGGAACGCCGCCGATCGTGATCGCGAAGGCGAGCGCGAGGAGCAGCGTCTCGGGCTGCACGCGGTGCGCCCTCGCGAGCGCCATCACGACAGGCGTCCCGACGATCGCGATGGTGTCGTTCATGAGCAGCGCGGACGCAGCCCCAAGGCCAAACAGGATCAGCAGCGTGAGGTGATCAACGGATCGGGCGTGGCGGAAGAGGCGATACGACCAGGCCGCGAGTTCGCCGCTCAGTTCCGCCGCGCGCCCGAGCACGAATACGCCGAAGAGAAAGAGCATCACCTCGAAGTCGATCGAGGCGACCGCCTGCCCGGGCGAAATCTGCCCCGTGGCCAGCATCGCGACCGCACCGGCGCCCATGACCTGCCAGAACCGCAGGCGCACAGACCCCACGCGACGCACCGCGACGAGCACAATCACCGCGCCAACGATGAGCGCCGCTGTGGTCATCCGACCGCAGAGTAGGGCCCGTGCATCTCATGCTCGATAGCAGGGCCGAACAGAACGTCGACGCGAGTAGACCCTCCCGAAGACGCGGTTGAGCCCGGCAGTCGCCGGGCTCAAGCTCAAGCACGGTGGCCAGGAGTCCGTCAGGTCAAACGACGGTCCCCCACTGCCCGTTCCCCAGGTACGTCGTCGGCGCGCCCTCGTCGAGCCAGACTGAACGCGCCTTCGCGTCGCCGTAGCAGCTGAACACGGACGCGACCGACGCCGGGCGGAAGTTGATCATGTAGTTGTGCCAGAAGATGCGGTTGAGCCCGGTTCCCGGGAAGAAGACCTCCCAGACCTGGTCGAAGATGCGGGTCTCAATGTCACGCCAGATCTGGAGCTTCGCCTCCTCGTTCATCTCCTGTCGCTGCGCGGTGACCAGCCGGTCCATCTCCGCATCGTTGACGTTGTTGTGGTTCAGGCCGCCCGCCGAGTGGTACCAGGGGTAGACCGCCTGGTCGACGGAGTAGACCGGAGGACCCCAGGTGATGTTCATGGTGTCCTCGAAGTCACGCGCGTTGAGCATGCTCACGGCCGTCGGGTTGTCGACCTCGCGGATGTTCGCCTGGATCTCGGGAATCAACTCGTACATTGGCCCCATCAGCGCCCGGTACTGCTCGCGCTGATACCAAACGGGGAAGTCGACCACGATCGGGTTGGACTCGCTGTAGCCGGCGGCCTGGAGCAGTTGGCGCGCCCGCTCGACGTCGTACATGTACCACTCACCCTGGTCGCCGTACTCAGGCCGAGTCTCATAGAGATACGGCCACGGGATGGGTGAGCGCACGCCACCGTTGGACTCACCGTCGTTGCGGGCGAGATCCCACTCCTGGAAGTCGAGGCCGAGGGCGAAGGCGCGGCGCACGCGCTCGTCCTGGAACTTCGGGTTCGTCATCTGGAAGTGGAAGCCCTCGGTATTCGCTCCGACGACAGACTCGTACTTCAGATACACGGAGTCCGGAGCCTGCTGGAGCATTTGATCCGCCTCTTCGTCGTTGGCGGCGCTCCAGTAGAAGAAGTTGTCCGTGAGGTAACCGGCTCGCTGTACAGCCGTGTCGTTCTGGACGACCGTGATGACACGGTCCATGTACGGCAGCCCGGTCTCGAAGTACTCGGGGTGTTTCACGAACTCCGAGCGCTCCTTCTGGACCCAGGTCTCCTGGATGAATGGCCCGGTGCCCACGGCGTGCTCGGTGAGGAAGTCGATGTCCTCGATCATCTCCTTCGCGTCCATGTGGGACCACGCGGCGATGTTGCGTGTGAAGTCGCTGATGGGCTGACCCAACGTCAGGATCACGGTGTAGTTGTCCGGCGTCTCGATGCTGGTCACGTCGGACCACATGTCCTTCTGCACGCCACCCGCGCGGTACCGCTCCACCGAGAGACGTACGTCGTCCGAGGTGAACTCGCGCCCCATCGTCGGCTCGACATTGTGGAACTTCACACCCTGGTGCAGGTGGAACGTCCAGGTGAGACCGTCTGGGGATGTCTCCCACGACTCCGCGAGGTCCGGCTCGATCTGGATGCGGCGGTTGTCCGCCTGTGGCCCGAACGCGCCGCGGGTGAGCTTGTTCTTCGTGAAGTCCATCGTGGAGTTCACCGTGCAGGACAGCGTGCGGTTGAAGTCCATGTGCGGCGGGTCGAGGTAGCGCGCCATCAGCGTCCCGCCGTAGCGCGCGTTGTTCGCTGGGTCGAGCTCGCCCGGCGTCGGCGGGATCGAGTTCTCGTACGACCCCGGCGCGATACGGATCTGGTCGGACGGCAGGCGCCCCCCGCCGGCCACCGCGGTGCCGGTGGCGCCCCCGGAAACGGCCGTGCCTGTCGAGGCGCCACCACCTCCGTCGCCGTCGTCGCCGCCGCAACCGAAGAGCGCGACCCCCGCGAGGCCGGCGACCCCTAGCCCGGCCCCGCGCAGCGCTCCTCTGCGGCTGATCGTGTTACGCGTCCAGTAATTCCCCCGCTCCCTCTCCATTCAGGCCTCCAGTGCCCTCCGGGCCGATCAAGTGAACGGCCACGCATGACGTGATAACACAGACAGGAATGTCATGTACATACGTAATTTCCGGTGGCATAATCGAGGCCGCCGGGAGCGTCCTCGGCACTGGAGATCGCCAGCACCCTCTGGGGCGCGGGGGCCGGGAGACCGGCCCTCGTGCTGTCTTCGCCTGCCAGGGTGGGGGTTAAAGGGAGATAGGGCGTCCCTCGCCTGCGGAGCGCTCGATCGCGTCGATGAGGCGGTGACGCGTGAGCGCGACGGCGAAGTCCGGAGCGGTCGAGACGGCGCCCTGCAGCGCATCCGCGAACGAGGCGTACGCCTGCGCGACGTTCCGGGGCGGACCCGGCGGGGTCCCTTCGGGGACGAGCGTGTACTCGCCGGGGACGCTCAGTTCCTCGGTCTCACGCCCGCGCATCGAGATGAGGACGTTCGGCCCCGCGGACAGTGCTCCGCGCGACGACAGCACCACCGTCCCCTCGCGACCGTAGATCTCGAGGCGGCTGCCGGTCGGGTTCGGTACAGCGGCGACCTGGACGGTCACCTCCGCGCCGCTTTCGAGGCGCCCGGCGACGCCGATGGCGTCGGGCGAGTCAACCGGAACGCGCTTGTTCGTGTCGGTGTCGAGCCATTCAGTGACGCGGGGCACCGCTCGGGCGGACAACTCGGCGAACTCCCCGACAACGGCGCACATGGCGTCGATGCCGTGGCCACCAGCGATCGTGAGCGTGTTCGCGCCGTTCGCGCGCTCGCGCTGCCAGATGCGGCCGGCCCCGCGTTCCCACACAGCGCCGGTGCTCACGTTGAGGTTCACCGCCAGCACCTCGCCGACGTAGCCGCCGGCAACGAGGTCATGGGCGTAGCGCACGGTCGGGTCGCTGCGACCTTGCAGCCCAACGAGCGTGCGCAGCCCGCGCTCTTGCGCGAGGCCGGCCATCTCCTCGGCCTCCGCCAGGTTTGCCCCGAGCGGCCACTCGCAGAAGACGGCCTTGCCCGCCCGGAGGCCTGCCATCACGAGGCCGTGGTGCAACGGGGCACGGACGCACACGACCACGAGGTCGATCTCGGGGTGTGCGCACATCGCTTCGAAGTCGTGGAACGCGAGCTCGGCGCCGAACTTCTCGGCGGAGGCCTTCGCGGTATCCTCGTGCGCCGTGCACACGGCTTTGAGGATGTAGTCGGGGAGGACAGCGAGCGCCGGCACATGTGCGCTCGCCCCCCAGCCGCTACCACCGGGCGTCACTGTCGCACCCACGATGCCCACGCGAATCGGGTCAGCCATCCTCGAGCCTCCGGGACCGCGAACTTCAACGCTGCGACGCATCCTAGCGAAGGCGCTTCGCTGGGCGTCACTCGGCCGTGCCGGGCCCGGGCTATCCTGTCGGCCAGTGTGCCCACGAAGGAGCAGCCATGACCCGCATCGCCGAGATCGCCGACGAGTACGTCGAGCGCTTCTGCGCCCTGAACCCGCTCGCCGCGACCGCCCTCGGCGTGCCGGGACACGACCACGAGTGGGGCGACTTCTCGCCGCTGGGCTCCGAGCAGGGAGCCGCGCTGGCTCGCGAGACCATCGCCAGCCTCGAGAGCGCCCACCCCGAGGACGACCGCGACCGCATCGCACGGGACGCGCTCGTCGAGCGGCTGCAAGGGCAGCTCGAGCTGCACGAAGCCGGCGAGGAGTTCCGCTCGCTGAACATCCTCGCGAGCCCGCTGCAGCGGATCCGAGGGACGTTCGACCTGATGGCGCGCGACAGCGAAGAGGCCTGGCGCAACATCGCGGCACGGCTGCACACGCTCCCCGAGGCGCTCGCGCAGTACCGCGCCACGCTGAACGAGGGCATCGAGCGCGGCCTCACCTCGACCCAGCGCCAGGCGCGAGAGTGTGCACTCCAGGCGGAGGTGTGGAGCGGCCAGCGCGAGGGCCAGCCGGCCTATTTCACGAACGCCATCGCTGGCTTCGAGCAGGCAGGCTCACCCGGAGGCGAGTCGCTGCGCCGCGAGCTCGAGCAGGGTGCGCAGCTCGCAATCGACGCCTACGCCGACGCCGGGCGCTGGCTCTCGGAGCACTACGTCCCGCGCGCCGAGGAGCACGACCCCGTCGGCGCCGACCGTTACCGCCTCGCGACGCGGCTCTTCCTCGGGACCGAGATCGACCTCGACGAGACCTATGCGTGGGGCTGGAGCGAACTGCGCCGCATCGAGCGCGAGTTCGCGGAGACCGCCGAGCGCATCCAACCAGGCGCGACCCTGGATGCGGTGATCGAGCTGCTGGAGACCGACCCGGAGCGCGCCATCGAGGGCGTCGACGAGTTCCGCCAGTGGATGCAGGACCTGCAGGACCGCACGATGGCGGAGCTGAACGGCACGCACTTCGACATCCCCGAGCCGGTGCAGCGCATCGAGGCCCTGATCGCACCTCCCGGCGGCGCGCTGGCGATGTACTACACCGGCCCGTCCGAGGACTTCAGCCGCCCCGGCCGGACGTGGTACCCGACCGGCGGCAAGACGCGCTTCCCCACCTGGGGCGAGGTCGTCATCGCATACCACGAGGGCGTGCCCGGCCATCACCTCCAGATCGGGATGACGCGCTACCTCAAGGATGTCCTCACGCGACCGCAGCGCCTGATGCTGACGGGGACTTCGGGCTACTCGGAGGGCTGGGGACTCTACGCCGAGCGCCTCATGGCAGAGCTCGGGTATCTCGACGACCCAGCCGCTTACCTCGGCCTGCTCCGCTCGCAGGCGCTGAGGTCCGCGCGCGTCGTCGTGGATATTGGACTCCACCTCGAGAAGGCCATCCCCGAGGACGACGCGTTCCACCCCGGCGAGACGTGGACGCCGGAGCTCGCCCACGAGTTCCTCGTCACGCGCAGCCGCTGGCCCGCCGACTTCCTGGCCTCCGAGGTGACGCGTTACCTCGGCCTCCCGGCGCAGGCGATCTCCTACAAGGTCGGCGAGCGCCTCTGGCTGGAGACTCGCGAAGCCGCCCGGCGTCGGGATGGGGAGTCGTTCGACCTCAAGGCGTGGCATTCGCGCGCGCTCGACCTCGGCCCGATGGGGTTGGCGCAGATGCAGCGGGAGCTGGGGGCGGCGTAGGATCACAGCGATGTTTCAATCCGATAACGATGAGCGAGAAGCATGGGGTCCGTTCAGACCGGCGCTGCGACGTGCTGCCGAACGGACCTGGGCCCGGGCTCCACGGGCGTACCGTGAGAAAGTCGAGGAGTTGACGCTGGAAGGTAGCTGGGAGGCGATTCCTCTCTTTCCGGATCACTACCTTCTCCCGCATTCCACATGGGCTCCAGGTCATCTTTGGATAGGTCCCGGCGTCACTCCCCTGCACGAGCTCCTGCTCCTTAGCGAGTCTGCGTGGCTCGCCTCTCTTGCGGAGGTGTCATCAGGCGATCCGCTTGTTGGCGTCACGGGCTTCAAGCTTCCGGATGGGACCGCGACAACTCTGAGGGGGTGGCACTCCGCTCCCGAACTGCTCGAAATCGAGCTCGTCGAAGAGTCGCTCCATCCTCACGCGAGGGAATTGCTTCGTCGCTACACGGGGGAGCGAAGGCAATTCGGAGGGGAAGTATCCGAGGAGGTTCGAGACCTCTATCGTGGCTTTCTTTCCGAACTTGAGCCGACGGTCGGCGTCTTGCTCGAACTTCACTACGCGGATACGTATGACCCGACAGCTCGTGAACCGAGCCTCCGCATCCCTCAGGACTTCGATTCGCGGGATTGGCCTGGATGGCTCGCTGTCCGAGCCTTGGCCGAAGGTGTCGAGCACAGCCTCCACGACGCGGTCGTGTCCACAGATTCGTTGTGGGAAGCAGCTCTTCGCGCCTTTGGCGGTTCCTTGTCCGATACCGACGATCCGGCCGACCAGGACTCATGGTTCGTCATGCAGGCGCATGAGAATCGACGTGAACAGAGAGTAGTCGCCTCGCTCCTGCGGCCCCGATACGAGTTCTTCTCAGAAACGGCAGCGACCCTTCGAACAGGAGACACGCTCGAGAGCCTCGGCTACGCAATCGGGGCACGGATCCTGAAGGCGCTGAGCGAGTATGAGGAAGCGCCGCCGCTCGGCTTGCTAGAAGCCGGAGCGCGTCACTGTTTCAAGGTCGACCGCCAGGTCGGTCATTTGGCGACGATGGGACCACTCGCGGAGGTTCTTTCTATTGCGATGGCAGTCCGCCTCCTTACGATGCATGAGTGGGATTTCCACGGCGGTGAGCAGTCCGGCGAGCCTCCCCAGCTTCACGCACTGCGTTCGATGCGGCTGCCCAATCTGACGATTGACGACCTCAGCGACGTACAGGAGTTCGCCATGGTCGCTGCGGCTTCGTATGTGCTCGACGAACCAAAGGACTCCCTAAAGCGCAGCAGCGAACGGCTCCCTGAGAGTCTCGGACAGTTCATCGACGAATTGCCGGAGGACTCCCTACCTGGTTCATCGACGATGGACGCTGCGAGCCCTCGGATTGTTGACGACATCCGCGACCTCCTTCGAAGTCGCGACGCCGACGGCGAGGCCCGAACTGGGCGTGATCGACTGACTGGTCACGGTGCCGACGGCGGTGGCCGGCTGTGGGACACGTTTCTCGATCGGGAGGTTCAGCGAGCATTCGGATACGGATCGCCTTCGGATCCGGATCCAGTCGGGCGAGCATCGGCGTGTGCGTTCCGCAGCAGGGTCGTCGAGCGTCTCGTTAAAGCTGTGCTTCCGCAGTTGAGGGAACGCACGGGCGGGCCACCAGAGCGAAGGTCACCCGACATTGGTCGACTTGCTGACGTCCTCCAGCGAGGAGTGTCCGACAACGACATCGAGAAGGCGCTCTTGGCTCGGAGTGACGAGCTCTGGGGAAGCGCGCGATCCAAAGTCGGCCTGGCCCTGCGTGACTTTGCGAAGGCACGAAATCACTACCAGCACGGCGAGCCGTACGTCGAAGAAGAACCCACGTGGTTCCTCCTGCCGGAGGTCCGACCAGCGCTCGAGGCAGTGAACATCTACGATGTCGTCAAGTACATGACGATAGCTTTCAGCCGGAGTCAATCGTAGGCGCCGAGCAGGGCTAAGGCCGTCCGCGAGCGAGCATGCAGTCGGACGGTCGGTCCAGCCTTAGCCATCACTGCGCTCACTCCCCCGATTGCAGCCCAACGATCAGGTCGAGGAGTCCGTCGGCCTCCCTCGCGCGGTTGCGGACTGACTCGTTCAGCGGGATGAGGACGCCTGCGGTGTATCGAAAGGATAGTTGCTGAACCTTACTCAACCGTCGGTGCGACGCAACGATGCACGCTGGCGAGACGCGAACGAATCTACTGCGCGGGCTCGACCAGCTCGATCTCGGCGCGGGGGACGCCATCCTCGATCGTGAGCCAGGCGATCGTGGCGGGGACGAGGAACGAGGCGTAGGCCTGGCCGCCGTTTACGAACAGCACCCCGTCGACGACCTCGTTCACCGGCTCGTGGAGGTGGCCGTACGCGATCACGTCGACGCCCTCCGGGAAGTCGCCGAAGAGCACGTGGGGCTCGAACTCGGGGCCGCCCCACGAGGGGTGCAGCACCCCGATGCGCACCCCATCGACCTCGACGATCTCGCGGTAAGGCAACGCGCGGCGCACTTCGACGGGATCCGTGTTTCCGTGGACGACAACGGCGCGCTTCGCGGCCTGGCGAAAGCCTTCGACGACGTCGAGGTGGACGATGTCACCGCAGTGGAAGGCGATGTCCGCCTCCGCAACCGCCTCGCGGATGCGCGGATGCACGTCCTCCCAGCGGCGGACGTGGGTGTCGCCCACGACGAGGATCCGGGTCACGGCCATCGCGGCATGATGCCCGCCGCCGCGGTTACGGGCGACTCGCGCCGGAAGCCCCACTGGAACCAGCGCCTACCGTGGATCGAGGAGAGGGGGGGATGCATGACCCTCGAACAGAGGCTCATCGACCTCGAGCGCGCGGGTTGGGACGCGCTCACGAAGCCGGGCGAGGGCGCGCGTTTCTACGACGAGCACCTCAGCGAGGACGCGCTGATGGTCTTCGGCTTCGGCGTCCTCGACCGGGCGCAAGCGATCGAGGCGATGGCCGCCGCGCCCCCGTGGGCATGGTTCCGCATCGAGCAGACTCGCGTCATCGTCCTCACCGAGGACAGCGCGGTGCTGACCTACCTCGCGACCGCCAAACGTGAGGCCGCGGGAGAGTACGCCGGACGAACGACGAGCGTGTATGTCCTTCGCGGGGAGCGTTGGAAGATGGCGCTCCATCAGCAGACGCCCGCCGTTTAGAGTCGGGCTGCCGGGCGGGCAAGCAGCGAGCCCGGCGTTCCAAGCAGCGAGCGTTCCAAGCAGAGAGCCCGGCGTTGCCGCCGGGCTCTCATCGTTCGCTCCAAAGCCACCCGATGGACCGTCAGGTCCGCCGCGAGCGAGCCGGCTAGCGGTAGCCTCCGCCACCTCCGTACTCGCGACGACCGCCGCCACCGCCGCCACGGTAGCCACCGCCACCGCCGCCGCCGTAGCCACCACCGCCACCCCCGCCGTAGCCACCGCCACCACCGTAGCCGCCGCCACCGCGCGGTCCGCGCTCCTCGCGCTCGCGCGCCTGGTTCACAGTGAGCGTTCGCCCGCCCATCTGCGTCCCGTTCAGAGCATCGATCGCCTTCTGTGCGTCCGCCGACTCCATCTCGATGAAGCCGAAGCCGCGCGGCCGGCCGGTCTCACGATCCGTCGGCAGGCTGCAGTTCAGGACCTCCCCGTACTGCGAGAAGAGCGAGCGGACCTCGTCTTCAGTCGCCGAGAAGGGAAGGTTCCCCACGTAGATTCGCTGATTCAACTACCAGTACTCCAAAGCCGGCTAGGCCGACACTACCGGCTGCGCATGGGAGCGCAGCCCTGCAAAGCCATCTCAAAGCGCGACTTCGGAAGTTCGGGTGAAACTTGCTGAGCTGCGATGCTGAGACGGACGCGGAATCGTTCCCACGTCATGCAGATCATAGCACGCGCAATTACCCACGCATGCAACAATCCTGCGAATTTCGCTAGGACTAGCGGCCTTCCGCGGGCGGTACGAGCCAGCGACTTGCCCAGGCCGAAACCGCCTCGATCACGGGGGCGAGGTCGCGTCCCATCTCGGTGAGGCGGTACTCCACGCGCACGGGCGTCGCCGGGATCACGGTGCGCTCGACAACACCCGCGGCCTCGAGCTCCTTCAGCCGCTCCGACAGCAGCCGGTCACTGAGGTCAGGCACGGTGCGGATGATGTCGGAGAAGCGCGTCGCGCCTCCGAGCATCGCGCGCACGATCACGCCCGCCCAGCGCTTGCCGAGCAGCTCCACCGCTTCGTGGTAGACGGGGCAGAATTGCCCGAAATCGCTCTCGGTCATCCGCCCGTCGGCTCCGGCATGCGAAGCATGCCCCGGATCGGATGCTGGATCGAAGGTGCGGAGGCGCGGATCGTCGTCAAACATACTGTTACCTCTCGTAAGGTACTTTACAAGAGTCGGTCGCTCGTGTACAGTCACTTACATGAAGTAGGCAGCACACTGAGCGTAACGCGCTGACTCCCCACAGTCCCGCCTCATGCTCTCGGGCCGCCTCGCAGGGACGGTTGCAGAATAGGAGTACACGATGACCTGGGAACTCGACACCGCTCACGCCGAGGTTGGTTTCTCGGCGAAGCACATGATGGTCACCACCGTGCGCGGCCGCTTCACCGACGTCGCCGCCGAGGTCCACATCGACGAAGAACAGCCTGAGCAGTCGCACGTCAACGCGACGATCCAGGCCGCGAGCCTCGCGACCGGCGACGAGCAGCGCGACGCCCACCTCAAGAGCCCGGACTTCTTCGACGTGGAGCAGTACCCGCTGATCACCTTCCGCAGCACGCGCGTACGCCGCACGTCGGACGGCGAGTTCGAGCTGGTGGGTGACCTCACCGTCCGCGACGTGACTCGCGAGATCACGCTCAAGGGCGACTTCGCCGGTCCCGTGACCAACCCGTGGGGCAAGCGCGTCGTCGGCTTTGAGCTCGACGGCGAGATCAACCGCGAGGACTTCGGCCTGACCTGGAACGTGGCCCTTGAGGCAGGCGGCGTCCTCGTCAGCAAGAAGATCAAGCTGCACGTCGCGGTGGAGGTTGCCGAGGCGGCCGCTGTCGCCGCGTAACGACTCGACCTCGAGCGTGGCAATCGCTGGAGGGGCGGCCTACGGGCCGCCCCTCCCCCGTGCTTCCACGCTCGTCGTCAGGGCGCGACCGCGCGCCGGGCAGCGAGGAGTTCGAGGTCGATCGCGTCGGACGGCGAGATGTCCGCCTTGAGCACCGACTCGATCTGCGCGAGCGCGTACTCGTTGTCCTCGACAGTGTTGGAGGCGACGCAATCCGCCGGGACGTATAGCCGGTAGTCACGCATGTACGCGTCGTTTGCCGTGAACAGGACGCAGATGTTCCCTGCGACGCCGGTGATCACCAGCGTGCGGACGCCGAGATACTCGAGCAGCACCTCGAGGGTCGTCGAGAAGAAGCCGGAGTGCTTCGGCTTGAGGACGAAGTAGTCGTCCGGCGCCGGCAGCAGGCGAGCGACGATCTCCCGTCCGCGCGTGCCATCGTTGAGGCAGTGGTCGATCAACACCTGCCAGTCGGAACGCCAGCGCCCGTAGTTGTCGTTGACGTAGATCACGGGCACGCCGGCCGCGCGGGCTCGCCTCGTCAACGCAGCCAGCCTCTCGGACATCGGGCGGAAGTGTTCGAGCAGCTGCTCCCCACCCTCCCAGTCGAGGTCGTTGATCACGTCGAGGAGCAGCACGGCCACGGGTGAACTGTCGGGCACCATCCCGTGGAGGTCGGGGTTACGGTCGGGCATGGCTGCTCCTGCTCGCGTACGGGCTGGTGCGCGAACGGTAGGACCGATGGCGCATCGGCGGGGCCACAGGCGGCACGCGGAGGATTGCGACTCCTTCGCAAACGGTGGGCCCAGCCGACGCCGGCCCGCCCCTCCGCCTTGAGCCCTCCGATGTGGGTGCTACTATCCGCGCGGGCCGGGCTGCCGGCCCGCTTCGTGTCCCACCCGACCTCGAACACACCTGCCCGCGAGGAGCCGCGTCGATGAAGCTGCACGAGTACCAGGCCAAGGAGCTGCTCGCGAAGTACGGGGTGCCCGTGCCCCAGGGGCGCGTCGCGCACACGCCCGACGAAGCGAAGGCGATCGCCGAGGAGCTCGGCGGCAAGGTCGTCGTGAAGGCGCAGGCGCACACTGGCGGGCGCGGTAAGGGCGGTGGCGTCAAGCTCGCGAACACCGCGGACGAGGCGCGCGAGGCGGCGGCGCAGATCATCGGGATGCAGCTCGTGACGCACCAGACGGGGCCGCAGGGTCTGCCGGTGCGCTCGGTGCTCGTCGAAGAGCAGATCGCGATCGCGCGGGAGCTGTACCTCAGCGTCATCATCGACAACGCGCGAGGGATGCCGGTGGTGATCGCCTCGGCCGCGGGCGGCATGGACATCGAGGAGGTCGCCGCCTCGACGCCCGAGCAGATTCACCAGGCTGCGGTTGACCCGACGGTGGGCTTCCAGGGCTTCCAGGCGCGTGCGCTCGCCTTCGCCACCGGGCTCGACGGCGACCTGCTGCGCCCCGCGACCGCACTCATGACCGCGCTCGTGCAGGCGTTCGAGGAGAACGACAGCTCCCTCGCCGAGATCAACCCGCTGGTGGTCACCGAGGACGGCCGGGTGCTCGCCGCGGATGCCAAGTTCTCCGTAGACGACAACGCGGACTTCCGTCGCAAGTCGCTCTTCGACATCCGCGACCGCGAGCAGGAGGACGAGCGCGAGGTCGAGGCGCAGGACGCCGGCATCCAGAACTACGTGAAGCTCGACGGCAACATCGGCTGCCTCGTCAACGGCGCCGGCCTCGCGATGGCGACGATGGACGCGATCATGTTCGAGGGCGGCGCGCCCGCGAACTTCCTCGACATCGGCACTGCGAACAACCCGGACGCCGTGGTCGCGGCGCTGCGCATCATCGGCGCGGACCCGGACGTGCAGGCCGTGCTGGTGAACATCTTCGGTGGCCTCGCGCGGACCGATATCATCGCCGAGGGCGTGGTGCAGGCGAAGCAGCAGGGCCTCATCCCACAGCCCACGGTGGTCCGCCTCGCCGGCACGAACGTCGACGCCGGCAACAAGGTCCTCGACGACTCTGGCATCGAGCTGATCCGCGCCGATGGCTTCGCGGAAGCGGCGAAGAAGGCCGTGGCGGCTGCCGAGTAACGACGCCAAGCCGCCGCGAGCGGCGACCCTCGACGACTACGAACCGAAGGGACTGAGCGCGATGGGTGTGCTGCTCGACGAGAACAGCCGCGTGGTGATCCAGGGCATGGGCGCGGCGGGCGCGCGCGAGGCTCGGACGTGCCTCGACTACGGGACACAGGTCGTCGCCGGCGTGACGCCGGGTCGCGGCGGCCAGGAGATCGAGGGCGTCCCGATCCGCAACACGGTGCGACAGGCTGTCGACGAGTTCGGCGCGAACGTCTCGCTGATCTTCGTCCCCGCCGCCTTCGCAGCGGACGCCATCCTCGAGGCCGCCGACTCGGGTATCCCGGTGGTGATCTGCATCACCGAGGGCATCCCGACGCTCGACATGGTGCGGGTGAAGCGGTACCTGCGCGGGTCCTCGACGACGCTCATCGGCCCGAACTGCCCGGGCGTGATCACGCCCTCGGCGCAGGCGCGCGCCGGCATCATGCCCGTCGACGTCTACATGCCCGGCAACGTCGGCGTAATCTCGCGCTCCGGCACGCTCGTCTACGAGGCCGTCGACCAGCTCACGCGGCTGGGCATCGGCCAGTCGTCCTCGGTCGGCGTCGGCGGCGACCCGATCATCGGCACGACCCAGCGCCAGGCGCTCGAGCTGTTCGAGCGCGACGACGAGACCGCGGCCGTGGTGCTTATCGGCGAGATCGGTGGCACGGCGGAGCAGGAGGCGGCCGAGTACATCCAGCAGATGTCGAAGCCGGTCGTCGCCTTCATCGCCGGTGCGACCGCGCCTCCCGGCCGCCGTATGGGCCACGCGGGCGCGATCATCGCGGGCAAGGCCGGTACCGCCGAGGCGAAGAAGCTCGCCCTCGCCAACGCCGGCGCGACGATCTCGCAGTCGCCCTCGGACATCGGCAGCACAATGCAGCGAGTGCTCCAGGAGCGCGGGCTGGTCTAGGACTCCGACGGCAGCCATCCAAAGCTTCGCCTCGGAGCGTCGCCACTCCGACGGTCGGCCACGTGGTGCGGGGGACTACGCTATCCCTGAGGACAGCCGCGCCCTCGCGCGCCCCACCACGGCACTCGAAGGCAGCGATCCCGTGCAACGGAACGAGGTGTCCGAGGTTCTGAACCGGCCACTCAGCCAGGAGCTCTTGGCGCGCGACCTCGCCCGCCTGGCCTACGTCGCCAAGGACGGCACACCGCGCAACATCCCGATTGGGTTTACCTGGAACGGGTCCGAGATCGTCATGTGCACGGCGAAAAACGCGCCGAAGCTCCCGGCTCTGCGCAAGAACCCGACGGTTGCACTCACGATCGACACCGAGGTGCACCCACCCAAGATCCTGCTCATCCGAGGCGAGGCCGTGCTCGATCCGGTCGACGGCATCCCGGACGAGTACCTCGAGGCGAACACCACCTACGGGATGACGCCGGAACAACGGGTCGAGTGGGAGGCGGGCGTGCGCTCGCTCTACAGCGACGGCATGGTGCGGATCGTCGTGGCGCCGGCGTGGGCGAAGTTGATCGACTTCGAAACGACGCTGCCGAGTGCCGTCGAGGAGTTGATCCGGCAGCAGCAGGAGCGCCAGCACGCCTGAGTCGCATCGGCCTTAGCGGGGCGCGATCCTTGCCCGCCTTCGGCCGCGCTCCTAATCTGGATGTAGGCGCCACACGCGGAGGGGTCGCATAGTGGCCTAGTGCGGGCGCCTGCTAAGCGCTTATCCGGGTTTCCCCCGGATCGAGGGTTCGAATCCCTCCCCCTCCGCCATCCCTCACCGAGCCTGAATCTCCGCCGGAGCGCGCCGTGCCGAGCTACCACATCTGGACCGTCGGCTGTCAGATGAACAAGGCCGACTCGCTGAAACTGGCAGCCGGCCTCGACCGGCTCGGCTTCGTGCCGGAAGCCGACGACTCGCGTGCCGACCTCGTTGTCCTCAACACCTGCTCCGTCCGCCAGCACGCCGAGGACCGCGCGTACAGCAAGCTCGGGATGCTGCGGAAGCGACGCCAGGCCGGCGAGACGTTCACCCTCGCGGTGATGGGCTGCATGGTGGGCCCGCGCACCACCGAGCTGGAGCGGCGCTTCCCGTGGGTCGACGTCTGGGCGCAGCCGCAGGTCTTCGACCCCATCATCGAGCGCGCCGGGCTGCTCCGCGACGCCTCCGAGGGGGAGTTCTGGACCGAGACGTTCGGGCTGCCCAACGGACCGACCGCCTTCGTGCCGGTCGTCCACGGCTGCGACAAGTTCTGCACGTACTGCATCGTGCCGCTGCGCCGCGGCCGCGAGCGCTCGCGGCCCGTCGACGAGATCCTGCGCGAAGTCGCCTTCCTCGGACGCAACGGCGTCCGCGAAGTCACGCTGCTCGGCCAGACCGTCGAGGCCTACGGGCACGACCTCGAGGGCGACGCCGACCTCGCGACGCTGTTCGAGGGCATCGAGGAGATCGAGGGCATCGCGCGGGTCCGCTTCCTGACCTCGTACCCGAAGGACATGACCGACCGCATCATCGACGCGGTCGCCGACGTGCCGAAGGTCTGCGAGCACTTCAACATCCCTGTGCAGTCGGGCAGCGACTCGATGCTCGCGCGGATGCGTCGTGGCTATACGCTCGCGGAGTACGAGGAACGCGTCGCACGCATCCGCGAGCGCATCCCGCACGCGTCGCTCGCGACGGACGTCATCGTCGGGTGCCCGGGCGAGACCGAGGAGGAGTTCCAGGCCACGGTCGACCTCCTCGAGCGCACGGGCTTCGACGTGATCCACGTCGCCGCGTACTCGCCACGCCCGGGCACGTTCGCGTACCGCAACATGCCCGACGACGTGCCAGCCTCCGTGAAGAAGGAGCGCCTCCAGGTCATCGAGCGCATCCACGCCGAGAGCGCGGCCCGCATCAATCAGCGCCTCCTCCGGACCAACGTCGAGGTGCTCGTGGAGCGCGAGGACGAGGGCCGCTCGACGGGCCGCACGCGCGGCGGGCAGCTCGTCCACTTCGACGCGAGCGGCAAGGTCGGCGAGTTGCTCGAGGTGACGATCGACGAGGTGTCGCCCTGGTCGCTCCACGGGCGGCTGGCTGGTGACCTGTCGCTTGCGGTGCTCTAGCACGCGCGGACGCTCGGCCTCACCGTGAGCTCCTCAGAGTCCACGCCCCTCGTCGCCACGGTCGTTGTCATCTTCGCCATCCGCGACGGCGCGCTGCAGGTGCTGCTGATCCACCGTACGTCGGACCCGGAGGCGGGCCTCTGGGCGCTCCCCGGCGGCCGCTGGGACGGCACCGAGTCTCTGCAGGAGCATGCGACGCGCAAGCTCGTCGAGGAGACTGGCGCGACCGACGTTTACCTCGAGCAGCTCTTCACGACCTCGGGCCTCGATCCCTCGAGGCCGGCGGTCGCCGTCGCCTACATCGCGCTGGTCGATGCGGGACGCGTGCGGCTGCGCGAAGGCGTCGAGTGGCCTCCGGCGTGGCACCGCGTCGAGGCGCTGCCACCGCTCGCCTTCAAGAACAACGAGGTCATCGAGCAGGCGGTCGCACGCGTGAGGGCGAAACTCCAGTACACGAACGTCGCCTACGGCCTGCTACCGGAGGAGTTCACCCTCCGCGAACTGCAGGCCACGTACGAGGCGATCCTCGGGACGCCGCTCGACCGCCGAAACTTCCGCAAGCGCATGATCTCGACGGGGCTGATCGCCTCGACCGGGCATACTCGTCGGGAGGGCGCGCACCGTCCCGCGCTGCTGTACCACTTCGTCCGACGGGAGCCCGTCTTCCTGTGACGCCTGCGAGGAGCGACGCGTGACATCCGACCGACCCATCACCTTCGGCGTGCTGCCCGGCGGCGGAACGCCCGAGGAGTTCCTCGGCATGGCCGCCGCCGCCGAGTCACTCGGCTTCGACTCGGTCTGGATGGGCGACCACGTCCTCTGGCCGGCGTTCTGGCCAGAGCCGCTCGTGATGCTCTCGGGCGCCGCTTCCGTCACCAGCACCGTTGGGCTCGGGACCGGGGTGCTGCTCGCAGCGCTGCGACGGCCGGCCGCGCTCGCGAAGCAGACGGCGACGCTCCAGTGGCTGTCGAACGGCCGCTTCCGCCTCGGTGTGGGCGTGGGCGGCGAGTACCCGAAGGAGTTCGAAGCGTCGGGCGTACCCCTGGAGGAGCGCGGCCGCCGCCTCGACGCCACGCTCGAGGCGTTGCGCGCGCTCTGGAGCGGCGACGAGGTCTCGCTGCACAACGCGGTGATCGATGTCGACGGCGCACGCCTCGATGTCGTGCCCGACCCTGCTATCCCGATCTGGGTGGGCGGTCGCGTCCCGGCGGCACAGCGTCGCGCGGCTCGCTTCGGCGACGCCTGGATCCCGTTCGTGATCACGCCCGAGCGCTTCCACGAGGGCTGGGCGACCGTCCGAGAAGAGGCGGAGCGCCTCGACCGCGACCCCGACTCGATCCTGCCCGCGGTGCAGCTGTGGGCGCAGTTCGACGACGACTTCGCCGAGGCGCTGACGACCATCGCCGCGCGCATCGAGGCGACGTACCGCGTGCCGTTCGAGCGCTTCGAGCGCTACACGGTCTACGGCGACGCCTCGCGCTGGGCCGAGGGCCTCGGCGCCTACATCGAGGCGGGCGTGCGCCACATCAACATCGTGCTCGCAGGCGGCGACCGCATGTCGCAGATGGCGCACATCGCCACCGAGGTGATGCCGGCGCTGCAGACCGGCTAGTCGTCGAGCACCCCGTAGCGCACGAGGTCCGCGCGCAGCGCCTCCGCCGAGGTGAACCGCACCGCCTCGATGCCGCACGCCTGAGCGCCGAGGACGTTGGCCTCCGTGTCGTCGACGAAGAGCACGCTCGACGCCAGCTCCTCGAGGCGCGCGAGCGCGGCCTCGAAGATCTCGCGGCTCGGCTTCATCATCCCGAGCTCGCATGAGATGAGGAACGGATCGAAGCGTGGAGCGATCTCGGGGAAGTGGGTCGGCAGCGCTTCGAGGAGGAGCGACGGATTGTCCGTGAGCATCGCCGTCCGCACCCGAGGGCGCAGCCTGTCGACGAGCGCGAGCACCTCGGGATCGATGGTCAGCGCCGTGAGCATGACCTCGAGGAGTCGCTCATCGTCCATCCGTAACCCGAGCGCCGCGCGGACGAGACCGAACCACTCTGATGTCGAGTGGCGTCCCAGCTCGAAGTCGGTGTTCAACTGGGACGCCCACACCCGACGGTGCACTTCCTCGGGCTCGAGGCCGCAGTCCTCGGCCAGCAGCGCGAGCCGCTTCGCCGGGTCGTAGCGGCAGACGACGCCGCCGAGGTCGAAGAGCACGGTCGAGATCATGCGCGGACTCTAGCGCCCCGCTGCGCTGCACATCCGAGTTCGTGTGTGTTGGACGCATTGACACCGGTACCCGGTGGGCGTAGGGTTATCGCAGTCGACTTTGCGTATCGAATACACAAAGTACGGCGCACAACCAGTCCCTCGCACGGAACGATCCGGCGAGAGGAGGCATTGATGACCACACCCACCCTCGACCTGCCCATGGTCCCGCAGCTCCAGTGTGAGACCGACACCGGCATCACGACGCTGCCGCTCTCCGAGGAAGTTTCGTTCGGATCCTGGCAGCAGACGATTCCCGAAGAGTACTGGTCCCTCGAGGCCGACGAACTCGTCGAGCGCGTTCGCGCCGCCCGCGCGGCGCTCGGCAGCCGCGTCGTCGTCCTCGGCCACCACTACCAGCGCGAGGACATCATCCAGTTTGCCGACGAGCGCGGCGACTCGTTTGCCCTTGCGCAGTACGCGGCGGAGCGCCCGGAGTCCGAGTACATCGTCTTCTGCGGCGTGCACTTCATGGCCGAGGCCGCCGACGTGCTCTCCGCCGACCACCAGAAGGTGATCCTGCCGAACATCGAGGCGGGCTGCTCGATGGCGGACATGGCCGCCGACGCCGACGTGCGCGCTGCCTGGCGCGAGCTTGGCGACTACTTCGGCGGCAACGACGACATCATCCCGGTGACCTACATGAACTCCGCCGCCTCGCTGAAGGCCTTCTGCGGCGAGCACGGTGGCGTGGTCTGCACGTCCTCGAACGCCACGAAGGTCCTCGAGTGGGCGTTCGAACAAGGGAAGCGCGTCTTCTTCTTCCCGGACCAGCATCTGGGCCGCAACACCGGCCACGCGATGGGCATCCCCATCGAGGAGATGGTGCTGTGGAACTGGCGGCTACCCTCGGGCCAGCTCGGCGGGGCCTCCGAGGAAGCGCTCGACCGCTCGCGCATCATCCTGTGGCAGGGCCACTGTTCCGTGCACCAGCGCTTCTCGCTGACGCAGATCGAGGCAGCGCGCGAGCAGTACCCGGACGTCAAGATCGTCGTGCACCCCGAGTGCCGCTACGAGGTCGTGCAGGCGGCGGACGCGAACGGCTCGACGGCGTTCATCGCGAAGTACGTCGCGGAGGCGCCGGCCGGCAGCGTCATCGGCGTCGGCACCGAGATCAACCTGGTCTCGCGCCTCGCGAAGGAGTACCCGGACAAGACGATCTTCTGCCTCGACCCCGTCGTCTGCCCGTGCAGCACGATGTACCGCGTGCACCCCGCCTACCTGGCGTGGGTGATGGAGTCGCTGGTGCGCGGCGAGGTGGTCAACCAGATCGTCGTGCCGGCGGACCAGAAGCAGCACGCGAAGGTCGCCCTCGACCGCATGCTCGCCCTCAAGTAGCCGAGCCAGCGGCGACGGCACGGCCATGACGAGCGGGCAGGACACCGAGGCAGGCGAGTTTCGTTTCGAGACTCGCCTGCCGCTGCGCCATACCGACACCTTCGGCGGCACACCGTTCGTCCACGGCGGCGTGCTCCTCGCGCTGACCGAGATCGCCCTCGATGCCTACGACCGCGAGGCGGGCATCCCGAGTCACCGCGAGATCCTGCGCTTCCAGGCGCGCTCCGAGATCCGCTACCTCGCCCCGCTACGCTGGGATGACGCCGCACTCGTGCGGCTGCGCTGCTCCCACGTCTCGCCCGGCCGCCTCATCTTCGAGTGCGAGATCGCGGCCGCGTCAACGGGCGCGCGGGTCTGCCGCATGACGCATCGCTACGCCTACGTGAACGCCGCCACGGGACGGGCCGTCACACCATTCGATTGGCCCGCCATCGTCTCCGCGATCCGCGACTACGAGCCGAACGTGGAGGTGGCGGACGGCGACGCCGAGGCGGCGTCGACGGCCACGGGAGGAGGCGCGGGTGCCTGACGCCGCACGGTCCTCGGACTTCGATCTCGTCGTCGTGGGCTCGGGCATTGCCGGCCTCTACGCCGCGCTGCGGGCGCACGAGGAGGGCGCGCGTGTCCTCGTCGTGACCAAGGGCTCGATCGACGAGGCGAGCACACGCTACGCACAGGGCGGCATCGCCGCCGCAGTCGGCCCCGGCGACACACCAGCCGACCACTGGCGCGACACCATCGAGGCGGGTGCGGGACTCGTCGATGAGGAGGCCGCGCGCATCCTCACCGAGGAGGCGGCGGCACGCATCGCGGACCTCGTGCGCTTCGGCGTCCGCTTTGACGCCGAGAACGGCGAGGTCTCGCTTGGCCGTGAGGCGGCGCACTCGGCCTCGCGCATCCTCCATGCCGGCGGCGACTCGACCGGCCTGGAGATCGAGCTGTCGCTGTCTTCGCTCGCGCGTCGTGAGGGCGTCACCATCCTCGAGCACACGCTCGCGGACCGGCTGCTGGTCGATGATGGGGCAGCGGCGGGTGTCGAGGTCCTCGACGCCCGCACTGGCGAGCGCGCAGCGTACGACGGGCGCGCGATCGTCCTCGCGACTGGCGGCGCGGGCCAGCTCTACCGCACGACGACGAACCCCGCGATCTCCACCGGCGACGGCGTCGAGCTGGCGTACACGGCGGGCGCCGAGGTCTCGGGGATGGAATTCACGCAGTTCCATCCCACGGCGCTGCGACTGCCGGGCTACCCTGTCTTCCTCATCTCGGAGGCCGTGCGCGGCGAAGGGGCGCTCCTCTTCAACACGCGCGGCGAACGCTTCATGCCGCGCTACGACGAGCGCGCCGAGCTCGCTCCGCGTGACATCGTCGCTCGCGCCGCGCACCGCGAGATGGAGGAGACCGACAGCGACCACGTCCTGCTCGATATCACCGCGCGCGACGCGGCCTGGCTCGCAGCCCGCTTCCCTCAGATCTACCGCACCTGCCTCGAGGCCGGCCTCGACATGAGCAAGGACCGCATCCCCGTGTCCCCAGCGGCGCACTACGCGATGGGCGGTGTACGGACCAACACCTGGGGCGAGACGACGCTCCGGGGCCTGTTCGCAGTCGGCGAGGTGGCCAACACGGGCGTGCACGGCGCGAACCGCCTCGCGAGCAACTCCTTGCTCGAGACGATCGTGTTCGCGCATCGAACCGTCGAGCGGCTGCTGTCACCTGCGCGCGCAAACGAGCCGTCGCCAACCCTCAGCGCCGACGCAATCGCCCTGCCGGCGGAGGCGCGCCACGGACCGACCGAGCCGACTGCAGATGCGCTCCGCAGACTGATGTGGTCGCACGTCGGCATCGTGCGTGACGGCGAACACCTCACCGAGGCCGCGCGCACCTTCGTCGGTTGGTCCGCCCGGCTGCCCGAGGCGGTCGACCGTTTCACCCGCGAACTGCGCGCCCTGGTCATCTGCGCGCGCCTCGCCTCGGAGGCGGCGCTGCTCCGTGAGGAGTCGCGCGGAGCGCACTACCGCACCGACTTCCCCGAGGCGCGAGAGGAATGGCGACGCCACATTGTCTTCCGCGCGGATGCCGCCCCACTGGTGCCCTCGTACGCCGCCGAGGCGGGGGCATCACGATGAGCGATCGCCAGTGATTCCCCGGCCGCTCGAGGGCGTGCTGTTCGACTTCGATCACACGCTCGCCCACCTCGGCACGCACGTGCGCTGGACCGACGCGCGGCAGGAGCTGCGCCCGCTCTACCTCGATGCAGGCATCCCCGAGTCGTTCATCGAGGGGACGCCCGGCGCACTCAGCCTCTACGGCGCCATCGGTGCGGCGGAGTTCTTGCCGCGCGATCGCCTGATCGAGGTACAGCAGCGCGCTTCGGCCGTAGTTGGACGTTTCGAAGCAGAAGCGATTCCGCATACACGGCTGATTCCGGCCGCGAGGCGGCTCGTGCTTGCGCTGGGCGGCCTCGGTTTGCGGATGGCGATCATCACATCCAATGCAGCGGAGGTCGTGAGTGCAGTCCTCCGGCGCGAGGCCCTCCTCGCGCCGTTCGAGAGGATCACGGGACGCGATGAAGTGCTGCCGGTCCTCAAGCCCGCACCCGGCGGTATCCTCGCGACGTGCGAAGCGCTGGAATTCGCGCCGGAGGGCTGCGTCTACCTCGGCGACAGTACTCCCGACATGACCGCGGCGCGGCGAGCGGGCGCAACCCCTATCGGCGTTCGCGGAGGCGTATCCAGCCCGCACGAGTTGCTAGAGGCGGGCGCGGTGGCGCTCCTGGACGATGTCGGTGGACTGCTCGATTTGATCGAGACTTCCGTAGCGGCAGCACCTCCGGCAGAACCACGCTAGGACAGATGATGAGCGAACCGGACTTCCGCCCGCCTGACCCAACCTCCATCGCCGAGGTCGTGGCGCGTGCGCTCGCCGAAGACCGCGCCGAGTACGACGTGACCTCGCGTGCCGTCATCCCCATCGAGCAGGAAGGCAACGGGACCTTCCTGGCGAAGGACGCGGGCGTACTCTGCGGCCTCGACGCGGTCGTCGAGGCGTTCGGGCAGATGTCCACGGACATCGAACTCGACTTCTTCATGGAGGACGGCGCGATCCTCGAGCCGGGCATGGAGATAGCCGAGGTGCACGGGCCGCTGCGTCCGCTGCTCGGCGCGGAGCGCGTCGCGCTCAACATCCTCCAGCGGCTGTCGGGGACGGCCACGATGACACGCCGCTACGTCGAGGAGGCACGTCGAGGGGGGCCCGCGCGCATCATCGACACGCGCAAGACCACGCCCGGCCTGCGCGACCTCGAGCGGTATGCAGTGCGCGTCGGCGGCGGGCACAACCATCGCAACACCCTCGAGGACGGCATCCTGCTCAAGGACAACCACATCGCTGCTGCGTCGCTGCGCGGGCTCGGTCTGGCCGGGGTCATCGCGGAGGCGCGCGAGCGCTCGCCGCACACGCTGCGGGTCGAGATCGAGGTGACGAGCGTCGAGATGGCGCGCGAGGCGATCGAAGCCGGCGCTGACATCGTGATGCTCGACAACATGGAGGTCGCGGCGATGCAGCGCGCGGTTGCCCTGCGTCAGCCGGGTCAGCGCGTGCTCTTCGAAGCGTCGGGCGGCGTGAACCTCGACACCGTGCGTGCGATTGCGGCAACGGGGGTCGACCTGATCTCCGTGGGCGCGCTGACACACTCCGCGCCGAGCCTCGACATCTCGCTCAACCTCGAACCGGCGTAGATCCGCGCGACCTCGCGCTAGAACGGCTCGCGATGCACCAGGTGATCCTCGTCACGGGTCCGGCGGGAGCGGGCAAGACCAGCGTCGCGCGGGCGATTTGCGAGCGCTTCGATCGCATGCTCCACATCGACGTCGACACGCTGCGCCACTGGGTCGTCGCCGGGTACCGCCACCCCTGGGCGGACGACCGGCAAGCCGCGGAGCAACGCCTGCTGGCGACGCGCAACGCCTCGGCCATCGCTCGCGAGTCAGTCACGATGCGCTACGCGGCCGTCATCGACGACGTCGTCACTTCCGAGGTGGCCGGGCAGTATCGCGAGACCCTGGCCGGTCTCGCGGTGCCGGTGCACTTCGTGACGCTGCTCCCCTCGCTGGAGGTTGCGGTCACACGCGACGCCGGGCGTGCAGCCAGCATCCCCGATCGCGCTCGCGCGCTGCACCAGCAGTTCACCCGCGAGGCTGTCGAGGGCCGGATCCCCGGCTACGTCCTTGATTCCAGCGGCGATGAGAACGCCTACCTCACCGCCGACCGCGCCCTCGACGCCGTGGCGCGGGGGCAGGCGCTGTTTCTCGCCCCCGCGGACTAACCGCCGCAGACCTCAGCCCCGCCGCGGCCTCTCGCGGTCCGCGCTGTCGAGGGTGATGGTGACGGGCCCGTCGTTCACGCTCTCGACGAGCATGTGTGCGCGGAAGCGTCCACCCTCGACGCGGACTCCGAGCCGCCGCAACTCCTCCATCACCCGCTCGACGAGCGGCTCGGCCGCCTCTGGTGGCGCGGCGTCAGTGAAGGAGGGGCGGCGTCCGCGACGCGTGTCGGCGAGCAGCGTGAACTGCGAGACGATGAGCGCGGCGGCGCCGCTATCGAGGAGCGAGCGGTCGAAGCGGCCGGCGTCGTCCTCGAAGATGCGCAACTCGGCCACCTTGCGCGCGAGCCACTCCGCCTCGGCTGCCGAGTCGCCCTGGGCGACTCCGACATAGATGAGGAGGCCATACTCGATGGCCCCCGTCGGCTCATCGGTGCCGGCGAGGGTGACCTGGGCGCGACGGACCCGTTGAACGACGGCGCGCATCAGTCAGCCGAGCATGAATCGGCGGATGCCCACAAACGCCCGAAACGAGTCCTCGAAGTGAAATGCGGAGCTACTTCTTCGCGTCCTTGCTGACGAACGGGGGACGTTCAGCCGTCTCTGCCTCGACCTGGCTCTGCGGGACCTTGGTCTGCTCGGCCACGCGATCGGCGTTGAGCGACGGCCCGTAGTTCTTCCGCGAGTCGGTTTTGTACCAGCCTGAGCCCTTGAAATGGACCTGGGGCGGGATGATCAACCGGCGTGCCGTGGCTTTGCAGCGCGGCTGCGCGCACGGTTGCTCTGCGGGGGCACCGAACGATTCCTGCTTCTCGTAGTGGTGTCCCTTCTCGCACTGGTACTCGTACACCGGCACAGGGAACTCCTTGGACTTCGATCGAGATCACGCTCACTCGTCCCGTCACGTGACGGGCCGTCCCGCTGCGATCCGCCGCGGCGATTGGTGCGCACCAGTGTATCGAATCGCGAGCGTTTGTTGTGAGGATGGGCCGCGGCGGACGCTGGTCCGCTGGAGCGACCCGACCCTATACTCGATGGACGCTGAATGCCCGAACGGTGGCGTGCGTCCGACCTGTACGGGCGCGGATCCAGTGCGCGCAGCGCATGGTCCACCGTGCTTGGTCCTCCCCTGGATCGAGTGGGGCGCAGGCGTCTAACGGATGAGTGGTGGAGGAGATTCGACCCATGGCCGCAGGCGTGACGATGCGCCAGATGCTTGAGGCTGGTGTGCACTTCGGGCACCAGACTCGCCGCTGGAACCCACACATGCGCCCGTTCATCTACACGGAGCGCAATGGCATCCACATCCTCGACCTCGCACAGACCGTGCGGCGGCTCGATAGCGCTCTCGACAAGGTGCGCGAGGTGGTCGCGGGCAACCAGACTGTGCTGTTCGTCGGAACGAAGAAGCAGGGCCGCGCGATCATCGCCGCCGAGGCCGAGCGCTGCGGCATGCCGTACGTCAACAACCGCTGGCTCGGCGGGACGCTCACGAACTGGCAGACGATGGCCCGCCGCATCCAGGACCTGCAGGCCCTCGAACAGCGGCTCGTCTCTCCGGAGGCGATGGCGCTGCCGAAGCGCGAGCGAGTCGGCCTCGAGAAGCAGCTGCAGCGCATGCAGCGCTCGTTCGGGGGTATGCGCAACATGACGCGCCCGCCCGGTGCCCTCTACATCGTGGACCCCACGGTCGAGGACATCGCCGTCCGCGAGGGCAACCGCGTCGGCATCCCGATTATCGCGATGTGCGACACGAACGCAGACCCCGACCTGATCACCTTCCCGATCCCTTCCAACGACGACGCCATCCGGGCGATCCAGCTGATGACCGGCCGAATCGCCGACGCGGTCCTCGAGGGCATGGCCGTTGGCGAGGTGGAGCAGCAGCTGCAGGAGCGCGGAGTCGAGGTTGGCGCCGCCGGCACCGCCGGCGCCGCCGCCGACGATGCACAGGCGCAGCCCGACGCAGGTACCGCGCCGGCCGACGGCTAGCGCCGGCGAGGCAGCGGACACACCGTACATTCGACAGCACGAACGAGGAGACGGGCATCGTGGTCAGCATCAGCATGGAGGACGTCAAGCGGCTGCGCGAAGAGACCGGCGCAGGCGTGATGGACAGCAAGCGCGCCCTCGAGGAATCCGGCGGCGACTTCGACCGCGCGAAGGAACTTCTGCGCGAGCAGGGTGTCGCGGCCGCGGCGAAGCGCGCTGACCGCTCCACCGGCCAGGGTATCGTTGAGTCCTACATTCACGGCGGCGGTCGCGTGGGCGCCCTCGTCGAGGTGAACTGCGAGACGGACTTCGTCGCGCGAACGGACACCTTCAAGGCGCTTGCGCGCGATGTCGCGATGCAAGTCGCCGCGATGAACCCGCTCGGCCTCAGCGAGGAGGATGTGCCCGAGGATGCCCCGGGGGACCGCAAGTCCCACGCGCTCCTCGATCAGGCGTTCATCAAGGACCCCAGCCGAACGGTTCGCGACCTGGTGCAGGACGCAATCTCGCAGACGGGTGAGAACGTCCGCGTCTCGCGCTTCGCTCGTTTCGAGCTCGGGAATTAGGCAATCTCGCGGGCAGACGGTGATCGCCCGCCTGCCTCGCACGCGGACAGCATTCTCGCTCTGCGTTATCGTGGGTTGCCCTGGGACGACTGCTTTCGGGCGCGTGGGGTCGGGAGGCGGCGATGATTGAGGAAATCCTCCTCGACGCCGAAGAACGCATGGGCAAGGCCATCGGGGCGTTCGAGCACTCGCTGGCGTCGGTGCGCACAGGACGCGCGAATACCGCGCTCGTCGAGCATCTTCCCGTCTCGCACTACGGGCAGACCATGCCGCTGAACCAGCTGGCCACGCTCGGCACGCCGGACGCGCAACTGATCACGGTCCAGCCGTGGGACCGCGGCGCAGTCGACTCGGTGATGCGGGCTCTCCAGCAGAGCGACATCGGGATCACGCCCTCGACGGACGGATCGATCATCCGACTGCCGATTCCGCCGCTCACCGAGGAGCGACGCAAGGACCTCGTCAAGCAGGTGCACGCCAAGACCGAGGAGGCTCGAATCGCGATCCGCAACGTGCGGCGCAATGCGATCGATGAACTCAGGAAGTCGCTCAAGGACGGCGTTTCTGAAGATGAGGAGCGCCGCGCCGAAGATGAAGTGGAGAAGCTCACTACCCGGCACGTCGAGCGCGTCGAGGCGCTCGCCAAGGGTAAGGAGCAAGAGCTCCTTGAGGTCTGATCCGCCCCCTCACCCAGGACCGGCCACAGCGCCGGCGAGGACCTAACCCGTGGTTGTTGAGCCCGCGATCGCGCCCCCAGCCCTCCCGGAGATCGCGCGGCTGCCTCGTCATGTCGCGATCGTGATGGATGGGAACGGCCGCTGGGCGCGCGCTCGCCGGCTGCCACGCCACGAGGGTCATCGCGCCGGCGCGGAGAATATCCGCACCGTCATCGAGCGGTTCTCCGCACACGGCGTCCCGATGCTGACGCTGTTCGCCTTCTCGACCGAGAACTGGGGCCGACCTCGCACCGAGGTGCAGGGGCTACTCCGTCTCGGCGGCGAGTTCGTCGACCGCCACTTGGAAGAACTGCACCGCCAGGGCGTGCGCCTGCGCCATATCGGTGCGCTCGAGGAACTACCTCGGGGGCTGCAGGGTAAGGTGCGGAAGGCGGTCGTCCGGACGGCGGAGAACACCCGCATCCAGGTGAACATCGCCTTCAACTACGGGGGCCGGACCGACATCCTCCAGGCGGTCCGCCGCTTGATCTCGGACGGCGTGGCTCCCGAGGACGTCACCGAGGCTGCGATCACGTCGCGCCTCGCGACAGCGGACCTCCCGGAGCCCGACCTTCTCATCCGCACCGGCGGTGAGCGCCGCATCTCGAACTTCCTCGTGTGGCAGGCCGCCTACGCCGAGTACCACTTTTCACCGGCGCTTTGGCCGGAATTCGGTCCCGCCGATGTCGATGCCGCGCTGCTCGAATTCAGTGGGCGGCAGCGGCGGTTCGGCCTGGTTTCCGAGGACGGTTTCGATGCGGGCCGCAGCGAAGGCTAGTTCGAACCTCCGGAGCCACCGGCACACCTCCATCGATCCGCGATCCCGCCACGCCCTGCTCACGTGCTGAAGCAGCGCGTCGCCGTTGCGGCCCTCGGCCTGCCTCTACTGGCGCTGCTTCTCGCGGCGCCCGAACGCATCTTCAGCGCAGCCGTCACCGCCATCCTCGCGGGGGGAGCCTACGAGATGGTGCGCGCCGGCCTGCCGGACACGACCCGCCAGACGGCGATCACGGCCGCCGTCGCGACGGCGCTGATCGCCGCAGCGGCCCGCGGCGTGAGTCAGTTCGAGGTGTGGACGCTCCTCCCTGCGCTCGCGGTCGCAATCGCGCTGGTCCTGCCTCGAGAGCGCGCGTTCCGCAACCCCGTGGTCATCTGGTGGGTGCTCGCCGTGCTGTACGTCGGGGCACTCGGCGCGCACTTCCTCCTGCTGCGCAATCTCGGCGAGGGGCAGCGCTGGTTGCTCGTGCTGCTCGCAGGCACGTTCGGGACCGACACCGGCGCCTACGCGGTCGGGCGACTCGTCGGAAGCCACCGGATGGCGCCTTCGATCTCACCGGGGAAGACGTGGGAAGGCGCCGCCGGCGGATTGCTGTTCGGCGCCGCCGCGGCGGCCATCGCGATCGTGGCGCTGGGACTTCAGACCGACCCGTTCGGCTCGATCGATCCGGCGGTCGGCCCCCGCGAGCTCAGTCCGCTTGTGGTTGCGGCGATCGCGCTCGCACTACCGCCGGCAGCGATCGCCGGCGACCTGCTGGAGTCTGCGCTCAAGCGCCGGATCGACGTGAAGGACATGTCGAACCTGCTGCCCGGGCACGGTGGCCTGCTCGACCGCCTGGACTCGCTGCTGCTCACGGCCCCGACGCTATACTGGCTCCTACGATGGCTCGCGACGTGATCGGTCTCGTCGTCCTCGGCTCGACGGGATCGGTCGGCCGGCAGGCACTCGACGTGGTCCGGGGACTCCCGGACCGTTTTCGTGTCGTCGGGCTCGCCGCCGGAGGCAACGTCGGTCTCCTGCGCGAACAGATCGAGGAGTTCCGCCCACTTGCCGCCTGGGCTCGCGAAGGCCACGAGGCCGCCCTCCTCCGCGAGGCGCACCCCGACCTCCAGTGGCAGCCGATGCAGGCACAGGCCGCGCGCCCCGATGTCCGCACGGTGCTCGTCGCCACGAGCGGCGGCGCCGGACTCGCGCCCACACTGTCAGCCCTCACGGCGGGTAAGGCCGTTGCTCTCGCGAACAAGGAAGTGCTCGTCGTCGGCGGCCCGGTCGTCCGCGCAGCGCTCGAGGCCAACGCGTCGAAGGGCGCGGAGCTGCGGCCGGTGGACTCCGAGCACTCGGCCATCTGGCAGTGTCTCTGGGGTGAGCGGCCCGAATCGATCGCGAAGCTGACGTTGACCGCCTCGGGCGGCGCGTTCCGCGACTACGATCTCGACGCCCTCGAGCGGGTGACGCCCGCCGAGGCGCTCGCGCATCCCACCTGGCAGATGGGGCCGAAAGTCACGATCGACAGCGCGACGCTGTTCAACAAGGGCCTCGAGGCGATCGAGGCGCGCTGGCTCTTCGACGTTCCCCTCGAGCGCGTGGAGGTGCTCCAGCATCGCGAGAGCGTCGTCCACTCGCTCGTCACCTTCGTCGATGGGTCGGTGAAGGCGCAGCTCGGCGAGCCGGATATGCGGCTGCCGATCCAGTGCGCCCTCACGTACCCCGAGCGTGCGCCCGTCGAGCCAGCGCCGCGGCTCGACCTCGCGACCCGCGGTGCGCTGCACTTCGGCAAGGTCGACACGGAGCGATTCCCTGCATTGGAACTCGCACTGGAGGCCGGACGTCGTAATGACACGACGGCGGCCGCGCTCTCGGGGGCAGACGAGGCCGCCGTCGAGCACTTCCTGGCGTCGCGCTGTCGATTTACCGACATTCCAAGGCTGCTCAAGCGCACACTCGATGCGCATGAGCCCACAATAGATCCGGGCCTCGAGGACCTCCTCGCTGCGGAGACATGGGGCAGACAGTTTGTTGATGAGGCAGTCGCCAGCGGCTCGCTCGGCCCCGTGACGCGCTAAGGTTGGATGACGTGAAGCAACGACGCGACAATCGCATCAACGCCCTCAAGGCGATCTCGTGGTTCGTCGCGATCGGCGCTGCCCTCGCCTTTGCGTTCGTGTTCGCGAGCAGCGCCGTCACCGCCGCCCTCATCTTCATCGTCATCCTGTTCGGCCTCGTGATTGCCCACGAGTTCGGCCACTTCATCACCTGCAAGCTCTTCGGCGTCTACGTGCTTGAAGCTGGCATTGGCTTCCCGCCGCGCATCTGGGGCAAGCAGATCGGCGAGACGCTCTACTCGATCAACGCGCTGCCGATCGGGGGCTTCGTGCGTCCCCTCGGCGAGTCGGACACGACGCATCCGAGGGCGCTCGCATCGCAGGCCTGGTGGAAGCGCTTCATCATCCTGTTCTCGGGCGCTGGCATTAACCTCGTCCTGCCGATCTTCCTGTTCGCGATCGCCTTCACGATTCCGCACGAAGAAGAGGTCGGACGCGCGGTCGTCGCGGAAGTCGTGCCCGGCACGCCCGCCGAGTCCGCAGGTCTCCAGCCCGGCGACGTGATCTACGCCATCGGGGGCCGCGACGCGAAGAACGTCGTCGAGGCGAGCCGCCTCGTCCGCATCAACATGGGGCGCGACATCGAAATCCGCGTGAAGCGTGGCGAGGAGTTCCTTTCGCTGCCGATCCAGCCGCGCTGGGACTTCCCTGCGAACCAGGGACCCACCGGCATCACCATTGGGTCGCAGTACCCATTCACCGAGACGGTCTCGCTGCCGCCGTGGGAGTCAATCCCCGCCGGCGCGCAGGCCACAATGGACACGCTCGTCCTCGCGCGCAACGAGATCGTGAGCTGGGTGCGCGGCAGCCGCGCGCCCGAGGTGGCCGGTCCGGTCGGCATCGCGCAGACCACGGGCCAGGTAGCCGAGCAAGGCGGCATCCCGCCGCTCTTCGAGCTCGCCGCGCTGCTCTCGATCAACCTCGGAATTATCAATCTGCTGCCACTGCCAATGCTCGACGGCGGCCGCATCTTCTTCCTCGTGATCGAGGCGCTCCGAGGCGGCAAGCGGATCGCGCCCGAGAAGGAAGCCATCGTCCACATGGTGGGCTTCGTGCTCTTCATCGGCCTCGCGGTCGTGGTGACCTTCGCCGACATCAGTCGCATCATCGGCGGCGACTCGGCGTTCTAGCCGAAGCCACCCGGACGCCCGCTGGTCACCGCACCGCGCTCATGGCACGATCGAGGCGTGCGGCGCCTCGGAGCCGCGTCTTGACGGAGGATGTCTCGATGGCCGCACCGCGCCGCTCCACCCGCCCCGTTCGCGTCGGCAACGTCACGATCGGCGGCGACGCACCCATCGCGGTGCAGTCGATGGCGGCGACGCGCACGCAGGACATCGAGGCGACCGTGCGGCAGGTGAACCTGCTGCACGAGGCCGGCGCGGACATCGTCCGCATCGCGGTGGACTCGCGGAAGGATGTCGAGGCGCTCGCGGAGATCCGGAAGCGGACGCAGGCGACGCTCTCGGTGGACCTCCAGGAGAACTACCGTCTCGCCGAGATCGTTGCGCCGTACGTCGACAAGATTCGCTACAACCCCGGCCACCTGCACCACCACGAGAAGGACAAGCCCGTCCTCGAGAAGGTGCGCCGCCTCGCTGAGATCGCGACGCAGCACGACCTCGCGATCCGCGTCGGCGTGAACTGCGGCTCGGTCGACCCGGCGAAGAAGGCCGAGTATCCCGACGATGATGTCGAGGCGATGGTCGCAAGCGCCGTCGAGCACTGCGGCATTCTCGACTCGCTAGGCTTTACGCGTTATGTCGTCTCGATGAAGGACTCCGACTGGCGCAAGGTGGTCGAAGGCAACCGCCGCTTCCACGCGCTGCGCCCCGACGTGCCGCTGCACCTCGGCGTGACCGAGGCGGGCATGCCGCCGGACGGCATCATCAAGACGCGCGTCGCCTTCGAGCAGCTGATCTCGCAGGGCATCGGCGACACCGTCCGCGTCTCGCTGACCGTCCCCTTCGACGACAAGGGCCTCGAGATCCGCGCCGGCCGCGAGATCATCGAGGACATCTACGCGGGCCGCTTCCGCTCGGTACCGGACTTCACCCACGGCCTCAACATCATCTCCTGCCCCTCGTGCAGCCGCGTGGAGAACGAGGCGTTCGTCGAGCTGGCGCAGGACGTGAAGGAGATGGCGCAGTACGCGAAGCAGTACGACGTCACCATCGCGGTGATGGGCTGCCGCGTGAACGGCCCCGGCGAGACCGACGACGCCGACATCGGCCTCTGGTGCGGCCCCCTCGGCGTCAACGTGAAGCGCGGCACCGAGGTCATCGGCCACTACCCGTACGACAGCGTCCTCGGCCAGGTGCGCGTCCTGCTGGACGAGGTCATCGCCTCACAGCAGACCGCCGCGACCTCGTCGTAATCAGAAGCGTTCTCGAGCCTCTCGTGGTGCGCTCTTTCCCGTTCGTGGTGCGCCTGTCGAACCACGCCCCCTCTCCGCTCACCCTGAGCCTGTCGAAGGGCGAGCGGATTCCGAGTTGCGAGCGCGCTCCTGGTTCGACAGGCTCACCATGAGCGGGGAGCAGGTCAGGACGAACGAACAGGGCAAGACGCAGGGTCTCCGCCCCCTAGCCCCTTGTGGCCCCTTCGACAGGCTCAGGATGAGCGGGGTTGGGGTGAGGGGGGACTGAGGTGACCACGCCCCCACCAGCCCTCAGCACGATGTGGGCGATGCAGCCCCGCTTCGAGCGCGACCTCCACGCCTTCTTCGTGCGCGCCGGCGAGCTCGGCTACGGCGGCGTCGAGGTCAACCACTCGATGGACGCCGAGCAGGTGGCGGCGTGCTTCGAGGCGTCGGCGCGCACCGGCATCCCCGTCACGTCTATCCACGCTCCCGCCCCGCTGGAGCGCGTCGAGGCACGCGGGCGCAGCCTCGAGAACCGCGCGCTGAACCTCGCGTCGCTTGACGAGGCGGAGCGCACGCTCGCCGTCGAACACCACGTGCGCAGCATCGAGGTGGCCGCGGCGCACGAGGTGCGGCACGTGGTGGTGCACCTCGGGCAAATGCCGCGCGTGCTGACCTCGGACCGTTGGCTGCGCGAGCACTGGAAGCGCCGCGAGGCGCCGAGCGCCACCGAGCGCTGGGACGAGCGCGTCGAGTGGACACACCGCGAGCGCGCCGAAGCCGTCGGCCCGTACTTCGAGGCCGCGCGCCGCTCCCTCGCGGCCCTCGCCGAGCGTGCCGCCGACCTCGGCGTCACGATCGGCCTCGAGTGCCGCCTCTACCTGCACGAGTTCCCGACGCCCGAGGAGGCCGCCGAGCTGCTGCGCGACCACTCACCGGAGGTCGCAGGCTACTGGCACGACGCCGGCCACGCCGAGGTGCTGCACCGCCTCGACCTCGTGCCGCTGGAGTCGTGGTTCACACTCCTCGGCGACCGCCTCACCGGCGCCCACCTCCACGACGTGGACGGCCTCCGCGACCACCGTGCCCCGGGCATCCCGGACGGCCTCGACTTCGCCTGGCTCGCCTCGCGCCTCCCGCCGACGGCACTGCGCACGTTCGAGATCGACCAGCACGAGCCGGACGAGGCTGTGGCGCGGGCTGTGGAGGTGGTTGGCTTCCCCGTCATCTAGTTGGACCCCGAAGCGGTCAACCGGCACAGAACGTAGCGATCGTGCGGTGGCTCACTCGATTCACCCAGCAGCGGCAGCAGGTCGTGACATCGAGGATCGTGCGGAAGGGCGGTACCTGCCGGCAGCGGCATCCAGACGCGAATAGTCTCATCCGCGCCCCCCAGCAGACCTGCCTTAAGTTCACAGGTCGCCGTACGCGAGCGCTCCGGATCGCCATCAGGAGGTAGGAACATCGAGCGTGCCTCCAGACAGTTGCGCCCTGAGGATTCTGAATCAACGTCCATCAGAATCGGAAGCCGGACGGACTCCAAGTAGGCGACGTCGGACCCGTCCGCGCGCAGCGTAAGGTGGAGGAATTCGTTCATCCCTATCGAACAACGAGCTCGTTCAAACTCGGAGGTGCCAGCGAGAGACAGAGGGACGATTCGTTCAATCAGTTCATTACACCGGCGATCGGGAGTCGGTTCCTCGTCGCCCACAACCCAAACATCGAGAGTCCCGTCGGTCTGCTCGATCGGCGTGGTGACTACCGTTGTCTGAACTGCAGGCACGACCGTCCGCGTATCACCATCAGGTGCAGGAGATGACCCGCCAGTGCATGCCGTCGATAGCAGTGCGAGTGCGACGAGAGCATATCGGCACGCGAGGGCCGAGCAGATGTGCCGCCACATCCTGCTCGGCTCGCGTCCCGAACCTAGCCCAGTTAGAAGTCGTACTGGAACATCCAAGTCGACGAGGCCCCGTAGTTGTGGCTACTCCCGAGCGAGAAAAAGCCCGTGTTAGCGGTCGCAGTCCATGAGTCCTGTTGGTGCAGGTGAGGAGCGTTCCAAGGGCATCCGACCGGCTGGCTACCCGAAATGGTGCCGAGAGTCTGCTGCGTCACTGCGCCTCCTGCCGGCATGCTCCAGAGACCAGGCACACCGCCGAGTGGAGTCATGTGTACATATCTGACTTTGCCCATGATGATGCCAGACTGCGTGACCCAGATCTCGTTCCCTGTACAGGTCGTGCCTCCGAGCGCTCCTTTTGAGGCACTCATCGTTCCGCTCCCTGTGATGTTCTGGCTCCGGAAGCGGACTCCGTAGCCCCAGGGATTCCCAGCCTTTCCAAAGTCGATCGCCTGGTCGGTTGGTGCGTGAGTCGCCCCGGTCCAGCTCTGGGTTACGATTACGGAGGTTTGCTGGTAACCCATGTAGACTCGATGCTGGTTGCCCGCTCCCTCAACGTCGGGCGCGAACGCCACAGCGCCAGCAACGACCGCGAGTACGAGGCCAGCCCTCGAGAGACCCCGCCTCAGCAATGTCTGCGTCACGGTAGCATGCTCCTAACCAGCGCCGTGATCTGGTCTGGTGTGTATCGACTCAGCGTTGATGCCGAATACTCGAGGCCCGACTCCTCATCCACGATGCGAATCGCGAAGTGTCGGAGGCCGCCGTCCAGCTCCGGGCCGTACCAGAGCACGGCTGGATGTCCATCGATCTCGGTCGTCATCCATGAGTCCTGTGAGCCCCACGTTGGGACATCGATCGGATCGGTCAGAATCCTCATGACTGCAAAGTCGAGCATGTTCGCGTAGCCGGCACCACTCTGCGCGCGTTCTCCAAAAGTCAGGATCACGTTGAAGTCGAGCGCGTCGGATCGGCCTTCGATGAGCTCTAGCTCGTCCGGAAGCCCTTCCGGGGCTCGCCAAAGAGCGGAGCTTTGAAGCACGGCAAGGTCAGTCGTCGGCGTCCCCTCCGGCATCGGCACATCGAGGACGGAAGTCTCTTCGCGGGGCCCGATCCACCCTTCAGGTACGAGCAAATACGGTCCGAATCGGGTAGGAACAGCGTCTGGCTGAGGTAGCTCTCGCTGCGGCACATGGATCGGTCCTGTCTCACCCGCAGCACGTGCCTCAACTACCACTTCTTCGGCAGTTGGGACGACCTGGAAGTTCCTGAGGTAGTCATCATCCGCCGTGGCACGCTCATCCGAAGCTACTGCGATGAGGACTACTCCCAGCACGCCAGCAGCCACAAGCCAGAGTCTCCATACCGAGCTTCTCGGCCTCCTCATCGATCACCGATCCAGACCGCGAATGATTCGCTATGCACGGTTCCCTCCGCTTACGTGTGTCGGATCGCTAGCACGTCTGGCTATGCGCCGATACGCGCGAGCAAGAGAGTAGCCCCAGCCAATCGAGATGACGTCCTCTGAATTGATGAACTACTTCCCCAAAACAGATGAGTCACCACCCCCCGACGCAGCATCGCTCGTGCTCCGTCCCCCATAGGGCAAGCTCCACGAGGCGATGGGTCCCTGTCTTCGCACGCACCGACTGCAGATGAGAGCGTACGGTCGCAACCGAGAGGCATAGGTCAGCCGCCATCTCTCGCGGGGTGCGTCCGAGGAGAAGAAGCGCGATGACCTCACGCTGGCGCACGGACAACACTGTGTGCTGAGTGGTGGACACCGACAGTTCCCTCCGGCGGCGCTGTGATCCTGACCCCTCGGGTACAGCAGAATGAGTGGACTCCGCTCGTTTACCACACCTCGTTGACGCCTGTGAAAGTTGTGAACTCGCACACACTCCAAAGTGCGCCGATACCTGCCACGCCTGACGTACATCCCGAGGCCTTCCCCCCTCCCCCGCCCCCACCTAGACTCGCCAGCATGCGAATGACGAGGCTGTTCGGGCATACGCGGCGCGAGCGCACCGATGCCGATACCGAGAACCTGGACCTGCTGCTGCGCGCGGGGTTCATCGACCAGCTCGCGGCGGGCATCTACTCCTACATGCCGCTCGGGGTACGCACCAAGCGGCGCGTTGAGCAGGTGATTCGCGAGGAGATGGACGCGGCCGGGGCGCAGGAGGTGCTGCTGCCCGCCATCCAGCCCTCGGAGCTGTGGGAGCAGAGCGGGCGCTTCAGCCTCTTCGGCGACACGCTGTTCAAGGTGCTCGACCGGCGCGAACGGGTGATGGTGCTCGGCCCCACGCACGAGGAGGTGATCACGCGCCTCTTCCGCGACCACGCGCAGTCCTATCGCGACCTGCCCGCGACGCTCTACCAGATCCAGAACAAGTTCCGCGACGAGCAGCGGCCCCGCGGCGGCCTCATCCGCGTGCGCGAGTTCACGATGAAGGACGCCTACTCGTTCGACCTCGACGAGGCCGGGCTCGACGCCTCGTACGATGCGATGTTCCGCGCGTACCAGCGCATCTTCGCGCGCTGCGGCGTGCCGACCATCCCCGTCGAGGCGGACTCGGGGGCTATCGGCGGCAAGGGGTCGCAGGAGTTCATCTTCCCCACCGACATCGGCGAGGACACCATCGTCGTCTGCCCCAACTGCGACTACGCCGCCAACACCGAGAAGGCCGAGTTCGCGCGCCCGCCCGTCGACTGGGCTGGCGAGGCGTCCGCCGCCATCGAGGAGATCGCTACACCCGGTACGAGCACCATCGACGACCTCGCGGCCTTCCTTGGCGTGCCGGCGACGCGCACGGCGAAGGCCGTCCTCTTCATGGCGACCGACCCGCACGCCGAGCGCCGCTCGCTGCCGACGCCCGTCTTCGCCGTCGTGCGCGGCGACCTCGAGGTGAACGAGATCAAGCTGCTGAACGCGCTCGGGGGCGGCCTCGAGTTGCGGCCGATGCACGAGGAGGAGGCGCGCCCGCTCGGCATCGAGCCCGGCTACGCCTCGCCGATCGGCATCGCCGAGGGCGTGCGGGTCATCGCCGACACCTCCATCGAGTCGACGCCGAACCTCGTGGCGGGGGCCAACAAGGCGGGCTCCCACCTGCGCAACGTGAACCTCGGCCGCGACTGGCAGGCAGAGGCCGTCGCCGACATCGCCTCGGCGCACGCGGGCCACGTCTGCGCGCGCTGCGGCGGCACGCTGGAGGAGCGGCGCGGCATCGAGATGGGGCATGTCTTCCGCCTCGGCCGCCTCTACACCGAGGCGTTCGACGTGCAGGTGCTGACGGAGTCGGGCGAGCGCACCCTCCCGATCATGGGCTGCTACGGCATCGGGGTGGACCGCATCGTGGCGGCCGCCGTGCAGGCCAACTTCGACGAGCAGGGCATCCGCTGGCCTGCCGCTATCGCGCCGTACGCCGTCCACGTAGTGGCGCTCGGCCTTGATCGCGACGACGCCGTCCGCGCCGAGGCGGATACGCTCTACGAGGAGCTGACGAGCGCCGGCCTCGACGTGCTGCTCGACGACCGCATCGAGTCGCCCGGCGTGAAGTTCAACGACGCCGACCTCATCGGCATTCCGCTGCGCGTCACGGTCTCGAGCCGCAACCTCAAGGACGGCGTGGTCGAGGTGCAGCCCCGCGGCGGCGAGCCCTCGAAAGTCGCCCGCGCCGACGCCGTCGCCCACCTGGTGGCGGCGCACCGCGACGCGCTGGCGGCGGGACGCGCGGGGTAGTCGTGCGGCGCCCGCTGCAGGAGGCGCTCGACGAGCTCCTCGCCGCGGGCTACCGAGTCACCGAGCGCACAGACCGGGTCATCACCTTCGAACGTCGCAATCCGTGGCGCGTCCACATCTTCGGCGCGGTCCTCGGAGGGCTGCTCGGCGGCGGCCTCAACCCCTCGCCGCGCACGCAGCGGCTGTACCTCCAGGTGGACGAGCACGGAGACGCCGAGGTGCGGCACTTCGCGGAGTAGAGCACTTCCGGTGGTTCGATGGTCAGCGACTAACGACTCCGGTCGACGCTGTCGTATCCAGGCCATGAGGCGACCGACTCGGGCGTGAGGAGGAGCTGCGGCTCGAAGGCGACCCACTGGATCCAATGGAGACCGTTGTAATCGGGCTGGATGAACGAGAACGACTCGATCGGGTGCTCGCGACCGGGCCACACGACAACAGCCAGACTGTCGTAGCGGCGCTCCGACTCAGCAGTGCCGGGGGACTTGAACACGACGAAGTACCGCCCACCGACGCCCTCCGGCCGCGTCGCGTCGCGGGAAACGAACGCAAGGGCCAACGGATAGTCACCCAAATGGTCGTCGAGCATGCGCTCCATCCGTGAAGTGTGACGCGGAACGTCCACCCCGATGGCGTGAGTGACGGTCGTGAGGACTGCGGTAGGGTCCGTCTCGCACTCCGCTGGCGAACTTCGGCCCGCAGCGGCGCAATCGATCGTTCCTGGTTCAGCGAGGCTGAGAAGGCCCGCGATATCGAGGGTCTCGGCCGCCTCGATCACCTGGCCCAACCCGTCGATCTGGGACAGCAGCGCTCGCGCTTCATCGACCGGGAGCGCGGCGCTCTCGTCCGGGCGTGGCGCGTCGAACACGGAGTGTCGGGGCGGGACGTAGCCCGGCGGGGCCAACAGGAATCCTCCGTCGCGCGGGACCGCCACCGCTGCCGGGTCGCCACAGCCGTAGCCAATCCGCACGATGCGGCCATCGTCGTCGATGCCGAGCGAGCGGGTCACGGAGTCCCGCCCGTAGACGAAGAACGCCGTGTACTCGCGGCCGTCGTCGCGCACGATTGCGTAGAGGTGAAGCGGCTTGGCGTGCTGCGCATCGGGCAGATAGCCGTGGTGTGCTGGGTCGAACAGCGCTTCCACGTAGCGCTCCACCTCTGAACCCAGTCCGTAATCCCCGCCGCACGCACTGGTGTCGAAACGTTCGACGAGCGTGCCCTCGGCGACGCCCTCCGGGCAGAGCCACGGCGGCGCCTCGGACTGACCGGGAACGGTGACGCAGGGCTCGGCCCGCATCGCGACGAGGGACGCGAGGACGACGATGTCCATCTCCATCACCGCGTCCAGCACTCGATCGACGCCCTCGTGTCCCGTGCGCGCGCCGTCCGGGAGGTGGGCCGCTGGCGCGGATGTCGGTTGCACCGGCGGGACGGTTGCCGAAGGCGGGGCGATGGCAGTTGGTGTCTCGGTCGAGGTCACATCGGGCGCAGCGATACTTGCGGTCGCGGTGACCGTGGCGTTCGCAGGTGCGGAGTTAGCGTCGGAAGCGCACGCGATCGCCGCCAGCGAGAGCACCGAGAGCGCGGACGCGAGGAGCCAACGTTGCGAGTTCACGCCTGACTTCTACCACAACGATCGTTAACGCCGCTCGCCCACGCGGATCAGCCCGGACCCCGCCAGTATCAGCAGCACGCCCGACGCGAGGAAGGCGAGGTCCCAGGCGAGCGGGCCACCGAGGTCGTCGCGGACGTGGTGGATGCCGAGCAGGTGGTGGTTGATCAGGCCCTCGATGAGGTTGAAGCCGCCCCAGCCGAGCAACAGCGCACCGAGGAAGACGAGGAACGACCAGCGGACGTTGGGCAGCGTGGTGGCGTACCAGAGCTGGCCGACGCCGGCGACCGTCGCGATCCACGTGCCGGTGTGGAAGATGCCGTCCCAGAGCGTGTTGACCTCGAGGCCCTCGACGGTCGTCGCGGGGAAGCGACCGTGGTCGTGGGCGGTGAGCATGTGGTGCCACTGCAGCAGCTGGTGCAGCACGATGCCGTCCACGAAGCCACCGAGCCCGACGCCGAGGAAGACGCCGGCGGCCACGAGCGGGCGAATGGTGGTACCCGTAGCGATGCTCGTCATGGATCCAGCCTACGGACGATGCGAAGTGGGAGGGCTCGCTATCGGCGCAACCTCAAGGACGGCGTGGTCGAGGTGCAGCCCCGCGGCGGTGAGCCCTCGAAGGTCGCCCGCCCCGACGCCGTGGTGCACCTCGTGGAGGCGCACCACGCGGCACTGGCGTCGGGACGCGCGGGGTAGTCGTGTCGCGCCGCTCCGTGCAGGAGGCGCTCGACATCTCCTCGGGGCGGGTTACCGGGTCACCGAGCGCACAGACCACGTCATTGCGGCGGACGACTCGGGTCGTCCGCCGCATCTGCAACCCCTACTGATCCCAGCCTTCCCAGCGCCCGCGCCACGACTCGACAGTCTCGGGCGCAATCAGCACCTGGAAGTGCGGATCGATCTCCTGGATCCACTGGAGGCTACTTGCGTCCGCGGTGAGGAAGGCGAACTCCTCGATCGGATCCTCGCGCCCCGGTCGGACGACAAGCGCCAGGCTGCCGTAGCGGGCTCCGCGTTCCCTGAGTTCCGCCGACTCGAATACAAGGAAATACTTGCCTCCGACGCCTTCCGCCTCTCTGCCGTCACGCGAAGCGAGAACTAGCGCGAGCGTCTGACCGTCGAAGAATTCGTGGAGCCACCCGTCCATGGTGCTCACGGCCCGGGGCACAGCGTAGACGCCATCGATCTGCTGCTGCACTGTCGTCAACACCGCGCTCGGCTGACCCTCGCACTCGTGCGGGGCGCTCCGGCCAGCCTGAGCGCAATCCACGGTCCCCGTCTGAGCGAGATCCAGTAGCCGAGGGACATCGACAGACTCCGACGCTTCGATCACGTCCCCGAGGCCGTCGATCTCGGAGAGCTGTGCCTTCGCCTCGTCAATGGTCAGAGCTGAACGCTCATCAGGGCGAGGGAATGGGGTCGCGATGCGAAGGCCTTCCAGGGGATCGTCCGCCTCCGTCCTTCCCATTCCTACGAGAATCGCGCCAATCGCGACGAAGGTCACGGTCGCTCCCGATAGAACCCACAGGGACACCTTGTGCGCGTTCATGTCATCACCAATCCACGATGAGGAACGGGACAGTCTTGTCATAGTGCGACGTTGCTGACCAGCTTGCGCACCCGTACTCGGCTGACGTCGCATCTCCGGTCACCGAAAAGTTACCCGAAGTGTGTCCACTGGGGCAGTTGTCGTGCCGGTCGTAGTTGTCGTCGGGGCACTGGTCATCATCTTCGGTAGTAATCCAGCACGTGTCCGTGGAGAACGTATTTCTGACATTGTCGGACAACGTTGGATCGAAGTACGCCGACTGATGAAGGTGAGGGCTACCGAACAAGCAGGTAGGATCCGACGACGATGCAACCTGCCCGATGTTGGAGTGGATGCGCTTGTTGGTGGCCGTGTATTGCATCACTCCTGTAGCACCATCAAAGGCGTTCTTGATGTGCAGGTACCGTACGTCACTTCCCCCGTACAAGTACCAAGTGCCGAAGATGCCAATCTGGGCCTTCGCAGTGGCAGTACAGCCGCTCTCTGACTCCTCGAAGACATATCGAGTTGGGTATGCTTGGTCCGTCATGACCTCAGCCTCGATCCATACGTTGATCGAGTTGCCGTCGTTCGGATGGTTGAAATCACGCGCACCGAACCAGTATCCGAGGAGGTTCTCGTTAAAGTGCCAACCGTACTCTGTGAAGCTGCCCGTCTCCTGGATTCCAGGGTACACAGCGTATTGATTTATGAATCCCTCGGCGGTGCCGAGCCGAAGCGCGGCGTACAACGCGAACAGCATGCTGCCGAGGAGCAGCCCGGTGCGCACCTTGGGGATTTGATCCCATATCGAGTTCCTGTTCACGAGCGTAACCTCCCTTCCGCGCGCCTCATGCGCGATGCGGCAGGAGAGTAACGCTACCGAGCGGATGACATGTTCCCGATCGCAGGGATAGTCGCGCCTACTGTCCTGACAGCACATTCCAGACTTCAGGAGTCTGCTTCCAGGAGTAGACGATCAATAAGAGATCCAATGCCCAGGCAGCAGTTGCGATGCTGGTACGACCAGTAGACGAGTTTGAGTACGTTGTTGGTCTCGGTCCGCTCGTAAAGCGCACTCAGCTGCTTATAGATGGTGTCGCGCCTCACTCTTCGATGCAGAGCGAGTTCGTCCGGGGAGGGGCGTTCGGACAGAAGGAACTCGATGATCTCGTGCTCGGCGCGGGTGGGTCGATAGTGTGGGGTGTCGCGCATCGTGCAGTTCCCTCTAGAACCTCGCGGTGTTGACCCCACCGCAGCCTAGCGCATTACGAATGCGCATGGCATACGAGAATCGGGACCTCGGGCCGATGAACGCTTCCGCCTCCTTCTTCTCCCGTGCTATCATTACGGGGACCACTCGCCTCCTGCCTCTGGAGACGTGGGCCGGTGCCCACGTTTTTTTGTGCAGCAACCCACTCAGCGGTTCGTCGACGCGCCGGCGTCGCCGTCCAGCCGTCCCCCGGCGGTCCAAGGGTCAGGGATGAACGACTTCGTCATCGCAATCGCACAGCTTTCGGCCGAGAAGAACCTCGACGCCGACACCGTGTTCGGCGCCGTCGAGGCCGCCATGGCCTCCGCCTTCAAGAAGGACGAGCTCCAGTACGCCGAGATCGAGGTCAAGATCGATCGCCAGTCCGGCGACATCGACGCGTGGCGCACCTACACCGTCGTCGACGACGACGACATCGAGGACGACGAGATCGAGGTCTCGCCCGAGCGCGCCCGCGCGATGGGGCACCCGAACGTCAGCATCGGCGACACCATCCGCGAGTCCCTCGAACAGACGCCGCAGACCGGCCGCATCGCCGCGCAAACCGCGAAGCAGGTCGTGCTCCAGCGCCTCCGCGAGGCAGAGCGCGAGGCCGTCTTCGACGAGTTCACCGGCAAGGAAGGCGAGCTCGTCACCGGCACCGTGCTGCGTGTCGAGCAGGGCCACCGCCAGGTGATCATCGACCTCGGCCGTGCCGAGGCAGTGCTGCCGTCCTCGGAGCAGGTCCGCCCCGAGCACTACCGCGTCGGTCAGCGGCTGCGCGTGTACGTCAAAGAGGTCTACAAGGCCTCGCGCGGACCGCAAGTCGTCGTCTCGCGCTCCAACCCCGAGCTGCTGCGCCGCCTGTTCGAGCTCGAGATCCCCGAGGTCGGACGCGGTGTCGTCGAAATCATGGGCATCGCTCGCGATGCGGGGTACCGCGCGAAGGTTGCGGTCATCTCGAGGCAGCACGGCATCGACCCGATCGGCGCGGCTGTTGGCGTACGAGGCGCGCGCATCCAGAACATCGTCAACGAGCTCAACGGCGAGCGCATCGACCTCATCCGCTGGGACCCGAACGAACTCGCGTACGTCGCGAACGCGCTGAGCCCGGCCGAGGTCGTCTCGGTGCGCATCGACGAAGCGACGAACACGGCGCTGGTGGCAGTGCCGGATAAGCAGCTGACGCTCGCGATCGGCAAAGAGGGGCAGAACGCCCGCCTCGCCGCGAAGCTGACCGGACGCCGCATCGACATCCGCCCGGAGAGCGCGCTGATGGCCGCCGGCGAGGACATGTACCCGCCGCCCGAGCCCAACATGGAGGCGATCCCGCTCGCACCGGTGCCCGGCCTGCCCTCGATGGCGCAGCCGGCCGTTCCCGCCTCGGTACTGCCTTCGCAGGCGGACTACGCGCGGCCGGGCCTGCCCGGTGAGCAGCCGGTGCGCCAGCCTGCGGCCGCAGCCGCGGCGCCGGAGCCGGTGGAGCCGGAGCGCGCCCTGACCCCCGAGGAAGAGATCCTCGCCGAGTTCGCGGAGACCGAGCCCGAGACCGCGGAGGCGCCTGCCGCAGCCGAGCCGGCGACGCCCGAGCCCGCCGTGGCGCGGCGCGAGCGCGAGCCGAGCGGCCCTGGCCTCCGCTTCGCCGAGGACCTGCGCATCAACCGCGACCCCGAAGAGGACGAGCGGCGCGCGCCTCGAGACCGGCGTCGCCGCGGTGGTGCGCGAGCCGGTGGACCCGAGCGTCCACCTCGTCCCGAGCGCCGCACGCGCCGCTTCGAGATCTCCGAGGAGGACATCGAAGAGGGCCTGCAGGAACTGCACGGCGACGACCTGCTCGAGGACGACGACGACTACATGGACGACGAGGATGAGTAGCGCGCGTGGCGGTCTCCATGGTGCGAGCACGACCCCGTCCGCAACGCATGTGCGTCGCCTGTCGCGAGGTGCGGGATCAGCGTGAGCTGACCCGGCTCGTTCGCACCTCGGAAGGTCACGTCGCGATTGACGAGCGCGGACGCGCTCCCGGCCGCGGAGCGTACCTGTGCCGGAACATCGAATGCTGGCAACGCGCCCTGAAGGGCGGCGCGCTGGCGCACGCACTCAAGATCTCGCCGCCGCTGCAGCCCGAGGACCGCGAGGCGCTCGAGGCATTCCGACAGCGTCTAGCCGGCGAGTCCACGGATGGAGGGGGAACGCAGTGACACAGGCACCAGGACGGATCCGCATCCCGCAGGCCGTAGTCGTCAAGGACCTCGCCGAGATGCTCGGCGTGACGCCCGTGGACGTCATCAAGGAGCTGATGAAGAACGGCGTCATGGCGACGATCAACCAGGTCGTCGACTTTGACACGGCAGCGGTCGTTGCCGCGGACCTCGGTTTCACACCCGAAGAAGAAGGGGCGACGCCGGCCACGCCCGCCGCAGACCCGCAGCAGGCCGCGGAGGATGCAGTCGCCCCCGTGGCCACGAGCGTGCGCATCCTCGAGGAGGGCACCGACCTCGAGCCGCGCGCCCCCGTCGTGACCGTCCTCGGGCACGTGGACCACGGGAAGACGACGCTGCTCGACGCGATCCGGCACGCCAACGTCGTGCAGGGGGAGGCGGGCGGCATCACGCAGCACGTGGGCGCGTACCAGGCAACCGCCCCGGACGGCCGCGTCCTCACCGTCATCGACACCCCCGGCCACGAGGCGTTCACGCAGATGCGCGCCCGCGGCGCACAGGTCACGGACGTCGCGATCGTCGTCGTCGCGGCGGACGACGGCCTGATGCCGCAGACGCGCGAAGCAATCGACCACGTCCGCGCGGCGGGCGTCCCGCTCGTCGTCGCGATCAACAAGGTCGACCTCGAGGACGCGAACCCCGACCGCACCAAGCAGCAGCTGATGGAAGTCGGACTCGTGCCGGAGGAGTACGGCGGCGACACGGTCGTCGTGCCCATCTCCGCGCTCAAGGGCGAGGGCATCGACGACCTGGTGGAACAGGTGCAGCTCGTCGCCGACCTCCAGGAACTCAAGGCGAACCCAAACCGCCAGCCCGTCGGCGTGATCCTCGAGGCCTCGACCGACCGGCAGCGCGGCGTCGTCGCGACGGTGCTGGTGCAGACCGGGACGCTACGTATCGGCGACATGGCGATCGCGGGCCTCGCCTACGGGCGTATCAAGGCGATGGAGGACTGGGACGGCAACCGCGTCGAGTCCGCCGGACCCTCGACGCCCGTCGTCATCCTCGGCCTGTCCGAGGTGCCGCCGGCGGGCGAGCGCCTGACGGTGATGAAGAACGAGCGCGAGGCGCGACGCGAGGCGGAGAACCGCAGGCGCACCCTCGAGGCGAGCGGCGCTCCAACGCAGGCCGTCACCCTCGAGAGCCTCTTCGGCGAGATCCACCGCGGCGGGGTGCAGGACTTCAACATCGTCCTCAAGACGGACGTGCACGGCTCGATCGAGCCGCTCGTCCGCGCCCTGGAGGAGACCAGCCACGACGAGGTCAACGTCCGCGTGATCCGCGCGGCCGCCGGCTCGATCAACGAGTCCGACGTGCAGCTGGCGGTCGCCTCGAAGGGCGTCATCATCGGCTTTAACACCGAGACCGAGCAGGGCGCTCAGCGCCTCGCCGAGCAGGACGGCGTCGAGATCCGCCAGTACAACGTCATCTACAACATCATCGAGGATGTCGAAGCCGCGGTCCGCGGCCTGCTCGAGCCGATCTACGAGGAGCGCGACGACGCGCGGATCGAGGTGCGGCAGGTGTTCCGCCTCGGCCGCCGCAACGCCATCGCAGGGTGCTTCGTGCGGGACGGCACGGTGAACCGCAACTCGCTGATCCGCGTGCTGCGCGGCGGCGAGGTGATCCACACCTCGCGCATCTCCAGCCTCAAGCGGTTCAACGACGACGTGCGCGAGGTGGCGCAGGGCTTCGAGTGTGGCATCCAGGTGGACGGCTTCGACGACTTCCAGGAAGGCGACGAGATGGTCGCCTTCCACATGGAGCGCGTCCGCTAACCGGCCCACGCCGGCACGCGTGCGCAGACGGGCGATTCGATGAGCCGCCGCATGGAAAAGGTCGCCGACCTGGTGCAGGCGGAGACCGCCGACCTGATCGCGCGACACGTGAAGCATCCCGCGCTGACCGACACCATGGTCTCGATCACCTACGTGGAGGTGGCGCCCGACCTCTCGACGGCGCGCCTCCACGTGAGCGTCATGGCCGGTGAGGACGGCGAGTACAGCGAGGACGACGTGCTCGCAGCCCTCGAACGGAGCGAGCCCTTCCTGCACCGCGAACTGGTGAAGCGGCTGCACATGCGTCGTGTGCCGCGCCTGAAGTTCATCGCCGACCACTCGATCGCGGAGGGTGACCGCCTCAGCACGATGATGCGCGACCTCGCACGTACCGAAGGCCGCGACTGGGATCAGCCGTCATCGTGAGCGAGCCGGTCCGCGGCTTCCTCAATATCGACAAGCCTCGCGACCTGACGTCGTTCGATGTCGTCCGCCGCGTGAGGCGCGCGGCGAAGACGCGCAAGGTCGGCCACACGGGCACGCTCGATCCGCTCGCGACCGGCGTCCTGCCGATCGCGCTCGGCGATGCCACGAAGCTCGTCGACGAGGTGATGGCGGCGACGAAGCGCTACCACGCGACGGTAACGCTCGGCATCGAGACTGACACCTACGACGCCGAGGGGGAGGCAGTTGCGACCGCGGACGGCTCGACCCTGCAGCGTGACGAGGTGGAGCGAGCGCTGACCGCCTTCCGAGGCGAGACGCTGCAACGGCCCCCTGCCTACAGCGCGGTGAAACGGGAGGGCGTACCCGCCTACCGGGCAGCGCGCGCTGGGACCCCCCACGAACTGGAGCCTCGCCCGGTCACGGTCTACGAGCTGAGCCTGCTCGGCTTCCGTGTCATGGGCCGGACCGCCGAGGCGGACATCGATGTGGCGTGCGGCAAGGGGTTCTACGTCCGCTCGCTCGCGCACGACATCGGGGAAGTGCTCGGCGTAGGCGGCCACGTCAGTGCGCTGCGTCGGACTGCCGTCGGCCACTTCCGAATCGAGGACGCTGTCCCGCTCGAACGGGCGATCGCCCTGCTCGACGCTGGCGAACACGACACGCTCGTGCACGCGCCGGATGCGGTGATCCTCGATTGGCCAGCGCTGATCGTCGGTCCGGCGTCGGTTGGTGAACTGCGCGAGGGGCGCGACGTGCGCCCAGCCCCTCAGGACATCCGCCGTGCAGGGAAGGCGGGCGAGCAGGCACGCGCGTACGGCCCTGACGGCCGTCTGATCGCGCTCCTCGAGGGCACCGCGCTTCCGGGTACGTGGCACCCCTACCGCGTGTTTGGCTCCTGATTCGTTCCGAACACTACTGAGACGCAGTCCACGGAAGGCGTTGACACCCCTCCAGGGCTGCGCGACCGTGAATTCGACGAGTTTGCCGTTGGGGACGGCGGCAGACCGCGCGAGAGACGGCCGGCAGGTCGTCACGCCGAGGCTCATAGGAGGACCAGTTTGGAAGCCTACTGCCTGAAGTGCCGGACGAAGCGTGAGATGCAGAACCCGCAGCCGATCACGATGAAGAACGGCAAGCCCGCAACCAGCGGCATCTGCCCCGAGTGCGGGACCAAGATGTTCAAGATCGGCAAGACCCCGGCGGGCATCGCCTAGCCGCCTCTTCCCGTTACTCCCCGCGACGCCGCCCTGCCGACGGGGCGGCGTCCGCTCTGCGACGAGCACCCGATCTGCCCCCGCACGTCCCGTGCCTCTACTCCGAAACGTACGTCTCCGTCGCCAATCGCAAGAACGCCTCGACGCGTGGGTCCGGAGGAGAAGTGAGCCGCACGCCGAGCAGACTTCGCCAGGCGATGGGCGCCTCGCGTCGACGGACGAGGCGCGGTGCGCCACGCTCCGCAACGGCGGCCGGCAGCACGCTCCAACCGAGGCCAAGCGCGACCAACTGACGAAGCACCTCGGGGTTCCCGCTCTCGAACGTGACGCGCGCCCGGATGCCCTCACGCAGCAAGGCTTCGTCGATCAAGGTGCGCGTGTGTGACCCCGCGGGGTACAGGGCCCACTCCGCGTCCGCGGGCGACCACTCCACGCCGGGGGGACCGTAGAGGAACAGCGGCTCGCGTAGCACCTCGTCCACCTGGTGCTCGCCCTCGGCCGGAGCGACGACGAACACCAGGTCGAGGGCGAAGTCGTCGAGTTGACGCATGAGTGCCGTGCTTGAGTCGACGATGAGGCGAAGTTCGACGCCGGGGTGCGATTCGCGAAAGCGCCTGATCGTTTCGGGCAGCACGTAGAGGCTGGCGGCATCGATCATGCCGACTCGAAGCGTGCCGGCCTCACCTCGTTGGTGCGCACCGAGTTCGTCGCGCAATGCCTCGGTGCGCGCCAGGACGTCGATCGCGTAGCGCACCGTCTCCCGGCCGGCTTCGGTCAGGACCCGACGGCGGCCACTGCGCTCGAAGAGGCGCACTCCTAGCCGCTTCTCCAGCTCTGCGAGCGACTGCGATAGGGCGGGCTGGCTGATGTGCAGGCGGGCTGCAGCGTCAGTGAGCGTCCCCATGCGCTCGACCTCGCGCAGGTACACGAGTTGCTGGAGATGAAGGTTGAGCGGAGGCTTTGATTCATAAGTCATGGTTATTCAGTATACTTGTTTCATTGACAATGCCTCGATATTGGAGCGTCCGTATCGCGGGCTTCAGGAGCTCAGCGCCGGGCAACTAGGCCGGCGCGGGAAGGGAACGGCATGGACGGCACGATTAACGTTGCCATCATCGGAGTTGGGAACTGCGCGTCGTCGCTCGTGCAGGGCGTCGAGTACTACAGGAACGCACACGACGGCGAGACCATCCCGGGACTGATGCACCCGGTCCTCGGTGGGTACCACATCAACCAAATCAGGTTCACGGCCGCGTTCGACGTCGACGTGAACAAGGTGGGCAAGGACCTCGGCGAGGCGATCTACGCTGCGCCCAACAACACATACAAGTTCGCGGACGTGCCGCTGACGGGCGTGACCGTGGCTCGCGGTATGACCCACGACGGCGTCGGCAAGTACCTCTCCGGCGTCATCACGAAGGCGCCCGGGCCAACCGCGGACATCGTGCAGATCCTCAAGGACACGAACACCCACGTCGTGATCAACTACCTCCCCGTCGGCTCGGAGGAGGCGACGAAGTGGTACGTGGAGCAGGT
>CAYZJO010000015.1:0-65092 GCA_964479165.1 uncultured Dehalococcoidaceae bacterium
ACTTGACTGGGGGTCAAGAGGTCGCAGGTTCAAATCCTGTCTCCCCGACCAATCCGCCGTACTGAATCCTGCGCCACCTCCTGCTACTGCCAGCATCACTCGACGCCGAGCCTCGGCATCCCCTGTCGCCCCTACGCCACGTCCGGACTCAACGCAGCCTTGCCCTGGAGCACAGCTTCGACCGCACTGCCCGAACAGGCTCGGCGCGTCGTCAGCGCAGCGGCCAGAACACCGGCACGACGAAGACCGCGACCACGAAGAAGAGCACCATGACGACGGACCCGAGGCGCCAGTAGTCGCCGAACTGATACCCCGCCGCGGACATCGCGATCAGGTTCACCGGGGTCGCGACGGGGGTGAGCAGCGCTGCTGCCGACGCGACCGAGAGCGACACGAGGACGCCGCGCGTCTCGATGCCCATCTCTGCGGACGCGGAGACGGCGATCGGGATCATGATCAGCGCAGTCGCGGTGTTGCTCAGGAGCTGGCCCAGCACGGCGGTGACGACGAACAGGCCGGCGAGCAGGCCATACGGGCCGAGGCCTCCCACCACGTCGGTGAGCAGCCCGCCGACCTTGTCGGCCGTGCCCGTCTCGAACATCGCGGTCGAGAGCGGCAGAAGGCTGGCGACCATGATCACCGTCGTCCAGTTCACCGCTCGGTACGCCTGCTCCATGGTGAGGATGCGCAGCACGAGTACCGCTCCCGCGGCCAGCAGTCCCGCGACCGCTGAGGGGACGACACCGGTCACGAGCAGGATCACCATCCCCAGGAGGATGGCCAGCGCCTCCCATGCGCGCACCCCGAACGCGATGGCCTGACGCCGCACCGCCTCCGGGTGATCGACGACGATGAAACCGCCATCACTGGCACGCGCATCCAGCGCATGCCAGGGACCATGGAGCACCAGTGTGTCGCCCACGGCAAGCTCGATACCCTCCGAGCCGACGGCGTCGCCGTGGCGCTGGATCGCGGCGACGACAAGGTTGCCGTCGTCGGTCGTTGAGCCCGGGATGACCAGCTCACCAATAAAGGGCGACCGAGGTGGAATCACAACCTCGGTCAGGCCGATCTCGCGGTTGAAGAGGATCGCCTCGCTCGCGCCCCCTGAGGAGAGCGCGTACTGCTGCACGAGCGTACGCGCGTGGCGGCTCAGGTCGCGGGTCATCTTCGGGGGCGTGCGTTCCGGCAGCAGGCGGTCCGACAGCAGCGTGACCACCGCGATCGTGGCCGCCAGCAACGGGACACCCACCAGCGAGAACTCGAAGAAGCCGAGGCGTCCACCGGCATAGGTTGCAGCCGCTTCGGAGACGAGGAGGTTGACGTTCGAGCCGGTCAGGGCGAGCTGCGATCCAGCGTGCGACCCGAAGACCAGCGGGATGAGCAGCTTCGACGGCAGGTGATCGAGGCGACTCGCCGTGACAACCACCACCGGCAGCAAGGCGGCGACAGCGGCGTTCACGGTGACGATCGCCGTGAGCAGCGCAACGGTGAGCATCATCACCACGATCAGCCGCGACCGGCTCTCGCCGGCCAACCTCGTCAGGACCTGCCCTGCCCAGGCGGTCACGCCTGTCGCGTCAAGCGACTCGCTGACGATGAACAGCGCGGCGATGAACAGCACCGTTGGGTCGCCGAAGCCGGCGGCACTCTGCTCCAGCGTGAGAATGCCGGTGGCCCAGAGCGCCAGCAGGCAGCCGATCCCGACGACCTCGACGGGCAGCTTGCCCCAGACGAACAGCAGGACGACCGCCGCGATGATCGCGAAGGTGATCGTCACCTCGCTCATGACGCCCTCGTTGCCGCTCCCAATCGGCTCAGATCGTCACCGGGTACCCGGGCCCCAGCGGCGCACCGAGCAGGAACCAGACCACGAAGACGAGAATCCAGACCAATGCGATCACGATGACGTACGGCATCATCAGGGCGATGATCGTGCCGATGCCAGCGTCCGGTTCGTAACGCTGGGCGACGGTCACCATGAACGGCAGGTACACCATCAGCGGCGTGACGACGTTCAGCGGCGAGTCGCCCACGCGGTAGGCGGCCAGCATCGTCTGTGGTGGCACCCCCAGGTTGATGAACAGCGGCACCAGGATTGGCGCGAAGATCGCCCACTTCGGGATGAGGCCGGGCATCACCACGTCGAGCAGCAGGATGATGACGATCATGCCGACGAGCAGCGGCAACGCCGGGATGCCCGCGGTTTCGAGCCATTCCGCGAGCGCAACCGCGAGGACGCTGGGCATGTTCGAGAAGTTAAAGAACGCGATGAACTGGGCGATCATCAGCAGCATGAAGACCAGCCCGGCGAGATTCGAGAACGTCTTCGTCACCGCGGCGATGACGTCGTTCGCGCCCGTGAACGTCCCCGCTCCGAGACCGAAGCCAATGCCGGACAGCAGGAAGAACATCGCGATGATGAACAGCAGGCTGTCCATGAACGGCGTCGCGCCGATGATCTCTCCGGTCTCCGGGTCTCGCAGTGCCGATCCTTCTGGCACGGTCAAGATCAGGATCAGCGCGAGGAATCCGAGGAACGCGAAGAGCGCCCAGCGCAGCCCGCGGGACTCGGCCGCGGGTGCGATCTCGTCTCCCTCGGTGCTTCCCGCGTCTGCAGGCCCCCCGTAGGTCCCCAGGCGGCGCTCCACGATGCGCTCGGTGACGACCGTCGCGACGATGGCGAGGAGCACCGAGGTGACTACGGAGAACCAGTAGTTCGCCACGATCGTGATCGGCTCGGCGCCGACGCTGACCAGGGCCTCGTTCGTGACCTCGGTGATCATCGCGTCGATCGGGCCCGGCAGCGGGTTCACGGCGAAGATCGCGCCGACACCGGCGAAGCACGCCGCCATCCCCGCGAGCGGGTGGCGGCCCACGCTCAGGAAGGCCGCCGCACCCAGCGGCACCAGGATCAGGTAGCCCGCGTCGGAGGCGACGCTGGCGAGGACGCCGACGAAGATGAGGATGAAGCTCAGGATGCGCGGCGGCGAGGCCGACACGAGCAGCCGGATCAGCGCGCCCATCAGTCCGCTGGCCTCGGCGACCCCGGCGCCCATCAGCGCCACGAACGTCACGGCGATGACGCCGAAGCCGGCGAAGTTGGGCACGAACGAGGTGAAGATGAAGCGGATGCCCTCCGTCGTCAGGAGGGACTCGATCGGGATCGTGACTTCCTCGATGTGCCACCCTGCCTCGTAGTCGAGGTCGACGGCTCCAGGGGTCAGGATCGGTTGGGTCGTGTCCTCGTAGTAGTCCGGGCGAACCGGGACATCGTCCGGAACGATGATTTCGTCCGTGACGCTGATCCCCATCAGGTAGAGGATGTGCGACAGGACGATGACGATCACGATGAGGTAGAGGAACATGAGTGCCGGGTGCGGCACCTTGTTCCCGATCCGCTCGATGCGGTCGAGCAATCCGCCTCCGGCTTCGACCGGCTCTTCTGCGCTTACACCGGCAGTTGTCACTGGTCCTCGCTCCGTGCTCGATCAGGCGACGACTATGGGCGCTCGAAGTTCGACGCGAACTCGGCGAGGAGTCGGGTCCCGAATGCGGTCGCGCCAGTGGAACGCCAGGACTCATCGGCGGTCGTCATCATCGGTCCGCAGATGTCGAGGTGGCCGAAGGGCACCTGGTCCGCGAACACCTCGAGGAAGAGGCCCGCGATGATCGTCCCGGCGTTCTCGCCCCCCATGTTCTTGACGTCCGCGATCGCCGAGTTGAGTTGAGGCCGGTACTGGCGGATGAAGGGGAGTTCCCAGACGGGCTCATCGGCCGCCCGGCCGGCCGCCTCAAGTTGCTCGGCGAGCGCCGGCCGGTTGGCCATCATCGCGGCGTATGCGGTCCCGAACGTACGCAGTGCCGCGCCGGTGAGCGTGGCGATGGTGACGATCGCGTCGGCGCCCGCCTCCACCGCCATGTCGATGCCGTCCGCCATTACCAGCCGGCCTTCGGCGTCGGCGTTGACCACCTCGATCGTCTTGCCGGAGTGCGTGGTGAGCACGTCGCCAAGGCGCGTAGCGGTCCCGGAGGGCATGTTGTCCGTGCACATCAGCCAACCGGTCACGGCGGTGCGGCAGCCGAGGTCGCGGAGCATCGTCATCGCGCCGAGGATCGCCGCGGAGCCGGACATGTCGAGCTTCATCGCCGCGTGCATCGCGTCGGACGGCTTGAGACTGATGCCGCCCGAGTCGTACATGATCCCTTTGCCAACGAAGTGCAGATTGCCGCGAGGCCGGCTCGAGGGTGTGTAGGTGAGCTTGATCATGCGCGCCGGCTCGACGCTGCCGGCGTTCACGCCGAGCAGGCCGCCGCAGCCGAGCGCCGCGAGCTGCTTCTCGTCGAAGACCTGGACCTCGAGGCCCGTCTCGCGCCCCAGGCGCTCGGCGACCTGCGCGTAGCGTCGCGCCGTGAGGTGCGTCGCCGGCGCGTTGCAGAGGTCGCGCGCGGCATTCACAGCGCGCGCGGCCAGCCGCCCGCGCTCGGCCCCGGCAGTCGTCGGGCGAACCCGGTTCGCGGCCGTGATCAGATCGAGCCTGGCCAGGTGAACATCGCTCGGCTGGTCCGCGAACGAGCGGTAGCGGTAGCGCGCCATGAGGACGCCCTCGACCACCGCCTGACCCACGACGCGCGCATCGACCTCCGAGACCACCCCCGTCAGATCAATGGCGAGGTTGGCGTGGCGCGCAGCAGCGCGAGCAAACGCGGCCGCTGCGTTGCGCAGCGCAGTCGCGTCGAGCTCCGCCCGTGGACCGACGCCGACCTCGATGATCGTGGGCCCGTCGGTTCGCGGTAGGACGAGCGTCTCGCCCACCGTGCCCGAGAACCCCGATGCCTCCAACGTCGCTCGGTCGAGGTCGAGCCGGTCGCGAGGCACGTCGCCGTCGGTGGCCACCGGCACGCCGATCACTGTCGCGTCGTCGGGTGCCGCGCGTCCCACTTCGACGGTGACCTCCCTCGAGGAGTCCCGCGAGGGGATGAGATCGAAGTCCTCAGTCGCACGGGTGACCCGTGTCCTCGTCGCGGCAGGCATCGGCAGCTCCGAGTTTTGGCGTGTTGCGCTCACTGGGTGAAGAAAAATCTTCTTGTAATCGATTCGCTCGGTCTAGGGAGAAAAACCAGTGAACGAGAATCCATGAATCGAGCCAGCGGAAGCCGAGCTGGCACGTCATGAGGCTGACGGCAGCGCACGAGAGGACGCGAAGGAGAAACCCTGGCAGGACATCGAGGGGCGTGAGCCGGGCGGGGTACTTCTTATCCAGGAGTCCCGCGATCACCCGCCACCATCGGGCAGGACGGTGCGCCCTCCGCATCGTCGTTCACGACGCGTGAGTGGAGCCGGCTCGGGTAGACGCCGAGTGCATCGAGGTCGGCCCGCACCGCCGTGCGGACGAGGGCCGCGACGGCGCGGAACCAGGACGCGACCGCCGCATCGTCTCGCGTAGCCGCGGCGGGACCTGCCTGTTCTGCCAGGTCGGCGCTGAATGCTTCGAACCAGCGGCCGAGGTGGCTCTCGAGGAACGAGCGCGACGCGTCCCGGGCGATCGCCGCTCGGTCGTCCCAGCCCTGCACGAGCGCGTACGCCTCGCGGCGTGTCGCCAGCGCGACGAACTCGAGCTCCGTGCAGATGTCGTCGGGCGTTGTCGGATGCTGCGCCGACACGCGCAGGCCGAACGCGCCGTAGAACCCCGCGATGTCTGCCAGTTGTACCGCCTTCGCAAAGGGGTCGCGCACGTACTCGGTCTCGTGGGGGGAGCAGAGGACCGAGGCCTCGAAGAGCACGAAGTGCACCGGGGCGAGGCGCTCGGCGTCGACATCCTTCCGTGCGTAGCGCAACGCACGGAGCTCCCGCGCGATGCCAAGCCTCAGGGCGATGGGGTGGGTCACGAGGTCGCGGAGGAGCACGTCAAGGCGCTCGAGTAGCTCGGTGCGTGGTTCGGCGAGGCTCAGCGCCAGCGCCTCGTACAGCGCGGAGCGCCCGAGGAGCGACTGGACCTGCGGTCGGGCGAGCGCCTCGGGTGGTACGTGGGTCGTTGTCATCTCAGGCCTCGATCTCCAACGGGATCCAGTCGGCCCACTGCTTGCGTGCGCCGCGGTGGCCATGCGAACCGTTCCAGACGGCGAAGGCGACGTTGGTCGCGATGCCGGGCGCCAGGCTCGTCTTGTCTGCCCCCGGCTGCAGCGGAGTCGCGATCACGACGCGCCAGCCCTTGCCGGTGAACACGCCTCGGCCGGTTGCCGTCTGCTCGGCGTGGGCGGTGAGGCTCCCGAAGCCCTCCGCGACGAGGTCCTCCACGGGCGAGGTGCGGTCGCGCCGCGCCATGGGGTTGCCGGCGACGAGCGCCGGGTAGAACTGCCGCGCCGCCTCTGCGCCCAGCAGCGCTTCCGGTGGAGCGTCGTGGTACATGTTGGGGAAGGCGTCACGCACACCACGCCGCCCCTGGTCGACGTCGACCTGCCACGCGGCGCGCCACTGCATGATGTGCACCGGCTGCGTCGCCGCGCCCATCGTCACCGCCACTGGCGCCGCGGGGTCGACCGGGAGCTGGACCGCGACGGCATCACGAAAGCGGGCCATCGCGTCGACGTTGTCTTCGTCTGCGTCCTCCCACTCGATGAGGAACGACAGCGTCTCGCCGTTGTGGAGTGCGCGTACCGAGATCTCCGGCACCGCCAGCTCCGAGATCGAGGGCGTCGTGAGGTTCTGCACACGCATTTGGACGGGCCACGCACGCAGTCGCGCCCACGCGCGGTCGGCGGGGTCGAGCGGCAGCTCGCCTCGCGTGCGGCGGGCAACCAGCTGGTTCGACGGCTCGCTGCGGCGCAGCTCGAGGATGCCGATGCTCGCGGCGACGGTGGTGCTGGCGGCCACGGCGGCGGCAGCCTTCACGAACCCACGCCGGCTGACCGTCTCGGGATGCTCCAGGCGGCGCTCCTGCTCCTGCTCGGTGGTCATGACTGCCTCCTTTGCTCGAGGAGCCGGCACTCGCGCGGCTAGGTGATGTTCTGCAGGTAGGCCTCGTGCACCTCGTCGAAGTACTCGCGGATGAAGGTGGGCTCGCGCAGCGGGACGCTCACCAGCTCCTCGCCGTCCTCGCCGTAGCCGGTCGCAATGCCGTCCGCCACCTCGAAGGAGTGCATGATTCGCTCGGTCGCCCCGAACAGCATCATGAGGCCCAGCAGCTCCTCATCCGAGGAGATGCGCTGGTAGGTCTCGACGGCCTCGTCGGCGCCGGGGCCGAACATCTGGCGCAGGTACTCGCGCGGAGCGTGGATCGGCGGGATGTAGTAGACGTTGGGCTCGGTCCCCGCCTGTGGGTAGAGCGGCAGCGCCACTTTCCGCACCTTCACGAGGAAGTCGATCGGGCTCTTGGGGTTCACCGTCTCTGGCGCACTGATGAAGCTCGCGATGCGGATGCGCCCGATACAACTGGTGACGCACTGCGGCTGGTAGCCCTGCTCGATCTTGGGGAAGCAGGCAAGGCACTTCTCCGAGACGCGCGTCTCGTTGTTGAACATCACCTTCTTGTACGGGCAGGCCGCCACGCACTCCTGGTAGCCGCGGCAGCGTTCCTGATCGACAAGCACGATGCCGTCTTCAGGGCGTTTGTAGATCGCCTGCCTGGGGCAGGCCGCGAGGCACGCCGGGTAGGTGCAGTGGTTGCAGATCCGGGCGAGGTAGGAGAACCAGGTGTCGTGGGGCAGCCTGTCGATGTAGGTGCCGCGCGCCACCTGCCCCGCCGGCTCGTCCTCGCCGATGTTCGGGTGCGCCCACTGCTCGCTCGTCGGCAACCAGCCGTTCACCCGCTCGCCGGGAGGGGCGGACTCGAACACGGTCTCGCCGGTCGAGACGCCGTCCTGCCACTGCGCCGGCCCGAGGAGCCTGAGCAGTTCGACGTCCCAGCCCGTCGGGAAGAAGCCATAGGGCTTCGTCTCGACGTTGTTGAAGAGCATGTACTCCTGCCCCGTGCCCGAGGTCCATGTGGACTTGCAGGCCACGGTGCAGGTCTGGCAGGCGATGCACTTGTTCGTGTCGAAGATCCACGCGATCTGGCGCTGCGGGCGCGTGGCCTCGTAGGGGTACTCCATCTCCCGTCCGAGTTGCCAATTGAAGACCTGTGCCATTCGGTTGCCTCGTCTCTCTCGAGGGCGCGCGGGATCCCCTGGCGGCTACGCCTGGTAGAAGGCGCCGCTGAGGTACTGCTTCATGAGATCGGACTCATAGCCGGCGCGGACGCCGTTCTGCGCCGGCTTCCAGAGGCCGCCCTCCGGCGCGCCGTCCTCGGCCCGCTCGAGCTTGATGAACGACTCCTTCGGCGCGCCGTTGGCGCAGTGAACGTCGCTCTCGAAGCCCTTCCCGAGGTCCTGGCCGAAGAACGGCTTGCGCACGAGGGTGTCGGTGAGCAGGGTCGGGCGGAGCCACGCACGCACGCCGCTCTGGTGGCTGCCGTGGCGGAACATCGCCTGGTAGCCGGTCTCGGGCGTCTTCGCGAGCCCGTCCGGCCGCTCGAGGGCGCCGCGTACCGAGCCGCGCGTGGCGACGTACATGTTGTAGTACATGCGGATCACGCCAGGCTGCATCGCGTTCTGATAGCGCGCCCGGGCCATGCCGCGAGAGACGAGGTAGTCCTCGTCCCCCTCCTTCCAGCCCCGGTACGGACGGTCGGAGGGGTCGGCGTCGAACCAGACGTAGTCGCCGTCGTCGATCCCGAGCGCCCGTCCGTCCTCCGGGCTCAGCTCGAGGTACGCCTCCCCCACCCACGGCGTCCGCTTGTCGTGGCGGTACGCGTCGCCGAACGGACCGAAGAGCATGCTCATCCAGTCGAGGTCGACGGGCGTGCTGTGCGCGCCGTGGCGGTACTTCGGCGTCATGAAGAGGAAGCGGAACCGGTCGTCCGCGGCCGTCAGTGGGTGAACCGTGCCCTTCAGCTCGGACCATGCCTTCACGACATTGCGGATCTGCCGCGTCTCCGTCGAAAGGTCGTCGAGCGGCAGCCCGTATTCGAGTGGGCCCGCCGGCGCGATCAGCGGGTGGGTGCGGCCGTGGATCACGTTCGGCTCGTAGAACGTCGAGTCCACAGGCTCGCGGAAGACCGGGAGGTTCTCGCCGTATTCGAGGAACTCCGGCTCGTCGCGGTAGAACTCGAGGCGGCCCGAGCGGTTGTACCAGGGCTTGCTTTCCTGCCGCTGTTCCCAGCCGCCGTGACGCGGGTACGTGCGGAAGTTCATGAGGGCGGGGATGCCCTGCTGCGCAAGCCGCTCCAGCTCGAGCACGTCGTAGCCGCGCGTCGTACTCGAGGCTGTGAAGATGCGCTGGAGGTACACGTCGTCGCGGCCGTCGAGGAGGAACGTCCAGTAGTCGCGGAAGCGCGAGTCGCCCGTCAGCGCGGCGAGCTGCTCCGAGATGCCCGCCATGACCTCGGCGTCGCCGCGCGTGTCGTAGATCCGGTCCAGCGGGCTGCGCGGCGCCATGTGCAGGAACGAGTTGGTGCAGGACCCGGTCGCGTCGAGATTCTTGCGCTCGCCCCACGAGTCGACGCCGAAGACGATGTCGGCGTACTCGCACGACGCCGTCCACCACCACTCATTGACGAAGATCGCCTCGATGCCCGGCAGCGTGTTGTGGACCACGTCGTGGTGCCACTTCGCGTTGCCGAGCAGCGAGTTCGAGTTGCCGAAGAGCATCGCCTTCGTCGGCGTCGGCATGTGCGTCTCGCCGGTGAAGTTCTTCGTGCCGCCGCGCAACGGCCGGTCACCGTAGTTGTAGAAGTGCGCCGACTCACCCTTGTAGTACGACCGGACCGTGGCCGGCTGGGCAGCGTCGAGCTCGGGATTGAACGGGTCTTCCTTAATCCACTGGGGGATGCCGTTGAAGATCGAGCCGCGGTAGTTCCCCGCGTAGGCGCCGACGTTCCCCCCGATGTGACCCACGTTGTCGGTCAGTGCCGCCAACAGGAAGATCGCGCGGTCCTTGAGATCCGCGTTGAAGTAGTGGTTCGGCCCCATGCCGGTCGCGAGGAGCGTCTTGCCTCGTGCTGAGGCGACCTGCTTCGCCAGGCTCTCGATGGCCGCGGGCGGAGCCCACGTCACCTCGGAGGTCGTCGCCAGATCAAAATTCTCGTCGAGGTAGCGCTTCACCTGACCGAACACGGGCTGCACGGAGACCTGTGAGCCGTCGAGCAGCGTGACCGCGAACTCACCGTCGAGCGCCGGCTCCACCCCGGTCTCGCGGAAGCGATCACCGACCTGGTCGCGGGTGACCGGCACGGCTTCGTTCGTCCGCTCGTCCCACACCATGAAGTCGCCCCACTCGGCGCGGAGCGACTCGGATACGTACTGGGTTCCCTGCTGCGCGGGCGCCGGTAGTGGCGCGCCATCGGCAACGACCTGGACGAAGTTGTCGAGTGGCGCGGGCTCATACCCCTCGACCACGTCGCGCGCGTTCAGCAGCTGGTGCGTGTCCATCCGTACGAGGAGCGGGAGATCGGTCCACGCCTTGATGTGGTCTTCATCGTGAAGCCCGTTCGCGAGGATGTACTGCGCGCAGCCAAGGGCGAGCGCCGCGTCCGTGCCCGGACGGATCATGATGACCTCGTCCGAGCGGTTCGACGTCGACTGGTAGTCCGTGGAGACGTTGATGATGCGCGTGCCCTTCTGGCGCGCTTCGGAGAGCCAGTGGCCGTCCGGCATCTTCGTCGAGATCCAGTTCATCCCGAACGTCACCACGAGGTCGGCATACTCCGGCGCGAAGAGGTCGAACTCGACGGTCTGGTGGCCGGTGACCATCGGGTGTCCGGGCGGCAGGTCCGTGTGCCAGGTGTAGGAGTCCCAGCCCCGGCCGCCCAGCGCCTCGTCGGGTCCGACCTGCCGCACGTGGTCGTCGAGGAGCGCGAGCATGTTGGCGAAGCGGTAGAAGCTGTAGATGCGGTAAATGCCGAGGAGCGGCATCCCGCCGCGCACCTTGATGAGCTGCGTTCCCGCCTCGTGCGCCGCCTCCACCATCGCAGGGTCGTACCCCTGGGCCGTGAGGCGCTCCGCGCCTGCTTCGCCCGAGTACGCGCGCGCGATATCGAGATAGGCGCGCGCCGCGAGGTCGAAGGCCTCGTCCCAGGGAACCTTGACCCAAGTGTCGCGGCCGCGGCGCTCCATGTCCTGCAGGGGCCTGCCGGTTGCCTCGTCCCGAGGGAATCCGGCGTCCGCCCACTCCTTGAAGCCGGCTCGGACCATCGCGCCGCGGACTCGCCGGTCGCCGTAGAACTTGCGGGCGAGCGCGAGTCCCTTTTGGCAACAGCGCGGGTCCCAGCGGTGCGAGGCTTTGTTGCCGTGGAGGTCGGTGGCCTCGCCGTATCCGTACGTAGGGCTGATGCGCACGACGACGCCATTCTTCACGTGCGCTCGCAGCAGGCAGTTGTGGGTGTCGTTCGGTGCGCAGGTGAAGACGTAGTCCGAGTCCGGCGTGAAGAGGTCGCGATAGGCCTGCTCCCAGCCGCGGTCGGGGAAGACGGTGAACGGATCGTTGACCGAGACCGGCTGGCTGGCCTCGAGGTGCCACGGCTCGAAGACGAAGACCTCTGCGAGCGCTACCCCTGCCCCCGCGGCGGCTGCCCGTCGCAGGAACGATCGCCGCGAGATGCTGCGCTTCTGTTCCATGAGAACCTCACCCACCCGACCCCGCGACCGCCTTGACGCTCGTTCGTGTGCTCACGTTCACATGGATTCTCGATCCCTGCCGTTACTCCAGCCGTTACACGCACGGTCCCTGCGGTCCCGTCGGGCGGGGGCCAAACGGCCCTATCCGCAGCCGTCCCACGGCCGAAAAGATCAGTGCGCAGGCGCCCGCAATCGCGAGAGCGGGGATACGTGGGAGTCGAACGTCTCGTCGATGGCACCCTCGGGCCGGCGTTCGCAATCGACGGCTACGGTCGCGTGGTTGCCGTAAACGGGGCGGCCAGCGATCTGCTGCGAACGCCGGCCTCGAGGCTCGTGGGGCAGCGCTGCAGCGACGTGGTCTGTGCGGTGGACGGCACGGGCGAGCGGTCCTGCCGCCCCGACGGGTGCCCCACGCTCGCATCGCTGGTGGCGGGGCGTGCCATCGAACTGCCCTGGCGCGCCTGGCTGCGACCCGATGGCACCCGTCTCCCGATCCTCGCGACCGCCCTCGCGCTGCCCGCGGAGACCCGCAGCGACAGCACCGCCGCCGTCATCCTGCTGCACCCGCAAGCGACGGCGCTCGACAATGGCACGGCCGCGAGAACGGGCGGGGCGGAGAATGTGTACCTCCGGCTCTTCGGAAGCCCGCAGTGCATCGTGAACGGTGAGCCGGTACAGCTCCCGCGACGCCGTGCGCTCGAGGTGCTCGCGCTCCTTGCCCTGGCGCCGGCCGGCGGACTGCGGAAAGACCAGGTCTGCGACGCCCTCTGGCCAGAGCCGCCCGGCGGTTCCGAGCGAACGCACCTGCGCGTCTTGCTCCACAGCCTGCGGCAGTCCCTCGGCTGTGACGTCACGGTGTCGGTCTCCGCGGGTGCCGAACGGCTCCAGCTGGCGCCCTGCGTCCAAGTCGACGCGACCGCCTTTACTCGAGGCTTGAGCCTGCTCAGGGCTGGCGGAGCGTCCCCGGAGCGAAACGTCGCCGAGTGCCTCGACCGGATCGATGCGCTGCTTTCGCTGTACACGGCAGACCTCGACGAAAGCGGAGTATTCGGCGCGTGGGTCACGCCGTACCAGGAACGCCTGCGTTCGGACTACCTCGGACTGCTCCGCGATGCGACCCGACTGGCTGCAGGCGCTCGCGATCCCGCGCGGGCGATGGGGTACTGCCAGCGTGCGGTGGCCGCGGACCCGCTGCAGGAGGAGTTCCAGATCGCCCTGATCGCAGCGTACGGCCAACTCGGTCGCCGTCGCGAGGCGCTCGCGCAGTACCAGTCCTATCGAAGCGCGCTCACATCGGACCTCGCGCTCGAACCGTCGAGCGCCGTCGAGCGGGCGCTCGGAACCGCCCTCCGAGCGAGCTGAAGGGACACGCGCCCATGACCACCGGAGCCGTCCACGCCTCCAGGGCCGCGATCGAACGAGCGTGCACCGAGAGCGCCGCACAGCACGAGCGACTCTGCCCGCGGCAGGTACTGGGCGTGCGGATGGGACTCGCGGTCGGGAACGCCCTCGACCTGCCGCTGCCGCGCGCCGACAAGCGGCTCTTGCTCTTCGCCGAGACGGACGGTTGCGTGCTCGACGGGATCGCCGCGGCGACCGGATGCACCGGCGGGCACCGCACGATGCGCGTGATCGACTACGGGCGTGTCGCGGTGACCGGCGTCGACCTCGAGACGGGGTTGGCCGTTCGTGTTGCGCCGCGCGCGGGAGTCCGCGAACTGGCGTGGGCCTACGCTGCGGATGCGACCTCACGTTACGAAGCGCAACTCGCCGGCTACCAGCGCGTACCGGAGCCGCTGCTCCTCAACGCCACGCCGGTCCGCATCGCCCTCGATACCGAGGCGCTGCTCGGCCGGGCCGGCGTGCGCGTGGAGTGCGCACGGTGCGGCGAGGAGGTGCTCAACGGCCGCGAGACGCGCGTCCTCGGTGAGCCGGTGTGCCCGGGCTGTCTCGGGCCCGCGTACTACGAGGAGTGCGCCCGCTAGCGAGAACTCGCTGCAAGGGAGGGACAACTCATCTCGATGCCGCCCGACCCCATCGCCGAACTCCCGCCCTCGCGCCGCTACCCGGTGACGGGCGTCTTCGCCACCGGCCCCTCGGAAGGCGAGGATTTCCCTGCCGCCACGCTGCCGGACCAGCGCGGTGTCCCGGTCCAGCTCGAGTGGGGCGAGGACGGCCGCCGCGCGCTGGTCGTGTTCCACCGATCGGCGCGCTGGTGCGCCTTCTGCCGAACGCAGCTCCGCCACCTGCAGGAGCATCTCCCGGCGTTCGAGGCAGCAGGTGTGGGGCTTTTCGCCGTGTCATACGACCCGCCGGGCGCGCTCGCGGAGTTTGCGGCGGAGAACGGGATCACCTACCCGCTACTCTCGGATGAGGGCTCGCATTTCATCCGCCGGCTCGGCATCCTGAACGACCTTGTGCGGCCGGAGGAGGAGATCTACGGCATCCCCTTCCCCGGTGCGTTCGCCGTGTCTCGTGACGGGCGCATCATCCGCAAGTACTTCTACCGGCACTACCGCGAACGCCCGGCGCCGCTGGGCGTCCTTCGCGAGGCGTTCGACGCGGACGTCGATCTCTCCGGGTGCCTCGGCTCCGACACCACCGTCCAGGGCCGGCACGTGAGCGTTCGCCTGGCCGACAAGGCGCTCGTGCCGTACCAGCACACGCCGCTGTTCGTGAGAGTCACCCCGCCCGTCGACTACGAGGTGGCCATCCAGGCCGCGGGTCTCGAGGTCGACGCACCGACGAGGACAGCGGACTTGGGGAGCACCGAGTTCGCGGCGACGCTTGTCTTGAGGAGCCTCGACATCGAGTCGCTTAAAGTGACGGTCACAGTGACGCCACCAGGCGGGCCGCCGCTCGGGCTGGAGCTGAACGTCCCGGTGCCCGCGCTGAACCGAGCGCAGCCTCACTGACGCTGCCCTGCCCTTGCACCGGAACGGCCGCCTTCATTGGAGGGCGGCCGTTCCTGCTTCATCCGTGGGTCGACCCGCTACGTCGTTACGGCCGCCGGGAGGGTGGCCAGCGCCTCCTCGATTCCCTCGGCGGGGTACTCATAGTCCTCGAGCTCGCCGTTGAAGTACTGCTCGTACGCGCCGAGGTCGAGGAAACCGTGGCCCGAGAGATTGAACAGGATTACGCGCTCCTCGCCCGCCTCCTTCGCTGCGAGCGCCTCGTCGATCGCCGAACGGATCGCGTGCGCCGACTCGGGCGCGGGGACGATGCCCTCCGTCCTCGAGAACTGCACGGCAGCCTCGAACACGCCCAGTTGACCGTGCGCCTCGGCCTCGATGTTGCCCTCAGCGTGGAGCTGGCTGATGAGCGGGGCCATGCCGTGGTACCGCAATCCGCCCGCGTGGATCGCGGGCGGCATGAAGGTGTGACCCAGCGTCGCCATCTTCAGCAGCGGCGTGAGGCCGACAGTGTCGCCGAAGTCGTACGCGTACATCCCTTTCGTCAGGGTCGGGCACGAGGTCGGCTCGGCCGCGATGAAGCGGATCTGCCGGCCGCCGGTCAGTCGCTCGCGCATGAAGGGAAAGGCGAGCCCGGCGTAGTTCGAGCCGCCCCCGACGCAGCCGATGACGACGTCCGGGTACTCCCCGGCCATCTCCATCTGTGCGATGGCCTCCTGGCCGATCACGGTCTGGTGCAGCAAGACGTGGTTCAGCACTGAACCAAGCGAATAGCGCGTGTCCTCGTGGGTCGCGGCGTCCTCGACGGCCTCGCTGATGGCAATGCCGAGGGAGCCCGAGGAGCTGGGGTTCTGCTCGAGGATCGCGCGGCCGGCGTTGGTCTCCGAACTCGGACTCGCGACGACGCTGGCGCCGTACGTGTTCATCATCGCCTTGCGGTACGGCTTCTGCTCGAAGGAGACCTTCACCATGTATACCTTCAGCTCGATGCCGAACATCTGGCATGCATAGGCGAGCGCGGCGCCCCACTGACCGGCGCCCGTCTCCGTCGTGATCCGCCGGACGCCCTCACTGTGGTTGTAGAAGGCCTGGGCGACGGCTGTGTTCACCTTGTGCGAACCGACCGGGCTCACGCCCTCGTACTTGTAATAGATGTGCGCGGGCGTCCCCAGCGCTTCCTCCAACCGGTGGGCACGGATCAACGGCGACGGACGGTACGTCCGATAGACGTCGAGGATGGGCTCCGGGATGTCGATCCACCGCTCGGTGGAGACCTCCTGTTGGATGACCGCCATCGGGAAGAGCGGTGCGAGGTCGTCCGGACCGACCGGCTGGCCGGTGGCGGGGTGGAGTGGCGGCGATGGTGGGTTCGGGAGGTCCGCCGCGATGTTGTACCACCGCGTCGGAATCGCGCTCTCGTCCAACAGGTACTTGTACTGCCGTGCCATAGACCCCCCGGTTCCCCACGTATCGCGCGATGCGCGCCTGAACTGGCGCGCGCCCGGAGGATACCGCCCTCCCCGACTTGCTGTGAGAGTCGAAAGACCCCCTCCCCATCTGAAAGCCGGGCGGGCGTTCGAGCCTTCTGCGCATGGCAGCCGGGTGCTCGGCGACTGGTCAGAACTTGGTAAGGGCGCCGGAGCATATTGTGATCGGGCCCCCTCGGGATGGGCCGGCGCGTGCGAATGGACTCGCTGCACCGCCGGTCCACGGGGTGACGCTTGGGACGAGCGTCACCCCACCCGAGGCCCACACGCCCCCGTATTCTCGTCAGATACGTCCGCCCGGCTCAACTCCTCCGCAGTTACTCCATAGCGAACGTAGTACCCGCGAGTCGAATCCGTACATCACGTATGTCGTGGACATTACGGGATTCCCCTGATGGCGCACCCCTAGATACCTGACATTCTGCCTGTAGGGGCCGCATCCACCGCAGAAGGAGTCGCCGAGGGAGGTCAGCCGGTGACTGACCCAGAGTCCGTCCTGCACTTGCCCGCCGGAGGGAGCCGGCATTCAGTTGAGCAGCACCCTGCCCAGATCCTGATCGTCGACGATGACCCGCGGGTCCGAGCCCTCGAGGCCGCCGCATTGCACGCCCACGGTTTCGTGAGCGACCAGTGCTCGACGGGGCTCGAGGCGCTGCGCGCCATCGACAAGGCGTCCTACGACGCCATCCTGCTCGACATCTCGATGCCGGGCATCGATGGCTGGGAGGTGCTCAGGCTGCTGAGAGGCCGCCAGTTCGACACGCCCGTACTCATTGTGAGCGGCGACGCGACGCTCGACGAGGCCGCTGCGAGGGGCGCCGACGGTATGCTCGGCAAGCCGTTCACCATCGCCGAACTGCTGGGGGCGTTGCGCCCGCTGCTGCGCTCCGAGCGCTGCTGCGCACTCGGACCTCGCCGAGTGCGGGAGGGCATGGATGAGTGGGACCGCGAGCCCCTCTTAGCGCGGGCGAGCTGACCTGTCGCAACCCCGCGTGACCTCCCCTCTCGGCGGCGGCCACGCGGCTTCGGTCCTATTGCGCGACGATCTGGATCCGGGCCGTCGCACCGACGGTTTGCCGCCACGTCCAACCCTCGTCGCTGTTGGGGAACCAGATCTCGCGGTGGCTGTCGCTCGCGTTCGCCCCAACGTCGGCGCACGTGTAGACGCGCTCAGTCGGATCGCCGAGCACTCGGAAACGCTGTCCGAGTGACCGAGGCGAGCACGCCGCCGCTCCCTCGTATGCCTGTGCCCCGCTCGCCATGACCCCGCAGAAGCCGCCGCCCTCGCCGACACTCTGCGGAAGCGCACCCTCCTCGCAGTAGTAGTAGGAGAGCTCGACCGTCTGCGGCTCGGGAGCGGAGGCAGCCACGGCCGTCGGACTCGGAGACGCCGCCGGCGAGGCCGCTGGAGTCGCAGCCGGGGTGGCTGTGTCGGACGGCGGCGACGCGGTAAGGGGCGCACCCGCTGCCGGCACATCGCCGCTCGCGCGACGCACGGTCACGATGCTCTGCGACGACATGGTGCCCGTATGCAGCGTGTTCACGGCAGGAGGCGCTCCCACGATGTAAACGAGCCAGCGCTGCGTTCCCACATCAAGGACGGAGACGCTCTTCACGGGGAACGGCTGCGCCGAGGCGAGCGCGGCGGGGTCGTTCGTCCCGGCCATCCCCTGAGTCAGGCCCTCCACAGGGGGCGTGCGCAGCGTGTTCGGCGCGCCCTCGACCGCCGTCGTGCTGACCGTTGCGGGAGCCGGTCCCGGCGGGGGCGTCGCACCGATCCTCCGGATAGTCACGACGGCATCCGGACGCAGCGTGGAGCTGGTCAGCGAGTTCACGAGCGCCGGTGCGCCCGGGATGTACACGAGGAAGCGCTGCGTCTCCACCTCTAGCACAGAGATGCTCTCCACCTCGAACGGCTGCGAGTCTGCGAGCAGCACCGGGTCATTGGTGCCGGCGATGCCCTGCGTCAGTCCGCCCTCGACCGGAGCGACGAACTCGCGTGCCGACGCCGCGGCCGGAGCGGCGGGAGGTTGTTGCTGCCCAATGGTGAGCACCGGAGCTGGCGTGGGTGAAGGCACGGGCGTACGGCTGACGACCGGCGCCGGCGTCGGGCTCGCGACTGGCGCAGGCATCGGGGCGTCTGTGCCCACCTCGATGAACGCCGACGAGACCCAGCCCGTCGCGCCTCCGAACGAGACCTGCTGCCAGACATGTCCGTCCGCCTCGGCCGTCGTTCCGAGCAGGGAGAGCGTCGCGCCGTCCGGAACGCAGGTCAGCGAATCGGCAGCGAGACTCGGGGCGGAGCGGAGCCGCAAGCAGTCGCCGTCCCCTCGAACGATCGCCTGGTTTGCCGCCACCGTTGTCGGCGCGGGTACGGGCGCAGCGGTGGAGGCGCCGACTGGCACGGCGGGCGCGTCCGGGAATCGATAGAAGCGTGCGACCGTGTTCGGGTAGCGCGCTGCGAGCTCCGCCGGGCGGTACTCCTCGCGGATGCGCACCACGCCGTCGAACTGCGAGTTCGAGTCGATGACGCGATACGCACCGCCTCCCTGGTTGGTCAGCACGATCGCAGTGTGAAGGCCGGGGTACGAAGCGCCGGCACCGGTGTTCGCCGGATCCGCGATCTGGATCAGGTCCCCAACCCGTGCCTCGCCTCCGTCGATCTCGATTGCGCCGGCTGCGAGGTAGCCGGCGTGGTAGTCGAAGCCCATGGGCCGCCCGAGTGCCTCGTGCACGACGCGGCGTACCCACGGGAAGCACTCACCCTGGGTCGTGCCGAGGTCGCGCATCGCCACCGAGACGATGGCGCTGATCTCGTCCTGCGCCGGTTCGAGCTGTTGGGCCGGCGGAAGCGGGATCCCCGCCGCTTGGGCGGGCAGCGGAGCCGCGAGGCTGAGCAGGAGAACGAGGAGCGAAGCGAGCAGCAACGCCCCTGTGGCCGCGGGCGCAGAAACGCGCCACGGCGCACGGGTGCTGGCGGGAAACACGTGCGCATCACCTCCGGTGCATCCGGTGGGTCAGCGATGCCCACACCCCGCCGCGGCAATCGCGTGTTCGAGAGTAACGCGGTCGCGCCGCAGCGGGCCACCCCGCCCGCCGCGGCGAATCTCGCGAATCGGACCGGCGCGCGGCCTCCCCTGCTATACGTACTCCGAAAAATCGGCTCCGAAGATGAAGAGCCCGGGCGCCCAAGCCGTCGCGTCGGCGATGAGCGCCATCAGGACGGCGAAGACGAGGAAGCCTCCGATGTTCGCGAGGACGACCTGGTTGGGCCGCGCGGCCGGCGCCGCTGCCTGGATCGCGTAGTTCGTGAGCGTGAACCACGCAACCGTTGCGGCGATGCCAATCCCGAGTCCGATCGTGGGAAAGAGCATCAGCAGCATTCCGCCAGCGGGTGCAGCGGCGTACCCCATGCAGCGGATCAGTGACATGCGATCGGCCTGCACGCTGAAAACGTTGAGCAGGACGATCTGAGTCACGAGCGCCCAGACCGCCCACGCACCCACCATCGCTGCAGTGCCGAGCACGACGAGCTTGAGGATGATCTGGGCCGCATCGAAGCCGTCGAACTCCAGCGTCAGCCAGAGCCATACGCCTATTGCCGAGAGGAGGATCGAACCGACGGCGACGGCGAGCGCGGGCACGGTCTCGCTCGTCGCGTCGCGCACCTCGTCGAAGACCGTCGTATCGAGGCGAGCGAGGCGTTGGACGCGTCCGAGGATTGCTCCGACATCGACTGCCGGGTTGCCCTGTCCACTGCTCTGTGCGCCTTGCATGCTCGGACCTTCCTCCCGCCGTGCGTCCCCCGATCGCAGCGCCATAGTAACCGTCACCACGTTCGTGGTGTACGGAAGTCTGCGGAAAAAGTCGGGGTTCTTCCGATGAAGCCGTATGAGCGCCGGGTCGAAGATCGCTCCGAGATCGGTGCAGCGGATGCACAGGTAGCGAGGGCTCGGTATGCGATTCGTCCTGCGACGGTGGCGCGCTCCGCTCACGACCGTGCTCATCGCGGGTGCGGCCCTCGCGACGGTCGCGTACGCGGCGGCCGCCGCCAACACGGTGCCTGCAGGCAAGGTTGGCGATGGCGCGAACACGATCAGCGGCTTCGTCATCTCGGGCGTCCACTACACGCTGAACGCCGTCGACCCCACCAACATCGACCAAGTGGACTTCATCGTGGACTCGGCGCCGCCCGCCGGTTCGACGATCCGCATCCAGCTCGTGGCGGGGAGTGGCACCTGGTACGACTGCACGAACGCCGGCACATCCGTGAGCTGCGCCACCACCTTGCCGCAGGCTACCGCCGTGAGCGTCGACGAGTTGCGCGTCGTGATCGCGCAGTAAGGCTTCGAGACGAGGCTCGAGACTTGATCCGTCCGGAGCGCGCATGACCTTCCGCCGCCGGCGCGTGTCGTTCTTGACCGCCGTCGCCGCGATCCTCGCGGCCGCGGTGTTGTTCGCGCTGCTCGCACCCACGCGCGTCGGTGGCAACGTCACATACGCACTGATCTCCGGAACGAGCATGGAGCCTGCGATGGGCCCCAACGACCTGGTGCTCGTGCGGCAGTCGGATACGTACGCGCCCGGCGACGTGGTCGCCTACCGGAGTCCCGACCTCGGGCTCGTCATCCATCGCGTGATCGCCATCGACGGCGGCCGCCTCGTCATGCAGGGCGACAACAACGACTGGGTCGATTCCTATCAGCCCGAGCCCTCCGAGGTGACCGGCAAGTACTGGCTGACCGTTCCCGGCGGCGGGCGAGTGGCTCGGTGGCTCGCGCCCCCGCTCGGCCCGTCCGTCCTTGCGATGCTGGCGCTCGGCGTGATGCTCACGCCGGGCACTCAGACGAAGGGCCGCAAACGGACGGCTGCGACTGCGCGAGGGCAGGGGCGTCTCCCTCTCCCGGAGGTGTCCGGCGGTGACCTCTGGAGTGCGTACAGTCCGTCAGGCTCGCTGCTCCTCGGGGCTGCCGTGCTCGCGGGGGTGCTGGGGCTTGTCCTCGCCGCGTTTGCGTTCGCGCGCCCATCGAGCCGCAGCGTCAGCACGGAAGCGACGTATACGCAGTCGGGCGCCTTCCGTTACTACGCAACCGTGCGCGGCGATGTCCACGACTCCAACGAGGTGTCGACGGGCGCGCCCGTCTTCCTCGCGCTCGCGGACGAGATGACTGTCGAGTTCGACTACGCACTCGCAGCGGGTGGCGGCGCTGCGATGCAGGACGTCTCGGGAACGCACCGTCTCGTGGCGCGCATCAACCAGCTCAATGGCTGGGAGCGCACTATCGAGCTCGCGCCGCTCGCACGCTTCGAGGGCGGCGCCACGACGGTCGCCGGTGTCCTCGACCTGCGCCAGGTACGCCGGATGATCGACGACCTGGAGCGCGAGACCGGGGTCCACTACGAGACGTACCTCCTGAGCGTGACCGCCGACGTGGCGGCTCGAGGCATGCTCGATGGACTCCCCGTCGACGAGACCTTCACGCCCGCTCTACCACTCAAGATCGACGGCGACCAACTGCAGCTGGACCGGCGTAACGAGAGCCTCGAGACGCTGCTGTCGGAGCAGCAGACCGCGTCCGTTACCAGCCAGACCTCGGTCGCCAACCGCTTCGGGCTCCTCGGCCTCTCGATGAGCGTCACGAGTGCCCGCGTCGCCTCTGTCCCGCTCCTTCTCGCGGGCGGAGCCGTGGGCTGGTTGATCGCGCGCCGCACGGCCGAGATCAACGCGATGGGCGAGATCGAGCGCATCCGCGCAAAGTACGGGGCCTATCTCGTGGACAGCCAGATTGAGGACGAGCCGCGACTGCCGCGAATCGTCGTCGCGCGCTTCGAGGACCTCCTCGAGCTCTCCGATGGCGACCGCCCACGCGTGTTCGTGCAGGAGCAGTTCGCCGCGATGCGCTACTTCATCATTCGACCCGAGAGCATCTACGAGTACCGCGCCGGGAACGGCAGGCCCACCCTCTTCACCGTGTACCAGCCCGTCCGCCACGGCGACGCACTCACGCCCGAAGAGGAGGCGTCCGACGTCGACCCGCAGGACGAGCCGTCTGCCGCATGACGCTGCTTTTCCGTGAGCGCGCGCTGCTCCTCGGTGCGATCGTCCTCGCGGGTGCGCTGACCCTCGCGGCGACGGCGGCAAACACCGTCCCCTCGAGCTACGCGGCCGAGGACACAGCGCCGATCTCGCTCAATGCGCTGGCCCCCACCGAATGTGGGGGGATCACCCTCGACGGCATCGTGGCGGGGGGCGGCGACCTCAACGGGACGCCGGGCAACGACCTGGTGCTCGGTGCATCCAGCGATCAACTGCTGCTCGGCGACGACGGTGACGACTGCCTCGTTGCCGGGGCGGGTGCGGACACCATCGAGGGCGGGCCGGGGAACGACGTCTGCATCGGCACGGCGCTCGCGACGTTCATCGACTGCGAGTCATTCTTCGTCTGGTGACGACCGCTACCCGCCCGTGCTGCCGAGGTACTCGTGAACCGTGGCCGCGAGCTCGACGAAGACATCGTCGCGGAGGCTGCCGTCCGTCAGGATCGCGATCACGTAGGTGCCGAACGGGGCCGTGACGATTGCGGCGTCGTGTGCGGCGCCTCCGAGGTCGCCCGTCTTGTTCCCCACACGGCTGCCATCGGCCGGGATGCCAGCAGGGATGCGACCGCGAATCCACTGGTCCTCGAGTAGCGAGCGCATCGCCGCTGCCGACCGCTCGTCTGGCAACCCCCGGGCGACCGCCTCGAGCACGAGCGCGACATCCGAGGCGGTGGTCGGCAGTTCCGAGGTCGTGACGACCGTCGACGAGGAGGTGCCGAGGGCGCTCAGTCGCTCTGCGATGTGCCGTCCGCCGACCACGTCGTACACGAGCGTGGCAAGCGCATTGTCACTCGCGACGATCATGTAGCGCACGGCGTCCTGCAGCGATACGCGTTCGCCGGGCGCGATTCCCACCGTCTCGAGCGTCCCGAGGTCCATCTGCTCGTACCAGCAAGAGATCTCGACGGGAGCGAGCGGGTCGAGCAGACCGCTCCCGAACTGCCACTGGGCCTCGAACAGCACGAACAGCTTGTAGAGGCTCGCCGCGTACCACCGCCGGTTGCCGTTCACGTCCGCGAAGCGGTCGCCCTCGACATCGACGACGACCACGCTCGCGGAGCCTGCCGCATCGCCGAGGACCTCGCGAATCAACGCCTCGAGCGCGCTGTCCCGCTCGAGAGCAGGGCGCGTCCACGCCGGCATCGGCGGGACGCTCGCCGGCGCCGCGTACCGAGGATCGCCGCAGGACTCAGCTTCGGGTCGCACCGGGAGGGCAGCGTCGGACAGCGTGGCCGTCACCGTCGGAGCCTCAGTCGTGTCCGCGAGTGTTGGTGTGATCTCGGGGCCCGGCTCGTCAGCGGGAGGAAGCGAGGTCGGGGCCGTCGTGACCGTCGCCTCCGGCGCGACGAGCCCGGCTCCGTCTTCTGTCGCGACGGCGCAGCCCGCGGCCGCGAGAAGGGTCAGCCCTGCGACGAGTAGCGCGAAGCCTCGATGCGATCGCCTGGGCAGCGTCAGCTCAGCACCGCGCGCACGACCGTGCGATGCGAGTAGGCATGTGTCTCGGCGTCGAAGTCCCCGCTGCACGTGATCAACGTGATGCTATCGACTCCGCCCGTCTCAGAGGAGACGACGGACTTCCAGTCGTCGCCGGTACCGACGTCCTTGACCCAGGCGACGGTATAGGTGAGCGGAGTTCCGCCTTCGACGATCACCTCGATCTCGGCGCCCGGAGGGAGTTGCCAAAGCCCGCTGAAGACACCCGGGCCGGTGTAGTGGACGCCTGCGTAGTCGACTGGGCCGTTGCGGTCGACGTGGCCGGCGAACACCGCGTTGTTGCCCGCGCCCGGATAGCCTCCGTACCCGCGCCACCCGGCGAAGTCGTACCAGGCCACGTCGCCGGGCCCAGATGGATTCGGCATCTGCCCGTCGGTGTCCACCCAGCGGTAGCTGATGGGCGCATCAACGCCGATCGAGGGGATGCGGATGCGGCCCCAGGTCGCGTCGGGCGCCTCGCCATAGAGCTCGTGGAGCTCCTCGAGGCTGGTGACGATGCCGTCGCCTTCGGGAACCTCGCCGCTCTCGATCGCGGCCTGCGCCGCCTGGGCGGCCCGGATGGATACGTCGCGGCCGCCTCCGCCGCCGCTCAGCACGACGGCACCAACCACGATCGCAACGCCACCGAGGACGAGTGCGAGCGCTGCGAGGCGGGACCAGAGGGCGTTGCGACGCTCGGGGAGCGGGTCCCCAGACGTGGTCGGCATGTAGTGGTCGACTCCCAGGACCGCATCGCGCGGCCCGCTACCCGCCGCGTTCGACGATAACCGGGCCATTCGTGAAGCGGAAGTGAGCCACCCTTAGGGCTGCCTCGGAGGGCCGCCACCTTCGTGATGCCAGCGCGGGCATCCCATACGATGCGGCCTCAGCCGGAAACGCGGAGGCGAACGGTGCGAGATCGACGTGGGGACCTGCGACAGCCGCGCTACCCCGAGGCCGGCATCGGCGGCCACAGCCGCTTCGACGGAACGGTTGAGTTCTACGGGCGGCTCGACGCCATCCTCGAGCCGTCGTGGACCGTGCTCGACTTCGGCGCGGGCGCCGGCGACGCCGCCCGCGACCCCGCCCCATACCGACGCCGCCTCGCGAACTTGCGCGGGCGCGTGACCCGCGTCGTGGGCGTTGACATCGAGCACGCAGTCCTCGCGAACCCGCTCCTCGATGAGGCACACGTCGTGGAGGAAGGCGGGCGATTACCCTTCGACGACGCGACGTTCGACCTCGTCCTGGCGGACTGGGTCTTCGAGCACCTTCGCGACCCGGCCGCCGCCGTCCGGGAGATCGATCGCGTCTTGCGCCCCGGCGGCTGGGTCGCCGCTCGCACCACGAACAGGCACGGCTACGTGGCGATCGGCTCGCGACTCATCCCGCGGAGGCTGCACGGCCTCGCATTAGGCCGCCTCCAGCCGTGGCGCACGCCGGAGAGCGTATTCCGCGCTCACTACCGCCTGAATACACGCCGGGCGCTAAGCAACGCTTTCCCGGACGATCGTTATCATCTCCTGGTCTATCCGTACGATGCGGAGCCGGCCTACGCCGGCAACAGCCGCGTGCTCTGGCAAGCGGCGAGCCTCGTGCAGCGTCTCACCCCACCCGCGTTCGCCACGGCGTGGTTCGTCTTCGCGCAGAAGCGACCCCGCTGACCGATCGGAGCCAACGTGCCCGACATTACCTTCCGCTCCATTGTGGACGACGAGCTGACCGCCTTCGGAGAGGCGGACGGCGCCGCGTTCGGCTTCACCCCACGGCCCGAGGACATCGCCTGGCACACCCTCGAACTCGACCGCACCGTCTCTGCGTTCGACGGCGACGCCCTGGTCAGCACGAGCGCCAACATCTCGATGCAGCTCACCGTGCCGGGCGGGCGCGTCATCCCGGCAGCCGGGGTCACGGTCGTGGGCGTACGTCCCACACACAGACGTCGTGGCATCCTCACGGGGATGATGGCCCGCCTCCTCGATGACGCGCAGTCGCGCGGCGAGCCCCTCGCGATCCTCTGGGCCTCCGAGAGCCGCATCTACGGTCGCTTCGGCTATGGCCAGGCAGCGCCCGATGAGTCGTGGGAGATCGAGCGGGAGCATGCTCGGTTCGCGTATCGCCCGTCGTCGACCGGACGCGTTCGCATGCTCAACCAGGCCGAGGCAGAGCAACGCTTCCCTGTCGCGTGGGAGCGAGCGCGCGAAGGTCGCGCCGGGATGACCGTTCGGGACGAGCGCTTCTGGCAGGACCGCTTCCGCGACCGCCCGTGGGACCGCGAGGGCGGCAGCGGCTATTTCTTCGTCGCCCACGAGCCCAGCGGCGACCCCGAGGCCATCGACGGGTACGCGATCTACCGCATCAAGGGGAATTGGCAGCAGGGGTCCCCGCAGAACGAAGTCATCCTCGTCGAACTGATCGCCGCCACCGACGCCGCGCACGCCGACCTCTGGGCGTACCTGCTCGACCTCGACCTGACGGCAACGGTCAGGGCGCACCACCGGCCCGCGGACGACCCGCTTCCGTGGATGCTGGCGGACATGCGTCGCCTGACGCGCCGAACCGCCGACGGTCTCTGGCTGCGCATCCTGGACGTGCCAGCGACTCTCGCCGCTCGGACGTACGGAGTCGACGACCGGTTGACGTTCGAGTTGCGGGACGCGTTCCGGGCGCAAAACGCCGGCCGCTACGAGTTGCACGTCGCCGAGGGCCATGGTGAGGCCGAGCGCAGCGACGCGCAGCCGGACCTCTCGCTCGATGTCGCGGACCTCGGCGCCGTCTACCTCGGCGGTGTGCGTCCGAGCGTGCTCGCTCGCGCCGGCCGCATCGCGGAGCACGTGCCGGGCGCCCTTACGCGCGCGGACCGCCTATTCGCGACCGAGCGTGCGCCCTGGTGCCCGCAGTTCTTCTAGTAGCGCCTAGAACAGGACGTTCGCGAGGCGCTGGCGGTAGGTGCGGACGAGCGGGTCGGATTCGCCGAGGACGTCGAAGACCTCGAGCATCCGACGGCGGCCGCCATCGTCGGCGAGCGAGCGGTCGAGGCGAACCGTCTCCAGCAGGTGCTCGAGTGCCGGCTCCCACTCGCCCTGTGCTGCGAGCAACGTACCGAGGGCGAAGTGACTTGCCGCGTCGCTGCCGTTGCTGCCGATGCGCGCCTCCAGCGCTGCACGGTCCGCATCGCCTGCTTCGAGCCGGAACCGGGCGAGAGCGGCGACTCTGCGCGCCTCGGGCAGGCCCGGCAGGCGTTCGGCGTAGCGGATCGCGTGTGCGTACTCGCCGGTTTCGAGGAGTAGCGCGGCCAGACCCTGGGTCGCCGCCTCGTGGCGGGCGTCCAGAGCGAGGGCCGCCTCGAAGCGCTCGCGGGCGGTCTCGAGGTGGCCGTTCGCCAGCGCCCAGTTCGCGTCGCGCACCGCGTCATCGGCGGGACCGGGCAGCAGCCGCTCGAAGAACGAGCGGACTTGCTGCTCGGGAACAGCCCCGAGGAACTGATCGGCTGGCTGTCCTCCACGGAAGGCGATCACGTGAGGAATGCTGCGGATGCCGAGTTGCCCGGCCACCCCAGGATTCTCGTCCACGTTCACCTTGACGAGGCGAACCTGATCGCCGTGCTCGGCGGCGATCCGCTCGATCACCGGGCCGAGCACCCGACAGGGGCCGCACCAGGGAGCCCAGAAGTCCACGACGACCGGACGCTCGTGTGAGAACTCGATCACATCGGCAACGAAGGTGGCATCCGTCGCGTCGATGTAGGCCTGAGTCGCCATCTTCCCTTCGTCCTCCCTACCTGCGCGACTCTTGCACAGCGGGCGTGGCCGCTACGCCTCGATCATACCGGCGGCAACGGTGCCGTTCGTGGCCTCGTCGATGAGGACGAACGAGCCGGTACTCCGGTTCGTGCGGTAGGCATCGTAGAAGAGGGGCTCGGTGGTGCGCAGCCTCACGCGACCGATCTCGTTGAGATGGAGGGAGCTCACGTTCTCGTCGCACTTCAGCGTGTTCACGTCAAGGCGATGCTCGATCTCTTCGACGATCGCGCGCACTCGATGAGTCGTGTGCTTCAGCCAGAACTTGCGCCGAGGCACCAGCGCGCCCTGCTCGCTCATCCAGCAGACGGTCGCGACGACATCCTGGCTGACCATCGGGGGCTGCTCCGCAGGGACGATCATGTTGCCGCGGCCGGCGTCGACGTCATCGGTCAGTCGCAGCGTGACGGACATGCCGGCTTCGGCGCGGTCGACGGGACCATCGAAGCTGTCGATGGCCGCGACGCGCGTGCGGACACCCGAGGGCAGCACTGCCACCTCATCGCCGGGGGAGAAGGCGCCGCCGGCGACGGTGCCGGCGTACCCCCGGTAGTCGTGATGCTCGTCGGTCATCGGGCGGATCACGAGCTGTACGGGGAACCGCGCGGCCGCCTCGTCGAGGTCCGGCGCCACGTCGACGGTCTCCAGGTGCTCGAGCAGCGTCGGGCCGTCGTACCAGGGCATCGACTCGCCACGCTCGACAACGTAGTCTCCACGCAATGCGGAGATCGGGACGCAGGTGACCTCACCGACCTCGAGGGCGGAGGCGAAGGCGAGGAACTCTCGCTTGATGCGCTCGAAGGGCTCCCGCTCGTAGTCGACGAGGTCCATCTTGTTCACGCAGAGCACGATGTGCTGGATTCCCAGCAACGACGCGATGTACGCGTGCCGACGCGTTTGCTCGACCACGCCCACGCGCGCGTCGACGAGTACGAGGGCGAGGTCGGCTGTCGAGGCGCCGGTCACCATGTTTCGCGTGTACTGCACGTGCCCGGGGCTGTCCGCAATGATGAACTTGCGGTTGGGCGTCGCGAAGTAACGGTACGCAACGTCGATCGTGATCCCCTGCTCACGCTCGGCCCGAAGGCCGTCCGTGAGCAGGGCGAGGTTCGTGTAGTCGAAACCGCGGTCACGGCTGGAGCGTTCGACGGCCTCGAGCTGATCCTCGAAAATCTGCTTCGAGTCGTAGAGCAGCCGTCCGATCAGCGTGCTCTTGCCATCGTCGACCGACCCCGCGGTTGCGAAGCGCAGCAGTTCCATTGGTTCCCCGAGTCAGGCGGGAAGCCGGAGGGGCGCGTGGGCTAGAAGTAGCCCTCGCGCTTGCGGTCCTCCATCGCGGCTTCCGAGAACTTGTCGTCGGCACGAGTCGCCCCGCGCTCCGTGATGCGCGTCGCCGCCACCTCCCTGATGACTTCGTCCAGGGTGGAGGCATGCGACTCCACGGCTGCAGTACAGGTCATGTCGCCGACGGTGCGGTAACGGACGGTCGCCTCGAACGGCCGCTCGCCGTCCAACAGCTGGATGTACGGGCTGACGCCCATCAGCATGCCATCCCGTAGGAAGACCTCGCGGCGGTGGGCGAAGTAGATCGAGGGGATCTCTAGGTCTTCGCTTGCGATGTACTGCCAGACATCGAGCTCGGTCCAGTTCGACAGCGGGAAGACGCGAATGTGCTCGTTGCGACCGTGGAGACCGTTGTAGAGGTTCCAAAGCTCGGGGCGCTGGTTGCGCGGATCCCACTGCCCGAACTCGTCGCGGAACGAGAAGACGCGCTCCTTCGCGCGGGCCTTCTCTTCGTCGCGGCGGGCGCCGCCGAATGCGGCATCGAACCAGTTCGCGTCGATCGCATCGAGCAGGGTCGTCGTCTGCAGGCGGTTGCGGCTCGCGCGCGGCCCCTTCTCCTCGACCACGCGGCCCGTGTCGATCGACTCCTGGACCGAGGCGACGATGAGACGCGCCCTGAGCTCGGCCACGCGTCGATCGCGGAACTCGAGGACCTCGGGGAAGTTGTGCCCGGTGTCGACGTGCATCACCGGGAACGGGATGCGCCCGGGCCAGAAGGCCTTCTCCGCCAGCCGCAGGAGGACGATGGAGTCCTTCCCACCTGAGAACAGAAGTACGGGCCGCTCGAACTCCGCGGCGACCTCGCGCATGATATGGATCGCCTCTGCCTCCAGCGCGCGCAGGTGGAGGCGATCCTCCGTGGCTGCGTCGCTCGCGCCGGTCGCTTCGTCCAGTTGGGTGAAGGCGAGTGTCGAAGTCATATACACCGCAATCTCGCTCGTATTAGTCAACAATCATTACCGTGTGAGTATCGGCTCTAGATCGAACGCACTCAACGTCCGAGACGTTGGGAGGTGGGCCTACCCCTAGTCAGCGTGCAGCCCGCACTCGATCTTCCCGGTACCGGCCCATCTGCCGGCGCGCGGGTCGTCGCCCACCGCTACCGGGACGGTGCAGTTCGTACAACCGAGGGTGGGGTAATTCCGGTCGTGCAGCGGGTTATACGGGAGGTCGTGGGCGAAGATGTAGGCCCACGACTTCTTCTCGTCCCACCCCACCAGCGGGTTGATCTTCGCGAGACCGAACTTCGCGTCCCACTGGATGGCGGGCGTATCGGTCCGCGTCGACGCCTGATCGCGACGCAGCCCGGTGATCCAGGCACCCTTCGTCTCGAGGTGGCTGCGCAGCGGCTGCACCTTCCGAATGTCGCAGCAAAGGTCCGGCTGCCGCTCCCACAGCCCTTCGCCGTGCGCGGCGGCCTGCGCCTCCGGCGTCATGGTGGCGTGCACCGGGACGTACTGGAGGTCCGCCCAGCGCTGCCGCGAGCGCTCGATGAGCTCGTAGGTCTCAGTGAAGAGGTAGTCGGTATCGAGGTAGAAGACCTCGGTCCCGGGCCGTAGCCGATCGATCATGTCCATGAGGACGATGCCCGAGGTGTCTCCGAACGAGCACGCGAGGGTGATGTCATCGCCGTAGCGATCCAGCGCCCAGCGCAGGATCGTCTCTGGCTCCGCTCCCTCGAAGCGCGCTGCTGCCTCCTCGAGCGCTGCGATCTCGTCCGATGTCGCCGTGTGTGTCGTCACCGATGCCTCCCGGTCTCGGCGCGCTCCGCGTCCCTGCGGAGCCAGTTGAACGCTAGGCGGCGCGATACGGGCGCCGCTACGCCAAACCTGGGGTCGTCCGACTCTCCGACGGTGGGTTCACCGAGAGTTGGCCCCCAGCACGACTAAATCGCACACTCGCCTTCGCCGCGCTCGAGGACGTAGAGCCCATCGCGGTCCCAGTCGATGAACTCGTTCATCGTCTGGAGCGTGAACTCCGGCGGGAGCGTGAGGTCCTTGATCGCCTCCTCGAAGCGGTCGCGTCCCACTCGGTCGAAGTAGTCGTTGAACTCTTCGCCGTCCTGTCGCTCCGCCTCGTAGACGCGGATGAACCGCTCGACGACGTCCGGAGCGCGCTTCGCAGGGATACGCGACTTCAGCAACGTGCCGAGGCGCAACCGCTGGCCGTTGCGCCGGTCGCCCGCCACGAAGATGTGGTACGCCGGGACCTGCCGCTCACCAGACTTGATGGCGGCGCCGTGGAAGCCAATGTTGCCGATGTGGTGCATGCCGCACGAATTGGGGCAGCCGCTCACGTTGATCAGCATCCGGCGCGTCGTCGGGTCCGTGATCTGCATCTCCGTGACGCGCTTCGAGATGGCGCGGTTGAGGCCCATCGAGCTGGTGATGCCGAGCTTGCAGGAGTCCGTGCCGGGGCAAGAGACAACGTCCGTGATCTCCTGCGCGCCCTCGCCCGCGAGGCCGAGCGCACCGAGCGCCTTGTACACCGCGAAAATCGCCCCGTTCGGGATCCAGCGGAAGACAAAGTTCTGCCAGCCCGTGGTCCGCGCCCGTCCGTTCCCGTAGGTCCGCATGATCTGCGCGAGCCCGCGGAACTGCTCCGGAGTGAGGTCGCCCTGCGGCACCTTCACCTGGATCGTCGAGTAGCCCGCCTGTCGCTGCGGGCGGACCGCCGTGCGCGACCACTCGTCGAAGTGCTCGCGGTCGGCGTCCGACGGCTGCGGGAGGTCGGCCGGGAGCGTCGCCGCGGAGGCCGCTGCTTCCTCATCGTCGATGAACAGCAGGTCATCGGGCGGAATCGACTTCTGCGCCCACGGCTTCGCGAGTTCCTCCTGCACCATCGCGTTGAAGGCTTCCTCGCCCACGCGATGCACCAGGAACTTCAGGCGCGCCTTCGACATGTTCTTCCGCAGCTCGTCGGCCTGGTTGAAGATGCGCATCACGGCCTCCGAGTAGCGGAGGTAGTCGTCCACCGGGACGAAGTCCGTGATCAGCACGCCCTTTCGGGCCATGATCGAGAGCCCGCCGCCGGCGAGCATGCGGAAGCCCCTGACCTGCTTCCCGTCGATCTCTCGCACCTGGGCGACGAAGCCGATGTCGTGGATGTCACTCAAACCCTCGTCGAGCTCGCTCCCGGAGAAGGTGACTTTGAACTTCCGCGGCAGGAACTGGCTGACCTCGTTGCGTACCCAGTAGCGGACGAATGCGCCAGCGTATGGCGTGACGTCGAACGGCTCATCGTCCCGAACGCCCGCCCACGGATCGCCGGTGACATTGCGCACAACGTTGGAGCACGCCTCCCGCGAGGACAGGCCTGCCGCGCCCAGCGTGCGGAGCACCTTCACCGCCTCGGGCAGCGGGATGTGGTGCATTTGGATGTTCTGGCGGGTGGTGATGTGCCCCTTCCGTAGTGGGGCGTACTGCTCGACGACATCGGCGAAGACCTCGAGTTGCTCGGGGCTCACCCCGCCAAAGGGCAGCTTGATACGCATCATCTGACGGCCGGGCTGACGCTGGCCGTAGACTCCCTGCTTCAGCCGGAAGCCGATGAACTTCGCCTCTTCGCGATCCCCGGAGAGGAACGCCGTGGCCTCTGTCTCGAAGTCGTCGAATTCCTTTTCGAGGATGGGGATGACGTAACCCGGGCGGTCTACTCGCTGGGCAGTAGTCATGCGCTCACCTTTTCGATCCTTCTGCCCGTCGCCCCTCGACGGGTTGCCGCAGCCTTCGCCACGACAGGGCGGGAGTGTATACTTAACTAAGACGAGTGATCTAGTCGTGAATCGACTTCCCGTGAGATTTTTTTCGTGACTATCTTCGGCCTCCACCCCGCCACGGCCCGACCCGACCTCGGGCCGCGCTTCGCCGCCGCGATCGCGAACATCGACGCAGCGAACGTTGAGGACCCGCAGCGCATCACTGTGGGCGGTAAGGAGCGACCGAAGGAGCTGGTTCACGCGGAACTCGCCACCGGGTGGGTCCTGCGACTCCGTTCCGAGGCGCCCGAAACGCTCATACTCGCCGCAAGGGCGCATCACATCCGCCGCTGGCAGATCCCGAGGAGCACGTACCCGGCGAACCGTGAGGGCTACCTCCAGTGGCGGGAGGGCCTCTACCAGTTCCACGCCGACACCGCCGCCGACATCCTGCACGACTGCGGGTACGAGGACGCGATCATCGCCCGAGTGGGCTCGCTCATCCGGAAGGAACGGATCAAGACCGACCCGGACGCGCAGACACTTGAGGACGCGCTCTGCCTCGTGTTCTTCGAAACGCAACTCGACGATGTCGCTGAACAACTCGACGAGGATCGACTGCTGCGAGTTCTGCGCCGAACGTGGCGCAAGATGAGCGACGCAGGCCGCGACGCGGCGCTCGCACTCCCCCTGAGCGCCCGCGCGCGCGCCGCCCTCGAACGGGCCCTTTCTACGACTTAACGCGCTCCGATGCCGCAACCCTCGCTGCGTCTACCACCCGCAGTGCCGTCGCGACGGCGCCGACATCATGCACACGGACGACGTGGACGCCGTGCCAGGCCGCGAGGGTGTTGAACGCCAGGGTCGCCTCGAGGATCCCGGGAGCGTACTGGTCGTAGATCTCGCCGATCAGCTCTCCGAGGAACCCCTTGCGGGACGCCGAGATGAGCACCGGGCGTCCGAGGGTTACGAGTCGCACCAGCCCATTGAGCAGCCGCACGTTCTCCTCCCCCGGCTTGCCGAATGCAAAGCCAGGGTCGAGCCACACCTGGGGCACGCCGGCCGCCTCGAGCGACTCTGCGCGCTCTTCGAGGAAGGCGACGACCTCGGAAACGACATCCGCGTACGTCTGGTCGACGGCGTAGTGACGCTTCGGCTCGCCGCGCATGTGCATGACGCAGGCGGGGAGCCCGTAATCGACGGCGACTGCGACCATCCTGGGGGATGACAGCCCCGAGACGTCGTTCAGCAGATGTACCCCGGACGCCGCGGCGGCCTGCGCTACCTCCGGCGTCCACGTGTCCACCGAGGTCGGGATGCCCTCGCGAGCGACGCGCTCGATGACCGGGCACACCCGCTCGATCTCCTCCTGTGGCACCACGTCGCGCGCGTCCGATCTCGTGGAGTGCGCCCCAATGTCGATGATCTCCGCGCCTGCTCGCCACAACTCGATCGCTCGATCGAGCGCCTGCGCGACATCGACCCGTGACTCCGCGATGGGGGAGTCGTAGGAGACATTGAGGATCCCCATCACCGCTGTGTGGTTGGTGCAGTCGATGGTCTGGTCGCGGAGCTGAAGGAGCATTCGCCGAGTCTAGACCGCCCACGACCAACGGGTGCGCCTACCCGGCGAGCAGTGCTCGGAGTCGCGCCTCCGTCTCAGGCGTTAGCCCGAGTTCAAGGCGCAGGAGTTCCGTGCCGAGACGGCGGTAGAGATCGAGCAGCTCCGGGGCACCGGCAAGCGCCACCAGGTGACGTTCGACGGTCGCGATGTCGCCGCGCTTCAGCGGCCCCGTCAGCGCATCGGCGAGGGGCTTCTGCGCGATGTTGTCGCCGGCGCCGAGGAGGAGCGGCGATAGTGCTGGACGCGCTTCCTCCAGCGGTAGCCCGGCGAGCGCCCAGACGCGAGTGGCCGCGGACATCAGCGCGACAGCGTCGTTGCTCACGAGCACGGCCGCGGCGTGGTACAGCGCACGATCGATGCCCTCGAGGCGTACCGGCCGGCTCTGGAGTTCGCGGGCGACGCCCTCCAGCCAGCCGCCCAGCGGCTCCGCCCCCTCGATGCCGCACGTGACGCCGCGGAACCGGTCGGGCTCGCCCCCGGGACTCGAGAACGATTGCAGCGGGTGCAGGCACCCGGCAATCGCGCCGCGATCGACCGCGGACGCGAGCACCTGGAGGCCAAGTGCCCCGCTGCAATGGATCGCGGCCTGACCCGCTCGCCACGGAAGTCGCTCGGCGAGCGGTTCGATTGCGCCATCGGGAACGGTGAGGAACACCGCGTCAGCCTTCGCTGTCGCCTCCTCGAAGCCGTCCTCGCCATGAGCGCTCGCGCTGCGACCGAGCGTCGCGGTCAATTCCCGGGCACGTGCAGGATCGCGCGACGCCACGGCCACCAGGTCCCGCCCGGTCTTATGCAGCGCACGCGCAAGCGACGCTCCGAGCCGGCCCGCGCCCACCACCGCGACACGGATGAACTTGTCTTCGGGTATCTGGCCCCCCAAAATATTTGCGCTACGCGGATCGTGGTTGACGTTTGACATTAATCGTTGTAGCTCTCTAGAGTGAGCCTTACCGTACCCTCACGGAAGATAGAAGGTATACGGCAGCATGCTTCGCAATCTGGCAGACCTCGGATACGACCGTCGGGATATCGGGGAGGCGGTCCGGCAGCAGCGGTTGGCACGGAACCTGACGCAGGCCGAAGTGGCCTGGAACGCGGGTATCACGCAGGCCGCCCTGTCCAACTACGAGAACGGCAAGCGGGACATCCCGATCCCCGCGCTCATCTCGATTTGTCGCGCGCTCGGCACGTACCCGGTCGCCGTCGTACCGGGCCTCGCGCCGCCTCCGGGTGAGGGCGCCGAGAGCCTGTAACGGCCGAATCCGCTCGGCATCTCTGCCGCCCGTATGCGGGCGGCGGTTTCGCCGACTCCGCGCCGTGCCCTAGAGTGCGGCGCATGGTTACGCCACCCCACGGCGCGGGTCGCCGTGCCTGACCGAGACAACATCGTCTCCGCACCTCTCGCCGCCGAAGGCGGTGAGCCGGTGCGTCGCACACCCTACCCCACGGACACCGCTCCGAATCCCGCGGACGACGCCGACGCGGTCACCGTCTTCGAGCGCGAGCTCGCGAGGTTCGTCGGCGGCGAGCGAATCGCGATCACCGTCGCGACTCAGGCCGATGCGCTGGCGCTCGCTCTTGGCGCCGCTGGACTCGAGGGACGCGCCGGCCTCGAGGTGGCCGTTCCGGCACTCGGTGGTGAGGCGCTTGCGCGCGCGGCGTTCGCGGCCGGGCTTCGCCCCGTTCCCGTCGACGTGGATGAGACCTCCGCGAACATCGCCGCACGCAGCCTGGCGACCGCGGTTGGGCCATCCCTCCGCGCGGTTGCGGTCACGCACAACTTCGGCCATCCCGCCAACATGAGCGACCTGCTGCGGCTCACGACGCACTACGGCACGCCTGTGATCGAGGACTGCACGCAGTCGCTCGGCGCCTCGTTCGCCAACACCTCCACGGGCGCCCTCGGTGCGGTCGCCGCGCTGGGGTTCACTTCTCACGGCGTCCTCACCGGCGGCGACCACGGCGCTGGGGGTGTGGTCCTCGTCGGAAGCGACCAGGTTGAGGCGGTCCGCCGGCGCCGCGACGAACTTGGCGCGCCGCTGTCCGAGGAGACGGCGCGCGTCGCTGTCGCCGAGCTGCGCCGCGCGGACGAGCGGCTGCATGCGCGGCGGCAGGCGGCATGGCACCTGACCTACGAGCTGCGCGACCTCAGGGCAGTCGACGTGCGCGAGCATCACCGCCGCCTGCTGCGCATCCGCCACGGCTACGGCTGCTACGTCGTACGGCTGCGTTCCAACCTGTGGGACCGCTCGATCGAGGAGACCGTCGAGCTCCTCCGCGCGGAAGGCATCCCGGCGCAGGTCGCCTCGACCGGGTCGCTGCACGAAGATGGCGACGTGCGCTCAACCATGGGAGACGATCAACGACTGGAACCGGAACGATTCGCGATCGCCTCGCGCCTGGCGCGGGAATTGGTTGCGATTCCGCTCCCGGCCGCCGCGACCGTACGGGACATGGACGATGTAGCCGCTGCCTGGCGCAAACTCGAAGCCCACTGCCTGCGCCGGTGACAGGCGCCGGCTCACCAGCGGGATCATGGAGGTGAGATGACAGCCGAGTCACTGCTCGTGGGCGTTGACTTCACTGCGGACACGCTGCGGCTGGTACTGGCGAACCTCGATGGGGAGCCTGTGCTCCGCGAGCGATGGCCCCTCCCACCGCTCGCTGATGAAGACGCGTGGTCGTGGGAGGTTGGCGGCCGCATCTCGACTGCGTTCGCTCGCGAGGGGAAGAAGCGGTCGGCGCTCGGCATCGCCGTTGCTGCCCCCGGTCCTGTCGAGCCCGTGGCCGGACGGCTCATTCGCAGCGTGGACGGGCAGGACGAATGGGACGGCCTCGCGCTCGTCGACTCGCTGCGCCGGCATATCGATGCGCCGGTCGTGGCAGAGCATCGCGTGTTCGCCGCGGCCCTGGGCGAAGCGTGGCAGGGCGCCGCGCGAGGGTACGAGGACGTCCTCTACATCTCGCTGCGAGGTGTGCCGGCCAGCGCCCAGCTGGTGCGGGGCGGCATCGTGCGCGGCGCACACTACGAGGCAGGAGCGCTTCCGGCTGTGCCACAGATGGACCCGGAGCAACGCCTCGCCGACCGCGATCTCGAGACCGCGGCGGGACTCCTCGCCGATGCGATCGCCCTCGCCGACCCCGAGCTCGTCGTGATCGACGCAGCGCCGAGGCATGCGGACCCGCTCATCCCGCTGCTGCAGCGCGTCGTGAACGAGGTCGCGGCGGGGTCCCGCGTCGTGAAGGGGGACCTGGAGGAGGACGCGGCGGTCGTCGGCGCCATTCGTCTCGCATCGACGGTCGCCTTCGAGGCGAATCGCGAGTTGCAGCGATGACCTCGGACCGCGGCCCCTCGAGTCTGAGGCTCTCGCTCACGGGGCAGGACACCGGCGTCGTGCTCGGGTCGCTCGCATGGGTCATGGGGGCCCTCGAGATCATGAAAGACCGCGGACATGCCGAGGGTGACGAGGAGTTCCACGACCTCTACGACGCGCTCACGCCGATGCTCAACCGTTGCGTCGCGCTGATCGCAGGCGGCCGCTCCGCGCTGGCCGAGGACGATCAGCTGCAGCAGCAAATCGAGGGCGCGTACGCGCAAGTGCGCGCCGCCTTCGAGACGTGGATCGAGCTCACCGCAGCCGACACTGCCCAGGTCGCCATCGGACAGCGGCTCGCGAGCGCGCTCGATGCCGAGCACCCGAGCGGCCCGCAGAACTGACGCTCGCTGCACGCCATACTGGCGCCACACCGACACCCTGAGCGTTTATCATCCCGCGGACGATTCACGAGACGGCAGGCTCGCGCCGAGCCGGTACTCAGTGTTCGCGGAGGGGTGTGCGAGTGACGCTTCAGGTCGAGTCCGACCGCGTGTTCACGGTCGTCGGTGAGCGGGAACTGCACTGCGACATCTTCCTGCCGGACGCGGGCGCGCCTCGGCCCGCTGCCATCCTGCTGCACGGTGGCGGTTGGCGCGGCGGCAACCGCGTCAACATGCACCCTCGAGCTCGGCGTCTCGCGGAACACGGCGTCGTCGCGATCGCCGCGGAGTATCGCTTAACCGGCGAGGCGCGATGGCCCGCGCACATCCAGGACGTGAAGGCCTGCATCCGCTGGCTTCGGTCCTCGGCGGACTCACTGGGCGTTCATCGTGACCAGATCGCCCTCGTCGGCTTCTCGGCCGGGGCGCACCTCGCACTACTCGCGGCCGGCACTCCCGGAAATCCGACGTTCGGCACCGCGGACGCGGCGGCAGAGACGGTCAACGCCGTTGCCGCCTTCTTCCCACCAATCCGTATCCAACCCGGCGCGGACCGCTCGAACGGGGAGTTCCCAGCGAGCGCGGGGGCGTCCCTCGGCGAGGACGTAGGTGCCGAGGAGGCTCGCGCCGCCAGTCCGATCGAGCACCTCGCGCCGGGCTACCCTCCGACGCTCCTGCTGCACGGCACCGCCGACGAGGTCGTGTCCTCACGCACCTCGCAGCAGTTCTACGAGGCAGCAACCGCCGCGGGGTCGGTCTGCGAGCTGCGGCTCTACAGCGGCATGCGGCACGAGTTCGTGAAGATCCCGGAGATGAACGACCTCGCGATGGCGGATGTCGCGCTGTTCATCAAGCGGGTGCTCGTCGAGCCGGAACGGTTCGACCTCAGTCAGGAGCAGCTGTTTGCGGCGCCCGCTGGGCGATAACAGGGCGAGGGAGACTCAGGATGAAGTTCGGCATCTTCGACCACATCGAGCGGCGCGATGACGTCGGCATCGCCCAGCAGTACGAGGAACGCCTGCAACTGATGGAGCAGGCGGACGCCGCCGGCATCTACTCCTACCACATCGCCCAGCACCACCACTCGCCGCTCTGCCTCGTCCCGAACCAGGCCGTGTTCCTCGCGGCTGCCGCGCAACGCACGAAGAACCTGCGCTTCGGACCGCTCGTCTTCGTGCTCCCGCTCCACCAGCCCATCCGCCTCATCGAGGAGGTGTGCATGGTGGACCAGCTGAGCGACGGGCGCCTCGACCTCGGGGTCGGGCCCGGTACCGGCGGTGGCACCGAACTCGCGATGTGGGGCCACGATCCCGACCCGAACTACGAGATCTTCGAGGAGACCCTCGCAGTCCTGCGTCGCGGCCTACAGACAGACTTCCTCACCTACAAGGGCAAGCACATCGACGTCCAGGACCTCTGGATGGAGCTGCGTCCGAAGCAACAGCCGCACCCGCCGCTCTGGTGGGCCGGCAGCGCTACGAGCGCGGCCGAGCGCGGCGCGAACTTCATCGCCAACGGCTCCGTCGAGCAGATATCGCGGGTGACGAAGACCTACCTCGATGCGTGGGAGGAAGCACGCTCCAACGACCCGCCGGAGCTCTACCGCCCCGAGCAGCCACTCTACGGCGGTACGCGCCGCATCTACATCGCGCCGACCGACGAGGAAGCGCGCGAGCGAGCCATCGAGTCATACCACTCGTACCTCTCGCACTTCGCCAAGCCGTCTCCGGAGGGCGGCGACGCGCGTACCGGCGCCGCGGGCGCGTTCAATGAGATCGTGCGGCGTTCCGAGTGGTTCCAGAAGCAGCAGGAAGGCGAGGTGCGGCAGGCCACGCGCCCGGACACCGTCGCGACGATGCGCATCACTCCGGAGCAGGCCATCGAGGCGGAAGCGCTGGTCTGCGGCTCACCGGCAACCGTGCGTGATTACGTCGCGCGCTACTGCGCGGATTCGGGCGCGAACTACTTCGTCGGCTCGTTCCAGTGGGGCAACCTGACGCACGTTGAAGCAACGCGCTCCCTCGGTTACTTCGCCGAGATCATGCGCACGTTCGCTGACTGAGGCGGGGTTCCTACCTGCGTTCGTCCTGAGCGTCCTCGAAGTACGCCCCTTCCGGCGCTGGGACGCCCCGCAGCAGCTCAGGACGAGGGAGGCAACGAGGCGGTCAGTAACCGCGATAGCGGTTCGCGATCGGAACGCGACGGTCGCGACCGAATGCGCGCAGGGTGATCTTCACTCCCGGTGGCGACTGCCGGCGCTTGTACTCACTGCGGTTCACGAGGTCGATCACGCGCCGGACGTCCTCGGGGTCGAAGCCTCGCGCGACGATCTCCTCGAACGGCATGTCGTCCTCGACGTATGCCTCGATGATCGGGTCGAGGATCTCGTAGGGCGGCAGTGCGTCCGAGTCCTTCTGGTCCGGCCGCAGCTCGGCCGATGGCGGCTTCTCGATCGAACTCCGTGGGATGACGGGGCTCAGGTGGTTGCGGTATTCCGAGAGGCGATAGACGAGCGTCTTCGGCACATCCTTGATCACCGCAAAACCGCCGACCATGTCGCCGTAGAGCGTCGCATAGCCGCAGGCATACTCGGACTTGTTCCCGGTGGTGAGGACCATCGCGCCGGTCTTGTTCGAGAGGGCCATCACGAGGAGCCCGCGAACGCGCGACTGCACGTTCTCCTCGGTCACGTCCATGCTCATCCCCTCGAACTCCCGGGAGAGCGTCTCGAGCGCTGCGGCGTGCATCGGCTCGATCGGCAGCGAGGCGAGCGGGATACCGAGGTTCTCCGCCAGCGCCTGCGCGTCGGCGATCGAACCCTCCGAGGAGTAGCGCGAGGGCATCGACACGCCGCGGACGTGCTCTGCGCCCAGCGCGTCGACGGCGATCGCAGCAACGATCGCGGAGTCGATTCCTCCGGAGAGGGCGATCAAAACGTCCGAGAAACCGGTCTTGCGGACGTAGTCCCGCGTCCCGAGCACGAGCGCCTGGTACACCTCGGCGAGCCGGTCCGGAGGCGTCAGGTCCGAGGGCGGCAGCGGCTGCCGAGCCGGCGCAACATGCGAGGTCACGCTGACTGGCGGCGGCGCCGGTCGCGCCGGCTCCCGTCGCAGTCGCGGGTCGTGCAACTGTGCCTGGATCACGCGCGTGACGGGGATGTCCGCGAATACGAGGTCCTCGGCCATCGAGGCACCGCGCGCGAGCACCTCGCCGTCCGGACCGAAGACGAGCGAGTTGCCATCGAAGACGAGTTCGTCCTGGCCTCCGACCTGATTCACGTACGCGATCGCCACGCCGTGATCGGACGCACGGGTCGCGATCATCCGCTCGCGGTCCGCGGTCTTTCCGGCGTGGAACGGTGAGGCATTGATGTTCACGATCACGCGCGCCCCGGCGAGCGCCTGCTCGCGCATTGGCCCTGCCGGGTACCACGCGTCTTCGCAGATGGTGATGCCGACCTGGACGCCGGCGATCGCGAACGTTGGCGACTCCGTGCCCGCCTGGAAGTAGCGATGCTCGTCGAACACGCCGTAGTTCGGCAGGAAGTGCTTGCGGTACGTCCCGACGACGCGTCCGGCGTGCAGCACGGCCGCGGCGTTGTAGAGGTGCTGCGAGAACTCGATGCAGCCGACAACGAGTGGAGGGAGCCCGTCCGCGCGGGCCGCGAGGTCTTCCAGCGCGCGCGTCGCCGCGTCGATGAAGGGCTGGCGAATCAGCAGGTCCTCGGGCGGATAACCGGTGACAGCGAGCTCAGGGAAGGCCACGAGGTCTGCCCCAGCCTCCGCGGCATGGTGCGCCGCCTCGAGGATACGGGCGACGTTTCCCTCGAGGTCGCCCACCGATGTGTTCAGTTGGGCGAGCGCGACGCGGAGCGTCTGCACCGATTCCACCTCCGACCGCGCACGAGAGATCGCGGACAGCGTAATGGATGCGTCACTGCGAGCGCATTCGGCCACGATTCTCGACGTGGCGCGCCGGAGACACCGGATGCCCTGGGGAGCCAAGGTCACGTGGCCGCGTGCTCTTCGTCAGGTGCACGAGCGGGCGCGATCGGCGACACTCGTCCCCATGGCGGTCGATCTCGTCGACGTCTTCAGCGTCGCTCGTACTGTCGCTCACGGCGGCATCCCGTTTGGCACGCCTTGGTGGCAGGCCTGGTCCTTTGAACCAGAGCTGCTGCTTCCCGTCGGGATCCTCGGGTACTGGTACTGGCGTGGCCTGCAGCAGTGGAGCCAGCGCTCCCGCGACCACGGCCCCTGGCGAATCGCCTCGTACTACGCCGGTCTTCTGCTAGTCGTGTTGTCCGACGTCTCGCCGCTGGGCGGGCTTGGGAAGCACCACTTTTCGTTCCACATGGTGCAGCACGAGCTCGTGATGATGGTGGCGATCCCGCTCATCCTCCTGGGCGCGCCCACGACTCCCGTCCTCCGCGGCATGCCCCGATGGCTGCGCGAGCAAACGGTGGAGCCGGCGCTGCGGGCGCCGGGCTTGCGTGCGATCTGGGGGTTCCTCACCCATCCGATCGTCGCGGGCGTCATTTTCAACGCGGCGCTCTTTGCATGGCACCTGATCCCCGGCTGGTACGCCCACGCGCTGCACAACGAGGTAATTCACGACCTCCAGCACATCTCCTTCGCGTTCGCGGCGCTCCTCGTCTGGTGGAACATCATCGACCCGAAGCCCCTGCGCGCGAGGATGAGCTACCCGGTTCGGATGGCGTACCTCATCGTCGTGGGCGTTCCGAAGCACGTCCTAGCCGCGTTCCTCACGCTGGCCGATACCCAGTTCTACCGCGAGCCCTACGAGATCGAGGGGGCGTACTTTCAGTCGCTGAGCATCGCGGACGATCAGGTCATCGGCGGCATGATCATGTGGGTGCCGAGCCAGATCCTGATGGTGATCGTGGCGGGCATCATCTTTTTCATCTGGTACCAGAAGCAACACGCGAAGGACCTCGCCGAGCAGGCCGCGTTCGAGGCGCAACTGCACGCCTCGCGCAACGAGGCGGCCCGCCCCGCTCCCTAGCCTCGCCCGGCACCTCCCCCATTGAGCAAGCCCTACATCGGCATCGGGCCGCGATGCTCGCCGAGTCCAGCTTGCCCCAGTGCAAGTCGGGTCCGCCTCAACGCGGGTTGGACCTCGGCGGTGCGCCGGAGTTCGCCGTGCATGCACGGCCGAGACGGCGCGGACCTCGCGCCCAGCCAGCATCGTCACGAACACGAACGAGGCCCGCGACTGCGGGCCTCGTTTCGGACTGCGATGCGGAGGACTGGGCTACGCCGGGACTTTGTCGAACCAGAAGATGATCATCACCGCGACGAAGAGCACCACCGCAAGCAGGAACGAGCCGGTGAAGACTCGAGACAGCAGCGGCGAGTCGAACTTCAGGTGCATGAAGAACGCCACGACCATGACGAACTTCACCGCTGATAGGAACAGCAGTGTCGGCACCATCACGCTGAGGCTGATGTCGGCGTAGGAGACCGCCAGCTCGATGACGGTGATCACCGCGAGGATGACGCCGATCATCGCGTACTGGCGTGGACGGAGGCCGTGTCCTTCCTCGTGAGTCTGGTCGAGCTCAGTGTGCATTCGTGACTCCGTCCTGCTGCCTAGTACGGGATGAGGTACAGAACCGTGAAGATCACGATCCAGACGATGTCCACGAAGTGCCAGTAGAGGCCCGCAATCTCGACGTGCAGGCCAGCTTCACGCCCGAGGCCATTCCGCCGGAAGGACGATGCGAGCAACGCGAGCAGGTATATCACGCCCACAGCGACGTGTGTGCCGTGGAACCCGGTCAGGACGAAGAACGAGGCGCCGAACTGGTTCGTGCTGAGGTTCAGTCCCTCCGCGCCGAAGGTGCGGAACTCGTACACCTGGAAACCCAGGAAGACGAGCCCAAGACCGGCGGTGGCGAGCAGCCACAGGCGCATCATCTTCGGACGCCCGCGCTGCGCGCCGTACACGGCGAGCACCATCGCGAGCGAGCTCATCAGCAGGACGAACGTGCTGAGCGAGGTAAGCGGGATGTCGAACAGACCTTCGCACACGCTCATCGTGCCGTCGCCGACCTCGTGGCAGAGGTGCAGGATCGGCTCCGAGAGGCCGCGCAGCGCCGCGGTCTCGACCTCGCGCTCGTGCGGGAACGGGGGAAGCGTCATCTCGTTGACGAAGACGAGGAACGTGGCGATCAGCGAGCCGAAGAAGAGGCACTCCGATCCGAGGAACAGCCACATCATCAGCTTCCGGTTGTCGATACCGGTATTCGTCTGATGCGTGCCCCCGGCGTGCCCGGCCGCCGCCTCCGCGTGCGCCATCGGTCTGACTCCTTGCCGTTCCCTAGTCGGTGGGCTCGAGCGCCCAGCCCCAGATGCTGTAGATGCAGACCACGACGCCGAGGGCCGTAATCGCGAGGTGCGCGAGGGGCCCGATCGCCATCAGCAAGACGCCGAACGCGAGCAGAATCGGGTAGTACGACGGAGGCGGGATGTGGATGTGCTCACCCGTCGGCTCCGGGCGCTCGATGCTGTTGTCGCGCTCGTACCACAGCGGGTCGCGTGCACGCACCACCGGCACCACGTCGAAGTCGTGCTCGGGAGGCGGTGAGCTGGTCGCCCACTCGAGCGTCGGCGCGTCCCACGGGTTGTCGCCGGCAGTCTTCGGCTGCCGCAGCGAGCGGATGACGTTGATGACGAAGAGCAGCACCGACACGGCGAGGATGTAGACCCCGATCGTCGCCACGAAGTTCCAGGTCTCCCAGCCGAGGCCGGAGTCGTACGTATAGATGCGGCGCGGCATGCCGCTGACACCCAGGAAGTGCATCGGGAAGAACGTGAGGTTCATGCCGATGAACGTGAGCCAGAAGTGCCACTTGCCGATGCTCTCGCTCAGGAAGCGGCCGCTCATCTTCGGGAACCAGTAGTAGGACCCGGCAAAGAGCCCCATCACTGCCCCACCGAAGAGCACGTAGTGGATGTGCGCGACGATGAAGTACGTGTCCTGCTGCTGCGTGTCGATCGGCACGGAGGCGTGCATGACGCCGGAGATGCCGCCGATGGTGAACGTCACGATGAAGGCGACGGCGAAGAGCATCGATGTCGTGAAGCGGATGCTGCCGCCATACATGGTCCCGAGCCAGTTGAAGATCTTCATACCGGTCGGGATGCCGATCAGCATCGTCGTGCCGGCGAACACGGTCTGCGGGACCGCGCCGATGCCGGTCGTGAACATGTGGTGGCTCCACACGCCGAAACCCAGGAAGCCGATCGCGATTCCGGCGAACACCACGGCCGCGTAGCCGAAGAGCGGCTTCCGCGAGAACGTGGGAAGCACCTCGGACACGATCCCCATCGCCGGCAGGATCAGGATGTAAACCTCCGGGTGACCGAAGATCCAGAACAGGTGCTGCCACAGGATGGGGTCGCCGCCGCCGGACGTGATGAAGAAGTGCGTCTCAAAGTTGCGGTCGAAGAGGAGCTGGATGAGTGCCGCGGTCAGCGGGGGCAGCGCCAGGAAGAGCAGGAACGAGACGATGAGCGTCATCCAGATGAAGACCGGGAGGCGCATCATCGTCATGCCGGGCGCTCGCATGTTGATGATCGTGGTCGCGAAGTTCAGGGCGCCGGCGACGGACGAGATGCCCAACGTCAGCAGCGCAACCACGTAGAAGTCCATACCGAGGTTCGGCTGGAACTCGTTGGTGCTCAACGGGGCATAGCCGAACCAGCCGCCTGCGGGCACCTCGTTTACCACGAAGCTGAACGTGAGCAGCAGCGCACCGAAGAGGTAGATCCAGTACGACAGCGCGTTCAGGCGCGGGAAGGCGACGTCACGTGCTCCGATCATGAGCGGCGTCAGCCAGTTGAAGAAGCCCGTCCCCATCGGCATGACGGCGAGGAAGATCATCGTCAGCGCGTGCATGGAGAACATCTGGTTGAAGCGGTCCGCCTCGAGCACGGTGCCGTTCGGGACGGCTAGCTGCGTGCGGATCAGCATCGCCTCCAGACCACCGATCATGAAGAAGATGAACCCCGTGACGGTGTACATCGTCCCGATGCGCTTGTGGTCGACGGTCGTGATCCAGGACCAGATGCCCGTATGCGTTCCATACTGGGGAGCGGCCCCAACGCCAGCTGCTGTCGCCATTACATGCCTCCGCCATAGGCGCTTCTGCGCCGTGCGTGGAAGATTCCGCTAACTACCTCTCGCACCCTCAACCCTGCTCGCTCGCTCATTCGAGGCTCTGCAGGTAGGCAACCAGCGCCTGCAGGTCCTCGTCGCTGAGCGCCGGGAAGGAGGGCATCAGCGAACCCGGCTTCACGCTGCCGGAGTCGCGAATCCACTCGGCCATGTTCTCGGGCGTGTTCGCGATGATGCCCGATGCGAGCGTGGTGCGGTTCCCGACGTGCGTCAGGTTCGGACCGATGAGACCACCTGCCGTGGTGCCTCCAATAGCGTGGCACCCGATGCAAGCCTGGCTGAGGAAGACCTCTTCGCCCCGAGTCGTCAGCTCGTCGCTCGGAGCGCGCCGCTCTGCCGCCTCGTTGGCCGCCCATGCCTCGAAGTCCGCCTGGCTGTGGACGAAGACGCGGAAGCGCATGTTCGCGTGCGAGGTGCCACAGTACTCGGCACACTGCCCGAGGAACGGCTCGTCGCGCGCTTCCTTCGCCGTGAACCAGAGCCGGTTCTCGTGCCCCGGCACCATGTCGACCTTGCCAGCGAGACGCGGCACCCAGAACGAGTGGATCACGTCCTCCGAGAGGAGCGTGAAGTCCACCGCGCGGTCCACGGGGATGTGCAGCTCATTCGCCGTCGTGATGCCGAGCTCCGGATACTCGAACTCGAACCACCACTGGTGACCGACGGCCGTCACTTGCAGCGCGCCGTCCGGGGCATCGGAGCCGGCGGTCTTCGAGATCGCGTCGAAGGTCGGAACCGAGATCACAATCACGATGACGACCGGGATGAGCGTCCACACCACTTCAAGCCGGGTGTTTCCGTGGATCTGCTTCGCAACGCGACCCGGCTTCTCCTTGAACGCGAACGAGAACACGATGGTGGCCACGAGCACGGCAACGAAGACGACCGCGGCAAGCCAGAACACCAGCTCGTACACGTCGAGGACGATCTGGGCGTGATCGCCCTGAACGTCGATCGTGGACATGGGGTCGGAGCAGGAGGCCAGCACGAGGCCCAGGAGGGTCAGCGATGCGACGAGCACTCCTCGCCGCAGCAAGCCGGCCTCGCGCACGTCGTCCCCCCTCACCTGCCGCGCCCGGGAACGCGCGCGGACATAGCGCGCCGTTGTCGGCGCTGCCCCGGATATCGTCCGCATTCGACCACCAGCCCCCACTTGGGTCAAGCGAAGCGCACTCGCTCGCGGATTCAGCGTCCTGCTTCCGGATGTGATTATGTCGTTTCAGGTCGATTGATCCGGGTGCAGCTCGGGGTTAGCCTCGATCCACGATGGCTCAGGTGAACAGCGCGCGCCTGCTGGTCCTGGTCGGCGGTGCGCTGGCCCTCGGTCTGGCCGCGTTCCTCGCGATTGCGCTCTCGCGAGGCGTCGGAGGACCGGAGCTGGGAGCCACCGATGCCGGCTTCGACTCCGCCGCCCCGTTCGAGCTCGCGGCGTTCGACGGCAGCACGGTGTCACTCGCCGAGCATTCAGGCTCGCCCGTCTTCCTCTACTTCTGGGCGTCGTGGTGCGAGCCCTGCCGCCAGGAGGCGCCAGCGATCCAGGCCCTCTGGGAGGAGTACCGCGAGCGCGGGTACGTCTTCATCGGTGTGAACATGCTCGACCGCGAGGATGACGCTCGCGCGTTCGCAGAGGAGTTCGGGCTCAGCTTCCCGCTCGTCACCGACGTGGCGGGCTCCGTCTATGTCGACTACGGTGTATATGGACTACCCGAGGCCTTCTTCCTGCGACCTGGCCTCGAGGTCGACCAGAAGTACATCGGCGAGCTGACCGAGACGGTACTGCGCGAACGGCTGGAGGCCATCGCCGTGGACGGGGATGTGTCGTGACGGGTCTGCTGGCAACCCGCCGCGCCCGCCTGATCGCGATCCTGCTCGTCTCTACCGCGGCCATCTCGTTCCTCGCGGTTCGAGCGGCCGGCAGCTCCCTCTCCTACTACGTCACCCCCGAGGAGTTCGCACAGCAACTCGACACCGAGGGCCGGCGCTGGCGCGTGGGTGGCCGCGTGGTCGAAGGTTCGATCGAGGAGCGCAACGGCCGCCCGTACCGCTGGGAGATCGCGGGCGATCACGGCGAACGGCTGGTCGTCCTCTACGAAGAAGGGCCGGTGCCCGGCCTCTTCGGCAACCACACGTTCGTGATCGTCGAGGGTGAGACGGCCGCGCTCGACCCAAACGAGGCGGTCGCGGGTGCGCCGCCCACGTTGGTCGCCACATCGCTCATCATTAAGCACGAGGACGAGATGGTGCTGGAGACACCGGCCCCACCCTCCGGCACGTCGGGTTACGTTCCCGCCGAGAATCGGTAGCCCATGAACGTGGTGGCAACGGTCGGAGCAGCGGCAGTGCTGACCGCGCTCGGCTCGTCCGCGTTCGCGGCCGGTGGCGCGGCGGCGGGTCACGCGCTGCACCGCCGCGAGTTGGTGACGGCCGCGAGGAGGGCGATCGTCGTCGCGGCGGCGTTCACCACTCTTGCCATCGCAACCCTCGCCTACGCCCTGCTAACCGACGACTTCTCCCTCGCCTACGTCGCGTCCGTCTCGTCGAGCGACATGCTCACCCATATGAAGTGGGCGGCGCTCTACAGCAGTCAGGACGGATCGCTCCTGTTCTGGACGTGGACGATGTCGGTCCTCATGGCTGCGTTTGTTCTCACATCGCTCCGCCGCATGCCGTGGGGCGTCGCGCATGGGACGGCGGCGTGTGGCGTCGTTCTCACCGCGTTCCTCGCAGCCCTGGTCTTCTTCGCGTCACCGTTCGAGGTCAGCGAGTTCCACCTCGCCGACGGGCGGGGATTGAACCCGCTACTCGTCGACCGGGGCATGCTCGTCCATCCGCCGATGCTGCTGACCGGACTCACGAGCACTGCGATCCCGTTCGTCATCGGCGCGGCCGCGCTGCTGGCCGGCCGAGTGGACGCGGCGTGGATCCGCATCGTGCGGCCGTGGGCGGTCCTCTCCTGGTTGATCCTCTCTGTCGGCAACATCCTCGGAGGCTGGTGGGCGTACACCGTCCTCGGTTGGGGCGGCTACTGGGGTTGGGATCCGGTCGAGAACTCCGCGATCCTCCCCCTCCTCCCGATGACGGCCTTCCTGCACTCGATGATGGTCCAGGAGCGGCGCGGGATGCTGAAGCTGTGGAACTTCATGCTCGTCCTCGCGGCGTTCTCGCTCGCGGTGTTCGGCACGTTCAACGTCCGCAGCGGCCTCGTCGCCTCCGTGCACTCCTTCGCGCAATCGGGCCTCGGCCCGTACTTCCTCACGCTGGTCGGGCTGACGATCGGCGCCTCGATCGTCCTGCTCGCGTGGCGGGCGCCGAGGATGCGCGCCGAGCACGACTTCGAGTCGCTCGTCTCGCGCGAGAGTTCAATGATCGTGAACAACTATCTGTTCACGGCCATGGTCCTCGTCATCCTCGGGGGCACGCTCTTCCCAGTCTTCTCGGAGCTGATCGAGGGGACGCGCATCACCGTCGGGCCTCCGTTCTTCAACGACGTCGTCGGTCCGCTGCTGATCGCGCTGCTGCTGCTGATGGTGGCGGGCACCGTCCTCCCGTGGCGGCGAGCATCGAGGGCGGCGCTGGTCCGCCGGTTCCGCGTGCCGCTGGCACTGTTCGCGGGGACGGCGATCGTGCTCGCCCTCGCCGGCGTGCGCGATCCGTTCGCCGTGGCCGGACTCGCGAGCGCGGCGACGCTCGCGTACGTCACGCTGCGCGAGTTCGCGCTCGGCGCGCGAGGACTGCGCAACGCTCGAGACGTCCCCTGGCCCGCCGCCGCGCTCGCGATCTTCGACCGCGATCCGCGCCGGTACGGCGGGTACCTTGTGCACTTCGGCATCGCGATCATGGCGGTCGCCGTCATCGGATCCACCATCTACCAGCAGCAGGTGCGAGGGAGCCTCGCGCCCGGCGAGTCCATCGCCGCAGGCGACTACACGCTCACGTATCGGGGCATCACCGAACGCGCGGGCCAGGGGAACGGCGTTGACAGCGAGGTGCTGATCCTGCTCGACGTGTACCGCGACGGAACCTGGATCACGACGCTTGAGCCGGGACGCCGCTTCTTCACCAACTTCGCCGAACAGCCGATGACGATCGTCGACCTGCGGACGACGCTCCGCGACGACCTCTACACCTTCGTCGAGGGCTGGAATACCGAGGGCGTCGCGCAGGTGCAGGCGTTCGTGAACCCGCTCGTCGCCTGGCTCTGGATCGGCGCTGCCGTGTACACGGCCGGGGGACTCATTGCGCTGTCGCCGTGGCGCGCCACCGCCGAGGTCCGCAGCGAGGCGCTCGCGCCCGCCTCGGCGACCCCGGCCGTGGGATCGTGAGGTCGCTGGTGACCTATCTACGCGGCGCCGTGTCACTGACGATCGTGCCAGCGATGCTCGTCCTCGTGATGCTCGCGGCCGGCGGCGGCGCACCGGCGGCCGCGCAACAGCCGGGCGGGCCGCCGCCGATGGACCCCGAACGGCTTGAGGCGCAGGCGCTCTCCCTCGAGCGGCAGCTGCTCTGCCCGCAGTGCACGAACAAGCGCCTCGACGTGTGCGAGATCGCGATCTGCCAGGACATGAAGTCGGTGATTCGCTCGCAGCTCGCCGCGGGGGCGACCGGCGACGAGATCCTCCTCTACTTCTCCAACCGCTACGGCCCGCGCGTACTGGCGCAGCTCCCTCGCGAGGGGTTCAACCTCTGGTTGTGGGGTTGGGTTGCCGGATCGGTCCTCGTGGTCGCTGGGCTGGGAGGGTGGCTGCTCGTCGCCCAGCGCCGCAGCGGACGGACCGGTGATGGACGCCGGGACGAGAGCACGGATGTCGACGATCGCTGGCTCGACGAGCAGCTGTCGCGACCGGAGGCATAGCGCCCGTGGAATGGGCCGTCATCCTCGTCTTCGCAGCCGCCGCAGCGCTCGCTATCGGACTCGCGCGGGATCCGGAGGACGACGCTGCGCCTGATCTCGAATTGCTGCGGGAGCAGCGCCGCACCCTGCTCGACGAACTGCGAGACCTCGACGAGGACGCGGAGGCCGGGCGCATCTCGGCGGAGGACCGGCAGGCGGGACGCCGAGCGCTCGCGCCGAGGCTACGGGCCGTCACGGAGGCGCTGCGCGCCGGCGGCGACGAGCGTCCGGTAGCCGCGGCGGCGCCTCGAGACGAGAGCGGGCGATGAGACGCTCGTGCGGTCGTTGGTTCGCACTCCTCGCGGTGGCCGTCTCCGCGCTCCTGCCGGCGCCCGGGTATGCTCAGCAGCCGGACGCGGGTGTGCCCGCTGGGCGGATCGAAGGCCGACTGGTCTCGGGGACGGCGGGCTTCGAGGTCGCCGCGGGCACGCGAGTCCAACTGATTGCGCTCGCGCCGGACGGCGGCATCACGACGCTCGAGGCTGAGACGAACGCTGGCGGCGCGTTCCTCTTCGAGCCCCCAGCAGACCCCTCCATTACCTACATCGTGCGCGCGATCGTCGAGGGAGTGCAGTACCTCTCGGGGACACCCGTGCTGCTGTCAGCAGAGCTGCCGACGTCAGAGGTCGAACTGCAGGTGTACGCCGCGACCACCGAGACGCCGAACCTGACCATCGACGAAACCATCGTTACCGTGCTCGACATGGACCCGGTGCTTCGCCAGATCTCGTTCGTGCGGCAGGACATCGTGCGCAACCCTGCCGACCGCACCTACACCGGCGGTGACGACAACATCACGCTCCGGGTGCCCGTGCCGGATGGACTCCTCGATGCCGACGGTGTGAGCGAGGAGGGCTCGTTCACCATCGAGGGCGGCACCGTGACCACGACGGTTCCGCTGCGACCGGGACTGAGCCAGATCGTGACGCGCTACGTCGTCGAGTACGACGCGACGGCGAACGCGTACCAGTTGCGGGTTACCTCGCCGCTCCCGACGGACCGGATCGCGATCCGCGTGCCGGAATCGTTTGTGTCAGCGCTCGCTCCGCTGGCTGACAGCGTCCGAGGCGAGCGCGGCGAGTTGCAGGGCGAGCCGCTGCTCGTCGTCGAATCCCGCCACGGTGAGCCCCGCGCCGGCCAGAGTGCCGTCGCCGAGCTACGCGGGCTGGCGGGACGCAACGCGCCGAACCCGCTGACCGGGCTCCCCGGCGCGGCCATCGGTCTGGCGGTGGTCCTCGGCGTAATCGCCGTCGGGGCGCACGTCGTCTCCCTCGGCCAGGAACGGCTAGCCCGCGAGGCATCCGGATGACCGTCGGCGGCGGCATCGAGGCCGACGGGCTCGTCAAGCGTTTCGGACCGGTGACCGTGCTCGACGGCATCTCCTTCACGACCCCGCAGGGGTCGAAGACCGCGCTCCTCGGTGCGAACGGCGCCGGCAAGTCGACGCTGCTCGCGCTGCTGTCGACGCTCGCCGCGCCTACTGCGGGCTCGGCGCGGGTCGCTGGGTTCGACGTGGGGAAGCAGGGCGTCGAGGTCCGCCGGCGCATCGGAGTGCTGGCGCACCGGCCGATGGTCTACGAGGAGCTGAGCTCGCTCGAGAACCTGCGCTTCTTCGCCCGCCTCTACGAGGTGCCCGAGGCGGAGGCGCGCATCGAGGAGCTGCTGCGACGGGTCGGCCTGTGGCGCCGGCGTCACGAGCCGGCCGAGGTGCTTTCGCGCGGCTACCACCAACGCCTCGCGCTCACCCGGGCGCTGGTGCACTCCCCGCCCGTGCTCCTCGTCGACGAGCCGGAGACGGGCCTCGACGAGGAAGGCCTCGCCTTGCTCGACGAACTCGTGCTGGAATCGCCGGGGCTGACGGTCCTCGCGGCTACTCATCGCCGCGAGCGGGTCGACCGCTGGGCGGACGGCGCGATCGAGATCGTGCGGGGGCGCATCGCGGCCGATCAGGCGACGAACGTCATCGCTTCGAGCTGGAACTAGTCCCCGTGCGCTCAGCCTTCGCCGTCGTGGAGAAGGACCTCCGGCTGCTCTGGAGGCAGCGCACCGGCTGGATCTCCGCTGCAGCGTTTGCAGTGACCACCGTGCTCACGTTCTCGTTCGCCTTCGACCTGGCGACGGGAAACGTGCGACCACTCATCCCCGGGGTCCTCTGGGTGACGTTCCTTTTCGCCGGCATCATCGCGAGCAGCCACAGCTTCGCTGCCGAATCGGAGCAGGGAACGTTCGATGCGATGCTGCTCGCACCGGTGCCCCGCACCGCCCTCTTCGCGGGGAAGGCGCTGAGCAACCTGGCGGCGCTGCTCGTCGTCGAGGTTGCCGTCCTCGGGATGGCGACTATCCTGTTCAACACCGCGCTGCTCACGCCGGAGTTGGCCCTCATCACCCTGGTCGGTACCATCGGTTATGTCTCGCTGACGACGCTGCTCTCGACAATGGGGGCACGAGTGAGGTCGCGCGCGGTCCTGCTGCCTGTGCTCTCGCTTCCGTTGCTCGTGCCGCTGCTCATTGCGGCGGTCCGCTCGACCGGCGGCGCGCTCGGCGAGACGGCGGACGGCGGGCACTGGCTGCTGCTGCTGGTGGTCTTCAGCGCATGGAGCACGATCGGCAGCGCGCTGCTGTTTCCGCTCCTGGCCGAGCGGTAACGAGAGAGGCGGATTCGATGGCGGCGGGTCGTGGCACCGGTGCCGTGAGCACGCGCTCATCGAGCGTCACCGACGCGGTCGCGATGGTGGCGCTGCGTCTCTACGACCTCCGCTGGCAGATCCTTCCACCCGTCACCGGCGTCGCGATGTTCGCGATGCTCGTCGGGGCAGTCCTCGCCGCTCCTCGCGAGGCGGTCCAGGGCGAGGTCCAGCGCCTCTTCTACATCCACGTGCCATCGGCGCTCGTGATGTACGGCAGCGTTGGCGTGGTTTCCATCGCTTCGATCATGGTGCTGTGGAAGCGCGACATGCGTTGGGACCCGGTCGCGCGCGCTGCCGCAACCCTCGCCGTGCTGTTCACGGGACTGGTCCTGCTCACCGGGATGTTCTGGGGCAAGCCGACGTGGGGTGTGTACTGGGCGTGGGACGCCCGCCTCACGAGCACACTGGTCCTTTTCCTGATCTACGTCGGGTACCTGCTGGCGCGGTCGCTTGCGGATGAGTCGGACGAGCAGGCGGCACGGTACGCAGCCGTGTTCGCCCTCCTCGGTGCGCTCGACATCCCGATCATCAACATGTCCGTGCGCTGGTGGCGCACGCTGCATCCCCAGCCGACCGTGACGACGCTCACCCCGCAGGTTCCGACGGAGATGCTGATCGTGATGCTGATCGGTCTCGTGGGGCTCGCCGCGCTCGGCTTGTGGTTGCTCGCCCTGCGCACCGAAACCGAGATGATGTCGGCGCGATTGGCCGGCCTGCGTGCGCGGCTCGACCGCGGTGGAGACGCCTGATGGACTACCTGGAGCTGATGTTCGCCGGCTTCGCCGTGTTCTGGGCAGCGATCTTCGCGTACCTCGTGTGGCTGCAGATGCGCGTGCGCTCATTGCGCACTGAGATCGAACGCCTGGAGGAGCGCCTCGCGGAGCAGGAGCCGGTGGCGCAGCGCCGCGCTGCCGAGCCGCACGGAAGCACATAACCACCCGGCCGGGTAGGATAAATAGGCCGCCGCGAAGTTTGTCCCGTTCGACCCCCCTGGTGAGGAGGAACGCGTCATGAACCGGTCCGGCGCGCCGACTTCGGCGCTCGCGTCGTTGGCACCGGTCACGCGTTACCAGTGGCTCACCGTCACCACCGTCCTCGCGACGCTGGCGTTGATCGCCGTCGGTGCGCTCGTCCGAACGACTGGCTCCGGCCTCGGTTGTCCCGACTGGCCGCTCTGCCACGGACAGTGGATCCCGCCCGCTGAGCGCACTGCGATCATCGAGTACTCACACCGCACCGTCGCGGCCGTCGTCGGCGTGCTGATCGTCGCGACGTCGCTCGCGACGCTGCGCATCCGCAGGAACGACCGCACGGCGCGCATCATCGCGATCGCGATCATCCCGCTACTGGGCGCGCAGGCGCTGTTCGGCCGCGAGGCAGTGATCCGCGAGCTTCCGGCAGAAGTCGTCACGATCCACCTCGCCACTGCGCTGCTCCTGCTCTCGATGCTCGGGGCACTCGCGGCCTTCGCCTACCTCGGTGAGGAGCGCGTGCGCGTCGAGTCGGAGGAGCGCCGTAGGTTCCTGCGGATCGCGGCGATCGCGGCCGCGGTGACCGCCGTGGTCCTGCTCCTGGGCTCCTACGTCGTCGGGTCGGGCGCAACCACCGCCTGCACGACATGGCCGGGCTGCCAGCAGGCGCCGATCCCCTTCCTCGACGGCGCGCGACTCCAGCACATCCACTGGCTGCACCGCATCACGGTGCTCTTCGGCCTCGGGGCGGTCGCCATCGTCGCCTTCGCCGCGACGAACCTGCGCGAGCCATCGGACGGAGTCCGGCTCGGCGCGTGGGCCGTCGTCGTGCTGTACGGCGCGCAGATCCTCGTCGGCGCGCTGAATATCTTCACGAAGTTCAGCACCGCGATCCTCGTCGCGCACCTCGCGTTTGCCGCCGCGATCTGGGCCGTGCTCGCGGTCACCGTGGTCGCGGGACGCTACCGGCCGCAGCCGGCCCAGGTCCGCGAAGTGGCTCCGAGGCCCGGCACGCAGCCGCGGCCCCTGCGGTCGCCATGACCGCCGACGTGCCCGCCACCGGAGGAGTGCGCACCTCCCCGACGCTGCTCACAACGCTGCGCGCGTACTGGATCCTGACCAAGCCGACGATCATCGTGCTACTGCTGATCACGACCGTTCCCGCGATGGTCGTGGCGGCGGGGACGTGGCCGGACACGCGGCTCGTCATCGTGACGCTGATCGGCGGCTTCCTCTCGGCTGGCGGGGCCGGCGCTCTCAACCAGTTCGCCGACCGCGACCTCGATGCCGTCATGCGTCGCACGAGGACGCGCCCTGTGCCTGCGGGCATCGTCTCGCCGCGGGCAGCGGCGATCTTCGGCGTGACGCTCGGCGTCCTGGCAGCGGTGTGGCTGGCCTGGCAGGTCAACCTTGTCGCTTCGGTGCTGTCAGTCGCGGCGTTCCTTGTGTACGTGCTCGTATACACGCTGGTCCTCAAGCGGCGGACCGTGCAGAACATCGTGATCGGTGGCGCGGCCGGTGCGGCGCCGCCGTTGATCGGCTGGGCCGCGGTCACCGGCAGCCTGGACGCGCCGGCGCTCGTGCTCTTCTTGATCGTCTTCTACTGGACGCCACCGCACTTCTGGGCGCTGGCGCTGCGCATCAAGGACGACTACAGCGCCGTAGGCGTACCGATGATGCCGGTGGTGTGGGGTGACGAGGAAACGAAGCGCCAGATCCTGCTGTACACGTACCTGTTGGTGGCGCTCACGTTCATCTTCGGTGCGCTCGCCCAGATGCGCGTGATCTACTTCGCCTTCGTGATCGTCGGCGGCGCGTACTTCATCTACCTGTCGTGGCGGTTGCGCCATAGCGACGGCATCGGCGGGGCCATGCCCGTCTTCATGTACTCGATGCTGTACCTCGCGTTGCTCTTCGGCGCGATGATGGCGGACGAACTCATCCTCGGATAACCCGCGCGCAGAGGTATCCCGACCTCGGCACAGACGGGTTCCGAGCCTAGTCGATGACTTCGAGGAGCTTGAATCGCATCGTCCCCGAGGGCGCCTTGACGGTGACCTCGTCGCCCGGCAGGTGGTCCATCAACGCGCTGCCAACCGGGGACTCGATCGAGATTTTGCCGTTGGCTGGGTCTACCTCGGTGGGCGAGACCAGGTGGAACACCTGCTCGCGGTCCGACGCCATGTTCAGCAGCTTAACGGTCGAGCCGACGTTCGCGCGGCCCTTCTTCTGGTTCGGGTCGATAATCACGGCGTTGCGCAGCCGCGTCTCGATGTCGCGGATGCGGGCCTCGAGGTGCGCCTGCGCGTCTCGAGCGGCATCGAGCGGTGCGTTCTCGCGGAAGTCCTTATCCGCCATCGCCGCGCGCAACTCCTCGGCGATCCGGGGCCGTTCCGCCTTCAACTCCTCCAGCTCACGTTCGAGGCCCTGCAGCCCCTGCAAGGTCATGCGGTAGCCTTCGCCGCCGAGGCCGTGGTCGGATACGCGGCCGTTGCCCTCGTCCTGCCCCAGCTGGAGTGCGGAAACGAGGTTCTCCGTGGTGAACGAGAGCCGCCACGCGTACGCGAGGAAGGCCCGCAACGGCTCCAGCTGCGGCGGATCCTCGATGTCGTCGCCGCGGAACTGCTCTGCGTAGGACGCGACGTCCCCGGCCGTCATCTCGGCGAGTGGGCGGTCCGGTCCGAACGCCTCGACAAACGCCTCAACACCGTCCCGAGCCTCACGGGCCTTCTCGGCGTCCTGGCTCTGGAAGAAATGCTTGCTGGCTTGAACAGCAGTAATAGCCTCCGCCATGGCGGCGGCCCTCCGCTCTCCTACTACACCGGGGTACTGTGCCGTCGACGATGCGTCCGTGCGACCCCCGCGACGGTACGCGCGTGACCCGGGCGCAGGCTCGCCCGGGCGTCCTACAAATGAAGCGACGTAGTCCCAGTCTAGGCGATCGCCGGCGACGCGTGTCAATCAAACGATTGCGTCTCGGCCGGCGTTCGACGCTCCCCGGCGTATGTCCGGCTACGATCGCGGCCATGCCGGACGAACCCGCCGCGCCATCCCTGCCCATCCTCGCCGAGGAGACGGCCCGCCTTGGTATCTCGCTGGCATCGGAGGCCGTCGCGCGGTTCGAGCGCTATCTCCAGCTGCTGCTGGAGTGGAACGAGCGAGCCGGTCTCACGACCGTGGTCGAGCCGCACGAAGTACAGCGTCGCCACTTCGGCGAGTCGCTCGCGCTCCTGCGCGTGTTGCGCGACCTCGATCTCGCGCCGCCGGACACCAACGTCGTGGACATCGGCGCGGGGGGAGGGTTCCCTGGGCTGCCCCTGCTCATCGCGGACCCATCGCTGCGGGTGGCGCTCCTCGAGTCGAACGAGCGCAAGTGCCGCTTCCTCCAGCACGCCCTCGACGAACTTGGCCTGACCGAGCGCGGGCGCGTGATACAGGCGCGCGCGGAGGAAGCCGGGCGTGACCTGTCGACCCGGGAGGCGTTCGACCTCGCGGTCGCACGTGCCGTAGCGCCGCTCGCGGTGCTCGTCGAGTACGCACTGCCGCTGTTGCGCCCTCGGGGCGTGCTCGCCGCACCGAAGGGCAGCAGGGCTACCGTGGAACTCGCGGAAGCGGGCGGCGCCATCGCAGCGCTCGGCGGTGCGGCGCTGGATCCGGTCGCCCTGCCGCTCTTCGAGGGAGCACCCCCGCAGTCGGTGCTACTGGTCCGTCGCGCCGGACCCCTCGACGCGCGATTTCCTCGGCGTCCAGGCATCCCCTCGAAGCGCCCCCTGCGCTGACCTCCGGCTCGCGAATGAAGCGAGTGCTAGACTCCCGACCACTCCCCAGCGGAAGCGAACCGATGCTCGTCACACTCCGGCGGCTGCGACGGCTGATCGCGCTCGATGTGCGCGTGTTCGAGGAAGCGCGCTACGACCCGTCCGCGACGATGCCATCGCTGGCAATTGCCGCGGGCTCGATGTTCGCGCTCGGCCTCGGAGGCTGGCTCTGGTGGGCCTCGAGCGGCCTGCTCCAGCGCTACGACACGTTCGTCCGGAGCGTCCTCCTCGGGACGGTGTTCTCGCTGGCGCTCTGGCTCGTGTGGCTGCTGATCGTCTACGCGGCGCTGCTGCGGCTGACCGGCGTGCGAGTGCGCGTCGACGAGCTGGTGCGCGCGGCCGGACTCGCCGCCGCTCCGCTCGCCCTCGGCCTCGGGATGTTGCTCCCGGGTGTCGCGTTCGGGGTGGGGCTGCTCGCGCTCGGCGCGTGGGTGGCTACCACGCAGATCGCGATCGAACGCGTCAGCGGCGTCTCCGGCGGTCCGGCTGCCGTCGCCAACCTCGCCGGGTTCGCCGCGTGGGCCCTCGCGATGTCGCTCCTGACAACCGCCACCAATCGCCTGGGACCGGGCCCGTTCCTCGCGGAGTCCATCTGGGAACTCGTAACGAGTTCCTCGGGCGGTGGTGTCTTCGGCTGACTCTGCGTGCCGTTCTGGACGCTGCTGGCCGCCGCTGCCTACACTTGATCGCGAGGGCCCGTAGCTCAGCTGGGAGAGCGCCTCGCTGGCAGCGAGGAGGTCAGGGGTTCGAGCCCCCTCGGGTCCACCATCCGCCCCCGCCAGCCTTCGCCTCTCCGCTCTGACGATCGAAAGAGGCCAACCGATCCGCTGGCTTGCCCGAACCGATCTCGGTCTGCTTCGCGACTCCAACCAGGACGGCGCCTATGCGGCCCGCACACCCTCGGGCGACATCGTGCTCGCGGTCAGCGACGGCATGGGCGGTCATCCCGCGGGCGAGCGCGCGGCATCACTCGTCCTCGCCGCCTGCGAGGTGCACCCCGAACCAGGTGCGGACCCGGTTTCGTGGCTTCGCGAGCGTATCGAGGCTGCCCGCGCGGCGATTGCAGCGGATGAGCACGTCACCCAGGACCGTGCAGGTATGGGGGCCACGGTCGTGCTCACGCTCCTGAGAGGGGACGTCGTCTGGTTCGCGCACGCCGGGGACAGCCGCGCGTACGCATGGTCTTCCACCGGCCTCGAGCGGCTCACCGAGGATCACAACGCCGCCGCCGAGAGCGTCCGGAAGGGAACGCTCACGCCGGAGGCAGCGATGCACGACCCGGGCCGGCACCGGCTCACCCGCGTTGTCATGGGTCGCGCGGCGCGACCCGAAGTTGCCGGACCGCGCACCTTCGAGCGAGGCGGCGTGATCCTGCTCGTCTCGGATGGAGTGACCGGCACCACCGGAGACGGCGAACTCGCGTCGCTTGTCGCGTCGTACTGCGGACGCCGTCTCGCGGACATGCTGATCGAGGCGGCGTACGAGCGTGGTGCACCGGACAACATCGCGATCGCGCTGGCGGACTCCCGATGCTGAGCGCACGCCGACTCGCTCCCGCGCTCATCCTGCTGGTGCTGTTGCTCGCAGGCTGCGCCGGCGACGACACGCCAAGTGCAACCGGCCCCGAAGCGTCGGTGGGCCCGGCCGTGACAGCGACTGCCACCTCGAGCGCCACGACGCCCACCGCAGGATCACCGCCCGCCACGACGCCCACCGCAGGATCACCGCCCGCCTCGACCCCTCAGCCGGCCACGAGCACTGCAGCCAGTCCGACCGAGCCGTCGATCGCCGACGCCACCTCTGCGCCAGCTGTAAGCGAAGCGCCGCCGGCTGTGCGGCTCGAGCGCGCCATCGGCACGCAGCGCTTTCAGCGACCGGTCGAGCTCTTGCCGTATCCGGGCGGCCGCTTCGTCCTCGCGGATCAGGGTGGCCTCGTGTCGCTGCTCACGCCGGCGGATGGCGGTGGGGCCGCCGCCGCCGCGGAGGCGACGCTGCTCGACCTGCGAGGGCAGGTGCTGACGCGCGGGACCGAGGAAGGTCTGCTCAGTATCGCGCTCGACCCGGACTTCCGCTCAAACGGGTACCTCTACGCGTACTACTCGGCGGCGAACCCGCGGCGCTCGGTGCTGGCACGCTTCAACGTGGTGGACGACGCCGCGGATCCGGCGAGCGAGCTCCTCATCCTCGAGGTGGAGCAGCCGTACGCAAACCACAATGGCGGCGCAGTCCGCTTCGGACCCGATGGCCTCCTCTACCTCGGACTGGGCGACGGAGGGTCGGGCGGCGATCCGCTCGACCACGGCCAGAACCCGGCCACGCTCCTTGGTTCGATCATCCGGCTGGATGTCTGCAACGCCACGCCTGAGCAGCCGTACTCGGTCCCGGCCGATAACCCCGGTCTCGCCATCGAGGGAGCTCGCCCCGAGATCTACGCGTACGGATTGCGGAATCCGTGGCGCATGTCCTTCGACCCGATCACGGGGGCGCTCTGGGTCGGCGACGTCGGCCAGAACGCGATCGAGGAGATCGACGTCGTCCAGCCTGGGGGGAACTACGGCTGGAACATCCTCGAGGGCAGCGTCTGCTACGACCCGCCCGCAAACTGCTCGGGAGCGGGCACGGTGCTCCCGGTGGCGGAGTACGGCCACGACGAGGGCTGCTCGGTGACCGGGGGCGTGGTGTACCGCGGCGAGGCGATTCCTGGCCTGCAGGGTTACTACCTCTTTGGGGACTTCTGCAGCGGTAGGCTCTGGGCGCTGGATACCGGAGGAGGCTCGCAGTCGGTCGTGCTCCTCAACACGAGCCTCCGCCTCGCGTCCTTCGCAACTGACGAGGCGGGCGAGGTCTACCTCCTGGGGTTCGACAGCGTGCTCCGCCGGCTCTCAGCCGCGAGCCAGTAGGCGACAGGCCTGGCGGGATGATCCAGGTCGCGGTCGTCGTAGCGCTGATCATCCTCTGGACGCTCTGGTTGGGCGGGCAGGCGGGCGCGACCTTGCGCACCACCGACCCTGACCTGCGCAGACGCCGGGCGCAACGTCTCCTGATGGTCGTCTCGCTCGGCGTCCCGCTCGTGGTCGCCCTGCTGCTAGTTGCCTGAGCGCTATCCCCGCGCGAGTTGACGAGGTTTGCCGGTCCGGATGAAACTTGGTCCATGATGCAGGCGGACTCGTCGCCAACTCCCGACACCCTGTCGCAGCCCTCGCGGGCTGGTTCGTTGCTGCCGCTCGCGCTTACCTAGGCGGCGCTGGGGCCCGCACCGGCGGGTCGCGCGGCGCCGCCTGTACGCTCGCGTCGCGAGCGCATTTCCGTCATGCCCGCCGCGATGCGCGGCTTCCGAGCAGCAGCGAGAGTGCAGATGACAACGGAATCCCGTACCGACCTCGAACGCTACGCCCCGGCAGAGATCGAGGCGCGCTGGCAACAGCGCTGGGAGGCGGACGGCCTCTACCGCACGCCGGACCACGCCGAAGGGCGCGAGAACTGGTACCTGCTCACGATGTTCCCCTACACCTCGGGGGACCTGCACGTGGGCCACTGGTTCACCATGGCCCCATCGGACACGCTGGCACGCTTCCGTCGCATGCAGGGCTACAACGTCCTCTACCCGATGGGCTTCGACGCGTTCGGCCTGCCCGCCGAGAACGCCGCGCTGAAGGGCGGCGCGCACCCGAAGGACTGGACCGACGCCAACATCGAGCGGATGCGCCGCCAACTGAAGCGCATCGGCGCGATCTTTGACTGGGAGCGCGAGGTCAACACCTCGGACCCCGCGTACTATCGCTGGACGCAATGGTGGTTCGTCCAGCTGTTCAAGATGGGCCTCGCCTACCGTGCGAAGGCCGCGGTCAACTGGTGTCCCAACGACAACACGACGCTCGCCAACGAGCAGGTCGTCGACGGCCGCTGCGAGCGCTGCGACGCCGTCGTCGAGCAGCGCCAGATGGAGCAGTGGTTCTTCCGCACGACCAACTACGCCGAGGAACTGCTGGCGAACCAGGACCTCGACTGGCCCGAGCACGTGAAGCTGATGCAGCGCAACTGGATCGGGCGCTCCGAGGGCGTCGAGGCCTCGTTCGCGCTGGAGCAGCCTACCCCGGAGGGCGTCGACGAGATCCGCGTCTTCACCACTCGACCGGACACCATCTGCGGCGTCACCTTCATGGTCCTCGCCCCAGAGCACCCGCTCGTCGAGCAGATCACGACGGCGGAGCAGCGCGAGTCGGTGCAGCAGTACATCCGCGACGCTGCGCGCAAGACTGAGATCGAGCGCCAATCGACCGACCTGGAGAAGACCGGCGTCTTCACCGGCGGCTACTGCGTCAACCGGATCACCGGAGACCGCGTGCCCGTCTGGATCGCGGACTACGCGCTGGCTTCCTACGGAACGGGCGCCGTGATGGGCGTGCCCGCCCATGACGAGCGTGACTTTGCCTTCGCGCGGAAGTACGGCCTGGATGTTCGCGTCGTCATCGCACCCCCCGAGTGGGACGGGGCGCCCCTCACGGAGGCGTACATTGACCCGGGCGTCGCGGTGCACTCTGGCCAGTTCGACGGCCTGCCAAACGAGGAGGTGAAGTCAGCGGTTGCGGACCACCTCGAGGCGAACGGATGGGGCTCCCGCAAGGTCACCTACCGCCTGCGCGACTGGCTGATCTCGCGGCAGCGCTACTGGGGCGCGCCGATCCCGATGATTCACTGCCCGCGATGTGGGATCGTGCCGGTCCCCGAGGACCAGCTGCCCGTCGAGCTGCCGTACGACGTCGAGTTCCGGCCGACCGGCGAATCGCCGCTCGCCCTCGCCGAGGACTTCGTGCGGACCACCTGCCCCCAGTGCGAGGGCGAGGCGACACGCGACACCGAGACGATGGACACGTTCATGTGCTCGTCCTGGTACCACATGCGCTACGCCGATCCACGCAACTCCGAGGCGCCTGTCAGCCGCGAGGCGGCGGAGGCATGGCTGCCCGTGTCCCAGTACACCGGTGGCTCAGAGCACGCCACGATGCACCTGCTCTACGCCCGCTTCTTCTACAAGGCAGCACGCGACCTCGGCGTGGTCCCCGGCGATGAGCCGTTCCTGCGCTACTTCAGCCAGGGCCAGATCCTCGGGCCGGACGGCAGGCGCATGTCGAAGTCGCGCGGCAACGTCGTCGCGCCCGATAGCCAGGTCGACCGCTGGGGCGTCGACACCTTCCGCGCATACCTGATGTTCCTCGGACCCTGGGAGCAGGGCGGTCCGTACGACACCGAGGGCATCGTTGGAGTCAGCCGCTGGCTGAACCGGCTGTGGACCGTCATCCTCGATCCGCCTCAGCTGGTGGACGACCCTGACTCCGCGAGCGCGCGCGAACTGCGACGCGTCGCGCACTCGACCCTGCAGCGCGTGACGGACGACCTGCAGCGCTATCGCCTGAACGTCATGGTTGCGGCGCTGATGGAGATGACGAACCACCTCCAGCACGTCCGGGACGCTGGCCGGGCCGATCGTGCCGCCTGGAACGAGGCGGTCGAGTTGCTCCTGCTGATGCTGGCGCCGGCATGTCCCCACATCGCCGAAGAGCTGTGGGCGCGCAATGGACGCCCCTACTCGATTCACTCGCAGGCCTGGCCCGCGGCGGACGCCGCATTGGCCGAGGCGGACATGGTCGAGATCGCAGTCCAGGTGAACGGGCGTGTACGCGAGCGGCTGGCGGTCCCGGCGAGCGCCAACGAGGCCGCCGTGCGGGCGCTGGCAGAGGCCGCACCGCGAGTCGCCGAACAGCTCAACGGCCACGAGATCGTCCGGGTCGTCTATGTACCCGGCCGCTTGCTCAACATCGTGGTGCGCTAGGTAGGCGGAGGGGTGCTGCGGAGCGTCGTCACAGTCGTCGCGCTCCTCCTCGGAGCGCTGGCGGCGGCCTGCACGAGCCCCTCCCCCGCCCCCACCCCGGAAACGACGGCCACCCCCGACTCCCGTGGCGCCTCGCCGCAGACCCTCCTTACCGAGGATGGGCTCCAGCTCGACGCGCGACTATTCCTCGGCGACCGGCAGCGGATCGTGATCCTGCTGCACCAGTACTCCGCCGACCAGACGTCCTGGTTCGACCAGGCGAAGGCGCTCCAGGCCGAGGGGTTCTCTGCCCTCACGTTCGACTTCCGTGGCTACGGAGAGTCCGAGGGCAGTGCCGACCCGACGCAGATCGTCACCGATGTGGATGCCGCACTGGCGTTCGCCGGCGCGCAGGGATACACCGAGGCAGTCCTCGTCGGCGCGTCGATGGGCGGGACCGCCGCGCTCGTCGCCGCGGCAGAGGACGAGAGCGGCACGCGCGCAACAGTGGGGCAGGGCCACGCGCCGGAGATCGTCGGCATCGTCGCGATCTCGGCGCCGGTCGAGTTCGCTGGCCTCGATGCGAGCACTGCGGCCTCCGAGCTGGCAACGCCCGTCGCCGTCATCGCCGCACTGGGCGACGAGTCGGCGCGCACGTCGTTCGACGAGTTCGTCGAGGTAGCCGCGATCCCGGTCGAGCACCGCCTGCTCGTTGGCGGTACCGCTCACGGCACGGAGCTTCTGAGGTCGCCCTACGCCCACTCCGTGTGGGATCGCGTGATGGGGTTCCTCGGGGATCTCTGGCCCGCCTAGCGTGTCCTATCCCCGAGTAGAGGCGACACCTCAAGCGCGCTAACGCAGGACGGCGG
>CAYZJO010000016.1:0-54363 GCA_964479165.1 uncultured Dehalococcoidaceae bacterium
GTGGTGACCCACCAAGGACCCACCCGTCGCCAGATCTCGGGGATAGGACACCCTAAGTGGCAGGACGAACGCGCGCGTCGCGCGATCTCGCTCGCCTTCGACCGCAACGCCTTCGACGAGACGCAGGGCGGCGACAACCTCAATCCCGAGGGCGCGTTCTCGTTTATTTCGACGCCGCCGTGGCCGACGCTCTTCGACTCCTACCCCACGGCCGCGGTGCAGGGACCGTGGTACCAGTACGACCCGGAGCAGGCGTCGCAGCTGCTCCAGGCCGCCGGTTACAGCACGGACAACCCGCTGACCTGCGAGATCGTCGGCTGGTACCAGCGCACCACCGTGCCGAACATCGCCATTCCGCTGATCAACGACGCACTACCGGAAGCGGTGATTTCCTGGCGGGAGGTGGACAACCCGACACAGGCGACGCTCATGGCTGACCGCAACTTCGACGACGCGCTCGGCTACCTCATCCCGCCGTTCCTCTCGTTCGATATGTGTACGTACCCCTGGTACCACTCGGACGGAGCGACCAACTACAACAACTCGTCAGACCCGGAGATGGACCGCCTGCTCGAGGCACAGCGGGACGAGGCCGACCCGGCAGCACGCCGCGAACTCTGGCAGCAGATCTACGACCGCGTGCACGACCAGGTCTGGGAGATCGCCTACCCCGCGAACCACCTGCGCACCGGCTGGCACAACTACGTGCTGAACTACCGCGCCCACGCATGGATCGGCTCGTACGGCTGCTATTCGAACTACCAGGCGGAGTCGATGTGGCTCGACGAAGGTTCCCCGATGCGGGGCTGAGCCAGTGGCCTCACCCTCGAGCGGCGCGCCCGAGCACCTCGAAGGCCGCGAGTCGCGAGGCCTCGCGGTCCTCGGGATCGAGCAGCGGGTGCGCCAGCACCTCGGCTACGCCGTTGTCGAGCCAGCGACGGACACCCGCGACGACCTCGTCGGCGCTGCCCGAGACCACGAGGTCGTCGAGGAGGTCGTCGGGGTAGCCCTCGCTCACATCGTAGCCGGCAACGTTGAACATGCCGGCGTAGTTCGGCACGCGCGCGTACATCCGGAGCGAGGTGCGCGCACGCTCGCGAGCGGCCGCACGGTCCTCGGTCAGCACGAACGGGACGTGCGCGACGAGTGGCGGTGTCTCACGGCCGGCCGCTTGCGCCGCCCCGCGCATCGCGGGCAGCGCCGTCTCGGTGAGGTAGCGCAGCGGCGACATCCACGAGATCGCGCCGTCAGCGAGCTCGCCGCACAGCGCATAGGAGCGCGGTCGCAGTGCCGACGCCATGACCGGGATTGGCGCGGGCGTTCGGAGTTGCCCGCGCACGGTCACATGCTCGCCGCTGAAGTCGACTTCGCCCTCATGGAGCAGCCTGCGCACCGTCACGAGGTACTCGCGCAGGTTGGTCAGCGGCTTGCGGTACTCGAGGCCGTACATGCGATCGGCGAGCACGGCGCTCGTCGGGCCGATGCCGAGCCGCAGCCGCCCGGGCGCGAGCTGCTCGATCGCCATCGCCTCCTGCGCGAGCACCAGCGGGTGCCGCGACCACGTGTGGACGATCGCTGTTCCGAGGCGAATCCGCTCCGTCTGCACGGCGGCCGCCGCCCACGTGGGAAGCAGGTCCACACCTCCGGCGCCACCCATGGTTGCCCACGCGGAGTCGATACCGGCCCGCTCCGCCTCCGCGATGTGGGCGACTGCCTCGCTCGCGCTTGATGCCTGGATCGACACGCCGATCATGGGTGTGCTCCTTCCCTGGATGCCGGTCCACGGCGGCTGGAGCGACAACCGCCTTGCCCCGCACCCGTAGTATCACCGCAACCCTCCCGTGGTGAAGCGTCACCGAGGAGCGCACTCATGACCGGAGCACTCGACGGAATTCGCGTGATCGAGGCGTGCGGACCGATCGGGCACTACGCCGGACGGCTGCTCGCGGACCTCGGCGCCGATGTGATCAAGGTCGAGCCGCCTGAGGGCGATCCGGCGCGGAAGCACCCGCCGTTCCTCGCGGGGGTGGAGGCGCCGGAGGGCTCGCTGCCCTTCCTCCTGCTGAACGCCAACAAGCGCAGCGTCCGACTCGACCTCGCCAACTCCGAGGACCGCGAGCGCTTCCTCGCCCTGCTCGCGACGGCGGACGTGCTGATCGATGACTGGCAGGCGAACGACCAGGCGGCGCTCGGCCTCGAGGACGGCGTGCTCGAGGCCGCGAATCCGACGCTGATCCGCGCATCGATCACCGGGTGGGGACTGAGCGGACCCCGCGCGGAGTGGGCGTACGCCGACATCGTCGCATGTGCGATGTCCGGGGTGATGCGGCTCGCCGGCTTCCCGGACGGCCCGCCGGAGCAGCTGCCCGACTCGCAGGGCTACCACTGCGCCTCGATCGTCGCGACGACGGGCATCACCGCCGCCCTCGTGCACCGCGACGCCACCGGCGAGGGCCAGCGCGTCGAGGTGTCGATGCAGGAAGCGCTCTCGATGGCACAAGAGACCGCGATGATGGCTGCTGACATCCTCGGCACCAACCGGGAGCGAGCCGGCACGCGCTCCGCGCTCGGCATCGACATGCCCGGCGTCGGGCTACACCAGACTGCGGATGGCTACGTCTACATGATGGCGGCTGGCACCGCCGGCAGCGGCTTCGACGGATTGCTCGGCTTCATGGAGGCGCACGACGCAGTCGAGGATCTGCGCGACGAGCCGCACGCCTCGTTCATCGCGACGTTGATGAATCGCAACTACCTCGTGGAGGCGTTCGCCGACCCGGAGCGCCGCGACGAGGTGCAGGCGGAGCTGTCGCACATCGACGGTGTGGTGCGGCGTTTCATCGCCGCGCATCCGAAGCGCTCGCTGTACGAGGAAGGACAGCAGCGCCGCGTACTCATCGGCATGGTGAGCACACCCCAGGACATCGCGTCGAGCCCGCAACTCGCGGCGCGCGGATGGTGGAGCGACATCGAGGATGCCGGGCGCGGGCGCACGCTGCGCTACCCCGGCGCGCCGTGGCTCCTCCACGGAACGCCGGCCACGCTCCGTCGCCCCGCACCGCTGCTCGGTGAGCACAACGCCGAGGTGCTCGCGGACCTCCCCGCGCGGGCGCCAGCGCCAGCTCCAGCTGCGCGACCCACCGCGTCGAACGGCCATGCGAACGGCCGGCGTCCGCTCGACGGCATCAAGGTCCTCGACCTGACGTGGTTCGGCGCCGGACCGATCGCGACGCGCGGCCTCGCGAACCTGGGCGCCGATGTGATCCGCGTCGAGACGGCGAAGCGGCCGGACGGCCTCCGCGTCGCGCAGCCGCGGCCACCGGGTACAACCAGCCTCAACGTCTCCGGGTACTACAACAACTTCAACGCGGAGAAGCGCAGCGTCACGATCGACCTCACGACGGAGCGCGGCCACGAGCTCGGTCTCGAGCTGGTGCGCTGGGCGGACATCATGATGACGAACATGACCAACCGCGCCGTGGCGAAGATCGGGATGGACTGGGCCACGGTCCAGCGCGTGAACCCCTCGATCATCGCGATGTACCAGCCAATGCAAGGGATGACCGGGCCGCATGCGGAGTTCCAGGGCTTCGGCGCGATCCTCTCGACCATCTGTGGCGTCAACTACCTCGCAGGGTTCGAGAAGAACCCACCGGTAGGCGTCGGCACGAATTACCCCGACTACGTCGTGAACCCGATGCATGGCGCGACGGCCCTGATGGCGGCGCTGCACCACCGCCACCGCACCGGTGAAGGCCAGCTGATCGACATGTCGCAGCTCGAGTCGTCGACGGCGGCGATGTCGGGCCCGCTGTTTGCACAGATGAACGCGGGCCTCGAGCACGAGCGGCGCGGCAACCGCGTGACGTACGCAGCGCCGCACGGCGTCTACCCCGTCCGCGGCGACGACGAGTGGATCGCCATCGCCTGCCTCGACGACACGCAGTGGCAGAACCTCGCGCAAGCGTGCAGTCACGAGGAGTGGGCGAGAGACGCCCGCTTCGCGACGCTCGAGTCGAGGAAGGCGAACGAGGATGCGCTCGATGCACTCCTTGCCGAGTACACGAAGCAGCAGGACGGCACGGGGTTGATGGAGCGACTGCAGGCAGCCGGCGTACCGTCCGGCTTGGCCCAGCGTGCCTCCGAGGTCCTCGCGGACCCGCACCTCGTCGAGCGCGGGTACTTCGTCTACCTCGACCAGGTGGAGGCGGGGCGACGCGCGTACGATGGTCCGCCGTTCCGTCTCTCGAAGACCCCGCCCGAGTTGCGTCGCGCGGCGCCGCTCCTCGGAGAACACACCTTCGAGGTGGCGACGGAGGTGCTGGGCCTCGGCGCCGACGAAGTCGCGACGCTGGTCGCGGAGGGTGTGCTCGCGTAGGCGAGCCGCCCCTCCCGCGCCCTACTCCTTCGCGGGCAGCGTGACCTCCGCGGTGCCCTGCAACGGACGCTCGCCGCGGTCGTTCTCGAGGAACACGTCGAGCTTCACGGAGCGTGCCGCCTCGTCGGTGTCGGTGACGAGCGCGTGTGCCTTCAGGTTGTCACCGTGGATCACCGAGCGGCGGAAGCTCACGTCGACATTGCCGACCGTCCCATAGATGCCGGCGAAGTTCCTCAGTACCCGGTTCATCAGCCCCAGCTGCATCACGCCGGGCACGATCGGCCCCGGGAGGCCGTCAGCCTTCGCACGCTCGGCGTCGGTGAAGCGGTTGGCGATCTGTCCCTGGCGGTTCCCGGGCATGCTGAGGTAGCGGACGACGGCCTCAGTGCTGACGTCTACCGGCTCCTCGATCTCGTCGCCCGGGTCGACGTCCTCGAAATAGCGCTGCTCGACCACCGCTAGACCTCCCTGCGAACGAGCGTCGACTCAGTGGCGACGACGGGCTCATCGTTCTGGTTGCGCCAGACGGTGCGGCGCACTTCGAAGGCCATGCCCCCGGTACGTCCGGTCTTCTCGTAGACCTCTTTGACCTGCTGTTTGGCCGTGAGGCGGTCACCCGGGCGGATGACGCCCAGCGGCTCGATGCGCTCACCTCCGTGGAAGGCAGTGTTGCCGAATTTCACGTTGGCGTTGGGCCCACCCTGGAGCGAGATCGTGAGGACGAGTCCGGGCGGCGCGATGATGCCGCCGTGAGGGCCTTCATTCGCGATCGCCTCGTCAGTGTAGAGCGGGCTCGTCTCGCCGATCGCCTCGCAGTACGCCTTGATCTGCTCGGCGGTCACCTCGAACGAACCGACCTCGACCTCCTGGCCGATCACGCTCTCGTCGTACGTCAGACTGCTGCTATTCGTGGTCATCGCGTGCCCCTCGTGTTCCTGCGCGTGCCGTCACGGGAGAGCGTACGCCCTCCCGATCACCCCTTGTTCCTCGAGATCCGCGACCTCCTCGGGCGAGTAGCCGAGCCCGCCGAACACCTCGTCGATATGCTCACCGACGAGGGCCGCCGGGTACGTCCACTCGGGCGGGTCCGGGTTCGTGGCCCAGAGGAAGCCGGGCATCAAGTTCGCGCCGGCGAACTGGTGCTCGACGAGGCTGAACCAGTCGCGAGCGGCAAGCTGCGGGCTCGCGACGATCTCCGGCGGCGAGACGCACGGCGCCGCGATAACACCGTACGACTGCAGGATGTCTGCCGCTTCCGAGGACGCGTGGCGGCAGGTGAAGCCGGTGATCGCGCTGTCGATCTCGGCACGGGAGCGCAGCCGCCCCGGAATCGTGGCCCAGGGATGGCCTGCTGCTGCCCATTCCTCGTGCCCGAGCGCCTTCGCGAGGCCGGCCCACTGCCGGTCATCCTCGGCTGCGATGAAGACCCACGAGTCCTCGCCGAGGCACGGGTACACCTCGTGCGGCACGATGTGCGGATGGACGTTGCCGATCGGCTCGGCGACACGGCCGTTCAGGGTGTAGTCCAGGAAGACACCCGGCAGCTGCCACGCCATCGCCTCGATCTGCGACAGGTCGATGAAGCAGCCCGCCCCGGTCTGCTCGCGGCGCCAGAGCCCGGTGAGTACCGCCGTCACGAGAGCGAGCGCACCGGTCGCGTCCGAGTGGAAGATCGGCCGGACATCCTCGGGTGAGTCGCCCGGGTACCCCCGTACGGACGTGTGGCCCACCGAGGCATCGAGGCCGGAGCCGAGCGTAACGTAGCCGCGGTACGGCCCCGCGTGCCCCCAACCGGGCATCGATATGTCGACGATGCGGGGGTTCACCTCGCGAATCACGTCCCAGCCCCACCCCATGCCCTCAACGGTGCCCGCCGAGTAGCCGTCGTACACGACGTCGGCGGACTTCAGCAGCCGGTGGAACGGCTCGACGGCGCTTGGATGGCGCAGGTTCAGCGTGACGTTGCGCTTGTTGCGGTTACTCAGGTGGTGGATCGCGCTGCGTTCGTAGGGCGGCCCGTCGCCCGGTTTCACTGCGAGCCCCGCCTCAGTCAGCGGCCGAGTCTGAGAGGCACGCGGATAGGACTCGACCTTGATCACGTCGGCGCCGAAGTCACCCAGTAGCGAGCCGCCCATCGGACCGGCCCATACCTCGCTCAGCTCGATGACGCGGAGGCCGGACAGTAGTCGTGACGCCATTGTCTATCCCGTCACGCAGGCGCGGAAGAGCGCCATCTGCTCGTCGCGCGAGTACCCCGCGGCGTCGAGGAGCTGCGTCGTGTGCTCACCGAGGCGCGGCGCTGGCCTCGCCGCCCACGCGCCGTCGAGTCGGAAGGGCGCTCCCGGCATCCGCACCGTGCCGACGCCCGGCTGCTCGACATCGACGAACGAGCCACGCGCGACGGCTTGCGGATCCTCGAGCACGTCCGAAACACGGAGCGTTGGCGCGACCATCACGCCGAAGCCCTGCAGTTCGCTGACCACCTCATTTCGCGTCCGCGATTCGAGCCAGGGTCCGAGGTATTCCATGAAGGCGACCCAGTGCTGCGCCTTCGCCTCGGGAGTCGCGAAGCGCGGGTCCGTGAAGAGCTCGGGGTGCCCCAGGGCCTCGCACAGGCGCGCGAAGAACCGGTCCCCCGAAGCCGCAAACATCACCCAGCCATCGTTGCAGCGGTAGTTCCCGGCGGGGTACGCAGCCTTCGACCGCCCGCCCGCCCGCTGAGACTCGACGCCGGTGAAGGACCAGGTGAGGAAGTAGGAGTCGACGTTACCGGCGAGCGCCTCGACTGCCGCGATGTCGATCTCCTGGCGCGGCGCACCGTGCTGCCTCGCCCAGATCGCGGCCATCCCGACGGCAGTCGCGGTCGCCCCGAGCTGGATCGCGATGAGCTGCGGGGCGTAGCGCAGGGGCGGCCGCCCCGGGTGTGCGTGGTGGCGCATGCGCGTGCTCCACGCGAAGACGGACGTCTCGTTCTCGACGCGCCCGGCGTACGGCCCGTCGAGGCCATGCGGCGTGATGGCGACGGCGCTCGCGTCGACGGCAGCAGCCACGGCGAGCAGGCGCTTCGCCTCCTCCGGAGCGGCATGGACGACGAGCAGGTCGGCTTCCTCGAGGAGCCGCGCGAGCACCTCGGCGCCGGACGGACTTGCGACGTCGAGGGCGATCGACTGCTTCCCGGTGTTGAGCGCGAGGTGAAACGCGCCGCGCTCGAGGTGGGCGCAGTCACCAGCAAACGGCGCGATGCGCCGCACGAGGCCGCCGTGCAGCGGTTCGACTGCGATGACCGTCGCCCCATAGTCGGACAACGTCTTCGTGGCGCTGGCGGCCTCGACTGTGCTGCCGACCTCGACCACCCTGATGCCGGCGAGCGGCTGCTCCGTCATCCGCTTCTCCGTTCTCGCGTTGTCCTCAGGCGAATCGATCCTCACGGAACGCGGGGCCCCGATAACCGAGCGCCATCGAGAGGTGCGCCGCGTGCTCGTGGAGCACGGCCGTCGCGTTGCGTACGAACTCCTCCGAGAACCGCTCGACGGGCAGCGACGAACCGAGGGCGGCCGCTGGCCGCTCGTCCGCCGTGAGCACGGGCACCGCGAGCCCGCGCCGGCCGACGTTCATCTCCCCACGGTTCAACGCGACGGCGTCGCGCTTGGCCTCGAGCAACTCCGCCCGAAGGGCGCGCCGGCTCGTGACCGTGTTCTTGGTGAAGGCGCGGAGCCCGCCCGCGCAGACCGCGTCGAACGTTGCCTCCTCCGCGAACGCGAGCATGACCTTGCCCGAGGCGCTGGTGTATGCCGGCTGCCGGATGGCCACCGGCGTGTAGAAGGGGTTGGGATTGGGTGCGGACACACGCGCGACGAAGAGCGTGTCGACGCCGCATGGCACTCCGAGGCTCGTTGCTTCGCCGATCTCTGCGGCGGCGGACTGCACGGCCAGACTCGCCAGCTCGAGCAGGTTCGGGTGGACGTACTCGAGGGAGCGGACGCCCGTCTCCCACATCGAGGCCGACAGCGCGTAGCGCTTGTCGGGCAGCAGGCTGAGCCACCCCTCCCCCACCAGCGAACTGAGGGTGCGGTGCACGCTCGACGTAGGCGCATCGAGACCTCGGGCGAGCTCCGACAGGTTCGAGGGCCCTGAGCGCGCGAGGTAGTCGAACACGCCCGTCGCCTTCTCGAGCGCTTTCAGGCGGACGGGTGCGACGGGGCGGTCTCGCGACGCCAACGGTCAATCCTCGTCTTCAAGCGAACACGTCTGGGATGCGATCTATGACATTCATCTTGACTCGCAGCGCGGGCGAGCCTAGCATCCCGGCCACGTTTCGGGAAGCGCCTCCCGAATTCCGGACAGGATGTCCCGAACGAGGCGATCCGCTCGAAAGCGAGGCAGCTGCCCCACCGAGGTTCGACGGCACGCGAAAGGAATCGACTCATGCCAGGGGGTAACTACTGGACCAGAAGGATGATGACGCGTCGCTCCGCATTCCGGGGCGCGGGAACCGCGATGGCAGGACTCGCTGGCGCGGCGCTCCTCGGCTGCGGCGGCGGAGACGACACACCATCCACCAGCGGGACGGCAGCCGGCCCGGAGCCAACCGGCGACGGGGTGCAGCTCCCCGCCGACGCGGTTCGCATCCCGAAGGGGACGTACGATTCCTTCATCCCACCGACCGCAGCCGAGCAGGAGCCGCTGACGCACGGCCGCTACGGCGGCACGCTGCAAACGCGCTACCTCGACCCGCCGCACTTCGACTTCAACCGCACACTGTCCTGCACGGTTAACACGACGCTCGACTACACGAACAACAAGCTCACGCGTGCCAAGATGGGCGCACACACGAACCCGCAGCGCCTCGAGATCGAGCCGGACCTCGCCGAATCGTGGGAGATGAACGACGACGCGACGGAGTTCACCTTCCACCTGCATCGCGGCGTGAAGTTCCACAACGTCGAGCCGACAAACGGCCGCGAAATGACGTCGAATGACGTACTGCTGACGTTCGAGCGCTACAAGGCCGGAGGCACGCAGCAGGATGTGTTCCTCGAGGTCGACTCGTTCGAGGCGCCTGACGACTACACGTTGAAGGTCCGCCTGAGCCAGCCACTCGTGGATTTCCCTCGCAACATCGCCTCCTGGTCCTTCATCTATGCGCGTGAGCTCATCGAAGACCTCGACTTCATGGCCGAGCACGCGGTGGGCACTGGCCCGTTCATCCAGGAGGAGTGGACGCAGAAGGAACGGTCCGTCTTCGCACGAAACCCCGAGTACTGGGAAGAGGGACTGCCTTTCCTCGACCGGGTGATCGCCTACGTCATGAACGATCAGGCCGCGATCCGCTCAGCCTTCCAGACGCACAACATTATCGACTGGGGCGCACGCGACGAGGCTGATGCGCAGAGCATGCACAATGGCCTCGATACGACGGTCGAGATGCTCTACGAGGGCCTGCAGGGCGCGAACAGCCAGGTCTTCACCTTCCAGATGAACAACCCCATCTGCCAGGACATCCGCGTGCGCCGAGCGATCAACATGGCATGGGACCGCCTGGAGTACGCGGTGGCGCAGGGGTACGTGAGCGACGGCTTCTCGAAGCCCTCGATCTCGTGGCAGGAGCTGTTCGACGAGCGTCCGACGCTCGAGTCGCAGGGCCCTTGGTACCAGTACAACCAGGCTGAGTCAGCGAAGTTGCTCCAGGCCGCAGGCTACAGTGCAGACTCGCCCCTCACATTTGAGGTGACGAGCTGGTACCTCAGCTCGGCGGCGCCGCAGCGTTACGCCTTCGAGGACATCATCATGCCCAACATGAACGAGGTCCCGGAGCTCAACGTGAGCCACCGCACCGTCGATAACCCCACATCGGTCGTCATGCTGAACGAGCGCAACTTCGAGTTCGCACACGGGATGACGTTCGGGCCGCCGGCGTACTCGGTCGACCAGTCGCTGTACCCGTTCTACCACTCGGAGGGCGGGCTCAACTTCGGCAACCGCAACGTTCCCGAGCTCGACCGGCTCCTGGAGGCACAGCGCGCCGAACTTGACCCCGAAGCTCAGCGTCAGATCTGGATCGAACTGTGGAACATGCAGTTGGACCAGGTTTGGGACGTCTTCTTCCCGGTGAACACGGAATCCCGGGGCATGTGGCACAACTACGTGCTCGGCTACCGCCCGTTCCCGAGCGGGCTCTCCTGCTACGGGAACTCCCAGCTGCGGGGAGTCTGGCTGGACGAGGGCGCGCCCTCGGTAGTCACGCTCGACCGGGATCGCAGGCTGGTCGTCTGACGCCTCCGGCTTCCGAAGCGGCCCCGAGCTACTCGGTAGCCCGGGGCCGCGAAGCATCCACTCCCTGCGCATCCCTCGACATCGCCTCCGCTCCGGCCGATGGCGGCGGGCGGATCCGCCGCGTCGTCATCTCTTGTGAGCTGGGGCAGCGGTGGGCCGGGACCCCCGAGGGCCTCACAAAACCGTAACAGTTGTCCTCTTCCATTGAATTCCACGTGGGGCCAAACGTAGCATCACAACGCGTACGTATTCAGCCATCCTGGGAGCCGTTATGGTCAGTACTTACAGCGTGGTCTGGTGCGACGACCCGGGACGCCACTTCCGTATCACTCATCGCCAAAGCGATGTTGCTCGACTTCTCATGCGAGGCTACCGCGTCGGCGAGATCGCTGAACGCCTGAACCTCAGTACCGGAACGGCGCGCATGCATGTGAAGAATTTGCATGTCCGTCTTGGTACGAGAAACCTGCACTCGTTGGCCCTCTGGTGTTGGGAGCATCGTGAATGTTGTTTGCGCGACAACTATTCTGCCGCGCCATCAGTCGATGAAGTTCCGGTAAAGGTGCGCGAATCGAAGCGTGCCACCCCACGTTTGGGGTAGCGACGCCGATAGGCCGCCGCCTAGCGTCACACCCGCAAGGACGCAGCGTTCGTCGGTTTACCCGTGCGAGCGCACCGGGTGGCAAGGATGCTCACATGACGCGGGTGATCGTGCTCGGAGCGGATGGCTACTGCGGCTGGCCAACCGCGCTGCATCTGGCGGCGAACGGTATGAAGGTCTGCGCCGTCGACAATCTCAGCCGTCGCAGCTGGGACAGCGCTCTGGGCATCGAGAGTCTCACACAGATCCCTTCGTTCGAGGAGCGCGTTGAAGCGTGGAACTCCGTCGGCAACAATCCGATCGACACGGCCGTCGGCGACCTGCTCGACTACAACTTCCTCAGCGAGCTCTTCCGCTCGTTCAAACCTGACGCGGTTGTCCACTTTGCTGAGCAGCGATCCGCGCCGTTCTCGATGATCGATCGCGTGCACGCCACGTTCACGCAACACAACAATGTCATCGGAAACCTGAATCTGCTGTTCGCGATCAAGGAACACGCGCCAGATTGCCATCTCGTCAAGCTGGGAACGATGGGCGAGTACGGTACGCCCAACATCGACATCGAAGAAGGCTACATCGAGATCCACCACAATGGCCGCTCGGACGTGCTGCCCTACCCGAAGCAGCCGGGCTCCTTCTACCACCTCTCCAAGGTGCATGACAGTCACAACATCGCTTTCACCTGCCGCGTCTGGGGGCTCCGGGCGACCGACCTCAACCAGGGAGTCGTCTACGGAACAGTGACCGACGAGACGCTGCTCGACCCGCGGCTCGTCAACCGCTTCGACTACGACGACATCTACGGGACGGCGCTGAACCGCTTCTGCGTGCAGGCGGCGGCCGGCGAACCGCTGACCGTGTACGGCAAGGGCGGACAGACGCGCGGGTACCTCGATATCCGCGACACCGTGCGTTGCATCGACATCGCGATCACGCATCCGGCCGAGGCAGGAGAGTTCCGCGTCTTCAACCAGTTCACCGAGCAGTTCTCGGTGGCCGAGCTGGCAGAGCTCGTGCGCAAGGCCGGCGAGTCCCTCGGCATCTCGGTCGCCGTGGAGAACGTGCCGAACCCGCGGGTCGAGCTCGAGGAGCACTACTACAACGCGAAGCATTCCAAGCTGCAGGACCTCGGCCTGGTGCCGCACCTGCTCTCGGACTCGCTGCTGGACTCCCTCCTGAACATCGCAATCGAACGGCGCGACTCGATCGACATCGAGGCAATCCGGCCACGAGTGAGTTGGCGTGACCCGAAGAGCAGCACCGGCGTGAGCGCGGCGGCCGCGCTGTACGACCCAGGCAGTTGGGGCGCCCTCGCAGCGGCCGTCGAGAGCGCCGCGACTTCGGCGGGACAGGCAGCCGAGGAACACGACGCCGCGATGCAGCCCTCGCTCGCGTAGCAGCAGGTCGTAGCACGGCTCGGGCACCGGCGGCCTGTCGCGCTGCGTGGCCTGAGACGGATAGAGAACCGCACACGGAGCGCCCCACCCCGAAGCGGCGCTCGGTGTTGCATCCGCACACAGGAGGTTTGGTGAGCCAGCTGGCAACCCGCTCGTACCTGACGGTCGACAGTAATCACCCGGGGTACGTGCTCCGCCGCTCCTACTGGGTGACGCCCGCGTTCCTCGCGACCTTCGCCCTCGCATCCGCGGCGGTTTTCCTGGCGATGCCGGACCTGATCCGCCAGTACGCCGCCCTCCTGCGGACCCTGACGGGCGTCGGCGACCAGTCCCTGCCGACGCCGGCGACACTCAGCTTCCGCCCCTTCTTCGTGCTGGTCCTCGTCCTCTTCTCGGCATTCGTCGCTGCGCCGTTGCTGCCGCGGCTGCTCCTCATCGCGGTCTCGGCAGTCGTGATCTGCGGGACGGTCGTGGGCTTGGACGTACTGCTCATTACCCTGCAGGACCACGGTGGACCGACGCCGTTCAGCTTCGCTGGCAACGTCTTGAACGGCTTCTCTTCGCTCTTCGCCTGTGCTGCCGTCGTCTTCTCGTCGCACCACACGCCGCCACTCCTCGCTGTGCCGCGCCAGCGACAGAGGTCACCGCGCTACCTCGTGCGAATCCTCGTCGTGCTCGGCGTTGCGGCGGCGTTGGTGGCGACGCTTCTCGCGTACGCCGCCGAGCACATCGACCGCGCCCGGGATTTCGCGATCCTCGGCGGCCTCGGTCCCGGCATCGTGCTGCTCTTCCCCACCGTCACCGTGCTCCTCTTCGCAGCGGCCGGACTCGAGAAAGGCGTGCGCGCCCTCACGCGGACGCAGGCCAACGAGGATGAGTCGAACTGGCTCGACGACCCGCCCTCGGTCGCTTTCCTCGTGCCAGCCCACAACGAGGAGAACGTCATCACCGAGTGCTTGCTCAGCATCGATCGGGCGTGCCGCTCTTACCCTCGCCTACCTCACGTCTACGTCATCAACAACGCCTCGACGGACGGCACCGCCGACGCCGCCCGCGTCGCCTTCGAGCTGTGCCAGTGGGTGACCGGCGAGGTTGTTGACTGCCCGACGCCAGGGAAGTCGCGCGCGCTCAACCTCGGTCTCTCGCGCATCACCGAGGCAATCGTGGTGCGCGTGGACTCGGACTCGCTGCTGACCGAGGACGTGCTGCCACGGGTGATCCAGCACTTCCAGGACCCGTCGGTGGGGGGAGTCGGAGGCCTGTCGCTGCCCTTCCCCGAACAGGCGGACTCCCTCATGGGGCGCGTGCGCAGCATCGAGGTCTACCACAACGTCGGCCTCGTCCGCGTCGGCCAGGACGTGATCGACGCGGTGATGGTGCTCCCCGGGCAGATGTCGGCGTACCGAACGGACCTCATCCGCGACCTCGGTGGCTTCGCCGAGGGGATTAACGGCGAGGACACCGACCTCACGGTTCGCGTCGGCCGAGCCGGTTGGCGTGTAGTGATGGACCCGGGCATCCGGCTCTACTCCGAACTTCCCGAGGACCTCGCCCATCTCCACGAGCAGCGGCTGCGCTGGAGCCGAAGCCTCGTCCACGTCTACAAGCGCAACCTCTCTGCGCTCTGGCGCTTCCAGGGAGCGCGAGGGTTGTGGCTGCTGCCGATGGGTCTGGTCGGAGGCATCCGCAGGGCCTCGCTACCGCTGTTCGTGATCTACGCGCTGCTCTCGATCGTCCTGGCCCCCACGACCCTGTTCGTCCGAGATGGCATGGCGATCGTCGCGCTCTTGAGTGGACCGCAGGCAGTGATCGGGATCCTCGCCCTTCTCGTCTACCGTCGGGTCGACCTGGTGCCCTACTTCCCGGGCTATCTGGCGCTGCGAGTCTTTCGCAGTTATGTCATGCTCGAGGCGCTGCTCATGATGCGTCATCGTTCGCTACCCGGAGGTGAGGCTCCCACACCGGTCACTTCCTACGAGGAGTCGATCGCCCCGGCCGCGTCACCGGCGCGCGAAGGTGCGCGCGCTCTGATCGCTGCCGCCATGCTGGCGGTGGTCGGGTCAGGCGCTCTTCTGCTTACCGGATGATCCCCCGCGCTTGAGGAGGTTCATACTGGGACGACTTCGCCTGTACACCGCTCTCACCGCTGCGATCCTCGTTATCTTGCTCGGTCTCGCCGGCACCACCTCGGCCGTCCATGCGCAGTCCCCGTCCTCCCGCTACGCGGTCGAGCACGTCATCTTTGGAGGCACCCAGCTCGAGCTCCTCACGACGGGCCTCTGGGCACCCTACGTCCACGATGACCGCGACTCGTTTCTCTTGATGTCGGGAAACAACGAGGGGGACATCAACTGCGAGATGCTGAACGCCTGGGCGAAGATGGTGCGCGAGCGCCATCCGAACGCGCCGATTCACGCCGCCACCTCCGGCATCCGGAACGTGCTCAATGGCGTGGCCTGCCTCGACACGACGCTGTTCTCCGGCATCGCGCTGGTCTATGAACCGAACCAGCTGAACGCACCCGAATTCACGTGGGATCGGGCGGAGACAGAGCTACTCCTCGGCTACGCCTCGAGCGTCGCGAGGGCCCACGGCCTCGAGGCGTGGACGAAGATCTCGGGGCGGGCGGCCGAAGGCCGCGATCAGTTCGGGAAGTGGGATTACGGCGTGATCGGCACGCTCCTCGATGGCCAGATCGTCCAGACGCAGGGCAGCTGCCGCGACGTCGACGGTGACGGTGACTTCGTCCACGGCGAGCGGGAGTTCGGCGCGGCCCTGCGGAGCGTCCTCGATATGTACGCAGGCGCAGCCGCTACTGCCGCCCTGCACATTCGGATCACCACATCGTCCGAGGACACCAACGTCAACACGGTTACCGCCGCGCAGGCGCTCCAGTGTGCGGAAACGGCGTGGGCGCAACCCGTGGTCAATCGCGTGACATTGCGCACCGCCGTCGGCGACCTCGAGTCGTTGAACCGCGCCACGACCTTTTACCAACTGCGGGAGGTCCTCATCCGCGGGGCCCCGTCCGTGTTCGCGCAGGCGACGGACGCACGATCTGCACCGCCCGCGGCTACCCAGCTCCCGACCCGTGAGGAGCAGCAGCCCACGCGACCGGCAGGGATGCCTGCGTACGGCGAGATACACGGGGAAGTGCCGCAGGCCGGGCTCGGGCTGCTCGTCTGGGGCGGCGGACCGGTGGATGTCCTCGTGAACTCCGCCGACGCCACCAGCTGCACGACGGAGTCGGTCTGGCTCATCGAGGACGGCGCGTTCGTTGGTTACCTCGCGAACGCGCCGGCGGCGGTCAACACGGCGTTCTTCATGAGATTCAGCGGTGGCGATCTGCCACCCCCGCCGGTGATCGTGCGGTGTCGTACCTGGGAGTAGCTGAGCGGCTACTCGAGAACGAAGGCGTCGCGTCGGCTGAGAAAGCGCCGCGCTTCCTCCAGCTCCTCCGTGCCCCACCAGAGAAGGATGCCGCCTGGTCGATGCGGAAGCGTGCTCACAACACACCGCGCAGCTTGCTCGGCCGTGACGCCGTTGACCTCCGTGGGATCGACGGTCACCTGGAACCATGGGGACGCCAACTGCCCCGCGAAGTCCTCCAGCACCGCGCGAACGCCGTCCGCAAAGTCGTGCCGCTGGCAGTGTGCCTGCGCCTGCACGAAGACTCGATCCATGTATCGACCGACGTCCCCGGCATAGCCGAACGCGCCGCGCTTGTCCCGAGGCGGCATCGCACGTCCGGTGGGCATCGCGAAGGCCTCGCGTCCCGATGCCCTGACGGTCTCGCCGACTGCGCGCATGTTGGCCGAGACCGCGCGTCGCTCCCAGGAGAACTCGGGTTCGTTACGCATGTGCGGTTCGTACCCGTAGCCGATGGCGCGAACATCCTCGCTGGCGCCGTTCGCGAGGAGGCGCACGTTCGCGATGCCCGCGGTCAGCACGTAGACGTCGATGGACGGATAGGCGGCTTTCAGGCTCGCTGCCGACCGGTTCACCCACGCCACGTCGAGCCTCCTCGCGTTGTTCCCGGACACGAGGTAGAAGATGTCACCTTCGCGGATGTACTCGGCGAGCATGCCGCCGGGCAGCCACGCCTCGAGTTGCCCCTGGCTGTGTGCGACAAGTGCGAGGGGCAACAGCACCGGCGCCTCCTCGGTAGCGGCGGGGGGCTCGGGGCCCGCGGATTGAGCTGATAGGGCTCCCTGCTGTGCCCAGAGGAAGGCTAACGCCGCCCCGAGGGCGACGGCGATAGCCCTCGCAACGAGGACTCGGTCGCGTGTGCGAGGCACCGAGAGATAGCGCAGCAGCGGGTCTTCCATCCCACGCGCGGAACGATCCAGTGCGACCTGTCACATGCGGCGAGCCGGCTCCGCTGGAAGCCGTGCCCTGCTATCGAGTGAAGCGCAAGGCCTTCGGCCGACTCGTCAGGACACTCCCGACCGAGGCGAGTTGGGCCACCGATCTTCTATTCGAGGCGGCCGTGTTCGGGGCGACATGAGGGCGCCGGGTGCCGGCTCGGTTTGCAGCCGGATGCTGAGCGCGAGACGGCCCGGCGCCGCGTAGCGCCCTCGCGGCTCGCTCATCTCATAGAATCCCGAAACCGAGCGGTACCTGGTTGAGGAAGAAGCATGGCTGATCTCGCTACCGAACTGCGCGTCGCCGACCCGGGGATTCGCGCGCTCTTCACACGCAACGCGCAGTGGCAGGCGTGGCTCGACGTCGAAGCCGCGCTCGCGATCGCCGAGGCCGACCTCGGGATGATCCCTGCGGAGGCCGCGGCCGAGATCGGCAGGAAGGCGCAGCTCTCCCTGCTCGAAATCGAACGCATGGAGGACGGCCTGCGCGTCACCGGTCACCCGCTCGTACCGATCATTTGGGAGCTCGACCGCATCTGTGAGGGCGACGCCGGGGGCTTCATCCACTGGGGCGCGACGACGCAGAACATCACTCAGACTGGCCAGATCCTCCAGTTGCGGAAGGCACACGCGATCCTGCTGAGCCAGCTGAGGCGCCTCCTCGAGGGGTATGCCTCGCTCGCCGAGCGCACGCGGGACTACGTCATGCCCGGCCGCACGCACGGCCAGCACGCCGTGCCCGCGACCTTCGGCTACAAGGTCGCCGTTTGGATCGACGAATTGGTTCGCCACATCGAGCGGCTGCGGCAGTGTGAGCCGCGGCTCTTCGTCGCGATGCTCGGCGGCGGTGCCGGCACCCTGGCGTCGTTCGGACCGGAGGGCCGGCGGGTACAGGACCGGCTCGCACAGGAGCTCGATCTCAACTCGATGCCCGTCCCCTCGCGGGTGGTACTGGACCACCTCGCCGAGTACATCCTCGTACTCTCGATGCTCGCGTCGACGGGTACGCGGATCGCACGCGAGATCTACACGCTGATGAAGGAGGAGTTCGGCGAGGTCGAAGAACCGGTGTCGCCCGGCACCGTCGGCAGCAGCACGATGCCGCAGAAGCGCAACCCGAAGCTGAGCCAGGACATCATCACGCTCAGCGCCACGATCCGAGCCCAGGCACCACTCGCTCTCGAGTCGATGCAGGCTGAGCACGAGGCGGATCGCGCGATCACGAACATCGCAGGGCGGGCCATCGAGCAAGCCTGCGCCCAGGCCGGCGACATGCTGGAGCGGCTCGTGATGCTCGCCGAGGGGCTGCAGGTCTTTCCCGAGCGGATGCGACGCAACCTCGACCTGTCGGGCGGGCTGATCATGTCGGAGACGCTCATGCTCGAGCTCGGACGGACCATGGGCCGGCAGCGAGCGCACGACATCATCTACGACCTCGCGCAGGAGGCGGCAACGACCGATCGCCCGTTCCGTGAACTGCTGGCGGAGCAGCCGGACGTCGCGAGCCGGTTGTCACCAGAGCAGATCGATCGGCTGCTCGACCCGCTCAACCACATCGGCCAGTGCCGCGAGATGGCGGACGAGCAGGCCGCAGTCGCCCGCCGCGTGGCCTCGGAGCTGCGCGAGCTCGAGCCGGTGACGACGACTGCGTAGCGTCGGCGGCGGGAGGGAGGCCTCGATGAACGCGACGGAGCGAGTCGAACCGACGCTACAGACGGTCTTCCCCGGCGACCGTCACGGACCGAACAGGTACCAACTGCTGCCGGGCATCTACCCCGACTATTTCGATGCCGGCGTGGTGGACTGGAGCTGGCTCCAGCTGCCCGACGGACGGCAGGCGCTCCCGCACTCGGCCGCGTTCGAGGACGGCAACCGCACCTTCTCGCTTCGCTACTTGAGCGGACGCAAGCTGAACGCACGCGTGCGCCACGTGTTTTACGCGCCATTGGCACCGCCGGCCGACGTCGAGGCAACGGTCGAGATCGAGCGGACCTACGTACGGCGCGGGCGCGAGCACGTCGAATTCCTGGCACGCGTGCATGACCACGAAGGCCATCTCCTCATGCTCTCGCACAACGACTGGGTGATGAACTCCTCCGTGCGCCACGACGAAGACTCGCCTCCCGAGTCGTACGAGCGGAGCGAATCAGTGGTTCCGCCGCGCACCTTCTCGATGCACGTCCCCGAGCACGTCCACCGCCTGCAGCCGGGCGACGAGCTTTCGGCACTTCAGCGGGAGGCCTGGCTGAGCGAACCCGGAGGCGGCCACGGCGCCGACTCGGTGCACGGCGACGAGTACGCACAACGCGTCCTCGGTACTCGAGGCGCGATCGTCCTCGGCTCGACGACGCTCGGCTATGTGAATGAGGTGATGGGCCGCGCGCTCGGCCCGTCGTGGCTGGAACGCGGATCGCTCGACGTGCGCTTCATCGGACCGGTCGTGCGGGGCGACCTCGTGACAGCACGCGCGCGGGTTGCGGGGGTCGCGAGTGGCGCCTCTGGCGAGCGACTCGACTTCGAGGTGTGGGTGACCGACGCAGCCGAGGACGACCGTACGGTCATCGTCGGCACCGCGAGCTACGACCTCGCACCACCCCGGTGAACCTGCTCGGGTTCGCTCAGAACTAGCGGCCGAGCAGGTTCACGAGCACCGTGAGCACGATGGACAGGAGGATCATCGAAACGAACGGCACGTACACCGTGACGTGATCGCCACCGAACCGCAGGTCGCCCGGCAATCTTCCGAACCAGCCGAAGCCACCGATTGCCACCAGCACTCCGACGATCGCAAGCAAAACGCCCGCAAGCACCAGCAGCAGTCCGACGTTCCGCTCGTCCATGCCCGGTACCGTAGCGTTTAGCCGATGGGGATGCTCGCGGTCCCGGAGCTTCCCGGACAGAGGATCTCGACGGTCGCCGTGCCGGTCGTCTCACCAGCCGGGATCGTCCATCCCCACTCCAACCAGCCGTCTGCGTCCGCCACCGACGACCCGAGCACGGTCCGACCGCTGCCGCCCGGGCCGGTGTAGATCGCAGTGCAGGCGGTCCCTGGCGTGCTCCTCGCGGCTGCCGCCGCCGTCTCTCCGGGAATGCCCCCTTGCGTCGCGTAGACCTGCACCGCCCTCGCTTGCTCGGTCTCGCGGGGCTCATCCTCGTCGTCCCCGTCGCCGCCGACGTTGAGTCCGTTCAGCCCCGCCCATTGGCCCAGGCCGCTCCAGCCGCGCATCTCCTCGGCCGGTAGGACGAGGCGGACGCCGCCCCTCGATGCCTGCCGCCGGCTGCGATCGTCGTCGTCGCCACGAGCCGGTGTCCCGCCGGCAGGCTGCCACCACGAGTCGTACATCTCGCGCGCTTCCTCATCGGCGTGCGCCAGGGTCTCCATCGCGAAGAGGCCCGGGTAACGGCGCGAGTTCGGGCACAGGGACGTCGGGAGCTTGCCGGAGGGCCAGCACAGTTCACGCTCGACCACCGTCGACGGGCGCACGAAGGGGTCCGGAGGCAGCTCGAGGTACTCGAGCGCGAAATCCATGAAGTCACGGTAGGCCCGCCACGAGACGGACGTCGAGAGGATGTTCACCATCGGCGCGTTGTCGGCGTTGCCGAACCAGACCCCGGCCACCAGGTGCGGCGTGTACCCCACGGCCCACGTCTCGCCGATCTGCCTCAGGTCGTTGTCGTACGGTTCGGAGGTGCCTGTCTTCTGAGCCGCTGGCCGGCCATCCGGCAGGCTCAGGGCGCCGCAGGCACCGAACGTGATGCACTGGTTGTCACCGTCGGACAGAATCGAGGTGATCAGGTAGGGGTACGACTCCGGGAAGACGCGCTGCTCGACGGGCTCGTACTCGTAGACAACGTCGCCCATCGGGTTCGTCACGCGCAGGATCGCCGCCGGGTCGAGCGCTCGTTCACCCTCGTCGTACTCGTACAGCGTCTCGTCGCCACGCATGATGCCGCCCGTGGCGAACAGGCTGTAGCCGTAGGTCAGGTCCTGGAGCGTGACGTCGACGCCTCCGAGGGTCAGCGCCGGGCCGTAGCCGGCCGGGTTGTCGAGGGTCGTGAAGCCAGCGAGCTTCAGCGTACGGATCGTCTCCGGAACGCCGGCGTAGAGGATCGTCTTGAGCGCGGTGACGTTCAGCGAGTTTCCGAGCGCCTTGTCCGCGGTGATGATGCCCTGGTAGCCGGTTCCCGGATTGCGAGGCACGAACGGCTCGTCCGTCGCCGGATCCATGATCTCGGTGGGGGTGTCGAGAATGGCCGTCCCCGTGCTCCACCCCTTCATGAACGCCGTCATGAAGGTGAACGGCTTGAGCGTCGAGCCCGGCGAGTTCAGCGAGACGACGTTGTCGTTACGACCCGCAATATCGTCGCGGAAGTAGTCACGGCTGCCGATGTAGACGAGGATCTCGCCCGTGTGCGGGTCGAGAACGTAGAACGCACCGTTGTGCCCGCCGGATGGCCCCTCGTACTCGCGGATCCACCCCTCGAGGATGCGATGCGCCTCGTCCTGCAGCTCGAGGTCAATGGTCGTGACGACCTCGAGGCCGCCCTCGTAGAGCGCGCGTTCGCCAAAGCGCGCCTTGATCTCCTGGGCGACGCGCCCGAGAACGAAGTGGGGAGCGAGGATCTCGAACCGGCTCTGCTGGAAGACGAGCTCTTCGTCTCGTGCGCGCTCCGCTTCAGCCGCCGAGATGCTGCCGTTGCGCACCATCAGGTCCAACACCTCGCTCTGCCGCGCTCGAGCAAGCACCGGGTTCTGGAACGGGTCGTAGGCTGCCGGTTGTTGGGGGATGCCGGCGAGCAGCGCCGCCTCAGCGAGCGTGAGATCCTTGGCCTCCTTGCCAAAGTAGCCCTCTGCCGCGGCCTGGACGCCGACGTAGATGCCGCCGTACGGAATCGAGTTCAGATACCACTCGAGGATCTGCTCCTTCGGGTACTGCTCGGTCAGCTCGAGGGCGATGACGGCTTCCTTGAGCTTGCGCTCCGGAGAGCGTTCCGTGCGCTCCTCCCGAGGGATGTAGACGTTCTTCGCGAGCTGCTGAGTGATCGAGGAGCCACCGGACCCCTCGAGGAACTCACCCTCCAGGGGGGAGAAGTTCTCCCACGCCGCGCGCGCGAGACCGGCGACGTTCAACCCGTTGTTTGTCCAGAAGGAGTTGTCCTCGGTGGCGATCGTCGCGTCGATCAGCCAGGGGGAGATCTCGCTCAACGGCACAGGTCGACGCAACCCGCCGAGCTCGTCGACGAACTCGTAGAGGAAGACGCCGTTCCGGTCGTAGATGCGGGCACCGCCCTGGGGAAGCTCGCGCAGCAGATCCTCCGCGGGCTGCACCTCCGACGAGAACTCGTTGTACTTCGCGAGCCCAAAGAGCGCGGCAGCGCCAGCGGTGGTGGCGGGAACGAGCAGTACCCCCACCGCGAGAATCGCGAGCAGCATCCCCGTGCGACTCCGACGCGTGCCCGTCGAGACACGTGCCTCGGCTTCGACCCGTCTCCGACGCCGCCTCGCTATCCGGGAAGCGCTCAAGCCCGCCCTGCCGACCCTCGCACCCTCCCGACGTGCGCCGGGCTGGTGATCGATCGTAGCCCGGCCGCGTCACGGCCGAGGGGCCGGCAGAGGGCTGAAGGTTACCGAAACCTAACAGTTCGCCATTGAAACGCCGTAGATGGTTCGAGCCGGTGCGGCCGGAATAGAAGGTCGACCTGGGTTGATCACAGCCGGCCTTTCAGAATCCCGTTCCAGTACATCGCGGGCAGCCCGTGCGTCTTGAGCAGGTACATGCCTCGGCGCTCCTTCGACTGGTCGAAGGGGAACGACTCGCGCGGCTTGAGCTCGTAGTCGAACTCTGCCATCACGAGACGACCGTAGCCGGTGACGATGGGGCACGCCGTGTACCCATCATAGGTCGCCCCGTTCGCCTTGCCCGCAAGGGCTGCGACGAGATTGCGCACGAGCACGGGAGCCTGCTTGCGGATCGCGGCGCCCGTCTTGCTCGTCGGCAGGTTGCTTGCGTCGCCCAGCGCAAAGACGTTTGCATAGCGGACGTGCCGGAGGCTGGCACGATCCACGTTGACCCATCCGCCCGCGTCCGCGAGGGGGCTCCGCTTGATGAAGTCCGGCGAGCTCATCGGCGGTGTGACATGCAACAGGTCGTACGGGAGGGCCTCGTACTCCTCGGTCTCGAGGTTGCGGAACACCGCCTGTTTGCCCGCTGCGTCGATCTCGACGAGGTCCCTCCGGAAACGCGCATCGATACCCTTGCGCGCGATCACTCGGCTGAGCGTGGCGGCGTACTTGGGCACGGCGAAGATGCTGGCCATGCCGGACGCAAAGGTCACGGTGGAGTTGCCTCGGACGCCCACCTTCCGGAAGTGGTCGTCTGCGAGGTACATGATCTTCTGGGGGGCGCCGCCGCACTTGATCGGCGTCGACGGCTGAGTGAAGAGGGCGTTCCCGCCCTTGAAGCCGCGGATGAACTCCCACGTCTTGTCTACGGTGTCGTAACTGTAGTTGCTGCTCACCCCGTCGTGACCGAGGGCGTCTTTCAGGCCCTTGATCTTGTGCCAGTCGATCTGGATGCCAGGCGCAACGACGAGGAAGTCGTATCTGATCCGCGTGCCGGTATCGGTGATGACCGAGTTCTCATCAGGGCAGATCTCGTCGGCCGCCGCCTGGATCCAGCGCACGCCCTCCGGAATCACATCGGCTTCGTTGCGCTCCGACCGCTCCTTTGGGAAGACGCCGCCACCGACCAGCGTCCACAGCGGCTGGTAGTAGTGCTTCGCGGACCGCTCGAGGATCGCGATGTCGAGTCCCGGCGCCGCCTTCCGCAAGCGTGCAGCAACGCTGATGCCGGCGTTGCCACCACCCACGATTAGCACCGTATGACGCCGTTCCCCGTGGGCGTGCTGCGTCTCCTCGAGCTCCGCCGTCCTGGGCCGCTCGAGTGTCTGCGTATCCATCCGTCACCTGCCATCTCTCCCCGCGCGGGGTATCGGTGACGAGTAGACCGCGGCGAGCCCACGTGGCCGATGGCCGAGAGTCACGTTCCGGTCGGGACTTGGGTCACGTCCTCTGGCTGCGGACTGCCCCTCACCGCTCGTCCGCGGCGGCATGAGTCGGGATCGGGGCGGAGGACATCCGTGCCGGGTGAGCGACGCGGCCGTCCGCGAGCTCGACCCGGCTATCGCACCAGTGGTCGGCGAGGACGTGGTCATGGGTGATCAGGAGCACGCCCATTTGCCGACGGCGCTGCTCCTCGGCGATGACACCGAGCAGCGAGGCCTGCGTCGAGATGTCGAGCATCGAGCTGATCTCGTCACAGACGAGATAGCGCGGTTCGAGGGCGAGCGCGCGCGCGAGGCATGCGCGCTGCAACTGGCCGTCCGACACCTCGTGGGGGAACCGCTCGAGCAGCTCGTCCGCGATGCCGAGCGTTGACGCCCAGCGCTCGATGACCTCCGTCCGCTCGCGCTTGCTGCGGCCGATCAGCCCGTTCGCAATCACCGGCTCGAGGATGATTTCGCGAATACGGAGCCGCGGGTCGGACGCGAGTCGCGGGGATTGCCACAGCAGCTGGACGGCGCGCCGGAGAGTCCGCGGCGTGCTGATACCGAAGCTCGACACACGCGTCCCGTCCACTGAGACCAGGCCCGCGTCGGGCCGTTCGAGGAGCGCGAGGACTCGAGCGAGTGTGGACTTCCCCGACCCGCTCCGCCCGACCACGGCGAGGCGCTGACCCGCGGCGAGTTGCAGCGAAACGCCGTCGACGGCCAGGACGGCCCCATCGCCGCGACCGTACCGCCGTTGGATCCCCTCAGCGCTCAGCATGGAGATAGCAGCGCCCTTCTCCGCCATCCGGGAGCGTGTACATGGCGGGCACCGCTGCATCGCAGGGTTCGAAACGCGCCGAGCAGCGCGGAGCGAAGGCGCAGGCGTTCGGAAGTTGCGTCAACTCGGGTGAGACGCCCGGAATCGCGACACCACCGCGCTCCGGCAACGCGCCGAGGAGCGCCCGCCCATACGGATGAGCCGGCCCGGCAAAGAAAGCGGCGGTGTCGCGCAACTCAACGATGTAGCTCGAGTAGACGAGTGCCGTGCGTCCGCCGAGGCGGGCGGCCAACCGGAGGTCGTGCGTGATCACGAGGAGCGCCGCGCTCCGTCTCGCAATCGTCTGCAGCTGGTCGGCGGTCGTGTCCACGAGCTCTGGATCGAGGCCATGCGTCGGCTCGTCGGCGATGACGACGGCGGGCTTGCCGACCATCGCCATCGAGTTCACCACCCGCTGCTGCATCCCGCCGGAGAGCTGGTGTGGATAACGATCGGCAACCTCGTCAAAGCTCAGGTCCAGCTCCCGGAGAGCGGCGTCGAGGGCTGTCCTCGCGTCGCTGCTCTTCAGGCCGCGAGCACGCGCGATCTCGAGCATCAGGCCCCCAACGCGGCGAACCGGGTTGAGGGCGGAGCCCGCGCCCTGCGGGATGAGCGCGATCTCCCTTCCGCGGACGCCACGCATCTCCGCCTCAGGCAGATCGAGCAGTGAGCGCCCCTCGAGGAGGATTTCACCGGACAGCGCCGCGTTGCGCGGCAGTAGTCGCATCAGTGCGTGGGCGAGCACGGTCTTCCCGCTGCCGCTCTCGCCGATGACGACGAGCGTCTCACCCGGCTCGATCGCGAACGTCGCATCGGTCAGCGCCTGCACCACGCCTCGCTCCGTGCGAAACCCCACGCCGAGGCTGCGCGCTTCGATCGCTGGCACGGTCTACAGCTCCAACTCGGAGCGCCAGCGGGGGTTGGAGCGGTCGCGGACGTACTCACCGACGACCCCAACGCAGAGCGACGCGACGAAGATCAGCATCCCCGGGAAGAACGCGGTCCACCACGCGCCGAGCATCAACGACTTCCGGCTGTCCGACAGCAGGTTGCCCAGCGACGCCTGGTCCGGCGGCATCCCCAGCCCCAGGAACGATAGACCCGACTCGTGGAAGATCGCGTGCGGCAACATCAGGACGAACGCCAGCGCGAGCTGCGGGATGAGGTGCGGCAGGAAATGCCTCGTGGCCAGGCGCCAGCGGCCAGCGCCGCCATTGACCGCGGCGAGGACGAACGGGCGCTCGCGGAGCGACAGCAGCTCCCCTCGAACGATCCGCGCAACCGGCACCCAGTGCGTGACCGCAACGGAGAGCGCGATGGCGCCGGCGCCGCCGAGCGTCGGACGGAACAGCACGACCACGAGAATGGCGAAGAGGAAGTGGTTCTGCGACTGGAATACGTCGATGGCGCGCATCATCACCCCGTCGACGCGTCCCCCGAGCGTGCCCGCGACCACACCGATCACTGCACCCACAGCCATCGCGCCGATCGCCGCCATGATGCTGACGCCGAACGAGAGCCGCAGTCCGTGAAGCACCAGCGTGAAGAGGTCGCGCCCGACCTGATCGGTCCCCATCGGGTGCGCGGCCGTCGGTGCCGCGAGCGAACGCGCCAGATCGATGTTACGGCTGTCCATCGGCCGAAGCAGGTCGGCAAAGAGCGCGGCCAGCACCAACATCGCCACGACAGCGCTCGCGATGACGAACGAGACCGGTCGTCCGCGGCCAAGCAGCCGGCGGAGGGCGCCGGGAGCCCGAGTCCCCCCTGCGGCGGTCGTCGGGATCGCGCTCACGCCATCGACTCCCGGATGCGCGGGTCGATCACGCGATAGAGCAGGTCCGCCGTGAGGTTACCGAGGACCACGAGTACAGCGCCCACCAGCACGATCGCCAGCAACAGCGGAATGTCGACCGCGATCGCCGCCTGCCTTGTGAGGTTGCCGAGGCCGGGCCAGCCGAACACGCTCTCGATCAGGATCGATCCGCCGATCAACTCCGGGATGTGCGTTCCGATCAGCGTTACGAACGGGATCAGCGCGTTCGGCAGCGCATGCCGGAACAACACCGCGACGCGACCCACGCCCTGCGCTTCGGCGAAGCGGACGTAGTCGTCCCGCAACACCTCGAGGAGCGTGTTCCGCACGTAGAGCGTGAACCAACCGTGCTGCGTGAGGGCGAGCGTCAGCATCGGCAGGATGAGGTGGCGCAACTCGACGCGTCCGCCCTCGGCGCGGAGGTTCGACGCGCCCGCCGCCGGGAGCCAGTCGAGTTGCACCGCAAACACGAACACCGCGAGGAGCGCCACCCAGAAGGACGGCACGAACGTTGCAGCGTACGCGGACGTGCGGATCAGCCAGTCGAGCGGGGAGCCACGGAACGCCGCTGCGACCACACCCGCAAGCAGCGCACCCACCAGCACGACCGCCAGCGCTGACCCGAGCAGCACCAGCGAAGGGTACGCGCGGTCCAGCAACGCATCGCCGACGGGAGCGCCAGAGAGATAGCGCGACTCCCCGAGGTCACCCTGCGCCAGCCGTCCAAGCCAGGTCGCAAACTGGACGGGCATCGGGTCGTCGAGGCCCCACGCTCGCTCGAACTGCGCGCGCAGCTCGGGCGTCAGCGCATCCCCCGCGACAGCCCCCTGCACGTACGCCTCGGCCGGGTCGTACGGCGAAGCCCACGCAAGCAGGAAGACGAGCAGCGCAACCGTGAACAGGACCAGCGGCAGCGCCAGCAGGCGGCGACCGACGACCGCGATCACGCTACTTCCACGACCAGTCCTTGATGTTCCACGAGAGCCCGCGAACAAACGCATGCGGGGAGCCTGCCATCTGCGGCGTGATGCCGTCGATGTCGGCGGAGACGAGGACGACCGTCGGACGCTCGGCGATGATCAGGTAGCTGCCATCCTCGATCATCGCCCGCTGCAGTTCGATGAACGCAGCCCGGCGCTCCTCGCGGTTCAGCGTCGCCCTCGAGGCGTCGAGCGCTGCGTCGACATCCGGGTTCGCCATCCCCGCGGGGTTCGCGGCCGTCCCTGCGTAGTCCGAGTGGAAGCGAGCGCGGAGGACGTACTCGGGGTCATAGGGCATACCCACGCCGTGGAAGAAGGCGTCTGTGTCCAGGCGATCCTGGTAACCGGGGTTCGCGCCCATCTCGACCCGCGCGTCGACGCCGATCTTGCTGAAGTCGTTCGCGAGCGCGAGCGCGAACTCCTGATCCTCGGCGTTGCTCGCAAGGTAGAGGATCGTGAACGTTAGCCGTTGGCCATCCTTCACGAGGAAGCCATCCGCGTCCGTCTCGGACCAGCCAGCCTCGGCGAGCAGTTCGCGGGCCGCCTCCGGGTCGTAATCGACGTGGCTCGACTCGTCGTACGCCCAGTGGCCCTCGATGAACGGGCTGTAAGCAACTCTCCCGATCTCCCCGATCAGCGTCGAGGCCATCTCCTCGCGGTTGACGGCCATCGAGAGCGCCCGACGCACGCGGGCATCCGAGATCGCGGGGTGGCCGTTCGGGAGCGTGACCTGGTACAGCGATGCGCTCGGGACGCGGACGACCTCGACGCGTTCGTCGTCCCCGAAGTTCTCCGCGAGGCGCGGCGAGATGCGCGTGAAGTCGATCTCGCCGTTGCTCATCAGGGCCGCGCGGGCGTTCTCGTCCGGGACGAACGTGAAGACGACACGCTTGATGGCGGGAGCGCCCTCGAAGTAGTCCTCGTTCGCCACGAACGTGAGGCGGTCGCCCGCGAGCCAGTTGTCGAACTTGTAAGGCCCGGTCCCGATGGGCGCGCGGTTGAAGGGAGTGGAGTTCAGGTCCTCGCCATCGAGAACGTGCGCGGGAACGATGCCCGTGTACAGCCGCTCGATGAACGCGGGGTCGAGGCGAGTGAGCTTGAATTCCACGGTGTACTCGTCGAGGGCATTGACCCCCTCGATCAGCCCATCGAGCGCCAGGCGCTCGCGGATCGGCGTCGCGACGTTGGTGTCGAGGATCGCGGTCCACGTGAACACCACGTCCTCGGAAGTGAACGGCTCGCCATCGTGGAAGGTGACGTCCTCACGCAATCGCACGGTGACCGTCCGGCCATCCTCGCTCACGTCGGGCATCTCGGCCGCGAGGTCCGGGACGAGCTCGAGGTCCTGGTCGAAGGCGACGAGACCGTTGAAGATCGGCCAGTTACCCGCGTTCACGTCGAGGAAGACCGGGCTCAGATTCGTCGGCTCGCTCGTCAACGCAACGACCAGCGGCCGGTCGTCGCCGCTCGACTCGGTCGCGGCGGTGTTCGAGGAGGCAGCCGTCTCGGCGGAGTCGGTGCCATCGTTGCCAACGCTACAGGCAGCGCCGATCAACATGGCCAGCGGCAGTATCCATACGAGTCCTCTGGCCCTCACGTTGCCTCCCGCAGCACATCCCGTTCGCCGCCGTACTCTAATTGCGAACGTTCGCAGGAAGCAAGGGCTATGGCCAGCTCAGCTGTGCCGCAGCCGCCTGCTCGCCACGACCCCCGCGGCCACCCCTATCGCCGCAAGCGCAGCCATCAAGGACAGGTCCAGGCCGCGACCGTGCCACGGGTCGCTGACCGCGCTGATCAGCATGCCCATCGGAGTCAGCGCCACGAGATCGTTGAGGACGTCAGGCAGCAGCGCAGGGGGCGGTCCGCCGCCGGCGATGAAGAAGAGCCCGAAGAACAACGCGAGGCCGAGACCCTGCGCCGCCCTCGGTGTCGAGATCAGCGACCCGAGCATCAGCCCGATCATGGCGAACGCCAGCGTTCCGACCACGAATGCCGCGAGCACACCACCGATCGAGGCGGGGAGCGACAGCCCGTAGCCGACGAATCCGATCGCGAACATCGCCGTAACGCCGACGACCACGATCGCGGCCATGACCGCCACCTGCGCGCTCATGATCAGCGACGGCAATACGCCCGAGGCGCGGAACCGCCGGAGCACCCCGCCCTGTCGGTACGACGCCAGGTGTGTCGGAATGCCGAGGAGTCCCATCACCGCGACGGTGGCTGCAGCGTAGACCGGCATGTAGAAGTCGACGCCGCCGATGCCACCGAACTCCGGGTCCACCTCGTTGCCGAACGAGCCAACGAGGAGGACGACGAGCAGGATCGGGAAGAGCAGGCTCACGAGCAGCGTCAGCGGCTCGCGGGTGAGCAGCTTCACTTCCATCCACACCATCTGCGCGGCCATCGGCTTCTCCTCTCAGGCGCCGTTGAGCAGGCTGCGGCCGGTCTGCGCAAGGAACACGTCCTCGAGCGTCGGGTAGTGCGTGCGGTAGTCGGCGGGCGCCATCCCGCGCTCAGCGAGAGCGGCTGCCACGCCGACGGCGATTGGCGCGGAGCCGCTCACCGTCGCGAAGCGTTCGTCCAGCGCGACGGACGTCACCCCGGGCACCGTGTGGAGGAACGCAACGTCCGCGTCGCCGGCAGTGAAGGACACGCGGATGTCGCCGCCGAGCTGCGCCGTCAGCGCGCGCGGCGAGTCGAGCGCGACCACTTGCCCTCCATCGACGATCGCGACGCGGTCGCAGAGCGCCTCGGCCTCCTCCATGAAGTGGGTGACGAGGACGACCGTTGCCCCACCGTCGCGGACACGGCGGACCAGTTCCCACGTCGCACGGCGCGCCGAAGGATCGAGCGCGGCGGTCAGCTCGTCGAGGAAGACCACCTCCGGCTGGCCGAGCAGCGCCAGCGCGAGGAAGAGTCGCTGCCGCTCGCCGCCGGACAGCGCGGAGAACGACCTGCGGCGCAGGTGCTCCAGCCTCCAGCTGCGCAGGACCTCGCCGGCGTCGATCGGCTGACGTTGGAGGCGCGAGAAGAACCCGACCGCCTCGCCGACGCGCATCTGATCGGGAAGGGCCGCCGACTGCAGCTGTGAGCCGATTCGGCGTCGAAGGCGATCGGGGTGCCGCTCGGGGTCGATGCCGAGCACCTCGACGTTGCCTCCGTCGCGTCCTCGGAGGCCCTGCAGGCATTCGACGGTGGTCGTCTTCCCTGCCCCGTTGGGGCCGAGGATGCCGAAGATCTCGCCCCGGCGGACAGAGAACGACACGTCCCGCACGGCCTGCGTTCCGTTGTACGAGCGCTGGAGGTGTTCGACCGAGATGACTGGTTCCATGCGCCGAAAGGTAGACGCCCGACGCAGCGCCATCGTCCGCGAAAGGACGGGTCTTCGTGGTACTCCGATCGGAGTACCGCCGGGAGCTCAGCCCTCCGTCCGGACCAGGCCGGATCGGTGCGCAACGGCGGCAGCCTGCACTCGGCTGGTGACCCCGAGCTTCGTGAGCACGCGCGACACGTGTGTCTTCGCGGTCAGCTCCGAGATCGTGAGCCGGGCCGAGATCTCTCGATTCGAGCAGCCGACCGCGATCAGCTCGAGGACCTCGCGTTCGCGCTCGGTGAGCACGTCGAGCGTCTCGCTGGCCGGTCGTTCCTTGCGCAGCCGCGCGGCCACGAGGTGGTCGACCAATCGGCGCGTCGTCGTCGGAGAGATGACCGCGCCGCCTGCCGCTGCCGCGCGGATGGCCTCGATCAACTGCACCGGCGGCGTGTCCTTGATCAGGAAGCCAGCTGCTCCCGCCTCGAGCGCATCGAATACGTTCTCGTCCGTGTCGAACGTGGTGAGGATCAGCACCTGCGGTGGCTCGGGCAGCGAGCGAATCTGCGTGGTCGCCTCGATGCCGTTCATCCCCGGCATGCGAATGTCCATCAGGATGACGTCGGGAGCGTAGGTCGGGACGAGGTCCACCGCCCGTTCGCCCGTCGCGGCCTCCGCCACCACTTCGATGCCCGGCTCGGCATCGAGGAGGGCGCGGAAGCCGGCTCGCACCAGCTCCTGATCGTCGACGATCGCGACGCGGATCGGTCGTTCCTGCTCGGTCACGATGTCTGCTCCACCGGGAAACGAGCCGTGACGCGGAAGCGTCCATCCTCCGCCACCGCATCGAGTTCACCCGCGTAGAGGGCGACCCGCTCCCGCATCCCTCGGAGTCCGTGTCCGTACTGCACTGCGGTGCCGTTGGTGCGAGCGCTCGGCAGGCCGTTCACGATCTCGACCTCGAGAGCGCGCGGTCGGTAGGCGACCGTGACCGCGCCCCGGCTTCCGGGTGCGTGCTTGATCATGTTCGTCAGCGCCTCCTGCACCACTCGGTATGCCGCGAGCTCCATGCCGGGCGCCAGCGCGCGAGGCGTCCCCTGCGTCTCGAATGCCACGGAAGCGCCCGCACCTCGGGCTCGCTCCACCAACGGGGCGATGTCATCGAGACCAGGCTGCGGCTCAGGTAGCGGGCCAGCGCCCTCGGAATCCCGCAGCACCGAGAGCATCCGGCGCATCTCTTCCAGTGCCTCGCGGCCGGTGTGCTCGATCACGCCCAGCGCCTCGGCCGCCTGCTCGGGGCGGCGGTCGATGAGGTGCCTCCCGACGCCTGCCTGCACGGTGATCACGCTCATCGCGTGCGCGATCACGTCGTGCAGTTCGCGAGCGATCCGGGCGCGTTCGCTGGCGACGGCCTGCTCCGCCAGTCCCTGACGTGCGGCCTGGAGCTCCTCGGTGCGGGCCTCGAGTTCGCGCGCGTACGCGCGCCGCCCGGAGACCACGAGCCCGAGCGTCCAGACGACCGCGAAGACGATCCCGATGTAGGCGATCGCGAGCGGTTCGACTTCCCACATCCCGACAGCCGCCGCCGTGACCATCCAGGCGGTCACGAGGAGACCCGTCGCGCGCAGCCACAGCGGTCGCGCCCAGCCCCCGAGCGCGTACATCGCAGCGAGAGTGGGAAGCGACTGCAGCTCGTGCGTGGGGTAGTCGAACCCGACCCACAGCGGGTAGACGACGCCGAACGTGATCACCACCACGAGTGGGTTCCGCCGGATGGCCAATAGCGGCAAGGTGTTCACAGCCGCGAGCGCCGCTTCGCCCGGCTGGCGGTCGAGATCGAAGCCTTCCATGGGCCAGCCCGAGCCCACGAAGACGACCGCGAGGACCATCGTCAGCAGAACAAGCCAACGGTCCGATTCGAACATCGCTCCATCTCCGCGCCCAGTATCGACTACCAACCGTCATCGATGGTGCAGGTTGCGCAGTGACCTAGCATCGATAACGAATGGCGCGCTCGTCTGTCGCCGGCCCGGTGGCCTCGACGGGCGTTCATCGCACCGGGGTCTGTCCGCGAGGGGCTTGGGGGTCGAAGTGAGCAGACGTCCACATGTCGTCGCTCTATCGGCCGCGGTCCTCACCGTGCTTGTGCTCCTCGTGCTGATCTACGTGGGCTCTCGAGGGCTCAAGAACTTCGACGCCGCGCTCGTGGGATATGCGGTGGGCACGCTGTTCGCGGCGGCGGGACTCGTCTACCGCTACACGCTGTGGCTCGCGCGACCTCCGACATGGCGCTACTTCACCGCCGGCTGGCGCTACTTCTTCTCCTGGCGCAACTTCCGGCGCTACACGTTGCTCGTTCCGCGTGCGTGGTGGACGGACATTTTCGCGCAGACGTTCATCTTCCGGCGCAGCCCGCTCCGGTGGTTGATGCACATGTCGATCTTCTGGGGTGTCGTGATCTCGCTGCTGATCACGCTGCCGCTGACGTTCGGCTGGTTCCGCTTCACGCTCGTCCCGCCCGAGGACTACCGCGTCTGGTTCTTCGGCATCCCCGTGAGCACCTTCCCCCTCGAGACGGTGCTGAGCTGGGTGATCTTTCACGGCCTCGACTTCACCTCCGTGCTGCTGCTGATCGGAGTCGGGATTGCGTTCTGGCGTCGCATCAACGACGCCGGGCTGCTCACGACGCAGTTGTTCGGGTTCGACTTGCTGCCGCTGGTGCTGCTGTTCGCAATTGCGGTGACGGGGCTCGCGCTCACGGGCTCGAGCGTCCTGTGGGAGGGCCGCTACTACTCGTTCATCTCGCTGACGCACCAGGTGACCGTCGTGGGGTGGCTGCTCCTGCTCCCGTTTGGCAAGTTCTTCCACATCGTGGAGCGGCCGGCCACCATCGGCATCACCCTCTATCAGACGGTGAACCAGGACCTCGAAGCACCCGCACGTTCGACGCCCGGTGGGGAACGGCCGCACGAGGCACGCTGCCCGGGCTGCGGCGACGCGCTGCCCTCGGCGCAGTTCGTGCGCGACCTGCAAGGGACGCTCCACGACCTCGGCCAGTCGTATGCGCTCGGCGAGGGACGCGGGACGCTGCAGGACTACTGCCCGACGTGCAAGCGGAGGCTGCGAGGCCGCGCGTACTACGAGCTGCAGGGCAACCGCTTCCTCTAGACGAAGGGCACGGCGTGACGACCAACAAGGACTTCTTCGTCCCGATGCGGGACTTCAACTACGACTTCCAGTCGGCCGGCGTCTCAGCTGCGGACTGGCAGGAGGCCGAGCGCATCCCCGAGCGCCTCGTGCCCACGCATTGCTCCTTCTGCGGTGTCCAGTGCGGCATGTACCTGAAGGTCGCGGACGGCGAGGTCTTCGGCGTCGAGGCGCGTGACTACCCCCACAACCGCGGATCGCTCTGCCCGAAGGGGGTGGTCGCGTACCAGCAGGCGGATCACCCCGACCGGCTGCTGCACCCCATGATCCGTCGCGGCGGCAGGAACGCACCGCTCGAGGAGGTCGGCTGGGACGAGGCGCTGGACTACGTCGCGCGCCGCTGGCAGGACATCCAGGCGCAGCACGGGCGCGACGCCGTCGCCGTCTACAGCGGTTCGTCGATGACGAACGAGAAGTGCTACCTCGCCGGCAAGTTCGCGCGCGTCGCGCTCGGTACGCGGCACATCGACTACAACGGCCGCCTCTGCATGTCGTCAGCTGCCGTCGCCTACGCGCAGGCGTTCGGCATCGACCGGTCACCACTGCCGATGCCGGACTGGGAGCAGGCGAAGTGCATCCTCGCGGTCGGCGCGAACGTGGCGGAGTGCTTCCCCGTCGCGACGCAATGGATCTGGCGCGCGCGAGATCGAGGCGCGTCGCTCATCGTGATCGACCCGCGCGAGACGGCCACGGCGAGGACGGCCGACCTCTGGCTGCCCGTGCGCCCGGGAACCGACCTCGCGGTGCTGAACGCGATGCTGCGGCAGATCGTGCACGACGGCCTCATCGACGAGGTGTACCTCGCCGAGCGGACGAACGGCTGGGAGGAGGTTCGCGCCTCGGTCGAGCCGTACACGCCGGAGGAAGCCGAGCGCATCTCGGGGGTGCCGCGCGAGCGCATCGTTGCCGCGGCGCGGCTCTACGGCCACGCGGACCCGTCGCTGATCCTGCACGCGCGTGGCATCGAGCACAGCACGCATGGCGTCGCGAACTGCCTCGCCTGCGTGAACCTCGCGCTCGCCCGCGGCCAGGTCGGCAAGCCGGGCGGCGGTACGACGATGCTCACGGGCCAGGGCAACGGGCAGGGCGGCCGCGAGGTCGGCCAGAAGGCGAACCAGCTCCCCGGGTACCGCCACATCGACGACCCCGAGGCGCGTCGCTACATCGCAGGGGTGTGGGGCGTCGACGAGGCAGACCTGCCGCAGGCGGGCGCCGCAGCGACCGAGATGGTGCAGCTGATGGCCGAGGGGGACATCAAGAGTTGCCTCGTGCTGTGCTCGAACCTCATGGTCTCGCTCCCCGACAACGCGGTCGTCGACCGCGCGCTCGCCAACCTCGACCCGCTGGTGGTCATCGACTTCTTCATGTCGGAGACCGCGAAGCGCGCGGACGTCGTCCTGCCGAGCGTCGTCTGGTGCGAGGACGAGGGGACCACGACGAACCTCGAGGGGCGCGTGGTCAAGATCAACCGTGCGTCCGACCCGCCCGGTGAGGCACGCCCCGACTGGTGGATCATGCGCGAGCTGGCGAAGCGCCTCGGGCACGGCGAGCGCTTCGACTTCGAGGGGCCGCGCGAGCTGTGGGATGAACTGCGCGTCGCCTCGAAGGGTGGCGTCGCCGACTACACGGGCATCACGTGGGAGCGCATCGAGCGCGAAGGCGGCGTCTTCTGGCCCTGTCCCTCCGAGGACCACCCCGGCACGCCTCGGCTGTTCACTGAACGCTTCGGTCACCCCGACGGGCGCGCTCGCATGTTCGCGGTCCCGTACGAGCCAGCGGCCGAGGAGCCGAACGACGACTTCCCATTCCGTCTGACGACCGGGCGTGTCGTCTACCACTACCTCAGCGGCAACCAGACGCGCCGCCTCGGCTTCCTCAACGCGCAGGCGCCCGAGCCATGGGTGGAGGTGCACCCACAGGCCGCCGCTCGCGTCGGCGTCAGTGATCGCGAGCGTGTTCGGGTGCGCACGCCGCGAGGCAACATGGAGCTGATGGCGCTGGTCGTCCCCACGATCCGCCCCGACACGCTTTTCATCCCGTTCCACTACGGCGAGCTCGAGGCGGCGAACCAGCTGACCAATCCGGCGGTCGAGCCGACCGCGAAGATCCCCGAGTACAAGGTGTGCGCGGCCACCCTCGAGCGCGTGGGTGCGGAGGTGAGACCGGGCGGCGGCGCGCAGCGCAACTTCAGCGCGAAGGATCGCCCCGCGATGTTCCCGTACGAAGTGGGCGAGGCGCAGGCACGCACGCCCAGCGGCCACCGTGACCCGAGCGAGGCATGACCCGGACGCCCTGAGGCGTGGAGGGAGGCAGGATGCCTGACGTAAAGACACTGTTCATCGACCCGTCGCGCTGCATCGGATGTCGCGCGTGCGAGGCGGCGTGCCGCGAGTGCGACACGCACAAGGGCGAGAGCATGGTGATGATCGACTTCGTCGAGCGCAGCACCAGCGTCGCCACGCAGCCCACCGTCTGCATGCACTGCGAGGATCCGGTCGCTCCGTGCGCGCAGGTCTGCCCGGCGGTCGCCATCCTCATTACGGACGACGGCGTCGTGCAGCAGGCCGACCCGTCACGCTGCATCGGGTGCCGAAACTGCGTCTACGCCTGTCCCTTCGGCGTCCCGAAGTTCGACGTCGAGGCGCGGCTCATGAAGAAGTGCAATCTCTGCTACGACCGGACGGTGCAGGGTGCGCAGCCATGGTGCGCGCAGGTCTGCCCAACGGACGCGCTCTGGTACGGCACCTTCGAGGAGTTCACGCACACGCGACAGGGGCACGCCGTGAATGACACGCAGTTCGGCGAACAGAGCGTGCACACGCGCGTCTACCACGTGCTGCCGGCGGAGATCGACCGTCTCGACGTCTCGGGGCTGCTCGACGAAGCGGACCGGCGGCGCCTCGCGGAGCGCGACGAGGCGTGGGTGCTATGAGCGACCGCCAGCCACTGCCCTCGGGCCCTCGTCGCCGTCTCCCGATCGGCCGTACCCGGAGGGCTGCCGGGCCGCCGACGCCGTGGTCGCAGGAGTTCCCGTACCGGCGCCAGGCAGACGAGGCGGTGACACGGCGTCACTTTCTGCAACTCGCGATCGTGACCTCGGGCGCGCTCTTCGCTGGGACCGTCGGCTTCGCGTTCCTCGGACGGCTGGACAACCGCCGGCGGGGGTCACCTCAGCCGATCGCTCCGGCGGCGGAGATCCCCGTAGGGGAGGCGCTGTACTTCGAGTTCCCTGACGAGGGCGACCAGGCGATGCTCCTGCAGCCGTCGCCCGGCGAGTTCGTCGCCTTCAGCCAGAAGTGCACTCACCTCGCGTGCTCGGTGTACTACCAGCCTGAGCAGGATCGCCTCTTCTGCCCCTGCCACGACGGCGTCTTCGACCCGCGCAACGGCGAACCAACCGCGGGGCCGCCGCAACGCCGGCTGCCGCGGATCACGCTCGAACTGCGCGACGGCGTGGTGTACGCGCTCGAGGAGGTGCCGTGAGCTTCGAGCGCGACCGCCTCCCCTACCCCCGGGAGTTCGACGACCCCGAGGGCGAGTTCCAGCCGTCGATGGCGCCCGGCCAGCGCGCGATCGTGCTCGCGGCCGTCCTCATGGGCCTGCTGCTGCTCGGGATCCAGCTCTGGCTGCTGACGGTGGCGGTCGAGTTGTACCTCGGTGGCGAGACCCAGGGGGCGTGGAGTCTGGCGCTGGTGTCGGCCTTCGTCTTTCTCGGTGGCCTGTTCGTCTACCGGCTGCTGGGCCACCAGCCACGGATCGGCGGACGGTGACCGAGCACCGGGAAGGGGCCAAACACCCCGACCGCGAGGACCCGCTCGCCCGGCTCCAGCAGGCGACGTTCGGGTTGCTGCAGCGGCTCCAACTCGTTCACCTCGTAGAACGCTATCCGCCGCTGCCGATGGTGGCGCTGTTCGCTCTGCTGAACGGCTTCATCAGCATCGCGCTGATGTCGGCGGTTGCTCTCGCGACTCGCGCGCCATTCGTGTTCCCGTCGCTGGGGCCCACGGCGTTCCTGTTCTTTTACACGCCGCTCGCGCCCGCCGCCTCGCCGCGCAACACGATCATCGGCCACCTCATCGGCGCGACGGCTGGCTGGCTGAGCCTCGCGCTGTTCGGCCTGCTCGAGGAGCCGCCCGCGCTGACCGAGGGCGTCACGACTGCGCGCATCTTCGCCGCGGCGACGTCGCTGGGCCTCACGGCCGCACTGATGGTGCTGTTCCGCTCGCCGCACCCGCCGGCAGGCGCCACGACGCTGATCGTCTCCCTCGGCCTGATGCGCGAGCCCTGGGAACTGGCGGTGTTGATGGTCGCGGTCGTCCTGATCAGCGGCCAGGCGATCGTGATCAACCGGCTGGCCGGGATCCCGTATCCGCTCTGGGCTGCGAATGATCAGCCGTCGCCGCCACCCTCCCGCTGAGTGCGCCCGGGGCGGCATCTTGACGCCTCCCAGTACCGCGATACGGTTGCCGCCAGGCTTTGGAGGCTGGATGCCTGTTGGGAAGCGCAGCCAGTTGCTGCTGCTACGGGATGCGTTCACCGATCCGCCGTGGCTGGACACGGCCGTGTCGCGCGTGCTGCTCGAGGCCGCGGCAGTCGAGCAGCAGTGCGATTCGCTGCGCCTCTTCCGTCCGGCGGCGGTGGTGGCGTTCGGTCCGGCGGACCGGACGCGCCCTGGCTACCGGAGGGCATGGCGGGCTGCCGTCGAGGCCGGGTTCACCCCCATCGAACGTACCGTCGGCGGACACGCCGCCGTGTACCACGCGGACACGATCGCGCTCTGCTGGACCGTGCGCGACGTCGATGCTCGGTCGCGCATCCGCGAACGGTACGAGGTGCTCTCGACGCTGGTGGCCGACGCGCTCCGTCGCCTCGGGCTCGATGCCCGCATCGGCGAAGTCGGTGGTGAGTACTGCCCGGGGGCCTACAGTATCAATGCCGGTGGTCGCACCAAGGTGGCCGGCTTCGGTCAGCGCGTGACCTCGGGAGCGGCCCACGTGGCCGGAGTCATCGTTGCTGATGGGGCCGACCGCGTCCGCAGCGCCCTCGGGCCGGTTTACGAGGCGCTCGAACTGCACTGGGATCCGGCGACAGCCTCGAGCCTGCGTGCCGAAGGCGTGGACGCCGATTGGGAAGAGGTCGCCGCCACCGTGATCGAGGAGTTCGCAGCCCGCTTCGACCTCGTCCCAGGAAGCGTGCCTCCGACTCTCCTCGAACGCGCTCGGGCCCTGATCTCGACGCTCGAGGTCGCGGTTGACTAGCCGCCGAACCGGCTCGCAGCGGGAGGACTTGCAGTGACGGGCTCCCTGCGGCGACTCGCGCTGCACGACCGGCATGAGCGGGCGGGTGCGCGATTCGCGCCGTTCGCCGGCTGGGAGATGCCGCTGCAGTACACAGGCATCGTCCAGGAGCATCACGCCGTTCGAAACGGGGTCGGCATCTTCGACGTATCGCACATGGGGCGTGTACGCATCGAAGGACCGGAGGTGGTCGACCGTCTGCGCGCCGTGACCACGGCAGACATCCGCCGGGTCCGACCGGGACGAGCGCGCTACTCCCTCTACTGCACGGAAGCCGGCGGCATCGCCGACGACGTCATGGTCTATCGCATCGCCGACGACCGATGGCTCGTGGTCCACAACGCAGCAAACGCCGAGGCGGGGACCAGCCGGTTGCGGGACGCCCTGGGCGATGACGCAACCGACGTCGGTCTGCGTACGACGATGCTGGCGGTGCAGGGGCCGGGTGCGGCGGAGCCACTGCGAGCCGTGCTCGGGATCGAGCTCGAGGCGGTTCCACGCCGCGCTTGCATCGAGGTCGAGTGGCAGGGTTCGCCCGTCCTCTTCGGGCGAACGGGCTACACGGGGGAGGACGGCGGCGAGTGCATCGTCGACGCAGGAGTGGGCCCTGCACTCTGGGACGCCTTCCTCGAGGCCGGCGCGACTCCCGCCGGACTCGGCGCACGCGACACGCTCCGCCTCGAGGCAGCGCTGCCGCTCCATGGCCACGACATCACTCGCGAGACGAACCCCTACGAAGCCGGGCTGGGCTTCGCCGTCGACCTCGAGGACGGCGCCCCATTCGTCGGCCGCGAGGCCCTCGTACGGCTGTCGAACGCGCCGATGGGGCAACGGCTGACCTGCCTCCGGGCAGACGAGCGTTCCGTGCCCCGGGAGGGCTACGCTGTGCTCGACCCCGACGGATCCAGCGAGACGCCTGTGTCGACGCTGACAAGTGGCGCCTTCAGCCCCACGCTCGAGGTCGGGATCGGGATGGCGTACCTTCCGAGAGCGTTCGCCGAACCGGAGACTCGACTCGTCATCGACATCCGCGGTCGCAGGATCCCGGCGCGGGTGGTTCCTCGGCCCTTCTATCGCGCGCAGGACGCGCGCTAGCCAGCTAACTGCCCGACCTCAGGGCAAGCGACGGAATGGTGGGAACGTGGACTTCCCTGAGAACCTCCGCTACACGGACGACGACGAGTGGCTACGCCAGGAGGACGGTGAAGCCGTAGTCGGGATCACTGACTACGCACAGGACCAGTTGGGCGACGTCGTGTTCGTGGAACTGCCGGAAGTCGGCAGACGCCTCCAGCGCGGAGAAACCTTCGGGGCTGTCGAGTCCGTGAAGGCGGTGTCCGACCTGTACGCGCCGGTGAGCGGCGAGGTGATTGCCCGGAACGAGCAGCTCGAGTCCACGCCTGAGCTGTTGAACCAGGACCCCTACGGCGAGGGCTGGCTCATCCGCGTGCGCGTTGATGACGAGTCCGAGCTGGATCAGCTGCTCTCCGCCGAGACGTATCGAACACAACGCGAGGACGGCGACAGCCGATGACCTCGCCCGATCGCAGCCCGTCCGCGTGGGCGAACACCGGAGCCATCCCGAACCCGTACATCGCGAACACCGACGACGACCGCGCAGTCATGCTCGAGCGCCTCGGTCTCGATGACCTCGAGTCGCTCTTCAGCGACCTGCCTACATCTGCGCGCAACCCCACGATCGCGGTGCCACCTGCGCTCGCTGAAGCGGAACTCGTGCGGCTGCTGGAGGCGAGGGCAGCGGAGAATCGCACCACGGAAGGACCGTCGTTCCTCGGTGCTGGCGCCTATCGCCGCTTCATCCCAGCGGTCACCGCGAACCTCACCACCCGGTCCGAGTTCGTGACCGCGTACACGCCCTACCAACCGGAGATCAGCCAGGGCACCTTGCAGGCGGCGTTCGAGTACCAGTCGGTCGTGTGCGAGCTAACGGGCATGGATGTCTCGAACACCGGGATGTACGACGGGGCGAGCGCGACCGCCGAGGCCTGCCTGCTCGCGGTGCGGAGCACACGCCGGCAGGCGGTCGCCCTGCTCGAGCCGATTCATCCCCACACCGTCGATGTCGTCCGCACGTACGCCTTCGGCGCCGACGTGCGCGTGGACACTGTTTCGTCGCCGAGCGACGTCACGACGGAGCACGCGTGCCTCGTTGTGCAACAGCCCGACTTCCTCGGCGTCATCCAGGACATCGAAGAGGTAGCCACTGCTGCCCACGACGCCGGGGCTCTCTGTGTGGTCATGGCCGACCCGCTCGCTCTGGGCCTGCTGCGAGCGCCCGGGGACGCGGGAGCGGACATCGTGACGGGGGAAGGGCGAGACCTCGCGGGGCCACTTCACTTCGGCGGTCCCTCGCTCGGCCTGTTCGCCGCTCGTGAGCGCTTCCTCCGGCAGATGCCGGGCAGGATCGTCGGTCGGGCCCTCGAACTGCACGGTGTCGACGGGGCCGCGCCCCGCACCGGTTATGTCTTGACGCTACAGGCCCGCGAGCAGTTCATCCGCCGCGAGCGAGCCACGTCGAACTTCTCGACGGGGCAACAGCTCATCGCGCTCGCGTTCACGATCACCGTGCAGACGCTCGGCCCCCGCGGGATCCGGGAATCCGCCGAGCTCTGCTACTGGCGCTCCCACGAGGCGGCGCGCCGCATCGCGGCGCTCCCTCGGTACGAGGTCATCGAGCGGGGTCCGTGGTTCCAGGAGTTCCTCGTGCGCGGGCCGCTGCCACCTCTTGCGCTCGCAGAGGCGCTGGCGAAGAAAGGAATCACCTCGGGTTTCGATACCTCGGACCGCCCGGAGCCCGAGGCGCAGGGCAGTACGTTGTTCTGCGTGACGGAGGCAAGCACGCCCGAGGATATCGACCACCTCGTCGAGGCGCTGGCAGAGATCGGGGCAGCCTCGTGACCCCCGCGCGTGACGGCGACCCTGGAGCACGCCTGACGTTCGACCGCGGCGCGCCGGGCCGACGAGCGGTGGCGATCCCACTGCCCGAGCAGCAAGAGGGCGACCGGCTCCCGCTCCCCGATGCGCGGTTGCTACGCGAATCCGTTCGACTCCCGGAGATGAGCCAGGGCGACCTCGTCCGCTACTACACCGCCTTGTCCCTCAGGAACTTCGGCGTCGACTCGGGTCCGTACCCGCTCGGCTCGTGCACGATGAAGTACAACCCCAAGGTCAACGACCTCATCGCGTCGCTGCCCGGGTTCGCTGCTTGCCATCCCGCAATGCCGGCCGTGCGCGCTCAGGGGACGTTGCGCGTCCTCCACGAACTCCAGCAACTGCTTGGCGAGATCACCGGGCTCCCCGCGGTCAGCCTGGCGCCCGCCGCCGGGGCGCAGGGCGAGCTCGCCGGCATCCTGATGGTGAAGGCCGTGCTACGAGACCGGGGCGAGCTCGAGCGTCGCCGCCGCATCCTTGTCCCGGACAGCGCACACGGCACCAACCCCGCGACTGCCGCGATGGCGGGCTTCACGGTCCAGGAGATCCGCAGCGGCCCGGACGGATCGATCGACCGCGGCGCCCTCGAGGCAGCGCTCGGAGACGACACTGCCGCGTTCATGGTCACGCTGCCGAATACCCTCGGCCTCTGGGAGCGGGAGATCGAGGACATCGTGCGGCTCGTGCACGATGCCGGTGCGTACGTCTACGGCGACGGGGCGAACCTCAACGCGGTGCTGGGACGCATCCGGTTCGGCGACCTCGGATTCGACGTGGTGCATCTCAACCTGCACAAGACCTTCAGCACGCCCCACGGCGGCGGCGGACCGGGCGCAGGCCCTGTCTGCGCGAGCGCGGAACTGGCGCCCTACCTCGCTGCGCCCGTGGTCGTTGAGGACAGCGAGGGGGCGCTGTCGCTCCACCGACCGGAGCGCTCGATCGGGCGGATGCAGCAGTTTCACGGGAGCGTCGGCGTGCTGCTCCGAGCCTACGCGTACATCCGGACGATCGGCCGCGAGGGGTTGGCTGCCACCTCCGGCAACGCCGTGCTGAACGCGAACTACCTCCGTGCGCTCCTGCGCGACTACTACGACTTGCCGTTCGACCGCCCCGTGATGCACGAGGTGGTGTTCTCGGGGTCACGACAACGGAGGCGCCACGGCGTGCGCACCTACGACATCGCGAAGCGGCTGATCGATCACGGCGTCCACCCCCCGACCGTGTACTTCCCGCTGATCGTCGACGAGGCTCTCATGATCGAGCCGACGGAGACGGAGCCACGCGAGTCGGTGGAGGCGTTTGCGGAGGCAATGATCGCCATCGCCGAGGAAGCCGAGCGCGATCCGGAGTTGGTTCGCACCGCTCCGGTGACCGCCGAGATCGGCCGGCTCGATGAGGCGGAGGCGTCTCGCCGGCCGGTGCTTCGCTGGCAGCCCGCCAGTCCGGTCGAGGATTCGTAGAAGACGGCTACTCGAGGCGCTCCCGAACAGCGTCCGAGAATAGCTCGAGCGCACCTTCGCGGCAGACCCCGGCGGCCACCGCCGACGTGTACGTCCCCGCCAGCATCTGCGCCAGGCTCTGACTCAGTGCCTCGATGTCACCATCGAGCGTCGGCCGGCGGCGCTCACCCTGCTCAAGCGTGAGCCGGACGGACTCCTCGAGCACGTCCTGCTCGTCGCTGCTCAGGCTGTCCCACTGCTCAAGGTCCGCGGCTGAGGTGCTGTTCATGCCGACCGACCCTTCCCAAACCCAGCATGCGACAACGTCCGTCGCGGTTCAACGCCTCTGCCGGATCGAGCGTGGGACCGCCCCTGAGTTTCCGAGGCGATCCCACGCTCGCACCCAGGCTGGGGCCCGAGGTTACCGGATGAACGGAGCGAGCTTCGCGACCTGCTCGGCGTACAGGTCCTCAGGCAGCGTGACGTAGCCAACGTCGGGAACCAGCGCCTGCATGTTCTCGACGTAGAAGTTCACGAACCCAAGCACGTCTGGCCGCTCCTCGAGCAGCGCTTCCCGCGTGTAGATGAAGAGCGGGCGCGAAAGCGGCTGATAGGTGCCGTCGAGGGCCGCCTCGAAGCTGGGCGAGACGCACCCGTCACCACCATCGATTGCGACCGCCTTCAAGGTCTGACCAGCCTCGACGTAGTACGCGAAGCCAAAGTACCCGATCGCGTTGGCGTCGCTCGAAATGCCCTGGACCAGGATGTTGTCGTCCTCGGATGACGTGCCATCGCCGCGGTGTGAGGCGTTCTCGTCCGGCCCCTCGATGATCGCCTCGACGAAGTAGTCGAACGTCCCCGAGTCCGTACCGGGGTAGTACCAACTGATCGCAGCATCCGGGAACCCGTCGCGCACCTCGCTCCATGTGGTGGCGCCACCCGCCCGGAATACGTTGTGGAGCTCATCGACGCTCAGGCACTCCACGAATTCGTTCCCCGGGTTCACCATGACCGTCAGTGCATCGATCGCCACCTGGATTTCGACGACATCGTCGATACCCTCCGCCTCGCACGCCGCAATCTCACGGTCGTTCATCGGTCGCGATGCGTCCACGACGTCGATCTCGCCGCGGCAGAATTTCTCGAAGCCGCCGCCTGTCCCGGAGAAGGCCACGTTTGGGCGAACGTTGCTCGCCAGGCTGAACTCTTCGGCGACGGCCTCGGAAATCGGGAACACCGTCGACGAGCCGTCGACGCGGACCTCGCCGCTGAGCGACTCGTAGTCGATGCGGCCCGCGTTCGCGCTTGCGCCGGTGCTGGACACCGTCCCGGTCGCACTCGCGGCGCTCGCTTCGGGATCGCTCCCTCCGGCCGCCGCGGAACCCCCGTTGTCATCCGCACAGGCGATCGCGAGGAACGCAATCGAAGACACGAGGAGCGCTAGCGGCAGGATCCGCCGTCCGCCCTGCTGTCGAAACACGGTCACACTCATGACGCTGGTCGCTTCCTTTCGGCTTCACGGCCGCGAGGCAGACTTGCCTCGAGATCGATGGTCAACGCGGCCTGTTAGCGCGCCATTAACGTGCAGACGACGGTCATCACGATTGCAGCACGCCATCGTTGGCCACGATGCGGCTGGCCCGCTCCTCTGCGACCATCGCTTTCGGAGCGCGAGTCCGCGTGACTCGCGGGGATGGAGGAGCGCGGTGATGGAGTTCGACGAGGTCATCGACCGCATCCTCGGGAGGGAGATCCGCATGGCAGCGGCTCCTTCCGAGGCGGAGTTCAACCGGCTCTGGCGCGCGACGGACCTCGGCTCGGCGGAGCCGATCGTCGCGGCCGCGTACGGAGGCGCGCTCGCGGACCGTCTCGCGTGGGTCTTCCTCGCGGGCTACCAGGCCACCATCCGACGTTGCTTCCCGGACCTGGCGCCGATCCCCGGATGGTCGTCGTTCGTGAACACCGAGGACAACTCTGGCGCTCTACCAGGCACACGCCTCGAGGGTGAGCCGGGCTCGAGGCGGCTCAACGGTTGGAAGACCTGGGTCGCCACGGCCCGCCACGTCGAGCGGCTGGTGGTGAGCTCGCGGCACAACGAGATCCCCTTCATCGTCGTCGGCCGCAACGACGCTGGGGTGATCATTGACCCGGGCTCGCCGAAGGAGTACCTGCCCGAGATGTCGCAGGGTCGGGTCGAGTTCGTCGACATGCCGGTGGCCGAGGCGCAGATCGTCGGCGACGAGCAGACGTTCCCGGTCTTTCGCTCCGCGGAAGGCGCATACGTCCGGACCGCTCTCAGTGCATTCATGCTCGCGCACACCCTCCGCCTCGAGGGTCCACCAACCCTCGCAGCTGGAGCGCTGTCGGCGTTGCTGGCCTGGAAAGCGACCCTCGACCTCCGTCTTCCCTCTGACGCGGCGGCAGTCGCCTCCTTCGGCGTCGCGAATCAGGTCAGGGCCCTCGCGGAAGAGTTCGAGTTGCTGATCGAGGCGAAGGATCCACCGCTCCATCAACTGTGGATGCGGGACCATCGACTGGTCGGCGGGGCTGTGACTGCCATGGCCGCCAGGGCGGCGGCCGTCCTCGGAGCCGCACAGCCCGCTGAATGAGGACGTGGGGGCGGGCCGTTCTCAGCCCGGCGTGGCCTCCCGGTGACCGTCGTTCAGAATCCCCCGATGGGGTGGCTCGCACTCTTCGTCCTTCGAGCGATCGAACTGGCGCTGGTAGGTCTGTCCTTCGCTGCGCCGAGTTAGCACTGCCAGATCGCGGCGGACGTGCGCATCGCCGTCCTTCGGCCCCTTCGTTCTCTCGATGCAGTCGCGCTGTTCGAGTGAACGCGCGCGGCCCGATCTCTTCACGTTCACCTGGAGACCGTTGGGCACCTCGGCCTCATCGATCTCGCGCTGTCGAGCCCGTTGCTCACGCGGCTCCTCCGCGGTCACGCTTCCTCGGCGGACGCACGCGAGGCCCTCGGAGAGCTGACGCCTCGTTGTCTCGAGATCCTCGACACTTACCTCAAAGGCGCCGATCGAGCGCCGTCGACCGACCGCGGTGGCGGTCACGGCGCCGGCGGGGCTCACCACTTGGCGCGAAGCCGGAAGTCGTATGAGCCGGTCAGTTCGTCGAACGTCACGTTCAGACGCCACTCGCCGGGGAGCGGGTCGAACGTCTCGGTCGACTCGAGCGTTCCTTGGTTGGCTGTTCGTTGCACGCGCACCACGCCCTGCGGGTCGTCCAGCGACCACGACACCGAACCGCCGGTGGACTCCACCTCCACGAACAGTTCGAGCCGACGCGCATCCGGCGGCACGACGAGAGCGTGAGCCTGCGTCTCTGTGAGATCGAGCGCATTGCCGGTGGAACGAACCTGGGTCTGGTGCTGCGTACAGCCCGAGGTCATCAGTGCTGCGACGGCAGCGACGATCACCACCACGTCCTCGAGCGGCGCCCGGAGGCGCGTCACGTCGCGGCCTCCGCCTCGGCAGGGTGGATCCTCCCTCCCTGCGTCCTCGGCTGGCGGCGGAGGAGCCGGACGCCCCTCGCGATCCCTGTTACGAGCCAGAGCGAGGCCACGACGACGACCGTCCATGCCAAGTCCGGCGTGGACGCGCTGACGGCCGGCCAGCTCGACACGACGAGGACGAGCAAGGCCAGCGCCGCTCCCAACTCCCACAGCAACGGCACGAACTGCAGCGCGCGACGCACACCCGATGTCACTCGCTCCGCCGGACCGCGGACCACGCGGACCAGCGACCAGACCTGCACGGCCGTAGCGGCCAGCACGAACGCGTTGAAGCCGAGGTAGAAGCGGCTAAGGCTGATCCCGGTCGGCGGCGCCTCACCGCGGAGCAAGTTCACGACTCCCATCGGAATGCGGATGAACACCTCGTTGGCGCCCGCGATCGCGAGCTGGTGAGAGGCATTGATGAGCACGACGGCCGCCTGATCGGTCTCGGGCAGCAGCACGATCCAGGCGATGAAGTGCGGAAGCGTTCCGCCGTGCCAGATCGCGTCTTCGGCGGCGCCGAACGGTCCGATGAACCATCCCGCACCGTACTGCGCGCGCAGCTCTGTGCCCTGTAGCTCGAACACGCGGAAGTCCGCTCCGGGCGAGTGCATCTCGTCGATACCCGCTTCGGAAAGCACGCGCGCACCATCGAGCTCACCGCCCCGCAAGTACATCGCGAGGTATCGCGCGAGGTCCTCCGCGCTCGAGTAGAGATAGCCCGTGGGCGCGAGCCCCTCGAGGTACGTGCCCTCCGTCGCAACCGGCAGCCCGAACCAGTAGCGGTGTGTCGCGGTCAGGCTTCCGGCACGTGCGTCGTCAAGCGTCGCGTAGCTGTCGGTCATCTGCAGCGGCTCGAAGATGTTCGTCCCGATGTAGTCCGGCCAGCGCTGCCCCGAGACCCGCTCGATGAGCAACCCGAGCACGACGAAGTTCGGGTTCGAGTACTCGAACCGCTCGCCAACTGCTCGGTTCAGTTCGAGGTCGCGGAAGCTGGCCACGGCTGCCTCGAGCGTCTGCTCCTTCGCCTCGGCCACCATCTCAATCCCGTCCGCACGAGAGAAACCGCTCGTCTGGTTGAGGAGGTGGCGGACGGTGATGCGCGCGGATGCCTCAGCATCAGCGACGGCGAACTCCGGCAGGTAGCGTTGGATAGGCGCGTCGAGTTCCACCAACCCCGCTTCAACGAGCTGCATGACCGCCAGAGCGGTGAAGGACTTCGTGTTGGAGCCGATCCAGAACGGCGTCTGGGGCGTGATCGCATTCCCGCGTCCGTCCTCGCCGAATCCTCGCGAGTGAACCGTTTGTCCACCTTCGACGATGGCTACGGCGACACCTGGAATCCGCGAGCCGTCCCGCTGCTCCTCGACGTAGGCGTCGATCGTCGCGAACCTGCCCTCTGCCTCTTGCCCTCGCGCGCTCGTCACCGCGAGTAGGAGCAGCACAGCGACGCCGAGGGCGGCGTGGGCGGCGTGGGGGGATGAGAGGAGGCGTTTGGCGCTGGTCTGCCGCATGAACGTCCCCTGTTCCGGAATCCTGCGACATTCTCGGCGTCGCCGAGCGCGTTGCCACGTCCACGCGTCCTCACTCGTGCGGGACGTTCGTCATGCGCGGCGCAACGTCGCCCCAGTAGTACCCGTGAGCCCGAGTTGCCCCGCCGAGCATCGCCCTCGCGTGGCCCATACTCGATGCGTGCTGATCTACACCGTCGGACACTCCACGCGGACGCTGGAAGCCTTCGTCGAGGTCCTAGCCTCGGTCGAGATCACGCGCCTCGTCGACATCCGGTCCGTGCCGCGCTCCCGACGGCACCCCCATTTCAACGAGGAGGCGCTTGCCGCGGCACTGCCGCGGTACGGTATCAATTACCTTCGGGAGGCACGCCTCGGCGGTTTCCGGCGGACCGCGGGAACGAACTCAACGAACGACGGCTGGGACAACGCGAGCTTCCGCGCGTACGCGGACTACATGCAGACCGAGCCGTTCCGGGCCGCCATCGACGACCTGCTGCGGACAGCTACCCGAGATCGACTCGCGCTGATGTGCGCTGAGGCGGTTCCGTGGCGCTGCCATCGCCGTCTGGTCGCCGACGCGCTCACCGTCCGCGGCATCGAGGTGCACGATCTCATCGGCGCCGGTCGCGTTCAGCCCCACCGCCTCACGCCCTTCGCGCGAGTCGACGGACCGACGCTGACGTACCCACGCGAGTAGCGGTGCACGACGAAGGAGGAGGTGCTGCCACGACCGATCGGCAACACCACCATCTGCACCGTGAGCGCAAGTCGCACTACCTCGGAGCGACGATGAGCAGGTCGCTTACGGGCTCGACCTCCGCAACGCCTGAGAGGGAGAGGCGATAGCAGCCTGGTCGAGTGACGGTGGCGACTACCTCGCGCGGACCATCAGCCATCGGAACGGTTCCGGCTAGCGGAGGTACGCCCGAGCCATCGAGCGCGTCTAGTCGATACTGCAGTGCCGCGGTCGCTGCGGAAGGAGTGACGGTGAAGCGCACTCCTTCGTCAATCGGGTGGACGTCCTCCATGTCGAGGGACAGTCGGACGGGTGCCCCAGCCCGGAAGCTCGAGAGATCGACGCCGGAGAGCCAACCGCGCAGTTGAGTCAGCACCGCGTCCGCATTCTGAAGGCTCGCGTGTCGCGTACCTGCGAACATCGCTCCCTCGTCGCTGTTCGCCTCGAGCGGCGAGGCGGAGACCCGCGGCACCGTGCCATCGCCGCCCATGTCGACCGACTCGTAGGTGCGAATGACCTCGAGCCCTCCGTCGCCGAGGCGGGCGGACTGACTGGTGGGGTGCTCGATGCCGACGACCCTGTGAATTCGGTACCCGCCTGCCCGGTAGTCCTCGCGCACCCGGTTCGTCGCCACGGCCTCCTCGATCTCGCGATGGAACGTGCGGGCCGCTGCAACGGCCGCAACTTCGAGTTCCGGAATCCGGGGGGCGGCATCCTCGACGTACGAGAGCTGGTCGCTCCCCTCGTCGACGCAGCGGTAGATCGGGAGGAGCTGGTGGATCGACGGGAACGAGCGGACGACATCCGTGAGGTCGACCAGCCCGAAAAGCTTGCGAATGCCGTTCCCGAGTGTGTCGAGCGCGTTCAACGAGCCGCGGTAGGGCGTTCCGAAGGTGATCAGCGCGCGGGTATCGCGCCATCCTTCGAAGACCTCGAGGAAGTACCTTGAGACGAGCCCGCCCATCGAGTGCGCTACGAGTACGAGCTTCGCGTCGGGGTAGGTCGTCCTGTGAGCGGCCAGCCAATCCGCGCTCTGGTCTCGCAACCTCCGCGCTGCGATGCGGTTGTCGAGCCGCCAGTCATACGGGAACTCGAAGTAGCTCTCCCCCGGCACTGCACCGAGCCGCCGTTGCAGATAGTCACCGACCCTCCCGTACCCATCTATCTTCCAGAGGCCGGGGATGAGGTGCGCATCCGGCGCAATCCGGGTCGCGACGACGCCGTCGCCGGGCATCTCATCTGCGCCCGCAGTCGGGCGGAGGCGCAGGTCGGCGATGCTGCGCCCACCGCTGAAGAGCGCCCGGAAGCCCGCGGACGCGCTGACGGCGAATACGTCATCGCCGTCCTTCTCGAGCACGCTCCCCAGGAGCCCGGGGATCAGAACGAAGACGTCGTTGCTCACTACACTCCCCCTCGGACGTCCCAGCCGCAGCCGTAGTAGGTAATGCCGGCCCACGACCACAGAGCCTGCGGGTCAGCCTGGAACAACTCGCGCTGCGTGAGGTGATACGCGACCAGCGGCGGAGCACCGCCGTGCCGGTGACGGTGCCAGCCCACGCTGAAAGCGCGCGCCATGTCGTCCTTCGCCTGCGTGATGCTGACGAGCAGCGAGCGCGCGCCGGCTTCGAGGAACGACGCGACGAGTCCGAGAGCATCGTCCCCCACCAGAGTGAGGCCATGTGTCGACTGGGGACGCCAGCCAGTGCTGCATGCGCTGAGCACCACCTCGCTGTAATCGCAGCGCGTGCGAATGAGCTCGGCGGCGTCCAGTCGGGAGTCGGTCAGGATGAGCCCCGACGAGAGCGGCGAGTCCGCTTCGATGTCACCGTGGCTCGCGATGTGGAGGATCGCATTCCTCGCGTTCGTCGTGTTGAGGACGGGGAGCAGCGCAGCCTCGCTGGCTGCCGCGCCGCGCACCGTGGGCGTGAGCATCCTGCGCGGCCCGTAGATCGCCGCGATGTCGGCGAGTTCGGCCCCCGCTTCCGGCAGCGGGAGATAGCGCTGCAGGCCGCTGTAGTCCGGGTCGCCGAACAGCGTGACCAGCGGTGCCGCTGCGAGCGGGTGATCGAGGGCATCCAGCGCCGCGAGGTTCGGAAGGACGCCCACCGCGGTCTGCTCGAACAGCCGCCGGTCACCGACACGCATCGTCGACCATGGGAGGAGGTGTAGGGCGCCGTGGGGGACTACGAGCAGCACTCGAGCCGACGCGGCGGCCAGTGCCACCTCATCGGTTGTGAAGTCCGCGAGCCCGACGCCGAACTCGCCTGAGAAGTCCGCGAGGAACCAGTCGGGCTGGGCTTTGTGGAGGTTCTCGACGTACTCCCCGAGCGCCGCCACGGCCGTATCGCCGAGCTGACGCTCTCCGAGCGTCACGCGGAAGCCATCGAGCAGCGCCGAGATCACGCGGTCGCCGCGGCGGTACAGGACGAGAACGGACGCCTCGCGTTCGGCCAGCCGGCGGTTCACCGCGCCCACCTCGATAGGCGCGGGCTCGGTCATCGTGCGCCACCTCGGATCGCGAATTCGGATGCGCTCGAGGGTGGCAGCGCGCTCCTCGAGCAGCGCCTGTCGCTCCTGGACATCCGCCACCGTGGCGTTTCCCGAGTACATCGCGAACGCGATCGCGTCGAGGCGCACCGAGATCTCGTCGAAGCGCGCCGCATCTCTATCCGCGGAATCTGCCGCGTCCGGAGGACGGCTCAAGATCGCGGACAGCGCTCGCGACTTGATGAGCTCGATGAACCAGACCGCCGCGGGTCCATCGCCCTGCGCGAGTGCCTCGTCGATCGCCGCCTCGAACATCGGGAGCTTGTCGCGAAGAAACGTCGTGTCGAGCTGGTAACCGAGAGGCGCCATCCGCAGCGTGTCGGCGGCCTCCGCCGCATCTCGGTAGGCGGAGAGCGCCTCGTCGCTCCTACCCAGTGCGCTGAGGGCACGGGCGCGACGCCACTGCAATTTCCACGCGAGATCGAGGTCGGGGTACGTGGCCTGGTCCCGCAGACCGTCCTCGGCAAGTGTGAGCGCTTCGAAGGGCTGGCCGCGGGCGAGCATGAGGTCGGCCCCTATCTGGCGGACCGCCCCGCGCCGCGGCCTGAGCAAGCCCTGACCGAAGCCGGGCTCGATCTGGGCGAGCAGTTCGCCGGCCCGGTCGAGGTCACCCTCGGCGACCGCGACCGCCGCCAGGTGGAAGTCGACTGCCGGTCCGACGAACTCCTGCACGAACTCACGAGCCTCCTCGAACAGCCCGCGCGCCGCCTCGTGGTTGCCGAGGAACCGATTGATGCGCGCGCGGGCCTGGACGATCTCGTAGTACGCGCGCCGCAGGCCGAGGGCATCCTCGCCCTGCGTGTCGGTGCGACCTCGCAGGATGCCGAAGAGCTGCTGGCCGATGGCGACTGCCACCGACGCCGCGGATGGCGGGCCGCTCTCGAGATCGCCAGCGACGAGAGTCTGAGCGGCGTCCAGGGTGCGCAGCGAACGCTCGTAGTCGCAGAGCCATTCATAGACGTTCGCCAGCTGGATCAGCGTCTGCGCGGCATCGATGCGATCGCCGGCCGCCGCGAACGTCCGGTGCGCCTCGTCCAGACCGGCGAGCGCGTCGTGGAAGCGCCCCGCCGCGGCGGCCTCCATCGCCCGGCTTCGTGTAACCGAGGCAGCGGCCACGGGATCGAGATACGCCATGGTGAGCGCGTCCGCTTCAGCGCGAAGCGCCTTCGCGGTTTCTCGGTCACCCGACGCCTCGCGATAGTCGGCATAGATCGAGAGTTGCTGGACCAGCGGCTGCGCCACCGGCTGGATCGCAAAGCTGCCTGGCCACTTCTCCTCGAAAGCGACGGTCGCCGCAAGGTACTCGCGCGCGACCGCGAGGTAGTGCCGGAACGCCTCGTCGCCGGCCTGCCCGGACGGGCCGACGAGTGCTGTGAGGCCGGCAAACGTCGCCTGCCCCAGCACGGCCAGGCGCTCCATCTCCTCGAGCCGGCGATCGTCCATGGCACCCTCGGCCACTGCCCGCTTGGCCGAGCGATGTTACAGGTGGAGCGCCGCGCTGCGGCGACCGCGCGTCTTCCGGAGTCTGGGCGTACGGGGGGACGAAGGGAACGTGGGGGTACCGTGCCGACGGGCGGTCAGTGCTGGTCAGTCCCTCTGTGCACACCGCCGACGACAGCGGAGGCCGCCACCGAGGTCGTCGTCCGTCCTACGCGGGGCCGCTTGCTCTAGCGTTGCGGTTCGCCGGCACTGCCAAACACCGGGCGAGCCCCTCCCGCCCCGAGAGGCTGCGTTTCCGGTAGGCCGGCCCAGGTGATTGTCGACGGTCCAAACTCAGAGCGAGGAACGGCTCGTGAGGTCGCGACTCGCCGCCCCGTTCGCTGTAAGCGCAGCGAGCTCGATCTCGCGGGGCCGGGGGCGTCGTGCTCCGGACAGAGTGAGGCGAGAAGGACCGGCCGCGCTGAGACGCGGAGGTGCTCCAGCGACCGGGGCTGCAGCGAGCCGGTGAGTTGCACCAAGGCTTCGGCCGCCAGCAGCTGACTTCCGACCTGCTCGAGCGAAGCAGCGGCACATCGCAACGATTCGCCGTCCCCCCCCCCCGATCAGCGCCCTTGCCTGTATGGCAATGGCGGCGAAGAACGGCCACTCAGACCGCTCGGTGGTCGAGGTAACCGGCACCGACTGACAACCGTAGTTGGGTGATGACCGGTGGTTCGTTGGAGATGGTGGAGACGGGGGAG
>CAYZJO010000017.1:0-52106 GCA_964479165.1 uncultured Dehalococcoidaceae bacterium
CCGAGATGATCGCCGAGGCGATCCAGCTCGTCGTGCACCTGCGCATGGACGCCTCGGGCCGCCGGCTCGTCTCCAGCATCTACGAAGTCACCGGCCTCGAAGGCGACGCCGTCGCCGGCAGCGAGCTCTTCGCGCTTGAACACGGGCAGCTCACGTGGACCGGCATCCGTCCGCGCCGCGAGGCGCGTCTGCTGGCAGCCGGCTACGCCGGACCGGGGCGGAGCGCCTCATGAGCCCGAAACAGACCCGATCTGGCGCCTTTCGCGGCATTCAAGAACAAATCAGGTACATCAGGACGTTTTCAAGAACAAATCAGGAAGGTTTCAGGAAGGTCGACAGCGAGGATGTGGGTGGTGCGAGGAGCCGCCGATGCACATCCTCCTGAGCCTGACCTTCGCCTGCGGGCTGTTGCTCGTGTTCCTCTCGCTCACCGGGAGCCTCACCGGGAGCGGAGAGAGGCGGCCGGCCGGGGGAGCCGGGAGCGTGCTCGCGCGGCTCCTCGCACTGGTTGTCCCCGGCGGCAGCGGCAACGGCGGCAGGAGCGATGGCGAGTCCGGGAACTCCGCCCGGGACCATGCCCGCGACCTCGCCGCAGCAAGCCTCGCCGCCGCTGCCGTCGCGGGACTCGTGGCACAGGCGTTCTTCGGCTGGGCCGTCGTCACGGTCGCCGCGGCCGGCACGGGCCTGCTGCTCCCCTCCTGGTACTTCCGCCAGCGCGCCGAGCGCCACCGCGCGGAGGTCGAGGAGGCGGTCGGCGAGGCGATCGAGGCGCTCCGCGACGCCGTGCGCATCGGACTCAGCATCGAGGAGGCGATCCACGCCCTCGCCCGCACCGGACCACAGGCGCTGCGCGCCGACTTCCGCGAGCTCGAGCGCGATCTGCGGCTCGCCGGCTTCGAGGGAGCACTTGAGCGGGCGCGCGAGCGCGTGGCCGAGCCGCTCTTCGACACGCTCGCCGTGGCGCTGCTCACCGCCTACCGCATCGGCGGACGCAACCTCGCGGCCGTGCTCGACGGACTCAGCCGCTCGGTGCGCGGCAGCGTGCAGGCGCGCCGCGAGGTGCGCGCGCAGCAGGCGCAGAACGTGCTCTCCGCGCGCGTGATCGCGGCACTCCCGCTCGTGCTGATCCTGATCATCCGCGGCACGAACCCGGGCTACCTCGAGGTCTTCTCCTCGCCCGGCGGCCAGGCGGTGCTCGCGCTCTGCCTGTTCTCGGTCGTCCTCGGGTACACCGCGATGCTGCGCGCGACCGCGCTCCCGGGCGACGGGCGGGTGCTGCGGTGACCGCGGCGTTGCTCCTGAGCGGCGCGCTCGGCGCGGGGCTCTGGCTGCTCGTGATGGCGCAGCCGCTCGGACGCCCGCGCCCGGAGCTCGCCGCGCGGCTGCGGCGGCTCTCGGCACAGGGACGGCTCGAACTCGAGGAGCGCGCGCAGGGCGCGGGGCCTGCGATGTTCAGCTCGAGCCTGCTCGAGCGCGTGCTGCGGCCCCTGCTCGACGACGCCGGCGACTGGACGGGCCGGATCCTCCGCCGCCTCGGCATCGAGACCGGCGACCTCGATCGCCGCCTCGCCCTCGGCTGGCCCGGCATGAGCGCGCCGCAGTTCCGCGGGCAGCAGCTCGCCACGGGCGCCGTCGTCTTCCTCGTCTTCCCCGCGATGAACCTGCTCGGCGTGCAGCCGCTCGGGGCCTGGCCGCTCTGGCTCTGGTGCGCGGGGTTCGTGCTCGGGTTCGCGGCGCCGAGCTGGCAGCTGAACGGGCGCCTGCGGCAGCGGCGGCTCGCCGTGCTGGCCGAGCTGCCCGTGACCCTCGACCTCTTCGTCATAGCCGCGAGCGCCGGGCTCTCACCCGAGCAGGCGCTCGTCGAGGCGGGGAGGCAGCTCGACGGGGTGCTCGGCCAGGAGCTGCGTGCGGTGGTGCGCGAGGCCGGCCTCGGCGCCGCGGGCTATGCAGACGGGCTCGCGTCACTGGCCGAACGCGAGGGCATCCCGGAGCTCCGCTCGCTCGCTGACGCCTGGCGGCTCGCGCACGCGCAGGGTCTGCCGCTCGCGCCGGCGATGCTCGCGCTCGCAGAGACCGTGCGCGACCGCAGGCGGGCGCGGCTCGTCGAAGAAGGCGGCAAGGCGGCCGTGCGGATGCTGTTCCCGGTCGCCCTCTTCATCTTCCCGGTGTTCCTGGTCGTGCTGCTCTACCCGGCAGGGGTCGAGCTGCTCGGCCTGGGCCGCTGAAGGACGTCGAGCTGGGACGCGCAGCGACTTGCGCGTAGAAGGAGGTGCGGGATGAGCAGGCAGCTGGCGAAGACTGTGAATCGTGCAAGTAGGGAGGAAACCGGAGCGGCGATGGTCGAGTACGCGATCGTCACCGCCGTGATCGCCGTGGCGGCTCTGACGGCGGCGCAGGCCGTGGGCACGGGCGTCGTCGGCGTCTTCAACGACATTGTCACGGCGCTCACGAGCCTCTGAGCCGCCCGCTGAGCGGCGGCGCGCCCTGGGCGACGAGCGCGGGCAGTCGACGGTCGAGCTGGCGCTCGTGCTGCCGGTGCTGCTCGTCGTGCTCATCGGAGCCGTGCAGTTCGCGCTCGTGCACCACGCGCGCAACGTCGCCAACACGGCGACGGCCGAGGGTGCGCGGATCGCTGCGGGCGAGGGCCATTCCCTCGCCGAGGGCGCGCTGCGCACACGCGACGTGCTCGAGGCGGGACTGGGGCCGACGGGCGCGGCGTTCGCCGTGAGCACGGAGGACTGGGGCGAAACCATCGTCGCCACGGCGAGCGGCGAATACCCGCTGTTCATCCCGTGGGTGACGGAGCTCGCGATCCCGATCGAGTCGCAGTCAGAGGTGCGCAGAGAGGGCTTCCGCAGTGGGCCGTAGCTTCTGGGCAGCGGCAGCAGCAGCACCGTCAGCAGGACGCAGACTGCTTGCGGGCGAGCGCGGGAGCGCACTGCTCGAGGCGGGACTCGTGCTGCCCGCGGTGCTGGCGCTGGCCTTCGGGGTCGTGCTCTGTGGCCGGCTCGTCCAGGCGCAGATCGGCGTGCAGGCCGCGGCGCGCGAGGCGAGCCGGACCGTGGCCGCGGCGCCGTCAGCCGAGGAAGGGCTGGAGTTTGGTCGTGCGCGCGGGCTCGCGGTGGCGAGCGGGCACGGACTGGATGCCGCGAGGCTCGTGCTCGTGGTCGACGCCGGCGAGTTCGAGCGCGGCGGCACGGCCCGGGCGCGGGCGTCGTACATCGTGGGGCTCGCGGATCTGCCGCTGCTGGGACAGGTCGACGTGACCGTGACGAGCAGCCACGAGGAGCGCATCGAGCCCTACCGCAGCCGGACGGCCGCACTACCGTGAGCAGCACGCTCCGGCGGCTGCACGAGGACGAGCGTGGACAGGCGCTCGTGCTCGTCGCGATCTTCCTGCTGGGGCTGATCGCGGTGGCCGGCCTCGTCGCGGACGGCGGACTCGTGCTCGCGCAGCGGCGCGACCTGCAGAACGCGGCCGATGCCGCAGCAGCGGCGGCCGCGATGCAGCTCGACGAGGCTCGCTACCGCGCAGCGGCGGGAGCCGAGGTCGCGCTGGACGCCGACGCCGCGTACGAGGCGGCGGCGCAGCACCTCGCAGCGGAAGGAGACGCGGTGTACTCGATTGGGGTGGACGACGCGCGAGTCGAGGTGGCGGTGTCGCGCAGCGCAAACACCGCGTTCCTGCGTCTGCTCGGGATCGAGAACGTCACGATCGCAGCAGAGGCCTCAGCCGAGCCTCGCCACGGTGTGCTGGCGGCGGCGCCATGACGTCTCGCTCGATGCTCGGACGTCTCGGGTTGGCCGCGACTGTCGTGCTGGGCTGCCTCGTGCTGACGGCGTGCCGGGGCGATGGCGACTCGCCAACGCCAACTGGGACGGCGACGGCGACCGTCGCCCCGGAGACCGCAACGCCCTCTGCGACGGCGGTCGCCACGCCGACCGCATCTATCGAGGACGACGTGGCCGAGGCCTACCTCGCGTACTGGGCGGCCTACGCCGATGCGGTGCTGAACCTCGATGCATCTCTGGTCGAGGGGTTCGCCACGGGTGAGGAGCTGGAGAGCATCAGGGCGGAGATCGACGCGCTTGAACGAGATGGCGTCGCCCTGCGCGTTGTCGTCGAGCACGACTTCCTGGTCGTCATGACCTCCGACACCACGGCGACCGTCGTGGATGAGGTCACGAACAACAGCTTCTTTGTCGACGCCACGACAAAGGAGCCCCCCACCGCCGAAGGAAGTGGCGAGATCCTTCGGGACCAAGTCTTCATGGAGAGGGTCGACGACCGGTGGCTTGCCGTGCGAAGCACGCGAGAGACATCGGAGTGAAGAAGACTCCTCTCGCCATCGCAGCAGCCTGTGCGGTTCTGGCGCTCGGACTCGCGACCGCCTCTGCTCAGACTGCCCCGACTCCGGGCCAACCGGGGACTCCGCGCCCGAACAGACCCGAGGGTTCGTCGGAGATCAGTGTCACGTCAGGCCCGACGGGCGTGACGATCTACATCGCGATCGCAGACGTGTCCCCAGGGAGCGCCGGCGCGCCGGGATCGGACGACACCATCGCCAGCGGGGATGAGCCGAGCTGTTCGGCGACCCCGATGGACGTCGGTAACAGCAGCATCGCGTGGGTACGCGCGGGCATCGAAGCCAATCCCGGCACGGTCCCCTACACCGTGACCTGCGACGACGGCTACTTCGGAATCGCCTGGGTGCCGACCGACGCGCTAGCAGCTCCTCAGATCGTCGTGGGCGCGCCGGCGATCCCCGCGGTCGACCCCGTCGCGATCCAGGCCTCGGTCCTCGGGATCGTCCCGCTTCCACCGATCAAGGTCGGAGCCAATCCGGACATCGGGCTCGTGGCGATGCCGGCGTGGTTCTGGGTCGACGGCTACAACGGCCAGACGCTCTACGGCGCCCGCAGCATCGGGCTCATCCTGATCGAGGTGGAAATCACTCCGATCGGCTACCGCTGGACGTTCGGTGACGGCGCCGACCTCCAGACCCTGTCGCTCGGCAGCGCCTATCCAGAAGAGAGCGACCTCCAGCACGTATACGAGCAATCCTCCCTCGTCGCCGGCGGCACCTACGAGGTTGAGCTCGAGATCACGTTCGAAGCGCGCTACCGCGTGAACGGGCGCCTGTGGCAGCCGCTCGATCCCGTCACCCAGTCTTATGTCCGAGAGTATCCCGTGCAGCAGCTGCAGTCCGTGCTCACGTCAGCGCGTTAGGAAGGTGCGAGGGATGGCGCGAGCGGTCGGCCGGATCGAGATCGAGAGCGGACGGGGCGGCACGCCAGAGGCGTCCGCCGGAGCCCTCATTGCCTGGGTGCTCGCGACCGCCCTCCTCGGCGCCGCGCTCTGGTGGCTCGATGGCGCCCCGTGGGAGGCGTGGCAGGGCTGGGACTGGGAGCGCCTGCGCACCACGCTCGGCGGCTCCCGTCTCACCGACTCGGACATCGTCCTGCTCGCGACGACGATCGCGTGGCTCGCGCTCGCCTACCTGGCGCTGACGCTCACACTGCGTGTGCTCGTTGGCCTCGCAGACGCCCTCACTGGCGGCGCCGCATGGACGCGAACCGCACTGACACTGACGAACCTCGTGACGTTGCCTGCGGTCCGGCGGGCGGTCGACGGCGCCGTCGCGGGAACGCTGCTCGTCACGAGCTGGCTGCCGGCGACTCAGCGCGTGGCTGCCGCGACAGAGGTACGATCGTCAGCCGTCGTCACGATGCCGCTGCCCTACGCATTGCCGTCCGGAGAGCCGGGTGACCAACGACCTGCGGAGCCCGCGCTCCAAGCGACTGCTCCCATGATCGAGTACACGGTTGCGCCGGGGGACTACCTCTGGGACATCGCCCGCCGGATCTACGGCGACGGCAGTCGCTACATCGACATCTTCGAGTTCAACCGCGATCGCGTGATGGCGAACGGTGAGCGCTTCAGCGATCCGCGCCTGATCCGAACAGGCTGGGTGCTCGACCTCCCGCTCCCGGCGGTAAACCTGACCGTCGCGGACGACACGGTCAGCTATCGCGTGCGCAGCGGCGATCACCTTTGGGGGATCGCGGATCGCTTCCTCGGCGACGGGTTTCGCTGGGTCGAGATCTGGGAGCGCAACGGCGGCGGTGCAATGGCCGATGGACGCCGGTTCACCGACCCGAACCTGATCCATCCCGGCTGGGTCCTCGAGCTACCGCTGCCCGTATCCGAGGCATGGAGCGTTGCCCCCGACCCGATCGCTCCCACGGAAGCGACCGTCGCGCCGCCCAGCGCGACAGCCGCCCCGCCGCCGCTGCCACCAGCGACCGATCCGGTCGACCGGCCACCGTTCGCGATCGACGAGTCATCCGACGGCTGGAGCGTCGAGTGGCCGTCGCTTCCGCGCGAGGTGCTCGTCACCGCAGCCGGCTTTGCCGTCATCGGCGGCACCGCGCTCTTCGTCCGCCGTCTCGCGCAGTCCGGCATGCTGACGCTCCCCGCCCGCGGGGGTCGCCGGCAGGACCCCGCGGGCGACGCCGGCCGCGTGTCGCTCGCCACCCGTGCGCTTGCGGCGGCCCTGGCCGACTTCGGCTTCGCGGAATCGATCCCCCTGCTGGTGCTCGAGTCGGAACGCCGGCTCGAGTTCACCGTCGCCTGTCCGCCCGGAGACGGTGAGGCGTTGACGGCGGCGAGCCACGAGCTGACCCGGCGGCTGGCCTGCGAAGTCGCCGCGGAGGTCGCCGGATCCACGCGCGTGACCGTCACTCTCACCGGTTTCCAGCGGCTCGCCGCGATGCTCGGCGACGACCCGGGGACGCCGACGCCGCTCGTCGTTCCAATGGGCGCGGATGCTCGGGGCATTCTCTACCTCAATCTCGCAGCAGCCGGGAGCGTGGCTATCAGCGGTCAGGCAAGCCAGCGACGGCAGTTGCTTCGGTCCTGGCTCGCCACGCTCTCGACGGTCCTCGGTCCGGACGAGCTCGTGCTGCGGATCGAGAGTGAAGCAGTGCGACTGCTCGGCGAGGACGCCACCCTGCCGCATCTAGCCCTCGCCGATGCCAGTGATGCCGCTGACCTCGCCGAGGAACTCGACGAACTGATCGAGAGCCGCGGCGTCAGCGACAGCGGACGGCCCATCGTCGCGATCCTCGATACCACCAACGGCGAAGCGGAGCGGCTCGATGGCATTCGCCGCTACGGGCCAAAGGTCGGTGTCTACGTCATCGCCTGCGCTGAGGGGACGGGACTGGATCCCGACGCGTTCGGAGCGTCCATCGCGATCGGAGCAACCAGCAGCCAGACTACTGAGGAGGAGCCGGCCACGCCGACCGACGGCGGACTGAGGCTCACTCTCGGACACGACGACACATACGCGCTCGAGCCGGTTCACGTGCGTCGAGACAGCTCACCCCGTTGGAGGGAAAGCGCCGAGGTCGCGACGTTCGACCGCCCTTTCGTCAGCCCGCCAGGTGAACCGTCCGCGGCGGAGCATGCCTTCGAGGCCAGGCAGCGGGAGGTTGAACCGCCGCTCGCCGCGGATGCGACCGACGACCTGGAGGAGATCGAAGAGCCAGTCGAAACCAGTGCCTCGGACGACGAGTCTGAGACGACCGACTCATCGGTGGCTGGCGATCTCGTCGAGCGAGCCGACGCAGACGCCGACCCAGATTTGGACACAAGAGCGGATGCAGGCCTCGATGCACAGCCGGCGGTCGTTGACGCGGAGGACGTTCCACCGGAGGCCCCTGACGCTGGAGGCAGTCTGCGTGAGGAACGCGAGCCGCGGGCAGCCGTGGACGGAACGGCGGAAGCCCAGGAGGAGCCAGGCGACGACGGAGGCGGTCCCGAGACGCAGGTCGATGACGCGGCCGTGAGCCCGCCGGCCCCCACTCCTATCGCTGACCATGCGAAGGTACTTGCGCCCCCGTCGGCGGACTCGGTCGCCCGCCAGGGGACGCTGCTGCCTGACTCACGTTCGGGCGTCGTGTCGGAGATCGTGTTCTTCGTGCGCTGCCTCGGGCGGTTCGAGGTCCGTCTTGGCGAGACGGTGGTGACCCGCTGGTCGCCCGAGAAGTCGCGAGAGCTGCTGGCGTTCCTCACTGTGCACGGCGGCGACTTCATGGCGAGCGAGATCGCCGCTGACGCGCTCTGGCCGGACTACGCGTGGGACGAAGGGATGAGACATCTCATCTCCAACGCCGCCAGCGGCATACGGACTGCGCTGCGCGAGGCTGCCGGGAAGCCGGATCTCCAACCGCTGAGACTCGCCAGGCAACGCTTGTATCTGCAGCGTTCGTTCTTCCGCACAGACATCGACGCGATCGAGCTGACGCTCAGGCGCGCGCCCAGCCTGCCCGACCCGGCAGCCCTGGTCGAGTACGAGCGGGTATTCGAGCTGTACTCCGGCGAATTCCTCGAGGGCGAACTCTTTACCTGGGCCAGCGACTACCGGAACGAGCACAGGGAACGAATCCTCGCGGGAATGAGGCATGCCGCTGAGATCGCCGAGCAACTGGGTGAGTCGGAGCGGGCACTGAACGTGCATCGAATGATCCTCGACCGCGAACCCACGGACGAAGCGGCGGCCCGCGGTGTCATGCGCCACCTTGCGGCAGCGGGCGACGCCAATGCCGCGAGGAAGGTGTATCGCGAGTTGACGGAGTCACTTCAAGCGGAGCTCGATGATCCGAGGGCGGCACCCGGCGCAGAGACGCGCGCTCTCTATGCCGAAGTGATCGGTGGCGGAGCGACCCACTGAGCTTGCGCGGCCCGCACCCACGGGGACCAGCAAGACGGACTGTGTCGGGCGGTCGATACGTCGCGGCCTAGATCAATGGCTGGCCAGCTATCAATCGGAAGCGTCAGCCCCCCCCATCGTCCCAACGCCAGCACGTCCAGCACTCTGGACTGCGATTGTCCATCCGCACGTGCCTCGTCGAGGGTGAACTCCTTACGGCTACAGCGAATGGTTGAGCCAGCGCTCGCCACCAACCGCTCTCACTTCGCGTCGCCCAGCGTCCCAACTGCCCATTGAGAGCATCGCCGATGGTGCAAGTGCCACCCTGCTCTCCTAACAACTCTCGGGGCACTAGTGATACATCGGTCGAACGCCACGAGCCCCGGGCAGCAGGCAGGCAGATACCGCCTCTGCGGGTGTTCGAGCAGTACAAATTAAGTACATGACGTACTACGCCTCTTCGGTGCCGACCGTAGGTTAGTGGTCCATGAGCGTTGGTTCTGCGCTTCTGGCCACTCGTGCCACGACGGTATCGAGCTGGCCGCATTCACGCGGACGCGCATCGTGACGCACTGTCCTTGTGATGAACGCGCAGGACTGCCCTGCTGCGAAGGAGAGGTGGGTGCCTTGAATGTCGTAGCACCATGGGCGGGACGCATCGCCGAAATACACGTGGGAGTTGGCGATGCTGTCACCGCTCGACAAGAACTAGTCACCATCGAGTCGATGAAGACGCTGCTCCCGGTGATGTCCCCTCGGGATGGAGTCGTGCGGCGCGTTGCGACATCCGTCGACGAATACATCGAGCAAGGAACCTTGCTGCTCGAACTCGACTAGTTCCTTCAGAGGTGCAACGCGGACGGGGGCATACCGTGGTTTGGCAGCCCGAAGTTGACGAGTTGGAGCGCCGCCGGGCGCTCGCGAACAAACTGGGAGGCGCCGAGCGAGTCGCGGAACAGCATGCAAACGGGAAGCTCACCGTCCGCGAGCGAATTGATGCCCTGGCGGATGAAGGCAGTTTCCGCGAGTTCGGTGTTCTGGCGGGCAGCGCGGAGTATGAGGAAGATGGCCTAACCCTCCGTAACTTCACGCCCTCCCCCTTCGTGGCGGGCACAGTCGGCCTGGATGGCCGCTCCGCCGTGGTCATCGGTGGGGACTTCACCTCGCGTTCGAGACCGACGGCGGGCGAGTACGGACGACGCACAAAGCAGGGTGATGCAGAGCGGATGGCGCTCGATCTGAAACTGCCGTTTGTGAACCTGCTGGACGGCTTTGGGGCCGACATCCGAACTGTGGAGGCGATTGGCCGAACCTACCTGGGCGCCGGTGGCTTTGGCGGCGGCCTCATCGACCTGATGGGTGAAGTACCCGTGGTGTGTGCCTGTCTCGGGTCTGTTGCAGGTGGGCCCGCAGGTCAGGCTGCGGCTTGCCATTTCAGCGTCATGGTCAAGGGACTGTCGCAGGTCTTCGCGGCAGGCCCTCCCCTCGTCCGCCGTGCGCTCGGCATCGAGATCGACAAGGAGGCCCTCGGAGGGCACGAAGTTCACGCCCGTGGCAGCGGGCTCATCGATAATGAGGCAGAGGACGAAGAGGACGCGCTGAGACAGGTCAAGGCGTTCCTGTCTTATCTGCCTAGCAGTGTGCACGGCCTCCCACCAGTCCAGCCGACGACCGATCGACGTGATCGGCGCGAAGACGAGCTCCTCTCCCTGATTCCTCGCGATCGCAACCGCCCGTACGACACCCGACGGATGATCACTGCCATCGTCGACCAAGGCTCGGCCTTCGAGATGGGCCGGTACTACGGCCCGGCGCAAGTCACGATGTTCGCGCGTCTCGACGGGAAGCCGGTCGGAGTGATGGCCAGTGACCCACTCGCAGGTGGGGGCGCTATGGATGCCGCGTCGGCGCAGAAGGTGGAGAAGTTCGTCGACATCTGCGACACCTTCCACCTGCCGATGGTGCACCTGGTCGACCAGCCGGGGTTCATGATCGGGCCAGGTGCGGAGCGCGCGGGGACCCTAAAGCAAGGGATGCGCGCGCTAGCGGCGATACACCAATCTGCGATCCCTTGGGCCAGCATTGTCGTGCGACGGGTCTACGGCGTCGCAGGCGCTGGGCATCAGGGAGGTGGCCGCTTCAACTTCCGAGCAGGCTGGCCATCGGGGGAATGGGGGTCTCTGCCGATCGAAGGCGGCGTGATGGCGGCCTACCGCCGCGAGATAGCAGCGGCACCCGATCCCGACGCGATGCGGCGCGAGATCGAGGAACGGATGATTGCCGTCCGCTCGCCTTTCCGAACGGCTGAGGCTTACAGCGTTGAGAACCTCATTGACCCCCGCGACACACGGCCACTGCTCTGCGAGTGGCTAGATCTCGCCTACCAGGTACTGCCCATTCAGACCGGACCACGAGCCCGTCGAATTCGCCCATAGTTCGCTTTCGCCCGGACGAGTCCTCTGCGTCGCCGCTTTGAGCGCCCGCACCGCGATGGGCCGGCGCCCGTCCGCGTGAGCCGGGATATCCGCACGCAGCCCGTCCGACGAATTACGTACATCACGTAGTACCACCCCGTGACGTACGGGTTAGCCTCCTGTCCTCGACGCCTGTTCACGAGGAGGCAGCCCAGATGGTGGCGCCCCTAGAAGGCATCCGAGTCTTGGAGTTGTCCCAGGCTCCGGCCGCGGGGTTCTGCGGCAAGTGGCTGGCCCGGTGGGGCGCGGATGTCCTCGCGCTGCGTTCGACAGAGTCAGCGTTCGGGACTGTCAGTCCGGCCGTCTCTCACGAGTCGATGCTGCGCTTTATCGATGCTGGAAAGCGCGTCTCGTCGCTACCCGACGACGGCGAGAGATCGAGTGGTGTACTCGCCGAGCTCCTCCGAAATGCTGACGTGGTTATCAGTGACCAGTCACCGGATGCCGTTCGAGAGACACTCCGGATGCTGGGCAAAACCGGCATGCTTATCAGCATCACGCCCTTTGGTTTGGATGGACCGTATGCGCAGGACCTGTCGACGCCAGCAACACTGCTGGCTCTCGGCGGCTACTCGTTCATCATGGGCGATCCAGGAGCGCCGCCACTGACTTTCCCAGGGTTGTACCCGTACTACCAAGCTGGATTGATCGCCTACACCGCAGTCGTCTCGACACTCCTCCAAGGTACTAGCACCGACACTAAATTCATCGAGGTGAGCGTATTTGACAGCTTGATTTCTCTCCATCAACACACAACTGTTCAATGGACTTACAGCAAGCGGATCCGTAGTCGAAGTGGTAATCGTGCCGCAGGAAATCCACTGAACAGTATCCTACCGTGTGGCGATGGCTGGCTCGGCCTGTGTATCGTCGCGAACTTCTGGGATTCGTTCGTTCGGATGCTGAATCGCCCAGAACTCAGCAATGACCCCCGGTTCGTGGACCAACCCAGTCGTACCGCGAATGGCGACGCGCTCACCGAGATCCTGATCGACGAGTTTGCATCTCGTTCCCGACTCGAGCTCATGGACACCGCGCAGCATGGGTTCCGCGTCCCAATCGGAACAGTCGCGACGCTGCCTGAGGTGCTCAGCGATCCTCAGTTGATCGCGCGAGGGTTCTGGCAGTCCGTCGACGACGAGGCAGGCCGTGTGACCAAGATGAGCGGGGCGCCGTTCCGCTTCGTGGGAGAAGCCCCACCTCGAGAGACCCCAGCTCGACGCGTTCAGGCTGCTGACACCCTCGTCCGATGGCAATCAGAACGTGCATCACAAGCGGACTCCCGCCCAGTCGGTCGCGCGCACGAAAACTCAGCGGTTGGTCCCCTTAGCGGCTTCCGAGTTCTCGACCTGACGCGGGTCTGGGCAGGCCCTCTCGCAGCACGATTCCTCGGGGACCTTGGGGCAGACGTGATCAAGATCGAAGCACCGACTGGCCGCTCGACGGGAGGCACTACCGCGATCGCCGGCGCGGGCGATAGGCCGTGGAATCAGCAAGGGTCGTTCAACAAGCTGAATCGCAACAAGCGCAGCCTCGTCGTCGACTTGAAGACCACAGAGGGTCGGGCGCTGTTCTTGGGTCTGGTTCGAGAGAGCGACGTCGTGCTCGAGAACTTCAGCCATGGCGCGATGGAAGCGCTCGGTCTTGGACATGCGGAACTCCAACGAACGAACCCAGCGATCGTTTACGTCGCCATGCCTGGATTCGGCGCTAGCGGGCCCTACCACGACTACGTTGCCTACGGGCCAAGCATTGAGCCGATGACCGGGATGACCTCGATGATGGGCTATCGCGAAGGCAGCCCCCGCGTGAGCACTAAGGCGATCCCTGACGCTATCGCAGGCACCCACGGCGCCGCGGCTGTGGTGACGGCTCTTCTGCGGCGTGCGCGTGGAGGGGGTACTGGCCAGGCGATCGATCTCTCCCAGTTCGAAGCCTCGGTCGAAATGCTCGGCGAGTATTTCGTCGAGTTTCAGCAAACGGGAGAGAGCCCTCCCGTGGTCGGTAACGGACATCGCTATGTCGCCCCGCACGGGACCTATCGCTGCAGGGGCGCCGATGAGTGGATCGCCCTCGCCGCTCGGGACGAGCAGGAGTGGAAGGCGCTCTGCGCCCTCGCGGGACGGGGCTGGGGAGCAGACCCCCGATTCGCCGACGCTCCGCTCCGGGTGAGGAATGCCGCCGTACTCGACCAGTTGATTGAGTCTTGGACGTGTGATTGGGATAAGCACGAGCTCATGCGCACCCTACAAGCGGTTGGCGTCCCGGCCGGCGCGGTGCTGTGTGCTCCCGAAATGCTTGCGGATCCTCACCTTCGCGCTCGCGGCTTCTTCGCGTCTCTCCATCAACCTGACGTCGGCATCATCGACTACCCGGGGGCCCCGATCCGTGCGATCGGCCTGGACGCCACCAGATGGCGACCCGCGCCCACGTTCGGTCAACACACGAAGGAGGTACTGCGTGAGGTCCTCGGACTCAGTGAGGAGGAGATAGCAGGGCTGCGGAATCGGCGAGTGGTTGCGACGACGTGGAAAGACGTCGTTGAAGGAGGTCCGTTGAGATGACCACAGCAGATCAACTGCATCAGGGTCAGTGGCGTATGCTCGTTAATCGGTCGGCGCAGGGACGGAGCAACGCTTCGATCCACGACGACGCGCAGGCACAGTCCCTCGGCTTCCGTCGCGGCTTTGTCGTTGGGTCGACCGTGGCGACCGCCGCCCTGCCCGCCATCGTGAGCCGTTTCGGCAGCGATTGGTTCAAGGGCGGATGGTACACATTCAAGTTCGTGACGCCGGTATACGACGATGAAGAAGTGCGCGAGGTCGCCGCACCGACGGGGTCGAACGGTGACATTGAGATCCGAGTCGAGACACGCGATGAGCGCCTTTGACACAGCACCCGTAACCGTCGTGCTCAACCGGCGCGTCGAAGTGGTCAGTCACCGTACTGCCACCTCGGGTTGGTCCGTCCCCGACGCTTGCGCTATCGACGCCGTCCTGCCTCCCGCAGAAAGGGAAGGGACCGGGCGACCGCAGTCGTCCGGTCCCTCGACTCTCGAGCGTCACACCAGAGAGACTAGCCACGCCGTCGCGACGCCAGGAGCGCGCCGCTACCGGCCAGGAGCAGGCTGCTCAGTCCGACAAGGACCATCCATGAGGTGACCTCCGAGCCTTCGTCGAGATGGCCTCCAGTCCCCGAGCGGGGCGCCCCCGGTACCGCCGTTGCGACGGGCGTCGGGGCAGACGCCTCGGGAGTAGCGGTCGGCGCGGCCTGCTGTGCGGCTGTTGGGGGCGTGAAGCCGGGAGGCAGCAGCACAGAGTCGATCACGTGGATCACGCCATTCGACGCCTCCACGTCGGTCGCGACGACGGCGGCGCTCTCGTTGAGGCGCACCGCGCTACCCGACACGCTGATCGCGATGTCGTCGCCAGCCGCCGTCGTCGCGCTCGTGAGGGCGACGACATCCTCCGCGAGCACGCGTCCGGGCACCACGTGGTACAGCAGAAGCTCGGCGAGAGCGTCGGTATCCGCCAGCAGCGCGTCGACCGTGCCAGCGGGCAACGTGGCAAACGCGGCGTCGGTGGGTGCGAACACCGTGTAGGGCCCCTCGCCCTTCAGGGTGTCGGCGAGGCCCGCAGCCTCGACGGCCGCAACGAGGGTCGTGAAGTCGCCCGCCGCGACGGCGGTGTCGACGATGTCGCGCGTCGCCTGGCGAGGAAAGCCCGCTGTCATCTCCACCGGGGCCTCCCGCGCCTCAATGAGCGAACCTCCTCCGACGGCGAGCACCGCCCCGGCGAGCAGCGCGAACCCGCGGCCTCTCCAGGTATCCCGTTCCATTCGTGGCTTCTTCTCCGCACGGACTGCTGGGTGTGGGGTCGCGGCGCCCTGCGTAATGCGTGGCGCCGGCGGGCGGCTAGGACTCACGGGCGACGCGCGCGGTGATCGCGAGCGTGTAGATGCCGGCGAGACCGACGAGCCCGTAGACGAGCTTGCTCAGCGGCTCCGTGTTCCCACCGAAGAGCTCGGCGACAAGATCGAACTCGGCGACCGCCCAGAGCCCCCAGTTGACGGCCCCGACCACGACGAGCACGAGCGCGACGACACTAATCCACTTCACTGGGTCCTCCGCCTCTCTGCACCGGTCCACCGGTGCGCAATGCCGAGACAATGGAGCCTCGGCTGATTGTTCACGACTTGTTCAGTCGGTATGCCGAGTCTATTCACCTGTGAAGGACTTCGTCAAGCCACTTGAATAGGTTTTGGAGAAGATGTAGCGTCGCGTCCATGGAGTATTCAGTGAGCGCGGCCGCGCGCCTCACCGGAGTGCCCGCGAACACCCTGCGCACCTGGGAGCGGCGCTACGGCTTCCCGCAACCCCGGCGCACGGCCTCCGGACGACGGCTGTTCGACGACGAACAGCTGGCCGCGATTCGGCGCATGGCGACGCTGATCGAGGCGGGCGTCCCCCCGGCGCAAGCGGCCACCGCCGCCGCGATCGAGGCCACGCCGCCGCCGCCAGCACCCACCGCGGCTGCGCTCGACCCTGAAGTCGAGCACCTGCTCGACGCCGTGGCGCGCTACGACGAACCGAGCGTGCGCATCGCGCTCGATACCACGGTCCAGGACCGCGGCTGGGCGCGGGCGATCGGCGAGGTTCTGTTCCCGGTGCTGCGCGAAGCAGGGAAGCGCTGGGAGCAAGGTGATCTCTCGCTCACCCACGAACACTTCCTGACGCAGCTCGTCCGTGTTGCGCTGTTCGCAGGCGTCCGCGATCTACCGTTTCCGACCGCCGGTCCGTCCGTTCTGCTCGCGTGTCCCGAGGACGAGCAACACGAGTTCGGATTGCTCGCGTTGTGGCTGCTCCTGAGGGAATCGGGCGTGCGCGTGGTCTGCCTGGGGGCGGACGTCCCACCGACGGAGCTCGTCGCTGCGGCGATCGGGACGAACTGCGCAGCGGTCTGCCTGTCCGTTGTCGCGAGCACTTCCGTGCCGCACGCTGCTCTCGCCGCCCGGGCGCTCGTGAACGCGAGGCTAAAGCTGCCCGTCTACGTCGGTGGGCCCGCGCTCGGGAGGCACGGTGTCAGCGACGTGCCCGGCACGCTGCTGCCATCGGACATCGCCGACGCCGCCGAACTACTCCGAGAGTCCCTCTCTGACGATCTTGCGCAGCGGCGCTCAGGCGCTCCTCGCAGCATCTCCGCGACGGCTCGCGGGAGGCAGCGAGGGGAGAACTCCGCCAGCCGTTGAGGCGTTCGCTGAGCGATGCAGTGGGCGGAAACCCCTGCCGGCTTTGCTCGTAACTCGGCGGGCTTCTCGCGCCCGGCACGTCCACCTCGATCCGGACGATGCCCACGGTGAGCGACCTACCAGCCACGAGCCGAGCACAGTGGCGCCCGGGGGTAAGGTGGGAGAGCCAACCGACTGGCGGCACGTCACTGGACGGCTGCCACGTCCAGGCTCTGGAGGACGGACGTGGCTCGGCGGCGATCTCGACCCGGCGACCCGTTGAAGGGGATGGTGCCGATCGCTGGCGGCACGTTCCTCATGGGAGCGAACGACTTCTATCCCGAAGAGCGGCCCGTGCAGTCGACCTCGGTCGAGGGGTTCTGGATCGATGAGCATCCAGTGACCGTGGCGGAGTTCCGGCGGTTCGTCAGGGCGACCAACTACACGACCCTCGCGGAACGAGCACCCGACCCTGCGCTCTATCCCGGCGCCGATCCCCAGTTGCTGGTTCCCGGCTCGCTGGTCTTCCAGCGCACGCACGGACCAGTTCCGCTCGACGACTACCGCCAGTGGTGGGCATGGGTGTCGGGAGCGTGCTGGCGTCACCCGGAAGGGCCGGGCAGCGACCTGACCGGGCGAGAGCGGCACCCGGTCACGCACGTCGCGTACGAGGATGCCCTCGCCTATGCGGCCTGGGCGGGAAAGTCGCTGGCCACGGAAGCCGAGTGGGAGTGGGCGGCGCGCGGCGGACTCGACGGCGCGACCTATTCGTGGGGCGATGAGTTCGCGCCACGCGGACGGATGATGGCGAACACCTGGCAAGGAGAGTTCCCGTGGGAGAACCTTCTGCTCGACCGCTATGAACGAACCTCTCCGGTCGGGTCGTTCCCGCCGAATGGCTACGGGCTCTTCGACATGGCAGGCAACGTCTGGGAGTGGACGATCGACGATTGGGCGCCCGGGCACGCGAGTCCGGAAGTCCACGCCTGCTGCGGTCCTTCGATGCCGCTCACCATCGACCTTGATACAGGCCCCTCGGACCTCCCCACGGTCCCACGGAAAGTCATCAAGGGCGGATCCCACCTCTGCGCACCCAACTACTGCCATCGCTACCGGCCGGCAGCGCGTCAGGGCGAGGCGGTCGACACGTCCACCTCACACATCGGTTTCCGTTGCGTTGTGCGGGAAGGCCGGTGACGAGCGACGCCGAGGCTCAGCCTCTCGGGGAGGATCCGGTCCCCGACCACCCCGCCGACGCCCCGGTAGTAGTCGACCAGCCGGGAGTCGGGAAGCTGCGCGCTGCCGTCGAGGAGTACGCGCAGCGGGAGTTTGCGCGCGGGCGGCTGCCCTCGGACGCCGTCGCGGGGTTGAACAGTGCGGTCGCCTCTGTGCCGGACGGGATGGCCAGCGGATTGCTGGCGGGCGTGAACCCGATCTACGGACTGTACGCCTGCATCGTGGGGCCGATCGTCGGCGGGCTCCTCTCCAGCACGCAGTTGATGGTGATCGCGACGACGAGCGGGCTCTCGCTGACCTCCGGACAAGCGCTCGCTCACCTACCCGTCAGCGACCGCGCAAGCGCGCTCTTCGCGCTGGTGATCCTCGCGGGAGCGATCCAGGTGGTGCTGGGCCTCCTGCGCGTGGGTGCGCTGACCCGGTTCGTCTCGTTCTCCGTCATGACGGGCTTCATCATGGGGATCGGCGTCGTCACCATCCTCACCCAGATACCAACCCTGACGGGCTACGACCCGGCCGAGGGCAACCGCGTCGCACAGGCCATCGAAACCGCTGCCCACGTCACCGAGTTCGACCCGGTCACCGTTGGCGTGTCGATTGCGGCGTTCACGCTCGTGATCGTGCTGCCTCGGGTGGGACTCGGCAGTCTCGGGACGCTGCTCGGCGTACTGCTGCCGTCGCTGGTGGTATGGGCGTTCTTCGATGGCGTGGAGGTGGTCGGAGACGTGGGCGAGGTTCCGAGCGGCCTGCCGCTGCCGTCCCTACCACCGCTCTCCGTCGTCGATCCTGGCGTCGTCTCGGGAGCGATCGCGGTGGCAATCATCGGGATCGTGCAGGGCGCCGGTGTAAGCCAGAGTGTGCCCAACCCCGACCAGTCGCGACGCAGGGTGTCGCGGGACATCTTCGCGCAGGGCGTGGCGAACCTCGCGTCCGGCGCGTTCCAGGGCATCCCCGTGGGCGGTTCGATCAAGACGACCGCACTGACGGTGCTCGCGGGTGCGCGCTCGCGCTGGGCCACGGTCTTCGCCGGCGTGTGGATGGCGATCCTGGTGCTCGCCGCCCCGGACCTCCTCACGCAGGTCGCGATGCCGGCGCTCGCGGCGCTGCTCGTCTACGCCAGTCTCACGCTCATCCGCGTTCGCGAAGCGCGCTCGCTCTGGATGACCGGCTGGCCCTCGAGACTGGCGTCCGGGACGACATTCCTCGCGACGCTCTTCCTGCCGATCCAGGCTGCGGTCGGGCTCGGGGTCGTGCTCTCCGCACTCGTGAGCATCTACGAGGCGTCCGCGGACATCTCGGTCGTACAGTTGATCCGCCGCGAGAACGGCGACGTCGAGGAGCGCTCGCCGTCATCGGAGCTTGCCTCAGACGAAGTGACGGTCCTCGATGTGTACGGTCACCTCTTCTTTGCCGCCGCGCGCACGCTCGAGCGGCGGTTGCCGGACCCCGACACTGCGCACCACCCGGTGGTCGTCCTCCGGTTGCGCGGCCGAACGAAGGTCGGCGCAACGTTGATCGAGGTGTTGACGAACTACGCGGAACGCCTGCGTGAGGTCGGGGGCCGGCTCTACCTCAGCGGGCTCTCACACGAGGCCTATGACCAGATCGTGCGAACGGGCAAACTGCGGCTCACCGGCCCCGTCCGTGCCTACGAGGCGACCCCGGTCCGCGGCGAGTCCACTCGCGAGGCGGTCGCTGATGCCCAGACGTGGCTCGTGACCGCCCATGAGGACGACCACACCGGGGAACCGACCGGCTTCTGAGAGGACCGGTCCGCCGCGTATCCGGCATCTCGCCCGCTCGGCTCAGGACGCCGCTTCCCGTGGGACATCCAGCGCGGGAAGGTGGGCGCCGCGTGGACGCCGGGAGAACTCACCGGCGAGCGGGAACAACATCACCATCGAGATCAATCCAGCGGTCGCAAGGTAGACGAGGACATCGGGGCGGTCGGCGAAGTTGCCCGTCGCGACGATGAACGTCGCGGCGAGGTTGCGCTGTCCTGACCCGACGGCCATCACCCGCCGTTCCACCCCGGCCGGCACGGCGAGGAGATAGCCGCTCCCGACTGCCGCCGCGATCAGCAGGATGACGGCGAGGATCCCGCCGGTACCCACGAGATCGAACACGCCACCGAGGTTCTGCCCGACCGACGCCACGAAGAGGAGCGCGAGGCTGATGTTGGAGATCTGGACGACGACCGGCCGGTACTCGTCCGCCTCCTCCTGCCAGCGCGCGCGAACCGCCAGACCGACGGCGAGCGGAAGCAGCATCTGTCCGCTGAGTGAACGCACGATGGCGAACGAATCGACCTCGGTCCCGGGGAGTAGGAGCGGCAGGACGATCGGGAGGTAGAGCACCGTCGCGACGATGAGCAGCGTCATCAAGGCGATACCGGTCGCTACGTCCCCTTTCGCGATCTGAACCAGCTTGGCGACCATCGGCGCACCGGCCGCAGCCGAGAGCAGGATCAGCCCGATGCGCAGGTCTCCGTCGAGTCCGAGCACGCGCACGAGTGCGAGCGCAACCAGCGGCACGATAGCGAAGTTGATGAGCAGTGCCGCGGCGACGAACCGCATGTTGCGAAGCGGCCGGATGACCTGGCCCACCGTGAGGCCGAGGCCCATCGAGAGGAGGGTGCTCACGGCGAACGCCATGGTGAGCACGCTTGCCAGTTCGCTGAGGAATTCGCTCATCGTGCCGCCCCCGAGGCGGGCGCTCGTCGGGCCGCCTCTCGCTTGGACGCTCGCCGCTACTCCACGATCAGCGCAGCCTTGAGGCGCTCCTCCGAGGAGATCCGATGATCCTCGTCGGTGCCGTCGTCGGGGATGCTGATTTCCACCCAGTTCACCTCGCCCGTGAACTCCGAGACGGAGTAGTCGGGCGTCACGGCCGAGCCTTCGTCGCGGCCGATCTCCAGAGGCTCGTCGCTGGCGAAGGGAAGCGGCTGCGTCCGGCCCACCCGGCCCTCGCCGATCGGCGAGTCGTCGAGGAAGAGGCGGACGTCGCCGCCCTGAGCCACGTCACCGCCGTCGTACTCGAAGACCATCCGAACCTGGTGCGTTCCGGCCGGGAGGCGCTGCGTGCTCTCGACGTGGAACAGGTCGATTCCGTAGAAGTTGTAGCAGTACTTCAGGCGCCCATCCTTTGTGTAAAGCGCCCAGCCACCGACGCGCCCGCCCTGCGCCACGATCACGCCCTCGACAGGCCCCTCCGGCACGACGACCTCGGCGGCTACCTCGTGGGACTTGTTCTTGATGCTGATCACCGAGAACGCGTGGAGCCGCCCGGCACTGGGATAGAGGAGCTGCCGGGTTCCACGCACCAGGTGGGGGCGCCCCGCCAGATCGGGGTTGGCGCGTTCCGCGGCGCGATCGTCCAGCGGAAGCACGCTGTATTTCGCGGCTTCGATCAGGAAGAGCTCCTGTAGCTCTCGGAGCTTCTCCGGCTGCTCGCTCGCGAGGTCGTGCGCCTGGCTCCAGTCGGAGTTCGTGTCGTAGAGCTCCCAGGTGTCCTCCGCGAACGGGCCCGGCGGGCCCACCTGCACCGGCGGGGTGTGCGCTGCGACCGCGGTCCAGCCCCTGTGATAGATGGCGCGGTTGCCGAGGACCTCGAAGTACTGCGTCTCGTGGCGGTCGGGCGCGTCAGCCGCGTCGAACGAGTACACCATGCTGACGCCCTCGATCGGCTGTTGGGCCACGCCGTGGACGAGCAGCGGCTGCGGTAGGCCCGCGACCTCGAGGAACGTCGGTGTCACATCGACGACGTGGTGGAACTGGTTGCGGATTTCGTTGCGCGCCTCGATGCCGCGCGGCCAGTGCACGATCAAGCCGTTCCGCGTGCCACCGAAGTGGGACGCCACGCGCTTCGTCCACTGGTAGGGCGTATCCATCGCGTGGGCCCATCCGAGGGAGTACTGCGGGTACGACGCCGGCGTGCCGAACTCGGGCAGCCGCTCCCTCAGGAACTCGGGCGTCTCGATGTGAGACATCCCGGTCATCGTCAGCGACTCATTCCACGTTCCGTTGAGGGTCCCCTCGCCGGAGGCGCCGTTGTCGCCGGTGATCACGTAGATCAGCGTGTTCTCCAGCACGCCGTGCTCCTCCAGCGCATCGACGATGCGCCCGAGGTGATAGTCGGTGTGTTCGAGGAAGGCGGCGTACAGCTCCATCTGCCGCGCGAGCACGGGTTTCATGTCCTCAGAGACGTCATCCCACGCCGGGATGCCCTCAGGCCGTGCCGTGAGTTCGCAGTCGGCCGGGATGACGCCGAGCTCCTTCTGTCGGGCGAAGGTCTCTTCCCGTACCACGTCCCAGCCTCGGTCGAACGCGCCGCGGTAGCGGTCGAGCCAGTCCTCGGGGAGGTGGATCGGCGCGTGGGTGGCGCCGGGCGCCCAGTAGAGGAAGAACGGCTTATCGGGGGTCAGGGAGCGTTGCTGGCCGAGCCAGCGCCGGGCTCGGGTCGCGATGTCGTCGGTGAAGTGGTACCCCTCCTCCGGCGTCCGCTCGGGCCTGACAGGCCTGCGTCCCTCGGTCAGGCTGGGGTAGAACTGGCTGGTCTCGCCGCCGATGAACCCGTAGAAGTACTCGAAGCCGTTCGTCCCTGTCGGCCAGCGATCGAACGGCCCCATCGGGCTCGTCTCCCAGACGGGCACCTCGTGGCACTTGCCGAACTGCGCGGTGGAGTAGCCGTTGAGCCGCAACGTCTCCGCGATCGTTGCGGCAGTGTTCGGCCGCACCGAGGTGTACCCGGGAGCAGACGTTGCCATGTCGGCGACCGTGCCCATGCCGACCGAGTGGTGGTTGCGACCGGTCAGCATCGCCTGGCGGGTGGGGGAGCAGATCGCCGTTGTGTGGAATCGCGTGTAGCGCAGCCCGTTCGCGGCGAGGCGTTCGAACGTGGGCGTGTGACAGGGACCGCCGAACGCGCTGGACGAACCGAACCCGGCGTCGTCCATCAGGACGAGGAGGATGTTCGGAGCGCCCTCGGGCGGCCGGATCGGCTCAATGGCTGGATAGACCGCCTCGGGGTGCTTTGCGTCGAACATCGTCGCGCCGACGTGAGGACGGTCGGGAACGGGAAGCACTTCCCGGCCCGGCTTGGCGTTCATATCCACTCCTTCGATCCGGCAGGCGGATGGAACCAGGCACCGCGCCTGCGCCCCTCGAACGCCGTGCAGGCGTCCCTCCTGCTCGCAAGAGCCCGTCACTCAATGCTCTCACGCAGGTGTAGTTCACCTGAGCGGGCGCTCAGCCCCTCCGAGCTGCGCTGCCGCGTTGATGGTGGACGTGGTCTGGCTGCGATGGCGAGTCCTGCCCGGACAGGAGTCGCGACGCGCGATTGGTCGCGCGCAACGCGGGCCCGGCATGGTGGCATGGGTCCCTGCGCGCCCCTCAAGGCGACGGCATTCCCACGGCGCCAGCCGACAAGCGCGCCGAGCCGATCATGAGCCCACCTCGAGCGGCAGTGATGGGTCGGCAGCCCACTCGGACAGCGAGCCGTCGTACACGGCGACGTTCGAGACGCCAAGCATGGTGAGAACGAACGCATCGTTGCTCGCGGCGATACCGCCGCCGCAGTAGGTAATCACCTTGCCCGCGTTGGTTGCGCCCGCGTCGGCGAAGCGTCCGCGCAGTTCCTCGAGGGACATGTACTCGTTCGTGTCCGGCCGAACGAGCGAGGCGGCGGGTACGTTCACGCTCGAGGGAATGTGCCCCGGGCGTCCGTACGGGTTGGTCTCTCCTCGGTGCTGGTTCTCGTTCAGCGCGTTGATGACGCAGGTCGCACCGTCGTTGATCGCCTCCAGGACTTCCTCTTTCGTGGCGATCAGGCCCGTCCGTGGCCGTGCCTCGAAGTGCGCGCGAGGATAGGCGCGGGGAGTGTTCGAGACGGGGCGCCCGTCGGCAGTCCACTTCTGCCAGCCGCCATCCAGGACGGCCGCGTCGTCGAAACCGAACGCCCGCAGCATCCACCAGACGCGCGCGGCCCATGCGCCCGTGGCGCGGTCGTAGAGGACGACCCGCGTTCCCTCGCCAACCCCGTACGACGACATCGCCTCGGCGAACTGTCCAGGCGGCGGCATCATGAAGCGCAGCGACTGAGCCTGATCCGAGAGATCGCCCGGGAGGTCCGCGAAGCCGCTTCCAGGGATGTGGCTCTGTGCCCAATCGGCACGCCCGCTCTCGACGCTCGGCCGCCCCTCCGCGTCGCGTCGGAGGTAGACCGTGCAGTCCAGAACGCGGAGGTCCGGGTCTTCGAGGTGGGCTTCCAGCCAGGCCGTGCTCACCAGCAGTTGTCCGTCGATAGCCACGAGCGCTCTCCACCTTCTGCCGCCCTCGAGCCCAGCACCTGACCGCATCGAGGTGTCCGTCCTAATCACATGGGCGGCGGCCAGAGAGTAACGCGTGGGGTTTGGCATCGGTAGGCAACTACCACCGACGAGTCCCCGGCTCCGGGCCGGAGATCCGCGCCTCCTATGCTCGATCGAGGCCGGACTTCCCCCGGATGACGGGAGACCCGGCAGCTTCCTTGCGAGGGGACGGGAGGTCGAACCCCGTGCTGGACAGACTATGGGAGCTCCTCAGCACCGCTCTGGCGCTCGAGACGGACGCGAGCGATGTTGGGGTTGCCTCGATGGCGCTGCGAACGGTCGTCGTCTATGCCGTCGCGATCGCGACGGTGAGGTTGGCGAACCGGCGCTTCCTGAGCCGCGCCACGGCGTTCGACGTGATCGTCGCGATCATGCTGGGCTCGATCCTCAGCCGGGCGATCAACGGTTCGGCATCCTTCGTCCCTACACTGCTCGGCGGCGGCCTCGTGCTGGTGTTGATGCACGCGCTCTTCGCGCTGCTCGCATTCCGCTCAGACTGGTTCGGAGCCTTCGTCAAAGGGGAGCCGATCCTCCTCGTGCGCGACGGAACGCTGCAGTCAGAGGGCATGCGCGCAGCGAGGCTTTCCAATCGCGACCTCGAGGAGAGCCTTCGACTTCAGGGTCAGGTCCCGGACGTGGCGGGTGTGCAACTGGCCTATATGGAGCGGAGCGGCCAGATCAGCATCGTCCCATCCTCGCCGAAGCCCACGATCCTCGAAGTCTCCGTCGCACCAGGTGTACAGACGATCCGGATCGAGGTCCGTTGACCCCGTCGAACAGGGTCGACGCAGACGGAGCCGCCACGATGCATCTTCGAGGCGAGGCGATAGGTCGAGACGCTCCCGTTGGTCGCGGAGGGGGAGCGAGGCCGTCACTCGGCGAACTTCGCTGCGTCGCCGGTGGTCGCGGAGATGAGGCACCCTTTGCCCATCGCGAGATACTCGAGCGCGTCTCGATTCCCCGGGTCCGCCACCAGTGCGCCCGGGCGCGGTCACAAACGGCGGCCCAGTCCGCTCGCGACCGCCCCATCCGCCTCGTCGAGGAGGCTGTCAACTCGCCGCTGGATTCGCTCGCTTGGCATGGCGCGGAATGCACCTGCTATCGGCAAGCGGGTGTCGACGATCCGCACCTTGGCACCGCGGCCACATCGGCCTCTCCACAACGGCCTTCGCGGCGCATCATGAGCACCTCGGCCGGGAGACATCCTGCGACCGGCAGTCGGTTACCATCCCCACGTCATGACCACGGCGTACCACGCGCGCTACTTCGCGTATGACCTCACTCGACGGCACCCGCCCGAGGACGCGGGGCGGCTCTCGATGTCCCTCTTCGACGCGTCGGTCGACCTCAACCCGCACCAGATCGATGCGGCGCTGTTCGCGCTGCGGTCGCCGCTGAGCAAGGGCGTGCTGCTCGCTGACGAAGTGGGGCTCGGGAAGACGATCGAGGCCGGGCTGGTGCTGTGCCAGTTCTGGGCCGAGCGCAAGCGCCGGTTGCTCGTCATCTGCCCCGCGTCCCTGCGCAAGCAGTGGAGCCTCGAGCTCGAGGAGAAGTTCAACCTGCCGACGACCGTCCTCGATCGCCCGACGTTCCGAGGGCTCGAGCGCGAGGGGCACGCAAACCCGTTCGACCACGGGCGCGTCGTCATCACCTCGCTGAACTTCGCCAGCGCGATGCAGGCGGAGGTGCGCGCGACCGACTGGGACCTCGTCGTGATCGACGAGGCGCACAAGCTGCGCAACGCGTACCGGCCGAGCAACCGCATGGGGCAGCGGCTGCGCTGGGCGCTCGAGGGGCGGCGCAAGCTCCTGCTGACCGCGACACCGCTGCAGAACTCGCTGCTCGAGCTGTACGGGCTCTCGACACTGATCGACGACCACCTCTTCGGCGACCGCGCGGCGTTCCAGGCGCGCTACGGCTCGCAGAGCATCGACCACGCAGACTTGCGCGAGCGCCTTTCGACGTTCACGAAGCGCACGCTGCGCAACCAGGTGCTCGAGTACGTGCGCTACACCGCGCGCCGCGCGATGACGCAGCCGTTCCAGCCGTCCGACCACGAGCACGCGCTGTACGACGCGGTGTCCGAGTTCCTCCAGCGCGAGGACACGTACTCGATCCCCGAGCGCCAGCGCACACTGACGACCCTCGTGCTGAGGAAGCTGCTCGCGTCGTCGTCGCAGGCGATTGCGGGGACGCTCGAGACGATGCGCGCGCGCCTCGTGGCGTTGCGCGACGAGCACTCCGGCCCGCCGTCCGAGGACGGCTCGCTGCTCGAGGAGATCGTCGCCGACGAGGAGCTCGAGGCCGACTACCTCGAGGAGCCCGCGACCGCCCCCCTGCTCCCGCTCGCCGACGCCGAGTCCGAGGACGGCGCGAGTGCCGATGCCCCGGCCGAGGACGCCGAGGAGGGCTCGGACGAGCCGCGGCTGCCCTTCGACCCGAAGAAGCTCGCGGCGGAGATCGCCGAGCTCGACCGCTACATCGAGTGGGCGCGCAGCGTGCCGGTCGATGCAAAGTCGACGGCGCTGCTCACGGCGCTCGAGACCGGCTTCGAGGAGATGGCGAAGATCGGTGCGGCGCGCAAGGCGGTCATCTTCACCGAGTCGCGGAGGACGCAGGAGTACCTCGTTGCGTTCCTCAAGGAGCGCGGTTACGACGGCCGCGTCGTCACCTTCAGCGGCACGAACAGCGGTCCCGAGGCGGCTGCGATCTACGAGCGCTGGCTCGAGGCCAACCGCGACAGCGGGCGCACCAGCGGCTCGCGTGCCATCGATGTGCGCACGGCGCTCATCGAGCACTTCCGCGACAGCGCCGAGGTGATGGTTGCCACCGAGGCCGCCGCCGAGGGCATCAACCTCCAGTTCTGCTCGCTCGTCGTGAACTACGACCTGCCGTGGAACCCCCAGCGTATCGAGCAGCGCATCGGCCGCTGCCACCGCTACGGACAGCAGCACGATGTCGTCGTGCTGAACTTCCTCAACGAGCGCAACGCCGCCGACAGCCGCGTGCTCGAGCTGCTGTCCGAGAAGTTCCGCCTGTTCGATGGCGTCTTCGGCGCGTCCGACGAGGTGCTCGGTGTCATCGAGGCCGGCGTCGATTTCGAGCGGCGCATCCTCGAGATCTACCAGGAGTGCCGCACGCCCGCGGAGATCGAGGCGCGCTTCCGCGTGCTCCGCGGCACGATGGACGACGCCATCCAGCTGCGCCTCGAGGAGACGCGCAAGGCCCTGCTCGAGCACTTCGACGAGGACGTGCACGCCCGGCTGCGGATGCAGCTCGATGACGCGCGCGAGCAGCTCGACCGCGTCGGGCGGCAGTTCTGGACCGTGACGCGCTACATCCTCGCGGACCGCGCGCGTTTCGAGGGCGAGACGCCCGCGTTCGCGCTGCACGCCCCGCCCGAGCCGCGCTTCCGCCCCGGCCGCTACCAGTTGATCTCGAAGCAGACGCCGCAGGCCGGTGGCGAGTACCTCTACCGGCTGACGCATCCCCTCGGCGAGTGGGTCGTCGAGCGCGGGCGCGAGCTGCCGACGCCGCCCGCCGCCGTCGCCTTCGACATCACGAACCACGGCACGAGGATCGCGGACGTCGAGGCGCTGCGCGGGCGCGCGGGCTGGCTCACCCTGCAACGCCTGACGATCGACGCCTTCGACACCGAGGAGCACCTGCTCTTCTCCGCGCTCGACGACGCCGGCGCGCCGCTCGACCAGGAGACGTGCGAGAAGCTCTTCCGCTGCGACGGGGTCGTCGAGGCGCTGCCACCGCCCGAGGTCGCCCCGCGCCGTCTCGAGGCCGACGCGCAGCAGCACGCCGCCGCGGCCCTCGCCCGCGCCTCCGAGGCCAACCACCGCCTGTTCCAGGAGGAGCGCGACCGCCTCGACCGCTGGGCCGACGACATGGTGAAGGGCGCGGAGAAGGCGCTCGACGACACGAAGGCGCAGATCCGCGCAGTCTCGAGGCAGGCACGCCAGGCCGCGACGATCGAGGAGCAACTCGCCGCGGAGCGCCGCAAGCGCGAGCTGGAGCAGCAGCAGCGCCGCCAGCGCCAGCGCATCTTCGACGCCGAGGACGAGATCCGCGAGCGCCGCGACGCCCTCATCGACCAGTTGGAGCAGCGGATGCGCCAGCGCTCGTCAGTCGAGCCCCTGTTTACCGTGCGCTGGAGCGTGGTGTAGCGGAGGGAGAGCGGAGGGAGGGGAGGGGGAGCGGAAGGCCCCCACCCTAGCCCTCCCCCGCCGAGCCGGGGGAGGGATCAACCCCGGGGAGTTCTCGACGCGATAGCGGAACGCGATTCTGATCCCTCCCCCGCAAAGCGGGGGAGGGTTGGGGTGGGGGTCCGCCCGGCCTGCCCAGCCCCCTTCTCACACCTTGCCACACCCTTCATCTTTCCCCGCGACCCCTGCGCCCGCTAGCATCGCGCGGGGCCGTCAAGGCCCTTCTGGCACCCAACCCCCAGCTCGGTGCGGAGCGTGATCGTGGCCGAATCCAACCTCGAGCAGCTGAAGCGCGTCCTCGACGAGCTGTTCATGTTCGACCGCGCCGACCTCGACTTCGGCCTCTACCGCGTGATGAACCTCCGCCGCACCGAAATCCGCAAGTTCCTCGACGATGACCTGCTGCCGAGGGTGCGCGAGGCGCTCGGCCACGTCGAGGCCGCCGACAAGCAAGCCATCGCCGAGGAGCGCGACAAGCTCGGCGAGCAACTCCGGCTCGCCGGGGTTGACCCCGAGACCTCACCGAAGTTCCGCGAGCTGCAGGCCGAGTACGACGCGACTCGCAGCCTCGACGCGGACGAGGCGGATGTCTTCAATCACCTCACCTCGTTCTTCCGGCGCTACTACAAGGAAGGCGACTTCATCTCGCTGCGCCGCTACAAGGAGGGCGTCTACGCCATCCCCTACGAGGGCGAGGAGGTGAAGCTCCACTGGGCGAACGCCGACCAGTACTACATCAAGAGCACCGAGCAGTTCCGCGACTACACCTTTGTGGTAGAGCCTCTCACCCCAACCCTCTCCCACGAGGGGAGAGGGGGTCAGACTCCCTCCACGACGACACCAAGGAACGATCCGGCCACCGCTGCCCTGACGAATAAGAATCCGGCCCCCTCTCCCTTGAGGGGAGAGGGCGGGGGTGAGGGTGAGGCGGGCCAGAGACGCGTCCACTTCAAGCTTGTCGAGGCGGACACCGAGCGGAACAACAACCGCGCCGAGGCCGGCCGCGAGCGCCGCTTCCTCCTCGCCGGCGACGATCCCGTCGCCGAGGTGGACGGCGAGCTGCTGATCCGCTTCGAGTACCGGCCGGACGAGGACGGGCGCAGGCAGGCCGCGATCAACGAGGAGACGGTGGCGCGCGTCCTCGGCGACCCGGCCGCCGCGACGTGGCACGCGGCACTGAGGCGGGACGTGCGGCGGGAGGGCGCGAGGGACGAGCTGACGCTGCTGGCGAAGCACGTGAACGCCTACACCGCGAAGAACTCGTTCGATTACTTCGTGCACAAGGACCTGGGCGGGTTCCTGCGGCGCGAGCTGGACTTCTACATCAAGAACGAGGTCGTCCACCTCGACGACATCGACAAGGACGGGTTCACCGCGACGCAGCTGGCGCAGTACCTCGCGAAGGTGCGCGCGATCCGCGCCGTCGGGCTGCCGGTCATCGAGTTCCTCGCCAGCCTCGAGGAGTTTCAGAAGCGGCTGTGGCTGAAGAGGAAGTTCGTCGTCGAGACGCACTGGTGCGTGACCCTCGACCGCGTGCCGCGCGACCTGTGGACCGACATCCGCGCGAACGCCCGTCAGCGCGAGGAGTGGGTGCTCCTGTTCGCCATCGACGCGTTGCGCGGCGCGCTGCCGCCCTACACCGAGCCGCTGACCGAGGAGTTCCTCGAGGCGAACCAGCACCTCGTCGTCGACACGTCCCTCTTCGACCGCTCGTTCACCGACCGCCTCCTCGCCGCGCTCGACGACCTCGATGAGACGACGGATGGCCTGCTGATCCACAGCGAGAACTTCCAGGCGCTGAACCTGCTACAGGAGCGTTATCGGGGGCTGATTAGCACCGTCTTTGTCGATCCTCCATACAACACCGGTGTGGATGATTTCGTCTACAAGGACGCGTATCAGCATTCGAGTTGGCTGTCGATGATTGAGGAACGAATCAGCTCCGTGAGAGCCCTTCTCAACCCGGCAGGAGTTCATTTCGCAACGGTGGACTTCGTCGAGGTGTCTCGTCTGCGAATGTTGTTCGACGATGTCTTCGGTGCCGACAACTTCTTGGCTGATATCGCTTGGGAGAAGCGGTTCACTCGTTCCAATAACGCGCGCCTATTCTACTCCCTGAAGGACACAATACTCTGTTACCGAGCGACCGATGCACGCAAGATGCTTCAGGAAGAACGCACCGACAAGTCTAGGACGAACTACTCCAACCCGGACGGGGATCCACGAGGCGACTGGATTAGTTCGTCATACGTCAACCCCGCGCGCAAGGAGTCGCGTCCGAATCTCGTATACGGAATCATCAACCCCTTCACGCGCGAGCACGTCGAACACCCAACCCATGCGTGGAAAGTATTCCGCTGATACGCATGACCAGCATGTCGCGGACAACCGTCTGTACTGGGGCGTCGACGGTTCATACGAGTTCCCTCGCCTGAAGTCGTTTCTCAGCGAGGCCTCGTCTGGCATGGTCCCGGTCGATTTCTGGAATCACGAGGATTCTGGAACGACTGACGAGGGCAGCGCCACCTTAAAGGCTGCGTTCGGAGCGTCGGTGTTCGAGAACCCGAAACCCGTCCGACTAGTGGAGAGGTGCTTTCGGCTCGGACCGCCGGAGACGGGAGCGTCCTTCCTCGACTATTTCGCCGGCAGCGGGACGACGGCGCACGCGGTGATCAACCTCAACCGGGAGGACGGCGGGCAGCGGAAGTACATCCTCGTCGAGATGGGGGAGTACTTCGACACGGTGCTCAAGCCGCGCGTGCTCAAGGCCGCCTACTCGAAGGACTGGAAGGACGGCAAGCCAGTCTCGCGCGAGGGCGTGAGCCAGACGATCAAGGTCATCCGCCTCGAGTCCTACGAGGACACGCTCAACAACCTGCGCGTCCGCGAGACGGGCGAGCGGCAGGCCAGCCTGCTCGAGCAGCACGACGGCCTGCGCGAGCAGTACATGCTGCGCTACTGGATCGACGCCGAGACGCGCGGCAGCCCCTCGCTGCTCGACCTCGACGCCTTCGAGGACCCGTTCTCGTACAAGTTGGAGGTCGGTCAGGGCAGCGCCGCGGAGACGCGCGCGGTCACGGTCGACCTCGTGGAGACGTTCAACTACCTCATCGGCCTGCGGGTGCAGCACGTCGACACGCAGCGCGGGCTCACGCTGGTGCGCGGGACGCTGCCGCCGCGGCCGGGCCAGACCTCGGGCGACCGCACCCTCGTCATCTGGCGCAACGTCCACGAGGTCGACGGTGCGCGCCTCGACGAGCTGCTGCGCACGCTGCGCATCAACGCGCGCGACCTCGAGTTCGACGTCATCTACGTCAACGGCGACAACCACCTGGAGAACTCACGCCGCGAGGACGAGACGTGGAAGGTGCGCCTGATCGAGGAAGAGTTTGCGCGGCTGATGTTCGAGACGGCCGAGCGGGAGCGGAAGTAGTCGTGGGCCGGGGCCGTACGCGCGCCCGCGGCGGCGCCACCTATCGCACGCGTGCGTCCTCCTCGAAAGGCCGCGCGCAGCCGGCGAAGCTGAGCCACCGCCTCGTCCTCAACTCGTGGATGCTGCACCTCTTCGAGGCCCCCAGCACCGAGGCGCTGCTCGACCTCGTGCGTGACCGCGAGTCGGGCGGCATCGACCGGGAGTGGATCGGCGAGGACGGCGTCTCGTACTTCCACCAGCGGCTGACGGTCGCGCGCCAGCCTCGGGATCGGCTCTCGCACGACGAGCTGCTGCGCCACGACGAGCGCATCGTGCGGCACTGGCGCACGCTGACGGAGCCGCCGGAGCGCCGCGACTTGGTGCTGAAGCACTTCCAGTACGTCGCGCTCCTCTTCACCGAGATCTACCTCGAGCGCTACTTCGCCGACGCGGCGGCGCTCCTCGAAACGCTGAACGAGCACGTCGAGACGTGGAACTTCGGCAAGGAGCCGCAGAACCAGGCGGACCCGTTCGCCCTCGAGGACCTCAACAAGCTGGCGTTCTGGATGGCGACGGGCTCGGGCAAGACGTTGCTGATGCACGTCAACATCGCGCAGTACCTCGACCACCTCGAGCGTGCGGGCCGCCGCCCCGAGCTGAACCGCATCATCCTGCTCACCCCGAACGAGGGCCTCTCGCGCCAGCACCTCGAAGAGTTCGCGCTCTCCGGCATCCAGGCGGACCTGTTTGCCGATGATTCGCGGTCACTGTTTTCCGGGCACGCGGTCGAGGTGATCCACATCGGCCGTCTCCGCGAGCGCGCGGGACAGAAAACAGTCGCCGTCGACGCGTTTGAGGGCAACAATCTCGTGCTGGTGGACGAGGGGCATCGCGGCTCTTCGAGCGATACCGGGCGGTGGATGGACTTCCGCCGGCGACTCTGTGAGGCGGGGTTCTCGTTCGAGTACTCAGCGACCTTCGGTCAGGCGATCAAAGCCGATTCGAAGAACCGCACACTTCTTCAAGAGTATGGTCACTGCATCCTGTTCGACTACTCGTACGGCTACTTCCATGACGATGGCTACGGGAAAGAGTTCCACGTTCTAAACCTGCAGGACGATCAAGCCGGTGAGCCACGCCAGCTGTACTTGACAGGTTGTCTTCTCACCTTCCTTCAACAGCTGATCGTGTTCCGCGAGGACGCAGCTCAGATTCGGACCTACGGCGTCGAGCGGCCACTCTGGATGTTCGTGGGATCAACAGTCGCCAAAGCCCGTACCACACCACAGGACACCAGCGACATTGTTGAGATCATCCGCTTCTTCGATGACTTCCTTCGGGACGGTTCCGCGGCCAAAGAGCGAATCCGTCGGCTCAAGTCGGGGAAGCCCGGACTTACCGATTCGGACCAGCGCGAGATTTTCGAGAATCGCCTCACGGAGCTCTTCCGGGATCGCGAACCGGATGAGATCTACGCTCTCGCGGTTGAGCACATCTTTAACGCTCCCAATAGTGGCCAGCTGCACATACAACAGTTGCGGGATTCCAGCGCCGTCGGGGAAATCGAGATACGAGTTGCGGATAATCCACCGTTCGGCGTTGTGAACGTTGGAGAAGCAGCGAAGGTCATCAATCTATGCCGCGAGCAGGGACTGAGCACCGGCTCTGGTCGCGAGTTCGGCGGATCCCTGTTCGATCACGTCACGGACCCCGATTCCACGGTGACCGTTCTCATTGGCGCGAAGAAGTTCACCGAAGGCTGGAGCAGTTGGCGGGTCAGCACGATGGGTTTGCTGAACGTCGGAGTTGGCGAAGGCGCGGAGGTCATTCAGCTCTTCGGACGTGGCGTTCGCCTCAAGGGTCTGGGCTTCTCCCTTAAGCGCTCCTCCTACATCCGTCGTGACGACGGGCTCGAGCATCCCAGGCGTCTGCACCTTCTCGAGACCCTGAACGTCTTCGGGGTACGCGCCACGTACATGCAGACCTTCTCGGAGATCCTCGATGGAGAACGCATCCGGGGCGACGACGCGTTCGAGGACTTCACGCTCAGAGTGATCAACCACCTCGTGTCTGGCGGGAAGTTCGAGAACGTCCACCTCTGGACGCTCGGGCTCGCGGAGGAGGGTAAGGATTTCAAGCGATCCGCCCCGAAGCCCACCCTCAGCAGTCTTGTTCCGGAGAACCTCAAGACGCACCGCGTACTGGTCGACTGGTATCCACGCATCCAATCGCGATTCAGCAAGGGGTTGGCCGCTGGAGCGGGCTCGGCGGTCCACAAGGAACAAGGCGTACTCAAACCGGACCACCTCGCCTTCCTCGACTTCGACGCCATCTGGTTCGAGCTGCAGCGCTACAAGTCGGAGAAGTCCTTGTATAACCTCGCGATCCCGCGCGAGGCGCCTCGGGCGCTGCTCGAGGCCGGTGGCTGGTACGACCTCTACATCCCGCCCGCCGAGCTGGACTTCAACGACTACGGCCACGTCCGGACCTGGCACGAGGTGGCGGTGGCGCTGCTGAAGAAGTACATCGAGCGCTACTACACCCTCTGCAAGTCCGACTGGGAAAAGGACTTCCTGAAGCTCGACCGCCTCGATGCCACCGACACGAACCTCGAAGTGACGTACCGCATCCGCGTCCCACAGGCGAAGACGGACCTGCTCGACGAGGTCCGCACGCTCGAGGGCGAAGTCGCGGCGGGCAGCGTGCGCCCTCGGTCCGCCGGCCAACTCGAAGTCCTTAACTTCGACGGCCACCTCTACACGCCGCTTCTCGCGATCAACGGCGCGGAGATGACGCCCGTCTCGCTGAACAAGGGCGAGCGCGACTTCGTGCGCCACCTCGAAGAGTACGTGCGCGAGCATGCGGAAGCGCTCGAGGGGCAGGAGATCTACCTCCTGCGCAACAAGAGCCGAGGCAAGGGCATCGGCTTCTTCGAGGCTGGCAACTACTATCCGGACTTCATCCTCTGGGTGAAGCACGCCGGCTCGGAGCACATCGCCTTCGTCGACCCGAAGGGCCTGCGCAACCTCAACGGCCTCACCGACCCGAAGATCGCGCTCGCGAAGAACATCAAGGCGCACCAGGCCCGCCTGCAGGCCGAGCAGCCGGGCATCACCCTCGACGCGTTCCTCGTTTCGGAGACGGCAAAGCAGGACACGCAGTGGGCGGAGGCGGTCACGCCCGAGCAGTTCGACGAGTGGCACGTCCTCTTCCCGAACGAGGACCCGGCCTACATCGAGCGCCTCTTCGGCTGGATCGAGGGGCTGCCCTCGGCGAGTTGAGGTGCAGCGTGCCACTACCCGTCCGTGGATAGCGCGTGCCTCAGGACCAGCTCGCCGGTTCGCCCCAGCGGTCGCCGAAGACCACGTCCTCCAGCGGCGCGCGGCGCGTGGGGCCGAAGCGGCCGAGGGGGTAGCCCAGCGGGATGATCGCGTACGAGTGCGCGTCCGCAGGCAGGCCGAAGAGCGCGTCGACTTCCTTCGCGTGGGCGGTGTGCCGCGTCGTGAGCGTCGCGCCGAGGCCGAGGGCGCGCGCCGCCAGCAACATGTTCTGCACGGCTGGATAGATCGAGGCGCCGGCAGCCCGGCCGGGTGAGGCCCCATCGATGAGGCAGGCCACGATCCAGACCGGCGCCTCGTGGAAGTGCTCGGTGAGGTAGGCGACGGCGTCGAGCTGACGGAGGAAGGCCTCCTGACTCACACCGGGAGGCGGCGGGCTCTTGAGGTAGTTGTCTCGGACGGTCTCTTCGAAGGCCTGCTGGTAGTAGCGCTGCACCTGCCGCTTCAGCTCTGCGTCGCGGACGACGAGGAACCGCCAGCGTTGCTGGTTGCTCGGGTTCGGGGCGGACGTTCCGGCCTCGAGGACCCGCCGCACGAGGGCGTCGGGGATCGGATCGGGCTTCAGCCGGCGCATCGCGCGCGTCGAGCCGAGGACCTCGAAGAGGCCCGGGTCTTGAGACTCCACCTGTACACCTCCGCTGCCGCGAGAGTACTCAGTCTCTCCGGCCCCGGCGACCGCGCCGAGGGTCCAACCGGCTACCGAGCCGGTGCCCTTCAGATGGATGACCGCCGTCTCATTGAAGCGGCACGTGGGCTCGGCCATGCTACGGGTGACACGCCCCATCGCCCGCAGTGCAGCGCGAACCGCGGTTTCGGGATGCCAGCGTGGGATCGCCCTCCCCGGTGGTTCGCCGCACCAGCGTGTGCGCACGACCGTGGCAAGGCAGAGAAAGGACCGAGAGATGCGCTTGAACTGGTCGGAGACGCTGCCGGAGGCTGCAACAGCCATGCGGGCCGTGAGCAAGATCGCTCACTCGAGCACACTCGAACCGTTCCTGCTGGAGCTCGTGAACATCCGCGCCTCGCAGATCAACGGGTGCGCGCACTGCCTCGACATGCACACCAAGGACGCGAGCGCTATGGGCGACACGGATCAGCGCCTGCACCTGGTCGCGGTGTGGCGAGAGAGCCCGGTCTACTCGCCGCGTGAGCGTGCCGCTCTCGCCTGGACCGAGGCGCTCACGCTGCTGCCTGAGACCGGCGCTCCTGACGACGTCTACCAGGAGGTGGCTGACCTGTTCAGCCCGGAGGAGCGGGTAGCACTCACGATCGCGATTACGACGATCAACACGTGGAACCGGCTGGCGGTCGGCTTCCGGAGCCCGGTCGGCGACTACGTGTCGCGTCGGGCGTCCCTCGTGTAGGCCCGCCCCGAGGCCCGCGAGTCTCGGCCCGATACTCGGCCCGCTACTCGGCCCGCGCGGCCCGCGCGAGGGCTGCCATCCCAGCGGTGAGCTCGTCCAGGGCTTCCGGTGACAGGAGGCTCTTCGCAGGCACGAAGAGGTCCTCCTCCTCGTCGGCGAAGTGGCCGAGGAGGATCCGCTCGAGACGCATCGCCCGCTCGCGCAGGTCCTCGAGGAGCGCGGGCGTGAGCGCGGCCGTCATCCTCCGGACATCCGCGATGAACGCGTCGCGCTCTACCTCGATCTCGTCGTGGTGCGCATCGAGCGCCGCCATCGTCCGGTCGATCAACTCCTGGCGTGCGCGGATCTCGTCGTGCTGCGCCACCATGTGCTGCAGGTGGTGGTCCATCTCGTCGCCGAGCGCGCGCAGCGCCGGGAAGAGCACGTCTTCCTCCTTGGCGATGTGCAGCGTCAGGTCGCCGGCGAGGAATCGCTGGAGGTCGAGCGCGACCTCGAGGACGCGCGCAGCGCCGTCCGTGTTCGCGACGCCGAGCTCGGCGCCGTCAAACGTCGCTCGTGCGTCGGCGACCACCTGCGCGGTGCGCTCGTGATCGCGCAGCAGGCCAGCCAGCGGCTCGGGCAGCTCATCGGGCGTGGGTAGTCGGTTCAGCGTCATACATCGAGGGTCGCACTCATCCGCGTGGTTCGCGAGCACGAGCCCGTTGTCACCTCGGAATGGTCGCGCGGATCTCCGTGGCGAGGGCATCGAGGGCGTTCATCGTGTCTCGGAAGAGGCTGGTTGCGTACGTAGCGCGGCGCGCGCCGGCCTCGGCGGCTGCCTCCAGCGAGAGTGGCCCGCCGCGGCGGACGGTGACGTTCACCACCTCGCAGGCGTTGACCATCGCTCGGATCGCGGTGGAGTCGCTGAGGATGATGGGGTAGACCGAGTCCGCGCCGGCCTCACGGTAGAGCCGCCCGCGCCGTGTGCCCTCCGCGACCTGGGCATCGAGGTCGCCCTCGCGTCGGATGAAGACATCGACGCGCGCGTTGAGGAACAGGTCGACGCCGAGGGCGCGGGCCGCGGACTTCACCGCGGCCAGGCGCTCCGCCTGCCGCTCGGCCGGCAGTAGCCCGGTGTCTCCGTGGTGGTCGCTGTCCTCGAGGTTCAGACCTACGGCGCCGACTTCCACGATTCGACGCGCGATCTCGTCGGGCGCGAGGCCGTACCCCGCCTCGAAGTCGACGGTCACCGGGACCTGCACGGCGCGGACCATGCGGGCGGCGGCGGCGAGCATCTCGTCGACGGGAGCCTGCTCGTGGTCGGCATAGCCGAGGCTGATCGCCACGCCGCCGCTCGTGGTCGCAATCGCGGGGAAACCGGCAGCCTCGAAGCGTTGGGCGCTCGCGGCGTCCCACGCGTTCGCCATCACGAGCATCGCGGGCTCCGAGTGCAGCGCGCGGAACGTTGCCGCCTGCGCCTGCACCCGATCGAGGCCGGTCATCGTCCGCTCCACTACAGACTGCCGCGTCGGACGGCGCGAGTGTAGCCGCGAGCAGCCATCGATGTGAGCACTCCGAAGGTACGCCGATCCAGGTGGTTATTGCTTGCGTTATAGAATCGTGGTCTCTCAGCAGTCCAGGGAAGGAGCCTGCAATGCCAGAGGGATACTGGGGACGACGGCGGTTCGGACGGCGTGCCGCGCTTCGAGGTGCGGCGGTATCGGTCGCGGGGGTGGCGGGCGCCGCGCTCCTCGGCTGTGGCGCCGACGAAAACAGTGGCGAGACAGCGTCCGGCGCCGCCACTTCCGCGCCCGCCTCGACCGGGACGGATCCGGGGGCCACGGTCGCGACTGATCAGATCCGCATCGCGCCCGGCAGCTACGACGGCTCGATCCCGCCGACACCTGCGGAAGCCGAGCCGCTGATCAACGGGCGCCAGGGCGGGACGCTGCTCACGCGCTACCTCGACCCACCGCACATGGACTTCAACCGCACGCTCTCGTGCACCATCAACACGACGCTCGACTACACGAAGAACAAGCTCGCGCGCGCCGTCCTCGGTGCAGCCGCCGACCCGAAGCGGATCGAGATCGAGCCGGACCTCGCCGAGTCATGGGAGGGGAGTCCGGATGGGATGGAGTTCACGTTCCATCTCCACCCGGGCGTGAAGTTCCACAACGTCGAACCGACCATGGGCCGCGAATTGAGCTCGGAGGACGTGAAGCTCTCCTTCGAACGCTACCAGGCGGGTGGCACGCAGAAGGACATGTTCTCCGAGGTCGAGGCGATGGAGACCCCGGACGAACACACGCTCGTCGTCCGGCTGTCGCAGCCGGTCGTCGAGTTCCCGCGCAACATCGCGGCGTGGTCGCACATCGATGCCCGCGAGATGCTCGAGGACCTCGAGTTCCTCGCGGCTCACGCTGTCGGGACGGGGCCATTCCTCCAGGAGGAGTGGACGCAGAAGGAGCGGTCCGTCTTCGCGCGCAACCCGGACTACTTCGAGGACGGTCTACCGTTCCTCGACCGCATCATCACCGTGGTGATGAACGACAACGCGGTGATCCGGTCCGCGTACCAGACCGACAACATCGTCGACATCGGCGCCCGCGACGACGTCGAGGCCGAAGAGATCATGGGCGCCAGCCCGGACTCGGTGATGATGCTCTACGAGCGCGGGCAGGGCGCGAACAGCAACTCGTTCCGCCTCCAGATGAACAACCCGGTGCTCCAGGACGAGCGGGTACGTCGCGCGCTCAGCATGAGCATCGACCGCGAGGAGTACTCGCTGGCGCAAGGCTACGCGGGCGGCGGCTACCCCTACCCTGCAATTCACTGGCAGGCGATCTTCGAGGAGCGGCCCGCGCTTGCGGACATGGGCGAGTGGTACCAGCCGAATCCCGAGGAGGCGTCGAAGCTGTTGCAGGCCGCGGGCTTCAGCGCGGAGAGCCCGCTCGCCTTCGAGATCACGGGTTGGTACCTGAGCCGGAGCTACGCGTTCCCGGACCTTGTGGTCCCGATGATGAACCAGCGGCCGGAACTGAACATCAGCTACCGCCAGGTCGACAACCCGACTGCGGTCGTGCTGCTGAACGACCGCAACTTCGAGTGGGCGACGGGCATGACCTACGGGCCACCAGCGTACTCGGTGGACCAGATCGTCTTCCCGTTCTTCCACTCGAAGGGCGGGGTCAACTTCAGCAACATCAACGACCCGGAGCTCGATCGGCTGATCGAGGCGCAGCGCAGCGAGGCCGATGAGGAGGCACGCAAAGACCTCTGGCGACAGATCTGGGACCGCGACCTCGACATGGTGTACGACGTGTACCTGCCGTACAACGCCGAGAGTCGCGGGCTCTGGCACAACTACATGCTGAACTACCGCCCCCACGGTATCGGCGGCTACTCGTGCTACGCGAACGGGCAAGCGCGGGCCGTGTGGCTCGACGCGGACGCCCCGAACACGGCGCGCTGGACCGAGACGGACGTCGCCTTGACCTGATTCGCCGGGGTGCGCGCAGTCCCCCGCGCGCACCCCGACTTCCGATCGTGGCCAGCGGCCCCCTCCCCCACTGACCCCGAATGCGTGGTGCCGCCACCGCACCGTCCTTGGACTTTCCTGGTCCGATCGGGAACACTCGGCCAGGCAAGCCGAGGAGGAGGAGGAGGTCGCCGATGCGCCAGTTGCCGGCCGAGCAATACGCAGGACCCCGGGGGGTGGGCATCCGGATGATGGAGCCCCAGACCGCCGGGCTCGCAAGCCAGTACGGGCCTGCGCCCGACGCGCTGCTCGACGCCTACCACCGCTTCGACAAGGCCCACCTCGTGATGCTGACCGAGGAAGGGCTGATCCCTCGCGATGCCGGGACCGCGATGCTCGCTGCGTTGCGGGAGATGGAAGCGCACGGCATGACGGCCGTCCGCAACGAGGTGGGCGGCGGCATGCATTCCGGCGAGCAGTACCTGATCCGCCGCCTGGGCTATGACGTCGGCGGCCGCATCCACCTCGGACGGAGCACCGGCGACTTCGGCGCGATCGCGCGCCGCATCCGCGAGCGCGACCGCCTCCTGCGGCTGATGCGCGCGCTGAACGACGCGCGCGCGATCGTGCTCGAGGTGGCGGCCGACCACTTCGAGACGGTGATCGCAGGCCAGACGGGCGGGCAGCACGCCCAGCCGACGACGCTCGGGCACCAGCTCCTCGCGTGGGCGTCCGCACTCGAGCGCCACTTCGATCGCGCTCGCACGGCGTACCCGCGCATCAACGAGAGCCCGGCCGGGGCCGCGATCATGACCGGCTCGAGCTTCGCAGTGAACCGCGAACGCACGGCCGAGCTGCTCGGCTTCGACTCGGTGATCCGCAACACCTTCGACGCGATCCAGGGACACGACGACGAGTTCGACACAATCGCGGTCGCCGCGGGCGTCACGCTGAGCCTCGCGGGCTGGTCGAACGACATCAACTTCTGGAGCGGCCAGGAGGCCGGCTACGTACGCGTCCCCGACCGCTTCTGCGGGACGAGCAGCATCATGGCGCAGAAGCGCAATCCCGCGATGCTCCCGGCGATGCGGACTGCTGCGTCCGAGAGCCTGGGCGGCATCGTGACGACGTTCGCCTCGCAGAACACGACCACCGGCGAGTTCGGAGGTGACGGCGGGGCCAGCCTGCATTCGGCATTCGACCGTGCCGAGCAGGGACTCGGATGGCTCGGGGAACTGCTGCCCGCCCTCGAGGTCAACCGCGAGCGGATGCGGGAGCAGGCCGGTGCTCACTGGGCGCAGGCGACCGACCTCGCGGCGGCGCTCGTGAACGAGCTGGGCTGGCCGTGGCGCATCGGCCACCAGGTGACGGCGATCGTCGTGCGCCTTTCCGAGGAGCGCGGGATCGCGCCGCTCGACGTGACCGTCGAGCTCGTCGACGAAGCGTCAGTCGAGTACCACGGACAGCCGGCGGGGCTGAGCGCAGCCGCACTCCGCGAGGCGCTCGACCCGACCCACTTCGTGCGCGCCCGCACGCTCTACGGCGGGCCGTCCCCCGAGGAGTGCGCACGCCGCCTGCCCGACTACCGCGCCGCCCTCGAACGCGACCGGGGTGTCGCGGATGACATCGCCGCGCGGCTCCGTGAGGCAGAGGCGAGGCTGGAGGCGGCGATCGACGCGCTCCTCGGGTAGGGTTCATCCTCGCCGGCGGCACGTCCGGCGGGCTGCCGTGAATCGAGGGCGGGCTATCCCGCGCCGAAGGAGATCACCTTGCTCGGGGTGATGCGGACGAGTGCCCACTGGCCGGGGCTGATGGGGTTGGCGGCCAGTCGCTGCTCGGCCTCGTCGCCGTAGTAGCGCTGGTAGAAGCGCGCGCGGGCCTCGGTGTAGTCGGTGTCGAGTATCTCCGCGGTGCCGCTGATCAGGGCGACCGCCATCGCGCCCTCGCGCCGCTCGACGCAGACCGACACGCGCGGGTCGCGCTCGATGTTGCGCCACTTCTGGCTGCCACGCTCGGTCGGGATGAAGACCGCGCCGTCCCGCCATTCGAACCAGACGGGCGCCTGGTGAGGCGCGCCCGTCGGGCCGATCGTGCCGAATACGACAACGTGGGACTCCGACATCAGCTGCTCGAACGCCTGCTCCGACAATGCCATCATGCCTCCTTCGCGCCGCTGGTATTGCGACTATACGGTTGCGCGCGAGCGCAGGTGGTGAAAGACGCCCGATCAGGAGGGGATGGAGCGCGGAGCCGTGCTGCTACTGGCTGAGGCGAGGTAGACGCGTGACCCGGCGACCTCGATCTGCCGGGTCACGCCTCCATGCAACGAAGCCTAGACCTCGTGCAATTCCTTGATCAGCCAGGCCAGGCGCTCCGGGCTGGGAGCCGGGGCCGAGGCGTCGCCCTCGGACGAACCGCCGTAGGTGCCGGCAGAGGTTCGCTCGCTCGGCAGGCGGAAACTGATGCGGCTGGCGTAGTCAAAGTGCGTGCGAGCGAACTGCGGCAGCTCGTCATAGGTGCAGGCGTTCGCCATCTCCTGCGCGTGCTCGAAGGTAACGGCGTCGCGCATCTTGTCCCAGCGGCCCTGCAACGACAGCTCGTGCAACTGCATGCCAAGCGACTCGAGGCCGTGCGCACGGAAGACGCCGTGGTAGCTGCGCGTCGAGCCATAGAACGAGATCGGGCGCCGCAGCGCGTCGATCGCCTGCTCCACCTCGCTCTGGGTCTCACCGAAGGCGTTGAACCCGCCGACCGAGATGTCGAGGTCGGCGAGGGACCGACCCGCCCGCTTCGCGCCCTTCTCGGCCGCCGGCAGGAGCGTCTCGCGGAGGTACTTCTCGGTCATGAAGCCGTGCGGCCGCAGGCCATCGGCGACCGCCCCCGCCGCCTCGGCCATCCGCGGGCCAACGGCGCCGACGCCGATCTTGGGGAACGGGTAGTCGATGGGCCCGGGGTTGAAGGCTGGGGTCATGAGCAGGAAGCGGTAGTCCTCGCCGACGAACTCGGGGCGGTCGCCGTGCTGCCACGTGCGCCAGATGGCGCGCATCATCGTCACGTACTCTTCCATCCGCCGCGCGGGCGGCGACCAGGTGCCGCCGAAGCGCCGGATGTTGTGGCCCTTCACCTGCGACCCGAGACTGAGGTAGAGCCGGCCCTTCGAGAACTCCTGCAGGTCCCACGCCGAGTACGCCATCACCATCGGCGAGCGCGGGAACGCGATCGTGAAGCTGCCGATCTCGACACGCTCCGTGTGCTCGGCTGCGAGGACGAGCGCCAGCACCGAGTTGTGCTTCAGCTCGCCGGTAGAAATCGCGTCGAAGCCTGCTTCCTCCGCACGTCGAGCGCTCTCGGCGATCCCACCGAGCCACGTCTCCCCGAATCCCGTTGAGACCTTCATCTGTGACGAGTCCTCTCAATCCCTGACTAGACGAGCACACCTTCCGCGACGAGTGTCGCGATCTCATCCGCGGTCAACCCCAGGACGTGGATGCCCACGTCCTGCGTGTGCTCGCCCAGCATCGGGGCGGCGCGGCGCAGTTGCGCGGGAGTCCTCGACAAGTGGTACGGCGGTCCATCGTATGCGCGCAACCCAGCCTCCTCGTGCTCGAGGTAGGCGAAGTACTCACGCGCCACCATGTGCGGGTCCGCGAGGACCTCGGAGGCACGCTGAACGAGAGCTGCCGGCACGCCGGCACCCTGCAGCGACTCGACGGCAGTGGACCCGTCCTGCGTGCGGCTCCACGAGGCGACCCGTTCCTCAAGTGCGTCCTCGTGCGCTTTTCGCGCGTCGAGAGAAGAGAAGCGCGAATCCGAGATCCACTCGTCATGCCCCGCGACACGGGCGAGTCTGCGCCACTGCTCCTCGTCGAGGCAGGCGATGGCGATCCATTCGTCCTGCCCCTGAACCGGGAAGACGCCGTGCGGTGCAGCGTAGGGCACGCGGTTCCCGCTGCGCTCGTACGTGTAGTCCGAATTCATGGTCGCGAACAGTGGCCCGGACATCGCGGCGACCGAAGACTCGAGCTGCGACATGTCGATCAGCTGGCCCTCGCCGGTCCGAGATCGGTAGTGGAACGCGGCGAGCGCGGCGGCCACCGCGTGATTCGGGTTCACCACGTAGTCGGGGTAGTTCGTGCCGACGCCGATGGGTGGATTGCTGGCGAACCCCGCGAGGTAGTTTGACCCGCAGATCGTGGAAAGCACCGCGCCGAAGCCCTGGAATTCGGCGTGCGGACCGGTGAGGCCCTGCATCGGTTGGTACAGGGCGATGATCGACGGGTTCACCTTCGAGATCGTGTCCCAGTCCATCCCGATCTTGCGCACGGCGCGGTTGGTCATGTTGGTCATGAAAATGTCGGCCCAGGCCACAAGCTCGAGGCCAAGCTGGTGTCCCCGCTCCGTCGTGAGATCGATCGTGATGCTGCGCTTCTCGGCGTTGAAGTTGTTGTAGTAGCCGGAGACGTTGAGACTCGTCGAGCCAACGGGTCGGGGTTGGCCGGCTCGCAGACCGTCGGGGCGCTTCGCCGTCTCGACGCGGATGACATCGGCGCCGAGGCTCGCGAGCCCGCGTGTCGCGATCGGGCCAGCGCCGAACCACGTGAGGTCGAGCACCTTCACACCGTCGAGCGGTCGCCGACCGGAAGCCGCACTCGTGCCACGGTCGCCATTCGCGGAAGCGGGAAGCGGCTCGGACGCGGCGCTCGTTGTGTTCAGCACCTCATCGTTGTGTTCGCCGAGTTTCGGCGCCGGCCTCCGGAGCGTCGCGGGCGTACCTCGCAACTGCCACGGCGGACCGGGGTATCGCAGCACGCGACCGCGCGCCGGGTCGTCGACGTCTCTCCACCAGTCCCGCGCCGCGAGCTGCGGGCTGGCAGCGATGTCTTCGGGCGCGCTGACCATGCCGACGAGCACGCGGCGTCGCTGTCCCTCTTCGTAGAGCCACTGTTTCGGTTGGCTCGCGACGAACCGGCGGACCACAGCGTCGATGTGGGAGAGCGTGCCACGCGCCTCGTCGCGAGTCCGCTCGTCCGCCACGAGCTGCATCAGGAAGTTGCGGTTCATCGAGGTGGCGATGAACGACGAGTACGGCTCCTCGGTGAGGTCTTCCGCAGCACCCTGCTCGCGCATGAGCTCGAGGAGTCCGTCGAAGCCGCTTCCAGCCGTGCCCGACGCCATCAGGAAGACGTACCCATCGCGAGCCTGGTGCAGGCCCGATCCCGGCATGTCGAGGCCGAGCATCGAGCGGCCGCCGGTCCGCTCGCGGTCCGTCCCGAGGATGTCCGCGGCCATCATCGCGGTCTCTTGCGCCACCGACAGCGCTTCCTGCATCGAGACTTCGACCCGCTGCCCCTCGCCGGTGGCGTCGCGGTGCACGAGGGCGGCGGTGATGCCGACCACAGCCACGATCGAGGCACAGTGGTAACCCTGCGCGTCGGGCAGTTGCTCGGGCGGACCCTCCGGAAATCCGGCGAGCCGCATCACTCCGGAAGCCGCACAGCCAACGATGTCCGCATACGCCCACTCGGCGCGAGGTCCGCTCAGACCCCAGCCGGTCAGGGACGCGCGGACCAGCCGGGGGTTGGCACCTTCGAGCACCTCGTCCGTCAGGTTCAAACGCGACTGGTCGCGCGCCTGCCAGTCATCGATCAGGATGTCGGTGGAATGGACCAGGTCGAGCAGCGAAGCACGACCCTCGCCGCTCTCGAGGTCGAGCGTGACGCTGCGCTTGTCCGCATTCAGCAGGATGAAGGGCAGCGACGCCTCGGGGCTGGCGACGTCCTCGAGGAACGGCGGGTACCGGCGAGCGGGGTCGCCCGAGGGCGGTTCCACCTTGATGACGTCCGCGCCGAGGTCCGCGAGGAGGCGGCCCGCGTAGTGACCGATCGGCCCGCAGACTTCGATCACGCGAATGCCCTCGAGTGCTGTCGCCATACTGCCCCTCCGAGTGCGCGGTCGACGGCAACGAGCCATCGTGCTGCTCGGCGCTACGATCCGAGGCTCCCCTTACGTCGATCACTCGGGTGCGTCCTGCACCCAGGCGATCAGGACGTGTCCCGTCCGCAAACACGCACGAGGGGCGCTCACGCGCCCCTCGGCTGATCGGCCATTCCGTCAGCGCATCGGCGCGCCCACATCGAGCCACATCGACTCGGCCTGATAGTTCGAGTAGCAGTTGTACGCGCCGATCCAGGCGTGCGCCCGGTAGTTCAGCACGTAGTTGTGCCAGGCCGTACGCAGGTGGTTCGCGGGGTAGGCGATCTCCCAGACCTGGTCATGGATGCGGTCGTAGATCTGCTGCCAGATCTCGCGGCGCGCCTCGGGATCGGACTGCTCGCGCTGCGCCTCGAGCATGCGGTCCATCTCCGGGTCCGAGGAGTTGTTGTAGTTCGTCGCTCCATCCGAGTGGTACCAGGGGTACGTGCACATATCGAACGAGAGGAACGGCGGAATCAGGTAGCCGAGCGCGTCGTCGAAGTTGCGGTTGGCCATCAATGTTGCCTGCGTCGGGTTATCGACCTCGCGCCACGTGAGCAGCGCTTCCGGCAGAGCCCCGTTGATCAGCGGGATCGCCACGGTCGGCACGGTGGTGCGCTGGTACCAGCCGACGATCTCGCACGTGAGCGGGTTCGAGGTGCTGTACCCCGCGGCCTGGAGCAGCTGCGACGCCTGCTCCGGGTCGTACTGGTACCACGGCCCTTGGACCGCCGCCGTGGGGTAGGAGTCGAAGAGCGTCGGCCACGGCGGCGTCGAGATGAAGGAGAAGGCGCCCTCGGGATTGAGGTTGTCGCCGCCCTGCGTCTCGTCGAAGGCGTTGCGGTCGAAGGCGAGCGAGATCGCGCGACGCGCGCGTTCGTCCTGCCACTTGGGGTTCGTCATCTGGAACCACCAGCCGCGCGTGTTGGGATTGTTCGCGAGCGGCTGCTTGGTCATGACGAAGGTGTCTTCGTTCTGGCGGAACGTGTTCTCGGCCTCCTCGTCGTTGGCCGCTCCGACGGAGAAGTAGTTGTCCGTCTGGAAGCCGGCACGCGAAGCAGCGCTGTCGTTCTGCACGTACATCTCGAGGCCGTCGAGGAACGGCAGGCGGGCCTTGAAGTACTCGGGGTGCTTGCGGAAGACGGACCGCTCCTTCTGCGTCCACTCCTCCTGGATGAAGGGGCCGGTGCCCACGAGCCGTTGTTGAAGCTGCTCCTCGTCCTCGATCAGCTCCCGGACGAACATTGCCGACCAGGCGGCGTTGTCCACGGCGAAGTCGGGACGTGGCGCCCCGAGCGTGACGACAACGGTGTAGTCGTCCGGCGTTTCGATCGAGGAGACGTCGCTGTAGATGTCCACGAGCGTCCCGCCTGCACGGTACCGCTCGAGGGTGAGGCGCACGTCCTCTGACGTGTACTCGCGCCCGTTCGTCGGGTCGATGTTGTGAGTCTTCACGCCCTGATGCAGGTGGAACGTGAACTGGAGGCTGTCCGGCGACGCCTCCCAGGATTCGGCCAGGTCCGGTTCGATCTCGACACGGTTCGAGTCCGCGAGCGGACCGACCTTGCCGCGCACGAGCCGGTTAGTGGCGTACTGCGTCGGGTGGATGACCGTACACGAAAGCACCCGGTTGAGGTCCATGCCCGGCGGGTCGAGGTAGGTCGCTTTCAGGATGCCGCCCGGGATACCGTGGGCAAGCGGGTCTGCCTCAGCCGCGGTGGCCGGTATCGATGGTCCGTAGATGCCGGGCGGGATGCGGACCTCGGCGGGTTGCCCCTCGCCCCCACCGTTCTCAGTGCCGCCGGTGGCTCCGTTGCCCCCGGACTCATCGCCGCCGCAGCCGACCAACGCAGCACCCGCGAGCCCGGCCGCCGCGAAACCCGCCGACCGGATCGCAGCACGACGCCCGAAGCGCTTCCGCGCCCAGTACCCAGACTTAGTCACTCCATGCCCCCTGGCAAGTGCATTTCCTCAGTGCCCCCGTGTGGCACATGCGCAGCGTACGTGATTCTGCAACTGTTTGAAAATCCGTTTGGAATATGGGTATCACTTGACGCACAAGGCAGATAGGACGGGGAGGGACGGGTCGGAGGCCGGTCATGCGGAGACTGATGGACGGTGGAACGCCGGCCGATCATTCTGCCTAGAATGCCGACCTGCGTGAGAGGACGGGCCGAGTGACGAAGGTTCGCGATCTGGACCATGTGCTGGAAGTGGCCGCGCGTCTGTTCGGCGAGCGCGGCTACGAGGCGACGCGCCTCGAGGAGATCGCGGACGAGCTGGGGATCCTGAAGGGCAGCCTCTACTACTACACCTCGAGCAAGGCCGAGCTTCTCTACCAGGTGAACCGCAAGCGCCTCACCGTCCTGGTCGATCGTGCCGCGGAGATCGCCTCATCGGAAGCGCCCCCCGGAGAGCGCCTGGAACGCATCCTCCGCGCACATCTGGAGTCGATCGACGAGTTCTGGCCGGAGTCGTCCCAGTGGTTCGTGCGTGCCGGCGAACGGAAGCGGATCGCCGAGCGGCGAGCGAAGCGCACGCGGCCCCAGGACGAGACAAAGCAGTTCCACCATCGCTACGAGGAGATCATCGTCGGCCTCGTCGCCGAGGGGCAGGCAGCGGGCCTCTTTCGCGCCGACCTCGACCCGCGGGTGGCAGCGTTCGGCGTCCTCGGCGCCTGCAACTGGCTCACGTTCTGGTACCGCAAGGGCGGCGCGCTCTCGATCGCGGACGTCACGGACTCCCTCGTGGCGTTGCTCTTCGGCGGCCTGATGGCCAGCGCCACCCAACCCCTGCTGCACGGCTCCGGCGACGGGTCCGGAGGCTCCTCCAAGCGCGCGGAGGCGAGCAGGCGACGGAGCGCGGATGACTCCTCAGCCGTGTCACCTACGGCCTAACGCGCCGCTTCCGATACCACGCCGCGGCCGATGAGGTCGTCAACAGCCGACGCTTCGTAACCCAACGCCTCAAGCACCTCGCGGGTGTCCTGACCCGGTCGCGGTGCGGTCGTCCTCACCTGGCCCGGCGTCGCGGAGAACTTGGGGCCGACGCCCACCTGCGAGACACGTCCGAGATCCGGGTCGTCGACTTCGACGACCATGCCACGCTCACGCTGGTGCGGGTCGGCGAGTGCCTCGGCGAGGTCGAGCACGGGCGCGACGCACAGCTCGATGTCGCGCAGTTGATCGAACCACTCGTCGCGCGTCTTCGTCTTGAACATCGCGGTGAGGTGTCCCTTGAACTCGTCGTGCTTCGACGCGTCGTACTCGTGCGGCTTCATGTCGGGTCGCCCGGCGATGTCGCAGAGGTTCGCCCAGAACTGCGGCTCGAGGGAGCCGAGCGAGAGGTACTTCCCGTCCGCGCATTCGTAGACGCCGTAGTGTGGCGAGCCGCCACCGAGGCCTCGCGCACCTCGCGCCGGTGGCGGTCCGCCGGCTAGAACGCCACCCGTCTGGCTCGCCAGCAGGTAGAGCACGTTGTCCGACATGGACATGTCGAGGTACTGCCCCTCGCCGGTGCGCTGCCGACTCACGAGCGCGGCAAGGATCGCGAATGCCGACATCAGGCCGCCGCCGGCGAAGTCCGCAATGGTGTTGTACGGCACCGCTGGCTTGCCCTCGGCATGGCCGATCATCGAGAGCGCGCCGCCGACAGAGATGTAGTTGATGTCGTGCCCGACCATGTGGCTGTAGGGACCGGTCTGACCGTAGCCGCTCAGCGAGCAGTAGACGATGCGCGGGTTCGTCTGCGAGATCGCCTCGTAGCCAACACCGAGCCTGTCCACGACGCCGGGGCGGAAGCCCTCGAGGAACACATCGGCGTCCTTCGCGAGCTCGTGCACGATGCGGCGGCCGTCCTCCTCCTTGAGGTTCACGACGATCGAGCGCTTGTTACGAGCGAGCGCGTTGTGCGCGCGCCGGCGTTGCACGGCGTCCTCGTCGACGTTCGCACCGGGACGCGCGAACGCATCCGTCGGCGCTTCCACGAGCAGCACGTCGGCGCCGAGGTCGCCGAGCAGCATCGAGGCGTAAGGCCCCGGCGCGAGCCGCGACAGATCGACAACGCGGATGCCCTCTAGCGCCATGCTCATGACTCGGTCCTCTCGATCACTCGGCACGCGTGGATTGCCGCGCGGTTGCGTTCGGTGGGTGTGAAACCAAACGCAAGCAGAATACACGCTCAAGCGACGACGGCGGCCCGGGTCGACGCCCCGCCCTAGCAAGCCCGTATTACGTTGCAGTGGCTCCAGCACGCTGTTACGATGCCGCCCGTTTGGAGGCCAATAATCCAAACAATGGTTGAATCAGCAGCGATGGGAGTCTCGTGATGGCTGATCGTCTGGCGGGGAAGGTGGCGATCGTCACGGGGGCAGGCCGCGGGATCGGGCGTGGGGAAGCGCTGGCCTTGGCGAGCGAAGGCGCCGCTGTCGTCGTGAACGACCTCGGAGGCACGGCAGCAGGCGAGGGCGCTGATACCAGCCCCGCGGAGCAGGTGGTGGAGGAGATCCGCGCCGCCGGTGGGAAGGCCGTCGCGAACTTCGGCAACGTGGCCGACTTCGAGGCAGCCGGCGACATGGTGCGTCAGGCGCTCGATGAGTTCGGCCGCCTCGACATCCTCGTGAACAACGCCGGCATCCTGCGCGACCGCATGGTCTTCAACATGACGCTCGAGGAGTGGGACGCGGTGATCGCCGTGCACCTGACCGGGACGTTCAACACGATCAAGCACGCCTCGGTGGTCATGCGCCAGCAACGCGCCGGCCGGATCATCAACACGAGCTCGAGCTCCGGCCTCGGCAACGCAGGGCAGGCGAACTACGCGGCAGCCAAGGAGGGAATCATCGGGCTGACGCGCACTGTCGCCCGGGACCTCGGGCGGTACGGCGTGACGTGCAACGCGATCCGTCCCGGCGCCGCCACGCGCCTCACCCAGTCGCCGGAAATGGAGGCCGCCCGCGCCGCCGCGGCCGCTCGAGGCGAAACCCGGCGAGGCGTCGGCGGCGGTGGCGGCATGGACCCCGATGCGATCGGGCCGCTGATCGTCTACCTCGCGTCCGACGAAGCCTCGAACGTGAACGGCCGCGACTTCGCAATTCGCGGCAGCGAAGTGGGCCTCTACACCCTGCCGGTCGTCGAGGCACGCGCGTTCTCACGCGACGGCGCATGGACCGTCGACGAGATGTTCGAGGTCTTCCCCCGGACGCTCGGCACTTTGCTACAGAACCCCTTCGGTCCGAAGGACGAGAGCTAGCCGCGCGGATAGCGACAGGAAGCGCTGATGACGACTCAGGAACCAGCGACGCTGGTTACACCCGAGATGGAGGCTGCCCGCGGGGTCTGGGGCCGCGAGAACACCTCGTACCCGGTCGCAGAGTCAGACATCCGCCGCTGGGCGATCGCCGTTTACTGGCCCGAGCGTCCGCCACGGATCTACTGGGACGCGGAGTACGCGGCGAGCACGCGCTGGGGCGGCATCATCGCGCCGCGCGACTTCAACCCCTTCGCCTGGCCGGTCGAGCGGCCGTCCCGCGGCAGCGCCGGCCCCGTTCCCGGTCAGAAGCCGAAGAAAGGCGAGAACATCCTCAACGGCGGGCAGCAGGACACGTTCTTCGCCCCGATCCGTCCGGGTGATGTGATCACTACCCGGTCGCGCCTCTCCCACTGGGAGGAACGCCAGGGCCGTAACGGTCTCACGATCTACCAGTACACCGAGTCGGAGTGGCACAACCAGAACGGAGAACTGGTGAAGCGTCGCATCTCGACCGGCATCCGGTATTGAGGAAAGGCGGCCCTGCCGTGGCCTACAACGTGTACTACGAGGACGTCGAGGTGGGTCAGTCGATCCCGACGTTCGAACGCCGAACCGACTTCATGAACTGGAACCGCTACGCCGCGGTCAACGATGAGTTCGTCTACCTGCATATGGACGACGAGGTCGGCAAAGCAGCGGGGCAGGGCGCCGCATTCGGTATGGGTAACCTGCGCTGGGCGTACGTCATCAACGCCCTTGGAGAGTGGATCGGTGACGAGGCCGAGGTGCGAGAGCTGTCGATGCAGTTTCGCGAGATCAACCACAAGAACGACGTCCTGACCACAGAAGGCGTGGTCACGCAGAAGGAGGTCGTGAACGGTGAGCACCTCGTGCACCTGGACGTGAACGTCGTGAACCAGGATGGGAAGAAGACGGCGCCGGGCCGAACCATCGTGGTCTTGCCGTCCCGCGGCGACTGAGAACGCCGAACCACACAGCGCCCAATCCGAGGAGTCCGTTCATGGTCGACTTTCACGACAACGCCGAGGAGGCCGCGTTTCGCCAGGTGGTGCGC
>CAYZJO010000018.1:0-48771 GCA_964479165.1 uncultured Dehalococcoidaceae bacterium
AGATGTGGTGACCCACCAAGGACCCACCCGTCGCCAGATCTCGGGGATAGGACACGCTAACCGCGCTGCTCGGCGCCAAGGCGCGCGGCGAGGCGGCGGACGATGCGGGCCTGTTCGGCGTTGGCGTCATCGGTCGTGAGCGTACGGTCGGGCGACTGGTAGCGGATCGCGATCGCCACCGACTTCTTGCCGGCGCCCACCCGGTCACCGCGGTACACGTCGAAGACGCGCGCCTCGGCAACCAACTGCGACGCCTCGATCTCCGCGAGCAGCGAGGAGGCCGGCGTGTCGGCGTCGACGACCACGGCGAGGTCCTGCTCAACGGCGGGGAAGCGAGGCACTGGTTGCGCCTCGATACGTGCGGGCACGAGCGGCAGCAGCGCTGCGAGGTCGATCTCAAAGAGGACGGCGGGTTGCTCGATGTCGAACGCCGCGAGCGTTTGCGGATGCACCTCGCCGAGCACCCCGAACGCCGTACGTGCCTCGCGCGTCCCTGCGTAGAGGCGCGCCGTGCGGCCGGGCAGCAGCCCGTACTCCTGTTCCGCAACGTACTCCACCTCGACGCCCAGCGACTCGAACGCGGCCTCGAGGGTGCCCTTCGCGTCGAAGAAGTCGAGTCGGCGGTCCGAGGGGCGGCTCCAGCGGTCGAGGTCGACGCCGGAGACCGCGCCGGTGACGAACTCGCGCTCCTCCGGCAGCGGGCGGCCCTCGCCGTACTGCGGGATGAAGGCACGCGCGGCCTCGAAGACGGCGATCGACTCGGCGCCCGCGCGGATGTTGCGCTCGACCGTCTCGAGGACGGCGTGGCGCAGCGTCGGACGCAACACCTCACGGTCCGACGACAGCGTGTTGCGCAGCCGCAGCGGCCGAATGATGGCGAGGTCCTCGGCCGGCAGCACCCGCGCCAGCACCTCGTCGGTCGTCAGCGAGTAGGTGATCGTCTCTTGCATGCCCGCGCGCACGAGGGCGTCCCGCAGGCGCTCGCGCAGCGCGATCAGCGGGCGCGGCTCGCGGCTCGGGATGGCGCCGCGCGGCGTCGAGGCGGGTAGGCGGTCGTAGCCCGCGAGGCGCACGACCTCCTCGACGACGTCGTCGGGGATGCTCACGTCGGTACGCCACCACGGCGGGGTGACCGCGAACGCGGGCTCGCCGCCTTGCTGCCCCGCCTCGACCTCGAACCCCAGCGTCTCGAGGCCGCGCACGACCTCGTCGTCCGGCACGTGGAAGCCGATCAGCGTGTCGAGGCGGGCGCGGGTGACGGTGACCGGCTGCGGTGTGAACGGCCGCGGGTACACGTCGACGGCGCCCTGGCGAGCGGTCCCGCCGGCGACCTCGACGAGCAGCTGCGTCGCGCGCCTCGAGGCGAGCGCTGGCAGCTCAGGCGAAAGGCCGCGCTCGAACCGCGACGAAGCCTCAGAGCGCAGCTTCTGCCGCGTCGAGGTGCGGCGGATGCTCGCGGCGTCGAACGTGGCTGCCTCGAGCAGGATGCGCGTCGTCGACTCGGTGACCTCGGTCGCGAGGCCGCCCATGACCCCCGCGAGGGCGATCGGGCCGCTGTCGTCGGTGATCAGCAGCATGTCCTCGGTCAGCTCGCGGTCGACGCCGTCGAGCGTGGTCAGGCGCTCACCCGGCCGCGCGCGCCGCACGACGACCGTGCCCTGCACCTTGTCGAGGTCGAACGAGTGCAGCGGCTGCCCGAGCTCGAGCATGACGTAGTTGGTGATGTCGACGACGTTGTTGATCGGGCGCTGTCCCGCGGCGCGCAGACGCGCCTGCATCCACTCGGGCGACGGCCCGACCGTCACGCCCTCGACGACTGTCGCGATGTAGCGCGCGCACAGGTCGGGGTCATCGATGCCGACGGCGACGGCCTCTGAGGCGGGCGGTCCGGCCTCGGGGTAGTCGGTAGCGGGGACGCGGACCTCGCCGGCGCCGGTGATCGCGGCGACCTCGCGCGCGATGCCGACCATGTTCATCGTGTCGGCGCGGTTCGGCCAGACGTGCACGTCGAGCACGACATCGCCGAGGTAGTCCGCGAGCGGCGTGCCGATCGGCGCGTCGGCGGGCAGCTCGAGGATGCCCTCGTGCTGGTCGCTCAGTCCGAGCTCGCGCTCCGACAGCACCATCCCCGACGACTCGAAGCCGCGGATCTTCGCCGCCTTGAGCACGGAGCGCTCGCCCGAATGGCCGTCGAACAGCTCGGCGCCCTCGCGCGCGAACGCGATGCGCTGCCCCACCTCGAGGTTGGGCGCGCCGCAGACGACCTGCTGCGGCTCGGCGTCCGGCCGGTAGCGCACCGTCGCGAGGCGCAGCCGGTCGGCGTTCGGGTGCGGGTCCACCGCCACCACCTCACCGACGGTGACCAGCGCGCGGTCCCAGTCGCCGACGCGGTGGATCGCGTCCACCTCGGCGGAGGCCATCGTGAGCCGGTGCGCCAGGTCCTCGACGTCGTCGGGCAGATCGACGTAGTCGCGCAGCCACTTCAGTGAGACGAGCATGGCGTCAATCTACCGGAGGTGGAGCGTAGGCTCACGTTGGTCGCGCGAACGCGCCTACCCGCGCGGTGCTTGCAATGTGCGCGACACGGCATATACTGAACCACATGGTTCAGTATCAACCGAGTCGCTTCGATGCCTCCTTCGCCGCTCTCTCGGACGCGACGCGGCGCGGCGTCCTCGAGCAGCTCGCTCGTGCGGACGCCTCGATCACGGACCTGGCCGAAAAGTTCCGCATGACCCTGACGGGTATGAGGAAGCATGTCCGCGTGTTGGAGCAGGCGGGGCTGGTCACCACGGCGAAGGTCGGCCGCGTGCGGATCTGCAAGCTCGGGCCGCGCCAACTGGAGGAGGAGGCGGCATGGATCGAGCGGCACCGCGAACTCTGGGCCGCACGCTTCGACGAACTGGACGCGGTCATTGAGGAACTGAAACAGCGCGAACAGGCCCGATGAACGCAGGCAGCGAGGAGCGAACGCCATGACCAACAACAAGACCGTCGAACAGAGGGAGGAACGAGCGCTCGTCGTCACACGAACGTTCAACGGCCCGGCACGCATCGTCTTCGAGGCGTGGACCCAGCCCGAGTTGTTCAAGCGCTGGTGGGTGCCGAAGTCCGCTGGCCTGACCCTGCTCTCCTGCGAGATGGACGTTCGTGTCGGAGGCGGGTACCGACTGGTCTTCGCCGCGGATCCGGAGCCGATCGCGTTCTTCGGCAAGTACCTCGAGGTAACACCACAGTCGCGGCTCTCCTGGAGCAATGACGAGGGTCCGGACGGCCCCGTCACCACGGTCACCTTCGAAGAGACAGATGGCCAGACACGGGTCGTCGTGCGGGACCTCTATCCCTCGAAGGAAGCGCTCGACGCCGCCATCGCCTCCGGAAGCACAGGTGCACTGTCCGAGGTGTTCGAGCAACTCGACGAGCTGCTTGTCGGCCTCGGCGCGAGCGCGTAACGGCTGCAATTCTTGTCCCGTGCGGACCGCGATCCGCTGGCAACCACCCGCTCAACGGTAACCTCACGACTGGTCGAACAGGAGGTGGTTGCCGTCGGGGTCGGTGAGGGTGAAGTGCCCCGGACCCTCGGGACCGGCGGGTTCGAGACGCGAAGGGTCAGTCGGGTCTGGCATCGTCATCACTTCCACCTCGACCCCCTGCTCACGCAGCGAGGCGGCGATGCCTCGGACGTCGGACTCGTTGAAGGTGATGAGGTTGTCCTCGAACATCCCCTGGAAGAGGCCGATGACCGCCTTCCCGTTGATGAAGATGCCCCAGTTGTCCCCTCCGAGCGTCCGTTCGAAGCCGAGGCGCTCGTAGAACGTCCGCGACGCCTCGATGTCGCGCACCGCGAGGCTGATCGAGAAGTTGCCGAGGTCCATCGTGGTCCTTCCTTGGCCTTCACCGGCCCGTCTCCCCAGTGGGGGAAAGGGTGAAGGTGTGGTGTAGCATCGAACGATGGCCACTGCACCGATCGTCCTCGTCCCCGGGTTCTGGCTTGGCGCGTGGGCGTGGGACGAAGTCGCCGCCGTGCTGCGGGCCGCCGGCCACGAAGTCACCCCGCTGACGCTGCCCGGCCTCGAGTCCCGCGACGCCGACCGCTCCACGATCACGCTGACGGACCACGTCGACGCCATCTGCGCAGCGGTCGAGGAAGCCGCGGCTCCGGTCGTGCTTGCGGTGCACAGCGGGGCTGGCGTCTCCGGCTACGCCGCGAGCGACCGCGTCCCCGACCAGATCGCGGCGATGGTCTACGTCGACTCCGGGCCGGCGACCGGTGCCATCAACCCCGAGTTCTCGGAGGTCGAGCAGCCGCTGCCGAGCTGGGAAGAACTGGCGTCCGACGCCGGCAACAGCCTCGAGGGGTTGAGCGAGGCGCAGCTCGAGCGGTTCCGGCAGCGTGCCGTGCCGGAGCCGGGCGCCGCTCTGCGAGACGCCCCCGCGCTCACCAACGACGCACGACGCGACATCCCGACCACCGTCATCTGCTCGTCACTGCCGTCGGAGCAGATCAAGGCCGCTGTCGAGCAGGGCTACGCCTGGGTCGCCGGCCTCGCGGAGTTGCGCAACGTCACCTACGTCGACCTGCCGACGAGCCACTGGCCGATGTGGTCCCGCCCCGACGACCTCGCCGCGATCATCGCCGGCGTCGCAGAGGCTCACGCGTCCGGCCGGTAGGTCGGCCCTCACCCCAACCCTCTCCCCCAAGGGGAGAGGCGCCGGAATCCCCTTTGTCGGGGTCAGCGAGACGGTCCGAGTACGGCAACCGACCCGTCCCGATCACTTCCCATCCCTGTCCGATCCCCTCTCCCTTGAGGGGAGAGGGTGAGGGTGAGGGTGCCGCGGCCCTCAGAACTGCCGCAGGAAACGCAGGTCGTTCTGGTAGAAGTTGCGGATGTCGTCGACGCCGTACTTCAGCATCGCGATGCGCTCCACGCCCATGCCTGCCGCGAAGCCGGTGATGCGCTCCGTGTCGTAGCCGGCGGCCGCGAGGACCTCCGGGTGCACCATGCCCGCGCCCATGATCTCGAGCCAGCCCGAGCCGCGGCAGACCGGGCACGACGGGTCGCTGCCGTCGCAGGAGAAGCAGTCGACCGACAGCTCAACGCCGGGCTCGACGAACGGGAAGTACGAGTTGCGCATGAGCACGCGGCGCTCCGAGCCGAACAGCGCCCGCGCGAACTCCTGCAGCGTCCCCTTCAGGTCCGCCATCGACACGCCCTCGTCGACGACGAGCAACTCCACCTGGTGCAGCATCCACTCGTGCGTCGCGTCGGTGGCCTCGTAGCGGTAGCAGCGGCCCGGCACCGCGATGCGGATCGGCGGCTGGTGCGACTCCATGTAGCGCGCCTGCATCGGGCTGGTGTGCGTGCGGAGGAGCAGCGGCGGCTGGTCCGGCAGCGCGTCGCTGTCCACCCAGAAGGTGTCCCACATGTCGCGCGCGGGGTGGTCCTCGGGGATGCGCAGGCGGCCGAAGTTGTACTCGTCGAGCTCGACCTCGGGACCCTCGACGGACTCGAAGCCCATGCGCTCGAAGGTGACGAGGATCTCGCGCAGCGTCTGCGTCACGGGGTGCAGCCGCCCGCGCGGCCGAGGCCGGCCCGGCAGCGTGACGTCGATCGCGCCCTCGCTGACGGCGGCGGCGAGCGCGGCGGTCCGCAGCTCCTCGCGCCGCGTCTCGAGGGCGGCCTCCAGCGCGTCCTTCGCACGGTTGGCCGCGGCACCGACCTCGCGACGCTGCTCGGGCTCGAGGCCGCCGAGGGTGCGCAGGATCGCGGTCAGCGCCCCCGAGCGTCCGAGGACGCGCGTGCGCCACTCGTCGAGCGCGCGCTCGTCGGAGGCCTGCGCCAGCGCCTCGCGGGCCTCGCGCTCGACTTCCGCCACGCGGCCGAGGGTGTCGGTGGTCATGCGGCGAGTGTAAGTCAGGGGGTGGATGCGGGCGAGGCGAGCCCCTTGCGGGTGAACGTCACGTGCGTGACCCCGCTCGGTGCGGAGACTTGCTCGACGTCGTAATTCTCCTCGAGGCCCTCGAGCCCGTCCCACAGGCGCACGCCGCGGCCGAGCAGGATCGGGACGACCACGATGTGCATGTGGTCGATGAGATCAGCGGCGAGGTAGTCGCGGAGCATGGTGACACCGCCACCGATGCGCACGTCCTGCCCGCCCGCCGCCTCGCGGGCCACCGCGAGCGCCTCGGCCGGCGACGCGTCGAGGAAGTGGAACGTGGTGCCGCCCTCCATCTCGATGGGCGGGCGCGTGTGGTGGGTGAGGACGAAGGTCGGCGTGTGGAACGGCGGGTTGTCACCCCACCAGCCCTTCCAGTCGGGGTCCTCGTGCCAGCCGGGGTAGCCGTACTTCCCGGCGCCCATGATCTCGGCGCCGATCCCGGGGCCGTGCTCCTGGGCGAAGACGTTGTCGATGCCGCCGCTGCCGCCGGGCTGCCCGACCATCTCGTGCCAGAACCGGGTGGCCATCATCCACGGGTGCAACCGTTCAGTGGCATGACCGAACGGCTCCTCCCGGCTCAGCCCTTCCCCGGTGCCGAAGCCGTCGAGCGAGATCGAGAAGTTGTGGACTCGCGTGATCGACATGGGCTGGTGCTCCTTCGTTTGCTGAGGCAGACCGCGCGGCTAACGACCTCGGCCGGTGCTTTCGAGGTACGCGGCCAGCCGGCCGAGCGTCTGCTCGGCGCCCTCGATCGCGCCGAACTCCTTGACATGGAGGTCGCGCAGCGCCTTGGTCGGGAAGACCCCGCGCAGCGTCAGCTCCGTCGCGCCGTCACGCTCGACGAACGTGAACGTCGAGACGAACGCCTCGGGATCGTCCGCGCGAGAGCCGTGGAGGGCGACGATGCGCTCGGGCCTCGCGATCTCGCGCCACTCGATCCAGTTCGGGTAGTCGGTGCCATCGGGGCCGTGCATCGTGTAGTCCCACACGCCGCCCACGCCGAACTCGAAGGCGTGCGTCGTGGTCGTGAAGCCGTCCGGCCCCCACCACTGCCCGAGGTGCCCCGAGTCCGAGAACACCTCGAACACCAGCGCTCGAGGCCCGTCGATGACGCGTGAGACGACGATCTCGCGCTCAGACTCGGGCTCGAGGTCACGCATCGCCACGCCGTGCCTCCTCGGATTGCAGCTCTCGGACGTAGGTGTTGAGGCGGTCGAAGGTCTGGTTCCAGTACTCCTCGAAGCCGCCGACCCACTCATGGATCGGACGCAGCCCCTGAGCGTCGAGCGCGTACAGGCGCTCGCGACCGACCTCCCGAACGCGCACGAGACCGACCTCGCGCAGCACGCGCAGGTGCTTCGACGCGCCGGGCTGCGTCGTCCCGAGCGCGCGCGCCAGGTCACCGACCGGCCGCTCGCGCTCCTTCAGCAGCGAGAGGATGCGCCGGCGCTGCGGCTCAGCGATCGCGTTGAACGCGTCGGAGGTCGTGGCTGCTCTGGCCATGTGGGCATCGTATACCTATATGGGAATGTGTCAAGCTCCGGACGAGCAGGCTGCTCCGGGGTCGACGGTCAGCGGGCGGGCATTTCACGCGGTATTGACGACACCTCTAGAAACGATCTAGCGTCTATCTCGTTACGCGAACGTATGACCTATGGCGGGGAGTACCTAATGGCGCGCGGTCCTGAGAAGCCCTATCCACCACGGCGGCTCGCGGAGGCGATTCGGCTAGCGCAAGCCATTCGGGACAAGAACGCCGGCCGGCCGATGAACCGCGTGCTTCTCGCCGAGGCGCTGCGGCTGAGTCCAGCAAGTAGCACTTACCGAGAGCTGATTACTTCGGCGTACCGGTTTGGCCTGATTAGCGGGAGCGAGAAGTCCGAAAGTCTGACGTTGACCCCGCTCGGCGAGGCGATCACTGCACCGCGAAGCGATGACGAACTCCTCGGGAGCAAGCGCGGGGCATTCCGAAACGTCCCGCTCTACCAGAAGCTCCTGGACCACTTTGAGAACAGCCGGTTGCCCGAGCCATCGTTCCTCAAGAACACGCTCGAACGGGAGCCATTCAGCGTGAACCCCGCGAGATCGGCTGAGTCCGCGGCTGCCTTCATCGAAGATGCCGGAGAGGTCGCGTTCCTACGGGATGTGAGTGGCGGAAAGTGGGTCGTGCTCAACGGTGGTGACGTAGAGAAGCACGTCGGGGATGCCGCGATTGAGGAGATCGCCGGGGACGATGTAGACGCGCCGACCGAGCCGATGAACGTCACCGCCATAGCCGATCGCATCCCCGAACAACCAACCCCATCCACGGATACCCCGAATACGCAAGATGTGAAGATCTTCATCGTGCACGGGAGCCGGAAAGAGCCGTTGCGGCAACTCCAGAAGATACTGACCGAGTTCAACATTCCGTCAGTCACCGCAGAGGATGAGCCGCATAGCGGTCGACCGATCTCGCAGAAGGTTGCCGATCTGATGCGCTCATGCACTGCGGCAGTGCTTATCTTCACTCCGGACGATGAGCTCTTCGAGAAGGACGGAACGCCGGCCCCGCGACCACGTCAGAACGTCGTCTTCGAACTCGGTGCAGCGTCGCTCCTTTACGGCAAGCGAATCGTGATCTTCAAAGAGCGGTCCGTCCGCTTCGCTAGCGATTTCCGCGATCTCGGTTACATTGAGTTCGACGGAGACAATCTCGAGGCCAAGTCGCTCGAGCTGCTGCGTGAGCTCATCGGCCTTGGTGCTGTTCGTCTCGTGTCGGCGGCAGGTGCCTAGGGTCCACCGCCACATTGACACCCTCCCCGCCCCTCGCCACCATCCGCACTGCGACCGTAGGGAGCGTCGGAGCAACACTGACACGCGACTGCCCGAGGAGAGACGCACCATGAGCATCCGCGGCTACGTCCTGGTCGAGACCGAGGTGGGGAGGACGCAGGCCGTCGGGCACAACGTCCGCGGGCTCACGTCGCAGAACGCCAAGATTCTCGCCGTCGACACCGTCACCGGGCCCTTCGACGTCATCGTCCAGCTCGAGGCGGAGGACCTCGACCTCCTCGGCAAGTGCATCACCGAGGAGATCCAGAAGATCGACGGCATCCAGCGCACGACCACCTGCCTGTCGGTCAACCTCGCCTAGCCTCGGGATGCTCGTGCCCTCGCGGGGCGGCCACGGGTCCGTAGGTGGCGCGGTAGGATCGAGGCGATGACCTCGACCGAAACGCACGTCCACTCGATCCTGCCGCCGGACATGATCCCGGTGGAGGACGCGCGCGCCCGCATCCTCGAGCACTTCGCACCCCTCGAGGCCGTCGCCGCGCCGCTGCTCGACGCGCTCGGCCAGGTGCTCGCCGAGGACGTGGTCGCGCCGTTCGACATCCCGCCGCTCGCCAACACCGCGATGGACGGCTACGCCGTGCGCGCCGCCGACACCGCGGGCGCCACCCGCGACACGCCTCGGACGCTGCGCGTCACGGGCTACCTCGCGGCCGGGCGCGTCTTCGAGGGCGCGGTCGGCCCGGGCGAGGCCGTGCGCATCATGACCGGCGCGCCCATCCCGGACGGCGCCGACGCCGTCGTCCCCTTTGAGGAGACCGACGAGGAGGAGCGCGGCGTCGCGTGGTCGGTCGCGCCCGCCTCGGAAGTGCGCATCGACGTCGCGGCCGCGCTCGGCGCGAACATCCGGCCAGCGGGCGAAGACGTGCGCGCCGGCGACCTCGTGCTACCGCGCGGCACGATCCTCGGGCCGGCGCAGCTCGGCGTGCTCGCCTCGCTCGGCCTCGCCCAGGCGCGAGTGCACCGGCGTCCGCGCGTCGCCATCCTCTCGACCGGCGACGAGCTGCTGCGTCCCGGCGAGCCGCCCGCACCCGGCAAGGTCTACGACGCCAACGCGGTCGGCCTCGCGGCGTCCGTGCTCGCGTGGGGCGGCGCCCCGCAAGTCCTCGAGATCGCGCGCGACACCGTCGAGGCGCTCACCGCCCGCCTCGACGAAGCGCTCGCGGCGCACCCCGACCTCGTCATCACCTCGGCCGGCGTCTCGCGCGGCGACTTCGACGTGGTGAAGGAGGTCCTCCAGCGCGAGGGCGAGGTCGGCTTCTGGACAGTGAACATGCGGCCGGGCAAGCCGCTCGCCTTCGGCACGTTCCGCTCTCGCGACGGCAGCGGCCGGCCGGTGCCCCACCTCGGACTGCCGGGCAACCCCGTGTCGGCGCTGCTGACGATGGAGCTGTTCGGCCGCGCCGCCATCTTCACGATGCTCGGCAAGCCGCAGGCCTGGCCCCGCCCGACCGTCCGAGGCGTCGCCGGCGAGCGCATCGCGAGCCCCGACCCGCGCCGCTTCTACGCGCGCGTCCGCGTCACCCTCGAGGACGGTGCTTATGTCGCGCGGCTCACCGGGCCGCAGGGCTCCGGCGTGCTCACCTCGATGGCCTACGCCGACGCCTATGCCGTCCTCCCCGAGGGCGGTGGCGCCATCGACCCCGGCGAGCCCATCGAGATCATGCTCGCGAGTGTCGATGCGCCGGTCCCCCACCCTCACCCTCCCCCGCCTACGGGGGAGGGGATCAGCGTCGACACCCCGCCCGCGCCGTGAGCCTCGCGGTACTGCGCGTCCTCGGCGCGCCGGGCGCAGGGAAGTCGCTGCTGATTCTCGGCCTGACGGACGAGCTGCGGCGTCGCGGCTACCGCGTCGCCTCGGCGGTTGAGCGCGACGGCCAGGCGACGGTGGTCGTCCTCGGCAGCGGCGGCCGCGTGACCCTCGAGCGCACGTTCCACATCGAGGCACTGCAGGGTGTCGTCGCCGGCCTCGACCCGCAGGCCGATCTGCTGCTCGCCGAGGGCTACGAAGGCCACGGCGTCCCCGCCATCGAGGTCTCACCCCCCGGCGGCGCGGCGACCCTCAGCGCCGGCGACGACCTCCTCGCGGTGGTCTCCGGCGAGGAGCTGCGCGCCGCCTTCGAGGGCAAGGGCCCGAGCGACCACGCCGGGCTCGCCGACCTCGTGCAGTCGCACCTCCTCGGCGACCGCTCAGAGGTCGAGCGCACCGCCGAAGCGCCGATCGAGACCTCGCGCCGCCTCGTGGAGCCGCTCTACTCCGAGGACGTCGCGCGTTCCGCACCTCCGCGCGCCGTGCCTCGGAAGGACGATTCACTGCTCGGACGGCTGCGCCGGCGGCTGGGGGTGTGAGTAGGGGCGCTCAGGCGGCCGGGAGCGGTAGCACTCCGGGCTCAAGCGTCGTGAGATCAAGCTTCTTCGAGGCGTGGTCGATGTCGATGCCCACGACGTTCCCGTCCTCGTCGAGGTCTACCACAACACCGTCGACCACCTCGCGCACGTCAGAACCCGGCCGAGCGCTGAACTCGATGTAGAGAGAGTCGGTTTCGGCGTCGTACAGCAGTCGCATCCCGCCCCTCAGATCACGGACTCGAAGCCGGTGAACTCGCCGGTGGGGTCTTCCCAGCGGAAGCGCACATCGTCGACTCGGGAGAAGGCGGGGCCCTCGCGCAGACGTTCGACGTAGGCGCGCAGCGTCATCTCGTCGGACTCGCCGACGACCTCGACGGTGACACCGTCGTCGAGGTTGCGCGCGTAGCCGGTGATGTTCAGGCGCATCGCCTCGTCGGCGCAGAAAGCGCGGTAGCCGACACCCTGCACCCGCCCAGTGACGCGGGCGTACAGGCGGCGGGGTCGCTGGCGGAGGTTCATCCGGCGGTTCGCATCACGCCGTGGTGAGCCCGCGCACCACGTCTTCCACGAGGTTGCGGGGCACGTCGTCGCGGAGCACGGCGCGGCCCACCGCCTCCAGCAGGACGAAACGTTGCTGGCCCGCCTCGACCTTCTTGTCCATGCGCATCGCCGCGAGGATCGCCGACGGCTCGAGGCCGGGCGCCGCGAGCGGGAGCCCGAACGCGCGCAGTACGGCGGATTGGCGCGCTTCGACGTCCGGCGGGAGCAGTCCCAGGCGGCTCCCGATTGCGGCTGCGCCAGTCATCCCGACGGAGACGGCCTCGCCGTGGAGGTAGTCGCCGTACCCGGTCACCGTCTCGATCGCGTGTCCGATGGTGTGCCCGTAGTTGAGGATGGCACGCAGCCCGCGCTCGTGCGGGTCGGCGGACACGACCAATGCCTTGAGCCGGGCGGACCTCCCGATAATGGCCGCGAGCAGCTCGGGGTCCGCCTCCTGGGCGGCAATAGCGTAGGCGTGGCGCTCGAGAACATCGAGCAACTCCGGGTCGAGGATGAGCGCGTGCTTGATGACCTCGGCGAACCCCTCGATGAAAGCGCGCTTGGGAAGCGTCGCGAGCATCTCGGTGTCCGCCACTACCGCCGAAGGCTGGTGGAACGCGCCCACGAGGTTCTTGCCCTGGGGCAGGTCGACCGCGACCTTCCCACCGATCGCGGCGTCGGTCATTGCGAGCACGGACGTGGGCACTTGGACAAAGGGCATCCCGCGGAGGTAGGTCGCCGCGACGAAGCCCGCGAGGTCTCCGACGACGCCACCGCCGAGGGCGACGACGACGTCGCGCCGCTCGGCCCGTTCGCCCGCCAGCCAGCGATACAGCTCCTGCGCGACGCGCAGGTGCTTCGAGGACTCACCGCTCGGGATGATGTAGGAGGCCCCGGCGATCCCGCCAGCATCGAAGGTCTCGGCCAGCGACGCGCCATGGTGCTCCATCACCTCGGAATCGGTGACGAGGAAGACGCGCCCATTGAGCCCCAGCTGCCGCAATCGATCCGGTAGCCGGCGGCGCTCGCCTGCCCCGACCCAGATCGGGTAGCGCTCGCGTCCCGTGTCGATGATCGCCTGTGGAGCGCGCGCCGCCTCTTCGCCGCCCAAGCGCTCGAGTCGCTGCTGCTGCGCCGTGAGTTGCCGCGCGTCGGTGGCCCACGCCGTCAGGATGCGACCCGCGATCTGCGCTGGCGTAAGGCCGAGGGCCGGCACCCAGAGGTCGGCGTGCGTGTAGTAGGGGCGCCGCTCGGTGTCGAGCCGGTAGAGGTTCGCCTCGAGATCGTCCCCGAGGAGCGGACGGTCGCTGCTGTCGGGATCGGCACGCAGGCGCCGCGCGATCTCGAAGGGGGGCGCGTCGAGATAGCAGATGAATCCCTGCTCGCCGAGCGTACGGCGGTTGCTCGCGCGCAGAAACGCGCCGCCCCCGGTGGCGATGATCGCGGGTGTTTTCCGCGCCGCTTCCTCGACGATGCGCGCCTCGATGTCACGAAACGCGGGTTCGCCGCGCTGAGTGATCAGCTCGGCGGGCGTCCTGCCTTCGCGCTCGCGGACGAGCGTGTCCGTGTCGACGAGCGGCCACCCGAGCTGCTCCGCGAGCGCACGACCGACAGAGGACTTGCCGACACCGCTGAGGCCGACGAGGACGATCTGTTGAACGGGGGCCTCGTTCACGCGCCGAGCCTCACTCGCGAACCTCGCGAGGGCCGACGGTCTCCTGGTAGGCGCGGAAGTTGCGCACGAACTCGTCGATGTGGTCGCCGCCGAACTTCTCGAGGGCTGCGTCCGCCAGCACGATCGCGAGCATGGCCTCGCCGATGACCCCGGCGGCCGGAACAACGCACGCGTCCGACCGTTCGTAGAACGACATCGTCTCGTCGCCGGTGAGCAGGTCCGCGGTCGGCATGCGCTGGGGAACGGTCGAGATGGGCTTGAGAGCGGCGCGGACAACGATCTCCTCGCCGTTGGTGATACCGGCCTCGAGGCCGCCTGCGTGGTTCGTCGCGCGTTCCCATGGCCGCTGGTGCCACACCTGGCGTGGCAGAATCACGTCCTGCACCTTCGACCCGCGCCTCCCCGCGCCCTGCCACGCATCACCGATCTCGACGCCCTTCACGGCGTTGATCGACAGGATCGCCTGCGCGATGCGGCCGTCGATCTTGCGGTCCCAGTGCACGTGGCTCCCGAGTCCGATCGGGACGCCCGAGGCGCGCACCTCGAAAACGCCACCGATCGTGTCGTGAGCCTCCTTCGCAGCGTCCACCTCCGCCATCATCGGCGCTTCCGATGCGGGGTCTGCCGTGCGCATCGGCGAGGCATCGACGGCGTTCCAGTCGATCGACTCGGGCACGTCCGCCGCGACCGAGCCAACCGAGACTGTGTGCGAGTGGATCGTTACGCCGATCTCGGCCAGCAACGCCCGAGCGACCGCCCCAACCGCGACACGTGCCGCTGTCTCGCGTGCGCTCGAGCGTTCGAGGATCGGACGCACGTCGTCGTAGTTGTACTTCTGGGTGCCGGCCAGGTCGGCGTGCCCGGGGCGCAGGAGCGTGACGCGTTCGACCTCTGCCTCAACCTCCTCGACGGCCATGCGGACGCGCCAGTTGGCGTTGTCGTGGTCGGCGTTGCGGATCCAGAGCGCGATCGGTGACCCCATCGTCTTGCCGTGGCGCACGCCGCTGGTGATCTCGGCATGATCGACCTCGATCTGCTGCCGCTGGCCGCGGCCGTAGCCCCCCTGTCGTCTCGCCAGGTCGGCCCGGATGAGGTCCTCGGTCAGGCCGAGGCCGCCCGGTACGCCCTCGATGAGCGCTGTCAGCGCCTTGCCGTGCGACTCGCCGGCGGTGAACCAGCGGAACTGCGTCACTTGGGTCCCTTTCGCAGCGTCGCTTCTGCCTCGGCGACGGCGGCCTGCGCCTCGGCAACGATCAGCGGATCCTCGTCAGGATCGACCTTCCCCGTCGACTGGTCGACCGTCGTCCAGCCGCGGAGCAGTTCCGCTTCATCGGCGGTGTCCCACGGCGCCGTCGCCGCCGCGGCGCGGTCGACGCGCGTCGTGAGGATGCACTCGGTCCGCGTAGAGCCGTCAGGTTGCTGGTACGAGGTGTGGACGTCGACCTGGACCTCATCGAAGCGGACGTGCGGTATCTCGTAGAGCGTGCGCTCGACCATCTTCACAGCCACGCGGCGTGCAACGTCGAGGGCGGAGCCGGTCTGCTGACGGCGGTTGCCGACGACCCGGATGTCGGGACCGACGAGCATCGAGACGCGGCAGCGCTGCGGGTCGGCGGCGAGGACGGTCGCGGACTGGAGGCCTTGCCAGTCGGCGATCGGAAAGCCCTTCGGCGGCTTCTGTCGTTGCCACGCAGCAAACGACTCGTCGACGGCCTGGCGGAGGGCATCGAGGTCACCCGCGGCGATGACGCGTCGCCAGTGCCGTGCCGCCATGGTCGCCTGCAGGACGATCCCGCCCAGGATCACGCCGAGGATGGTGACGAGTAGAACACCCCATTCCATCTCAGGCCGCCCCTCTCAGCGCGTTGCGCGCTGCCCGGAACATCACCTCGAGCGGCGGTTCGAGGCCGGTCCACAGACGGAACGCGGCGGCGCCTTGATGGATCAGCATCGCAAGCCCGCCGATGGTCTGCGCACCGCCCTGCTCGGCCGCTTCGAGGAACGGCGTTCGCTCAGGCACGTACACGAGGTCGAAGGCCACCTGGCCGGAACGGAAGAGTCGCGCCGGTACCGGCGTGGCGGCCTCGTCCGGGCCGTGCCGCATCCCGAGCGAGGTGGAGTGTACCACCAGCTCGGCCTCGCCCATCGCCTCCTGGAACTCTGGCGCATCAGTGTCGAGTGGGCAGATCTCGAGTGGAAGCGTGTCCCCGGCCACCGGCTCGAGCGCACGGGCGTGCTCGACCGTCCGATTCGCCACCACAAGAGACGCTGCTCGTGCTTCGCGCATCGCGGCCACCACGGCTCGCGCGGCCCCCCCGGCTCCGAGCAGCAGCACGCGTTTCCCTTCGGGTGAGACGCCGCCTTCGACGAGCGCGTGCAGAATGCCCGTCACATCCGTATTGGTAGCGTGCAGAACGCCGTCGCGTCGAACGATGGTGTTCAACGCACCGACCCGTTCGACGAGCGCATCCGGCTCATCGACCAGGCTCATCATCGCCACCTTGTGTGGCACCGTGACGTTCGCGCCCAGCACGCCCTCTATGCGCAACCGCTGGGCGGCGGCCTCGAGTTCGGACTCCGGCGTGTCCCACGCCTCGTACCGCGCGTCCACGGCGACGGCGTCGAGCGCCGCCTGCTGGAAAGCGGGTGAGATGGAGTGCGCCACGGGGTGTCCGATCAGAGCGATGATCGAGGTCATCGAACGTCCCGCATCATCTCGGCCCCAGGTAACGCTCGACGTTTGCGTTGTGCTCCTCGAGCGTCTCTGCGAAGGCGTGGCTGCCGTCACCCATCGCGACGAAGTAAAGGTAGTCCGTCTCCGCTGGCCGGATCGTCGCGATGATCGCATCGATCCCCGGGTTCGCGATGGGGCCCGGCGGGAGGCCGGGGTAGACGTAGGTGTTGTAAGGCGAATCGAACGCGAGGTCGTCGATCGTCAGCTCCTGCTTCCACCAGCCGTACTCCGCCACCGACTCCTCATTCGCGATGGCAAACTGAACCGTGGGGTCAGCCTGCAGCGGCATCCCGAGTTCGTAACGGTTGCGAAACACCGAGGCGACCGTCGGCCGCTCCTCCGGGACCACCGCCTCGCGCTCGACGATCGAGGCGAGCGTCAGCACCTCGTGCAGCGTCAGTCCCTGTGCTTCCGCTTCGGCGATCAGGTCCGGGGTGACCTGTTCCGCGAACGCGTCCAGCATCTGGTCGACCAATTCGTCGGCCGTCGTGTCGGGAGTAGTGGCAAACGAGGCGGGCAACAGGTAGCCGACGAGGCTGGCGCCCTCCGGGCGGCTCGCGAGGAAGGGCCGGTCACGAGGCCTGGCGAGCGCTTCCGCCCACTCCGACTCTGTCGCAATCTCCGCATTCGCCACGATCTCGCCGAGCTCCTCCAGACGCCGACCCTCCGGAATCGCGAGCAACCGCTCCGACGTGAGGCCCAGGCTGAGCTTCCGGATCACCTCACTCGCTGGCGCCGGGGTGGGAAACTCGTAGCGGCCGGCGCGCAGCTCCGCAGCCGCGCCGCTGAGATCGAGCAGCAGCTCCAGGCGGCGCGTGTCCTCGACCACGCCTCGCTCGACGAGCAGGTCGACGATGTCGGCAGCGAGGCTTCCGCTTTCGACGACGACCTCGGTCAGCTGGGGAGAGACCGTCGCCGATGCCTCGGGAAGGTGCCGCAGCGAGTCGCCCACCGCACTCGCCGCGCCGCGAATCGCGAAGAACGCGAACGCCGCCATCGCGACGGTCCATGCCGACATCAGCAGCAATGCCGCGGCCAGCGGATCACGCGCCCGCACCGGCGGCCTCCCGTTCCCGCCGCGCACGACGCCGGTCGATGAACTGCTGGAGCAGGATCGCGGCCGCGATGTCGTCACGAGGCTTGCGGTCGTGTGGGTCGATGCGCGTTCGTTCGGCAGCGAACGTCGTCAGTCGCTCGTCCTCGTAGACGACCGGCACATCGAGGGCCCGCTCGAGTCGCTCGCCGAGCTTCCGGGCGAGCGCCGCCTGTTCGCGTTCCACCCCGTCCATCGAGACGGCGAGCCCCAGCACGATGCCCCCGATCTCCTCGCGCGAAACGATCGCCCGGATCGCGGGAAACGCCGCGGACGCGGGGATGACCTCCAGCGGGACGGCGACCCGCTCCTCGGGATCGCACGTCGCGAGTCCGACGCGCGCCTCGCCGGGATCGACCCCCAGCCAACGCCGCGGCCGCTCCTCGTGGCTCACTCTTCGTCCTCGGTGGCCGCACCATCGGCTGGCGTCGAGGTGGCCGCTCCCTCGCCGTTCCCGGCGTCGCCGTCCACGTCGTCGTCCTCTGACGTCTCGTCCTCGGACCCCGGCCCGGCGAGCACGATCTCGATACGGTCGGCCCGCCGGGGCGTCCACTGCCACGGGATCCACGTCGGCGAGATCGTCACGGTAGGCGGAACGTCGAGGTCCAGGCGGTCCTGCAGTCGCTGCGAGGCCTCTTCGGGGCTTACCCCGGTCAGCTCGCCACGGAGCTCGTCCGGTGCGATCGGGTCAGTCACGAGGCCTCCGACGGAAACGTCGGCGGTCACGCCGCCAGCCTCGAGCTCCGAGCCGCCGACCACCTCCAGCGTGCCGGACCCCGGCAGCAGCACCCGTCCTTCGTCCAACCGATCGTCAAGGTAGGCCTCGGCGAAACGCCTGCCTTCCTCCTCGGTCAGGACCACAGCGGAGATGATGCCCGTGTACTCCATCAGGAAAGCCTGCGCCGGCTCGTCGATATCGCGGAGCGGGACCTGCCGCAGGATCGCGACGGAGATGGTCTCGGGGAAGAGCGTGGCGGTGTCTCCCACGCGCGCTTCGAGCGCTCGTTCCCCTGCGATCCGCAGCGCCTCGTCGGCGATCGTCCCGGCGAGGTCCACGTCCTCCTGGGCGACGGCCGGGACCACGGCATCCGTGCCTCCGAGCGCGGGCGCTGGGTTGGCGACCGTGACCGTCGTGGGGAGGTCGCTCGCTTCGACAATCGTGCCTCCCGCAACATTGCTACCCGACCCCGGTTGCGCCGCCGTCGCAGTCGCGGAGATGTTGGCCCCCGCGGGCACAACCACCGAGCCGTCCACGATGAAGACGACGCCTGAGGCGGTCCGCACCTCAGTCCCAGCCGGTACATCCACGTCCTCGGCGCCCTCGTTGACGAAGAGCAGCTCCGCGGTCGCTCGCTGGTCGCCCACTTCGGTGGCCCCGGTGGCAATCGTCGAGACGAGCGTGGTCACCTCGACGCGAATGGTCGTGCCCACGGCGACACCGAGCTCGGGATCAGGGTTCGAGGCGAGTGCGTTAATGCGCACTCGCAACGTCTCCGACAGCGGCTCCGAGGGCGGAACGATCGTGATCTGGGCCGACGGGATCGCGTAGCAGGCGCCGCCGACGACGAACAATGCGAGGCCCAGCACCGCCAGGAGGCGTAGCAGCGACCCGACTCCGAGCGAGGGCAGTTCGAATTCCCGCTCGCCCACGCTCACTCGGCTGGAAGCCCCTCGAGGGAGCCACCGCGCCGAACGCGCGGCGACGAGGCCGTTCGCGCGAGCCGAGTCGCGCACGTCGCCGCGAGGCGAGACGACGCGTAGAGCGATGCCCTGCTGACGCGCATGGGCGGCGATTCGAGTCCAGGCGCCGGCGTCCCGCAGGCGCCGCGCTCCCCGTGGCACCATCAGGATGAGATCGATGTCCTCGGCAGTGTCGAGCCGCCCGATGACCGACGCGGCGTCGTCCTCGCGCGCCGCGGTGAGCACGATCCCGCGCTGCGCGCGCCGGGCCGGCGGCGCGCCCCTGGTGGACAACGGACGAGCAGGCTGCTGCGGTGCGACGGCGCGCTGCTGGGCGCGGCGAGCGCGCCAGGCGTTGAAGGAGGCGAGCGCAGATTTCACACGCGCTTCGAGCCAGGCGTCCGACTGGCGCCACCAGCGGATGGCGGTCACGCGCGCCACATCGAAGTACCGCTGGGCGGTCGCTCGTACCTCGTCCCAGCGCGTCTCGGCCACGGCTAGCCTCCCGCCAGCCGCCCCCGCGCCGCCTCGCGCGCCACCTCCAGGGCGTCGTCAAGGCGGGAGACGTCGCGACCGCCTGCCTGCGCGAGCTGCGGCCGGCCGCCGCCCCCACCACCGACGACCTTCGCGGCCTCACGCACGATCTCGTCCGCGCGCAGGCCGCGTGCCACCACGTCGTCGCTGGCGGCGACCAGCAGGATGGGACGCCCGCCGACTTCCGCGCCGAGCACGACGACGGACGAGCCGAGCCGCGCCCGGAGGCGGTCTGCCATCGGACGGAGGTCGTCCCCTGAGCCGACGGTCACACGCGCCACGAGCAACTGCACACCATCGACCGTCTCGGCCTGCGAAACCATGCTGTCAGCCTGACCAGCCGAGGCTTGACGTCGCTGCTCCTCGAGCTCTTTGCGCGCTGCTTCGAGTTGAGCCTCGAGGGCGTCGACGCGGTCGAGAACCTGCTCTGGAGGCAGGCGGAAGCGGTGCGACAGGGCGCTCACGACCTCGGACCGCTCCTCGACGAGGCGCTCGGCCTCGGGGCCGGTGACCGCCTCGATGCGGCGAAGGCCCGCCCCGATGCTCGTGTCGCTCACGATCTGGAAGAGGCCGACCTGCCCGGTAGAGTGGAGGTGGGTGCCACCGCACAGCTCGCGCGAGTAGCACTCCGCCGTATGCCGATGTGCAGGATCATGACCGAACGCCTCGCAGTACTCGACGACTCGCACGTCGGTGGAGTAGCGATCCTCGAAGAAGGCGAGCGCGCCCCGCTCCATCGCCTCCTCGAACGACATGATCAGCGTCTGCCGCTCGATGTCGTCGCGGACCCTCGCGTTTACTTCGCGCTGGATCGCGCGGAGCACCTCCGCGCTGGGTGCCTCGGGATGCGTGTAGTCGAACCGGAGGCGGTCCGGCCCGACGTAGGAGCCAGCCTGGCGCACGTGACTGCCGAGGTTCCGCCGGAGTGCGGCGTGGAGGAGGTGGGTCGCGGTGTGGTTCCGCATCGAACCCGCGCGCCAATCCGGATCGACGCGGCTCTCCGCCGCCTCGCTCTTCGAGACGGCGCCGTCGGCGACCTCGCCAATGTGCACGATGACGTCGCCGTACTCCTGCGTGTCGTCGACACGGAAGCGGCCGCCTGGCGTGACGATCTCGCCCCGGTCCCCAACCTGGCCACCGCCCTCCGGGTAGAAGGACGTGGCGGCGAGGATCAGCGCACCCGATTGGCCGGCCTCGAGGCGCTCGACCAGCTCCCCGTGGACGGTGAGCGCGGCGACGCTCGACTGCACCCACAGCGTCTCGTAGCCCTCGAACCGCGTCTCGAGGCCGAGCCGGACGTACCGCTGGGCGATCTCATCACTGCCTGCCGTGTCGGCAGCCTCCGCGCGTGAACGGGCGCGCTGCGCCTCCATCTCGCGCTCGAAGCCCTCCTCGTCGACATCGTAGCCGTGGCTCTCCGCGACCTCCCGCGTCAGCTCTGGGGGCAGCCCGTGTGTGTCGTACAACACGAACATGTCACGGCCGGGAACGCGCTTCGACTCCAGCTCGCGTGCCAGCACCTCGTCGAGGAGGTCGAGGCCGCGGGCGAGCGTGGCCTGGAAGCGCGCTTCCTCGGTACCTGCGACGCGCTTGATGAAGGCGCGCTGGCCGTCGAGGTCCGGGTGATACGCGAGCGAAGCGTCGACGGCTGCATCGACGATTCGCTCGAGGAACGGCTCGCGCAGACCGATCGTGTGTCCGAAATACACCGCGCGCCGGAGCACGCGCCGCAGCACGTACCCGCGCCCTTCGTTCCCCGGCAGGACGCCGTCGTTCACGAGGAAGGCGATCGCTCGTGAGTGCTCGGTCATGGCCCGGAGAGCACGCGCCACCTCGGGCGCCTCGTCCGGGTCGTACGGGCGGCCGGCCACCTTCGAGGCAACCTCGATGACGCTCGCCAGCTCGTCCGTCTCGTACACGGAGCGCACGTCCTGCAGCACCGAGGCCAGCCGCTCAAGGCCGGCGCCGGTGTCGACGTTCTGCGCGGGCAGCGGCGTCCGCTTCCCGTCCTCGTCCTGGAAGTACGTCATGAAGACGAGGTTCCAGATCTCGAGGAAGCGCCCGCAGCCGATATCCGGGTGGCACGTCCCGTCGGCGCAGGATGGGCAACCCGGCGTCTCTCCGAAGTCGTAGTGCATCTCCGAGCAGGGTCCGCACGGACCGCTGTCACCCGGGGGGCCCCAGAAGTTCCCCTGCTCGGCCGTGTAACGGAGGATGCGCTCCGGAGGCACGCCGTGTTGCTCCCAGAGCGCGAAGGCCTCGTCGTCGTCGATGTACACCGTCGCGCGGAGGCGATCTGGGTCGATCCCCAGGACGCCGGTCAGGAACTCCCACGCCCACTCAATGGCCTCGGCCTTGAAGTAGTCCCCGACGGAGAAGTTGCCCAGCATCTCGAAGAACGTGAGGTGCGAGGCGTCGCCAACTTCCTCGACGTCCGTCGTGCGGAAGCACTTCTGGATCGAGGTCATGCGCCGCGCCGGCGGCTCCTCGAGGCCCATGAAGTACGGTTTGAACTGGACCATCCCTGCAGTCGTGAAGAGCAAGGTGGGGTCACCGTGCGGCACGAGCGAGGACGAGGGGATACGGCGGTGCCCCCTCGCCTGGAAGAAGGCGAGGAATGCTTCGCGGAGTTCGTTTACCTTCAAGGCGTCGCGACTCTCGTGCTCAACGTGCCTGCCGGTATGGCCCGCGCACGCGCCTGCCGCCGTGAGCGGGCGCCATCGATGCTGCGCGGTGGTGACAGGGTAACGGCTCGTGTAGAATGGCGTCCGTACGAGGTTGTCGTCTACACCCCCGCCGCGAGGCATTCCGCAGGCGGCCGGAGCCAACGATCAGTACCGACCAGACCGAACCGCTCGACGACGATCATCTATCGCTGCCGAGTCGAAGCCGGGTAATCCAGCGATGAGCGACCGCCCAACATCACTCGATGGCTGGGTGGCGGTCGTGCTCGCCGCAGGCCGCGGTACTCGCATGCGCTCGTCGCTGCCCAAGGTCCTGCACCCTGTCGCCGGCCGTCCGATGGTCCGCCTGGTTGTGGACACGCTGCGCGAGGCCGGCTTCCGCGACACAATCGTCGTGACGTCCGCTCCGGATGATCCCGTCGCGGCGGCCCTCGACGGGCAGGCCCGCATCGCCGTGCAGCGCGAGCCCCTCGGAACCGGACACGCCGCACTCGCGGCGCGCGCGGCAGCGGGCGAGGCGCCCCGCGTCCTCATCCTGAACGCGGACCTGCCGCTACTCACCGTGCGGACACTGCGCGAGATGATCGAGCGCCACGAGCAGAGCGGCGCCGTCCTCACGTTCCTCACCGCCTACCTCGACGACCCGACCGGTTACGGACGCGTCATCAGGCGCAATGGCCGCGTAGCCGCGATCCTCGAAGAGACCGAGACCGACGCCACCACCCGAGGCGAGCCCGAGGTGAACGCCGGCCTCTACGCCGCCGAGGCCGCCTGGCTCTGGCCGGTCCTCGAGGCGCTCGAGCCCGGGCCCCGCGGCGAGCGCTATCTCACCGATGTCATCGGCCAGGCCGTCGACCGCCTCGAGCGCGTCCAGACCTACCAGGTCGTCGAGTCGTCCGAGGTCCAGCAAGTCAATACGCGCGTCGACCTCGCTCGTGCGGAAGCGCTGATGCGCGAGCGCGTGCGACGCCGCCTGATGCTGGACGGCGTGACGCTCGTCGACCCCACGTCGACGTACGTCGACGTGGGCGTCCTGGTCGAACCCGACACGACGATCCTCCCCGGGGTCCACCTCCTCGGCGACACGGTCATCGGTACGGGATGCCGCATCGGGCCGAACGCGGTCCTCCGCGACACCGTCGTGGGCGCTGGCTGCGTCATCGACGCCTCTACGCTCGAGGGTGCCAGCGTCGCGGCCGGCGTGACCGTCGGTCCCTACTGCCACCTGCGACCCGGAGCCGAACTCGGCGAGGACGTACACCTCGGGAACTACGTCGAGGTGAAGGCGTCGCGGATCGGCGCACGGACGCAGGTGGGGCACTTCTCCTACATCGGTGACGCCGAGATCGGCGCGGACGTGAACGTCGGCGCCGGGACCGTCACCGTGAACTACGACGGCAAAGACAAGCACCGCACCCAGGTCGGCGACGGTGCCTTCATCGGCAGCGACTCCATGCTGGTCGCGCCGGTGAACGTGGGTGATCGGGCACGGACCGCGGCTGGCTCGGTGGTCACGAAGGACGTGGCTGCAGGGTCGCTTGTGGTCGGCGTCCCGGCACGGCCTCGAGACGGAGCCACTCCGTCGGCGGGCCCGGAGTCGAAGGAGGCTGAGGCCTAGCGGCCACCTTTTGGATACCGACATATTGCTCGGCTACATCGCGCTCGGCGTCGCAGTCATCGCGCTCGCGATCGTCTCCGCGGCGGAAGCCGGCATCATCACGATCAGCTGGAGTCGCGTGCGGGCGCATCAGAACGGCGCACACCGACTGCTCCAGCGCTACATCCGGCAGCGATACGCGCTGCTGCGCGCCCTCTCGGTGGCCGCGACCACCTCGATTGTCACAGCGACCGCGGCCGTTACTTTCATCGCGCTGCACGATCGCACCTGGACCGCGGCGGCCACCGCGGTCGTCGCATTTGGCGCGATCCTCGGCCTCTCGTTCGTGCGCCAGTCCGCGCGTGCCGTTGGCATGCTAAGTCCGGAGCGGACCGGCCTCCTGCTTGCTCCGCTTACGAACGCCCTGCACCTCGTGTTCGCTCCCGCCGCCTGGTTCGTGACGTTGCCGGTCACGCTGCTGTTCCGGCTGCTCGGGCGCCCGCTCACGCCCCCGGAGGCGAATCCCGTCGAGGAACTGCTGGCGGTCCTCGAGGGCCCCGTCAACGGCGAGGACGATGCGCTGGCCGAGCAACGCCGCATGATGCGCGGCATCCTGGACATGTCGGACCAGACCGTGCGCGAGGTGATGTCGCCGCGCATGGACATTAAGGCTGTTTCAACCGAGGCGTCCGTCGGGGACGTGCTGAAAGTCGCCACCGAGTACGGCGTGAGCCGCATCCCCCTGTACGAGGAATCCATCGACCACATCGTCGGCGTGGTCTACGCGAAAGACCTGCTCGCGTACTTCCTGACCGGCAACATCCAGCCGCGCCTCGTCGACATCGCCCGGCCGCCGTACTTCGTCCCGGAGACGAAGCGCACTGCCGAGCTGCTCGCAGACCTCCGCCGCGACCAGGTCCACCTCGCGATCGCGGTGGACGAGTACGGCGGCACGGCGGGCGTGGTCACCGTCGAGGACCTGCTCGAGGAGATCGTGGGCGAGATCACGGACGAGCACGATGTCGGCGACCTCGAGATACAGCGCATCTCCGAGGATGAGGTCGTGGTCGACGCGCGGCTCGCTCTGGACGAGTTGAACGACCTCTTCGGCATCGAGGTCGAGAACGAGGACTTCGACACCGTCGGTGGCCTCGTGTTCTCGCTGCTCGGGCGGCTCGCCGTGCCCGGTGACGAGGTGATCGACGAGGAGCACGGCCTGCGCCTGCGCGTGATCTCGATCCTTGGCCGCCGCATCAAGCGCGTAAGCCTGACGCGTCTCTCGGAAGTCGCGGAGCCCGCGCCGGCCGAGTAACGCCGACCGGAACCGCGCACTGCGCCGTCCGCCCCTTGCGTTGCGAGCGGACGCCGCTGCTACGCTGCCAGCGTGCCGGCACGAAGCGAGGCGACCACCGCGGAGAAGGTCCGCCCTGACCTCGAACGCGATCTGCCGTTCTGGGTAGCGCTTCATCGCGTCCATCGACTGGGCGCCGTCCGCTTCTCGTTCCTCGAGCGTGCGTTCCCGACGATGGAAGAGGCCTGGCGGGCGCCGGCGTCCGCACTGCGGGCCGCCGGCCTCGATGCCTCGAGCATCGCGGCGATCGACGAGGAGCGCACGCGGACTGACCCCGACGGCGGGATGGCGCGACTGGAGGCGGAAGGCGTAACCGCGCTCTCCATCCGGCAGGATGCGTATCCCGCGAGGTTGCGGGAAATCCCTGACGCGCCTCCCGTGATCTACGTGAAAGGCTCCCTCACTAGCGACGACGAGTGGGGTATCGCCATCGTCGGGACGCGCCGCGCCACCGTGTACGGTAAACAGGCGGCGACTGAGATCGTGCAGGGACTGGCTGCAAACCGCGTGACCATCGTCTCGGGCCTGGCGAGGGGAATCGACACCATCGCGCACCGCACCGCGCTCGATGCCGGTGCGCGGACCATCGCCGTGCTCGCCGCGGGCCTCGACTCGGTGTACCCACCGGAGAACAAGCGGATGGCTCGGGAGATCGCGGAGCGCGGAGCGCTCGTTTCGGATTACCCCCTGGGCACGCGCCCGCGAGCGGAGTACTTCCCCCGCCGCAATCGCATTATGTCGGGGCTCGCCCTCGGGACGCTGGTGATCGAGGGCGACCACCAGAGCGGCGCGATGATCACCGCTCGCTTCGCCGCGGAGCAGAATCGAGACGTATTCGCAGTCCCCGGCTCTATCTTCTCGCCGCAGTCGCGGGGTCCGAACTCGCTGATCAAGGACGGGGCGACGCCCGTCCTCGGCGCTGGCGACGTGCTCGAGGCGCTCAACCTGACAATGCTCGGCGCCCAGATCGACTTCGGTCGTGCCGTTCCGCCAGCAAGCGAGGACGAGCAGGCGCTGCTGTCCGTGCTTTCGCGCGAACCTCGCCACATCGACATACTCGTCAGGGAGAGCGGTTTGGCGGCAGCAACCGTCTCGGGTACGCTCGCGTTACTCGAACTCAAGGGACTCGTCCGCGACGTGGGCAGCATGCAGTACGTGCGCCTGCGCGAAGAGGCCGCATCCTACCTGGCCGGACAGCCTTCCGGTGCAACCCACGAAATCACAGGACCACCGTCTTGACCTCGGAACCGACCCAGCGCCGCCGCGGCGGCGCGCGCAACTCCTCCACCTCCTCGAACGGCCCTTCACGCGCTCGCTCGGCCTCAGCCCGCGCCAACGGCAACGGGGACGGCTCGGCGCTCGTCATCGTCGAGTCTCCAGCGAAGGCACGCACGATCGCGCAGTTCCTCGGACCGGAGTTCGTCGTCGAGTCGTCGATCGGCCACGTTCGTGACCTGCCCTCGACGGCGGCGGAGATTCCTGCGGAGCTGAAGAAGGAGTCCTGGGCGCGCCTCGGCGTGAACGTCGACGAGGGCTTCGAGCCGCTCTACATCGTCCCCGCCGCGAAGAAGGCACAGGTCACGAAGCTGCGGCAATTGCTGAAGGACGCCGACCGCCTCTACCTCGCGACGGACGAGGACCGGGAGGGGGAAGCGATCGCGTGGCACCTCCGCGAGGTGCTGAAGCCGCGCGTGCCCGTCCAGCGCATGGTCTTCCACGAGATCACGCGACCCGCGATCGAGGCCGCCCTCCAGAACCCCCGCGACATCGATGAGGAACTCGTTGAGGCGCAGGAGACGCGCCGCATCCTCGACCGGCTGTACGGCTACGAGGTGTCGCCCGTCCTCTGGAAGAAGGTGAAGCCGCGGCTCTCGGCGGGCCGAGTGCAGTCGGCGGCCGTCCGCCTGATCGTCGACCGCGAATGGCAGCGCATGCGCTTTGTACGCGCCGGCTTCTGGGACGTGGAAGCGCGCCTCGCGACGCGCCCGGCGAGCGACGAGATCGTGGCATCGCGGCTCGTGGAACTCGACGGCAAACGCATCGCCTCGGGCCGCGACTTCGATCCCTCTACCGGCGCGCTCTCAGGGAGCGCGGACGTCCGCCTGCTCGACGAGCAGACCGCGCGCGCCGTCGGCGAAGCGGTGCGCCCGGCGACGTTCACCGTCGCACGCGTCGAGGAACGACCGTACACGCAGCGGCCACCCGCGCCCTTCATCACGTCGACCCTGCAGCAGGAGGCCGGCCGCAAGCTGCGCTTCACGTCGCAGCGCACGATGCGTGTCGCGCAACAGCTCTACGAGAACGGGTACATCACCTACATGCGCACCGACTCGACGAACCTGTCGGAGCAGGCGATCAACGCCGCACGCCGCCAGGTGACCTCGATGTACGGCGCAGAGTACCTGCCCGATCAGCCGCGTGTGTACCGGGCAAAGTCTCGAGGCGCGCAGGAAGCGCACGAGGCGATCCGCCCGGCGGGCGACCTCTTCCGCACCCCCGAAAGCTTGAGGGGGCAGCTCGACGACGATCAGCTGCGCATCTACGACCTCATCTGGAAGCGCACCGTCGCCTCCCAGATGAAGGACGCGTCCGGCCAGCGAACGAACGTACGCCTCGAGGCCGCCGCTGGCGAGCATGGCACGGCCGTCTTCGCCGCTTCAGGCAAGGTGATCACATTCCCCGGCTTCCTCCGTGCCTACGTCGAAGGCTCGGACGACCCGGACGCAGAGCTCGAGGACCAAGAGCGCGTGCTCCCGCCGCTGCGGCAGGGGCAGGAGCTGGACGCGCTGGCCGTCGAGGCACGGGGGCACGAGACGCAGCCGCCCGCCCGCTTCACCGAGGCGAGCCTCGTCCGCGAGCTGGAGGAGCGCGGCATCGGGCGCCCCTCCACCTACGCCTCGATCATCCAGACGGTCCAGGATCGTGGTTATGTCTGGAAGAAGGGCAGCGCGCTCGTCCCCTCGTTCACCGCGTTCGCAGTGACGCGCCTCCTTTCGGAGCACTTCCCCGAGCTCGTTGACCTCGACTTCACCGCGCGCATGGAAGGCGCGCTCGACGCCGTCGCCGCTGGCGACGTCGATTCGCGGCCATGGCTCACCGGCTTCTACTTCGGAGGCGACGAGGGCGCCGTCGACGAGGACGTCGAGCACATCGGCCTGAAGCGCCGGATCGCGGAAGGCTGGGGGGACATCGACGCCCGCGAGGTCTCGGCAATTCCGTTGGGCAAGGACTCAGAAGGCCGCGAGATCGCCGTCCGCGTGGGCCGCTACGGGGCCTACCTCCAGGCTGGCGACGGCGAAGTGCGCGCGACCCTTCCGGCTGACATCGCCCCCGACGAACTCAGCGTGGAGGTGGCCGAGCAACTGCTCGCGCAGGCCCAGCAGGGCGATCAAGTGCTGGGCGACCATCCGGAGAGCGGCCGGCCGATCTACCTCAAGACCGGCCGTTACGGCCCGTACGTGCAGCTTGGGGAGGACGAGGACGACGGAGGCAAGCCCCGCCGAGCGTCTCTCTGGCCGGGCATGACAATGGAGTCCGTCAATCTCGACGACGCCGTCGAGTTGCTCCAGTTTCCGAAAACCCTCGGGGCGCACCCCGAGACGGGCGAACCGGTGACCGTGCAGGACGGTCCGAACGGGCCGTACGTGAAATCGGGCAGCGAGAGCCGCAGCCTGCGCGACCATGAGCACATGCGCAGCATCGCGCTCGAGGAGGCAGTCGAGGTTCTGAAAGCTCCGCGCCAGCGAGGCGGACGGACTGCCGCCGCGCCGCTGAAGGAGCTCGGAGAGCACCCGCAATCCAAGCAGCCGATGCGCATCCTGAAGGGTCGTTTCGGACCGTACGTGACCGACGGCGTCGTGAACGCCTCGATCCCCGCCGGGCGCGACCCCGAGACGATCACGTTCGACGACGCGCTCGAGCTGATTGCGCAGCGGGAGGCAAAACTGCGTGAGCAGGGACAGGACCCGCGCGCACCGAAGGCGAGCGGGCGCTCCGGTTCGCGAAGCACACGCCGCTCGACCTCGCGGAGCTCAACGCCGCGACGGCGCTCCGCCTAACCCCGCCTCGCCCGTCCTCGGCGCGACGTGATAGCGTCGAGGGTGGCGGGGGTGTGGAGTGCCGCGTGGCCCGCGCCCGAAACCGACCCGCAACGCCTCAGCCGCCCCAGCGCGATCCGCGAGGGGCGGCCGCCCTCGACCGCTACCTCGACGACCTCGAGCGAGTGAAGCGGCGCTCGCCGCACACGGTCCGCAATTACCGTCACGACCTTGAGTCGTTCCTCGACTTCCTCGCTCGTCGTGGGGTCGAGTTCGACCGCGCAGGGCGAACTCACGGACGTGCGTTCCTCGCGGAGTTGCGCAGCGGAGGCGTTGCCGAGGCTTCGGTGAAGCGCCACGGCACGGTGATCCGTGGTTTCTACGCATGGTTGGACCGTGAGGGCGCGCTGCCGCCGTCGCAACCCGGCGACTCGATCCTGCGGCTGCGCTATCCGAGGTCGCGACGCCGCCTGCCGCACTTCCTGAGCCAGCCGGAAGCCGAGGCGCTCGTCACCGAGCCCGAGGGTGACTCACCGCAGGCGTTGCGCGACCGCGCCATCCTCGAGTTGTTGTACGCCGCGGGCCTCCGTGTCAGCGAGCTCGCCGGGATCGACCAGCGCGACATCGATCTGCCGAACCAGCAGGTGGTCGTGACCGGCAAAGGCGACAAGACGCGCGTGGTCCTCTTCGGCGCCCCGGCCCGCGCGGCCCTCGAGAACTACCTCGAACGAGGGCGGCCGCAGCTGGCACGCGGCGCGGAGCCGGCGCTCTTCCTCAACCGGTCGGGCGGCCGCATCTCGACGCGCTCCGTGCAGACGATCGTTCGCTCGGCGGGGGTCGGCGCGGGCATCCGTCAGTCCGTGCACCCCCACCTGCTCCGTCACTCGTTCGCGACGCACATGCTCGAGGACGGCGCGGACCTGCGGGTGGTGCAGCACCTGCTCGGACACTCGTCGATCGATACGACGCAGATCTATACGGCGGTGACATCGAGCCGGCGCGAGGCGCTGGTCGAGTCCGCGCTTGCCCGGGCGCGCCGTTTGGAGGCAGAGCGGAAACGTCGCACCTAGTACACTCGTTCCCCCCGGGGCGCGGTCCGCCTCGGTACCCGGGATGGAGTGGCTGGGGATGCGCATCCTCATACTCAACGGTCCGAACCTGAACCTGCTGGGCACCCGAGAGCCCGAGGTCTACGGCCTCGAGACGCTCGCCGACATCGAGGATCGGATCCGCGGGCGCGCCGAGGAACTGGGGGGCCTCGAGGTTGCGTTCATGCAGTCCAACCACGAGGGCGCGCTCATCGACGCGATCCACGAGCATCGCGATTGGGACGGCCTGATCATCAACGCCGGTGCGCTGACCCACACCTCGATGGCGATTGCGGACGCGCTCTCGTCGGTGCGCGTACCGGCCATCGAGGTGCACCTGTCGAACGTTCACGCGCGTGAGGAAGGTCGTCGTCACTCATACATGGCGCCCAAGGCGTGGGGCGTGATCGCGGGGTTCGGATACCGCGGGTACCTCGCGGCGCTGGACCTGCTGCACGCGCGGATCAGCGAGGAGGCCGGAGGGCGGCGTGACTGAGACAACCACGAACGCACGACGCATCGACCGGCTGCGCGCCCGCCTTGAGGAGCAAGGCTTCGATGCGCTGCTCGTGACGACACCGTCGAACCGCCGCTGGGTCGCCGGATTCACGGGTTCCGCAGGCGTCGTGCTCGTTGGCAGGGGCCTCGCCCGCTTCGCGACCGACTCCCGCTACTGGGAGCAGGCCGGCCTGCAATCGCCGGAATACGACCTGGTGAGGACGCGCGGCGCGTTGCGGACGTGGGTGCAGGAGTTCCTCACAGGCCTCGGAGGCGCTCGCGTCGGTTTCGAGCCGGCGCACCTCTCCTACGGCGAGTACGAGGACTGGACGAAGGCGATCGCCGAACTACCCTCGGGCGACCGGCCGCAGCTCATGCCCGCCCCGAAGTGCATCGAGGCGTTGCGCATGGTCAAGGAGCCTGACGAGCTCGATGCGCTGACCCGAGCGGTGCTTCTCGGTGATGAGGTTTGCGAGTACGCCCTCTCCATCGTCGAGCCGGGTATGACCGAGAAGGAACTCGCGTGGGCGATCCAGCGCTACGCCATCGAGCACGGTGCGGACTCGCTCTCGTTCGACACGATCGTCGCCGGCGGGCCATGGGGCGCATTGCCACACGCACGTCCTCGGGACGTACCGCTCGAGGCTGGACAGGGCGTGGTGATCGACATGGGCGTGAAGGTGGACGGCTACTGCTCGGACCTCACGCGTACGATCTTCCTCGGTGAGCCCGACGCGCAGTTCCGCAAGATCTACGACATCGTGCTGACCGCGCAGACGATGGCGGAGGAGCGCATCGAGGCGGGGATGCCTGGCAAGATGGGTCACGAGATCGCCCACCAGGTCATCCGCGAGGCCGGCTACGGCGACGCGTTCGGCCATGGCCTCGGCCACGGCGTGGGCCTCGACATCCACGAGGATCCGCGACTCGCGCCCGCGTACGAGGGCGAGATCCTCGATGGGCACGTCGTTACCGTCGAACCCGGGATCTACCTGCCCGGCTGGGGCGGGATTCGCATCGAAGACCAGTGTGTGATGGAGAACGGGCGCCTCCGGGTCATCTCCAGCGCGCGCAAGCTTGACCTGGAAGTGGGAGCCAAGACGTGATCAGCACCAGCGACTTCAAGAAGGGCGTCTGCGTCGAAGTGGACGGCTCGCTGTACCGCCTCGAGGAGGTGCAGCACGTCAAGACGAAGAAGTCGGCCGTGTACCGTGTGAAAATGCGCGACCTGCGCGCCGGCCACATCACCGAGCGGACGTTCAACGCAGGAGACCGCCTCGCCGCGGCTCGCGTCGAGCGGCGCGATATGCAAGTGCTCTACGCGCAGGACGACTCGCACACCTTCATGAACACGGAGACCTACGACCAGATCGAGGTCCCGGACTCGCTGATCGAGGACGCCATCCCGTACCTCAAGGAGGGTGTCGTCGTGCAGGTGGTGACCTATGGCGACGAGCCTCTGGGGCTGGAGTTGCCCGCATCGATGGAGCTGAGGGTCGTGAGCTCGGAGCCGGGGCTCAAGGGCGACACCCAGAGCGGCGCCACGAAGCCCGCCACTACAGAGACCGGCCTCGTGGTCCAGGTCCCGCTCTTCATCAACCCCGGCGACACCATCAAAGTGGGCACCACCGAGGGCAACTACATCACGCGAGTCAGCACGGGCTAACCAGCCGGATGAACGAGGACGCCCCTCGATACCCTGCTGCTCCCGGCGCTGCCCTCGGCACGACGCCCGAGGTTGGCCCGATCTACCCGGTCTCGGAGGTCACGCGCTACCTCCGCGAGTTGTTCATGCACTCGCCCCACCTGTCCAACATCTGGGTCAGCGGCGAGGTCTCCAACCTGAGCCTCTCCACGGTGGGACACATCTACTTCACGCTGAAGGACGAGCGCGGGGCGCTTCGCTGCGCCTTCTTCCGCAACCGCAACACCGGGCAGCGCAATCGTCTCGAACAGGGTGCGTCAGTGCTCGTTTACGGCTCACTCTCGCTCTACGAGGCGCGCGGCGACCTGAACTTCGTCGTCGACTTCGTCCAGCCCGAGGGTGTCGGGATGCTGCAGGCGGAGTTCGAGCGGCGACGGCAGCGCTTCGAGGAGGAAGGCCTGTTCGCTACGGAGCGAAAGCGTGCGCTGCCCCGGTTTCCCCAGCGCATCGGCGTAGTCACCTCGGCTACGGGCGCCGTCTGGCACGACATCCAGACCGTGCTCGCGCGGCGCTGGCCCCTCGCCACGCTCGTCCTGCAGCCCGCCGTCGTGCAGGGGCCCGAGACCGCAGTGAGCGTCGCGGACGCCATCCGCCGCCTTGACCGCGGCCAGCAGCTCGACGTCATCATCGTCGCGCGCGGCGGCGGCTCGCTCGAGGACCTCTGGGGCTTCAACGAGGAGCCCGTCGTGCGGGCGATCTTCTCCGCCTCGCTGCCCGTAGTGTCCGCGGTGGGACACGAGACCGACGTCACCCTCGCCGACCTCGTCGCCGACGTGCGCGCGCCCACGCCCTCGGCAGCGGCGGAGCTCGTGAGTCCGGACCGGCTCGACTTGACACGCAACGTCGCGGCGTGGAGGTCTCAGGCAACGATGACGCTCCTGCGTCGCGCCGACCGTCAGCGCGACGCGATCGCCGCGCAACAGGTCCGCCTGGCACGAGCGCTCCCGGATCTCCAGGTGCTGCGCGACCGTGTGTCCGACCTCGCGTTCGACGCCTCGCGCGCCGCCGCGACGCTCGCGGAGCGCGCGCGTGCGAGGACGGAACGCCTCGCCGCGCGACTCACGGCGCTGTCGCCGCTCGCCACGCTGGAGCGCGGCTACGCGCTTGTCGAGCGACCAGACGGCGCCGTCGTCACGTCCGCAACGCACCTCGAGGCCGGCGACAGCGTCGCGCTCCGATTCCACGACGGCCGCCGCGCCGCCCGCATCGAGACTCCGGGTGCCGCCTCATGACCGCGTCGCAGCTGCCGCCCTCGCCCCGTCCGCTCGAAGAGGAGAGCTTCGAGGCGCTCTACAACCGCCTGCAGGAAGTGACCGCTCGCCTCGAGTCCGGCGACCTCTCGCTCGAGCACTCGGTCGCGCTGTACGAGGAGGGAATGCGACTCGCTCGGCGCTGCCAGGAGCTGTTGGGCAACGTGGAGCAGCGCATCGAGGTGTTGCGCCAGGCTTTCGATGATTCCCCTGAACCGGGGCCAGAGCTGCGATGACCTTCCGCTTCGGCTGGTTCACCACTGCGCGCGGCCCGGGCTCCCGCAGCATGTACGAGGCGGTCCAGCGCGCCCTCTCGGAGGGCCGGCTCGACGCCGAGTTCGCGTTCGTCTTCTCGAACCGGGATCGAGGGGAGAGCCCCGTCACCGACTCCTTCTTCGACCTCGTCGAGTCGGATGGCCAGCCGCTCGTGACGCGCTCATCGGTGGCCTTCCGGCGAGCCGTCGGCGGACGGCGGTCCGAGCCGGGCGCACCGCTCCCACCCTGGCGCCGCAAGTATGACGCGGCCGTTGAGGAGGCGATCGCCCCCTACCCGTTCGAGCTCGGCATCCTCGCCGGGTACATGCTGATCTTCGAGAGCGACTTCGTCTCCCGGCACCCTCTGCTCAACCTGCATCCGGCGTTGCCCACCGGTCCCGCCGGCACGTGGCGCGACGTCATCCGCGAGCTGATTCGGACGGACGCCGAGGAGAGCGGCGTCATGCTGCACCTCGCCGTCCCCGAGGTCGACGCCGGGCCGGTCGTCGCGTACTGCCGGTACCCGCTGCGCGACTCCGAGCTGGAGCCGCTGTGGCACGAGATCGAGGACCGCATCGCGTCGATGACCGACGATGAAATCGAGGCGACCGCCCTCTTCGACGCGATTCGCGAGCGAGGCGTGCGCCACGAAGCACCACTGCTGGTAGCCACCCTCGCGGAGTTCGCAGCAGGGCACCTGCGCGTGAACGCAGGACTCGTCGTCGACGCGGAAGGCGCCGAGGCCACCCCTCGCGACCTCTCCGAAGCGGTCACCAGGGACATCTCCGCAGCCGCTCGTTGACCCTTCCCCGCTCGGCTGGCCGCGGCTGGCGCGTGGCGATACGCTGTCGTCCGCTCACGGAGACGATTCATGAATGCACACTCTGATTCGGCCGGCGCCGTCCCGCCTCAGCGCGCCCTGATCCCCGCCTCGGAGCCAGCCCGGGCGCTGACGGCACGTCGATGGCCGCGGCTCCCCGCACTCCCCGTCCGGCTCGCTCTGCCCGCCATCTCGAGGACAGCGGGGGCGGTGGCCGCCGGGTTGGCTCTCGAGTACGCGCTGCGCGGCGCCGCGAACCACGCGCTATCGCGGGTCACATCGCCTCGGCAACCCGCGTCTCCGAGATCTCACGCGCGCGCGGTGATCACGCGCACGATCGTGACCGAGGTGATCGTCGTCGAGCGCTTCCGCAGGCGCGCGTAGCGCCTCGATGGCCGAGGAACGCCTCCAGAAGATCCTCGCCCGCGCTGGCTACGGTAGCCGCAGGGCTGCTGAGGCGGTCATCGAGGCCGGTCGCGTCACCGTCGACGGTCGGCGCGCTTCCCTCGGCGAACGCGCCGATCCCACGAGGCAGCGCATCGCAGTCGACGGCGAGCCAGTCCACCTACCCGACGCGGCTCTGACGCTCCTGCTCAACAAGCCCGAAGGCATCCTCGTCACCGCTTCGGACGAGCGAGGCCGGACGACCGTCTTCGACCTGCTGCGAGACGTCCTGGACGAAGTCCCACCCAACCTCCGTTATGTCGGGCGCTTGGACCGGGACAGCGAGGGGCTGCTGCTGCTCACGACAGACGGTGAACTCGCCCATCGGTTGGCGCACCCGCGCTACTCGGTGCTCAAGATCTACGAGGCGATCGTCGACGGCGTACCGGACCAGGCCGACCTCGCCCGGCTCGAAGCCGGCGTTGTGCTCGATGGAACGCGTACCGCACCGGCCGAGGCATCCGTGGTCGATGTGCTCGAAGGGCGCAAGCGCTCGCGGGTTCGGATCGCGCTCCACGAGGGTCGGAAGCGCCAGGTGCGACGGATGCTGCTGGCCGTCGGCCATCCGGTGCTGCACCTGCGAAGAGTCGAGCTGGGCGGTCTGCGCCTCGGACGTATGCGTCCGGGGGAAGCGCGCGAACTCTCTCGCTCCGAGGAAGCACGACTACGGGCGCTCGTCGGCCTCGACGCTTCGAAGGAGCCGACGATATGATCTTGCGTCCATGAACTCTGAGCAGTCCCTCACGCCGCAAACCGTCTCGGAGTCGCTGGCGCGGAGCATCGCGATCGACGGCGCGACGGCGTCCGGCAAGAGCGTGGTGGGGCGAGCACTGGCCGAGCGTCTCGGCTGCGGGTTCGTCGATACCGGCCTCATGTACCGTGCCTGCACCCTCGCGGTCCTGCGAGCCGGCATCGACCCCCAGGATGTCGCCGCTGTGATCGCCCTCGTTCGCGGCCTCGACCTCGAGGTAACGTGGCCTGACTCCGTCAACCCGCACATCAGCATCGACGGCGTGGATGTCACCAGTGAACTGAGAACGCCCGAGATCGAGCGAACCGTGTCCCTCGTGTCGCGCATTCCGGAGGTGCGGGACGAACTGGTGAAGCGGCAGCGCGCCTTCGCGAGTCGCGAGCCGCTGGTGATGGTCGGCCGCGACATCGGCACACGCGTGCTCACCGAAGCGCGAACGAAGATCTTCCTGGAGGCCTCCGCCGAAGTCCGCGCCAGGCGACGCCTCGGCGAGGAGCTCGACTCTGGCCGTCCGACTACTTTCGAACAGGTGCTCGCAGAGACCCGGCGTCGTGATGAGCTCGACATGACCGGCCACCGGGCGATCCGCCGCGAGCAGGCTGCGCCGGACGCGGTGGTGATCGATACGGACTTTTACGGCATCGAGGAAGTCGTCGCAGCCTGCCTCGAGGCGTACCGCGCGGCGAACAACGGCGATCAAGCCGGCTAAGGTCATGCGCTGGAGCGTCCGCGACGTTCTCACGGGAGCGCGTAGGCATGCTCGACGGGCGTGGTGGGCGCTGGCCGAGCGCATCGCCTACCCACTTGGCGCGAAGGGCTCCCGCGCCTTCCTTCTGCTGTTCACGCGTTTCCGAGTGAGGCACGCGGATCGAGTGCCAGTGACCGGCCCGGTCATCGTGATCTCGAACCACCTTCACATCATCGACCCGCCGATCGTCGTCGCGGGGACGCGTCGCAAACTGGTCGTGATGGCCAAGCGCGAGCTGTTCGAGGTGTTCTTCGCGGGCGGCTACTTCCGTGCGATGGGCACCTTCCCCGTCGACCGCTTCGGTGCGGACATCGGCGCGCTGAGGACGGCTCGCAAGGTCCTCCGGGAGGGCGGCGCCCTGCTGATGTTCCCCGAGGGCACACGCTCGAGGGGAGGCGGGCTGCGGCCGGCGTTGCCGGGTGCGGCGATGGTGGCGCTGATGTCGGGGGCTCCGATCGTGCCATGTGCCATCACCGGCAGCGAGTCAGTGCGCTTGCCTCACGTCCTCTGGGGATGGGTTCGCGGCAGCCGTCCTCGCATCCAGCTCGCCGTCGGGGAGCCCTTCACGCTTCCGGAGGAGCTGAAGGCGGACTCGCGAGGAGCCGAACAGGCGATCGACTACATGATGCGACGCATCGCCGACCTGCTCCCCGAGTCGTACCGAGGTGCGTACGGCCGCCAGAGCGCCGGCCGGATCGTGTTCGCCCGGCACGAGGCTGCTACCCCGACCGCGGAGGACTGAGGGCCGCCGCTTACCTGCCCGTGAGATACGATCTCCGCGGCGGGCCAGCGCGCGGAGGGTTCCACGATGTGCGGCATCATCGGATACACCGGCCATCGACCGGCTGGCCCGGTTGTCCTCGACGGATTGCGCCGTCTCGAGTACCGCGGCTACGACTCTGCGGGCATCGCGCTCTTTGACGCCGACCGGCGGCTCTACGTCGCGCGTGCGACCGGCAAAATCGACAACCTCGAGGCACGCGTCGAGGGCAAACTCCCACCCGCCGTTGCAGGCATCGGACACACGCGCTGGGCGACCCACGGCGCACCCACCGACCACAACGCCCACCCGCACCTGGATCCGACTGGCCAGGTCGCGGTGGTGCACAACGGTATCGTCGAGAACTTCGAGTCACTCCGCGAGCGCTACCTCGAGCGCGGCGAGCGCTTCCTCTCCGACACCGACACCGAGGTCATCGCGTTCATGCTGGCGGAGCAGACCGCCGCGGGCGTCGACCTCGCGGAGGCACTGCGCGTCGTGGTGGGTCAGCTCGAGGGTGCGCAGGCGATCGTCGCCGTCCACGCCGACGAGCCGGGCCGACTCGTTGCAGCGCGTGCCGGCAACGCAGGCGGTCTGGTGATCGGCTACGGCGACGGTGAGCGCTTCGTCGCGTCCGACCTCGCAGCGATGCTGCCCTACACGCGGCGCGTCGCGTTCCTCGATCCCGGAGAGATCGCAGACGTACGCGCCGACGATGTGGCCTACATCGACGCTGAGGGGCGAACCCTCGAGAAGGCGGTCGAACAGCAACCCTACGACCCCGTCGCGGCCGTCAAAGGGCGCTACAAGCACTTCATGCTCAAAGAGATACACGAGCAACCGGACGCGGCGCTCGACGTGCTCCGCGGCCGCTACCTCCTCGACCCACCGCGGGTCGAGCTCGAGGGTTTCCCGTTCACGGTGGAGCAGGTGCGCAACCTGACGCGCGTCGTGCTCGTGGGGATGGGCACCTCGATGCACGCGGCGATGGTCGGCCGGCACTACATCGAACGGTTCGCGCGGGTCCCGGCCGAGGTCGATAACTCAGCAGAGTTCCGCTATCGCCAGCCCGTCCTCGACGAACGCACCCTCGTGGTCTCGGTGGCACAGTCGGGCGAGAGCGTCGACACCCTCTGGGCGATGGATGAGGCCCGGCGTGCCGGGTGTCCGCAGCTCACGGTCTGCAACACGCCCGGCTCCCAGGCGACGCGCGTTGCGGATGGGACGATCTTCATCCGGAGCGGCCCTGAGATCGCCGTGGCGAGCACGAAGACGATGGTCGGCTCGATGCTGGCGTTGCATGCGCTCGCGCTGCAACTCGGGCGGATGCGTGGCTCGCTCGATCCCGCAATCGAGGCGGAACAGGTAGAGGCCGCGCTCCACATCCCCGCAGCCATCGGTGAGGCGCTGCTCCTCGAACCGCAACTCGAGGCGATTGCCGGACGCTACGCGGAGTACGACAACTTCCTCTTCCTCGGGCGCGGCCTCGCCTACGTCATGGCGATGGAGGGCGCCCTCAAACTGAAGGAAGTCTCCTACATCCACGCCGAGGGGTACGCCGCCGGAGAGATGAAGCACGGCCCGATCGCCCTCATCGACGCGAACATGCCGACGGTGGCATTCGCGCTCGAGGACGACCTGCACGACAAGATGCGCTCGAACATTGAGCAGGTGAAGGCCCGCGGCGGCCTCGTCATCGCCGTCGTGACCGAGGGCGACGCGAGCTTCGACCAACTCGCCGACGACGTGATCGCGCTGCCGCGCGTTGCGCCCGCGCTGTCGCCGCTGGTCGCGGTCGTGTCGATGCAGCTCCTCGCGTACCACGTGGCGGTCCGCCGCGGCACCGACATCGACCAGCCGCGCAACCTCGCGAAGACAGTGACGGTCGAGTAGCGATCGCCCGCGAACGAACGAAGAAGGGCGGCCGCGTGGCCGCCCTTCCTCTCTGTTGGATACAGGGCTAGTGCGCGAGCTGCCTGGTGTCCTCGTCGTCAGCGAGCACGGCCTGGGCGGCGGCCAGACGCGCAATCGGGACGCGGTACGGCGAGCAAGACACGTAGTCGAACCCGTTCGCATCGAAGAACGCGATCGAGGGCGGGTTCCCACCGTGCTCGCCGCAGATGCCGACCTTGAGACCGGGCTTCGTCGACCGCCCGCGCTCGACGCCCATGCGCACGAGCCCGCCGACGCCCTCGACGTCCAGCTCGACGAACGGGTCCTTCGATAGCACGCCAGCACCGATGTAGGACGGCAGGAAGCGGCCCGCATCGTCGCGGCTGAGGCCGAAGGTCGTCTGCGTGAGGTCGTTGGTGCCGAACGAGAAGAAGTCCGCGTGCTCAGCGATCTGATCCGCTACCACGCACGCCCGAGGCAGCTCGATCATCGTGCCCACCGTGTACTCGGGCCGGACCCCGTTCTCGCCGATGACCGCTTCAGCGGTCTGGATGGTCAGGGCACGCAGTCGCTCGAGCTCGGCAGGGAGGCCGACGAGGGGGACCATGATCTCCGGGAGCACGTCGACGCCCTCCTTCGTGAGAGCGCACGCCGCCTCGATGATCGCGCGTACCTGTACCTCCGCGATCTCGGGGAACGTCACAGCGAGGCGTACTCCGCGGTGGCCGAGCATCGGGTTGGCCTCTTCGAGGCTTTCGATGCGCGACACGACTTCGTCGAATGGCACGTTGAGTGCGCGCGACACCTCATCGATCTCCGCGCGCTGATCCTTGCGCGGCAGGAACTCGTGCAGCGGCGGATCGAGTAGCCGGATGGTGACCGGGAGCCCCGCCATCGCGCGGAGGATGCCCGCGAAGTCGTCGCGCTGCATCGGCAGGATCTTCTCGAGCGCCTCGCGACGGCCCTCCTCGTCGTCGGAGAGCAGCATCTGCCGAACAGCGAGGATGCGGTCGTGCTCGAAGAACATGTGCTCCGTGCGGCAGAGACCGATACCCTCCGCGCCGAACGAACGAGCGCGCTCGGCGTCGTCGGGGGTGTCGGCGTTGGCCCGCACCTTGAGGCGCCGGATGTCGTCCGCCCACCCCATGAGCCGCTCGTACTCGACGGGCAGCTCCGGGTCGAGCAACGGCAGTTCGCCGAGCATCACCTCGCCGGTGCTGCCGTCGATCGAGATCGTGTCGCCACGCTGCACAACGAGGCGCTTGCGGCCCTGCTCGACGGTGAACTGGCCGCGCCGGTAATCGATTTCGATGGCCGAGCAGCCGGTGATGCAGCATTTGCCCATGCCGCGAGCAACGACGGCGGCGTGCGAGGTCATGCCACCGCGCGCCGTCAGGATGCCGCGGGAGGCGATCATGCCCTGGATGTCCTCCGGGCTCGTCTCGGTGCGGACGAGGATGACAGCCTCGCCTCGAGCGGCCCACTCAGCCGCTTCGCTCGCCGAGAACACGACCCGACCCACCGCCGCACCCGGCGACGCTGCCAGCCCCTTCGCGATCACGTCACGCGTTGCCTTCTGGTCAAAGACCGGATGGAGGAGCTCGTCGAGCTGTTCCGGGTCCTGGCGGCGGACGGCCGTGCGTTCGTCGAGTTTGCCCTCGGCCACGAGGTCGTGCGCGATCTTGACCATCGCCCGGCCGGTGCGCTTGCCGCTGCGCGTCTGCAGGATCCAGAGGCGCCCCTGCTGGACGGTGAACTCGATGTCCTGCATGTCATGGAAGTGCTCTTCGAGGCGCCGGCAAGCGTCGTCCAGCTGCCGGTACACCTCTGGCATGCCCTCCTCGAGGGAGGGAGGCGCGCCCTCGAGGCGCTCGGCGGCGCGGATCGGCTGCGGTGTGCGGGTGCCCGCGACCACGTCCTCGCCCTGCGCGTTGATGAGGAACTCGCCGTGGAGCCCGGGAGCCCCCGTCGCGGCGTTGCGCGTGAAGACGACGCCGGTGGCGCAGTCCTCGCCAAGGTTGCCGAACACCATCGCCTGGACATTGACCGCGGTGCCCCACGTCGCGGGGTACCCGTACTGCTCGCGGTAGACGCGCGCGCGCGGGTTCTGCCAGGAGTCGAAGACTGCGCCGATGGCGCGCCAGAGCTGCTCGTTCGGATCGTCCGGAAAGTCGAGGCCGAGCTCGCTCTTGATGGCAGCCTTGTACTCGGCGACGAGCTCCCGGAGCGCGGCGGCGTCGAGCTCGGTGTCGAGCTCCACACCGCGGGACCGCTTCTTCGCCTCGAGCAGCGCCTCGAACGGGTCTTCGTCGCTCTCGGCGTCGCGCTCCATCCCGAGCACGACGTCGCCGTACATCGCCACGAACCGGCGATACGAGTCGTAGGCGAAGCGCTCGTTTCCGGAGCGCCTGGCAAGTCCTTCCGCCGTGATGTCGTTGAGCCCGAGGTTGAGGACGGTGTCCATCATGCCCGGCATGGAGACGCGGGCTCCCGAGCGCACCGAGAGGAGCAGCGGGTTCTCGGGATCACCGAAGATCGCGCCGACTGCGCGCTCGACGTGCGCAATTCCCTCGCGAACCTGCGCCTCGAGGCCGTCCGGGAAGCGCGTCCCGAGAGCGTAGTACTCGTTGCACACCTCGGTGGTGATGGAGAAGCCCGGGGGCACTGGGATCCCGAGCCTGCTCATCTCCGCGAGGCCGGCGCCCTTACCGCCAAGCAACTCGCGCATCGAGCCGTCACCCTCAGACGCGTCCGCTCCGAACAGGTACACGAGCTTGCCGGAAAGCGCCCCTGCTTCCGCCTGTTCGGTGGTCGTCGTCATCGGTCACCTTCCCTGTGGATGGACAGTAGACCCGCCAGTCGCGCCCCGCTCGCACCGGCGGTCGGCCATTGGGCCGAAGAAATCTCGGCAGTCGATTATAGCGAGGGCCACATCTGAGACACCTGACGAGCGCAGCAAATCGATTGCTGCAACGGCCGCAACAGCGGTACTCGAGCAACGGCGGTAGACTCCCGCTATGGCGCTCGGAGACGCGGTTCGTGCCCCTGCCAGCCTCGAAGAGGTCCGCGCCATCCTCGAAGCGCGTGAGGACGGCCTTGCTCCGGCTGCTGCCCGGGAGGCTACCTCTGCAGGACGTGTCCGCCCGGAGCCACCGGATCCGCTTCGCCTCGGTTACCAGCTCGATCGCGACCGCATCGTGCATACGCGTGCGTTCCGCCGCCTGAAGCACAAGACGCAGGTCTTCGTTACCCCAGACTCGGATCACGTCGTCACGCGCATGACGCACACGATCGAGGTGCAGCAGGTCGCGCGCACCATCGCACGGGCGCTGAACCTCAACGAGGACTTGACGGAGGCCATCGCGCTCGGACACGACCTCGGTCATACACCGTTCGGGCACGCCGGGGAGGAGGCTCTCGCTGAACTGCTTCCCGACGGCTTCCGTCACAACGAGCAGTCGCTGCGCATCGTCGACCACCTCGAGCGGGACGGCCGCGGGCTCAACCTCACGTTCGAGACGCGCGAGGGCATCCTGAAGCACTCGAAGGTGCGTGCGTCCGTCTCCGCCGAGGCGTGGGGCACCGCCAGCACGCTCGAGGGCCAGATCGTCAAACTCGCCGACTCGATGGCGTACCTCAACCATGACATCCAGGACGCGATCCGCGCGGGGCTGCTGACCGAGGCCGACCTGCCGAGCGAGGCGGTCGAGGTACTCGGAGCGAACCACTCCGCCCGCATCCGCACGCTGGTTACCGATTGCGTCGCCGCCTCGCTTCCCGCGGTTGCGCATTCGGCAGGCGGACGCATTGCGCTGAGTCAGGAGGTGCTCAACGCCACGGACACGCTGCGTGACTTTATGTTCGAGCGCGTCTACCTCGTGGAATCGACCGTGCGGGAGGCACGTCGCGGACAAGAGGTGGTCCGCGCGCTCTTCGAGTATTACGCACGCCACCCTGAGCGGATCTCCGGCTGGTCCCTACCCGACGATCCCTCGTGGCGTCGCGCCGCGGACTACGTCTCCGGGATGACCGACGGGTACGCCGTTCGTGCCGCGCGGGACCTCGGATTGATCGGGCGCGTGGCCGGCTGAGATCGTCTAGCCTGCACTCGTCGCACGGATGCGGCGAGGAACGGATGAACGAGGTACGAGCAACCATGCGCCGCCACTCGCATCCCTCCACACTTGCGGGTGCGACGCTGCTGGTGGCGATGCTGGTCGCCCTGGCCCTCAACCGAGCACTCCCGAGCGACGCCGGCAGCGCACCACTCACTCCATCCGAGCCGGTCGACGGCGCCGCCGGCGTTCCCGTGGCCCGCGCGCGTTGGACCTCGAACGTGCGGACTGCCCCGAGGCCGGACGCCGAGGTCGTCGCGGTACTCCCCGCCGGGCGAGAGGCGTCACTCGTGGGGCGGGCGGGTGCGGGGGCCTGGCTCCTCGTCGCCTACCCCCCGGAGGGGCCCGAGGGATGGCTACCGGCGCAGCGCCTGGATGCGGACTCCGCGCTCATCCAGCAGCTGCCCGAAGTGTCGCCCCCGGCGCCGACCCCACACGCTGGTGACGACTCGGCGCTCCCCGACCTCACCATCACCGAGATCTACGTGGTGTCCGGCGACCGGCTCGCGTTCCGCCTGCAGAACCTCGGTGACGGCGCGCTCGTCAGCGCGCAGCTCGGCCTCGCGCTCACGGTTCCGGGCGCGAGCGAGCCGGCCGGCCTTACCGTCGATGTCGCAACCCTCGAGCCGGGTGAGACCGCCGCGGTCGTCACGCCGGTCGTCCTGAGCACCAGCGGCGAGATCACGATCGAACTCGATCCCGACGGAGCGATCGAAGAAACCGACGAAGCGAACAACACACTCACGGCCGATATCGCGGTGGCGGGAGAACCCTCGTGATCGGCTCCCGTAGAGAGTTCTCGAACCCGTTCGTTTGGGTGGGCGCAGTCGCGCTCGTGGTCGGCGTCGTCATGCTCACGGCCATCGCCGTGATGATGCTCGGCCGCGATGGCGACGACGACTCCGACATCATCGATCCGGACGCTCTCACGTTCGCACTCCGAGAGCTGCCGTCCGAGGCTTCGGCGGAAGTCTTCAGCCTCCCCGCGGGGGCGACGATCCGGCCTATTGGTCGCTCGATCGACGGCGCGTGGGTGCTCGTCGAAGTGCAGGGCCAGGACGGTGTAGCCGGCTGGCTGAACGCCGAAAGCATCGCGCACCAGGTGGACCTCGCGGCACTCCCTGTCATGGAGGCCCCGCCGAATGCTGCCAACCCGGGGGCCGCCCCAACCATCTCCCCAACGGCGCCGACCTCGACCCCCGACGTCGCCAATCTGGTCGTGCAGGTGCTGACCTCGCGCGACAACCGGCTGGCCGTGATCATCGGGAACGAGGGCAACGCGCCGATCGACGTGCCGGTGACGCTGCTCGTGGAGGGTGGTTCGCGGCATCCCGTGGACTTCGTCAGCCAGCCATTGCGACCCGGCGGACGCCACGAGGTGGTGCTCGAGGGCGAGTACGTCCAGCGGCGCGCACAGGTCGCGGTCACTGCGATCGCGCCGGGGCTCGAGGAGGAGCAACTCGACGACAACGAGCTCGTCGCGACGGTGGAGCCGGACGTACCGAACGACCTCGAGGTGGCCGAGGTGCGCGTCGATCCGTACCTGCTGGTCACTCTGCGAAACAACTCGATCATCCCGTTGGTCGGCACGGTGACCATCGCGGTGCGCGAGACGCATCCATCGAACCTGCTGGTCATGCGAGTCGAGGAGCCGCTGGACCTTGCAGCAGGCGACTCGCAGGTATACGAGTTCCCGTCGCTGCGCGGGGTGGACCTGGAGCGGACGCAGGTGATCCTGTTCACGGAGGCGCTGAACGACGCCGATCGCACGAACGATGTCTTCCCCCGCTGACCGCCGTCTGTGCGCACGACGAAGGTGCAGGACAATGTGATTCGCAGCGAAGGGCAGTTCGGTGACGTTTGAGGCACTGCGGCAGGAGCTCCTGTCCGCACGAGCGCGACTGCTGGAGGTCATGGTCGGGCTCACCGAGCGAGACTTCGCGCACGAGGTGGATGGCTCGACGATCACGCAGTTGCTGGCGGCGGTCGCCCCGTCCGAGCGGGATGCGGTCCGCCGCGTTCGCACCGCGCTCCGCCTCGACCCGCGACCGCTCCCTCCGAGCCGCGAAGGTGGGCGCGTGTTGCCACCGCAGGTCGTGCACGACCTCGCGGGCGCGCGCTACGAGACGCTCCTGCTCCTCGATGCCCTGGCGACATCGGGCGACGACGCGCTGCAGACCGATGTCGGCGGCGGCGTGCTCGCCGCGGACGTACTCCGCCAGGTTGCCGCGCACGACATCGAGACTGCGCGACGCATCGAGGCGCGCGCGCCGAGATCCGAGGCCAGGCCCCGCTCCTCCACGCTCTGAGTCTCGGCCGCGTAACCAACCGGGTGATTCGGTGTCTATAGGGACCGAGCCTGCCGTCGCTCCCCGTTTGCCATGCAGTGTGTCGAAATGGGTGCGTAACCAATCGTCTGTTGTGGTGTCTATACAGATAGACCATGAGCATGATTGACGAAGTCAAAGCCCGGCTCGGAATCGTCGAGACCGTGACGGCGTACGTCCCATCGCTGAAGAAGGCGGGGCGTACGTATAAAGCCGTGTGCCCCTTCCACAACGAGCGCACGCCGTCGTTCACCGTCGATCCCGAGCGCGGCACGTGGCACTGCTTCGGCGCGTGCGCGACCGGCGGCGACGTCATCGAGTTCGTGCGTCGCATCGAGGGACTCGACTTCAAGGAGGCGCTGCGCCGCTGCGCCGAGCGTGCAGGCGTCGAACTGCGCTCGACCGTCGGCCAGCGCGAAGAGCGCGAGGCACACGAGCGCCTACTGCGTGCGAACGAGGCTGCCGCCGTCTTCTACCAATCGATGCTCACGGGGCCGCAGGGCGGCGAGGCGCTACGCTACCTCGAGTCCCGCGGCGTCGATGCGAACACGCGCCAGACGTGGCAGCTGGGGTACGCGCCGGACGACTGGCGCGAGCTGCTCGACCACCTCGGCGCGCGCGGCTTCACCGAGGGCGACCTCGTCGCGGCGGGCTTGGCGATCGAACCGGATGGTGGGGGGCGGCCGTACGACCGCTTCCGCAACCGCCTCATCTTCCCGACGCGTGACGAGCGCGGGCGGATGATCGGTTTCGGAGCGCGGGCGCTCCGTCCGGGGGACGAGCCGAAGTACCTCAACACGCCGCAAACACCGCTCTTCGACAAGAGCGCCACGCTCTACGGCCTCGACCGCGCCTCTGAAGAGGCTCGACGCGCGGACCGCGTGATTGTCGTCGAGGGGTACATGGACGTGATCGCGGCGCACCAGTTCGGCATCCGCAACGTCGTCGCGTCGATGGGCACGGCGATCACCGACCGGCAGATGACGCTGATCAAGCGCTTCACACACAACGTCGTGCTGGCGCTCGATGCGGACACGGCCGGCGCCGAAGCCACCCTCCGAGCAGTGGAGGTCGCCGCGGACGCGGCGGATCGCGAGGCCGCCCCGACAGTCGACTGGCGCGGGCTCGTCTCGTACCAGGACGTGCTGCAGGCGGACATCCGCGTCACCGCACTGCCCGCGGGCGAGGATCCGGACTCGCTCGTCCGGCAGGATCCGGCGCAGTTCCGCGCACTCATCGAAGGCGCGCGACCGGTCATCGACCACGTCTTCGAGGCGGCGTCCACTCGCTTCGATCTGGCCGAGGCCCGCGAGCGATCGCAGGCACTCGATGCGCTGGCGCCGGCGGTCGCGGCGATCACCGATGCGGTAGTACGCGCGCACTATGTCCAGCGCCTCGCACGCCTCGCGCAGGTGGACGAACGTACGGTGCTCGCGTTGCTCAGCCGCCGCATGCAGCGGCGCCCCGTCCCGGTCCCCGATCGCGCGGAGGCTGCACGCAGGACGGTGCGCTCCGCGTCCGCTCCGGATGGCGAGACGCAACTGCTGCAACTGCTGCTGCACCGCGAGGAGGCGCGCGCCGCGCGACACGCGATCGACGAAGACGTGTTCGAGGACTCCGCGAATCGACGTCTGTTTCTCGCCTGGCGAGACAACGCGGACTTCGCTGAGCAACTGCAGGACTCCGACGAGGATATGCAGTCGCGATACGCGGAACTTGAGACCATGAAACCAGAATGGCTTGACGCGCGTTATCTAGAGGGGCGTTATGTCGAAGAGATGACGCTGTCGATGGCGGCACAACTTCGCTTGCGCCGGCGCGGCGCCCGGTTGGCGCCCATCGCACGACAGGTCGCGTCGCAGTTGACCACCGTGCGGCGAGGCGTTGCCGCGACAGGAACCGGAGCGACCCTCGACAGCACGGAGGCCGGTTCGACCGATGACATCGACCCTGAGGAGCTCGCAAACGAACTCACTCAGATGGCAGAGCGCCAGCGCACGCTGGCGCGCGACTACAGGGAACACATCCGACGTCAACCGGCACGCGCCGGTGGCGATCGAAGGATAGGAGATCAGTCTGATGACCCAGACTTTTGACGACACCGGCATGGAGGAGCTGCTGGCCAAGGGCCGGCGGCAGGGACATGTGACCGCCGAAGACGTCCTGACGGCGATCCCCGAGGCCGAGACGAGCAAGGAGCGACTCTCCTCGATCATCGCCACGCTCGGCGAGAACAACATCAACGTCCGCATCGACCCCGCGGCGGATCGCGAGGCGAGCGCCGTCGTGGATGCCGCGCGCCGCATCGTGGACGAGGCGGCGGGCATCGATGACCCGGTCCGCATGTACCTCCGAGAGATCGGCAAGGTGCAACTGCTGACCGCCGAGGATGAGAAGCGACTCGCCCGCGCGATGGAGGAGTGGCTCCACATCGACGCGATCCGCGAAGCGCACCTCGAGGAGGTCGGCGACGATCCGACGTACGGCGACCTGTTCGCGGCGCTGCTGCGGCAACTGCACCAGCTGCGGCCGGTGTACCAGGCCGTCAGCAAGCATCTCGACCTGCCGCGCCAGTCGCTGTCCGAGCGCATCGTCGACGAGAAGTTCCGGTCGACCGTCGACCGCGAGCTCGACGAGGACGCGTGGAAGTACGTACAGAAGGCGCTCAAGTGGGATGAGGAGCGCGCGCACCAGGCGCTGATCCAGCTCTCGATCGTGACGCACATCCTGCGCCCGGAGCACATCCGCTGGGCGGGTGAGATCGCTGGCGGCGAGGGCAAGCTGCTCCCGCCTCCGAAGGACCTCGCCGAGAAGATGGAAGAGCAGCACGGCAGCGCGCTGCGGTACTACTACGACAAGATCGTGTTCGACGGTCAGCGCTCCGAGCGCCAACTGACCGAGGCGAACCTGCGTCTCGTCGTGTCCGTCGCGAAGAAGTACATCGGTCGCGGCATGTCCCTCCTCGACCTGATCCAGGAAGGGAACATCGGCCTGATCCGCGCTGTCGAGAAGTTCGACTACCGCAAGGGCTTCAAGTTCTCGACCTACGCGACCTGGTGGATCCGGCAGGC
>CAYZJO010000019.1:0-36936 GCA_964479165.1 uncultured Dehalococcoidaceae bacterium
CGCGGAGGGCGATGTGGTTGCCGCGTGCGAGGAACAGCCCTTCGCCCTTGCGGCACGAGAGCAAGAACTCGCGTTCGCCCGAGGAGAGCCCGAAGGCCTCCGTGACGATGCCGATCGTTGAGCTGTCCTGCCGCATCAGCAGCTGGACCGAGCTGTTCGCGAGGACCGTGTGTCCCTCGGGCGATGCGAGGAAGTCCTCCACGTCCTGTGTCACGGTCGTGAGCCCGAGCCAGCGCTTCCGTGCCTGGCGGGCCATCTGCGAGAGGAAGCGCGCACCTTCGGGGTAGCGCATCAGCGACCACGCCTCGTCGATCAGCAGCACCCGCTTCCGCGGAGCGCGCCGGACCTGGCCCCAGACGTGATCAGCAATCAGGTACGTCGCGAGCGGCCGCAGCTCCTCCTCGAGGTCGCGCACGTTGAACACGACAAAGGGACGATCGAGCTCCGCCGTGGTGCGCTCCGAGAAGACGCGCCCGAGGCTCCCGTCGACGTAGCGTTCGAGCCGGTCCGCGAGCCCCAGCGACTCACCCGACTCGCGCAGCACCGCGAGCAGGTCTCGCAGCACCGGGACCTGCCGCCGGTGGCTACGCGTGTCCGCGGTGATGCCGGCACGGCGATAGGTCTCGTAGAGCGCGGCGTCGAGGACGCCCTTCTCGTGCTGATCGAGGGAGCGCCCGGGATCCCCGAGCATCAGCGAGAACAGCCCCTGCAGCGCGAGCACCCGCTCCGCGAGCGGATCGCGCGCGTCATCTGCCGCTCCGCCGTGAGGCAGATCGAAGGGATTGATGCTGTGCGGCGAGCTGCCGGAGAGCCGGACCAGCTGCCCGTCGACCGCCTCGCAGATGCGGGCGTACTCGTCCTCCGGGTCGACCACGTAGTACTCGATGCCCATGATCAGGGCGCGCAGCGCCTCGACCTTGCAGGCGTAGGACTTGCCCGCGCCGCTCTTCGCGAAGACCACCTTGTTCGCGTTCTCCTGGTCCGCGGCGAACGGGTCGAAGATGACGAGCGAGCGGTTGTGGACGTTCACGCCGTAGAGCAGGCCCCGCGCGACGGCGAGGTGGCTCGAGGTGAACGGGATCATCGTCGCCACGCTCGAGGTGTCGAGGTTGCGGCGACGGCCGAGGTGATCCTGGCCGGCGGGAAGGCACGAGAGCAGACCCGGCGTCATCTCGTAGAGCGCGGGACGGGCATCCGCCATCATCCCGCCGAGCGTGCCTTCGACGTGCGCGGTCGACTGATCGAGTTCGGCCAGCGTGCGTCCGTGGAGCCGGAGATAGAGGCTCGCCGAGAAGACGCGCTCGTCGCCTCGCTCGAGCGCGTCGCGCAGCCGCTCGACGTCCTCGTACGCGACCTCGCGCTCGACGCTCGCGATGCGTCCGCCCTTCGCGTCGAGCATGCGCGAGGACTGCAGCTCGACCATGCGGCGCGTGAGGCTGCGCACGGCGCTCTTCGAGTCGAGCGGTTCGAGGTGCAGGCTCAGGTCGATCGGGGCGTCGAAGTCGATGAGCCGCCCGAGCCAGTTGGCGCTGACGTGCCGCGGGTAGTCGGCGAGCGCAAGGATGCGGCTCAGTTGGCCGTTCAGCGCGAGGTGCGTCGCGCGTTCTTCGATCGCTGCAGGCGCGACGAGGTCGGCGACCGAGCGCTCACCGCGTGCGAAGCGCCGCGTCTCGACAGTCAGGTCCGGCCAACGCCGGCGACGGATCAGCGTCCTCGGGCTACGCACCGGCGACCGCCCGCCGCGGTGCGGCGATCACGACGGGCGACCCACGCCCGTGCTCGATCGAACGCACCGCAGGACCGCCGAGCGACTCCTGCCAGAGCGAAGCCAGCTCGGTGCTCGCGAGCCGGCGCGTCGACACGCCGAACGCGGCGAGTCCCTGCCCGACCTCGCCGCAACGGAACGCCAGCAGGCGACGGACGGCGAGCAGCTCGGCAGGCATCCCGCTCTCGCTCGCGTTGCCTCGCCCGCGCAGGCCGAACGGCCGCGCAGTCGCGGCAGTGGCCTTGCCGCCGGGAACGACCACGAAGAAGCGGCGCTCGAGCAGCGTCCGCTCCCGGGCGATGCGCCGCACGAACGCCTCGTGGTCGCGGGCGAGCCGCTGCAGCGCCTCGGAGGACGAGCGCAGCTCGCGCAGCCCGCCGACGTAGCCTTCGACATCCGTCGGCTTCACCCGCACCAGTACCTGCAGCGGGTACGAGAGCCCGTTCAGAAACCGCCGGTACCCGGCAAGGATCGCGTCCTGTTCGGTCTCGGACTTGAGCGCGAAGTTCACGCTCCCCGCTTCGAGCACGGCGCGGCACTCACCACCGCGCAACCGCACGAGGTCACCCGTGATCTCCTCGAGCGGCAACAGCTCCTGCGCGCTCGCGAGCCGCGGCCGCTTTCGCTTACGCCATCCGCTCATCGCCGTCCTCCTTCTGCTGAGCGACCGGCTGGTCGCGCTGCGGCGCGGTGAGCGCACGCAGCACCACTTCCCGAGGACTCGGCGCACTTGCCCGAGCCTCGCGTGGGCGCCAGACCGCGATGCGCGGCGACGCGTGGTAGCGGAGCAGCACGAAGATCCAGTCCTCGAGCGGCCGTCCCGCGGGTTGCCAGAGCACGAGCAGGAGCGTTGCGAACAGCACCACGCCCGCGATCGAGAACCGCGCAGCCAGGACGAGCGGCAGGTCGTTCGCAGCGCCGTAGGCGAGCGCGAGTCCCACCGCGCCCGAGAGCAACTGGCGCATCGTCAGTCCCGCGAACGCCTTGTCCGCGACGTTCAGGTGCGTCGGGAGCTCGTGGCGCTGGGTCACGCCATCGCCTCCTGCACCATGCCCGCGATGACCCGCGCGAGCAGGACGATCGCGAGCCCCGCGAGCGCGTTCACGATCGCGGTCTTGCCCGCCTCCATCTGCCGCGGCGAGCCGGCAGCAGACATGTAGAGGAAGGCCCCCCACATCACGAAGAAGGCCGCGACCGCCGCTGCCACGCCGATGCCGACGTTGAGCAGGTTCTCGAAGAGCCCGTTGATCTGTTCCAATCTGCATCCTTCCTAGCGGGCACCCTGTGCGCCCACCGGTTCCTCACCGAACACGAACAGCTCCGCCACCAACCAGTGCTCCCCCTCGCGGACGAGACCCACGCTCACGTGCTGGGTCACGTGCTCGCCGACGACCTGACCCGACGCGGGATCGACCCAGCTCCGCCGGTGCGTCGAACGCACGGTGGCGCTCGCTCCGCGCTCAGAGAGCGCGGTCACGGAGACCGAGTCGATGAGCGCGGTCGTGGTGCGCTGCTGGGCGATCGCCTGCGGATCGACGTCCGCGAGGAGCACGGCCTCGTGCAGCTCGCCGGCGGTCAGCGACGCGAGCCCGAGGAGGTAGGCGTCGGCCGTGCGGTAGTCGAAGTTGCCGTAGGCGATGACGAACTGAGACGCGGAGGCGGCGGCCTCCTCAGACTCTTCACCGCGATCGGCAAGGCGCGTCGCACCGCTCCAGCCGCTTGCAACGGCCAGCGCGAGCAGCACGCCGGCGAAGCCGAGCAGCGCGTAGGCCGCACCTCGCCCGCCGCTCACGACGGCCTCCCGGACGGAGCGGGTGCGGGCGGCAGTGGAGGCGGGGTCGGCGCAAGGTTCTCGGTCGCGCCGTAGTACGCGGCGCGTTCGAGGACGAGCGCGACGTAGTCCCAGGAGTGGTTGTAGCCCCAGACGGCGTTCGGGACGTCCGTGAGCACGTTGTGATCGAGCAGATACTGCGCCATCGCCGGGATGGCGTCCCGGTAGTCGTAGGGATCCCCGCCCTGCCCCCAGTGCGCCCAGCTGGACGGCAGGAACTGCCCGTAGCCGATGGCGCCAGCCGACGAGGTCGACATGTTCGCGCCGAAGCCGCTCTCGACCGACGCGATCGCGGCGAGCAGCTCCCACGGCACACCCGTCTCGGCGCTGACCTCGAGCATCACCACGAGATGGTCGGGTGGGACGGCCGGGAGGCCGCCCGCAGCCGGCAGGACGATGGCCCGGGGGAAGATCGAGATCAGTACCGCGAGCAGAGCGCCGGTCGCGACGATCACGACGAGCACAGGCCAGAGGAAGAGCGCGGCCACCACGGCCACGAGCCTGACCCCGTCGCGTCCCAGGTCGGAGAGCGAAGTCGCAGCGAAGAGCGCGAGCTTGAGCATCGTCTAGCTCCCGCTCGCGGTGCGTGCACGGCGCTGGCCGCCGGTCGCGAGGCGGTGGAGCACCACGAGTGAAACCACCGCGCCCATGCCCGCCTGGCGCCACTGTCCGTGCAGCAGCCCCGGCACCTTGAGCGTGAGCCAGACGACCGCCCCGCCCACCATCAGCGTGAGTGCCGCGTTCGCCATGCTGCCCGGCGTGAGCTCGGCCATCAGCATCGTGCCGAGCCGGAGCACCAGCAGTTGCACGGCCTGCTGGAAGACCGTGATCGGCAGCAGGTGCGCCCACCAGCGCGTCCAGCCCTGCGTCTGCGGCAGCACCCAGAGCAGGACCACCACCGGCGCGAGCACGATCAGCACGTCGATCAGCGCGAGCCGCAACAGCATCTGGAGGGAGAGCAGCACGACGGTGATGGTGTAGGCGACGGTGATGATGATGAAGGCGAGCCCCTCCTGCGCCCCCGTCGCCTGCTCGTAGCCGGGGATCGAGACGTGTCCGATGGCGGAGCCGAAGGCGTTGTTCAGGTCGATCAGCAGTCGCACGAGCTCGAGCGTGAGGTTGGCGGCGAGCGCAGCGAGCAGCACCCGCGGCAACAGCTCCATCGCCTCGTGGTAGGGGCTGCGGATGTGTTCCTTGACGACGACGTTGAAGCCGCCCCACATGACGATCACGGCGAGGCCCGCGTTCGCGAGGACGCGCGAGAAGTCCCAGAGCGCACGCACGCTCGTGCTCTCGTAGGTGCCGGGCGGGGGCGTGCTGGTGACGAAGTTGAGGGATGAGTCCTCGAAGCCGAGCGCCCAGTCGACGAAGGCGTGCAGCACGCCGAGCAAGGCCTCGCCCAGCGCCGAGATGACGCCGTCGAGGATGTCGACGGCCCATTCGCGCGGGTCAATCGCGGCGAGCAGGTCAAGGGGATTGGGGATGCTGGGGAGGCCGATGGCCGGTGCCGCGGTGCCCGACCCACCCGGGGTTGGGGCGGCGACCGAGGCTGCGAGCGGCACAGGGGGAGTGACGCCGGGTGCTGGCGAGACCGCCGGACTCTGCGCGAGGGGGACGCCCGCGTCTCGAAGCGCGGCCGTGGGCACTGACGGCTGCTGCGCCGCGGCGCGGGCGGCAGGGAGCAGCAGGAACAACAGGACAGGGACGATCGTCAGTGCTCGCATCGGTTGCCCTCCGTCCGCGCGGGCCGTTACCAGGCCCGACGCGATTGAGGGCTAGCGTGCGATCAGACCTTCCTGAAAAGTTCCTGATTTGTTCTCAGGAACGTCCGGAGCGTCCGGATTTGTTCTTGGCGTTCCTGATCCACGCCGAATGCCGCCTTCGAGTCGCTCTCACACCCTATGGGCAGATGGCCGCGCTCCCGATCCATCGCCGGAGTCGAACGAGGACGCCCTTTCTCACCCCTCAGCGGCCGCTCCTCGCCGTAACGCTTCACCGAGCCGGCCCGCGAGGTCGATGTAGTCCTCCCGACGCGACTCGTGCATCACGAGTACAAGGTGTCCCCGAGCCCGCGAGGCCGCAACGTAGTTCAATAGTCCGGACTCCTCGGACAGGAGGTCGTCGACGTCGGCTAGGACGACGACGTCAGCCTCGAGCCCCTTGAACGAAGCGATCGTCGCGTGCCGTATGTGGCGGCGTCCGGGGAGCACCTCAGCGCGGAGAGGAAGCGGGCAGCCGGGAAGGTCGGTACGGAGACTTGAGTTCTCAAGGCGACGCCGCGTGAGGACGACGATCTCCTCGGCTGGGATCGACTCGATTCCAATCAGCCGACCGAGAAGCCGTCCCACCTCGCGCTGCTGATGTGCCCCGTCCCGGTACCAGACCTCATGGACCTGTGGCCCCTGCGCTCGAAGCACGTCGCTCGGTGACGTGCTGCCGAGTAGAGCGGCAGCGACGGCGATCGGCTGCGTATTCCGGCAGTTCACCGTCAAACGGTATGGAAAGCCGTTCGCGAGACGACTCCACGCCTTCGCGTTTTGCCCGTGGTATATGTCTTGGCGCGGATCCAGGAAGACCCGCCACGTCCCGTCCTGCAAACCCCCGCGAAGCAGCGCGTCGAAGACATCGACGTACTCGTTCAGCATGAGATCCTGCGCCTCGTCCACAATCAGCACGTCGTACTCACCGAGACGCTCGGACGAGAGCAACGCCTCCAACGCGACGGTCGGATAGAAGACGGTGAAGAGCCGGTTACCGTCCACATCCGGAATGCGGTCGCGCATCCCGGCTTCATCGACGATGTCTGCGAGCAGCCGGTGGACGTTCACGACGGTGATGCCGCTGACTCCCTCGAGTTCCCTCTGTAGAACATCGGCCAGCGCGACGTTGTAGCAGCAGAGCAGGACGCGTTGGTCGCGGGTAGCCTGTCGTCTTGCTTCCTCCCTCGCGAGTAACGTCTTGCCTGTCCCGGCTCCGCCCCTCACGATGACGCGGGGTGCGTCGGCCAATTCGTCGAGGAGTCGATACTGTTCGGTCGTCAAGCTGACCAGTTCGCGGTTTGCGTGACCGATACGCGCACCCAGGGATGGCCGGAGATCGAAGTCCGGCCGCAGCAGCCCGAGCACCCGATCCCGCATCTGCTGGGTCGTTGCCTGCCGGCCCGGGTACCTTGCGCTCCAGTACGCGGCGAGACGCGCGAGATAGTCCGCGAACGGGCGCCGAGTGTCCCGGATGTCGTACAGGATCGCCGGTTCGATGTCTGGGCCGATCACCTTGAACTCGATATCCGGCATCGCGACGCCGTAGCCGAGGAGCACTTGAGCGAGTTGCCGGTCGTGCTCGGTGATGTGCCGATACAGTTGGGGGGCGACCGAACCGACCTGCTCGAAGGGGCCCTCGGCCTTCTGCGACACCCGACCGCGGCGGTCCTCGAATAGCCAGATCCCGTCCGTCCGGGAGACTCGCCCGCCCTTTACCTCGAGGCAAAAGACGCCTGGTGGTCCGATGAGCACGAAGTCGACTTCTGCCCACGGTTTGCGTCGGTGCTCTGCGACGCCCAACGAGTGCAGGACGGTCCAATCATCAGTCAGATGGTCCCGAATCTCCGTGAAGAGCCGGCGCTCGGCGGTGCTCTGCGTGTCTTCGGCGACGAACGCCGGAATCATTCTGGCCACTACGCTTGCTCGCCGAAATACGCGACGGTCGCGTCACCGGGCGCGCCGACTAACAAGCCGCGGTCCAGCAGGGTGTTCATCTCCTCGCAACTGACCTCCGGGAGGAGGACACATGCGTGACAAGCCGCCAGGTTCAGCGAGTCCACGCCCGATGCCTCAGATTCCAGACACAGCGGATCGGAGGAACACCATCCGGCGCGCTCCAGCGCTTCCTGCAGCGCCGCCTCGAGGCGCTCCGCTCGGCCCTGCTGGATGACGCCGCCCAGGCTGCCAGCGGAGTCACTGGTCGCCGTGTAGATCAGGATGCCTGCGTGGTCGTCGTCTACGAAGAGCCGCTCTCGGAGAGAAGCAGCCGGGTACCCGGAGTCCAGCGCCCACTGCCCGATTAGGACGTGGGCCAGCGTGTGCGTGAGCATCAGCCGCGGCGTGACCAGGCGGTCTGGTTCTCGGCCTTGTTCGACGAAGCGTCGTCGATAGGACTCCACGATCGGGCGCACTCGTTCGACTACCACGGGCCGAGTTTCCCAAGCCCTCAAACGATCCTCTTCGAGTCTGAGGAAGACCCCTTCGCCGCTCACATCAATCGCCGGAAGCCAGCGTTGCGACTCGGCAGAGAGATGTGCCCTGAAGTCCGGCGGGTCGGCTGGCGACGGCGGCAGCACTCGCGTAAACGACTCGAGAACTCGCACCTCCAGCAGGCGCTTAACGAGCATCACCCGCGAGAAGTAGCGTCGAACGACTGCGGTGATTCCGTCGGAGGGCTCGCACACGAACTCGTCTCTCGGACCGCTTTCCGGACGACCGTGTTCCAGGGCTTGAAACTCGGCCGAGCGGATCGGCGAGTCTCCCTCCTCGGGAGCCGCTTCGCGTCGACGACGTTCCTCGACGGTGTCGACCAAGTCTTGAATCGTGTAGCCCGTGGCTGCCAACTCGTCGGGCCGGTAGAGCCCCGTCACGGTGGCCTGCACCGCCGACGCGGGAACAGCCCGTAGTACGGGCCAATGGCGGTTGAGCAGTTGGAAGACGCCTTCTGACCACGGTGGAATCGACAGTGCGGAGCGAACCACGGGGAACCAGACGTTTGAGGCGCCTCGTTGAAGCACACGGGGTTCTTGATCACATTGCTCGTCGTCCGCGTCCCTGAGCCACGGGCGTCGTCCCGGGCAACTGTATCCCGCCAGAGCGCCGCGGGTGAATGCCCCCTCCATGGTGGCCGACTCACCGCACGAGCAGGTGATTTGGACGTCGCGGAGCGCCGCGCTTGTGCCACGAGCGTCAATTGATAGTCCATGCGGAACGCCCGGATCTGGCGGCGTGCGATGTACCCACCACATGTATGGGAACTCGCCGAGGTGGCCGCGGCGACAAGCGAGCACAAATCGGGAAGGCAGCAACTCCTCGCCGCACTCGGGGCAATTATTCTCGTGCCGTCGCGCGAGCGCATCGTGAAGCTCGAGCCCAACCGAGCAGGTTGGATTCGGGCACGAGACCATGCGTGGAAACCGAACGACCGGGACATCGCCACGGTCATCGCTCGCCGGGGGTCGCCGGAATCCGTCGACGGCGAGCTGCCGCTCCAAGCGGGGTTCATGTAGGTCGGGGGGTGCGGCGGGCCAGCGGTCAATCCCGGCAACCATGACGGACTCTGCACCGACGGCAACGAGTGCGCCGACCCCGTAGGTAGTCACGATCTGGCTGCGCCGAGCGACCCATTCCTGTTTAGCCATTGTGTCTACTCCAAGTAGAGATGAGTCTCGGCGTCGACGTCGCGTAGACTCCACATCGTCGGCAGGGCCTCTGTGCCGACCGTTTCGCCAGCTCCAACCAGAAGCGCACTGCTCGGATCGCGGGGCCGCGCGTACGCGAGGCCCCCGGGGCCGGACGCGCGCGCTGACCATCGGTCGATGAGCGCGCGGAGGTGCTCGCGCGTCGCGTCACCCGTCCCGGGTTCTGCGGCTTCGGCCCTGACAACGACTAGATCCGCGAGCTGTTCAAGCTCGTTCCTGAAGTCGGCGACGTTGACCGCCGATGTGTTTTCGCGGAGTCCCGGAATGCGATGGCGTGCAAGAGCAACGAGGACGGCGTGCAAGGCTCGATCACGGGCCCGCGGAGAGAAGGGTGTCACGCTGGTCGCCTCGACCTGCCGGTACAGAGCTGAGTGATAGGCCACAAACGACTCGAAGTGAGAGCGGTCGCGGGATTTCGCAGCATTCAGCATAGTCACGACCAGACCGGGGTATCGGCGGCCGACGCGACTGGTCGCTTGGATGTACTCCGAGGTGGCCTGTGGTTGGCCCATGACCGCCATGAGGCCCAGTCGGTCGATGTCGACGCCTACAGAGATCATGTTCGTTGCGAGGATGATGTCGATCGCCTGTGGATCCGGATAAGGGACCGTGACCGCCTTCAGGTGTTCAGGGATGCTCGTGGACGCCTCGCGACTGGTGAGCTCAATCCGTTGATCGACGGGCCGTGTGGATGTCCCCGCCCGCGCCGCCAACAGCTCCATGCGGTCGACCACGTCATCGCGGATCTGGATCTCGGCGGCGCCGAGTACTCGGAGGCTGTTGAAGTACCCTACCAACGTCCAGTAAGGATCCCGCGTCGCCTCGCTGCCTGGTAGGTCCTGCCCCCCTTGTAGGAGGGCGGCGTAGGTTCGGATCAGTAGCGTCGTCTGACTCACCCCCGGGGCAGATACGCCTACGTACAGGCGGGTTCCCTTCTCGGTCGGTGTCAATTCGACGGAGAAATAGGAGTCCCTCGCGTCGGTTCCCGGCGGGGGGAACTGCCGAACATCACGGCCGAACAGCCCGCGCGCCTGGTCGGCCGCGCGCCGAATAGTCGCCGTGGACGCGACGACTTTCGGTGGGATTCCGTTGCTCGAAGCCAATTCGTCGATGACGGTCTCGTAGAGCCCGGTCAGCGTTCCGAGGGGCCCCGAAATCAGGTGCAATTCGTCCTGGATGATGAGTTCCGGCGGTGGCAGTGCGGAGTCGAGGTTGAACAGCTTCGAAACATCGGGACGCCAAGGAAGACTCGCGAACTTGTCCACGGTCGCAATCAGCAGTGACGGACGATACGCGTAGACGTCCTCGTCGACCACGAAGATAGGGAGCCCATCGCGGAACAAACAATCCGCGGTTCGGCAGGCGATCACGAGGCGGGGCGGTGCTTTGGCGATCCAATAATTCCTGATGCCCAGCTCGGCGCCGCACCACGGGCATTGCCGGACTTGCATGGGGTTGCCGACGTCCAAGAAGGCTCCTCGCTGGATCTTGGAGAGCGCTTCGTCGGCTTCCTTACGGTCCTGCGGCGTGGCATCGGCGCCGACCCAAAGTCCGATCGAGATTTCGTCGTTCCCGAGTCGGGAGTCACCATCTTCGACTGCCATCCGACGAATCGCCTCGCAGGAAGCGATGAGCAAGCCTGCTCGCTGAAACTGTTGAGTCGTCAACAATCGGAGCGTGTAACGCATCAGGGCCGTGACGCCAGCTCCACTGCTCGGCGACGATAGCCGTCGGCGAAAGACAGTGAAGGCGATAAGGCCGAGGTACGCCTCCGTCTTTCCGCCGCCGGTCGGGAACCACAGCAGATCGACGAGTCTGCGGTCCGCCGTCGCCGGCTCGGCGATCCCGCGGAGCGCTAGGAGGATGAACGCGATCTGGAAGGGGCGCCACCGATGTCGATCGTCCTCATTCGGCCCATCTGGTGGGGAGTCCTGTACCAACCACTCACTCCGGGCTCGCTGCATCAGCATCGCCCGATTCATGAGCTTGAAAGCCTCCCACGACTTCTCGTCGCGGCCCAGCAGTTCGATGCCCTCTCGAATCCTGCCGAGTGCCGCGGCAGCTTCATTGAGGTGCTCGTGAGCGGTTATGCGTTGTTCTTCGTCGAGATCTGTCGCCGTATCCGCAGCTGCGTGCTCGCGGTCGATCCACGCGGCGTAGCCGCGACCGAGCGCTTGAAGCGAGGCCAGCACGTCGTCCTTCGGTGCGGTTGCGATCCGGCGCATCGAGAACGCCTGGGTGTCGATGTCGCGGTTCGAGTCGGAAAGTCGGAGGTCGTGCCGCGGAATATATGTCGTCCGAATGACCGTCGCTCGCCGACCGCTGTCGTCGAGCTCCCATTCGGCCGAGCAGCCGTGCCCGACGGCGAATGCCGGAGCGTGGCGGTAGAGAAGGCGATAAGCACGGACGTCGGCGTCGACCGACGAAACGCCTTCGACTGGTCGGGGCACGAACGGCGCCTGTTCGCCAGCACCTGTGATCGTCATCGTCGTCTGGAAGAACGCGGCGCTGTCTCGCAACCCGCTCTTCACGACATTGCGGTTGACCAGGACGATCGTGATGGAGATACGTCCGTGCTCGTCGGGCGCTCGTACGCGCGAGAAGAGTTCGAGGCCGTCATCGAACGGCACCTTGTCGTCGCGCGGGTATCCGCAGGAGATCTCGATTGGCCCGTGATAAGCGGCCGTCCGCTGCCAGCGTGTCCCTCGCCCTGTTCCGCCGAACCGTCTCCGCTGGCGCGCGGCTGTACCCGGCTCCCCGGGTACCTCGTCGTAGCGACCGGCGGACACGCTCACTTGGAGGCTTGTAGCTCCGGAGTCGACAGCAAACGTGACGCCCATAGATGACGGGTAACGGCGGTTGGCGAGTGCCACCGGTGGATCGGGGTTCGAGTCGGGGCCATCGTCGTCAGTTTCATCCCGGCGGTCAGGTTCGATCGGTTCGACTTCGTTCTCGCGTCGTGGATACAGAATGCCGGTCACGTACTGCTCGAGCGGGGCATCGTCCAGTAGTTCGTCCTGCGCTCCGGGCCCGCAGAGGTCCCGAGCCAACGCGGCCACCATCTCGGCACGGAACGCGTACTGTTCTTCAAGAGTCATGCCCGCCGTCCTACTTCCGAAACGCCAGTTCGCCGAGCCCGTGGATCCTAGCTCGTAGCCAAACCCCCGGGCCGGTCAAGCCCAGACCGCGAGCCGAGGCCACGTCGCCGGCGACGCTGTCCACACCCTCGACGAACAGCCTTGAGATCTCTGTGGGCCAGTTCTTCCATCGCCCCACGAGCTGGCCACCGAGTGCCTCGCGAAACGCCTCGGACGTTCTGCCGATCGCGTTGCCTTGATGATTGATGACGTAATCGCCTCTCTCGTCGGCGAGCACGAGATCAACTGGGTCCCCTGGATGCACGGCATCCGCAAGATAGTGCTGAACGACCTCCGCAGTGCGATCGCCCGTAGTGCCTTCGAAGGGCGAGTCCGCGCTGCTGTCATCGGGTTGCACCTCGAACGCACGCAGAGCCCAGCGTCGGAACCCCGTACGGACCCAACGGTCGTCGCCTCGGATGTCCACCACCCGCATCCCATTCGTATCGGGAGTTGGCCAAGTCTCCAGGCTCTCCCGCGCGCGAGAGAGAGCCACATAGATAAGCCGCGCCTCCTCGGCGACGTCATCGGGCGTCCGGTTGCGTTCCGGCACCGGCACCACGAAGACGTGGTCGTACTCGAGACCCTTCGCTCGGTGGATGGTCGAGACCGTGACGTGCGGAGTCGTTCGATCCTCGAACTCGTCCGGCAAGTACCGCGCTCGCAGTCGACTTACCACTCGATCGACGTCGAGCGCCCTGGTGGGTGGTCCCGGATCAAGTGCGCGCAGTTGGCTCCAGGCCTCGTCGGCCGACGGGAGGTCGGGCACGGACAGCCCTCGCCAAAGCGACTCGAAGGCCCGTCGACCGAGACTCGGCGTGCGGACGCCGGCCAGCAGCAGCGCCACCCAGGCCGGTACGACGCGGTCGGCGGCGGCGCGGCGCACACGGTGGTCTACTCCTCGCTCCCACAGCTCGCGCGAGACGAGGAGCGCCTGCCCATTCCACGAGCTGAGGATGCCGATACTCCCGTGGAGCGATGGAAGCATACTTGCCGGTGGTGCGACTGGTAGTTGGAGGACGGTCGTATGGAGTCGCGATCGGATGGACGGATAGTCGGGCGCGACGTCGTTCAACTCCGTGCCCGCCCACAAGCCCACCTTCGCCGAAGAAGAGAACGCTCGGAAGTTCTCGGCGAGGCGTTCCTCGCGCACGGAGCGCGAGAAGCGCTCGCGTAGTGCTCGATACAGGGCTGCGGCCCCTTCCGCTCTTGCGCGGCCCGAGAGCTGGAAATTGTAGATTCCCTGGGCCGGATCGCCGAAGAGCGTCCAACCGCACTCGGCTCGCGACAGGATCGCCAAGACCAGATCGGCCCGCGCGCCCACAACATCCTGTAGCTCGTCGACGAAGATGTGACGAAATCCTCGGAGCCGTTCCGCGACCTCCTCATCTTCGAGGATCAGGCGTGTTGCCGCCCGTATTCGCGCGTCGTAGCTCTCCCCAATCCACCGCCCTTCCGGGTCGAACTCCGCGAGAAGACCAGTGGCGAATGAGTCGAACGTCACGGCACGAACCCAGGCCGCACGTCCGCCCGCGGCCCGCACCCGCTTGCGGGCTTCTCCCGCCGCGGCGCGACTGAACGTCAGCACCAAGATCTCGGAGGCCGGCGCGATGTCAGTCGAACCAATCAGCGCTGCGATCCGATGGACGAGCACGTGCGTCTTCCCGGTGCCCGGCCCGGCCGTCACCAGCAATTGCGCGTCCAACGGTGCTTCCACGATGGTGCGTTGCGCGTCGGTGAGGTCTCGGGCGACTGAAATCTGGTTGGCTGACGTAGCTGCATGGTTCTGCGCTACTTGCGACGGTCGCTCGATCCTGCCGATCACCTCCTCGCGGAGGTCGTGCGCTTTCCTCGTCTTGCGATGTCGGAGTTCATGCAGGAGCTCGGTCAAAGCATCGACAGCTGCGCCTCGAGAGACGAGATCAGAAATCTCCGAGACGCTCAGGTGTCCGTGTGGGCGTCGGTCCGTACAGGTGCAGCGTGAGTGGGGGTCGTCTAGAAGCTGCAAGGCGTTACCGAGTGGCAGTGGTAGGGGCGGCCTAGTCGGCCGCCGGGCCGCTCCAGAGGTAGTCAAAGTGGTGGAATGCTAGCATCTCTCCGAATTGTGAGATTGTGTCCTCCACGTTGACGACGAGACATCGTTCCTTCCCACCATTCAGTGGGCCGCGGAGGCCGCGACCGATCATCTGCTGGTACACGTTCGGGCTGTACGTTGGACGCGCGATGTAGACGGCACGAACCGACGGCGCGTCGAAGCCGTGAGTCAGCACCCCGTAGTTCGTGAGGACCCGAATCTGCCCGTCCTTAAAGGCTGAAACGTAGCCACGGCGCACGCCGGGCGATGTCTCGGCGGTCACGGCCGCGGCCCGCGTCCCTTCGAGCGTCAAGAGTGCGGCCATAGTCTGCGCGTGCTGGACCGAGGTCGCAAACAACAGGATAGGCCAGTCCGCCGGCAAACTTCGGATCGACTCGAGCAACGTGCGATTCCGCTCGACGCTTGCACCCAGCCGCTGCTCGGCACCGCGCGGTAGAAGGCGCAGACGTTCGAGCTCATGAAGCTCAGCCGGGGTGAGATGGACGTCCACGCCCTCGAGGACCTCGTGATCGACCTGGGCGAGGACGCCCATCTTCTGAAGCGTGAGCTCTGGCGAGTCCCCCAGGACTTCGAGGTCGAGACGCCGACGCCCGTACCGCACTACTAGCCTCTCGGTCTCCTCTGCACTTGTGCCTCGATACGGGGTCGCCGTCAGTCCAATAAGCACAGCCTGGTCGCGTCGTTGCGAACGTCCGAGGCCGACCAGGTTGAGGACACTCGTGTACGAAGTTCCGATCGATGTATGGGCTTCGTCGACGACCACACACTGGACATTGGACAACCATTGATAGCCGGGCTCATCGATCGATGCGGTGAGTTTGGCGATCGTCGCCACGATGACATGGAAGGCATCTTCCACGGGGGCCGCCTCGTTACCCGACCAGAACCGGCTTATATGGAGAGGATGAGACGGCCCGAACACGCGCCAGATCTCTGCCCACGCCTGAACGGCCTGCTCACAGAGTTCATCGCGATCCGCGATCCAAAGGACCGGTCCTTCGAACCCGTCCTCTCGAGCACCCTCTACGAGCGCCTGAACCGCCACGCGGGTCTTGCCGGCTCCGGTCGGCAGAGCAATCAGGCCCCGTCGATCGCGAGGGTCGTCGAGCAACGCCCGGACGCGGTTAGCGATCTCTCGCTGGAACGGGTGCAGGTCGGGGAGCGCCCTAGGTCCTTCCACCTCGAAATTTGCCTCGCGACTTCGCGTCTCGTATCCGGCGAACTCCCCCGCAAAGCCGAGCTCGCGAACGAAGCGCACCGCCCGCGGGCTGCCTGCCCACTGCGTAGGCGGATCGAGGCCCAGGCGTTCGAGCTCGGGACGATACTCACGCAGGGCGTCGGGTCCGTACATCGCCAGCGCCACGCGGCCCAACTTCTCGGAGTCGAGCGAGCCGTGGATGTCTTCGACGGCGTTGATGAGCGGCTCGGGAAGGCTCCGCTGTATGGCCTCGCTGCCCACCAGCGAGGCCAGCCGAGACGCGTCATCGGCTTCCTGGCGAGCTGCGGCTAGACGTCGGTTGACCTGTGCGGTGGCCCTCCGTTGCAGGATGTCGGCGATGTCCGAATCCCTGATCTCGAAGCGGAGTTCACGTGCGATGCGCCGGAGTACGCCAGCCTTCTCCATCGACTCGGCGACGTAGACGACGCCCAACTCTACGAGGAAGTCGAGTGGCTCGTGCGTCTTACCGGACTCGCTCACGATCTCCTTGCGCAGCTCCGAGCAGGGCTGGAGGCGTAGCTCGGCAACTCCGCCGTACAACACCCGGAGTCCGGGGAAGGCATCTTCCAGAGGGGTTGCTGGCCCGGCGGGAACGAACGCCGTCCGCCGGGAGACCTTCGCTTCGGACGCCAACAGTCCCCACTCTTCGATCAGCAACTCTGCGTCAGTGGACGATTGGACGAGTAGCGCCGGCAGTCCTTCGCTGACTAGCGCGCGGAACTCACTCGTGTCCGAGGTGACGTAGACGCGGGCAGGCGGTTCGAACCCGTAGGACGCTCCGATCCGGCATCTGAGCTGCGTCGGCGCGGTAAGGTGTTCTGCCGCAACCGACATTAGGCGGCCGAGGACCACATCATCCTCGACGTTGTTGAGCTGCTCGAAGGCCGCCTCCCAGTGCGTATCGCGTAGCTGGTCGAGCGCGTGAGGCAGGCCGAGCAGATCCGCCTGATTCTGGGCGAGCGCGGCAACCGGCAGGACATCACGGAACTCGCCCAACGTGGGGGCGACCGTCTCGCTTACCGGGCGCGGACCCAACGATGACCTCACCCAGCCGTGTCGCTTCGCCATCCAGATGGCAGGCGAGTCGACTTTCTGAGGTGGGTAGGTGGACGAGCGAGTGGCGTGCATCAAGGTCCATTGCGCGGGTGCGTCGCGGAGGAGGTGATGCGTGAAGTCGGCGCTGGCTTCGGGCGAGAGATCCTCGAGCGGTCCCAGCGGGCCCGGCACCCGGTCCCGAGGATCAAAGCGAAGGTATTCGGGATTCGGCTGAGTGCCGCCCGCCGGCAGCGTCTTCACGAACGCCTCGACTGCCTCATCCCAGTACCTTGAGTACCAGTCTTCACCGTTCGTCCGCGCCCACAGGCTGGGGACGTCACCGATTCCAATCCGCTGCAGGAGCGCAAGGTCCTCTGCGTGGAATTCTTCGTCGACCGCGACATCAGTGTCGCGACTTTCATTGGGGGGAAGGACGCGACCAGCCACCATCGTGCGATAGGAGGGTCGCCATCGTCCGGAGCGGGTTCGTACACGGACTCGCGCAACGATCGATTCAACCGTTTGGCGGCTGCCTCCAGGGAGTTCCAAATGCCTATTTAGACGCCGCTCGAGGACTGCCAGAGCGTCCGACGGGTCGACGGCTCGGCACAGTTCCCAGAAGCGAGTCCACTCCAGGTCGGCCCACTCGTCCAGGCGACCGTTCAGCGCCGATTCCAGCTCCGCCGCCGGATCGACGACGCGAATTCCGAGATGCGCGAGTGCGGCACGCGCCCCCGCGTCCTGCGCTACCTCGGAGGCGACGAGTGCCACATTGGCACTACTCGGACGCCCGGACGGCAGATAGACGGTGCTCGGATGAGGCACAACGAGTCGTCCGTCGGCGGTAAGAACGATCGTTGCCCGTCTCACATCTGCCTGAGCCGGGGGCAGCTCGTCGACGACTACCGCGGCGAGCTGGACGGCGCCGATCGATGAGTCGACGACATTGCTCGCATCCTCGAGCAACGCCCGTAGCCATGCGGAGACCGAAGATGCCGCCCCACCAGCTTCGACGACGAGACGCTCTACGCGCGAACGCCGGTCATCTCGCGACGCCGTCGCGTGGTGAGCCCAGTTCGACGGGCGGCCGGGGACTTCAGACCAGAGAGTCAGCGCCCGCTGGGACATCCTCTCGGGGCTTAGGCGCATCTCGGCAGGCCGCTGCAGTGTGCCTTCCTGGTCCGCGATCGACGGACGGTCGCGGAGTTCGGCATACACAGAGCGCGTGATCAGCTCATCGGCCCAGTTGCGGGTCTCACGCCCGCGAGCAGGTAGCAAGTCGAGATATCGCCCGGGGTCGTCGCTCGAGTGCAACACGGCGACCTCTTCGGCGACCATCGTGGAGGCTACCTCGATCAGTTCCTCATTGAATGCCCCGACGAGGAGATTCTGCCGATCCTCGTTCGTCTTCCATGGTGCGTTCACGATGCCCGACAACGTCGTGCGGTACTCGGTCGGGAAGAATGCCCAGAAGCGCCCATCCCGTCTCGCGCCCGCTAGCGATACGGCCCAATGGATGGGCACGGTCTCGCGATTCGACAGCTCACCCGCGTCGGCCCGTGCAGCTGCCGACGGTCGGTGCCGACGCGAGAAGACACGCCATCGACTGACCTCGCCCGCAGAAGTCAGCTCCAGCTCATGATCCTGCTGCCTGAGAGCTATCTCTCGACGGATACCTGTCGAGCGGTCGTCCAGCACCAAGCCATCAACATGCGGACAGAACAAAAGGAATTCCGAAGGGAACGCTCCGAGATCTTCGGACAGCCAAGGTGCAACGGAGGCACCGCCCGGAAGCTTGACCACCGTAGTCGCCCAAGACATGAGCTCGGCAAGCACGCTGTCATCGGATGCTGCGTCCGACGGAGACACGGCGGTCGCCAGACGGAGGGTGGGTGTGCGCTCGGCGGGGATGAGTTGCGTGATGCGACGACGGGACGCGATTGCGTCGAACACAAACGACCCGGAGCGACTGTAGAATTCGGGGTGCCGCGTCACTCCCAGAACTGACTTGAAGCCGAGCCCGAAGCGTCCGATCTCCGTTCCGCGTTTCATCGACACGTGCGACGCGAGAAGCGCCTCGACTCCCTCAGGATCGATCGCGCTTCCCTCGTTCGCGCAGTAGAGGGCGGAGTGAGTGAGGACGACTTCGATGCGCCCTCGCGTACCGACGAGAGCATCCGCTCCATTCTGGATGAGCTCGTAGAGTTGGCGCCGCCCGTAGCCGCCTTGCTCGGTCGCCGCTTCGATATTCGCGTGCTCAAGAATGAGTTTGGGATTGACTCGATAAGCGGCCAGGCACCGGTCCGAGAGAACGCCGACGTGAATCCCTACGTCGGAGTCCGGGCCAGCCCAGTCGGATAGCGATAACCTAACGGAAGCCATCGGGACGAAGACTACCCGAAGCAGCCTGCCCCGCGTCAAATCTCGGCGCGGGCGTCACTTCTAGGAGGATCGTAGAGAACGCGGGCTCAACGCTCCGAGCCGCGCGGGATCGATCCGTAGGGCAGCATGGGCGAGACTCCGAAGCTGGCCATTAGCCGCTCGGTCTCACACAAGCAGAGCACTACGTGTTGTCACCAGACTGGAGAGTGGGATCGACTCTTGATCGCCGACACAGCGCGGCAGATCCAGGAACTTCACTGGCACTCCGGGCCGCGCCGGGCGCCCTCCGGGGCACGCAGCCGCCGTGCGGTCGGCAGCTTCTTGCACCTCTGTGGCGGGGCCGATTCGCCTTTCGCGGTGCTCCGGTGACCGTCGGCGACGCGCACCCGATCAGCGGCCACGCCCGGTTTCGGTGCGCGGCGATCGGCTTCCACCTCATCCGAGGCCGCGAGTTTCCGTGGCGCGGGACGTCGGACCCATATGCCGTGCTGATCGGCGAGCTTCTCCTGCAGCGGACGCGCGCCGAGCAGGTGGAGCCCGTCTACCGCGAGTTCCTCCGGCGCTGGCCCAGTGCCGCCGCACTGGGTCGCGCACGCAGCACCTCGCTACGTCGCGTGCTGCACCCACTCGGGCTCACGAAGCGTGCCGAGCAGATCGAACGCCTCGCGGTCGCGCTCGGCGAACTCGAGGAGGTGCCTGGCGACCCCGATACGCTCGCGCTTCTCCCCGGCGTCGGACCGTACGTCGCGCACGCCGTGCCGGTTTTCGCGGCGCAATGAAACCTTCCGCTGGTCGACTGGGTCATTGCGCGCGTGTTACGACGTCACTTCGGGCTGACGGGCGATGGCCGACCGAATGCTGATCGCGAGCTGTGGGCGCTGGCAGCCGAGTTGGCGAGACCGGGACGGGCGAGGGAGCTGTGGCTGGGCACGCTCGATCTCGCGGCGGCCGTGTGTAAGCCTCGGCCGAGGTGCGGGGACTGCCCCCTCGCAGCGAGTTGCACATATGCCGTGGTGCACCCAAGAGGCGAGGACTAACGAGCTGACGCGGCGACCTTGCGGCGACCAGGGCTGGCCAGTAGGTCGTCGACGGCTTCGGCGATCGCGCGCGCCAACTGCGGCGGGACGGCGTTACCGATCTGCCGGGCGACCGAGATCTTCGACCCGCTCCAGCGGAAGCTCTGTGGGAACGACTGCAGCGCCGCCGCTTCGAGATGTGTGATCGGGCGGTGCTGGTCGGGGTGCAGGTAGCGCCCCTTCTCAGGTTTGAAGAACTCTGTCCGGATGGTGAGCGCTGGCTCATCCCATCGCAGTCGCCCAAACACATCGGTGGAGCCCGTCGGCTTCTCAAGCCAGCAGCGAGGCGTGATCTCAGGAGCCTGCTTCATCAGGTCGAAGCGATTGCCGCCCGGGGGAATAAGCATGTACCTCGCAAGGGACTCCGGCCGCGGCTTACGGTTGAAGTGGAGGTCGAGCCCGGCGCTCAGGTTGCGAGACCCCAACTTTCGCCCGTCGCCCGTTGGTTCAGGAAGTGAACGAATCGCGTCAGCAACCGTCCTCACCTGCGATGGCTCCGGCTCGGGGAACCGAGGCTTCCCGACGCGTGAGCCGACCACGATCGCGCGACGCCGCTTCTGCGGAACACCATATTCGACGGCATTCAGGATACGTGCGTCGACCTCGTAGCCGAGGTCCTCAACGTACTTCTTGAGCGATGCGTACTCGACCGACTTGAGTATCTGCGGGACATTCTCGACGACGAACACAGCTGGCTCGACCGCGGCGAGTACTTCGGCATACTCGCGCCAAAGGCCGTTCAAGGCGGCATTCGCCCGGTTACCGGTCATGCGACCGAGTGGCGAGAACCCCTGACATGGGGGTCCGCCGATAACCACATCGGCTTCCGGATACTCCGACTTGTCGACGTCCTGAATGGGCCGCGCGGCGACGTGATCGCCGAAGTTTGCTCGGTAAGTCTCGGCGGCATCCTGGTCGAACTCGACGGCGAAGACGGGCGTGAACCCCGCAATTCGGAACCCGGCGGTCATCCCGCCCGCGCCTGAGAAGAGATCGATGAATGTTCGGCTCATTTGTTCTCACAATACTGTACAGAAGTGTACATGATCAAGCGGTTTGGCTATCCTGCGCACACTTCTAGCGTCGTTATAGGAGCAATGCAAGGTCGTGACTACCGAGCCTCCTCGCCCGACCCTGCTCATTGCGCGCGCTCTGTTGTGGCTGCGGCCGAACGGAGTACCGAACGTCGCGGACAAGGACTCTGCCCAGAGCACGGCAATTGCGCGGCGCCTCACCGAGATCGTTCGACAGGAGGCCTCCGCTGAGGGGCTCGAGCAATCCGGGCAGACAAGCGGAACGAACTTCGAAGACGCCGTGCGGGATCTCCTGAGAGGAGAGTTGCCCCGCGTAGCCCCAGACGTTCATTGGTCAGTCGAACGAGGCATTCCCGTCGATCGGTTCCGACAGTACAGACACCTCGACGAGATCGCTCAACTCGTCGACTCCGATCCGACCGGACTACTGCGCAACGCGTTGGGGACCGACTACTTGGTGGAGCCTGACGTCACGGTGGGGAGATTCGATCCGCTCGGAGTCCCAATCCTGCATGCCTCGATCTCGTGCAAGTGGACGATCCGAAGCGATCGTGTGCAGAACGCCCGCCACGAGGCGAACGTCCTGATTCGACATCGGCGAGGGCGCTGTCCTCACATAGCCGTCGTCACTGCAGAGCCTCAGCCGAGTCGACTGGCCTCGATCTCTCAGGGAACGGGCGAGATCGACTGTACGTACCATCTCGCCCTCCCGGAGCTCCGCGAGGCCGTCGATGAAGTCGGAAACGCCCGGCAGAAGCGCGCACTGGCCGAACTGATCGCAAACGACCGGTTGGCAGATCTAAGCGATCTGCCGTCGGCACTGATCTACTGAGACCAGCGATAGCGCCGTCGAACACCGACCGTGGCGCGGTTCACCATGATCCGCTGCGCGGGATGGGGGCCAGCCACGCAGGGTGGTACCGCGTTCTGCGGTAGAGAGGCGAGTGGACGACCGCTGGTCTCCCACCCCGCATCACAGCAATCGCAGTTGTGACTCAACGAGGGGCGCTCCTTGCCCGACAGCGTCCACCTCACTTGAGCCAGGCAACCGTACCGACTCCACCGGCATCAGGTCCGTCGCTCGCGATCCGGCGACGTCCCTACGATGCGCTATCTCTGCCGTGTCGAGCCGTTCCTCCATTCCATCCGCGATGGCCCTGGCATCAGCGAACAACCCTTCGAGCGACTCCTCGCTCGCTTCACCCCGCTCCGTGAGCCCCCGTGCGAGCGCGAGCAGGAAGTCCTCGTCGCCGCTCCCGTGAGCTGCGAGCCCCTCTTCAACGAGGTCGCCCTCGAGCGCGAGCGAACTCTGAAGCTTCTTTGCGACCAAGGAGAGAGCCTGTGCCTGCAGCGTTGCCCGGTACGCGAAGTACACAACCTTCACCGGGAGCGTCTGACCGATGCGCCACGAGCGACGGCTGGCCTGACGCATCGTGTAGACCGAGTACTCCGTCTCGTACCAGCAGATCGTCGGGAAGTCGACGAGGTCCAGTCCCGTTTGCACGAGCCGGGGATGCACCAGGAGGACATCAGCCCCCTGTCTCACCGCCTGTGTGACCCACTCCTCCCGCCGGTCCGTGGCGACGGTGTCCGCCTTGAGCGTCGCGACGCTGATCCCCTCCGCGCCCAGCACCTCCTCGAGCCGCGGCGCGATGTCGCGGCTCTGGGTGTGCGTGATGTACACGAGCACGCGCCGCCCCCGGCTGTGTTCCTCCCGCACAAGCTCGAGCAGGGCGCGTTCCTTCGGATACAGGCGATCCGCGGGGAGCGGTGGCACGGCGGCGATCACTTCACCGCGCTCGTGATCGACCACGGTCTCGCCCGCTGTGCAGGCGTCGGGATACGCGAGCAGCGTCTGGAGGTACGCTGCGAGCAACCGCCGCGTGCCGGCAGCGAGTGCCTCCATCACCGCGAGCTGGAGCGCTTCGGCGAGTTGCCGGTAGTGCCCAGCCTGCGACGGACCTTCACCGTCGCCCCGGTCGAGGCTGAGCAGCCGCACCTCCTCATGATAGTCGGGGAGTCCGGAGGCCACGTCGGTGAGGCGCAGGAACGCAGTGTTGCCAATGAGGTGGAACAGCACAGCGGGCGAGACACCGGGCTTCTCGACGGTGCGCGTCCGGTAGCCGCGTCGCCGGCTGGTGCGCCCGTCCTCGAACGAGGCATCGTCACCCTTGTGCGTGATCCGCTCGACGATCCCGTAGCGGGAGACCCAGCGGGACTCCTCGCCGTACGCGAACTCCTCGCGCAGCGCTGGCGAGAAGCGCCAGAGCAGGTGGAAGAGCGTCGAGGCGTAGCCGCCCATCAGGGTGCCCGTGAGCGTGAGCGTGCGCTGGCAGGCCTCGGCGAGTGTCCCCGCCGCGAGCCCCTGCGCTGAACCGCGGCCCTTGTATTCGTGCTGCTCATCGACGATCAGCAGGTCGAAGGCACCGGGCATGCGCCGCGCGATGTAGTCGGCGAGCGGCACACGCCTGGGGCCGTTGCGGTCCGCTTGCCAGAGCTGAGCGCCGCAGTGGTCGCAGCGGTGCTTCTTGCGCCGCAGCGCCTCGAACTCGAGCGGCAGCCCCTCGCCATCGACGAGCGCCGCGTAGCAGATCGGGCAGCAGAGCCGCCGCAGCGGTTCTCCATCCTCGTCGCGAACGATAGCGCCGTCGATTCGCAGGGAGCGCTCAACGACAGCCGGAATCCAGCGGTACGAGAGCTTGGCGCGTTCGCGCGAGAGGATCACGAACTGCGTGCGGTCAGCGAGGCGCGGCAGACGCTCGAGATCCGCCGGCGTCGTCGCGATCACCGCCGCTGCCCGCGGCACCGTCGCCTCCACCTCGCGCTTCCACTTGCGCACGAGGTGGGGTGGACAGAGCACGACGATCCGCTGGAAGCCCGCGAGGTACGCGGCCGCCGCGCCAATCGTCGTCTTCCCCGTGCCCATCTCACCGACGAGGTTCGTGCCGCGATGCTGCCTGAGCGAGACGGCGACCGCGCGGATGGCATCCGCCTGCGCCCCAAGTGGGCTGCGCTTTAGCCTTGTGAGGTCGAAGCCCCAGTCGTTGCGGTTGCGGGCCGAGTAGACCGGCGGATACGCCGCCAGCACGGCCCGTGTGATCGCGTCCTGGTAGGTGTCCAGGAACTCTGGTAGACCGCTCACGCCGCGGACCGTTCGTCGCTGCTGCCGCCGCCCTGGATCACCTCGAACGCGCCCGTGCGCAGATCGAGCGTCATCACCGATGTCCGCAGCGCCTCGCGTTCGACCTCCACCTCGGGGTCGGGCGAGTAGACGGGGACGGAGACCTTGTAGGTGCGTCCCTTGACCAGCACCCGCTTGTGGCCCGAGCGGAGCTGGATGTTGTTGAGGAAGCCAGCGGCGATCAGCACCGCCAGGTGGCCACGCCGCAGCGGCATCAGGGGGCGCACCGGCCGCTCCTCGGGCGGCCAGAGGCGCTCGGCGAGCGCGGCATTCGCCCAGAGCCCGGAGCGCCGCGCTTCGGCTGCGGCCTCCTCCGGGTCGAAGAAGAGCGAGGTGAAGAGCACGTCGCCCGCGGGCAGCGTCGGGAGTTCGTAGCGCAGCCGCGCCTCGTCCGCCGACGGCAGTTCGGGCAGCGGCTCGCTTGCCCAAGCCTCAATCGCCGTGCGGAGCCCGGCAGCTGCCACGGGCTCCTCCCGCTTCACCCCGAACAGCACGACCTGCTGGAAGGCCTCGTACTCCCCGTCCGGGAAGCGGTAGCAGGCGAGGTCGCGATAGTGACCCGCGAGATAGCGGGCCGACGTGACCAGCCGGCGCTGCGGGACGATGAACACGAGCAGCCCGCCCGCGCACAGTGCCCGCGTCGTGGCGGTGAGGAAGGCGTGCTCGAGTCGCTTCGCCTCCTCGTCGTGGTCATAGGGCGGGTTGAGGAGGAGCCCAGAGAACGCGCCGGGCCCGACGCGCACGCTGAAGGCGCTCGCGAGCAGCGCATGATCGAGGACGTTGTGCGCCTCGTCGTAGCGATCGGCGGCGAGCTCGATGCCGTAGGTTTCGCCGCCGGTCGCGGTCGTGAGCTGGCGCAGTGCGGCGCCGGTGCCGCAGCAGGGGTCGAGCAGCCGCGCCACACCCTGTGCGCCGTAGGCGACGGGGCGGATCAGCGCCGCGATGCGTGCCACCACCTCGGGCGGCGTGGGAAAGTAGCCCGCCGTGCTGACGGACTCGATACGAGCCATAGCGATTGCCTCTCAGAATTTCAGGTGGGTGGCGCGGCAGAGCCGGAAGTCGCTCCGCCGCGCGCGGAACGAACGATCGCGGGCTTACGGGAGAGTCGGTGGCCGGAGCCCAGCTCCTCTCCCGCTGCGCGCTCAGGCGTCGTCTGCCGGAAGCGGCAGCCGGTGGCCTCGGAGGGCACGACCGAGTGCGTCCTGCAACTCGGCCGGGTTCGGGATGCAGCGGTAGGCGTGCACGCCGAGCGAGTCGAGCACGCGCACCTCACCGGAGCGAAGTGCCCGTTCCCAGAGCCAGCCGCTCCATGCCGGGTGCAGCGGGAGATCGAGCCGCCGGTTGAGGAAGCGGTAGTGCAGCAACGGCGCTTCCTCCTGGGTGCGGCAGAGCAGCAGGAAGTCCTGCCGCTCCGTCGCGTAGAGCGCCGCCTCGGGGACGAGCAGCGCATGGTGCGCGCCACTCACCGGCAGCCGCGCGAGATGCAGGCGGCTGTGCCCGCGCACGCTCGTCGCGAGCCAGCGCGGCACACCGCCCGAGTACTGATCGACGGCGAGGTACGAGACCTCGCCCTTGACCAGCCGCGCCCAGAGCGCCCGCAGCGAGTCGCGATTGCCGAGCAGCGAGAGGAACCAGAGCTCGCCCTCGTCTGCGGCATAGCCGTCGACCGTTGCACCGAAGCCTCCGGCGCGCAGGTGCATCGTCGTGAGGGCGAGCCGGTGGTTGCGCGCCGTCACAGCACGCCCCGTTCCTTGAGGCTCACGAAGCGTCCATGCCCGATCACGACGTGATCGAGCAGCGTGATCCCGAGCAGCTCCGCCGCCTTTGCCGCCTCCTGGGTGAGGTAGGTGTCGGGCGCGCTGGGCTCGGGATGGCCACTGGGGTGGTTGTGGGCCAGTGCGATCACCGGCGCGTTGGCGCGCACCGCGTCACGGAAGAGCTCGGCCGGTCGGGCCGGCGTCTCGTTCACCGTCCCCTGGTAGAGCGTCACGACATCGCGGACCTGGTGCCGCGTGTCGAGCAGCAGCACCCGCAGCTGCTCCTGTTCGAGCGACTGCATCTCGGGCGCGAGCAGCGTGTAGATGTCGCCCGGCACGGCGATCTTCGGGAGCGGTCTCGTGGCCCCGGACTCCTCGTAGGGAGCGCCGAGCTCGGCGAGCAACTGGAGCTGCGCGCGCACGAGGCGGCGCAGCTCCATTGCGGTCTTCCGGTCGAGCGCCGGAGGCGTGCTCACCGGCTCGCGCTCGCGGGGATGCTCGTCCAGTCGTCCGGGTCGACCTCGACGAAGCTGATGCACTCTCCGGGAGAGGCGTGGGTGTACCAGTTGCCGCGGATGCTGAGGAACTGGTCACGGTATGCGGCCGCAGCCGCATCGATCGGCGCGCCGCAGTGCTCGCAGTCCGCCCCGTCCGGCTGCTCCGCGCCCAGGCAGCGGATCAGCACCACCTGGTTGCCGCAGTCGTCGGTGCCGTAGCGTGGCACGCTGATCTTGCCTCTGGCCGCTCGAGTCCGTTCGGCGCTCACGCGGCGTGCTCCGTATCAGTCATCGCATCCTCCTCTGGAGTGCCCTCGGCGCGGTCGTCCGCGACGCGGCCGAGGATGTGATCCGCCGCGCGCTGTGCCTGCGAGGCCGCGATGACCGCGATCCGGCGGTCGTCCTGCAGGGCTCGCAGCCACGAGGCGACGTAGGCGGCCGACTGGTCGAGCCGCGAGGCGTCGATGCCGGCGTCGGCGCAGAGGAAGGCCGCCGTGAACTCGGCGAGCAGCTCCTCCCGCGAGTAGTTCTCCGACCCGAACGGGGTCACGCCCGCCTGGAAGTTCGGGCGGTTGAGCCGGCTGGGGTGACCGGTCGAGTGGGCGAGCTCGTGGAAGAGCGTCGCGTAGTAGCCATCCGCGTCGCGGAAGTCGGCACGCGGCGGGAGATACACCACGTCCGCGCTCGGGCTGTAGTAGGCGCAGTCCGCGTCGTGCTCGAGCCCGGGACCACCCGCGTATCCGCTGACGATCGCCTCCGCGCGTTCGAGCGGGTCGAACGCGACATGGCGTCGCCCCGGCAGCTCGAGCCCATCGCACTGGGCGACGTTGAACACCGTGTAGACGCGGAGTAGCGGGTACCGTTCCGCAGGCTCGCCCGTCAGCGGATCGTCGCGTTCGAGCCAGCGCCAGAGCACGACGGCCGTGCCGCGCTCGCCGCGCCGGACATGACCGCCGCGCGACGCCGCCTGGCGAAACGTCAGCCAGCGCGGATCCCGCCACTCGCGCTGGATCGCGGAGATGGCAAGCACCAGCAGGTTGATCCCGCGGTAGGGTCGCGACGTGAGCGCGTTGCGGTGACCGCGCGTGAGCCACGGTTGCCGCCATGGCACCGTGCCCTGCTCGAGCGCCGCGATGATGCGCTCGCTCACAACCTCATAGGCGTCGCGCCGCGGCGTTTGCTGGCTACGCGGCACGCTGCGCCTCGGGTGGCTCGGGCCGCTGGTTGCGCTCGTAGAGCGTGAGCCGGATCGCGTTGCGCTCCGGTCGGTCGGCGTCGACCGCCTGGACGACGCAGGCGCTCCAGCCCGGGATCGGGCAGTGAGGCAGCGGCGTCCACGCCACGTGGTAGCGCGCCGACGGCGTCTCGACGACGCGTTCGAGCGGGTCGGTGACCATCGCTTAGGCCGCCTGCGCCCCGTTGCGGCGGTCGAGCCCGCGCGAGAGCACGGCGACCGCGTCGGCGAGTGCGCTGTCCTCGAGCTGCTCGAGCGCGCGCCCATAGCGCTGCGTCACCCACTCGCGGGTGTGCGCCTCGTCGGAGCCCGCGCTCGCGGCGATTTGCAGCACGCGTCCCCGCAACTCCGCGCTCGGGAGTCCGTTCAGCGAGAACGGGTCCTCGGGTGCGGCCCAGAGCCCGTTCCCGAACTGGTCGCCGAAGTGGCGCAGCGCCCGCTTGAGCGCGTCGGTGACCGCCGCCTTGTAGGCGACGGCGTGCGCGTCGGGTGTCGACTCCGCGACCGCGGCTGCGCCCACGTCGCTGTGGGCGAGGCCGCCGTCGACGGTCACGCGGACCGTGGCGGTATAGATGCCGGTAGCGGCTCCTCGCGCGCGGCCCTGCGCGGGCAGCGGGCGGTAGGTCAGGTCGCCCACCACCTCGGCGCCCCAGCGGTCGTGGCCGAAGATGGCGTTCGCCTGGGCGATCGCGCGCCAGCCCTCGAGGTAGCGGAGCGGAGTGCCGTCGTCCGCCGTTCTCTCCGAGACGAGGTCGGGATCGAGCGGCTGCCGCAACCGGCTGATCGCGGTGCGGCTCAGGCGGCGCGGCTGCGCCGGGCGTGCTCTGTCTGGCTCTGCCATGAGTCATCCAATCGTTCGCGCGCTGCGTGGAGTGAGCGCAGGAAGGCGTCGCGACCGTCGCGGCGCTGTCCCAGTTCGTTGAGGTCATGCACGCCCGGAGGCAGCGGCACGATCACGGCGCGGTCTCGCAGTTGCGCTACGAGACCGGCGGCAGCACGACGGCCAGCGCCGTCGGCATCGAGTGCGAGGTAGACCCGCTGGAAGCGCCCGAGCGCGACGAGTGCGTCGTGCGGGACGTGTGTCCCCACGAGGGCGACGGAGCGCAGTCCCCAACTGCGCAGGGTCAACCAGTCGAACGGCCCCTCGGTCGCGATGATCGCCGCCCTCCGCCCGGCGACGGCAGCAAGCCCCAGCAGCGGAGAAGGGAGTTGCGCGTTGAGATAGCGCGGCTTGGCTCTGGCGGCGAGGGCGCGTCCCGTGAGCCAGGTCGGCCGGACACCGGCGTTGAGGTCCGGGATCACGATCCGCTCGGCGAGCGTGTCGCGACTGCCCGAGAGCAGCCCGAGGTCCTCGGCTACACGCCGGTCGAGCTTCGCCCGACGCAGCTCGCGTTCGAGACCGCCCCCGGCATAGCCAACGCGCAGCTCGATGGTGGTGCGGCGATCGATGCCCCGCGCCTTCAGGTACTTCTGCCCGGAGCGGTTGCGCCGGAGCTGCCGCTCGTAGAGTGCGACGGCTGTCTCGAGCACTTCCGGCTCCTGACCGCGGAGCATCCGTGGCTCGCGTTCCCGAGGGGCCGGCAACGGGACCGGGGACGGCGGAAGGCTCCCACTCAGGTGGGCGGCCGCCTCCTTGAAGTCGAGCCGGTTGAGCCGGGCGACGAAGTCGATGACGTCGCCGCCGGCGTTGCAGCCGAAGCAGAAGTAGCTCTGGGTGTCGGTGTAGACGACGAAACTGGGGTCGCGGTCGTCGTGGAACGGACAGCGTCCGACGAGGCGGCGGCCCGAGCGCCGGAGCTGGACCCCGGCGCTCGCGACCGTCTCGGCGATCGGGTGTGCTGCCCGGATCGCCGCTACGTCGAACAGTTCGCTGGCCCGCGCAGCTCGAGCAGGCGCCGCCAGAAGCAGGCCTCCTCGAGCGTGAGGCGGTCGTCGACATCGAACCGCGGCGGCAGGTGCTGGAGGAGGATCAGCCCCGGCAGGTCGCCGGGCTCCCAGTAGCGGATGTCCAGGTCTCGCTCGCGCTGGCAGTCCTTGAGCCACGCGCACAGCGCGTCGACCGCGGGTTGGGCAGCGATGCGCCTGACCTCCGGCCACGCCAGGTACTGCTCGTGGCTCCGTTCCCACACGGAGCGCACGGCCAGCAGGAAGCGGCTCTGCTTGGACACGGTCATCGTTCCCGTTTCGGGCATGGTGAACCTCTCACTGTCTCCGTCTTGCTTGTGGACACGACGAATCGGGGCCGCCCGCAGGCGGCCCCGAAGGAAGGTCGTGCCGAAGAGTTAGGGCTCAGGCGAGCGGGCGGCTGCCTCGCAACGCCTCAGACGAGAAGCGCCGGCCTGGCTCCCAGCGGCGCAGGCCCAGCGCCGAGACGACTTCCCAGCAGCCGTCCTCCGTTGGGATGAGCACGGCGCCCCGCCCGAAGCCGGCGCGGTAGTGGATCGCCGCGAGCAGGCCGATGCGGCGGCAGGTGGTGAGCCAGCAGCCGTAGAGGTGTCGCGCGAGTTCCTCGGGCAGCCCCTCGAGCACCAGCGGCTCGAGCAGGTCGAGCGCCCGCTTCGGTTCGTGGCGATGGAGCCGCCGGGCCTCGCGCAGCACCGACTCTGCCGCCGCCGTCTTGACGGCCTCGGCCCGCCTCTGTAGCGTTTCGAACGTACCGAACAGGTCCGGCTGGCCGCTGATGTTCTTTTCCACGGAGTTCAGCAGCCGCCGGGCCTCTTCATACCCACCGCCGTCCAGGTGTTCCCCGGCCAGCGTCAGCGTTTCGCGTAGCTGCTCCTCTTCCATCCGTGCCTCCTCTTCCGCGAGCAACCTCGCGATCTCATCGCGCCGGGCGAGCGCCTCGGCTTCGCGTTCGAGCACGTCCGCGTGGGCGCACGCTTCGGTGGCGAGACGCCCGGTCGTCGCGGCGACCGTCTCGGCCTGACGCCGCGCCACCTCATCGAAGCCCGAGGTCACCAGCACCTGAGCCCGCTCGGCCGCGGCGTTCATCTCGGACGCGATCGCGCGCACCTGCGTGGCTTCCTCGCTCACGCGCCGCCAGCGGGCCAGCGCCTGCTCCGCCTCCTGGCGGCGCTCCGAATCGCCCGCGACCAGACGCTGCAGCTCATCCAGCGCGTGCGCAGCCGCGACCGCGAGCGAGCCCAGCTCCTCCGGACCGCTGCTCCGGATCACCGGGACGAGCGCTCGCTCCTCGGGTACACGCACCCGCGCGTCCTCGGTGAAGAGCTCACGGAACCCCGCGAGCTCGCCGAGGCTTCTCAGCACCACTCCTTCTGTCATCGGTCCTTCCTATCCGTCTACCGCGACGGCCGTGCGGCCGTCGTCGTAGCCCACGTAGTCATCAGGCGGGGGCACGTCCTCGTCCTCGAACGGCGGGTGGTCCGCCGTTCGCCGCAGCGACACGACCCGTGCCGGCCTGCGCGAACGCACCGGCTCGCGCGGGACGCTGAGCCGGAGCTCACCGAGTTCATCGGCCGCGACCCGCTGCAACTGCTGGCGGAGCGTCGCGATCACCTCCTCGTCGCTGACCTGCCTCGCCTCTACCCAGAGGGCGAGGAACAACACCTGCCGTCGCTGCCCTGCGCCGTCCTCGAAGACCTGCAGCAACGCGGCGAGCGGGCGGTCGTCCTCGGCCACGGTCCGCTGCACGACGATCAGCAGGTGACCCGGGGCCGCAACACCGAGCGCCCGGAGATGGGTGCGCGTCGCCCGCGCGATCGCGCCTCGTAGCGCCCGACCACGCTTCCCCCGCACGTCAACGGCGACGCACGGACTCCACGGACGGATCCGTGCAACGAACCCGCGAACGGCACGCTTCACGGAGCGCACCGCTCTCTGCGCCGTCGCCGAGACAGACGCCGCAAGGCGTCCCACGAGCCGTCGAGTGCGGCTCTTCTTTCTGCCTGCCATCACGGTTCGTCCATTCGCTTCAGCTCGGCGGGAACGTCTTCACCACGACAAGCGCCGCCGACAGTGCGACGCACGTCAGCGCCGACAGCCGCAGCGGCCAGTTCGCATGACGACGCCCACGTCTCCCTCGTTCATCGAACTCGTCCACCTGCCCTCCTTCGAGGCACAGAGAAGCCCCGCGCCCGAACGGGCGAATCGGGGCTGCTCCCGAGCGGAACCGGCGATCGACCAGCGCTCCGTGCACGCGTGGCGTGTCCGGCAGGCCGGTCCGACCGCTCCGCTCTCCTATCCGCTGCTCACCGAGTAGTAGTCCTGGGTCCCCTGCTAATGCGTTCTCCTTCTGCTCTGACCGTCCACCATGTTTATGTCGTCATCGCTCGATCTCGCTCCACCTCCTTTCACGTTCCTGCCTGCTCGATGTTCCCAATGCTCAGTTCGACGCCGGGGCGGAGAGCAGAGCTCGTTTCCTCTTGCGAGGGTGATCCGTCGCGTTGTCCTGGATGAGCGATCCCGGCCGGTTTGTCTGCTCCTGGGAGTGGCGATACCGACGAAACGCGCCTTCTATGCCGCAGAGGCTACGCGCCGACCTTCCTGAAACCTTCCTGAAATGTTCTTCAAAAGTTCTCAGCCTTCCTGATTTCGTCCGACTTGTCCTGCGGAGAGGCGCGAGAGCAAGATTCGCGCCGACGGAGGGTGCACGCGCGGCTACTCGGACCGTCCGAGCCTGAGGCTGCCGCACGGTCGCGCTGGCCAGTACCAGCGCCTCGCGCGCGCCGAACCGGGACGAATCGGTACGCCAGACTCGTGGGGAGCAGTCACGGTACGAAACCCGCACCGCACGCCACCGCGGGTTCGGGTGGGTCGGAGACCTGCGTCCCAGCGCGGCTGGGCGGAAGCAGCTGGCGGTGCCCGTGAAGCAGGGCCTATGAGTCATAGCGGGAGGGCGGTCGCGAAGGGAGGCGTCCGGGCCACGGGAGCGGACCGGATCGGCCCTCAAGAACTTTCCAAGAACAAATCAGGTAGAAATTGCCCTCGGATCATTCCCATTCAACTCACACACGCACGCTCGATCAGGATGTAGAGGCAGACGACCCCTCCAACGAGCTGTTCGCGATCGAACGTCGACTCGGCTACCGATCTCGCACTCGGCTCTGGAGCGGTGTGATGAGTGCACGCATTGCTTCCGAGGGTTCGACGCCGAGCATCTCGTGCATGCGTTCACGGAAGTCGAGGTAACAACGCAGCGCCTGGGCGACGTTTCCCTCGCTGACGTGCAGCTCGATCACGATCCGAGTCGCGCTCTCCCGCAGCGGATCGATCCGCAGCACCTCGTACGCGCTCGCGAACGCCGCAACCGCGTTCTGCTCACTCATGAACGCCCGTGCCTGAGCCTCGATCCCGTGGAGCAGCAACTCGCGGAACCGTTCACGCTCGACACCGACCCAGTCCTCGTCCCAGGCCGGGAGCAACTCGCCAGCCTGTTCGATGGGCGCAATCGCCCGTCCGCCCCGCAACTCTTGTGGCAGCGCGAGCAGCGCCGCACGCTCCTCGAACTCCCAGAGGTCGACCGCGACGCTCGGATTGAGCCGGATCCGGGTTGTGTCAGCCTCGAGCAGCGAAGGGCACGCGGCGCGAGTCCGCGAGAGCGCCCCGCGGAGGCTCGTGAACGCACTCCCCTGCTCGAGGTGCGGTGAGAGCAAGGCCGCCGCGCCGCGGCGGGTGAGTCCGCGCTTGTGCAGCGCCACGAGCGCAACGAGGCGCTGCCCCGCTCGTGGCAGCCGCCGCGGGACGCCGTTCTCGCTGACCGAGAACGTGTCGAGCAGCGTGACCCGGAGGCTCGGGACACGCACGCGTCGCTGACGACCTGTGCGAGCCTCGCCGCGCGAGCGGCGGACCCGTTCCTCCCCCACCACCTGGCAGTCCAACCTGGCCGTGTCGTGGCTGGAGGTACGCCACCACGGCCGCGCTCAAGAGGCGATTACCCGGCTCGGCAGCCGAGCCGGACCCTCCATCGTGCGCACGCAGCGTTGAAAAAGGCGCTGAAAAACGTGGGAGTCGGCGTGCCACTCGTTGACGTTGTGGCGCACGGGCTTCACATCCTCGGGTGACGCCGCGAACGCGGCCCACGCTGCTCGTGGGTGTCCTCTCAGCGCGCTGCGTCGCAGATCCGGCACGCTCCTGACAACGGTGCCTCTCTACGGTGCCCGCCATGTCGCAACGCACCCGTTCACTCGTCGACTGGCTGCTCCTCCGTGCCTGGGTCGAGCCCGATCACGAGCGCCCGCTCCGGGTCGTGGTCAAGCATCCCGGTGCGTCCTATGCCGACACCGGGGATGAACAGGCCTTCGCGGACGCCGACGGCGCCGCCTCGTTCGTGCGCGGCTGGCTGCAGGGCGTCCTGCGCCGCTGGGAGAGTGGCGAGCGCTCGCTGCCGCCGGAACTCTGGGACGCCGCTGAAGACGAGGACGAGGTGCTTGAGCAGCACGGGAGCGACAACTGATGGCGAGCGGGACCTCTCGGGGACGTGTGCGTTCCGTCGCGCTGCCGCGCGTCGACATGCGTCTCGTTGCGGGACTGGTGCTCGTCGCCGTCGCGGTCGGCGGCGGCATCGCGCTCTGGCGCGAGGCGCAGGTGACCGTGCCCTACGTCGCGACGACGCGCGCGATCCCTGCCGGGCACGTGCTCGAGGCCGGCGACCTGCAGCTGGTCCAGGCGCGGCTCGAGGGACCGCTGGCAGCCCTGGCGGTCGGTGAGACGGGACTGGCAGCGCTCGTGGGGCAGACGGCGGCCTCGTCCATCCCAGCGGGTGCGCTCGTGCTCCGGCCCCAGCTCGGGAGCGGCCCGGTGCTCGGTCCAGGCGAGGTCGCGGTCACCGTGCCGGTAGAGGCGGATGCGGTTTACCCGCGGCTGCGTCGCGGCGATCTCGTGGCGGTGACGGCGACGAGCGACCGCGGCAAGCCACAGAGCCTGACCACCACCCTGCTCGAGCGCGCCACCGTCTACGACGTCGCCCTCGAGTCGAACCGAGTCTCGCTCGGCGGTGGCGACGACGAGGACGACGGCCGGCTCACGAACGTGACGCTGCTGATCCCCCGCGCAGATGCAGAGGACGTGGCCCACGCTGTCGTGAACGCCGACCTGACGCTGCTGCTGCTGGCGCCCGCGGACGGGAGCACGCCGTGAGCACGGCGTCGGGACTGCCGGTCCGCGTGCTCCTTGGTGTCGGTGACCGCGAGCTCGAGCGCCGCCTCGTCCGCGATCTGACGGTCGCCGGGATGAGCGTCGCCGGACGGAGCCTCGACGGACCTTCCCTCGCTGAGCGTGCCCTCGAACCGGGCGTGGACGTGATCCTCGCGGCGGCCGACCTCCACCGGCTCACGGAAACGACGCTGGCGCTGCTCCGCGAACGTCGTGTCCCGGTCGTGCTGCTCGCGGCGGACGGAACGGCGACTGCCGAGCTCAGCGCCCTCGCGAGCGTGCTGCCGGCCTCGGCGCCGAGCGAGATCATCCTGGCGGCCGTGTCGCAGGCACACGCCCGTGGCACACGCCCACTGGCGGATGACGCCTCAGGCGCTCCCACAGCCACCACGGAGGGCGTCGCAACTGGGCGCGTCATCGCTGTGGCGAGCGGCAAGGGAGCGCCGGGGAAGACCACGATCGCCATCGCCCTCACCGCGACCCTGGCGGCCTCCGGCCTCCGCGTGGCGCTCGTCGACGCGGACCTTCGCGGCGGGAACGTGGCGCCGTACCTCGACCTCGATCCGCGCCGCGGCCTCGTCGGACTCCTGGCCGCCGGTGGACAGCTCGAGCCGCGCCTCAACGAAGAGCTGCAGGCAGGGCCGGACTTCGCCGTGCTCGCGGGCATCGAGCGCCCGGAGCTGGCAGCGGGCCTCCAGGACGATCTGCTCGCCTCTGCGGTCACGGCACTGGCCGGCGGATTCGATCGTGTGGTCGTCGATCTCGGCGTACCCGCGGATCCCGCGCTGCTGCGGGTCGCTCACGAGGTGCTGGTCGTCACTGGCGCGGATCTCGTGTCTATCTGGAACGCGCGCACCGGCCTGCGAGCCATCGCCGAGTCCTCGGGTTCGGCAGCCGTCTCCGCGGTCGTGAACCGCCGCGAGGGGCGCGAGCACTACGACCGCGCCGAGGTCGAGCGCGCGCTCGGGATCCCGGTGCTCGGCGTGGTGCGCGAGGACCGCAAGGCTGCCCGCCGCGCCGTGGCGAAGCAACTGCCGCTGTCCGAGGCCGGCGGCCGGGCAGCACGCGACCTCAGAGCGCTCACCCGCGCCCTCGAGCACGAACGCGCACGCGCGGACTCGCCGTCGCGAGAGGCGGCGCGCGCCTTGGTTTCGGAGCGCTGACGTGGCCGCGCAGGCCCGAGTCGACGAGCGCGAACGCGCGCTACGCGGTGAGGTGCAGGCGGAGCTGCGCCGCGTGCTCGACGTCGATGATCTGCTCGCTCCGGGTCCCGCCGAGCTGGAACAGGCACGGCGCCTGGTAGAAGAGCGCATCAGCGCCGCGAACCGCCGCGCCGCCACACTCGGTGAAGCGCCGCTCGCGGCTCCGGCAGCGCTCGCGCAGCGGATCCTCGACGACCTGCTCGGGCTCGGCCCGCTCCAGCCGCTGCTCGACGACCCCGCGATCGAGGAGATCATCGTCAACGGGCCGCAGCGCGTCTTCGCGATCGCGGGCGGGCGCAAGCGGCTCACCGAGGTCGTGTTCGAGGACGACGAGCAGCTGCTCGGGCTCGTGCGCCGCGCCATCGGGCGGCTGGGCAGGCGGCTCGACGAGACGAGCCCGATGGTCGACGCGCGGCTCGCCGACGGCTCCCGCCTCAACGCGGTGATCGCGCCGCTCACCTCGGGCGGCACCCACGTCACGATCCGCAAGTTCCTGCTGCGCGCCCGCACGCTCGGGGACCTCGTCACGCTCGGCACGCTGACTCCCGAGGCCGCGGCCTTCCTCGAGGCGGCGGTGCGGGCCGGCCTCAACATGCTGATCTCGGGCGGCACCGGCAGCGGCAAGACCACCTGCCTCAACGCCCTCGGCGCCTCGATCTCGGGACTCGACGAGCGCGTCGTCACGATCGAGGAGACGGCCGAGCTGCAGCTCGAGCCGGTGCTGCCCGACTGCGTCGCCCTGCAGGCACGGCTCGCGAACGTCGAGGGCGCTGGCGGCATCTCGATTCGCGCGCTCGTGAAGAACGCACTGCGCATGCGTCCCACCCGCATCGTCGTGGGCGAGGTGCGCGGTCCCGAGGCGCTGGACATGCTCACGGCCATGAACTCGGGCCACGAGGGCTCGATGTGCACGATCCACG
>CAYZJO010000020.1:0-14976 GCA_964479165.1 uncultured Dehalococcoidaceae bacterium
TAGGGTCCTCCTTCCATGGGCGCCTACGGCGGAGTGGGGCTGCAGTTCGGGATTCCTCGGACGAGGTTCTCGTGGCGGAAAGCGGCTTCTACGTGGCAAGCAATCGACACTGGTTCACACCGCACCTGGTCGCCTTCCCGGAGACAGGAATCGTCCTCGAGCTCGGGTCTGGCTCCGGGGAAGATGCGCAAGCACTCGCGTCGTTTGGATTGGAGGTTGTCGCCTCAGACCTGCTCCCCTGGCAGCTGGCTCGTGCTCGCGAACGCGTTGGCACCGGCTCCCTGCTCCGCATCGACCATCGTTTCCCCCTTCCCTTCCGTACGCACCCGTTCGATGCTGCACTAGCTTCCCTCTCGCTGCACTACTTCCCAGACGCGGCACAGGAGACGGAACCGCGGACAGCGATTCCTCCGCGCTCACCGGGAGGCTGAGTGCTGACATCCGCCGAGCCAGCGGCTATCGAAGCGCTGCAGGTGATCGGCTGCTGTCGAAGGGGACGACCACGACGCTGGGGGAATTCAGATCGAGAGCACGCCGGAGCGTTGGGCTGAAGTCTTCGGTGCGCTCGACCGCAAACGCGGGAAGCCCAAAGCTTGCGGCGTAGGCGACGAAGTCCGGGTTGTCGAAGGTGACTCCGAAAGTCCGACCGAAACGATGCCGTTGGTTGAGCTCGATGATTCCGTAGCGGTTGTCGACGAGAACCACCGCGACGAGTGAGGTGCCGATCCGCTTCGCCGTCTCAAGCTCCTGCGAGTTCATCATGAAGCCGCCGTCGCCGGTGACCGCAACGACCTTGCGGCTGGGATGGACGAGCTTGGCCGCGATCGCACCCGGGACCGCCAGTCCCATCGAGGCGAGCCCGTTCGGGATCACGACGGTGTTGGGTTGTGCGGTGGGGAAGCGGGTCGCGAGCCAGAGCTTGTGCACGCCGACATCGCTGATCAGGATGTCGTCGTCCGCGAGGGCATCGCGCAGGTCCTGAATCAGCCGCGGAGGCTGCACTGGGAACGCCCCATCGGCGTCGTTCCCCGGATCGGCCGGAGCATCTGGAGCACGGAAGTCCTGCCAGTCCCACTGCGGAACGGGGCGGTCGAGTGCCGCAGTGAGGGCGCGCAGGCTGTCCCCGATCTCGCCGACGACCTCGGCTGCAGGCACGTAGTTGCGATCGAGTTCGGCGGCGATGCTGTCGACGTGGATGATGGTGTGGGCGTTCCCGGCGTTCCAGACGTGCGGGGACCACTCCACGAGATCGTAGCCAACGGCGCACACGACATCGGCTTCTCCGATGATCCCCAGGGAGGCGTCGGAGGAGTGGAGCCCCATGGCGGGCAACGCCAGGGGATCGCGGTAGTCGATGGCGCCCTTGCCCATGAAGGTCGTGATCACGGGGATCTGCGCGAGACGCGCGAAACTGGTCAGGCTCTCCGCCGCCTGCCGGCGGATGACCCCGTTGCCGGCAAGGATGAGCGGGCGCTCCGCGTGTCGGAGCAGGTCCACAGCTCTCGCGACGCTCTCGGGCCGAGCCACCGGGTAGTTGGTACGCCGCACCGGGATCGGCGACTCGGTGACGGTGGCCGCGGCGACATCCTCGGGAAGCTCGATGTGCGTGGCGCCTGGCTTCTCCAGCCGCGCCAGACGAAACGCCTTGCGCACGATCTCGGGCACGGTTTCGGGTAGCTCCACCCTCGCGTTCCACTTAGTGATCGGCTTGAACAGCGCCATGACGTCGAGGTACTGGTGCGAGTCCTTGAACACGCGATCCAGTCCCGCCTGGCCAGTGACGGCGACGAGCGGAGCACGGTCCAATTGCGCGTCGGCGACGCCGGTGACGAGGTTCGTCGCGCCGGGGCCAAGGGTTGCGAGGCAAACACCGGGATAGGTGCTCAGCCGCCCGTAGACGTTCGCCATGAAGGCGGCACCCTGTTCGTGGCGGGTGGTGATGAACTTCACCTGGGAGCTCCTGGAGAGAGCGTCCATGAGGTCCAGGTTCTCTTCACCCGGAATCCCGAAGACGTACTCAACACCTTCGTTCTCGAGACAGCGCACGAACAGTTCGCTTGCCTTCACCTGCGGGACCCTTCACCACTGGGGGGCACGCACCAGCTGCGTGACTGCGCCAGACTCATCGCGGGCCGGATTTTGATACAGGACGAGCGAGGCTACTCAGCCGCCGGCACCGTTGGATCCTGCTGGGGCCCGATCCAGACGGTCTTCACGTTCACGAACTCGCGGATGCCGTACTCGCCGAGCTCTCGCCCGTAGCCGCTTCGTTTGATCCCGCCGAAGGGCAGCCGCGGGTCCGATGCCACCATGCCATTGATGAAGACCGAGCCGGCCTCGATCTGGCGCGCCCAGCGCCGCGCCGACTCAACGTCTTCGGTCCAGAGGGCGGAGCCGAGGCCATAGCGCGACCGGTTCGCAAGCGCGATCGCGTCCTCGGCGTCCCGGGCAGGCACGACAGCGGCGACAGGTCCGAACGTCTCCTCGTCGAACACTGCCATCCCCGGTGCGACGCCCGTCACGACCGTCGGCGCGTAGTAGTAACCGGGGCCTTCCAGTCGCTGGCCCCCGGTGGCGAGCCCGGCGCCGGCCCCCAGCGACTGCTCCACCTGCTCTTCGAGTGACGCCCGGAGGTCGCCGCGGGCTAGGGGGCCGACTTCAGTGTCGGGATCGGAGGGCAGGCCAACACGCAGCCGCCGCACAGCTTCCACGAAGTGCTCCGTGAACTCCTCCACCACCTCGTCGACCACGATGAACCGCTTCGCAGCGATGCAACTCTGGCCCGCGTTCTGGTAGCGAGCGTTGACCGCTGCGTCGACCGCGGACTCGATATCGGCGTCGCCAAGCACGATGAACGGGTCGGATCCTCCCAGCTCGAGCACCGTCTTCTTGAGCGCCCGGCCGCTCGCCTCGGCAACCTTTGAACCGGCGTACTCGCTACCAGTCAGGGTGACCGCAGCGATGCGTTCGTCCTCGATGACGCCCGCTACCCGCTCGCTCGGGATGAGCAGTGACTGGAACGTGCCGTGTGGGAATCCGGCCTCTCGAAAGACCTCCTCGATGGCGAGTGCGCAGCGCGGCACGTTCGCAGCGTGCTTCAGGATGCCGGTGTTTCCGGCCATCAGCCCTGGAGCGGCAAAGCGAAACACCTGCCAGAACGGGAAGTTCCAGGGCATAATTGCCAGGATGGGGCCGATGGGGTCGAAGACAACGTAGCTTTCGGCCGCAGAGCTGGAGACACTCGTGTCCGCGAGAAACGCGGCTGCGTTCTCGGCGTAGAAGTCACAACACCAGGCGCACTTCTCGATCTCGGCGATCGACTGGCGGATGGGCTTGCCCATCTCGGCGGTGATCAGGTCCGCGAGTCGAGACTTGTTGGCGCGCAGGTGGTTCGCGGCACTGACCATGTGGCGCGAACGCTCTTCGAGGGTTGTCGTCCGCCAGCCCGTGAAGGACTCGAAAGCCTCGGCGAGGGCGCGTTCCACTTGGTCAGAAGTGTGTTCGTCGAACGTCGCCTCGACCTCCTCGGTCGCCGGGTTAATCGATTGGAATGACATCCCGCTCTTCCCCTCCACGGTCGACGCTCCGACGGACCTTCGCTGAACACGAGGTCGCTCGGTCGAGCTACGGACGGCCCCGGCTGGCGCGCACCCTGGCCCCAGCATACCCCCGGCGCCGCGCGCTTCGTCTGCGACGTCGCAACACCGCTGATCCCTGCCAGAACGTGCCGCCGCGCTCCGAGCCACCGCTGCATAGCTTCCACGAACCTAAGTGATGAAATCACGGTGCGGGCCACCTGGGAGGCGCCCCATCTAACAGCGTTCTGAGAGCCACCATCGGCGGTAGTGCAGGCATGGAATAGAACCGATCGGGGCTTCTGCACGCCACGCCACCGGGGATCACGATCCCGTTCATTTCAAGGGTTTCGGGACTCGGGGTCGAAGGACACGCCCCCCATTTCATCCTCCGGCAACGGTCCTATGGCGGGACCTTGGCGGGACCAGCGGGCCTAGGGCGATTCACAGCGCGTGACCTGGGCAGATGCTGCCCGCCAACTCGGGAGCGTCGACCCCGCGCGGAGGTGAGCAGGTCGATCGCCGGGCAACCTCGCCTACTTCGGGGAGCACCGGGAGGACCTGGTGCTTGGGCTAGAGTCCCCCACCCGCCTCATCCTGCTCGGTGGGCTGCCATTCGAGTCGCCCATCCTCATGTGGTGGAACTCCCGCGGGCCGCACGCGCGAGGAGATCCACGCCGCGACCGACAGCTGGTGGTGCGCCGACGGTCGGTTCGGGACTGTCGCGTCCGAGCTTGCACGGATCCCCGCCGTACCGACACCCTGGGGCAGCCCCTCGCAGTAGCGGGTCCCGATACCGGTTCGGTGGGGGCGCGGGCTTCCCCTCTCTCCTCCTATTCCGCGGTCAGCGTTCCGAAGTGTCTCTGCGCGGGGAGATGCAACGCGAACGATACGGTTCGGAGCCCCAGCGGGACGGCGTGGATCGGGCCCGGTGCTAGGGTTGGCCACCCGGCGAAGGCTCCCGAGTCCCCCGCAGCCCGAAGGCTGCTCAGCCGGTTTGCTGTCGGCGGCAGCGGCAAGAGTTCTCGCTATGACCCAGCCTCTTCCGCACACAACGTCGCGCTCCCGCCTCGAGCGAACGGGCTTATCCCCGCGCACTCTCACTGACGCTTCCTGAGCGGCCGATTCGCGGGCTGATCCCGAGGAGCAGAGCATGAAGGCGTTGCAGTATCGCGAGGTCGGCGGCAAGCCCGAGGTTGTCACGATTCCAGACCCAGAGCCCGGTCCCGGTCAGGTCGTTCTCAAAGTCAGCGCCGCCGGGCTCTGCCACTCGGACCAGTTCGTCATGAGCCTGCCCAAGGAGGAGTTCACGTACCCGCTCCCCCTAACGCTCGGACACGAGGGGGCGGGTACCATCGCCGCCCTCGGCGATGGCGTAGAGGGTTTCGCGATCGGCGACTCCGTCGCGGTGTACGGCCCGTGGGGCTGCGGCCGCTGCATCAAGTGCGCAGAGGGCAAGGAGAACTACTGCCTGAATGCCGTGGCGGAGGGCATTCAGCCTCCCGGGTTGGGCTCTCCCGGCGCCATGGCCGAGTACCTGCTCGTCGACAGCGCCCGCCACCTCGTTCCGCTCGGCGACCTCGATCCCGTCCAGAACGTCTCACTCACCGACGCCGGGCTGACGCCGTACCACGCGATCAAGAACGCACTGCCGAACCTGGGCGCGGGGAGCACTGCGGTCGTCATCGGGACGGGCGGCCTAGGCCACGTGGGTATCCAGATCCTCCGCGCGATCACGGGCGCGATCGTCATCGCGCTCGACGTGAACGACGAGAAGCTGGAACTGGCGCGGGCCGTAGGTGCGCATCACGCGGTTCTCTCGAACGACGAGGCGCCAGCCGCGATCAAGGAGCTCACCGACGGGCAGGGCGCCAGTGCCGTGTTCGACTTCGTTGGCGCAGCGCCGACGGTCAAGATCGCCGGCGCGTCTGCCGCGGCCGAAGCGCACGTCTCCGTCGTCGGCATCGGCGGCGGTCAATTGCCCGTTGGCTTCGGCTCGACCGCCTTCGACGTGTCGGTCCGAGCACCGTACTGGGGCTCACGCTCGGAGTTGATCGAGGTGCTCGAACTGGCGCGTCGCGGCCAGGTCAACGTCGAGATCGAAACGTTCAGCCTCGACCAAGCTCCCCGAGCCTACGAGCTCCTCCACGACGGCAATATCCGCGGCCGCGCCGTGGTCGTCCCGAACTCATAGAACGATGGGCGCCACTGCCCTTTGAGCCAAGGAGACGGACACACCGATGCCTCCCTACCACGTCGGCTACTTCGTGGGCAGCCTCGCCACTGCCTCAATCAACCGGACGCTGTCGAAGGCGCTGATCCGCTTGGCTCCGTCGGAGCTCGAGTTCCAGGAGATCCCGATCAAGGACCTCCCGCTTTACAGCTACGACTACGACGACGACTACCCCCCGTCCGCCCGGGCGATGAAAGAGGCCATCTCCGCGTCGGACGCCATCCTATTCGTGACGCCGGAGTACAACCGCGCGATCCCCGGAGGGCTCAAGAACGCGATCGATTGGGGGAGCCGGCCGTGGGGGCAAAATGCCTTTGCTCGCAAGCCATCGGCCGTGATCGGAGCGTCGCCGGGAGCGCTTGGTACGGCGGTAGCGCAGCAGAACCTTCGGAGCGTGCTCAGCTTCTGCGACTCGCCGCAATGAACTCGCCCGAGGCATACATCCAGTTCAAGCCAGGGCTGATCACGGACGATGGTGAGGTCACCGTGCAGAGCACGGAGGAGTTCCTGCGAATGTTCATGGAAGAGTTTCACCTCTTCATCACGCGGGTGCTCACGGTGCTGCCGCGCGGAACGCGCCGGTCGGGAGGCGACTAAGTCGCTGAGTCGTTCCGTGGCCTCGCATACGAGCGCAAGTGTCGGATGGAGTTCGTCGAGTGCTCCCGACCAGTTGCGATCGAGCACTGCTTCACGGACTTCCACTCGCGCGCGGGTGAGATGTACCGAGGGTCGTTCTGAAGCATCACGGATTCGAGCTCGGTCGCTCGAAGCGTTCAGGTCCGGACATCAATGTGACCGCCGCCGTCCCGATGTGGATCAAGCCACGCCCCCGGTAGGGGACAAACGCCCGCAGTGCACCGCCCGAGGTCGCGTCGACCAACGCTCACCAAGTGCTGACAGAGCAGATTCTACTGAGGCTCGCCGAGCTGTTGGCGAGACGCTTCGCAAGCTCGATGCATACGTCGCACAGTGGTCATCCAGCCACTGGCGCATCTGTCTTGCCGTGCGGTCGCGGGGCGATCATGGGCGGTCGTAGGAGGGCGTGCGGGGGCCGCTCCCATCAGGCGATCCGAAACCGCGCATCCACACCCGCGGGCGGAGGAGGGTGCACGCGTCAGGACGCGGCACAATCGCGATCGTTGCGCGCCGCGATCCCTCCCCGTGGCTGGGTGATCGTGCTGGGCGCTCATGGGCCGTGCTGTCGCCGTGTGAGCCACGGGTTGGTGGGAGGGCGTGGCGGAGGGGCCAGAGGCTAGCTCATGGAAGTTCATCATTCGCTCGCGGCGGCGGGGGCTCCTCGGCGAACGCGGCGGCTGCGGCATTGACGATGGCATCGAACGTGGCGTTGATCGCGCGCTCGACTTCGAAGACCTCATCCGGGTTCGTGGACACCGGAGCGTTCGCGCGGAGCGCGTTCCAAAGTTCGTCTCGCAGGAGCGCGTACTCGCGCAGCGCCGCGCCGAATCCGATCCCCTGTTCCGCGCGCAGCAGCGCGTGGTCCCGCGCGCGCGTCACAGCGTCGGGATGCTTTTCCATGAAGGCGGCCGGGTGCTCGTAATGCAATCGGACGTCCAGGACCTTCAGTATCTCGGGTGCGTAGTCGATGAGCTCGGCGAGACCGAGATCGTCCCGCTCGCTCCACGGTAGCTCTCCACGCATCCGCTGTATCCAGCGAAAAATGATGTTGCTCGAGTCTCGTGCCAGCCTCCGCTCGGCGTAGCTGGCAAAGTCCGATGCAGGCTGATCGTCTGCGGAGATCGCTGTGTGAAGCCCTGGTCGGTCCACTTCACGGAGGACGAGGCCGACGAACTCCCCGAGATCGAAGGGCTTCACGAGCGCCGCTCGTACGTTGTAGCTCGCGAGGCTAGCCTCCGCGATCTCTTGACTGGTCGTGATCACCACGACGGCGACCTCGCGGCTCGAATCATCAACACGCAGTTGGTCCAACGATGCAAACGCGCCTGCGCCGAGCGGAAGAACGTCGAGCACGAGTAAAGCCGGCTCCCTCCGGCGCACCTCCGCAAGCACGTCTACTGGAGCCACAACGGCATCGACGGCCAGGGCCTCCTCTTCGAGCACTCGCCGATAGAGCATCGCCATGTCCGGACTGTGCTCGATGATCAGGATCGGAGCCTCGGGCATGGTGACGCTTCCCGTTGCACGCCGCGCTGGAACCGTGTCAGTGGCGTCAGCGCTGGCTGGCCGCCGTTCCATTGCTGGAGCAAGTAGTCTGGACCAACAGCTCTCGCTAGCCGCAATCGTACGTGGTCTCTCATGATCAGGAGCGCGATGAAGGCCCTCGACACGCCTCGCGTGCTGGTTGTCGATGATGACGGGGCAGTCCGCACGTTGATCAAGGCAGTTCTCGACGACGCCGGCTGCGCAACGGAGACCGCAGAACACGGAGCCGCCGGACTTTCGCTGCTGCAGGAATGCCGGTTTGATGTGGCTGTGGTCGATATCGGAATGCCGGTCATGGACGGCCTCACGTTCTACCGTGAGTTGCAGCAGCGAGGGCTCGTGCTTCCGACCCTGCTGCTCTCCGCAGAACGCGACCTGCCTCACATCGCGCGCGAGCTCGGCGTTGATGGGTGGCTCAGCAAGCCATTCGATCCGGACGCATTGGTCGGATCGGTGCTCGAGCTCCACCACCGCCGTCGGCTTGCGTACGACGACGACCCGTTGAGCGAACAGTGACCGGGTGACTCGTTCTCCCAGCAGTTGCTCAGTCCGACCCCGCCGATCCGCAACAAGAAGACGGCCCTGGAGAGCAGCCCTCGCCAGGGCCGTCCCTTGATCTCGCCTGGGCCTAGGGCCAACTCACCGGGCTGGACGGCATACCGCCAGGTTCCAGCACGTCGCAGCTCCGCGCTGGTCGCTGCGACCTGTTCCTTGGCTAGAGCCGCTCCACCTCGGACCTGCCACCGCTGGAAGTCTTGGCGCAAGAAAGAGCGCAACCGACTGCGCCGACGTGGCCGGCTCCATAGCCAGCCACCGGTCCCGATTGAGTCGCCCTCCGGTTGGTGCGAAACAATCTGGCTCTACGTCAGTCGAGTTCCAGCCCTGTGGGAAGCACACCTACCGATGAACAGCCTACAGCGCGGCGCTCGGCCCCATCAGTTCCTGTGATCAAGTGTTGATTCGTGCCGGTCTGACCGTCGAGCGGAAGCAATCGTCCACACGATAGGGTCGGGAACACGGCCCGAGGTCGAAAACGTATTGAGCGCTCCGAGCCGAGGGGAATGCCGCAGTGATCCTGGTGGTGGAGGACAGTCCCGATGACGCAGAACTGGTTCTGCGGGCGCTGCGCGCGGGTCCGGCGGATGATGCTGAGCTGGCGCGCGACGGCAAGCAAGCCTTGGACCTGCTGTTCGGTAACGACGTTGGGAGCGACCGAGGTCCGCGGCGCCCCGACGTCATCCTCCTCGATCTGAAGCTGCCGAAGGTACCGGGCCTCGACGTCCTCCGCGCGATCAAGAGCAATCCCACAACTCGCCACATACCTGTGATCGTGTTCAGTTCGTCGGATGAGCCAGCCGACATTGCAAGGGCATACGAGTTGGGCGCGAACTCCTACATCCAAAAGCCTCTGACCTTCGCGGGCCTGAGCGACGCGATCGCTACGGTGAGGTCGTACTGGCTCAAACTCAATATGGCCATGCCCGAGCAGTACCGAGGGTCGTGACGAGGCCTGCGCGGACGGGTACCGCCGTCGGGTTAGTCGGACATCGCCGTCGCCGACACGTTTGTGCAGCAGCTCCGCACCTGCAACCCGCTGAGGCCTGTTGAGCACTAACGAACCCTCACCCGCTCTCGCGCCGCCGGCCTTCCTCCGCCACTTGCTACAAGCGCCAGCCAATCTTGGCCGCGCCGAAAACGTCTGCCGCTAGTGCGCCACGGCGCCAGGTACATCCACACCCGCCGCGATGATGCCGAGCGCCCCCTTGCCGACGTTCGAGAACTTGTGGGTCACGATGGGATAAAGGCCGTTTTCGTCCATCGTGAACTCGACGTACCCGCCCTGCGCGGGCTGCAGGTCCAACGCCTGAGCGCCACCGCTCGTCTGATCGGGCTGCAGTTGGAGTGCACCCTCCTTGAACACCGTGTCGAAGATCGTCCCGACGATGTGGAACGAGCTGTTCTCGGACGGCCCCACGTTCAGCACCCACGCACGGACGCGCTCGTTGGCTTCGATGCGAATGGGAGAGTGGGCGTACTGGTTGAAGTAGCCATTGAAAACCACCGCGTCCCAGTCGTCGTTCTGCATCTTCGTCAGGTCTCCGGGCTGACCCTCCGGGCCGAGATAGAACTCGGACTGCACGAATACGTACTCGTGATCGACGGGCGCGAGGTTCGGCGGATCGATGATAATCGCACCGTACATGCCGTTTCCGATGTGGTGCAGTGCGGGGGCAGTACCGCAGTGGTACATGAAGATGCCGGAGTGCTTAGCCTCGAAGCGGTAGACGAGGCTCTCCCCCGGTAGCAACGTACGCATCTCGTCGTCCCATGCGACCTTGCTCGCATGGAAGTCGATCGAGTGCGGGATGCGACCGTCATTGGTGATCATCACTTCGAAGATGTCGCCGATCTGGCCTCGCAGGACGGGACCGGGAACCTGGTTTTCGAACGTCCACAATTCCTGCGTCACGCCCGGGGCAACCTCGATTACCGTTTCGGTCATGCTGAAGCTGACCTGGTGTACCGCCCCAGTCCCGCCCTCGCTGGCTGGTGCAGCCGGGTCGCGGGGTTGCCAGTCGGGCCCGGGGGTCGCGTTCGGATCGATCGCAGCCGCCTCGCCTCCAGTCGCGGTGGACTGATTACCGTTCGCCCCAGGAGGCGCGTCGAGTACCACCACCTCAAGCGTCATCCCCGCCTGAGCATGGCCCGGCACCGAGCAGATGAGCGTCACGGACTCCTCGAACGGGCCGAACTCAGCGAGTGCGGCTTCTCCGGCGTTGAGCAGTGGGGTTCCGTTTCCCGCCTCGCCGAGCACGAAATCGTGCTGCAGCTGGCCGGCGTTCGTGACGTTCGCAATGAGCGGGGTGCCCGCGGCGACCTCGATGTGGCTAGGCTCGATATACAGTTCACCGAGTTCCACATCGATCGCGAGCGGGACGAGCGCCTGAGTGGCGCCCTCAACGCTCGTTTCCGTTCGGGGGCCCTCACCATCGCTACCCGCGGCAGCGAGCGAGAAGGCGGACGTGAGAAGCGCCCCGAGACCGAAGATGACGCCGAAGACCGCCGCAAGCTTGTACGAGCTGTCCATCACCACTCCCGCCAATGCCCGGTTTCGTCATGACGTGGGTTTTATCAGACGCGCGCGAGACTCACTAGCCGCGGGCTCGATTGAAGACGTGCGGATACCGGCGGCTTCGCCGGCAGGTTGTCCGGTCGCGGTAACTAGGCGTTGGAGCGGTCAGGTTGCAGAGCGGTGACGCGCCCTGCGCGTTTGGACATCAGGCCGATCTTGGTAGGCTGAAGAAGACCGTGGCGCCCTCGTTCACCACGCCCTCGGCCCACACCTCGCCGCCGTGTCGTCTCACGATCGATTCAACCGTGGCCAGGCCGACGCCGAGGCCCGCGAACTCGTCCTCTCGGTGCAGCCGCTGGAAGATTTAGAACATCGCTGCCGAATGTGCCATGTCGAAGCCCGCTCCGTTGTCGCGCACAAAGTAGACGGACTGGTCATCCTGCCAACGGTAACCGACCTCGATATGTGCGCGCTGCAGTCGCCCCGTGAACTTCAGGGCATTCTCGATGAGGTTGACGAGGACCTGCCGCAGAAGCACAAGGTCCGCGAGAGCAGGCGGCAGCTCACCGATGGACCAGACGATGTCACGTTCGCCTACGCGTTCACCAAGCTCTTGGGCGACCTCGCAGACGAGCGCTCTCATGTCGATCTCCGTCGGTCCCAGCGGAACCTGTCGCAGCCGCGCGAATGCGAGGAGACGATCGACGAGCTCGCCCATACGCCGGGCATTTTGCCTCACCGTCCGGAGGTAGCGCTGTCCCTCCGGCGACAGCCCGTCTTCGCATTCCTCCGCGAGAATCGCCGAGTAGCCGTCGATCGCACGCAGCGGTGCGCGCAGATCGTGCGCCACCGAGTGCGCGAAGCGCTCCAGTTCCCGGTTGGCCGCCTGCAGCTCAGTGGTCCGCTCACTCACCCGGCGCTCGAGGTCCGCGTTGTACTCCAGGCTCCGCTGCTCCTGCCGATGGCGCTCGCTCACATCCTCGAGTACCGCGACAAGGAAGACCTGCTCGCCCACGACGACTCGGGAGATGCCGACATCCGCGGGGAACTCGGTCCCGTCCTTCCTCAGCCCGTAGACGACTCCGCGCTCAGCCATTCGTCTGGGTGCAGCGCCGATGTGCACGAATGCGGGGACCTCGCGTTCCTCATGCGCCTTTCTAAACCGTTCGGGGAGAAGCTTGCTGAGTGGTTCCCCGATCACCTCGGATGCCGCGTATCCGAACATCTCCTCGGCACTCCGATTGAATAGGACGAGGACCTGGTCGAGGCCGGTCGCGAGGATCGGCTGAGGCGAAACCTCAACGACCGCCCCGAAGAACGCCGACGTTTCGATGGGTGCTGACACCTTCACCATGGCCTTCAGCCTCACAAAGCTGCGGATTGCCAGTCGGCCGTTACATGCGGGTCGGCGCCGGCCCCCCGATGAGCTACTCTGGCCCGTGACGGACCTTCTCTCCCTTTGGAGTTCAAGACCCAGCGCCACGATGTCAGGCAAGGCGCGATTGGGAATCGGTGGAACCCCTACGCCAGTCGCCGATTCGTGCGCACAAGGGGGCAGGCTCTACTGGGTGATCCGGCGCGCTTGAAACGGTCGCCGATGCTTCGAACCCGTCAGTTGCGCTTGCGCCACTCGTTCACATCAGTAGGGTGCGTCCGTGACGCATATTGAGGAGCCCTTCGCTCCATCGCAACACTCGACTTGCTGTACTCAAGCGAGGCAGGTCTCACACCTCGGCTTCGCGGTTGGCTTCATTTCGGTGCGTCGCCCATGGCACTCATCCTCGGCCTTGACCTGCCCCGCTCTTCATACCACCCGATGAGTTAGTCGAGAGGCGACCTCGATCCCTGCGACTTCGGTACGGAGGTGAACGAAGATGACCACTCACCTGATTCACTACGAGCCCTACCAGCGGTTCTCGCACATGATGCGCTCCATGGATCAGTTGATGGAGCCGCTGTTTCCGCGGCGCGTCCTGGATGAACGGCGACGGCTACGAGGGCACTTTGCCCGTCGATCTTTCCGAGACCGAGGCTGAGATCGTCGTTCGCGCCTCCCTGCCGGGGGCTCCTCCGCGAGGAGGCCATCGATGGCGTCCTGGTGCGTCCCGGCTGGCTAACGCTTCCCGAGCTCGCCGCACGTGCCCGACATAGTGCAGCGCGCCCTCGACCGCCCGGCCTCCGACGGCGTCGTCGAGATCGAGCGCCGCGAGATTCGCATCCGAGATCGGCGCAGGCTCAGCGCTCGCGGGCTCAGCCGCAGAGGGGCCCGGGGATCCCGGTCCGCGTCTCGTTCCGGGCGGCGGTATCCTCTCGCCAGCCGCTCCCAAGCGCCACGACAGGCAGCGAAGTCGCCTTCGGGAATCGGTGAATCTCCCACTGACGCATCGGTGGGGCTGTCCTAGGGCTCCGCAGTATCTTCGCGGTCGTGATTGCGATCTTGACGATCGCAGGGAGGGATTGCACCGAGCAGTCCAGGACGCTTGCGGCCGCCGTCCAAAGCACTACGGTGAGTCCCGTGACGCAGATCGAGGAGCCTTCCGTTCCGGCGCAGCACGCTGACCTGCTGTACTCAATCGAGGCAACTGCCCCACCTCGGATGCGCGGTTGGCTTCATTTTGGCGCGGCGCCGCTGGCGCTCCTCCTGGGCCTCGCTTTGCTCGTCGTGACCCCCGAGCAGAGCCTGCGCCTGGGGGTCGCGGTCTACGTCGCGACGACTGTCCTGCTCTTCGGTGTGAGCGCCGCGTACCACCTGGGGGCCGGCGGTGGTCGCGCGAGGAACCTGCTCCGCCGATCCGACCACGCCAACATTTACGTCTTCATCGCGGGTAGCTACACGCCCTTTGCGGTGGCGCTTGGCGATGGGGGCCCGGCGATGCTTGCTCTGGTGTGGTCAATCGCCGTGGTCGGGCTCGCGGCCCGCATCTTCTGGCGCGAGGCGCCCCGCTGGCTGGGGGTGACGTCCTACATAGGCATTGGCTGGGTCGCTCTGCTCTTCCTGCCGAGCGTCCTCGAAGCGTTCGGCTGGGGCGTCATCGTTCTGATGGCGCTGGGCGGGGTGCTCTACACACTTGGTGGCGTCATCTACGCCCGCAAGCGACCCGACCCACACGCCGGGTGGTTCGGATTCCATGAGCTGTTCCACGCGCTCACGATCGCCGCGTTCCTCCTCCAGTTCGCCGCCGTCACGATCGCCGTGACCTGAGCCGGCTCGGAACCTCCGGCGCGGTGGGGCCAGTCACGCAGTCGCCGTCCGATCCGATGGAGCCGGAGAGTCTGTACACGCACGCGGACGGAGCCGCGAGCGAACATGCGTCAATTGCGTCGTTATGTCTCAGCCGTGCCGCCTTGAAGCTGACCAGACGAGTTCGGCGAGACCTGGAGTGGGAGAACAGTAAGTGGGAAAACACCCCGAAGATGCCGGCGCGGCCAGACGATGGGACACAGGTCCCGAGCGGGACATGACTCCAGGCCATTGGCATCCCCGCGCTCAGCGGTTCACTAGTAGCGGACCTGAAGGACCAATGCCCAGGTGCGTAATGCAGACTCGCGATCGTGCCACTCCACCCGGCTGATGGGCTGGCGATCCATCACACGGTCGTGATCATCGGGGGTGGCAACGCCGGGATCAGCGTTGCTGCTCGGTTGCGCCGAGCGGTTCCTGGCCTCGATGTAGCACTCGCCGAACCATCGACAAAGCACTACTACCAGCCCCCGTGGACACTCGTCGGTGGCCGGCGTCTTCCCGCGGGAGCGCGCTCAGCGCGACGAACCCTCGATGATTGCGGTGGGCGTCCGCTGGATCCGGGCGGCTGCTGACGACCTCTGCCCTGGGGACAACGCCGTTGTGACCGGCTGAGCGCGGCTGAGCGCGGCTGAGCGCGGCTGAGCGCGGCTGAGCGCGGCTGAGCGCGGCT
>CAYZJO010000020.1:15076-30703 GCA_964479165.1 uncultured Dehalococcoidaceae bacterium
GCGGCTGAGCGCGGCTGAGCGCGGCTGAGCGCGGCTGAGCGCGGCTGAGCGCGGCAGGAGAGTGGGACCATAAGGACCGAGGAGCAACGCGACGTTCAGGATGAGGGCGGAGGTGCTCACGTTCGGCTCACCTTGCGATCGCGGCGAGCCGCGGCGCCGGCAAGGGTACCTCGCACAACTGACGGCACCTACTTGGGCGTATGGTCGAGGGCACCCAACCGCCGGTCCGATGGTTCTTTCACATCGCCCACGCATCCGTTGTAGGCGTACGCTTGACCCGGCAGCCTGATCGCATCGTGTTCGCTACCCAGCAGGCCGGGAGCATGAACGCGAGTTCGACGACGCAGACGACGACTGCGTTGCGACTCACTGATGGGGCGCGGTTACTCAGAAGGCTGCTCATCTGGCCTGGCCACGCTGGCTCCTGGCGCTGGCGCTCGCCGATCCGCTCGCGAGAGCATTGCACCACTGGTCGCCAAGCGGCTGACCTCGAGGACTGCCTCCTAGTCCGATGACGAGGCCGTCTCGACGTGCTAGAGATCGCGGTCTGACCTGCCGATAGATGCCCATATCCGCGCATCGCGGAGTGCCTGCTCGGGGGTCGCATCCGGCATCTCCGATCAACGACGAGCACGACCTGGCAGCGCACCCTGATCAGCCACGAATCGAGGGGGGTCACCACCTCAATGCTCGGCACCGCGGAGATGACCGCCGGCTGCAGGGAGTAGGAGCCCCTTCCTGCAACCGACGCCGAGCACGAAGCTCGTGGTGCTCCCGAGCAGTCGGAGCGCCTCGCCGACTGGCGCGGTTCGATTGGAAGTCGGGGGCGCGCCGCGGTCCGTAAGCCGCTTGACGTCAGGCCTTACTCGACGGTGAGCGTCCCCGTCATGTCCGGCTGGTGGTATACGCAGATGAAGTTCATGGTGGCGGCCGTAGTGAACGTGCCCTCGAACTCGCCCTCATCGCCAGGGTTCACGATCGTCGGGCTCTGAAAGATCTCGCCCTCAGTCTCCTGGGACTGGATCATCATGTTGTGGATCGCGGAGCCCTGGTTCTCGTACTCGAATTTGACGCGAGTACCGGCCGGGACGATGATTTCCGAGGGATCAAAGGCGTTGTCGGTGAAGACGACGCGGATCTCCATCTCGTCCTCAACCTCGGCGCCGCCCCCGCCACCACCCGCAGTCGCCGTCGCGGTCGTGGCTCCGCCCCCGTTGTCATTGCCGTTCCCGTCGCCGTTGCCTCCGTCCTCGTCGCCGGCACACGCCGCGAAAACGCTCACACCAAGGACCAGCATTCCGATCCCGAGCATCACCTGGCGCCCACTACGAGTCAGTCGATCCATCCTCAGGCCTTTCTGTACGCGCCTTGTCCCAACTGGACGAGCTACCCCACCCTAGGCGCTGGTGCACAAAGGTGGAGCCCCTTCCCGCTCGCCGTCCGACGGGACCCTGGCGGTCGGCGCGTCGTCGGCGCTCGCCCGCGCTGTTGCCAGCCGTCGACTAACGAGGTCCGCGAGCGTGTTGCCGCGCACCTCAGCGGCCAGGGCCACCTGTGCGCGACGCCAACTTTCGTGAAGGGCGCAGGTGCTGTCCGGAGTCCAGGGGATCCCCGACAGCAGACAGCGGCACCGATCGAACTTTCTGCAGCCTCGATCACATCGAGGGGGCGTGGTTCACCGGGATCTCGGGAAAGCGTATAGCCCCCTTCAGGCCAGCGACGGCCACGAGCAGACCTCGTCGCACCAGCGGCGCGAGGACCTGCGCCAAGTCTTTCTACGGAATGTCCATCGCTACTGAGCCTGACCCGGCTTCCCGGAGACCCAAACTGTGGCGAGTTGGTCGCCGAGAAAGGAGTCCGCGATAACTACCAGGGACCCACCCGAGTTCCGGAGGCGGACGGTGAAGCTCGCGCGGCTGCGTGAGGGGCCGACCGCGCGGGAGCTCGGGCTCTCCGACGCGACCCTGCACAACTGGCTGAAACAGGCGGAGAGCGACGAGGGCCAGCGCGACGGGTTGACCACCGAGGAGCGGACGGAGCTGGTGCGGCTACACCGCGCCAACCGCCCGCTCGCGATGGAGAACGAGATCCTCAAGCAGCCGCTGCCAACTTTGCCCGCGAGCACCCCCCAAATTGAGGTTCCGGCTGGCCTGTGAGCTCGCCGCAGACGGCATCTCCGTCGCGGTGGCCTGCCGGGTGCTGGGCGTCTCGACCTCGGGCTACTGCGAGTGGTGGGACCGGGCGCCGTCCGCGCGTCCGCTGGCCGATGCTGGCTTAGCGCCCCGATCGTCGAGGTCCACACAATGTCGCGTGGCACCTACGGGGTGCCACGGGTGCATGTCGAGCTCCGGCTTGAGCGCGGTGTCCGCTGCGGACGGAAGCGGGTGGCGCGGGTGATGCACGGTCCGTCTCTGCGGGCTCTACCGGCGACCTGGGAAGCGACGGCGGCCGCTGCTGCCGGTGCATGACGACCCGGTGCGCCGGCGCTTCGTTGCTGACGTCCCTGACCGGCGCGGGCTGAGCGACATCACGGAGCACCCGACGCGCGAGCGGCAGGATTTACTGCGCCACCGTGCTGGATGTCTTCTCGCGGCGGATCGCCGGCTGGTCGATCGCCGACCACCTCCGCTCCGAACTGGTGGTCGACGCCCTCGAGATGGCGCGCTGGCCGACGAAGGCCGCCGCCCGGCCAGACCGTGGTCCATTCGGATCGTGGCTCGCAATACACGGCGTGGCCTTCGGGCAGCCGCTGCGCGCCTCCGGCCTACTTGGCTCGACGGGGCGGCTCGTCTCGGCGCTCGACAGCGCGATGATGGAGTCGTTCTTCGGGACCCTGCAGCTCGAGCTGCTTGACCGCAGGAGCTGGACGACGCAGGCGGAGCTGGCGCGCGCGATCTTCGAGTGGATCGAGTGCGGTACAGCCCACGCCGGCGGCTCACGTCGATCCGTAATCTCAGCCCGCTCGGGTACGACAGGGGGCGTGAGCCGGCCGCACCGGCGGCATGATCCCTAGAAGCGAACTGTCCGGGAAACCGGGGCAGGCTCACACCAACCCCGGAGGGCAAGAGCCCATTCGTTTTCAAGGTTCGCAGCCAAACATGAGCAAGAAGATTGAGCAACGCCCCCAGCCTGTCGCGCTAGACGCTCGTCCTGAATTAATCCACCCGCAGGCGCCCCGCTGCGCGTTAAGGGGCGCTGGATCGCCTCGCGGCGGACGAGGGCGAGGCTGTTGTCGAGCCGAGGAGAGCCGTCGCGTGGTCGGCCCCCACGAAGGATGCGCTGTGGTCTGAAGCGTGACGAAATCGTGGGACAGCGGCGGAACTCGCGAGGGGGTCGCAACGCTTTCCGCCCTACCCTCCTGCTATTGCGCGGCGGGCTCTGGGAGCAGGTTGCGGTCCACCAATCTGATCAGGCGTCGAGGTCGCGTTCCGAGCGGCGTGGCGAACACCAAACGCCGCCCAGCGGGGGTTCGATTCCTCGACGCCGCGCCAACACTTCCTTTCGAAGCCTCCACTTCGAGGCTGGTGGAGGTGCGAAGAGTGGCGCAAGGCGACGGACCCACGATCGGATGCGATGTTCTGATGTTCGACGGTGAGCGGATCGGGTACGTGAGGGCGGTGAGGGCGACTACTTCGAGTCGAGCGAGCTAATCGCTTAGCGCTCGCGACATCCGAGGTGCGGCCAGAGCACGTGGGCTGAACTTCACTGCGAAGAGTCTGAGCGACTACAAGCAAGGACAAGCCGGCGGGCATCGAGATCTAGTCCCGCAAGTTCATGCGGCGACGCGACGGCGGAACCATGGTGAACCAGATCGTGCGGCGATCCGGCGCAGCCAATTGAAGGGGTGTGAATGAACCAGAGCTATACGCCGTCCGTCGACAGCGAGATCTTCACCGCCGACCGGGAGAAGCTCGGCACCGTGAAGGAAGTGAGCGGGAACTACTTCAAGGTTGACGCGTCGATGCAGCCGGACTACTGGCTGCCGACGCGGCTAATCGTCGACATCGAGGAAGGCCAAGTCCGCTTGGCGTTTGTGAATGAAGAGCTCGGTCTGCACAAGCTTGCCGAGCCGCCGAACACTTGATGGGGGATACTCGCCCTGCACCGCTTGCGCGAAGCGTGCAGCTACGGTCCCAGGTAGACACAACTGTGACATAGCGATCCGTCGCGGATCTGTCGCGTCGCGCGTGCCGGCTGCGTCACGAGCCAGCGGCCTGGCAGATGGCTCGTGTCATTCCGCGGAACAGGCGACCGTGGATCGGCCAGAGCGCGTACCAGTAGAGGAGCCCCGGGATACCGGCCGGATGAAAACGAGCCGTGGTCGTCAGGGCGGAGCGTGCTCGATCAACCGTCTCGACTTCGAACTCGAGTGAGGCCGTCCCCGGTAGCTTCATCTCCGCCACCAGCACAAGCCGACGCCCAGGCTCTACACCCACCACACGCCAGAAGTCGATCGCGTCGCCAACGCGGATGTTCATGGAATGCCGTCTGCCTCGTCGCATCCCCACTCCGCCGACGATGCGGTCGAGCAGCCCGCGAAGACGCCACAGGGGGTCGAGGTAGTACCAGCCTCGCGTACCCCCGATGCTCGACACTGCCTCCCAGAGGCGCTCAGTTGTTGCCTCTGCCTCCTCGCGGGCGATCGCGCGCTTGCTGTAGAAGGCGACGTCATGGCGGTACCGCCGCAGGACGAGCGAACCTTCAGCCCAGCGAGCGGTCACAGCGTCGGACCGCTCCACTGCGAGGGCTGCCCGCACTGCGTCCTCGTAGCCAAGCAGGGGGAGCGGTACCAACTGTCGGAGTGGTAGATCATCCGCGAGCAGGTCGTGGCTCAGGCCGTCGATCAGGGGTCGAGCCACGCTGGCGGGGACCGCGGTGACGAGGTCGAGCCAGTACGAGGACAGCCTCGGAGTGAGAACCGGGAGCGGCAGGATTAGCACGCGTCGTCCCACCACGCGCGCGAACTGCTTCAGCATCTGCGCGTACGAGAGGGTCTCAGCGCCAGCCGCGTCGAACGTGCGCCCAGCCGTCTCTTCGACCTCCGGCAGCCGTACGAGGTACTCGAGCAGGTCATCGAGGGCGATGGGCTGCGTTCGAGACCGGACCCAACGGGGCGTTGTCATGACGCGGAGGTGGAACACGAGGTCGCGAATCACCTCGAACGCCGCGGAGCCCGGCCCAACGATGATCCCCGCACGAATCTCGGTCACGGGAATAGGGCCGGCCCTCAGGCGATCGCCGGTCTCGCGCCTCGAGGCCAGGTGTTCCGACTCCCCGCCGGCGGGTTGCAGACCCCCCAGGTAGATGATGCGCTTGACCCCTGCTGCCTCCGCGGCGGCGCGGAAGTTGTCTGCGGCCCGTCGGTCGCGCTCGGCGAACCCGCTACCCGCACCCATCGAGTGAATCAGGTAATAGGCGGCATCGACTCCCTCAAGAGCAGCGCCCAGCGTCGCGGGCTCCAGTGCATCCGCTTCGGCGATCTCGCAGTCCCAACCCCGCGCCTCGAGCACGTCTCGGTTTCGCGCCGCGGCGCGGACCGTGTAACCGCATTCGATTAGTCGCGGAACGAGGTGCGATCCGACGTAGCCGCTCGCACCAACAACCAGCACGGTCTGCGAGGTCTCCATCAACTCCGCCGCCTTCACAAGGAAATGGAACCGGGCAACTTCAGTCACCCGGTTCCGCTCTGGGCATGAGCGCTCCGCCGAGCGCTAGTCCCGCCGTCGCGTCGCGAGTAGCACGCCGCTTCCAGCGAGGAGCGCACCGCTGACTCCGAGAAGCACCATCCACGTGGCGACGCTCGAGCCACCGTCGAGGTACCCACCACTCCCGGACTGCGGCGCTCCGGGTGCCGCGGAGGGAGTAGCGACCTGAGCCGCGGCGGGGATTGCGGTCGGCATCGACTGCTGGGCCGCCGCCGGAGGCGTGAAGCCCGGAGGCAACAGCACGGAGTCGATCACGTGGATCACGCCGTTGGAAGCCTCAACATCGGTCCCGACGACGGTAGCGCTTTCGTTGAGACGCACCGTGCTGCCCGACACGCTGACAGCGATTTCATCACCACCCGCGGTCGTTGCGCTCGCAAGCCCGACCACGTCAGCCGCGAGCACGCGTCCGGGGACAACGTGATAGAGCAGAACCTCGGTCAGCGCGTCCGTGTCAGCCAGGAGCGCGTCGAGCGTCCCGGCCGGCAGTGCGGCGAAGGCCGCATCCGTCGGCGCGAAGACCGTGAACGGACCCTCGCCCTTCAGCGTTTCAACGAGATCCGCTGCCTGGACGGCAGCGACCAGATTCGTGAAGTCACCCGCCGCCACAGCGGTGTCGACGATGTCGCTCGTCGCCTGCCGAGGACCTTCAGCGGTCGCGGTGACCGGCAACTGCCCGGCCTGACTGAGCGAACCGCCTCCAACCGCGAGCAACGCGCCTGCGACCAGGGCGACCCCGCGCCGCGTCCATGTTCCCCGCCTCATGTTATCTCGTCCTTCCGCACGAACTCAGGATGTTGTGGGAACCGCTTTCTGCGGTCCGTCCGTGAGGCTTACGCCTCGCGGGCGACGCGCGCGGTGATCGCGAGCGTGTACAGGCCGGCCAGGCCCACGAGCCCGTAGACGAGCTTGCTCAGGGGTTCCGTGTTGCCGCCGAAGAGCTCGGCGACGAGGTCGAACTCGGCAACCGCCCAGAGTCCCCAGTTCACCGCTCCGACAACGACGAGCACGAGCGCGACGACGCTAACCCACTTCACTTGTTCCTTCGCCTCTCCACACCGGGCACTGCCGGTGCTCCGCGTCGAGACGGTGGAGTCTCGACCAAGATTGTTCACGACCTGTTCAGTCGCACTTCGAGTCTATTCATATTGAACAGCTCGGTCAATAGCATTGAACAATATGTGGAGAAGATGTAGTCTCGGTTCATGGAGTATTCGGTGAGCGCCGCCGCCCGCCTCACAGGCGTGCCCGCTAACACGCTGCGCACCTGGGAACGGCGCTACGGCTTTCCCCTACCTCGGCGCACCTCATCGGGCCGGCGACTGTTCGGCGATGAGCAACTGGCGGCGATTCGGCGCATGGCCGTGCTGATCGAGGCTGGCGTTCCGCCGACGCAAGCGGCGGAGGCCGCCGCGATCGAGGCGACTCCGGAATCCCCAGCGCCCGCGGCCGCGGCGCTCGCCCCCGAAGCCGAGCAATTGCTCGCGGTCGCGGAGCGCTATGACGAGACCGGCGTGCGGTTGTCGCTCGACGCTGCGATCCGCGACCGGGGCTGGGCACTTGCGCTCCGGGAGGTGCTGTTCCCCGCGCTGCACGAAGCCGGGAAGCGCTGGGAACATGGCGATCTCTCGCTCACTCACGAGCACTTCTTGACGCAGCTCGTCCGCGCCGCGCTCCTCACAGCTGTCCGGGATCTGCCGCTCCCGACCGACGGTCCGTCAGTCCTGCTCGCGTGCCCCGAGGGAGAGCAGCACGAGCTTGGGCTGCTCGCCCTGTGGCTCCTCCTGAGGGAAGCGGAGGTCCGTGTCGTCTGCCTCGGCACAGACGTGCCCCCCGCGGAACTCGTCGCCGCTGCGATCGACACCAACTGCGCGGCCGTCTGCCTCTCCATCGTCGCGGCTACGTCATTGCCGCATGCTGCTCTCGCGGCCCGAATGCTCGTAAACGCGAAACGGCAGCTGCGCGTCTTTGTCGGCGGACCCGCGCTCGGAAGGGACAGCGACGGCGCTCTGCCGGGCACGCTCCTGCCGTCGGACATCATCGAGGCCGTTGAGTTGCTCCGTGCGACCGTCGCCGACAACCGCCCTCAACGCCGATCGGTAGCTCGAACCCGGACGCCGGGAGCGACGCGCGGGAAGAGCGAGGGAGCCGCGCCTCCATGACGGCTGGCACCCGATCGGGCAATGGGAGTATCACCTGCGGTGCTCACGCGAGCGGGCGTTTCTGTTTGGATCGGCTCGTGCGCGGGCTGACCTCCGAGGACCAACCGTCCCGCGCCGAGTGGTTGTCGGCCTCGGGAGGCGCGGCGCTGCACAAGTCGTGGTGCCTCGGCAAGAAAGCCGCTTAGGAGCGTTCGCGGCGGCCTCGGGGCCGCACCAGCGGACCGACCTCTCGGCTGTGCGGACTATCGGCTGAGAGCGTGGGACGAGCCCTCCTGCCTCGCGCGGGTCTGCGTCGGACTCGCACATTGGCCACCCCCCATTTGGCCGCGAGGCCGGTGGAACCGCCGGGCGGTCGGGCACGCCGCGATCGCTACGGGTCGGGCGCGTGCGAGCCGAGCGTGCGCCCAACGAGGCCGGTTCCGCGGCGGGTTCGTGCGGCAGCTACCTCACAAAGGCGGGTGGCACGACGCAGGTGCGGACGAACGTCCCGAGTGCAGAGTACGAACGGGACCTAGCGAGTGGCCGCGCTCAAGTTAGCCTCGCCCCGAGGACTAACCGACGTTTCCGAAGGGCGGACGCATGGCACTCGCACGGAGCCCAATAGGATCGTTCCTGGCTAGTGGTCCCGGCCGCGCGCTGCGCGTTGTCGCTGGCTTGGCACTCATCGGACTCGGACTCGGCGTTATCGCGCCTCCGATTGGCCCGGTCATCGCCGCAGTGGGACTCGTTCCGCTCGTAGCGGGAGCAGCGGATGTCTGCGTGCTGTCCGCGTTGCTCGGTGGGCCGTTCCGAGGTCATGCCATTCGAGACCTACATCTACTGTAAAGCGACGAGATTGTGGCCTCCTCTGCAACGTTGCCCCCGCACCGGCACTCGCGCCGCTTCGAGTACTCCAACTCGGGCAAGAGATCGATATCGTGACCGAACCGAACCTTCAGTGCCGATCACACCGCCGCACGTGGCGTCCCGAACGCTACTAGCAAGACGCGGACAGTAAACTCCTGCCGGAGGATCGGCCCCGAGGCTGCTGGCACCCTCTACTGCACTCCGTTCCGAGACGCCTGGGATGTCTCCGGGTAACTGCCTAGACGACTTATGACGCATCCGCGGTTGTCCGGCGGAGCAGGCTAGCGGTGCTGAGGCATGGAGCGACCCGTGACGACAGCAGAAGGTCGGGCTACCAGGTTCGGACGACTACGTCGCTACAACTTCGCTATGGCACTGCTGCATGGCGCGCAGGGTATTGCCCTTCTTGCTCTCAGCAACGACTTCGCGCTGCCGGTAACCGCGGCCTTCATGGAAGGGCCGCCCGGTAGCGCAACACCCGACGCTACGACGCTCTTCGAGCTCCCGATCGGTCTGGCGGTCGCTTCGTTCGTGCTGATCTCAGCCGCCGCTCACGCGATCCTCGTGCTTCCCGGCGTGTTCGGCTGGTACCGCGACAACCTTGAGCGGCGACGGAACGACGCGCGATGGATCGAGTATTCGGTCAGCGCCTCGATCATGATCGTGCTGGTCGCAATGCTGACTGGAATCAGCGATATCGCAGCCCTCGTGGCGCTGTTCGGCGTCAACGCTGCGATGATCTTCTTCGGGCTAGTTCAGGAACACGCGAGCCGCCCAGGCGAAGGAGGCCTTCTTCCGTTCTGGCTCGGCTGTATCGTCGGCGCGGTCCCGTGGATTGCGATCACCATATACGTTGCCAGCCCGGGAACGTCGGCCAATCCGCCGGGGTTCGTCTACGGGATCTTCGTTTCGCTCTTCGTGTTCTTCAACGTGTTCGCAGTGAACATGTGGCTCCAATACCGTCGCATTGGCCCGTGGCGGGACTACCTCTTTGGCGAGTCCGCGTATGTGGTGCTGAGTCTCACCGCAAAATCCGCGCTGGCATGGCAGGTCTTCTTCCCCACGCTTCTGGACTGAAGGAGCTTCCCAGGAACGGCACACGCCAACGGGGCAAACTAGGGGTAGCGTAACGCCGGTCGACGAAGCTCTCGGGGGCCACGGTCGTCGAGCCAGCGGCTGGCGTTGTCATAGGACTGGCACCGAGGAGGGGCGCCCCTAGCTCCAAGAGATCAGCGGCACACGGCTAGGAGCACTCCCGCAATCGCCGACCAGCCGATGAGCCCGAACAGGCTCCAGACGAGCGCGCCGCGCAGCGGCAGCGCGCTGCTGGTGATCGCCTTCACCGCGACCAAGCGTGCGTGATCGACGGCGCCGCAGCGCATCGACGACCACATCGACCGGGGCGAAGGTACCTCGCGGCATGGGAGGACGGTGGCGTTTCGTCGTACCGTCCAACCCGCTGTTCCGCCGCGAGCGCCATGCTCACGCTCCGGTGGTGATCCCCTCCAGCAAGCACCCTGCTGCACCGATGCGCCGCGATCCGGATCGCTAGGGGACGCGGATGTCCGGAGCCACAGAGCCCGAGTCGCTGGTCGGCTGGACCTTGGAGACGCGAACAGCGAGAGCCTCACTCTATGCAGAGCAGTGGCACAGCGTCGTCGTCGAGGCCCTCGGGCAGGGCAGCACGAATGCCTCGGCCGTCGGCGTAGCCGCCGCCCTCGTCCCTGCCCGTGGACCGAGCCCGCTCACAGGAGGTTCTCGCGCGGCACTCGGTAGACCTCGCGGACACTGCGGGCACTGCCATGGAGACTGGCAACCCATGGCCACGAAGTGGAAGGCGCTCGCCCCAAGCACGACGAAGTGGGGGGAGGGATGCCGCCCGCGGCAAGGCCGGAAGAACTCCAGCCCGGATTCCAGATTGAATTCGAGGGTAGTGTGCTAGCGCGGCAAGCGAACCGTGACTTGGAGGCCATCCGAAGCCGGGACCACCGCCTCCACATTTCCGCGCCGCTTCTGCACGATCGCGGCAACGATCGCAAGGCCGAGGCCCGCTCCTCGCCGTCCTGGCGTTCGCGCCTCGCTGAGTTGCGCGAAGCGCTCGAAGATGCGTTGCGTCTCGGCCGGTGGAACCCCGGGACCATCGTCGCTCACCGACAGCAGGGCGCTGCCGCCGGACACGCTGGTCGTGACGCGCGCCGTTGTTCCCTCGGGCGTGTGTGCGAGCACGTTCTCGACCAACGCGCGGAGGATGCGCGAGGCCTCGGCGCTCGTGATCCGGGCCCGTACGGGCGAAAGCTGCCGCACGACCACCGTGCCATGCTCAACGAGCAAAGGCGCCATCTGATCGAGGACGTGCGCCGCCACTTCTGCAAGGTTCGCGTTCGGCACCTCCGTGTCCCCTAAGACTGGCTCACCGCTCCGTGCGAGTGTCAGGAGGTCATCGATCAGTGCGCTGGACTCGTCGGTGACCTCGACGATCTCGTTCACCGTCGCCCGCTGGTCGGAGTCGAGCCGACTCCGTTGGAGCAACTCAGCAAGTGCGCGAAGGAGCGTGATCGGGGAACGGAGTTCGTGTGACGCGTCGCTGACGAACGTCCGCTGGCGCTCGTAAGCCAACTCGAGCGGTGCCAGCGCCCGCCCGGCGAGAAGGTACGCGGCGCTGAGCGCGAGCACGAATCCTCCAGCCGCGACTACGCCGAGCACGCCGGCGATGAGCCGCACGCTCTCGTCGCGCGCGGTGAGGCTGCGCCCGCCGACCACCGCGCCGGTGACCCGGCCGCCTTCACGTATCGGGGCGGAGTGCACCCGGTAGCGGACATCGTGCTCGGAGAGCGTGACCCAGTGGGCCTCTCCTTCCAGCGCTTCGCGCAAGGTGTGTCGCTCCGCGAAGTCGTCGGCCTCGACGAAACGCGAGTTCAACACGAGGGCGCCGTCCGCACGGAAGACGAGCAGGAACGTGTCGGCGGTCCGGTCATCGTTGTGCTCGTCGATGTCGAGTTCCGGCAGGCTCGCAAGCGGTGGCGCCGAGGCTAGCCATTCGTCGACGACAGCCTCGATGCCCGAGTCGATCTCGCGATCGAGCGCCCAGACGAGGCCGACATACGTCCCCAGGCCGAGGAGCAGCAGCACGACCAGGAAGGCCACGGCAAACGAGGCCGTCATCCGCAGCCGCGCACGTGCGTACATCAGGCGCCCCCGATGCGATAGCCGACCCCGCGCACCGTCTCGATGACGTCTCGACCCAGCTTCCGTCGCAGATAGTGCACGTAGAGGTCGACGGTCCCCTCGACCGGTTCGTCTCCGTAGCCCCAGACCGAAGCGATGATCGACTCGCGCGTGAACGCCCGACCGGGATGCCGCATGAGAAACTCGAGCAGGCGGTACTCCGTCGGCCCGAGGTCGACGGGCTGACCGCCTCGACGCACCTGGTGGCGGGTCGTGTCGAGCGCGATGGGGCCGGACAGGAGCACGCTCGGGGTTGGAGCGTCGGAGCGGCGACCGCGGGCTCTGATCCGAGCAAGCAACTCCTCGAACGCGAACGGCTTCGTGAGGTAGTCGTCCGCGCCAAGATCAAGCCCACGCACGCGGTCTTCGACTTCCCCGCGCGCCGTGAGCATGAGGACCGGCGTCGAGATGCGCCGGCGGCGCAACTCCTCGAGGACGGCGAAGCCGTCGAGGCCCGGCATCATCACGTCAAGCACGAGCACGTCGAACGTGCCCTCGGAGGCCAGCGCGAGCGCGTCCTCCCCCGCGTGGACCGTGTCGACGACATGGCCCTCCTCGCTGAGAACGCGCGCGATCACGCGGGCGAGCCGCCTGTCGTCCTCGGCCACCAGCACGTGCATGGCCGGATCGTGCGCGTTCGGACCCACTCGCCGCAACGCGGATGCAAAGCGATTTCAAAGGGAAGTTCGCCACCATGTCCTTGCAGCAATCCGGAACCGGTCGACTCCACGGGCTTCAAGAAGGCCCGAGGAGCCAACGAAGGAGACGAGGTGGACTGTGGGGAGATCAGTCGCGCTTGCGTATGCGATCTCGGGGCTCGCTGTCGCGGCATCGGTAGTGGTCATCGCCGCCAGCACCGTCGGCGTGTTCAGGGACGAGGCGGGCACCTCAACCGCGGCCGCCGCCAGCGACCCCGCCGCGATCGAGTCGGCGCTCGCTAGCGGCGAGGCGACGAGCGAACTCGGGGTCACCGCCGCCGGGGAGTTGGTGGAGTACGTCTACGTCGACGGTGCGCGGGACAACGGCGACCACGAGGGCGACGACGAGGATGACGACGATCGAGGCGATGACAGGCATCACGACGACGAGGACGAGGACGACCACGATGATGACGACTAGTCGCCAGGCGGCCGCAGTTCGGCGGCGGCTCGTTGGCCTGTCGGTGCTCGCCGGTTCGTCGCTTGTCCTCGCCGCGTCCTGGGTCGGCGTCGTCAGGTTCGACCTCGACGCCGCTCCGGGGCCCACGCAAGTTGCCGCCGCACCAAGCACGCTCGGACCGGGCGTATCTTCGAACGCGGAGCCGACGCAACTCGTTCCGGCGCCTCAGCCTCGGCGAGTCGTCGTGGTTCGCGAGTCGCGCGCGTCATGAAGACGCACGCGTTCCGCGCGATGAACACCGACTGGTGGATCGCCGCGCGAGGGCCGGCCGACCTCGACGCCGCCGAGCGAACGGTGCGCGACATCGAGAGCCGTCTCTCGCGGTTCCTCCCCCATTCCTCGCTAACGCGGCTCAACCGTGAGCGACGAGTCTCCGACCCCATCCTCGCGGCGGTCGTAGGCCGCGCCCTCGAGATTCGACGCGCGACGGACGGCGCATTCGATGTGGGTGTTGGCTCGGCGCTCGTCGCGGCCGGCTACGACCGTTCCTTCGAGCTCCTCGCCAACCCACGAGCGCCAGCGGCCGAGAACCCGCGGCCGGCCCTTCTCTCGAGGCCGTCGGTGGACGTTCGAGGGGTCGAGGTGTCCCTCAGCGGAGAGGGCTTGATCGACCTCGGCGGTATCGCGAAGGGCTGGACCGTCGACCTGGTCGCGGGTGTGCTCGAAGCGTCCGGCGCTCAGGGTTGGTTCGTCGATGGCGGCGGCGACATTCGCGTTGGCGGAGTCACGGAAGACGGTGGGTGCTGGCCAGTGGGCGTCGCCAATGGGCTCCCGCTCTATCTGGACTCGGAGGCGGTATGCACCTCCTCGGTGACGCGCCGGCGCTGGCAGAGCCTGGCCGGCCCCATGCACCACATCATCGACATGAGCACCGGCCTCCCCTCGTGCAGTGAGTTCCAAACGGCCGTAGTCGTTGCCCGTGATGCGACATCAGCCGATGCGCTGGCCACGGCGATCCTCGCCGATCCTCGGCGAGGACTGCGCGCGGTTAGCGCATGCGGGGCGGAGGTGCTCGTCGAGCGCGGAGGGTGCTGGGGGATGACGCCGGGGATGGAACGGTACTTCTCATGAGACTCGCCTTGCTGCCTGCTCCGGTCCAGGCCCTCGTCGCGGCTGCCCTCGGCGCGCTAGCGACCTATGCCGGCCTCGCCCTCCTCGCCGCGGCATCTCGAGCGGACCAGCCGATTCTCTGGTGGGCCGGTCGCGCCTTCGGCTTCCTCGCGTTCATCGCGCTCGCGCTGTCCGTCATCTTCGGGACGCTCGTCTCCGCGCGGGGTGGGGGATTCATGTCGAGCAAGTGGGCGACGGACCTCCACCAGCAGTGGACGATCGCGGCGCTGATCGCGACTGTGGCTCACGTTGTTGTGCTCGTGCTCCATGCCGAGTCTGGCGTGACGCCGTGGGCCGCACTCATCCCGTTCGCCTCCGCGCGCCTCACCGGACCGGTCGCGCTCGGAACTGTCGCGCTGCTCGGGATGGTGCTGGTGGCCGTCAGTTCCTGGGCTCGCCGTATGATCCCGTATACGGCGTGGCGCGCCGTGCACGGGCTCGCCTTCGGGGTCGCTGTCCTCGCGCTGATGCACAGCGCTACGGCGGGAACCGATACGCACACACCGGCAGTTACCGCGCTCTACGTGTCGAGCACCGCCGCCATACTCGGCACTGTCACCATTCGCCTGCTCCACGCTTGCCTGGGTCGCCGCTGGTGGGTACCCGCGAGGGGCGCGCTGAGGGGGAGCGGTCCGGCCAGTTGGCGCGGACCGCGGGGGGACGCCGGGGGACACGCAGGGGACACAGCCGTGAACAACCAAGACCGATCACGGCGATTCGTGAGTAGTGACGCCCCTGAACGCCCCTCTAGTGATGCATGAACTGCGAGATGGGCGAGTGGGAACGCGGTTGGACGCTTGCGCTCCTTCAGTGTGCCCTCGAATAGAGCCGTCATCGTTTAGGCGACGAGCCCGAATACTCTGCGTTCCGCAACGCCGACTCCGATCGGAGTGGCCAAACACACAACCTGAGTGGTCCGACCTCTCGGGCCATCACGTCGACGAGCAGACCTAGGTGTGGCTTCGGGCACCCCAACACGTCCCATGCGGTGTCGGCATCAACGCCATGCGCGGATTGCTCGGGACCGGCACGATCCCGGCACGTCGTTCGGGCCCGCGATGGATCGATGGATCGTCACTCGCGAGGCGCTCGATGAGTGGATGCGGCACGATCAGGAATGTGAGGGGGGACCACCGTCTCGAGCTGCGCACCTCAGCACGCGGTCGACCCTCACGCGCGGGGTGCAGCACAGACTAGTCGCGCTCTGTGAACCTCCCTAGGTCCGCTGTGGTCCCGCCAAGGTCCCGTCATAGGAGTGGTTTCGGGAGGTGAATTGGGGGCTTCGCGGACGATCGCGAAATGCCGAATCCCTTGGTAATTAAGGGCATCGTGGTCTGGAGTGATTTAGGGTGCGCAGGCCGCGATGGGTTATGAGCCGACTGCTCTAGGCCGCTGAGCTACAGGCCCACGCTGGGTTACGC
>CAYZJO010000021.1:0-30571 GCA_964479165.1 uncultured Dehalococcoidaceae bacterium
CGGGCCGCTACCTCAGCTCGGTCTCGTCGACGATCGCCGGCGGCACCTCCGAGATCCAGCGCAACATCGTCGCCACCCGTGGACTGGGGCTGCCTCGAGGGTAGCGGCGCTTGGGCTAGCCCTCGGGCTCGGAGCCCATCGGGTCGATCAAGAAAGGAGACCGCTCGCGCGGTCTCCTTTCGCGTCTTCGCTGGCCAGTCTGAGCTCAGACCCTCGAACGGCTGCCGGTCACCAGGTTGAAGATCAGCACCACGAGCGCGACGACCAGCAGTATGTGGATGAGTCCTCCCGCCACGTTCGCGACTAGTCCCACCGCCCAGAACAGTAGGAGCAGCGCAAGCAGCGCCCAGAGCAGTCCCATCTCGACCCTCCTTCTAACGTGCCCGATTCCTTCCAACGCTAGGGAGGAGTTGAGCGAGTTCGAATAACAGAGGCTTCGGGCACGCGTTGCACACGGGTAGCAAACGCGCGAACGAACGCGAGGTGAGGTGGTCCTGCCGGCAAGGCGGCGCTAGCGCGATCCATGATCCACAGGTCTATGATGGAAGGGCGACGAGGCCTTCGCCGCTGGTTAGCCAGGGGAGGGGTTCCAGTGCAGATCGAACTGAGCGACGTCGAAACCGAGTTCCTTCAGAGGACGCTGACTCATGAGCTGGGCGAGTTGCGCATGGAGATCCGCGCGACGGACAGCCGGAAGTTCAAGGAGCGGTTGGAGCAGGATCAAGTCTTGTTGAAGGGTCTGTTGGTCCGGCTCGGGGCGTCGGTCCCGCAGGGCATCTCGCTCACGTCCTAGGGAGGCGCTGAAAGAGGACCGGGCGCGCGGCGCCGAGGACACGTCGCCCTGTGCCTCGGTACCCCACCCATCGGGCGTGGGTCATCGCGCGAACAGCTGCGATGTCGGTCAGATCGCGGAGGAGCGCCCGTTGCTCGCCGTTTCGACCACAGGGGTCGGTCCAGCCTCGTCGCCTGCTTCCACCAGCACCCGCTCCTGCTCGGGAGCGCTCACGGGCTTCGCGTGGGATTCGCGGGCGATCAGGTGGATGCCGCTGAGTTCCTCCGCGGTGAGTTCCGCGATCGCCTCCTCGGGGGTTTGTCCGGAGCGAATACGTCGCGCGATGGCGACCCCCGCGAGGACGACCAGCGCCGAGGATACCGCCGCGCCACCCGCGACAAACTTGTGGCGCCTCACCACGTCGGGGAAACGCTCAAGTGCCGTATGCGCAAGCCGCACGGCGTCGCGTGCGGCTCTGTCGATCGGCTCCCCTCCAGAGGGGTGCTTGACGTCGTCGGGCAAGAAACTCATGCGGTGGGATCTCCATATCGGGGGCCAAGCTTCGGCAGCAGCGACGCCATCTCGAGGGCGGCGAGCATCGACTCGCGACCCTTGTTTCCGACGGCGCCGCCCGCGCGGGCCTGTGCCTGCTCCACGTTGTCCGAGGTGATCACCCCGAACGTGACAGGCAAATCGTAGTCCGCTGCGGCTTGTGCGATACCCCGTGCCGCCTCACCGGCGACGAAATCGAAGTGCGGCGTCTCGCCGCGGATGACGGCACCGATGCAGGCGATGGCGTCGTAGCGTCCGCTCGCAGCCAGGCGGCGGGCCGCCATTGGCAGTTCGTACGCGCCCGGCACCCACACCACGTCGAGGTTGTGCGAAGCAACGCCGTGCTCCTGCGCGGTCTTCACGGCTCCGTCCAGCAGACGCTCAGTGATCAGCTCGTTGAAGCGCGATACCACGACGGCCACGCGCAGACGTGACGCGTCAAGATCACCCTCGAATGTACCCACTAGCCGAGGCTCTCCGCGCCGAGGAGGTGGCCCATCTTCTCCCGCTTGGTCTGGAGGTAGCGCACGTTGTGCGGGTTCGCCGCCACCTCGAGCGGGACGCGCTCGACGATCTCGATGCCGTAGCCCTCGAGGCCGGCGCCGCGCAGCTCGCCGTACGTCTTGATCTCGCGGATCTTGAGCGGGTTGTTCGTCATCAGGCGAAGCTTGCGCAGACCGAGGTCGACGAGGATCTGCGCGCCGATGCCGTAGTCGCGGCCCTCGGCGGGGAGGCCCAGCGCCTCGTTTGCCTCGACCGTGTCGAGGCCCTGCTCCTCCTGGAGGCGGTAGGCGCGGAGCTTGTTGTGCAGGCCGATGCCGCGCCCCTCTTGGTCCATGTAGACGATCGCGCCGCGGCCCTCGGCGGCAATGCGACGCATCGCTGCCTCGAGTTGCTCGCCACAGTCGCACCGCAGCGACCCGAAGACGTCGCCGGTGACGCACTGATCATGCATGCGAACGAGCGCTGGCTCGCCGTTGTCGATGTCGCCCATAACGAGGGCGATGTGCTCCTTCGTGTCGATCAGCGTACGGAAGCCGATCACCCGGAACGTGCCGTGCGGCGTCGGTAGCGACGTCTCCTCAACGCGCTCGACGAGGCGCTCGTTGGCGAGGCGGTACGAGATGATGTCCGCCACTGTGACGATCTTCATGCCGTGCTTGCGTGCGAAACGTCGTAGGTCCGGCATCCGCGCCATCGACCCGTCCGACTTCATCACCTCGCACACCACGGCGGTGGGTCGAAGCCCGGCCAGCCGGCAGAGGTCGACCGAGGCCTCGGTCTGCCCGGCGCGCACCAGAACGCCTCCCTCGCGAGCGCGCAGCGGGAAGATGTGGCCCGGCCGCGTGAGGTCCGTCGGCTTGCTCTCCGGGTCCGCGAGGACCGCGATCGTCCGCGCCCGGTCGGCCGCCGAGATGCCGGTCGTCACACCCTCGCGCGCCTCGACGCTCACGGTGAACGCCGTGCCCAGGGGCGCCGTGTTGCGCGCCGCCATCATGGGCAGGTCGAGCCGGTCGAGGTCCTCGCCGGTCATGGGGACGCAGATGAGGCCACGCGCGTGCGTGGCCATGAGGTTCACCATGTCGGCATCGCAGAACTCCGCCGCGATCGCGATGTCGCCCTCGTTCTCGCGATCCTCGTCGTCAACGATGATCAGCGGGCGACCCTGGCGGAACTCCTCGATGGCCTCCTCGACGCCGATCAGCACCGGCGCCGCGCTCGCACGGCGACGCGTGCTGCCGGTGGTCGGCTCGTTGGAGGCGTTGGACATACTCGTGGCCGCGGTCATCGGGTCCTGTTTTCCGGGTCGGCGCCGCTAGGTCGCCGCCCTTTCCGCGAGCAATTGCTCGACGTACCTCGCAATGATGTCCGTTTCGAGGTTGATGCTAGCACCGGGCTTGCGGCTCGTCAGGTTGGTGTGCTCCTGCGTGTACTGCACCAGCGAGACGCTGAACGACTCTTCGTCCTTCGCCATCACCGTCAGCGAAATCCCATCAACGCAGACCGGCCCCTTCATCGCGATGTAGCGCAGGTACTCCGGCGGCGGGCGGAAGCGCGCGATCAGCGCGTCTCCCTCAGGCGTGAGGCTGTCGAGGACGCACGTCGTTTCGACGACCCCGCGCACGATGTGCCCGGAGAGCCGGTCGCTCGGCCGCACCGAGCGCTCGAGGTTGACCCGGTCGCCGGCCCGCACCTCGACGAGGTTGGAACGGCGGAACGTCTCGGGCATGACATCGAAGGTCATCGACCCCGGGTCCATCTCGCGGATCGTAAGGTCGACGCCGTTCACGGCGATGGAGTCGCCGAGCTTCGAGTCGTCGATGATGTCGTGGCACTCGATCACGAGCACGCCACCTTCGGCGCGCCGGACGGTGCCCACTTCCTCGATGATGCCGGTGAACAATCGGCCCCCCGCCCCGTGGTGGCGTAAGCGTACATCGAACGCAAAGGCTGTGGGGAGTGGGCGCAGCGCATGCGCGGTGAATCCCTGACGACCGCAGCGGCTGCCTCCGGTACGCTGCGCGAATGAGGCGGCGCGGGCGGACGGCTATCCTCGGCGCTGCCGCGCTGCTTGCGTGCCTCGCGAGCGGGTGCCGGGACGGCGGCGCCGACGCGGCGACGCCTGCGCCCGTGATGCTCGTCCCCGCCACCGCTACCGCCGCACCCACGCCTCCGCCGATTCGGACACCCACCCCCGAACCGCGGATCAAGTTCGACCCCGAGCTCCATCGCGTGGTCGACAAGTCGCGCTCGCTGCCGGCGGACTATGTCCCCGACGACCTCGTGTTCGTTCCCGCCGAGTGGCTGATGCCGGGCTCGGCCGGGCTCCAGGTGCGCGAGGCGGTGTTCGACGCGCTGAGCGACCTGTTCGATGCCGCACGGGGCGACGGCGTCGACCTGCGGATGCGCTCGGCGTTCCGCTCCTATGGAGAGCAGGAGTGGACGTACTCGTACTGGGTCGGGCTCCTCGGGGAGTCGCAGGCATCGAGGGAGAGTGCGCGTCCCGGCCACAGCGAGCACCAGCTCGGTACCACCATCGACTTCGCCAGCGCTGAGAACGGCTACGAGCTCGTGGAGTCGTTCGGCGGCACCACTGAGGGCCTCTGGCTCGCGCAGCGTGCCGTCGAGTTCGGCTTCGCGCTCAGCTACCCGCCGAACGGCGAGGCGATCACCGGCTACATCTCGGAGCCCTGGCACTACCGCTACATCGGCGTCGAGGCTGCCGAGGCCTGGGCGGAGTCGGGTGACGCGCTCGTCGTCTTCCTCGAGGAGCTCGCCGAGTCCTCCTGACCCCTCGCGCGCGACGCGGTACCGTGCCTCGAACGTCGGGCGCAGGGGGCGGGGGTACGAGGATGACGAACGAAGAGCCACGCGTTCTCTACGAGACGCGGTCCGAAGGACGCATCGCGCTGATCACGCTGAATCGCGCGCGGTACCGCAACCCGTTGAGCCGCCAGATGATCGAGGAGATCGACGCCGCCTTCGAACGCGCGGCCCTCGATGACGGAGTCCGCGTCATCATCCTCCGCGGCGATGGGCCAGCGTTCTCCGGCGGGCACGACCTCGGGTCGCCGGACGCCCTCGCGACGCGCGGGGAGCGCGAGGGTCAACCGATGGGCAAGCGCTACGGGCGCACGCGCGCGATGGACGTGGAGCCTCACCTCCGCTGGCGGGCCATTCCGAAGCCGACCATCGCGATGGTCCACGGCCACTGCATCTACGCAGGGTGGATGCTCGCGTCCGCGATGGACGTGGTCTTCGCAGCCGAGGGCACGCAGTTCCTCCCGACGAACTTCGCCTTCTTCTCGGTGCCGTGGGACCTCGGCGCGCGGCGCGCGCTGCACCTGATGTACGACAACCGCTTCGTCGACGCACGGCAGGCGATGGAATGGGGCTTCGTGCAGGATGTCTTCCCGCCCGAGCGCCTCGAGGCCGAAACGATCGCCTACGCCGAGCGCGTCGCCGAGCAGGACCCGTTCCAGCTCGCGCTGATGAAGCACTCCGTCCACCAGATGCAGGAGATGCAGGGCTTTACCGCCCACATCCTCTCGTCCTACTCCGACCGCATGGTGCGCGCCGCGAACGACGTTGCCGTGAGCGAGCAGCCCGCGGAAGGCGGCCGCCGCCGCTACCTCAGCGTCGAGCGCGCCCGCGCGAACCGGCGATCGGAGGAAGGTTCCGCCCGCTAGCGTGCTACCGTCGCCCGCGCCGAGCCGAGGGCGGCGGCGGTGAGGGGGTTCCGATGCTCGTGGCGGACGCAATCGCGGAGATCCTGAAGCGCGAGGGTGTCGAGTTCATCACCGGCTACCCGGTGAACCCGCTCATCGAAGCCTGCGCCAAGATCGATATCCGCACGATCATCGTGCGCCAGGAGCGCACCGGCATTCACATGGTCGACGCGTTCAGCCGTCTCAACTCGGGTGACCGCGTCGGAGTCTTCGTCTCGCAGTCCGGACCCGGCACGGAGAACGCATTCGGCGGCGTCGCGCAGGCGTGGGGAGACTCTGTGCCGATCGTGGTGATCCCGGCCGGCTACTCACGCGAGCAAACGTTTGTGCCGCCGCACTTCAGCGCCTTCCTCAACTTTCGGCACATCACGAAGCACGCCGAGCAGGTCACGGTGGCCTCCGCCGTCCCGGCGGCGATGCGACGCGCGTTCAGCCAGGTGCGCAACGGCCGCCCGAGGCCCGTGCTGATCGAGGTGCCCGGCGACGTCTTCCGCGAGGAGCTGCCCGGCCCGCTCGACTACGAGCCCGTCGTGGTCGCCCGCTCCGGACCAGCCCCCGAGAATGTCGAGGCTGCCGCCGCGACGCTCGTCGCTGCGGAGCGGCCGGTGCTCTACGCCGGACAGGGAGTTCACTACGCGAAGGCGTGGGACGAACTCCGCGAGCTCGCGGAGCTACTCGAGGCGCCGGTGACGACGAGCCTCGAGGGCAAGAGCGCGTTCCCCGAGGATCATCCGCTGTCCCTGGGCGCGGGCGGACGCGCCGTACCGTTGCCCGTCCACGAGTTCATCCGGGACGCCGACGTTATCTTCGGCATCGGCTGCTCGTTCAGCGCCACGAACTACGGCATCCAGATGCCGCGCGGCAAGACCTACATCCACGCTACCGTCGACCCGGCGGACCTCGACGCGTACGTCGTCGCGAAGCATGCACTCGTCGGCGACGCGCGGCTGACGCTGCGCGCGATGATCGAAGCCGTGCGCGAGCGCGTTGGTGTCGGGGGGCGCGGACGCAGCGCATCAGCCGCCGCCGCGATCGCGAAGTCGCGTGAGCAGTGGCTCGCCGATTGGATGCCGCGCCTGACCTCGGACGAGGCGCCATTCCAGCCGTACCGCGTGCTCTGGGATCTTGCGCACACGGTCGACCTCGAGAACACGATCATCACCCATGATGCCGGCAGCCCTCGCGACCAGCTCTCGCCCTTCTGGCCATCGAAGCGGCCCCTCACCTACATCGGGTGGGGCAAGACGACGCAACTCGGCTACGGCCTCGGGTTGGCGATGGGGGCGAAGCTCGCTCGGCCCGATGCGCTGTGCATCAACGTCTGGGGTGACGCCGCCATCGGGATGACCGGCATGGACTTCGAGACGGCCGTACGCGAACGCATCCCGATCCTCTCGGTGCTGCTCAACAACTTCTCGATGGCCATCGAGCTGCCGGTGATGCCGGTCTCGCGCGAGAAGTACCGTTCGACGGACATCTCGGGCAACTACGCCGACTTCGCGAAGGCGCTCGGTGGCTACGGCGAACGTGTGACCGAGCCGAGCGAGATCGTCCCTGCCATCAGGCGCGGCATCGAGCGCACCGAAGCGGGGACGCCCGCGCTGCTGGAGTTCATCACGCAGCAATCGCATGAGTACTCGGTCTTCCGCTAGGCGAAAGGACGTCGCCGTGCCCAGCATTCTCGGCGTCGAGGTACGTGCCGCATCCTCCCCCGAACGCACCTCGGAGGTGCTGACTCCGGACGCGCTCGCGTTCCTCGCCGGGCTGCATCGCGAGTTCGACGGGCGGAGGCGCGAGTTGCTCCGCGCGCGCGAGGAACGACACGCGCGCTGGCTCGCCGGGGAGTCGCCGTCCTTCCTGCCGCCGAGCGAGGCCCAGGGTGGCTGGCGTGCGCCCGAGGCGCCGCTCGACCTCCGCGACCGCCGCGTCGAGATCACCGGACCGACCGCGCGCCGGATGGTGATCAACGCGCTGAACTCCGGCGCGCGCGTCTTCATGGCGGACTTCGAGGACTCGAACGCGCCGACGTGGTCCAACATGATCGAGGGCCAGGCGAACCTCATGGACGCCGTGCGCGGCACCATCACCTCGGACAACCCGGACGGCAGCGTGCGACGGCTCAACGAGGTGACCGCGACGCTGGTCGTCCGCCCTCGAGGCTGGCACCTCCCGGAGCGCCACCTGCTGATCGACGGAGAGCCCATCTCGGGAGCGCTGTTCGACTTCGGCCTCTACCTCTTCCACAACGCTCATGAACTGCTCGAGCGTGGCAGCGGGCCATACGTCTATCTACCGAAACTCGAGAGCCACCTCGAGGCACGGCTGTGGAACGACGTCTTTGGGTGGGCGCAGCGCGAGGTCCGCGTGCCGAGTGGTTCCATCCGCGCGACCGTGCTCGTCGAGACGCTGCCGGCGGCTCTCGAGGTCGAGGAGATCCTCTACGAGCTGCACGACCACCTCGCGGGCGCGAATCCCGGGCGCTGGGACTACCTCTTCAGCGTGATCAAGGAACTCGGAGACCGTCCCGGCTCGGTGCTTCCCGACCGCGCCAGCGTCACGATGACCGTGCCCTTCATGCGGGCGTACACCGAGCGCATCGTCAGCATCTGCCACCGCCACGGCGCGTACGCGATCGGCGGGATGGCCGCCTACATCCCCAACCGCCGCGACCCCGACGCGTACCAGCGCGCCATCGAGGGTGTGCGCGCCGACAAGGTGCGCGAGGCGGGCGACGGCTTCGATGGCACATGGGTCGCCCACCCCGACCTCGTCGACGTGGGCCTCGAGGTGTTCGACGGCGCCCTCGGCGACCGCCCGCATCAGCTCGACAGGACGCGCGAGGATGTCGAGGTGACCGCCGCTGACCTCGTTGACCTCCGCGTACCCGACGCGCAGGTGACGGAGGCGGGGCTGCGGGGGAACGTCGACGTGGCCGTGCGCTACACGGCGGCGTGGCTCGGGGGCACAGGCGCCGTCGCGCTGAACAACCTCATGGAGGACGCCGCCACCGCCGAGATCGCGAGGTCGCAGGTGTGGCAGTGGCTTCGCCACGGCGCACCGCTCGCCGAGGGCGGCACAGTCACGCGCGACGTCGTCACGTCGCTCTTCGCGGCGGCGCGCGAGCGGCTGGGCGAGGAGGCGGGAGGCGCGAGCCAGACCGCGCAGTTCGAGCAGGCGGCTGACCTGATCGAGTCGCTGGTGCTCAGCAAGGACTGCCCGCCGTTCCTGACGCTGCCGGCGTACGGGCTCCTCGAGGGCGGCGCGTAGCGCCTCGGTTGACCGCCCGGACGGCGCGTCCCTACGCTCGCCGTCGCGCATCACGCAGCGAATCGAGGCGTCCATGGACTTCGAGCCTGCCTACACCGCCGAGCAGGAGGCCTTCCGCGCGGAGGTGCGCGCCTGGCTCGAGGAGCACGTGCCGCGCATCGAGGGCGACCCGGACTCCGACGAGAACTACCCGAAGTACCGTGAGCTGGGCCGCAAGCTCGGCGAGAAGGGCTGGCTCACGCCGACCGCGCCGGTCGAGTACGGCGGGGGTGGTCTCAGCGTCGACCACGCCATCATCCTCGGCGAGGAGATCGACCGTTACGACCTCACGCTGCCGCCGTACTACGACAGCGGCGGGCGTCTCGGCGGCGCGAGCATCCTCGTCTGGGGGAACGAAGAGCAGAAGAAGCGCTTTCTGCCGCCCATCTTTAAGGGCGAGGTCGTCACCTGGCAGCTGCTGACCGGGCCCGAGGCGGGCTCTGACCTCGCGGGCACGCAGACGGACGCGCGCCGCGACGGCGACGCCTACGTCCTCAACGGCGAGAAGATCTTCGTCGGCGGCTCGCACGGCGCCGACTACCTCTGGACCATTGCGCGCACGGACCCGAACGGCGAGCGGCACAAGAACCTGTCGTGGTTCCTCGTGCCGTACAACACGCCGGGCGTCACCGTCCGGCCCATGGCGCTCCTGGGCGACGGCGGCGAGGGCATCGGCGCCGGCTACAAGAACACCGTCTACTTCGAGGACGCGCGCGTTCCGGCCGACCATCTCGTCGGCGGCGAGAACCACGGCTGGGACGTCGCCACAACGCACCTCGAGCTGGAGCACGGCTCGGGAGGTCGTGTCGGCCGCAACCGCTGGCTCTACCGCACCCTCGAGATCGCCGGACGCCTCAAGCGCGACGGTCGACCGCTGATCGAGCACGACGACGTGCGTGACCGCCTTGTCGACCTGTTCGTCACCACCGAGGTGTCGCGGCTGTTCGAGTTGCGCAACTTCTGGATGAACCGCTCGCACCGCGAGATGACGTATGAGGGGCCGCAGTCCTCGTACTACCGCAAGGTGGGCGGCCTCGGCATCACGCAGGCAATCATGGACATGGTCGGCCCGTACTCGCTGATGAACGACCCGGAGTGGGATCCGAGTGGCGGGCAGCTCGAGGGGTACATGCGCGCGGCGGTGCAGGCGCTGCACCCCGGCGCCACCGCCGACATCCAGAAGGTGATCATGGCGCGGCGCATCGGCATCGGACGCGAAGTCCGCGAGCGCGCGGGCACGGTCCTGTAGGGCCGGCGCGATGGACCTCGCACTCACCGAAACGCAGCAACTGCTCAAGAACAGCGTCGAGGACTTCCTCGCACGCGACGCCTCCCGCGACGTCATCGTCGAGGCAGCGAACGGCGAGCGACGCTACACCGACGAGATGTGGCGCACCCCGGCGGGCCTTGGCTGGCTGGGCATGGCGGTGCCCGAGCGCTTCGGCGGGGCGGACGCCAGCCTCACCGACATCGCCGTCCTCTTCGAGGCGCTGGGGGCCGGCCCGCTGCCGGGACCGCACTTCTCCTCGGGCGTGCTCGCGCCGCTGATCCTGCGCGAGGTTGCCACCGAGGAGCAGCAGGCGGAGTACCTCCCCAACCTCGCCTCCGGTGACGTGGTCTGCGCCTTCGCCTTCACCGAGCCCGAGTGGGACTGGGGTCCGCGCGCGGTCAACCTCCGCGCCGAGCGCACCGCCGACGGCTACATGCTCAACGGGGCGAAGCTCTTCGTCTACGACGCCGACGTCGCCGACCTGCTGATCGTCGCCGTCCGCTCGGGCGATGCGCCCGAGGCGATCTCGTTGCTGATGGTGCAGGCCGACCTGCCCGGCGTCTCTGCACGCCGGCTCGAGGGCTGGAACACCTCCGAGTGCGCGGTCACGTTCGACAACGTGCGTGTCCCGTCTTCGGCGCTGCTGGGCGGCGCGGATCGCGAGGGCGCCGCCTGGCCGGCACTCGAGCGCGCACTGCTGAAGGCGACGCCGATCCTCTGCGCCTACGCCGTCGGAGGCGCTCAGGCGGCGTACGAGATGTCCGTCGTCTACAGCCGCGAACGTCGGCAGTTCGGCCAGCCGATCGGGCGCTTCCAGCACGTCCAGAACCACATCGTGCAGCTGATCAACCACGTCGACGCCGCGCGCTGGACCACGTACGAGGCGCTGTGGAAGCTCGACGCCGGACGCGAGAATGCGGACGTCTCGGTCCACCTCGCGAAGCTCACGACGAGCGAGGGCTACGTGCAGGCGACGAACTACGCGCACGAGGTCCACGCCGGGGTGGGCGTGATGCACGAGTACGGCCTCACGCTCTACACGCGCACGGCCCGCTCGCTCTACCACGCGCTGGGCGGACCTCAGTGGCATCGCAAGCGCCTCGGGGAGCTGCTGCCACGCCTCGTCGAGCCGCCCGAGGGCTAGCGGGCAGCCGAGGCCTCCGAGCAGCGGCGCGACGTTGATGGGATGATCGCGGCGTGATCATCCTCGTCACGGGCGTGTCCGGCTCGGGCAAGTCGACCGTCGGCCGCGAGGTGGCGCGCCGCCTCGGCTGGCGCTTCATCGAGGCCGACGACTTCCACGGCCCGGCGAGCATCGCCAAGATGCAGCGCGGCGAGCCGCTGACTGACGAGGACCGCGAACCGTGGCTGGCTACGCTGGCCGCCGAGATCGCGGGAGCCGAGAGCAGGGGCGAGAATGCGGTCGTCGCGTGCTCCGCACTCAAACACCGTTACCGGCAGACATTGCTCGCCGCTGCCGGCGACCGCCTCGTCGTGTACCTGCGAGGTTCGTACGACCTGGTCGAGCGACGGATGGTCGAGCGTGAGCACTTCATGGCGCCCGCGCTCCTCGAAAGCCAGTTCGACGACCTCGAACCACCGAGCGGCGACGACGTCATCAGCTTCGACGTGACGCGACCTCCTGATGTATTGGCACAGGAGATCGTGGAGCACGTCGAGCTTCTGCGGCAGGAGGCCCAGCGCTAAGCGTCGGCGAGATCGAGGGCGCGCGTGAAGATGGCGTCGAACATCGGCTCGGTGAGGAGGCCGGTAAAGGTGTTGCGCTGGCTCGGGTGGTAGGAGCAGAGCAGCGTACGTCCGTCCTCGAGCGGCCACTCCGCACCATGGGCGAAACGCGGCCGCGGCCTGACCGCGACGCGCGCGGCGAACGTCGCCGCTGCGAACGCGCCGAGGGCAACGATGACTTGCACGCCTGACAGCAGTGCCAATTCGCGCTCGAGATAGGGCGCGCAGTTGTCGCGCTCCTCGGGCGTCGGCTTGTTGGCGGGTGGCGCGCAGCGCACGGCAGCGGCGATGTAGACGTCGCGGACCTGTAGACCGTCATCGCGGCTCACGCTCGTGGGCTGGTTCGCGAGGCCTGCCCGGTGGAGCGAGCGGAAGAGCCAGTCTCCGGAGCGGTCGCCTGTGAAGATGCGGCCGGTGCGATTGCCCCCGTGCGCTGCGGGTGCGAGCCCGACGACCATGATGCGGGCTTCAGGGTCGCCCCACCCCGGTAGCGGCCGCCCCCAGTAGTCCCAGTCGCGAAACATCGCGCGCTTCTCGTGAGCGACCTGCTCGCGCCACGCGACCAGCCGGGGACAGCGCCGGCACTCGACGACCTCGTCGTGGACCCGTGCGAGCGAATCGTTGGGCAGCATCCGAGCCTCTCGAGCGCGTCCCCATCGAAGCCCGGCACGGGCCCACACGCAACCCGCGACCGCTCGCTCAACAACAACCTGTGTTTGATTCCTGATGAACGTCTACGTAATATCCGCGCGGGCCGGCGGCGTTCGCCTCGAGCGCTGAGACGGCCGGACAACCGCGGTCGTCGGACGGTTGGCAGAGACGACCGCCGACCGGGCGACCGCGCAGAACGGAGCAGCACGGATGCCAGAGGGAACGTACTGGGGTCGCCGGCGGCTGAGCCGGCGCGCAGCGATTCGCGGAGCGGGGATCGGCCTCAGCGGCCTCGCGGGGGCACTCTTCGTGGGGTGCGGCGGTGACGACGATACGCCCGACTCAGGAGGCGGCGGTGCGACGGCAACAGGAACCGAGAGCGGTGGCGGCGGAGGTGGGGCTGTTCCACCCGAGGAAGTTCGCCTCCCCGGCGGAACGCTGTTCCAGGACGTGGCGCCACCGACTGCCGCGGAAATGGACCCGCTCGCAAACGGGAAGTACGGCGGAACGCTCACCTTCCGCCAGTTTGATTCGCCGCACTTCGACTTCAATCGGGTGCTGTCCAGCACCGTCAACACCCCGAACGACCTCACCAAGAACAAGCTCTTCCGCCTTCACCTCGGGGCGTCCGCGGACCCGGGCGCGATCGACATCGAGCCGGACCTCGCACGTTCCTTCGAGGTAAACGACGATGCGACGGAGTTCACGTTCCACCTGCAGGAGGGGGCGAAGTTCCACAACGTCGACCCGGTGAACGGCCGCGAGTTCACCTCGGACGACGCACGGGCCTCGATCGAGCGCTACCAGGCGGGGGGCGTCCAGAAGGACGTGTGGGCGCCGGTCATCGGCATCGAAACGCCGGACGACTACACGCTGGTCCTCAAGCTCGACCAGCCCTTTGCCGAGTTCCCGCGAACGACCGCGTCCTGGTCCTACATGGACGCGCGGGAAACGATCGAGATCCCGGACTTCCTCCGAGATCATCCCGTCGGGACCGGTCCGTTCATCCAGACCGAGTGGGTGCCGAAGGAGCGCCAGGTCTTCGAGAAGCACCCGGAGTACTTCGAGACGGGGTTCCCGTTCCTCGACCGGGTCGTGGGACAGGTGCAGGAGGACGCAGCCGCGATCCGCGCGGCGTTCCAGACCGGCAACTTCGTGGAATTGGTCGTGTCCAACGCCGACGAGGCTGCCGTCGTCCTCGGCAACACGGACACGGCTGTGATGGTGCGCCAGCTGGCCGTGCAGGGCGCGAACGTCAACGGCTTCCACTTCCAGATGAACAACCCGAAGTACCAGGACGAGCGCGTCCGGCGCGCCTTCTCGATGGCGATCGACCGCATCGAGTGGGACCTTGCGAGTCGCGGGCCCGACGACGCGACGGGTGGCTTCTCGAACCCGCCGATCGCGTGGCGCTTCATCCACGATGACCTGCCGACACTCGAGGACCACGGTCCGTGGTACCAGTACGACCCCGAGCAGGCCTCGCAGATGCTGCAAGCCGCAGGCTACAGCGCGGAGAACCCTCTGACCGCGGTGTTCAAGGCGTGGTACGCCCGCAACGACTGGTCGCAGATCATGATTCCGCAGCTGAACCGGTTGCCGGAGCTCGAGCTGACGTTCGAGCAGGTGGACAATCCCACGGCGGTGACGCTGCTGAACGACCGCAACTTCGAGGACCCGGTCAACATCACCTGGGGGCCGCCCGCGTACTCCGTCGATCAGATGGTCTACCCCTGGTACCACTCGCAGGGTGGCCTGAACCACAACAACAAGAACGACGCGCAGATGGACGAGCTCGTCACCGCCCAACGGCGGGAGCAGGACGACGAGGCACGCCGCGACATCTGGAGGCAGGTCGAAGAGCGCTACATGGACCAGGTGTGGGAGGTGTTCACACCCGCTGCCGTTGTGCAGCGCCGGCTGTGGCACAACTGGGCGCTGAACTACCGCCCGCACGGTCTCGGCTACCTGACGATCTACGCCACGCACCAGTTGCGAGGAGTCTGGCTCGACAACATCTAGCCGCGCTGCGGGCCCCGACGGAAACGCCGGGGCCCGTTGCTTCGGCAGAGCAGTTGCCTCCGGGAAACAAGGAGTGCGCGCATGTCGCCCGCTGTGATCTGCGAAACGATGCAGGAGGCCGTCGCCGACATCCCCGACGGCATCACCCTGCTGATCCCCGGCTTCGGCCCCGGCTCTCCGATTAACCTGCTGACCGCGCTCTACCACCAGGGCGCAACGAACCTCACGACCGTCTCGAATGGCGCGGGCGCTGGTGCCGCGCCGTCGCCGGACGGCCGCAAGAGCCTCGGTGATCTCATCGACGCCGGGCGCGTCCGCAAGGTGATCGCCGCGTTCACGGCACCGACGCATCCCTCGAGGGCGTCCGTGGCGCTCGAGATGATCCGCGACGGGCGCCTCGAGGCAGAACTCGTGCCGCAGGGAACACTCGCCGAGCGGGTGCGCGCAGGCGGCGCGGGCATCCCCGCGTTCTACACGCCGGCCGGCGTTGGGACGCTGCTGGCGGAAGGCAAGGAGGTGCGCGAGTTCGACGGGCGGAAGTACGTCCTCGAGCGGGGCATCTTCGCGGATTACGCCTTCATCCGTGCTTGGAAGGCGGACACCGCGGGCAATCTGCTCTACCGCCTCTCTGCGAGGAACTTCAACCCGGTCTTCGCGATGGGCGCGCGGCACACGATCGTCGAGGTCGAGGAGATCGTGCCCGCCGGGGACATCCCACCGGACCAGGTGCACACCCCAGGCGTCTACGTCGAGCGGGTCGTGCAGATCCCGCCGGACGGGTACTTCCGAGCCCAGCGCCAGCAGCAAGCGACGCCGCAGCCCACGCAGGCGACGACCGCGGGAGGTAACGCGCGATGACGCTGACCAAGCAGCCCCTCACCCGCGATCAGATCGCCTCCGTCATCGCCCGGCGGCTGCAGCGCGGCTGGCTCGTCAACCTCGGCGTTGGCATGCCGACGCTCGTTGCCAACCACGTGACACCCGAGGACGGCGTCGTGTTCACATCCGAGAACGGCGTCATCGGCTACGCGGGCCTCGCCGCAGAGGGCGAGGAGGACCCGGATGTCGTCAACGCCGGAGTGCAGTTCGTGACGTTGAATCCCGGCGCGGCGATCGTGCACCAGGCCGACTCCTTTGCCCTGATCCGCCGCGGCATGAACGACGTGAGCGTGCTCGGCTCGTACGAGGTCGCGTCCGACGGGTCGTTCGCCAACTGGCGGACCAGCACCGAGCCGTGGGACCAGCTCGGCGGGATCGGCGGCGCGATGGACCTCGCAGCCTGCGCACAGCAGGTCTGGCTGGCGATGGAGCACACGACGCGCGAGGGCAAGCCGCGCCTCCTCGAGCGCTGCACGCTGCCCGTGACTGCGCCCGAGGGCGTCACTCTCGTCGTCACAGACCTCGCGGTGGTGTCCGTCGACGAGCAGGGGTTCTGCCTCGAGGAGTACGCGCCGGGCTACACGATCGACGAGATCGCGGCCGCGACTGCGGCGCCGCTGCGGGTCAGCCCGGACGTGCGCGAGATCAGGCTCTAGCCAGCCGCGGGACTGAGGCCTATCTCACGTCCGCCGGCGGTCGCGGCACGGCCCCAGCCGTCAGCGGTTCCTTCACGAACGTTGGGCGCAGCTCTACGGGGCGCTCGTGCGTCGCACGGAAGCGCATGTTCAGCAGCTCGACGAGGACGCTGAACGCCATCGCGAAGTAGATGTACCCCTTGGGGACATGGAGGTCCCAGCCCTCCGCGATGAGCGACGTCCCGATGAGCAGCAGGAAGCTCAGCGCCAGGATCTTCACGGTTGGGTGTCGGTTCACGAAGTCGCTGATCGCGGCGGCACTCACGAGCATCACGCCGACCGCGATGACCACCGCGGCGACCATGACTGCCAGTTCCTCCGCCATGCCTGCGGCAGTGATCACCGAGTCGAGGCTGAAGACGATGTCCAGCAGCAGAATCTGGACGATCACGCTGTTGAAGCTCGCCGCGGCTCGCCCCGTCCGCTCGTGAGGCGATTCGCCCTCGAGCTTCTCGTGGATCTCCAGCGTCGCCTTCGCAACGAGGAACAGGCCGCCGCCGAGCAGGATCAGATCGCGCCCGGAGAAGTCGAGCTCGAACACGCGGAAGAGCGGCTCGGTCAGGCCAATGATCCACGAGAGGGAGAACAGCAGCGCGATCCGCATGAACATCGCGAGCGACAGCCCGAGGGTCCGCGCGCGCTGCTGCTGCTCCACGGGAAGCTTGCCCGCCAGGATCGAGATGAAGATGACGTTGTCGATGCCGAGCACGATCTCGAGCGACGTGAGAGTCAGCAGCGCGATCCACGTCTCGGGATTCGTCAGCAGGTCCACGTGCCGACTCCTCGGCTGCCCTATCCGTGATTGCCCCGTCGAGGTTAGCGGCGGACTGTTCCTGCGCCATCACCCCGACTTCGTTGCCCCAGTTCCTCTTCAGCGGTGTACATTGCATGCGTAATAGCACCGGCAACGGACCGGAGGGAGCTTCGCGATGGCCACGAGTAACTACTGGACGAGGAGGCTGAACAGGAGAACCGCACTCAGAGGAGCAGGTGTCGGCGTCGCCGGGCTGGCGGGAGCGGCGCTCCTCGGCTGCGGAGGCGGAGATGATGGCCCGTCGGGGGAGTCCACGCCGCTGACGGCCGAGGGTCTGATGGGCACCGCCACCGGGACCGCGGAGGCGGGAACCGCCACGGGCGGCCAGGTGCGCATCGAGCCAGGCCTTCACGAGACGGCAATCGGACCCACTGCGGCGGAGGCCGACCCGCTCGCCAACGGACGGCCGGGCGGCACGTTCGTCCACACCTACCTCGACCCGCCGCGCATGGACATCAACCGCACGCTGTCCTGCACGATCTTCATGACGAACCTCGTGACCTACAACCGCGTCGCTCGCGCGAAGACCGGCGCGCATGCGCACCCGTTCATGCCGGAGATCGAGCCCGACCTCGCCGAGTCCTGGGAATCCTCGCCGGACTCGAGCGAGTTCACGTTCCACCTCCACCAGAGCATCAAGACACACAACGTCCAACCGACGAATGGGCGTGAGTTCATCGCCGAGGACATCAAGCTCTCGATGGAGCGCTACAAGGCCGGAGGTTCGCAGCAGGACGTCTTCGCGCCGATCGAATCGATCGACACACCGGACGACTACACCGTGGTGGTGAAGCTGAATCAGCCCCTGGCGGACTTCCCGACCACCATCGCCTCGTGGGGCTTCATGTGGCCGCGCGAGCTGATCGAGGACGCGGAGCTCATCGACAAGCAGGCGATCGGCACCGGCCCCTTCGTCCAGGAAGCCTGGATCCCGAAGGAGCGCTCGACGTTCAACAAGCATCCGGACTACTTCGAGGAAGGTCTGCCGTTCCTCGACCGCCTCGTCTACGTCGTGCAGAGCGACGCGGCTGCCGCCCGTGCGGCGTTCCTCACCGACAACTTCGCCTACGACGGCTTCCGCGACGACACGGATGGCGAAGACCTGATGGCGCGGGCGCCCGAAGCAGTGCTGTGGAAGTACCCGATCTCGCGAGGCGCGAACGTCAACGGGTGGCACTTCCAGATCACGAACCCGGTCTTCCAGGACGAGCGGGTGAGGCGCGCCATCTCGCTCGCGTTCGACCGCGAGGGCTTCGACCGCGCGTTCAATGCCGGCGACAACTCGACGGATACCGGTGCGTTCTCGTTGCCCCCGATGCCGTGGGCCTTCCTCTTCGACGAATACCCGACGGCCGAGGCGAACGGACCGTGGTACGTCTACGACCCGCCGCAGGCATCGCAATTGCTGCAGGCCGCCGGCTACAGCGCGGACAACAAGCTCTCCTGGGAGCACGTGACCTGGTACGACCGCGAGTCGTCCGCGCAGGTGGTCATCCCCGGCATCATGGACAGCGTGCCCGAGGTGAACATCAGCTTCCGCCAGGTGGATAACCCGACGCAGGTGACGCTGCTCTCCGACCGCAACTTCAACGAGTCCATCGGCATCGTCTGGGGGCCCCCCGGCTACGCGATGGATCAGTGGATCTACCCCTGGTACCACACGGAGGGCGGGCTCAACTACAACAGCAAGGGCAACGCCGAACTCGACCAGCTGCTCGTCGACCAGCGCGCCGAGCCAGATCTCGAAGCCAAGAAGGAGATCTGGGGGAAGGTCTGGGACACGATCCACGACCAGGTCTGGGACATCTGGTGGCCGCAGGCAAACGGCCGCACGGCGTGGCACAACTACGTCATGAACTGGCGCATCGGCGGCTTCGCCAGCACCTGCTACATCAACGACCAGGACCGCGCGGTCTGGCTCGACGAGGGCCACCGGATGCGGGAAGGCTAACCCGACCGCCTGCGGATGAGCAGCGAAGAAGCCCGGCGGGAGGCCGCCGGGCTTCTTCGCTCGCGACTGATTCGGCCGTCCTTCGCGGCACGGCTCAGAACACCTTACAGGGAACGCCGATGCGCTCTGCTGACTCCTCGCTTCCAATGTTGATAAGCGTGTTCGCTACTCCGACCGCGTTTCCCCATGTCGCGTAAGGGGTTTCGGAGATAGCTCTTAGACGAGGCACGAGCCCAGACTTGCGTCTTGGCGTATTATGCCGCGGGTCCCCAGCAGTTCTTTCCGGGTGAGGTGCGCCTGTGTCGCCAGCGCGTCGGCGTCTTGCCGCCGTTTTCGGAGCGTTCGCGAGCCTCGCGATCATCGGTTACGCCGCCCTCGAATGGGGCAGCGACCCGCCTCCCCCTTTGGCGCACACGCTGCTCCAACCGGCGCAGCCACCTCGAGTCGCCGACCTTAGCGCCGCGATCCCGGAGGCGCTTGTCCGGCCGGGACCGATTGCCCCCGGCGCGTTGGCGGCCCGCGTCGGCGTCCCGTCCGAGCCGGTCATGGAGGACGCCGCACGTCTCGCGCCAACGGAGGTTGTGCCGCTCGGCGAGGCGCTGCCGCCGCCCTGGGCCGCGGCGCCCGCGTGGACCGTCGGGGACCAACCGCCGGTGGTGTCCGCTGCTGCGGTGGTCGTGATGGACGAGGCGTCGGGCGCCGTCCTGTACTCCTACGGTGCGCACGAACGTCGAGCGCCCGCGAGCCTCACGAAGATGGCGACCGCCATCCTCGCTGCCGAACGCGGCGACCTCGATGCCCTGGTCGTCAGCGACGTCGATGCCTTCGCGATGCCGGGCAGCTCGTTGATGGGGCTCCACCTCGGCGACGAGTTCACGCTCCGCGACCTGCTCTTCGGCCTGATGCTCCCCTCGGGCAACGACGCAGCACTCGCGATCGCTCGACACGTTTCGGGCTCCGACCAGGCCTTCGCCGAAGAGATGACGAACCTCGCTCGGCGTCTTGGCCTGCGTGACACAAGGTTCACCAACCCGCACGGCCTGACCAGCCGAGGCCATTACAGCAGCGCCTACGATCTTGCGGTGATGGCGCGGTATCTGATGAGCATCCCGACCTTGCGCGAGGTGGTCGCGGCCCCGTCGTGGCTCGCGGACGGCTCGCGCAACATCGTTATGCGCAACGTGAACCCGCTGTTGCACTCGTACCCAGGGGCGGATGGCGTGAAGACGGGATTCACCCGGACCGCCGGAAAGACCTTCGTGGGTAGCGTGACGCAGGACGGACACCGCGTGTATGTCGTCCTCCTCAACGCGCCCGATCGCGAGGCCGACGCCGTCGCCCTGTTCGACTGGGTGTTCGACGCGTACGTGTGGCCGGAGGCGGAGATGACAGCGGACGCCACGGGTCCGACCATCGGGTGACGATGTGAGCGCCAGGCGGACGACGCTCGTCCTGGTGGTGTCGCTTGTTGTCGCGTTCGGCGCGTGCGGCGGCACGGGCGACAGCACCTCCGACCTGCCCGCTCGCCCCACAACTCCCTTCTCCTCCTCCTCCTCGGAATCGCCGACGGCGAATCCAACCGCTTCTCCCTCGCGAACGCCCGCGCCCACGCGAGCGTCCCCGGGCCTCGCGCGGGATGAGCAGGCTGACTTCGCGCTCCTTCGACCGGTGAGCAAGCGCCACGCGCTCGATCCTGACTACGAGCCGCCCGACCTCGTGGCGCTCCACACTTCGCTCGTAGCGCCGGGGTATCCCGAGCGGCGGCTGCGCGCGGAGGCAGCCGAGGCCCTCGGAGCGATGCTCGCTGCCGCGGGTCGCGAGGGCCTGCAACTGCGCGTGGTCTCTGCCTACCGGTCGTACGAGGAACAAGAGCTAGTGCACGGGCGCCTCGCTGGCCGTCACGGCGAGGCGGAAGCGAGCCGTCGCAGCGCGCCGCCCGGGCACAGCGAGCACCAGCTCGGTACGACCGTCGACGTGTCCGGACCGTCGGTCCAGTGGCGGTTGACGCGCCAGCTCGGCGAGACGCCGGAGGGCCGCTGGCTCGTCGAGCGCGCGCACGAGTTCGGCTTCGCGCTGTCCTACCCGGACGGCGCCGAGGCGGTTACCGGCTACGTCTACGAGCCGTGGCACCTTCGCTACGTGGGCGTGGAGCACGCCACGACGTGGCGCGCCAGCGGTCTCACGCTCATCGAGTACCTCGAGGCTCTCGACGAGCGCTGACACCGCCGCGGTCGCTCTTCCCCCTCACGGACAGTCCTCGCGCCCGCCACCCGTTGGCTTGCTCGATACGCTGGATCAACCGCGCCCGCCTCAAGGAAGGGGCACACATGGGGCCGTGAGGATCCGGCAGGACCGACCCTCGGTCCGTTGGCGCACCCGCCTCGCGCCTCACCGCACACCTATCGAAGGATCGAAAGGACGAACGACGTGAGACTCATGACGTTCCTGCTCGGAGCAGCAGTCGTCGCAGTCGCGTTCTTGGCGGGACCTATCACCGCAGCCGCCCAGGCGCCGAACGAAACGGTCGAACCGACCCCGACGGAGACCGTCGAGCCCACCCCCACCGGGACTGCCGAGCCGAGCCCCACCGGCACGGTTGAGCCGACGCCGACTGGTACCGCCGAGCCCAGCCCCACGGGCACCGCGACGGCCCCGGCCGGCGGCGACGATGATGACGGAGGCAACGGAGGAGCGACCACCACACAGGCAACCCCGACGACCACTCCCGTCGCTACCGCTTCGCCCGCCGGTACGGTGACGCCGATCGGGCCGCTCGCGGGTGCGACCCCCAGCCCGACGGTTGCGACCGGCATGGCCGGTGCTCAGCCCACCGCGACGCCCCGAACGGGCGCTCAGCAGCAGACACCGGTCCCGGGCGCGCCTCGCACCGGTACGGGTGGCTTCCTCGACTCCGAAGGAAGCACCCGCGGACAGACGGCGGCAGCTGCGCTCGCAGCGGGCGTCGTGCTGCTGGCGGGTGCCACCGCCCTGGCCACTGCGCGGAAGGGACGCGGAAGCTAGCCGGTCGATCGGACTAGCGAGCAGCCAAGGGAGGGCCGTCGACCGGCCCTCCCCCTCGTGACCACTCGCTACGGTCGCTCCCGCTCGCGGCCCTGTGCAGCACAGCGGTGCTCGCGTTACTGTGCGCACCCGCAGAGCAGCCAGTGGGAGGAGCACCGATGTCTGGGATCTATGACGCCGCCGGGAACCCCGCGAAGCCCGAGGACATCCACCCGCTCGGTCAGCCCGATGCGCGTTTCCCCGTCTTCTACCAGGAGTCGGTGCCCAACGGCCTGCGCGTGATGGCGGAGTTCTTCAACGCGCTCGCGCAGCGCAACCTCGAGGCGATCGCCGACGTACTGCACTTCCCCTTTGCGACCTACGAGGGCACCGAGCCCGAGATCATCGAGAGCCGCGAGCAACTGTTCGCGACGCCGCCGAAGTCGCTCAACGTTACCGGGGCGGGGAAGAGCCACATCCAGCCGGGCGCCTACGACCTGCTCGACTCAATCGAGATCCACGTCTACAACCCGGTCGGCGCTGGCCTCTCGCTCAGCTACAGCCGCTTCGGCGAGGGCGGGCACAAGATCCTGCAGTGCGACGGCATCTACGCGGTGACGAACAACGACGGCAAGTGGGGCATCCAGATGATGTCCACGATCTTCACGCCGCGCGAGGCGCTGCACGTCCGTTACCCGGACGCCGAGCAGGCGGCGATGCGCCGCGGCCACGACTGGATGCTCGGCTACACGCTGCGGGAGCAGAGCGTCCTCAACAGCACGCGGCTCCCCGGCCGCACGGCGAGCGCCGGCCTTGGCAACCCGAGGCTCAACGCGGGCTCGGCGCGCGGCGGTGACCCGATGGCCGGATACAAGATCGCCGGCGTCGGCAGCCGCCTGTCGGTGAACCAGCTGAGCCAGGCGGACATCGATGCGTCCGACGCCAACTTCCCGCAGTTCGCCGAGTGGGCGGGTGGCGGCGTCGGGCAGTGGGACTACACGCTGAACCTGCCGCAGGCGAAGGTGCTCCACGCCACCGTCGACAAGGTGCACATGTTCAGCGGCTACGTGCGCTTCACCACCGACGGGCGCATGACCTCCGAAACGCACAGCCTCGGCATCAGCGCCTACCGCGACCAGAAGTGGGGCTCCGCCGGCGGCTTCGGCGTGATGATGTACCACGACTTCACGAACGACCTCCCGCGCGACTGAGCGCGAAGCGCGGGAGCGTCACACGCTGACCTCGACCGCTGCCGGGTCGGCGGTAGCCGGCGAGGCCTCGTTCGCGTCGAAGACGTAGATGTCGCGCGGTGTCGCGTAGACGAGTTCGCCGACCGGCAGCGTGAGCCCGCCCGCCTCGTGGCGGTCGAGCTCGGCGACGAGCGGCTCGCCGGCATGCTCGGTCGCGAGGTGCACCTTGACCCTCTCGCCGTTCGTGACGACGCGCTGCACCCGCACCGCGAGGGCTCCCGCCGAGGGCTCGATGCCGAGGGAGAGGTGCGACGGCCGCACGTAGCCGACCACGGGCACGGTCGTGCCGTTCGCGCCCGGGAACGGCACGCGCAGCCCCTGCACGTCGGCCTCGCCGTGCTTTGCGATGCCGTGCAGCGCGTTCGCGCGGCCGAGGAAGTTGAGCACGAAGGGGCCGCTCGGCGTCGCGATGATCTCCTCGGGCGTGCCCTCCTGGGCCACGACGCCCTCGTTCATGATCACGATGCGGTCGGCCAGCTCCATCGCCTCGCTCTGATCGTGCGTGACGAAGACGCTGGTGACGTGCAGCTGCTCGTGGAGGCTGTGCAGCCACTCGCGCAGCTCGTCGCGTACGCGCGCGTCGAGGGCGCTGAACGGCTCGTCCAGCAGCAGCACCTGGGGCCTCGAGGCCAGCGCTCGCGCGAGGGCCACGCGCTGCCGCTGACCGCCGGAGATCTGGTTTGGGTAGCGCTGCTCGAGGCCCTGCAAACGCAGCAGCTCGAGCAGCTCGGAGACGCGCGCCCGGATCGCGTCCTTCTTCCACTTCCGCACCTTCAACGGGAAGGCGATGTTGTCCTGCACCCGCATGTGCTTGAACAGCGCGTACTGCTGGAAGACGAACCCGATATTGCGGTGCTGCGCGCGGACGTTCGTGACGTCGGTGCCGCCGATGACGATCCGCCCACCGTCGGGGATCTCGAGGCCGGCGATCATCCGCAGGACCGTCGTCTTGCCGGAGCCCGAGGGCCCGAGGAGCGCCGTGAGCGAGCCCTCCTCGACGCGCATCGAGACGTCCTTCACGGCGGTGAAGTCGCCGAACTGCTTGGTGAGGTGCTGGATTTCGATGGTCATGGGGCCGCTCCTGTGACCGAAGTCAGTTGGTTTGCTCGCTGGTTCGCCACTCGACGACCGTCTTCAGGATCAGCGTCACGAGCGCCAGTCCGACGAGGATCGAGGCGATGGCGAAAGCGGATGAGGTGTCGAAGGCCTTGTCGAGCTTCTCGACGCGGAGGGGCAGGGTGTCCGTCCGGCCGGTGATCTTCCCGGAGACGACGGCAACCGCGCCGAACTCGCCCATCGCGCGTGCGTTGCAGAGGATCACGCCGTAGAGCAGCCCCCACTTCACGCTCGGGAGGGTGACGTGCCAGAACGTCTGCCAGCCCGAAGCCCCGAGGCTGATCGCCGCCTCCTCGTACTCGCGCCCCGACTCCTGCATCACGGGGATCAGCGAGCGTGCGACGAGCGGGAACGTGACGAAGGCCGTCGCGAGGACGATGCCGGGCAGCGCGAAGATCACCCGGATGTCGTGCTCGCGCAGCCACGGACCGAGGTAGCCCTGCGCGCCGAAGATCAGCACGAAGACCAGCCCGGCCACCACCGGCGACACCGCCAGCGGCAGGTCGATCAGCGTGACAAGCAACGACTTCCCCGGGAAGTCGAACTTGGCGATCGCCCATGCGGATGCGATACCGAAGAGCGCGTTCAGCGGCACGACGATGGCGGCGACGGTCAGCGTGAGCCGGATCGAGCTGATCGTGTCCGCATCGAGGATGGCGTCGAAGTAGCCACCGAGGCCGTTACGCAGCGCCTCAGCGAAGACGAGGGCGACGGGGACGATCACGACCAGCGTGAGGAAGCCGACGCCGACGGCGATCAGGAGGGCTTTCACCCAGGCCGGCTCGGTGAAGACGCGAGGCGCGGTCTGGGCGAGCTCGTGACCGGTAGGCACCACGACGGTGTCAGGAACGGCGGCCATCCACGGCTCCTCGCGGGTCGGGCTGAAGGGCAGGGCTAGGCATAGCGCTGTTGCCTCCGGCTCAGCAGGTTGATGACGCCGACCGTCGCGAACGATGCGAGCAGCAGGACGGCCGCGATCGCTGTCGCGCCGGCATAGTTGAACTCTTCGAGCTGGAACACGACGAGGAGCGGCGCGATCTCTGTCTGGCGCGGGATGTTGCCCGCGATGAAGATCACGGACCCGTACTCGCCGATCGCCCGCGCGAACGCCATCGCGAGGCCGGTGAACCACACGGGCAGCAGGCTCGGGATGATCACGCGCCGAATGGTGTCCCAGCGCCCGGCGCCGAGGCTCGCCGCTGCCTCCTCGACCTCACGCTCGAGCGTGAGCAGGACGGGCTGGATCGTGCGCACCATGAACGGCAGCGAGATGAACGTCAGCACCACGACCACGCCGAGTTGTGTGTACGAGACCTGGATGCCGAGCGGCGAGAGGAACTGGCCCAGCCAACCCTCGGGGACGTAGAGCGCGGTGTAGGCGATGCCGGCCACCGCGGTCGGGAGGGCGAGCGGGAAGTCGACGAGCGCGTCCAGCAGGCGCCGGCCCGGGAACCGGTAGCGCACCAGTACCCAGGCCAGCACCACGCCGAAGACCCCGTTCACCAGCGCCGCAAGGAAAGACGCGGTGAACGTGAGCCGGTAGGCAGCGCGTGCTCGCTCGCTGCCTGCGACACGGATGAAGTCCGCCCACCCCAGCTCGCTCGTCTTCAGGAACAGCCCGGCCAGCGGGATCAGCACCAGCAGGCTGAGGTAGAAGAACGAGAACCCGAGGCTCAGGCCGAAGCCCGGCAGCACGCGCCCCCTTCCGAGGGCGCCGCGCTGCCGGACGGCCGCCGGGCGAGCGATCGTGGTCACGGCTGGTAGATCTCGTCGAAGATGGCGCCGTCCGCGAAGAACGTGTCCTGCACCGCCGCCCAGCCGTCGAAGTAGGCGATGTCGACGAGCTCGAGGTCGGGGTACTGGTCTCGGAACTGCGCCAGGACCTCGGGGTCGCTCGGCCGGTAGAAGTTCCGCGCGATGACCTCCTGGATCGCCGGGTCGTAGAGGTAGTTCAGGAACTCCGTGGCGACCTCGCGGGTGCCGTGCCGCTCGACGTTCTCGTCAACGACCGCCACCGCGGGCTCAGCGAGGATGCTGAGCGACGGGTAGACGATCTCGTAGGCGTCCGAGTCGCGGGTCGCGAGGAGCGCCTCGTTCTCCCAGGCGATCAGCACGTCGCCGATGTTGCGGTCGATGAAGGTCTGCGCGGAACCGCGTGCGCCGGAGTCGAGCACGAGCACGTTCTCGAAGATGCGACCAAGCAGATCCTTCGCGTCGTCCTCGGTACCGTCGTTCTCGATGACGTAGGCCCATGCCGCGAGGAAGTTCCAGCGGGCGCCGCCGGAGGTCTTCGGGTTCGGCGTGATCACGCCCACACCCTCGTTTGCGAGGTCATCCCAGTCCTCGATGCCCTTGGGGTTCCCCTCCCGCACGAGGAAGACGATGGTCGAGCTGTAGGGGCTCGAGTTCAGCGGGAACTCCGCCTGCCACTCGGCATCGATCAGCCCCGCCTCCACGAGGCGGTCTGTGTCGCCCGACAGCGCGAGCGTCGCGACGTCCGCCTCGAGGCCGTCGATGATGGCGCGCGCCTGCGAGCCCGAGCCGCCGTGGGAGTTGTTCACCGTCACCTCGACGCCGGTCTCGGCGAGGTAGTGCTCAGCGAAGAGTCCCGCGTACTCCTCGTAGAGTTCGCGCGTGGGGTCGTAGGAGACGTTCAGCAGCTCGACGCTCTCGCCGGAGGCGGACGCGGTGCCGCCGCTCGAGGTCGCGGCGGGACTGCCGCCGTTGGCGGTGGCGTCTGGGGTGGTTGCGCTCGCCGTCGTGCCGTCCGAGGAGCAGCCGACGAGCGCTGTCGCCGCGACCACGCCGCCCAGCAGCGCGGCCCAGCGCTGCTTCCCCGTAGCACCGACTGACCAGGTACCGAATCTCATCTCTCGCTCGTTCCTTCTGGTGGACGAAGTCCCGCTCGGAAACGAGCGGCCCTCCGCAACTTGCGTTGGTTTGGAGGGCCTCCAGATGGCTGGTCAGCCCGGATCGTTGGGGCGCAGCGGCTACTTACACACGGTCGAACCGCCGCTTCTCATGCGTATCAATCTGCACGACTCGCGCGTCCTGCACAGTCAGCTGGACGTAGCCATGGCGCAGGGTGCGCAGCGCTCGGAGGACCTCGGCGAGCACGAGCTGCTCGCGCGGATCGGGAGTGGCGCTTTGCTCCGTGCTCATGGGGTCCCACTGTTCGTGCGAGAATTCCTATCGGGATAGTCGGGAATGTTCGAGGAAGGACCAGTCGGTGTCAAGCAGCAGATTGTAGGAGGGCGTTAATGCGGCGACGGCGCCCTCGAGGGCGCCGTCGTGACGGAGGATCGGCGAAGCCGAACGCTAGCCAACGTTCCGGCCACCCTCGCCCTGCCAGCGTTCCTCCGCGGGCGTTCGAGGTGGCTCGGGCTTGTTGATGCGCACCATGAACATCGGGCAGGGCGCGGTCATCAGCACCTTCAGCGCCACACTGCCCAGAGCGTACTCGCCGTGCGCCCCGAGCCCCTCCGTGCTCATCACGATGAGGTCTGCGTGGAGCTCGCGGGCGGTATCCGTGATCAGGGTCGCCGGCTCGCCGTACTTGACCAGCGCATCAACTTCGTCAGGGCCGTCTTCGCGGAGGACTGCTGCCTTCTCGGCGAGGTACTCCATGGTGCGTTTCCCGTGCTCCTGCTGGGTCTCAGAGGGCGACGCCGCCTCGCCGGTCTCGATGACGGAGAGAAGCGTCACCCGCGCCCCCGTGCTCTTGGCGAGGTAGCGGGCAAAGCCGAGGGACCGCTCGCTGAACTCGGAGCCATCGAGCGTCGTGAGGATCTGCGTGAACATCATCAACTCCCGCGCGGTCTGTTCCATGGCCTCGAGGTTAGCGCAGGTCGTAGCAGATCCAGCCATCCGGCATCGACCCGGTTTCGATGAAGGCGCGCAGTTCCTCGGTCTGGTCGTCGGTCAGCATGTGGTCCTGCGGGTAGAGGATCTGCTCCTCTTTGGAGTTGTGGGCCTCGAGGAGAGAGGCGAGATCGTCGTACGCGCGACGAACGGCCCCGGGGTCGGTCTGCTGCGCGGCGCGCGCCTCGACCTCGTCGAGCGCCTGCCAAATCTCGCCGTGCTCGCGCAGCATGACCGCGACCGGCGCGATCAGCCCGGACTGCCGCAGCGGCGGGAAGAACATCTCCTCCTCGAGGTAGATGTGGCGACGGAGCGCCGCGGAGGCCGCCTGCAAGGGAGCGGGATCCCACTCGCCACGCTCGAGTCCCGCGGTGAAACGCTCGAGGTTCTCGTCGATCTCGTGGTGCTCGCGCTCGAGAGCGGCGCCAAGCGTTACGTCTTGCATAGTATGCTTCTCCCCTCTTGGCACTATGAAGCAAACGCCAAGGCACGCCCCACGGGCTGTGACTTCGGTCGCATACGAGCAGCCCTCCGTCCAATCATCGTGCGTGCCTAGGCCAGGAGGAGACCCGGGCACTTCGCTTTCCTCGGCGGCTCGTGTCTCTGGCGGGGGCTGGATGGGGGACCTATGCGGGTCGCAATCGGCTGGGCTGAATTCTGGGATCCGGAGCAGGAGGAGGTCGTCGCGCGAGGGCGCGTCTCTGTCGTCCACCCGCCGCTTCCCTGCCCGCCCGAGGGCGACTGGTGGGGCGAAGTCGCCCTGCTGCGGGGCGCGAGCACGCTACGAGCGCGGGAGCGCGACCTCTGGCTACTCCGCTTCGAGGACGGCGCTACGCAGCGCTGGGTGGAACTCCGCTCCGTCGAGCCCGCGTGGGCACCCTCCGGGCTGCGAGCCACGGCCAGCGTGTTCACCCAGGACGAGCGGTTCCCGGCCCAGCTTCCCGAGTTGGGCGGAGATCAGTAACGGCCGAGCGACGCTTGCAGGAGAGCGCACGGCAAGGCGTCAACGGATGAGCAGCCGCGTCTGGATGAGACGTGCGTACGACCCACCGACGCAAAATGACGGCTACCGCGTCCTCGTCGATCGGGTGTGGCCGCGAGGGGTGAGCCGAGAGGATGCCGCCATCGATGAGTGGTGTCGCGACATCGCTCCGAGCGACGCGCTTCGCCGTTGGTACGGTCACGAGGTGGAGCGCTGGGACGAGTTCCGCGACCGCTACAAGGGCGAGCTGACCGAGGATCCGGGACGCGCCGCCCTCGAAGCGCTCGCGGCACGCGCGCGGAAGCAGCGGGTGACTCTCGTCTTCGGTGCGCGTGACGCCGAGCACAGCCAGGCGGCGGTGCTCAAGGAACTGCTCGACGCGCGGCTGGCGTGACGCTCGGCGTGGGCATCTGCTGTCTCGCGGCTCGCTCCGTCGGCCGGAGGTCGGTGAGGAGCCTGACCTCGTTCCCGACGTGACGCGACGTGACCCGCGGTGACCGGCTTCGTAGGATCGTAGGCAGGACAGACGCGCGCCGGACGGAGGACCGCATGACCGTGATGCCGCAACCCGATGACATCGACGAGGTCGGCGTCGAGCAGCGCATCTGCGCCGTCTGCCGGCACGACGAGAGCGACCACGAGCTTGTGGAGCAGACCGCCACAACCCGCGGCCATGGGATCTGCCGCGTCTGCAACGACGCCCACGAGTTCGCGCCACTGCCTGAGCTCGAGTAGCGGGCTTCGCGGCGAGAACGGAGGCGGCGATGTTCTTCAGCCCGAGGGCGCCTGAGGCTCCTCCCGTGTTGCGTCCCGTCATGCGGGGGAGCCGTGCCCACTGCCCGCGTTGCGACGCCCGGTTGATGCGGGACTACGACCTCCTGCTATGTCCCGCGTGCGGCTACGAGTACGAGCCGGGGGCCGACGACGCCGAGTGGCGCGAGATCTTCCGCCCGAAACGCGCGGCTGCGATAGCCGTCCCGCTTCTGTTCCTGGGACGCCTTGCGAATCCCTACCTCGCCGGAGCGGCAGCCGTTGTCGCCGGCGTACTCGCGCTTCGCACGTGGAATCGACGCAGGACGTAGCGTTGCGCTCCTGGAGGAACCGATGGCAACCGACCTGGAGGTCGTCAACAACCGAGAACGAAAGCGATTCGAAGTCGCATGCGAGGGGGAAGTCGCGACGCTGACCTACCGCCGTACAGGCGAGAACGTATCCCTGGACCACACCGAGGTCCCCAAGGCGCTCGAGGGTCGGGGGATTGGCTCGTTGCTCGCGCGCGCGGCACTCGAGGCGGCACGCGAGGCGGACCTCGAGGTGGTGCCGCTGTGCCCGTTCATCGTGTCGTACATCCGGCGGCACCCGGAGTTCCTCGAGGTCGTCGAGCCTCGGAACCGCGAACGCTTGTCGGCGACGAACTAACATGTCCTATCCCCGAGTAGAGGCGACACCTCAAGCGCGCTAACGCAGGACGGCGG
>CAYZJO010000022.1:0-29722 GCA_964479165.1 uncultured Dehalococcoidaceae bacterium
GAACCGTGATGGCAGGCAGAAAGAAGAGCCGCACTCGACGGCTCGTGGGACGCCTCGCGGCGTCTGTCTCGGCGACGGCGCAGAAAGGGGCGCGCTGGTTGAAGCGTGCCGTTCGCGGGTTCGTCGCGCGGATCCGTCCGTGGAGTCCGTGCGTGGCCGTCGACGTGCGGGGGAAGCGTGGTCGCGCGCTCCGGGGCGCGATCGCGCGGGCGACCCATACGCATCTCCGGGCGCTCGGTGTAGCGGCGCCAGGGCACCTTTTGATCGTCGTGCAGCGGACGGTGGTCGAGGACGACCGCCCGCTCGCGGCGTTGCTGCAGGTCTTCGAGGACGGGGCAGGGCAGCGGCGTCAGGTGCTGTTCCTCGCGCTGTCGGTTGAGGGCAGGCAGGTGAGCGATGAGGAGGTGATCGCGACGCTTCGCCAGCAGCTGCAGCGGGTCGCCGGGGATGAACTCGGCGAACTCCGGCTGAGCGTCCCGCTCGAGCCGGTGCGTTCGCGCAGGCCGGCACGGGTTCTGTCGCTGCGGCGAACGGCGGACCCCCCGCCATTCGAGGACGAGGACGTGCCGCCTCCGGATGACTACGAGGGCTACGACGACGGCCGCATGGCCGTCGCAGCGGACGGATAGGAAGGACCGATGACAGAAGGAGTGGTGCTGAGAAGCCTCGGCGAGCTCGCGGGGTTCCGTGAGCTCTTCACCGAGGACGAGCGGGCGCGGGTGCCCGAGGAGCGAGCGCTTGTCCCGGTGATCCGGGGCAGCGGTCCGGAGGAGCTGGGCTCGCTTGCGGCGGCTGCGGCGCGGGCGCTGGATGAGCTACAGCGGCTCGTCGCGGGCGATGCGGAGCGCCGCCAGGAGGCGGAGCAGACGCTGGCCCGCTGGAGGCGGGTGAGCGAGGAAGCCGTTCGGGTGCGCGCCATCGCAGCGGAGATGGAAGCCGCGGTCGAGCGGGCGCAGGCACTGGTGACGTCGGGCTTCGACGCGGCGGCGAGAAGCCAGGCCGAATCGGTGGCCGCGACGACGGGCCGTCTCGCGACCGAGGCCTGCGCCCATGCGGACGTGCTGGAACGCGAAGCCGAGGCGCTTGCCCGGCGCGAGGAGATCACGAGGTTGCTCGCGGAAGAGGAGGCACGGATGGAGGAGGCTGAGGTCCGTGAAACGCTGGCGCTCGCCAGCAGTCATCTGGACGGCGGTGGGCATGAAGAGGCCCGGCGGCTGCTGACTCTCGTGGAAAAGAACATCAGCGGCAAGCCGGACCTGTTCCGTACGTTCGAAACGCTAGGGCGGCGCGCCGAGGCCGTCAAGATGGCGGCGGCAGAGTCGGTGCTGCGTGAGGCGCGGCGGCTCCATCGCCACGAGCCGAAGCGTGCGCTCGACCTGCTCGAGCCGCTGGTGCTCGAGGGTCTGCCCGAGGAGCTCGCGCGGCACCTCTACGGTTGCTGGCTTACCACCTGCCGCCGCATCGGCCTGCTCGCGGCCATCCACTACCGTGCCGGCTTCGGGCGGGGAGCCGTGCTCATCCCAACGGAGGACGGCTGCTGGGAGGTCGTCTCGGCGCTGGGACTGCGCCGCTGGGAGCCTGGCCGGCGCTTCTCGCCCGAGGCGTTGCGAGGCAGCCGTCCGCTCGCCTGAGCTCAACCCTTCGGCACGACCTCCCTTCGGGGCCGCCTGCGGGCGGCCCCGATTCATCGTGTCCATCAGCAGACAGTGAGAGGTTCACCATGCCCGAAACGGGAACGATGACCGTGTCCAAGCAGAGCCGCTTCCTGCTGGCCGTGCGCTCCGTGTGGGAACGGAGCCACGAGCAGTACCTGGCGTGGCCGGAGGTCAGGCGCATCGCTGCCCAACCCGCGGTCGACGCGCTGTGCGCGTGGCTCAAGGACTGCCAGCGCGAGCGAGACCTGGACATCCGCTACTGGGAGCCCGGCGACCTGCCGGGGCTGATCCTCCTCCAGCACCTGCCGCCGCGGTTCGATGTCGACGACCGCCTCACGCTCGAGGAGGCCTGCTTCTGGCGGCGCCTGCTCGAGCTGCGCGGGCCAGCGAACTGTTCGACGTAGCGGCGATCCGGGCAGCACACCCGATCGCCGAGACGGTCGCGAGCGCCGGGGTCCAGCTCCGGCGCTCGGGCCGCCGCCTCGTCGGACGCTGTCCGTTCCACGACGACCGCGACCCCAGTTTCGTCGTCTACACCGAGAGCCAGAGCTACTTCTGCTTCGGCTGCAACGCCGGCGGCGACGTCGTCGACTTCGTCGCCCGGCTCCACCGGCTCGACTTCAAGGAGGCGGCCGCCCACCTCAGTGGGAGCCTTTCGCCGTCCCCGGTCTCGTTGCCGGCCCGTCGGGAACGCGAACCACGGATGCTCCGCGGTCAGGAAGCGGCGGTCCTAGAGACCGCCGTTTCGCTCTACGAGCAGCAGCTCCGGCGCAACCGCTCCGGGCAAAAGTACCTGAAAGCGCGCGGCATCGACCGGCGTACCACCGTCGGGCTGCGCGTTGGCTACGCCGGCGGCGGGCTCGAACGTGAACTCCGACGGGCAAAGCTCGACCGGCGCGTGGCCGAGGACCTCGGGCTGCTCTCGGGCAGTCGCGACACGCTCGCCGAACGGATCGTGATCCCCGACCTCGACGCCGACGGCCGGCCGACGTGGCTGACGGGACGCGCTCTCGTCGGGGAAGCCCGGCCGCGTTACCTCAACGTGCGGCTTCCCTCACCGCTGCTCGGGCTTGCTGCCGTCGCCGGACGCAGGGCCGCGATCGTCGCGACCGAGGGTCCGTTCGACTGGCTGACCCTGCGCAACTGGGGACTGCGTGCCGTGGCTTTTGCAGGAACGCACGTCCCGCAGGACGCCCTGACCGCGCTTGGGCGCTTCCAGCGTGTCTACCTCGCACTTGATGCCGACGGCGCTGGCCGTCGCGCCACCGCCGGGCTCCTAGCTCAACTGCGCGACCGGGCGGTGGTCGTGCCGCTGCCCGCGGGTGTGCACGACCTCAACGAACTGGGACGGCGCCGCGACGGACGTGACGCCTTCCTGCGCTCACTCCACGCAGCGCGTGAACGATTGGATGACTCATGGCAGAGCCAGACAGAGCACGACCGGCGCAGCCGCGCCGCCTGAGCCGCACCGCGCTTAGCCGGCTGCGGCAGCCGCTGGATCCCGACCTCGTCTCGGAGCGAACGGCGGACGACGGCACTCCGCTCCGCTACCTCGAGGGCTGGCGCGCGATCGCGCAGGCGAACGCCATCTTCGGCCACGGCCGCTGGGGCGCCGAGGTGGTGGGCGATGTGACCTACCGGCCGCTGCCCGCGCAGGGTCCCGCGCGAGGCGCCGCTACCGGCGTCTACACCGCCACGGTCCGCGTGACCGTCGACGGCGGCCTCGCCCACAGCGACGTGGGTGCGGCGGCGATCGCTGAGTCCACGCCCAACGCTCACGCCGTCGCCTACAAGGCCGCGGTCACTGACGCGCTCAAGCGGGCGCTGCGCCACTTCGGCGACCAGTTCGGGAACGCGCTCTGGGCCGGGCCCGAGGACCCGTTCTCGCTGAACAGACTCCCGAGCGCGGAGTTGCGGGGACGCGTGCTGCAAATCGCTGCGAGCGCGGGCTCCGACGAGGCGCACACCCGCGAGTGGGTGACGCAGCGCTACGGCTCCACGCTCGAGCAGCTCGAAGACAGCTCACTCGCCGACGCGGTGGCCGTGCTCTCGCGCGGGCTCGATCGCCGCAACGGAGCGCAGGCGGCCTGAGGTAATGGTCACTGACCCGCTCGAACGCGTCGTCGAGACGCCTTCCGCGCGCTACCACGTTGCGTGGACGCCGCTGCCTCACTGCCCGATCCCGGGCTGGAGCGCCTGCATCGTCCAGGCAGTCGACGCCGACCGACCGGAGCGCAACGCGATCCGGCTCACGCTCTACGAGCGCAACCAGCGGCCCGAGCCACCCGAGGCGCAGCGTGCCGCGTAGCCAGCAAACGCCGCGGCGCGACGCCTATGAGGTTGTGAGCGAGCGCATCATCGCGGCGCTCGAGCAGGGCACGGTGCCATGGCGGCAACCGTGGCTCACGCGCGGTCACCGCAACGCGCTCACGTCGCGACCCTACCGCGGGATCAACCTGCTGGTGCTTGCCATCTCCGCGATCCAGCGCGAGTGGCGGGATCCGCGCTGGCTGACGTTTCGCCAGGCCGCGTCGCGGGGCGGGCACGTCCGCCGCGGCGAACGCGGCACGGCCGTCGTGCTCTGGCGCTGGCTCGAACGCGACGATCCGGTGACGGGCGAGCCAGCCGAACGCTACCCGCTGCTCCGCGTCTACACCCTGTTCAACGTCGCCCAGTGCGACGACCTCGAGCTGCCTGCGGGACGCCGTGTCGAGTTCGACCCGCTGGAACGCGCCGAGGCGATCGTCAGCGGATTCCGGGGCGGCCCCGGGCTCGAGCACGACGCCGACTCTGCGTACTACAGCCCGAGCGCGGACGTGGTGCATCTCCCGCCGCGCGCCGACTTCCGCGACGCCGACGGCTACTACGCGACGCTCTTTCACGAGCTCGCCCACTCGACTGGCCATCCCAGCCGGCTCAACCGCCCGAACTTCCAGGCGAGCGTGACCCCGTTCGGGTCGGAGAACTACTCGCGGGAGGAATTGCTCGCCGAGTTCGCGGCAGCGTTCCTCTGCGCTGATGCCGGCATCGACGCCTCGCGGCTCGATCAGTCGGCCGCCTACGTCGCCTCGTGGCTGCGTGCCCTGCAGGACGACCGGCGGATCGCCGTGATCGCGGCCTCTCAGGCGCAGCGAGCGGCGGATCACATCCTCGGCCGCGCAGCGGACGACCGGGCCGAGGGCACTCCAGAGGAGGATGAGATGACTGATATGGAGCACGCGGCGTGAGCGCCAAACCGACTCGCACCGGTGGAAGCTCGGTGAGCGTGCCACGCTACGGCACCGACGACTGCGGCAACCAGGTGGTGCTAATCCGTCGCCTGGGCGCGGAGCAGCCGGACGGCGCCGACTGCGAGCATTGCGGCGCGCCGATCGATCCCGCCGCGGCCGCGTACCGTGACCAGTTCCTGAGCATCCGCGGCAACTGGTACACCCACGCCTCGCCCGGCGAGTGCATCAACTTCGTCGAGGTCGACCCGGACGACTGGACGACGATCCCCGCGAGCGCGAGCCAGTGAGTTCGCCTCCGGCGCTCGACCGCAAGACCGCAATGGAGCTGCGCCGCCTCGTGCGCGCGCAGCTTCAACTGCTCGCCGAGCTCGGCGCCCCCTACGAGGAGTCAGCGGTGACGAGGCCGCTGCCCACGATCGCCGTGCCGAGCGACATCTACGCGCTGCTCGCGCCCGAGATGCAGTCGCTCGAACAGGAGCAGCTGCGGGTGCTGCTGCTCGACACGCGGCACCAGGTCCGTGACGTAGTGACGCTCTACCAGGGTACGGTCGACGAGACGCCGGCCAGACCGGCCGAGCTCTTCCGCGACGCGGTGCGCGCCAACGCGCCAGTGATCGCGCTGGCCCACAACCACCCCAGTGGCCATCCCGAGCCCAGCGCGCCGGACGCCTACCTCACGCAGGAGGCAGCCAAGGCGGCGGAGCTGCTGGGCATCACGCTCCTCGACCACGTCGTGATCGGGCATGGACGCTTCGTAAGTCTCAAGGAACGGGGCGTGCTGTGACGGCGCGCAACCACCGGCTCGCGCTTACCACCATGCACCTGCGCGCTGGAGGCTTCGGCGCAACGGTCGACGGCTATGCCGCGGACGAGGGAGAGCTCTGGTTCCTCTCGCTGCTCGGCAACCGTGATTCGCTGCGGGCGCTCTGGGCGCGGCTGGTCAAGGGCGAGGTCTCGTACCTCGCCGTCGATCAGTACTCGGGCGGTGTGCCGCGCTGGCTCGCGACGAGCGTGCGCGGGCACAGCCGCCTGCACCTCGCGCGGCTGCCCGTGAGCGGCGCGCACCACGCGCTGCTCGTCCCCGACGCGGCGCTCTACGCGACGGAGCGGCAGGACTTCCTGCTGCTCTGCCGCACGCAGGAGGAGGCGCCCCTGCTCCACTACCGCTTCCTCAACCGGCGGCTCGACCTGCCGCTGCATCCGGCTTGGAGCGGCTGGCTCTGGGAACGGGCGCTCCGCTCGGGCGAGGTGCGCGTGCTCGACTCGCTCGGCGTGCACGCCTACCGCTGCATCCCGAACCCGGCCGAGCTGCAGGACGCGCTCGGCCGCGCCCTGCGCGGCCATCGCCTGCCGCTCCCCGCAGACGAGGCCTGAGCGCGCAGCGGGAGAGCAGCTGGGCTCCGGCCACCCGACCTTCCCGCAAGCACGCGATCGTTCGTTCCGCGCGGCGGAGCGACTTCCGGCTCTGCCGCGCACCCCCAACCAGATTTCTGAGAGGCAACAGCTATGGCTCGTATCGAGTCCGTCAGCACGGCGGGCTACTTCCCCACGCCGCCCGAGGTGGTGGCGCGCATTGCGGCGCTGATCCGTCCCGTCGCCTACGGCACGCAGGGCGTGACGCGGCTGCTGGATCCCTGTTGCGGCACCGGTGCGGCGCTTCGTCAGCTCACGACCGCCCTCGGCGGCGAGACCTACGGCATCGAGCTCGCCGCCGATCGCTACGACGAGGCGCACAACGTCCTCGACCACGCGCTGCTCGCCAGCGCCTTCAGCGTGCGTGTTGCGCCCGGCGCGTTCTCCGGGCTCTTCCTCAATCCGCCCTATGACCACGACGAGGAGGCGAAGCGACTCGAGCACGCCTTCCTGACCGCCACCACGCGGGCGCTGTGCCCAAGCGGGCTGCTCGTGTTCATCGCCCCGCAGCGCCGGCTCGTCACGTCGGCGCGTTATCTGGCGGGTCACTACCGTGACCTCGCCTGCTACCGCTTCCCGGACGGCGAGTACGAGGCCTTCCAGCAGGTGGTGCTCTTCGGGGTGAAGCGCGACGAGTCGGCGACTGCCGGGAACCTTCGCGCGGCTATCGAAGCCTGGGCAAGCGAGCCGCTGCCCGAGTTGCCGTCCGCAGACGAGGGGCGGTCTCGCTACGAGCTACCGACTCTGCCCGCGGGCGATGTGCTCTTCACCTCGCTCTTCTTTGACCCGGAGGAGGCCGCCGCCGAGGCGCGCCGCTCTGGGCTCTGGGCGAATGCCGCGCTCGCGGAGCGCCTGTGGCCGCCCGAGGAGCGGCCGGTGCGACCGCTGATGCCGTTGCGCCGTGGCCACCTCGCAGTGCTGATTGCCGCGGGCTTCCTCAACAACATCCAGCTCCGCTCGGGCAACAAGCGGGTGCTGGTCAAGGGACGCACCTACAAGGTCTCCGTACCCGTCTACTCGCCCGACCCCGAGGTGGAGGTCGAGCGCGAGGTGCTCCGTACTTCGGTGATGACGCTCGACCTGCGCTCTGGCGTGTTCGAGGTGATCCAGGGCGGCGGCAGCAGCGACGAGCGGACCGCCGCGTGAGCGGTCTGCCGGAGTTCCTGGACACCTACCAGGACGCGATCACGCGGGCGGTGCTGGCGGCCTACCCGCCGATCTACTCGGCCCGCAACCGCAACGACTGGGGCATCGATCTCTCGCGGTTGCGGCGGAGCCCGCTTGGGGCGCAGACCGACGCGATCCGTGCGGTCGCCGTATCGCTTCGCCAGCATCGCGGGACGAATCTCGTTGGCGAGATGGGTACGGGCAAGACAACCATCGGCGCCGCAGCCGCGTACCTCGCCGGCTTCCGGCGCATCGTCGTGCTCTGTCCTCCCCACCTCGTGCGCAAGTGGAAGCGCGAGGTGGAGGCGACGGTGCCGCGGGCAGCGGCGGTGATCGCGACGACGCCGGCAGACCTCGAGCGTCTGCCGCGCCTCGCTGACGGCACGCAGTTCGTGATCCTCTCGCGCGAGCGCGCGAAGCTCTCGTACCGCTGGATTCCGGCTGTCGTCGAGCGCTATCTGCGCATCGACGGCGTGGTCGTCCGCGACGAGGATGGAGAACCCCTGCGGCGGCTCTGCTGCCCGATCTGCTATGCGGCGCTCGTCGATGGCGAGGGGCTGCCGCTCGAGCTCGAGGCGCTGCGGCGCAAGAAGCGCTGCTGCGAGCACTGCGGTGCTGAGCTCTGGCAGGCGGATCGCAGTGGACCCCGGCGTGTGCCGCTCGCCGACTACATCGCGCGTCGCATGCGGGGCGCCTTCGACTTGCTAATCGTCGACGAGCAGCATGAGTACAAGGGTCGCGGGTCTGCGCAGGGACTCGCGGCGGGCACGCTCGCCGAGGCCTGCAGTCGCACGCTGACGCTCACGGGGACGCTGATGGGTGGTTACGCCTCGACGCTCTTCCACCTGCTCTGGCGCTTCTCGCCAGCGCTGCGTGAGGAGTTTGCGTACGGCGACGAGGCCCGCTGGGTCTCGCGCTACGGCATCGTCGAGCGGATCACGCACAAGGGCGACGATGCCTCGTTCGAGGACGGACGCACCAGTCGGCGACGCGGCTACCGCACACGCACCATCGAGAAGCCCGGCGTCTCACCCGCCGTGCTCTTTCACCTCATTGGCAACACCGCGTTCCTGCGCCTCACGGATGTCGCCTCAGGGCTGCCGGACTACCACGAAGAAGTGCGGCTGCTCAGCCTCGACCGGGGCGACGGCGAAGGGCCGTCCCAGGCTGGGTACTACCGGCAGCTCGCCGAGGCGCTCCAGCTCGCGGTGATGGAGGCACTCGCTGCAGGGACGCGACGGTTGCTCGCCGCCTACCTACAGACCCTGCTCGCCTACCCGGACGCCTGCACCGCAGGCGAGACCGTGGTCGATCCCGAGCGGGGTGAGGTGATCGCCGCCGCGCCGCCGCTCCCGGCGGATCGTCTGTACCCGAAGGAGCGCGCCCTACTGGAGCTGGTGCGGGAGGAGCGCAGCCGGGGACGGCGTGTGCTCGTCTACATCACGCACACGCAGAGTCGCGACATCGCGCCGCGGCTCGAGGAGGTGCTGGGCGCGGAGGGGATTCGCGTCGCAACGCTCAAGGCGGACACGGTCGCCACGGACCGTCGCGAGGAGTGGGTCACACAGGCCGTGAAACAGGGGGCCGATGTCCTGCTGGTGCATCCCCGGCTCGTGCAGACCGGACTCGACCTCGTCGACTTCCCGACGATCTGCTGGTACGAGACCGAGTATTCGGTCTACACGATGCGCCAGGCCAGCCGGCGCTCGTGGCGCATCGGTCAGACGTTGCCGGTGAAGGTCATCTACCTCGCTTACCGGGCAACGCTCCAGGCGCAGGCACTTTCCCTCGTCGCGAAGAAGCTACAGAGTTCGCTCGCGCTTGAGGGAGACCTGGTTGATGAGGGACTCGCTGCTTACGGCAGCGGGGATGAGGACTTCTTGCTGACGCTCGCGCGCGGTCTCACCGAGCGCGCCGACGCGAGCGAGGAGTCACTCGAGGGGCTATTCGCCGAGGTTCGAGCGGTCGCCGCGGCGGCTGAGGAATCCATTGACGAGCGGCCGACCCAGTTTGTAGAGCCCAATGGCCTGGCCGCTGTCGTGCTGCCCGTTGCTGCTGAGCAACCGATCGCCGACCTGGCTGCTACCACAGACGGGCAGCTCAGGCTGCTTTGACGGGCTGGTGGGGGCGGGCTGCCGTGGTGGGCGCCCGCTCCGACTTCGCGGTACGCCACCACTCAACGAGCTGCCCCTTCAACACTCGCGAGCGTGTCGACGGCTCACGGTCCATGGATGCTGTCAGCCGCGTGAACGGCAAGCGCTCCACCTATGCGGAGGTGATCGCCTAGAGGGTAAACCAGCCGCGACGTGGACCAGGGCGGCGAGAACGACCGCGTCAGTAGTACTGCTCGATGTAGGCGTACGCTCGGTTGAAGAGATCCTTGTCGGTGTGGAGCTGGTATCGGCGGAGGGTCTTGAGTAGCTCCTGCTGTACGAGTCGCGTTCCCTGACGAGTGTTTTGCCAGTCAGGGAATCGCACCTTCTTCACGATGCTGTCGATGTCGGCGACGATGCGCGCGACGATGATGTGGGTGTTCTCGGTCTTCGCCTCCCGGAAGAGTTCGGTAAGCGCCTCCATCGCGCGGTCGCGCTCCTCTTCGGGTTCGACCTGTTTCTCGGCTTCGACCATGTCCCGCGCGAGTTCGAGAATCTGCTTGAGGAACTCGAGGCTCGTCATGAAGCCTTGCTCGTGGCGGGCCTTGATATCCTCCAGTCGCTCGCCGAGCGCCTTGAACTTCGGATTGCCCGAGTGCTTCCGGAGGCGCGCGACGAGCTTGATCTCGATTTCCTTGCTGCGCTTCTCCGGGTCGAGATCACCGAGGATCTCCTCCAGCACCTGCGCATCGAGGACGAGCGTCTCGAGGTCGTCGCGGACGGACTCGACATGCACGTTCTCGTTGATTAGGTCCACGGTCTTCGCGCCGAGGGCGTGCCAGAGCAGCCGGCCGTTGCCGCTGGGTGGTTTCACTGACTCGTAGACCTGCGTGAGCCAGCGATAGTCGGTCTCGTAATCGCTCAGGACGGCGTCCGGCGAAAGTGCCTCCCAGATCCGCCCGAGCACGGAAAACTCCGCCGCAAAGTGGTCCCGAGTGTCGTCGTTCGGGAGGCACTGCTGTGCCGCCATCAGCCCCTCGTACCCGCCGACCGAGCGGTCAACGTCAGGGAAGAATGTGAGGCACTTCGCGACCTGGGTTGGCAGCTCCTGGCGCAGCTCGTCGAGGTTCGTGATGACCTGCTGGACGGCCTTCTCGTCGAAGTCGAGCGAGCGCGCGACGTCATCGAAGACGCCGACGTAGTCCACGATGAGGCCGTGAGTCTTCTCCTGCCCGAACGTACGGTTCGTGCGGCAGATCGCCTGCAGCAGGTTGTGATCCCTCATCGGCTTGTCCAGGTACATCGCTTGGAGGATCGGCGCGTCGAAGCCGGTGAGCAGCTTCGAGGTGACGATCACGAACTTCAGCGGGTCGTTCGGGTCACGGAATCGGTCAAGGAGGCGTTCTTCTTCGTCACGCGAGAGCGTGTACTGCTTCCACTCGGGCGGGTCCGCATACGTCGTGTGCATGACGATGGCGCTCGCCTCGGGACCGAGGATCTCGTCCATCGCCTGCTTGTAGAGCACGCAGCACTCGCGGTCGAAGACGACCACCTGCGCTTTGAAACCGTTCGGCTCCACCTTCGCCTGGTAGTGCTCCACCAAGTGCTGGACGACCGCCTGCACGCGTTCCGGGTTCTTCACGAGCACGGCCATCTTTGCGGCGCGCTTCGCGAGGTCGTCGCGGTCCTGCTCGCTGAGGTGACCGGTGATTTGCTCGTACGCCTCCTCGATCGCCTCGCGATCGATCTTAAGGCGGGCCTCGACTGCCTCGAAGTGCAGCGGTAGCGTCGCGCCGTCGCGGATTGATTCCTGGAACGAGTAGCGGCTCATGTAGCCCTGCTCGTCCTCCTCCGCGCCGAAGGCCCAGAAGGTGTTGCGGTCCGCCCGGTTGATCGGCGTGCCGGTCATCCCGAACAGGAACGCGTTTGGCAACGCCTCGCGCATCTTCCGGCCGAAGTCGCCCTCCTGCGTCCGGTGCGCCTCGTCGACGAGCACGATGATGTTCGAGCGTTCGTTGAGGACGCCCGGCGCTTCCGCGAACTTGTGAATCGTGGTGATGAGGACCTTGCGGGCGTCCTGCTCCAGCAGTTGCTGGAGCTCCTGGCGTGTGCCGACGCCGACGAGGTTCGGGATGTCTGCGGCGTTGAATGTGGCGGTGATCTGCGTGTCGAGGTCGATGCGATCGACCACGACGAGCACGGTGGGGTTACCGAGGGTCGGGTGCAGCCGCAGCTTCTGCGCGGCGAAGACCATGAGGAGCGACTTGCCGCTGCCCTGAAAGTGCCAGAGCAAACCTTTCTTTGGGTGGCCGGCGAGGACGCGCGCGACGATCTTGTTGGCACCCTCGTACTGCTGGTAACGGCAGATCGTCTTGATACGCCGGTGCTGCTTGTCCGTGGCGAAGAGCGTGAAGGACTGCATGATGTCCAGCACGACCGCCGGCTGCAGCATGCTCTCCACCGAGGCCCGCACGTGGCGCAGTTCCCCCTCCGCCTGGTTCTCCTCGTCACGCCACGGGCCCCACATTTCAATCGGCATGCGGACGGAGCCGTAGCGATAGGAACGGCCTTCAGTGGCGAAGGAGAAGACGTTGGGGACGAACATCGCCGGGACGTCGCGCTCGTAGATCTGGTTGACCTGGTAGGCGGCGTCGAACCAGGTGACCGCGCTGCGGGTCGGCGTCTTCGCCTCCCCGATGACCATCGGGAGGCCGTTCACGAGGAAGACGACGTCGAAGCGCTTCTCGACGGCGCCGGCGCGGAACGTCCACTGGTTGGTGACCGTGAGGCGGTTCGCAGAAGGATCGTTGACGTCCACGAGGCGGATCGGGACGTGGTCGCCGCCCTCGCCGAAGGGCATGCTCTTCTCGCCCCGCACCCACGCCATGAAGTTCTCGTTCGCCCTCACGAGGCCGTCGGCCTGCACCGAGAGGACGCAGGCGCGGAGGTGGTAGATCACCTCGCCGGCGCGCTCCGGCTGCTCAGCGATCTCGGGGTTCAGGAGGATGAGCGCCTCACGCACCCAGGGCTCAACCAGCACATCGTCGAAGTCGCGCGGGACCTTGGTCGCGGGCACGTACTCCCACGACGCTGGGCGGAACTCGTCGCCGATCGAGCCGTCGTACCGACCGGGCGTCTCGCGGACGCGCCGAGCCGCTGAGCCGCCGAGCTTCGTCGCGGCGTCGAGGATCATCTGTTCGACCGTGTTGGCTTCGTTGAAGGTCACTTGAAGACCACCTGCAGCAGGCAGGTGACCAGCGTCGCCGAGCGTGCCCGAACCGCCGTGAACGATTGTCTCGCATCTTCGATTTGGCGTGCTTGGCCGACCAGCCGCTCCTGTGCGTCGCGCGGCGTGGCAGGAATTGGCATCGCCAGAAGGCTGTCCATCGAAAGCCGCTTCGTCCCGTGAGAGCTGTTCGACACCTGCCTGAGGATCGCCGGCGTTGCCCATTTGAACCAGCGGAACAGGTACTCAGGGATGAACCCTTCGTTTGGGACGAGCGCCTTGATGTCTTGATTGAAGGCAACCGTTCTCCCGGTCAGTGCGACGGGGAACGAGTGCGCGAGGATCATCCCCCGAACAACGATCAGCAGGGCGTCGGGTCCCACCTCACTGCCAGCGCTTCGCCCCGATTCCGACAGGTGTTCTTCCGAATCATGAATGACATCGACCTTCATGTCCTTCGGGCTAACCCAGGGGAACTCACCCTGCCAGAAGCCGCTGTTCGAGCGAGCCGGAGTCTTACCACTGAGCCAGCGACCGGCCTGTCCAAGAGTCATCAGTGAGTTGCTCGTCGAGTAACCGAAGTGGTCGTCGAGAGTGCTCCATAGGGTCGCATTGCATCGCGCCTCGGCTGCGCGGGACGCCTCCGATGCCGCATCCACGGCCCACAGCAGCTCCGCCAGCCGGCGCTGCATGTCGAGCGGCGGCAGGTCGAACTCCTCGCGCTTGAGCGAGGTCCAGTTGATCGTCGGAGAGAGCGAGCCGACTGAGATCTCGATCGCGCGACCCATGAACCGGTCGCTCATCATGAAGAACGGCAGAAACTCCGGCAGGATTCGGTCGGGCTTCGCACGGACAACCATCGCGTGGGCGGAACAGATGCCATCGAACTCGGCGACCACGAGTTTCCGCTGATAGGCCCTGCGTCGACCGAAGATCACATCGTGTTCCTGGAAGCGAAGTTTGGTTCCTGTCACGTCGCTTGCCGTACCCCAGCGCCGTATATGCAGGTCCCCCGGGTCAAGGTGCTCGAGCCCGACGTAGATCTCCCCGTCGGCGGCGGCAGGTTCGACCCGCTCTGCGATCTGTTCGACGATCTCCCCGAACGCGATTCGCTCCCACTCCTCGCGACGCAGCCATGCCGGCTCAACGACCAGCGGCGTCCGGTCCCCAAACGATGGAATGGGTTCGTCCAGTACTCGGCCCAGCGCCTGACGAGCTTCGACTGCGGCAGCCAGCCAGTTGTCCAGCGCAGTTGCGACGCTGGCGCCAGCCGCGCGATCGAGACCGGCGCCATTCGGCGAGACGTACAGCGGAATGCTGAGATTCCCGGCCTGGTGCCGCACGTCTGCGCTCGAGAGAACGCGTGCGAACCCGTCGATGTCCTCGAATCCCCGGTACGCCGACACGATGCGTTGTGTGTGAGCGTCCGTGAGGAAGCTCTGCGCCCGCTCGCGCGCCACCTCGTTCACAGCGTTGATGACCAGTATCTTGCCGCGACGCTCGACGGGCTTCCGCGATTGGCAGATCACGACACACGACTCCATCGGCGAGTTATAGAAGAGGTTCGGGCCGAGCCCGATCACCGCCTCGACGAGGTCGGCCTCGACGAGCGCGCGGCGCATCTCTGCCTCCTCCCGGCGGAAGAGCACGCCGTGGGGGAACAGGATCGCGCAGCGGCCGGTCTTCGGGTCCATGCTCTCGATGATGTGCTGCCAGAAGGCGTAGTCCGCGCGCCCCTGCGGCGGCGTGCCGAAGCGATTCCGCCCCCAGGGGTCGGCAGAGAACGCCTCACGGTCCCACTGCTTGATCGAATACGGCGGGTTCGCGAGGACCACGTCGAACCGCATCAGCCGGTCACGGTCGACGAACTTAGGCTGCGAGAGCGTGTCCCCGCGCTCGATCCGGAACTCCTCGATGCCGTGGAGGAAGCAGTTCATGCGCGCGATGGAGGAGGTCATCAGGTTGCGTTCTTGGCCGTAGAGCCGAACGTTCCGCCACTCCTCGCCGCGCCGCTGCAGTTGCGCCACCGCCGAGATCAGCATCCCGCCGGTGCCGCAGGTCGGGTCGTAGATGCTCTCGCCTGGCTGCGGCTGCAGGAGCTCCGTCATCAGGTGGACGACCGTGCGGTTCGTGTAGAACTCGGCGGCGGTGTGCCCGGAGTCGTCCGCGAATTTCTTGATCAGGTACTCGTAGCCGACGCCCAGTTCATCCTCGGGCAGGTTCGCGATCGCCAGGTCGAGGCTGCTGAAGTGCTCGATGAGGTCGCGCAGCATCGAGTCCGGCAGACGCTCCTTGTTCGTCCACTGCGCGTCGCCGAAGATGCCGAAGAGCTGGTCACTGTTCGCGTTCTCGATCGCCCGGAATGACCGCGCCAGCATTCGGCCGACGTTCGTCGAGACCTTCCGGATGGCGCTCCAATGCGCCTCGGACGGGATCTGGAAGCGGTGGTTCTGCGGGAAGGCCGCGAACTCCTCGTCGCCGCCGGAGTCGTCCAGCGCTGCTCGTGTCTCCTCGTCGTACACATCGCAGAGCCGCTTGTAGAAGAGCAGCGGGAAGATGAACTGCTTGTAGTCGCCGGCGTCGATCGTCCCGCGCAGCAACGTCGCCGCACCCCACAGGTACGACTCCAGCTCGCGCTGCGTGATACGGGTTGCCGTCGTCACGCCAGCAGTCCTTCGTGCTTCAGGATCGCCACCAGCCGCTCCTCCGCCTCGAATGCCGCACGGGCGCTCTCCGCGAGCTGTTCCATCGCCTCCCCGACGGTGGGCACGTCCTCATCCATCGGAGGCTCGACGTACCGGGGGATGTTTAGGCTGTAGTCGTTTGCCGCGATTTCCTCGAGGCTCACGACCCGCGCGCTGCCCTCGACGTCTTCGAACGCCTCATACCATCCATAGATGCGGTCCACGTGCTCAGGCAGCAGCTCGTTCTGTGCGCGCCCCGACTTGAACTCGCGGGAGGCATCGATGATCTGCACCTTGCCTCGTCGCTCCGGTTGTTTCCGCGTGCGGAAGATCAAGACGCAGGCGGCGAGCCCGGCTCCGTAGAAGAGGTTCGGCCCGAGCCCGATCACGGCATCCAGCAGGTCCTCCTCCAGAAGCCGACGTCGGATCTTGCCCTCGGCGCCCATGCGGAACAGCACGCCGTGGGGCAGTACGACGGCCATCCGCCCGGTCTTGGGAGCCATCGAACGGATCATGTGCTGCACCCAGGCGTAGTCGCCGCTCTTCGAGGGCGGCATACCGGCGAAGTTGCGGCCGTACGGGTCGCTCGCCCACACCTCCTCGCCCCACTTCTCCAGCGAGAACGGCGGGTTGGCGATCACGCAGTCGAAAGTCGCGAGGTCGTCGCCCGTGAAGAACGCCGGATCGCGGAGGGTGTCACCTCGGATGATCTGGAAGTCCTCGACGCCGTGGAGCAGCAGATTCATCCGCGCGATAGCCGCGGTCGTCAGGTTTTTCTCCTGGCCGAACAGCTTGCCCCACAGCGTCCGTGCGTCCCCGTGCTGCTCGCGCACGTGGTGGATCGCCTCGAGCAGCATGCCCCCCGTCCCGCAGGCCGGGTCGTAGATCGAGGCGCCCTCGTGCGGGTCAAGGATGTTCACCATCAGCCGCACGACGGAGCGCGGGGTGTAGAACTCACCCGCCTTCTTGTTGGTGAGGTCCGCGAACTTCTTGATGAGGAACTCGTAGGCCTGCCCTAGCACATCGGCCTGAGCCGCCTCGTTGCCGAGGCTAATCCGCGAGAAGTGGTCGATCAGGTCGCGCAGAAGCGCATCGGAGAGCCGCTCCTTGTTGGTCCACTGCGCGTCGCCGAAGATCCCGTAGAGCGTCTCCTGGTTGGTCCGCTCGATTCCGCGCATCGCCCGCTGGAGCGCTTGCCCCACGTTCGCGGTGACGGCACGAACGTCTCTCCAGTGGCAGCCCTCCGGGATCTGGAACCGGTAGTTCTGCGGGAACAGTGCGTACTCGTCGTCACCGCCCGACTCCGCGAGCGCTTGGTTGTACTCCTCGTCGTAGACGTCGCAGAGGCGCTTGAAGAACAGCAGCGGGAAGACGTAGGTCTTGAAGTCAGCCGCATCCACCGGGCCACGAAGGATGTTCGCTGCCTCCCAGAGGTGCGATTCAAGCTGGTCGACCGTGTACTCAACCCGTGACGCCACGCTGCCGCCCCTCAGCCGCTGGACCGCCGCACCCTGTCTTAGTAACCGCGAGCGTAGGCACGTGTATCGCCGGCCGGATAGCGCTGACCGCGCTGTCGCTCGAATTCCAACACCAACCGGCCCGGCGGTCCACCTTTCGGGCATGTTGTGATTCCGGACACAAAGGGAAATGGCTGCGAGCAAACGCGATGTCGGCATGGTCGAACGCCGACCCGACCGCCGGAGTCAGCCATCTGCAGTGGCTCGACGGAGCGTCTCTGCGACGGCATCAAGAGCACTCGTCATTAGTTCCAAAAGCGAGCGAAATGCACTCCTCGACGGAACACCAGGGATCAACCGTGCCGCTTCTGCAGCGTAGTGGTCACCCTTTCGGTGCGCCGCGCCGCTTGACCGCAGCCTCTGTACAGCGCGGAAGGTCTTCACAACCTCGGCCGCCCTCTCCGGCACCATCCCTCTGGTCACTAGGAACTGCTCAAGCACGTCAAGCGGGAACGGGCCGTTCTCCCTGTTCACCTTCATTCCCGTTGCCCGTTCGATGAGCGGGACATCGATGGAGTCCGCAGTCAGCTTCGCTAGAGCGAGGGTCTGCTCATCGAAGGCCATCGCGTCGTCGGTAAAGGGAATATGCAACCCTACGAGAAGGTGTTCATCGCCCATGGAGAGAGGCAAGAACAACGAACTCCCCTCGCTCGAGACGGACGCCACCTGTACGGCTTCGAAGGCTCGTTTGAACAAGTACAGCGGATTGTGCCCTGGTTCCGCGAAATTGGCCCCGAAGTCCGTCTCGTAGCGAGATCGGCTGATCTCGATGGTCGGAGGAGGGACGTTCACGAAGCCCCGCCAGTGCTGTTGCTCGGTGGTAGGTATACGCCCGAGGTCTCCAAGCCATACCTGAACGAAGTCGTCGTCGACGCGATCGAAATCGATCGACCAGAGGTCCAGACACGAGACTGTCCCCGTCTCGACTCGGTAACGTCGGTCCCGATAGTACTTCTCGAGGACCTGCGCCCTGAACCAAACGGCCGTGAGGTAGTGCTCGCGACCGGTATCACGGAAGTAGCTACTAAGCGCGCTTCCATTCGACGTTTCTTCAATTGGGTTTCCGAGAGAGTCAACGGCGACCGTGAAGTTGACGAACTCACGAGTGCGGCGCTCAACACCCGCCTTGAGCCGGTGCACCCGCATCGGGAATTCCGGAGGGACGATGGCGTCTTTTCCGTGGAGATAAGCGAGTGGCACCGGGACACCAACCTCCGCAGCGAGCGCTTGGTAGCGAAAGATCGAACGTTCATCGGCGGCGATGATTGCGGTGGGCTGTGCGATGAACGACTCGCTTGGGAGAGGGGCGCGAAAGTCGTGATATCGCACTAAGGCTGCGCCGTGGGCGGATAGGTAGTCGAGCAGCGCGCTACGCTCGACGGATATCCGCTGGTTGCCGCTGGGATATTCGATTCGGACGACGTCTATGAACTGCCCATCCTCGTCCACCCGAAACAAGACGCCTCGTGCGCCGTCCTCGACGAGCTCGTGGTAGAGGACAAAGTCCTGCGCTAGGTCAAAGCGGGGCGGCAGATAGTCGTGGAAACTTCGATAGATCGAGAACGGCGCGAGAGCAACTTCGTTACGTCCAACAGTCTGGGGCTCGAAGATCACTTGCCCAGACTGCACCCAGAACGACGGGTATCCGACAGAGTCGAAGGCATCTTCCCACTCCTCGGACGCGAGGGCGGTACTCAGTACATCCTTAGAGATGAGCGCGCTCCACAGAAGCAGGTTTTCGGACTCGACCGGAGTGCCTCGCGCAGCCAGTTCGGCGACGACCACCCAGCTGTCGTCGCGGCCGCAGCCTCGGGCCAGGTAGTCCTCGAAGCCAGGGAAGCGCGACTCCCCGGTTCGCACCGAGGGCGCGTGTGCGCGCAGAGACCGGGGGACACGCCGATCGTCTGGCATAGCGCTAAGCCCCTTCTCGACGTCTCGATCCATCTCTACTCACCAAAATGGGAACTCGCTGGCGAAACAGGCCCGGTCGGCGGCGAGGAAAGTCTCCCACACCCGGCGGTTCTCAGGAGGAAATGGCCTGTTCAGACCACCGGGAATGACGCAAATCGTTCGAGCCGCCGGCTCCCACGGCCGCGCGGTGGCCAATAGTGTCTGCGCCAAGGGCGAAGCCGCACGCAACCGTGAAACCTCGTCGAGCCGCCAAGGTCGCGAAGGCCTCATCCAGACTCGCGAGCGTTCGGCGATCAGGCGCGTTCCGACGCACGCAACGCTCGCTGTCTGAAGCAGCGAACGGTTTCCTCGGGCGTAGAGTGCGGGACCGCGTTGCTGCTCTCGAAGAGGCCTTGGGTAGTCGGGGTCGGGGTAGGTGATGATCCGCGCGTTTAGCCGCGCTGCCGTCATGATCGGCCGCGCAGCTCGGTGCTGGATCTCAGCGAGCCGCTGCTGCGATTGGCGAGCAGTTGGCTTGCAGGTCCTGACCCATTTACCCCGATGGAAGATTGGTTGGGCGCTGTAAAGGCGTCCTCCGGCTCGATCCCCGACAGATATTGCGATCCCGCTTCCGCTCGGCCATGCTCGACGAGGTAGGAGGACGCGGGTTGGACCAGTATGGCGAGCGCTACATTAAGGGCCACGCGTTCGCTGCTTGGGTTCGCGAGAACGGACTCTCCTCGTGGACCACCTCCTGGGATTTGAATAGGTACGTTGACGACGGTTTGCTGTACCCAGCAATCGAAGTAGTCGCGCCGCCGGAGGTCGCGCGGGACCCGTACGAGTACGTCGGAGTGCCGCCCGAGTGGGAAACTCTCTGGGTCGCAGGTGGACAGGATCATCCATTCGACCTGCTACGGGCGACGAGTCCCTACCTACGCGACTTCGATCCCACGGCGGATTATCCGGTCGAGACGGTGGACGTACACGGGTCCACCTTTGAGGCTCCGCGGGTCGAGCGGTATTTCGCCTATTGGCAAGTCCACCAACTCTATCTAATCACCGCCGAGCCCGTGTACACCCGCTTTCGGCACACGGTCTCCCGGCTCCGTCCCGATGATCAGGTCGCGTTCAGGAATCAGGCGTTGACCGGCGAGACGATCAGATCCGTTCGGGGTCTTGACCGAGGTTTCGACTTCCTCTCCCGGTGGATCACGCGATACCGCCTTGCGAGAGCGGACGCGGTCCGAGCGCTTCGCGACCGCGACGGGCTGAGGCGACCTTCCGAGGTTGAGGTCGCTGCCTACGAGGCGCGCATACGCGAAGCGACCCAGCAGACTCTGCTTGAACACGGCGAGACGGCGGCCTCGCTCCGGGAGTTTCTCCATCGTCTCCTTGAGCTCTCGGGCGACTACCGCCGCGATCAACAGGAGAAGCTTGCTCAGCTTGTGGACCGCGATGTGCGCCATCTCACCGCTATTTACTGGTGGGCCTTTGGAGCGGACGAGCTGGCCCTCCACCAGAGCCTGAATCCCTGGGACCGCGGTGGGTTCGAGATCGCGTGGCCCTACCTCGCTCACAACGAGTGGGCCCGCCGCACCTTTGCGCACTTCGGGGAGAGATTCCGACACGAGGTAGCAGCCTTCGGTATCGACTTCCCCGAGAGTTCCGTGGTCGACCTCGTGCACTTCACGTTCGATGAGCAGCTGTGGGAGTTCATCGAAGGCGTTGGACGGCTCCGGTGGACCGACCGCGACGACGATGACTACTGGCTTCCGGCGCCTCGCTACCGACGCGCTCGCGCGGCGGCGGCTGGGTTGGAGTTCTTCCTACGGCGACTCATCGATCGGCGACGCCCCGACCTAGCGCGTGGGCTAGAGGGAAGCACGCTCGGCCCACTCCTTTCTCGCATCGGCGGTCTGGCGGGTGCCGGTCCCATCAAAACGCGGAGGCTGCGTACGGAGGGCGACTGGCTGGACGAGTTCAACGAGATCGTGGACCAGCAGTCTGCTGACTGGCCCGGATTCGTTGAGAGGCGGCTCCGCTTGGCGCTGCTCGCGCGCAACCTGACCACCCACCGGCCGCTGCGCGACTGGGATGAGGAGGACCATCCGCGAGCGAGCGGGACGCTCGCCGAGGCCGTCGTCTTTGCGGCGTTCATCACTTGGTGCCTGTTGGTACGTGTCGCCTAAGGGACAGTCGAAGTCGCCGACTCGCGTCACTGTCGCAAGTTCGTGCGCCCCGACGGATCTCTCGTGAGGGACGCGTGCCCGCAAAGGGAAGGCGTATCTCAAACGCGATCACGGCCCACACGCTGATGCGTAAGCCCGTGCAGCCGCGATTCTGTGATAGGAGATAGAGCCGCCATGAGGGGTGTCGGTTCCCAACGGTAGGGCGAGAGCGCGGGACGCCGGGAGTGCCCGTGAGCTGGGCGGGCGCACTGCTGCAACTCGCACACCTCAGTCAAGTCATGAGCGACTTCAGCGTTTTTGCTTCGAACGCATCGGTAAGGGCGGGGCCTCGTTTAATCCGAACATCCTCTCCCACGAGCGGGATGAGGGCCTCCTCGACTCGCTCCGCCATCGGGTCCAGTACAAGGATGCTCCGCAGCGAAACGGCGGACTCCTGAAGGAGGCGTCGTACGTGTGCGTCATTCTCGGGAACGCTGTATCCGCAGACTAACCACATGTCCGCTCGCTGCAGCGCAAGCCGCGCGCCGTTCCAGATGGGTCCGAGTGCATCGAACTCCGGAACGCCGCCCGGCGGGACAATCACGGGACGATATCGGGTTCTGTCCCACCCGCGACGTTGGGCTCGCGCAGGCCGAGAATCGATGTACTTCTGCAGGAGGCCTTCGTCCGAGAGCGAGAAGTTGAGCGAACCGTGAAGCTTGTACAGCGGGACACGACCCTTGGTCTCTACGCTGCCGTACGACCACTTTGAACTGAGTGCGTGAGTTCCGATCAGACGTTCACCCACTACCCCGTAATTGAATCCACCCAGCCGCCCCGATTCTCGGGGACCGAGGAGCTTCTCTATTACGAGGTCGTAGTTCGTGGTTACTACGGAGAGCTCGGAGGGTCGTGCTGCCTTTATGGCCGTGATAAAGGCCCTGTAGCCCGGGCTGATCGTACGCTGCTTCCTGATGTGATCGCCAGTCCCACCCCTAGTCTTCTGAGATTGCCCTATAGTCCAGTGTTCTCTTGACAGGCGCAATGCAACGTAACTCGTGAAATCGTCGAAGGAGATAGAAGTCGACTTGCCGAGAAGTTCCCTAGCCTGAATCGACCGTCCGAAGTCGTCGATCGAGTCACGATGCTCCAGCCGGGTTTCCTCCCACGCTTCAGTCATCCGCCGGACCAGGTCGCGCTGCCATTCCCTCACGAACGGACTCGATGAGGCTTTCATGAGATCTCTTGCGAGTGGAAGCCCGAAGAGGGCCGAGAAGCCGGCTCCCGCCACGATCGCGACTGTATGACCCACCAGCCTGCCTCTCGCCAGCTACCCGCTCCGAGCAACCGCGTCTCCGGAACGATCCCCTACTGGCCTGCGACCCTTCGTGAAAGAACTGGTTGGAGATGCGAGCCGGCCGTCCTAACTCTAGAGGTGGTTCTCAGTTCGTCCGGGCGGAGCGGTTAGGCACAATAGAAGGGGAAGGATCGGATGCCCCCTGCTAGCTGCCGGCGAGCGGGGGCGGATCGATCGAACTCCCCCAGGCGTGCCCGCAAGTCTTGTATTTCCTTCCGGAGCCGCATGGGCAAATCTCGTTTCGCTTAGGCCGAGGGATCGCCTCGAGGGCATCGTCTCTAACGACATGAATGGCGCGACTGGTGAGGCCGATGTCGTAGGTGAGCCAGCGTAGCGTGCGTAGCGCGGGCAGCAGGGCATCGAGGGCAACGACCATCAGGTCCACGGCTGCGTTCGCGATCGTCGGCTCGATCCGCGCGCCAATCTGAACGGCACGACGATCAGACCGCCGTCCGATCTCCATCGCTATCGTGGAGCCACTCCGGTGAACACCTTGGACGGCAGTGAATACGGTGCTGAACCCGAACGATGGATGGACTGCGTCGCACAGCCAATCGTATTCCGGCAGCACGTTGATCCCTGTCTTCTTTGAAAAGCTTCGCAGATGACCCATCACGTTGGGCCGCCGGAGCTGCTCGCTCCTCGCCACCAACTCGGGAATCCGCGAGCCGAACTGAGTCTTTGCCAGGAGAAGTCCGAAGCTGTGACGGAAGGCCATCGCCTCATCCGGCGAGGGGGTGCCTCGCCGTTTGAAGGCCAGCCAATCATCGACAAGCTCGCCCCCCTCGGTGATGAATGCGGCGACCCCCTCAAGCAGGGAACGTGCACACGCGGCCACGGCTAGGATGCGCCACGACTGCAGGCACTCCTCGCCCACCTCTGCGAACTCTGATGCGCGCCACAGGTGAGCCAGTCGCCAGGCTGCAACGCGGGTGTACAGATCCAAGAAGAGCAAAGGCAGGGGGTCGCTGGGGCTAGCGCGTCGCGGATCCAGCACATCCGACGCGATCCCCACTCGTCGCCCGTCAGCCAGGCGCCCAATGACCATCTGCCAAGCGGCTTCAGAGTCTGCCCGCTGGAGCCGCGTGGACAACTCACGCTCGGCGGCTGTCGTAGTCGTGGCCCGCAGCGCGATGTGCTGATGGATCATCCAAGACGCGTCTTCGGGTTCGTCGGAGACCACACGGCGGAGACTCGCAATGCTTTCCGAGAGGCGGTGGGCGCGCTCCGAACCGATCATTCGCAGGACAGAGTCGTCAAGCCCCATGCCCAGAGCCTAGCCATTCCCTCGCCGGCCGGGGCGAGGACAAGACGCGCGGCGCCATCCAATGTCCACTCTAGCGGGGTTGCCCCCCCGTGAAGCCACGGGGGATGACCGTCCATGCGGCGATAGCGAATAGTCGCTGGCTAGCGACAGGCGCAGACCTGTATGGCGGCCTGCGATTACCTAGCCCCGTCGCCCGCGGCGCACTCGAGAAGATCCTCGGGAAGCGGGGCACGGGCGGATCGCCGGTCGGGGCGGGGACGGCGCCGTTTCGTTTTCAGCGCGAGAAGTTCGTACCGCGTAGCGGGCCCGACGGCGGCGACGGGGGCCGCGGTGGGGACGTCGCAGTTGGACTGCGAGCAGCGGGGGTAGCACCCTGCGGGGTTCGCCCTCGTGCTGCTCGCTTCGGCCCCCCGGCCTGCGCCGTGCCCGCCTGCGGCGTGCGGGCTTGGTCGTGGTCTCCTGCGCCTTCGCGTGCTCCGCTTCCGAGGGCCTTCGCGGAGTTCGGCTGGTTCGGCCTCGTCGGTTGCAGTCCGTGAAGCGAGGGGAGACTCGGGAAGCAACTGCTCCGTCTCGCCGACCTTACTAGGCTGACCTGACCGGAACGGCCGCATCTGGTGGAAATCAAGAACGCTAAGAACAAATCCGGAAGGTCCGGACGTTCCTGAGAACAATTCAGGAACTTTTCAGGAAGGTCTGATCGCACGCTAGCCCTCAATCGCGCCGGCCTCGCAACGGCCCGCGCGGACGGAGGGCTGCACATGCGAGCGCTGGCGATCGTCCCTGTCCTGTTGTTCCTGCTGCTCCCGAGTGCCCGTGCCGTGGCGCAGCAACCGCCCGTTCCCACGGCCGCGCTCCGAGACGCGGGCGTCCCCCTCGCGCAGAGTCCGGCACCTGCTCAGGCACCCGGCATAACTTCCCCCGTTCCGATGGCGGCCGCGGTCGCCGCCCCGGCCCCAGGTGGGCCGGGCGCTGCAGCACCGGGCATCGGCTTCCCCAGTATCCCCAATCCCCTTGATCTGCTCGCAGCGATAGATCCGCGCGAATGGGCGGTCGACATCCTCGACGGCGTGATCTCGGCGCTGGGTGAGGCACTGCTCGGCGCGCTGCACGCCTTCGTCGACTGGGCGCTCGGCTTCGAGGACTCCTCGCTCAACTTCGTCACCAGCACACCGCCACCCGGCACCTACGAGAGCACGAGCGTGCGAGCGCTCTGGGACTTCTCGCGCGTGCTCGCGAATGCGGGCCTCGCCGTGATCGTGATGTGGGGCGGCTTCAACGTCGTCGTCAAGGAACACATCCGCAGCCCGTACCACGAGGCAATGGAACTGCTGCCGCGGGTACTGCTCGCTGCGCTCGCCGCCAACCTCACGCTCGAGCTCGTGCGGTTGCTGATCGACCTGAACAACGCCTTCGGCGTCGGCATCGGACAGGTCTCCATCCCCGGCTACGACCAGGCGACGGCGGAGCAGGAGGGGCTTGCGTTCATCATCATCACCGTCGCCTACACCATCACCGTCGTGCTGCTCTCCCTCCAGATGCTGTTGCGGCTCGCGCTGATCGACGTGCTGATCGTGCTCGCGCCGGTGGTGGTCCTGCTCTGGGTGCTGCCGCAGACGCAGGGCTGGACGCGCTGGTGGGCGCACCTGCTGCCGATCACGGTCTTCCAGCAGGCCGTGCAACTGCTGGTGCTCCGGCTCGGCACGATGCTGATGGCCGAGCTCACACCGGGAAGCATGGCGAACGCTGCGCTCACACTGATGGTGGGCGGAGCGCTGGTCTGGCTCACGCTCAAGGTGCCGGGACTGCTGTATGGGCAGTGGCGCCAGGCGGGCATGGGCGCGGTGGTCTCGCTGGTCGTGCTCCACCGCCTCGCGTCCGGCGGCCAGCGCCGTGCGGGAACCGCGAGCGGGAGCTAAGGCGATGCTCAAGCTCGCGCTCTTCGCCGCGGCTTCGCTTTCCGACCTGGGGCGTGACGGGGTCAGGCTCGTGGCCGTGGTGGCCGCGCTGTTCCTCTCGCCGGTGCTCATCGTGGTCGTCGCGACCGGCGCCCTGCTTGCGGTGCTGATCTCGATCTTCCCCCGGACCGTCGTCGTGCCGGCCGCGGGGGGCCTTCCCGCCGTACCGCCCGAGCACCTCGTCGTGATGCTCGAGGTCAGCGCTGAGACGGGAGTGCCGTGGGAGCTGCTGGCCGCGATCGCCTCGGCCGAGAGCGGCTTCGGCGCGAACATGTCGACCTCGTCGGCGGGGGCCATCGGCTACGGACAGTTCCTGCCGTCGAGCTGGGCGCACTGGGGCCAGGGCGGCGATCCCTACGACTACCGGGACGCCATCCCGGCGATGGCGCAGTATCTGCTCGATCACAACGTGCTCACGGACGTCCCGAACGCCGTCTGGGGCTACAACCACTCCTGGGACTACGTCGCGCTCGTCCTCGAACGCGCGGCCTACTACGGCGCGACCGAGAACCTTGCGCCGACCCCACCTCCACTGCCGCCCCTGCCCGCGCCGTCCGGGAGGCCGTCGTGAGCGGCGGGCGGGGTGCGGCGTATGCGCTGCTCGGCTTCGCCGGCCTGCTGCTCGCGCTCGCCGTTGCGAGCGGCTGGAGCGGCGCGACGCGCCTCGCCGATCGCGGGGAGGAGTCGGAGGCGGTCGCCGGTTCCGCGTCCCAGTTCGTCATCGCCTACGGCAACTTCGACTACCGCACCGCTGACGCGTACCTCCTCGGGCTCGCGTCGCTGACCGCCGGCGAGCTGCATGAGGCCGTGCTCCTCGGGGAGATCGACCCGCAGGCGATCGCCCAGCAGCGCACCACGACCGCGCTCGTCGACTCGGTCTCCGTGACCGCGCTCTCGGAGCGCGGAGCCAGCGCCACCGTGCGTTCGACGCACCGGCGGAGCTGGGTGGACGCCGTGTCCGGTCAGGTCGTCGGCGAGCACGTGACCCAGCACGTGAGCGTGGGCCTCGTCCGCGAGGGCGAGCGCTGGTTGGTGGCGGAGCTGTTCGTGTTCGGCGAGGAACCGGTGGGCGCACAGGGCGCTCCCTAGGAAGGATGCAGATGGAACAGATCAACGGGCTCTTCGAGAACCTGCTCAACGTCGGCATCGGCGTGGCAGCGGCGGTCGCGGCCTTCTTCGTGATGTGGGGGGCCTTCCTCTACATGTCTGCTGCCGGCTCGCCGCGGCAGATGGAGGCGGGCAAGACCGCGATCGTGAACGCGCTCGCGGGGCTCGCGATCGTCCTGCTCGCGCGGGTCATCGCGGGCATGGTGCAGGAGGCGATGGCGTGACCCAGCGCCACGAGCTCCCGACGCACCTGAACGTCGCGGACAAGGCGTTCGCGGGACTGACGATGCGCCAGTTGCTCTCGGGCGCGGTGGGACTCGCGCTCGCCTACGGCGCTGCGAACGACCTGCCGCTCGTCCTGGCTGCGCGGTTCTCGATCGCGGGCGTGGTGCTGTTCGCAACGCTCCTGCTCGTGCTCTGGCAACCCGCGGGACGGCCGCTCGAGGACTGGATCTTCGTGCTGCTCCGCTACCACGCGTCGCCGCGCATCGCGGTCTGGCGCCCACGCGAGGCTCGGGCAAGTGCGCCGAGTCCTCGGGAAGTGGTGCTGCGTGCGCTCACCGCGCCGCAGCGCGACCAGCCGGTCGCTCAGCAGAAGGAGGACGGCGATGAGCGGATGGCGTAAGCGAAAGCGGCCGCGGCTCGCGAGCGCGCAGGAGCTGTTGCCGCTCGAGGAGATCACGGGTGACCTCGTGCGGTTGCGCGGTGGTGAGTGCCGCGCCGTGCTCGAAGCGGGGAGCGTGAACTTCGCGCTCAAGTCCGAGACCGAACAGGACGCGATCCTTGCCGGGTACCGGCGGTTTCTGAACGGGCTCTCGTACCCGCTGCAGGTACTGGTGCGGGTGAAGCCGACGGATGTCGAAGGCTACGTCGGCGGGCTGCGCGAGCTGCGCTCGTCCTCCGAGGCGCTGCAGCGGCTCGCCCGCGACCACGAGGCGTTCGTGCGGCGCATCGCCCGGGAGCGGACGCTGCTCGAGCGCCGCTTCTTCGTGGTCGTTCCCGGCGGCAAGGCCAACACCGCGACTGGGCGGTCGTTCGGCCTGCGCTGGCAGCGGGGCGCGAACGACAACGGGGTGCCGTCCGAGCTCCTCGCCGTCCGCCGCTTGCTGGCGTTCCGCTGCGGCGAAGTCGGGCAGGGACTCGCCGCGTTCGGCGTGTCGACGCAGCGGCTCGCGAGCACGGAGCTTGCCTCGCTCTGGCAGGAGACGCTCGGCGGTTCTGCAGTGCGTTCGATCGAGCACGGGCGTGGGTCTCCAGTCGTGATCGCGGCGCAGCGGCGGGTGGCCGCCCGTGCGTAGCCCGCGGGCACTGATCCGCCGCCGGCGTGGGCCGGACCTGACGGTCGAGACTCGGCGCTTCGCCCGCGGTGAGCGCTCGGTCGCCGACCTCGTCGCACCCGCCGCGATCGAAGAACGCGCGACGCACCTCGCGCTGAACGGGCAACTGAGCCGGATCCTGGCGCTCGCTGACTACCCGCGGCACGTCAGCGCCAACTGGCTGGGGCGGCTCATCGACTTCGACGCCCCGATCGACCTGAGCCTGCACCTCGAACCGCTCGACTCGAAGAGCGCGGTGCGCAGCCTCACGCGCCGGATGGTCGAGCTGCAGTCGTCGCGGATGCTCGACGCGAAGGGCGGACGCATCTCGAGCGTCGAGCGCGAGGTCGCCTACGAGGACGTGGAGCGACTGCGCGATGCGCTCGAACGTGGCGACGAGCGCGTCTTCTCGGCGAGCCTCTATCTGCGGCTCCACGCACGGACGCTCGCCGAGCTCGATCAGTCGACGGCGCACGTCGAGGGCACCCTCGGCGGGATGATGGCGGACGCCCGTCCCGCGCTCTACGAGATGACGCCGGGCCTGCTCTCGTGCCTCCCCGCCGGCCAGGATCATCTCGGCCGCCGCCGCAACCTCGACACCTCGAGCGTGGCGACGATGATCCCGTTCACCTCGAGCCACCTCGCCGTCGCGCGGGGCCTGCTCTACGGCGTGAACGTCCACAACCGCTCGCTCGTCATCTTCGACCCGTTCGCCGCGGACCAGGAGAACGCGAACAAGGTGGTCTTCGCGAAGAGCGGCGCGGGCAAGTCCTACGCCTGCAAGGTCGAGGCGCTGCGCGCCCTGATCATGGGCATCGAGTACTACGTGGTCGACCCGGAGGACGAGTACGCCCGCATCTGCGAGGCGGTCGACGGGCAGATCGTCCGGCTCTCCGGCAGCTCGCCCCACAGCATCAATCCCTTCGATCTGCCTCAGGGCGGGGCGGCGGACGACGTGCGCGATCCGCTGGCGGAGCGCGTCCTCGCGCTGCAGGGGCTGTTCTCGCTGATGCTGGCGGATCCGGGGCGCTCCCTCGATCAGCACGAGAAGGGCGTCCTGGACGCCGCGCTCTACGAGACCTATCGCCGTGCCGGCATCACTGCGGACGCGCGCACGCAGCGGCGACCGGTCCCGGTACTCCGAGACCTGCTCGGGGTGCTGCGCGAGTCGGGTGAGTCGCTGGGGCTGGCGGACCGGCTCGAACGCTACGTGGACGGGAGCCTCGGGCGCGTCTTCTCCGAGCGCACCACCGCGGAGCTCGACCGTCCCTTCGTCGTGTTCAACGTGCGCGACCTCGAGGAGGAGCTGCGGCCGCTCGCGACGTACCTGATTGCTGATCACGTCTGGGGCCAGGTCCGGCGCGCTCCGCGGAAGCGGGTGCTGCTGATCGACGAGGCCTGGTCGCTCATGCGCTACCCGGAGGGCGCTCGCTTCCTCTCGCAGATGGCCCGCCAGGCGCGGAAGCGCTGGCTCGGGCTCACGACGGTGACACAGGACGTGGAGGACTTCCTCGCCTCGCCCGAGGGACACACGGTTCTCGCGAACAGCTCGGTCCAGCTGCTGATGCGCCAGGACAGCTCGACGATTGGCGTCGTCACCGAGGCCTTCGGGCTCTCCTCAGGGGAGCGGGAGTTCCTGCTCTCTTGCCGCAAGGGCGAAGGGCTGTTCCTCGC
>CAYZJO010000023.1:0-23269 GCA_964479165.1 uncultured Dehalococcoidaceae bacterium
CCGCGAGGGCGGCCGCACCGTCGGCGCAGGCGTCGTCACCGAGATCGTCGAGTAGGAGCGCCGCCTCGAGCGGCGATGCAGCGCTGCGGCGCTGCGGATGGTACGGGGAGCTGAGAGATGGCGAAGGGCGATCGCGAGCACATCACGCTAGCGTGTACCGAGTGCCGCAGCCGGACGTACCACACGGAAAAGAACCGGCGGAAGACCACCGACCGGCTGGAGTTGCGGAAGTTCTGTCCGCGCTGCCGCGTCCACCGCACGCATCGCGAGACGCGCTGAGCGCCAGCACACCTTCGCGCAACTAGGCGCCGTACGCGGCGCGGGTGGGGAGACGACTATGGGCCGCGCGATGCGCCGCGCCCAGCAACGGGCTGAGAAGCGCCAGCAGGTACAGCGCCAGGCGCCATCCCGCTCGCAGCGCCCGGTGCTCACAAGCCCCGGCCCGCCGGACGCGCCGCGTCAGCGCGGTTCGCTGCTCAAGCCGCGTTGGGCGATGGACATCATCGCCGAGCTGCGCAAGGTCACCTGGCCCTCGCGCCAGGAGGTGTTCCACCTGACGACCGTGGTCCTCGTGGTCTCCGCGATCATCGGAGCCTTCCTCGGCCTGGCCGACATGGGCTTCAGCTGGGTGGTGGAGCAGACCATCCTGCGCTAACCGCAGCAGCGCCCCGTCCGACAACGACGAGGCGGAACGTTTCCGGCCGCACCAGGCGGCGTCGGGGAAGAAACCGGGGAGTCCACTGGCTGACTATCCGAACACCGAGGCAGAGCGCGCCGCTGCACTGGCAGAGGCCGATGACGCGCTCGCCGAGGGCACCGACGAAGCACAGCCCGACGACGGTCGCGCGTGGTACATCGTGCAGACCTACTCCGGCTACGAGAACAAGGTGAAGACGAATCTGGACCAGCGCGTCAAGTCCATGGACGTGCAGGACCGCATCTTCGAGGTCGTGATTCCCACCGAGGACGAGATCGAGATCCGGGACGGTCAGCGCAAGACCGTCTCGAAGAAGCTCTTCCCGGGGTACGTCTTCGTCCAGATGCTGATGGACGATGACACCTGGTACGTGGTGCGCAACACGCCCGGCGTCACCGGGTTCGCCGGATCGACGACAGACGACCGCTCGCGGCCGACCCCGCTCGCGGACGCCGAGGTGAACCGCATCCTGCGCCAAATGAAGACCGCCCAGCCTCGAGTCAACATCGGCTTCGAGGTAGGGGAGTCCGTGCGGATCACGGACGGCGTGTTCCAGGACTTCATCGGCCAGGTGGACGAGATCAATCTCGACAAGGGCAAAGTTCGCGTCATGGTCACGATGTTCGGGCGCGAGACACCCGTCGAGCTGGACTTCCTCCAGGTCGAGAAGCAGTAGACAATCGCAAGTCGGCGCGGGCCAGCGCGTTTCGCGGGCTGGCGCTGCCACGGGCACGGACCGAGGCAAGAACCGCCTCGGAGGGATGAAGGCAGGACGGGATGGCGAAGAAGGTTCGCGCGGTGGTGACGCTGCAGATCCCGGCGGGATCGGCCACCCCGGCGCCGCCCGTCGGCACGGCGCTCGGCCCGCACGGCATCAACATCATGGACTTCGTGAAGTCCTACAACGAGCGGACGGCGGGCCAGCAAGGCCAGATCATCCCCGCCCAGATCACGATCTTCGAGGACCGCTCCTTCACGTTCGTCCTCAAGTCGCCGCCCGCGTCCGACCTGCTGCGGAAGGCCGCAGGAGTGCAGACCGGATCCGCGAGCCAGCTCAAGAACATCGTCGGTCACGTCACGCAGGACCAGGTCCGGCAGATCGCAGAGACGAAGATGCAGGACCTGAACACCAAGGACATCGACAAGGCGATGAAGGTCATCGAGGGCACCGCCCGATCGATGGGGATCGAGGTCCGATAGCATGCCGAAGGTTGCTCGCCGCGTCGCCGAGGTCCGCTCGAAGGTCGACCGCGACAGGCTCTACACGCCACAGGAGGCGATCGCGCTCGTCAAGGAGACGGCGACCGCCAAGTTCGACGAGACCGTTGAGCTGCACCTGCGCACCGGCCTCGATGGCCGCCACGCGGACCAGCAGATCCGCGGCTCGGTCGTGATGCCGAGCGGCCTCGGCAAGAACATGCGCGTCGCCGTGTTCGCCGAGGGCGAGGCGGCGAGCGCTGCCCTTGCCGCGGGCGCCGATGAGGTCGGCAGTGACGACCTCATCGCCAAGATGGAGGGCGGTCAGACGCAGTACGACGTCGTCCTCGCCCAGCGCGAGCTGATGGGCAAGGTCGGGCGGCTGGGCCGAGTGCTCGGCCCGCGCGGCCTGATGCCGAACCCGCGCTCCGGCACCGTCCTCGAGGTGAACCAGATCGAGCGTGGCGTGCGCGAGGCCAAGGCAGGACGTGTCGAGTACCGCCTGGACCGCACCAACCTCGTTCACTCCCCCATCGGCAAGGTCTCGTTCAGCGACGAGCAACTCCTCGCGAACCTCTCCACTCTCGTGGACGAGATCGTGAAGGCAAAGCCGCAGGGGGCGAAGGGGCAGTACATCCGCGCCGCGTCGCTCGCATCGACGATGGGGCCTGGCGTGCCGCTCGACGTGCCGGAGCTGCTGGCGCTCGCCGCCGAGACGTAGCACACTGAACGGACTATCGGCGGCCTGCAGGGTCGCCGGTCCGCCGGAGACCACGGGTTCCGCAGCGCCCCGGCGCCGCGGAGTAATGGCGGAAGCCGCCCGTGCAGGTGGAGTGACGAGAACGATCGCCGTGCGCCTCGAGCGCCGGTTCGCTCGCGCTCTCCTGCTCCGGCAGCGAGAGCGCTTTTTCTTGCCCCTTCGCGGGGGTGAACGATGAGGAGGTGGCGAGTGCCGACTGATCGAAAGGTCGAGTTGGTCGCCGAAATCCGCGAGTTGATCGCATCGGCGCAGGTCGCGATCTCCACCTCCTACCAGGGGGTGCCGGTCTCGCAGCAGACGGCGATGCGTCAGGCGTTGACGGATGCGGGCATCCGCTATCGCGTGGTGAAGAACACGTTGCTGCGGCGTGCCGCGGAAGACGCCGGCCTGCCGCTGTTCGTCGACCTGGCCGAGGGACCGACGGCCTTGGCCGTCGGTGACGACCCGGTCGCTGCGGCCAAGGCGCTCACGGCGTACCTCCGCACGCTCCCGGCGAACACGCCGGTGCAGATCCGGCGGGCGATCGTGGACGGCCAGCTGGTCGAGGCGCGGACCGTCCAGGAGCTCGCAACCGTGCCCTCGCGCGAGGAGCTCCTCGGTAAGATCGCGGGCGGCCTGATTGGCAAGCTGGTCGAGCTGTCGGGCCTGCTGCAGGCCACCACTCGTGAATTCGCGGGCCTCGTCGAGGCGCGCGCGAAGCAACTGGAAGGCGCCGAGGCCTAGGCCTCGAGTCGTAGACAGGGTCAGGACGGCGGACGCAGAGGTCCGCCGGTTACAGGAGGAAGCAGATGGCCAAGGTCGAAGAGGCGCTCGAGATCATCAAGGGGATGACCATCCTCGAGCTCCGCGATCTGAACAAGGCGATCGAGGAAGAGTTCGGCGTCACCGCAGCCGCACCGATGATGATGGCGGCTGCCGCGACCGGCGGAGCCGACGGCGGTGGCGCTGCCGCCGCGGAGGAGGAGCAGTCCGAGTTCACGGTCGTCCTCACGAACTTCGGCGCCAACAAGATCAACGTGATCAAGGCGGTCCGCGAGCTCACGTCGCTCGGCCTCAAGGAGGCGAAGGACCTCGTCGAAGGCGCTCCCCAGACCGTCAAGGAGTCCATCGGCAAGGACGAGGCGCAGGCCGCGAAGGCCAAGCTCGAGGAGGCAGGCGCCACCGTCGAGCTTCGCTAACCTCGCAGAGCGAAGCCGGTTCCCCGCCCGTTCGTTCAGACAGGGAAGTCGCGCCGGGCGCCGCTCGAACGGGCGCCCGGCGTCTCCGTAGGCCGTGATAGGCTCGGCGCGTGACCTGCTACTACTGCGACTCCGAGGCAGTCCAGGAGTGCGCCCGCTGTGGAGCACTCTACTGCGACGAGCACGGAGGCGCGCTCTGCGAGCGCTGCCAGGACCCGGCGTCAGCACTGCCCTCGTACCGCGTCTTCCGCGGCTCGTTGGTCGCGCTGCTTGTCGGGACGCTCTTCGCCCTCTGGATGCTGATCAGCCCGCCGGACACGCTCGATGCCGACGGACCGCTGCCGGGCGGCCTCGCTGGGGCGTTGCCGACGGAGACCGCGGCCGGACCGGACACCGCGTCCACACCTCCGTCCGGCGACGAGACGCCTGCTGACGGTACGCCCGAGGCGACCGGGACGGCCGAGGCCACGGGCGAAGCAACAGCCACGCCGACGCCGGAAGCCAACGAAACGCCCGAGCCCACGCCGGAGGCACCGCAGCCAATCGAGCACACAGTCTCGTCAGGGGAGACACTCACCTCGATCGCCACGTTGTATCTTCCTCCCGGAAGCGACCCGGCAACCTTCGCCGATCAGATCGCGGCAGCCAACGGCATCACGGACCCGACCTCGCTCGCGGTCGGTCAGGTACTCACGATCCCGCAGTAGGAGGCTTCGGCGGGGGCCTCGTCCGTCCAGGGGGAACGCGTGGCGGAGAACGACGACGTCCGGCTGCGCCTCATGGAGGAGCACCCGCGCTCGCGGCGCACCCTCTGGCGGATGGCGCTCATCTACTCCCCCAGTGCCATTGCAGCCTTGGTGCTCGCGGGGATCGCCCTGTACAACCTCGTCACCGGATCGGTCGGGGCGATCGTCGGGGTCATCCTGCTGACACCGATCGCGATCGCGCTGACCTTCCAGGCGGTCACGGCGCTGCGCGACCTCTTCGCGAAGCCGGTGCGGACTCGCGGGGCGGTGGCGCGGTTGTGGGACAAGGGGACGGTGCTCTGGATGACGCGCTCCTATTACACGCTCGTCGAGGCGCCGAAGCCCGCGGATCCCAGCAGGCTCGACCGCCACGTCTTTGTGATCTCGCAGCTCTCTTCGCTCGATCTCCGGGACGGGATGACCATCGAGGCTGAGCACTGGCCCCACACCAATACGCTGATGCGCCTCTGGGCCGTCGAACGCGTCTCAGCAACGCAGGCCGCGCCACCGCGCAGAACCGGCCCCACGAGGCCGACCCGCTGATGCTCCGCGAGTCCATGACCGCCGCCGCCGTCGGGCGCGAGGACGGCTACCGCTTACGCGTCAGCGAACTCCCCGCGGACGAGCGCCCACGTGAGCGTCTCGAACGGCTCGGCCCGCAGGCGCTCACCAGCGCCGAGTTACTCGCGATCCTCCTCCGCACCGGCACCAAGCGCGATGGCGTGCTCCAGGTCGCAGAGCGCCTGATCGACGAGCACCGCGGGCTGCGCGGCCTCGCATCGTCTGACCTCGTGACGCTCGCCTCGTGCCACGGAGTGGGCAGCGCGAAGGCGACGACGATCGCCGCCGCGTTCGAGCTCGGCAGGCGGCTGGCGCTGGCCGGCGAGGACATGCGCCCGAAGATCACGAACCCGCAAGACATCGCCCGGTTGCTCCAGGGCGAGATGGAGCTGCTCCAGCAAGAGGAGCTGCGACTGCTCGCGCTGGATACGAAGCACCACGTGCTCGCCACCACGACGCTCTACCGCGGCTCGATCAACTCCGCGCCGGCGCGCGTCTCGGAGGTGTTCCGCGAGGCTGTACGCCGCAACGCGTTCGCGATCGCCCTCGCGCACAACCATCCGTCCGGCGACCCTTCGCCCAGCCGCGACGACATCGTGCTGACAGAGGCAATCGTCGAGGCGGGCACGTTGCTCCAGGTGGACGTGCTCGACCACCTCGTCATCGGCCACGGCCGCTGGATCTCGATGCGCGAGCAGCACCTCGGCTTCGACTGACTCCGCTGACGGACGTCCCGTCCTACAATCCCCGCGTGAACGCAGCCGACCTACCCGTTATGTTCGGCAACCTGCGGTGCTCGCCCGCGCTTGCGGAGGGCTATGCAGCGCTCGAGGCCGGGGACTGGAGCGGCGCGCGGGACTTCTTCGCCGCGGCGGTCGACCACGAACGCACCCCCGAGGCACTCGAAAGCCTGGGCATGGCGAGCATGTTGCTCAACGACGGGGCCATCTTCTTCGAGGCGACCGAGGCGGCCTACGAGCTCTTCCGCAAGCGTGACGACCGTCTCGGCGCGGCGCGGGCCGCTGGCGGGCTCACCGTCGGCTCCTTCTTGTTCCTCGGGCAGCCCGCCCTGGCGAACGGCTGGCTGCGACGGGCGCGCACGCTCCTCGAGGGTCTCGAGGAGGCACCCGAGCACGGGTGGCTCGAGATCGTCGAGGGCGAGAAGGCCCTCCTGCTGGACAACGACGGCGAACGCTGCGCCGGGCACGGAGCGCGCGCCCGTGAAATCGCGCGCCGAACCGGTGACCAGGACCTCGAGGGCTACGCGCTCGCCGTCGAGGGCATCGGACTCGTGACCAGCGGGATGGTGGCCGAGGGGCTTGGGCGGCTGGACGAGGCAGCCACCGCCTGCCTCGCGGGTGAGGTGCGCGCGCCCTGGGTCGCCAGTTCGATCCTCTGCGACATGATGGACGCCTGCGATCGCGCACGTGACTGGGAGCGGGCTCGCGAGTGGATCGACCACATCGCGCGGCTCGCCGAACGCTGGAACGACCCGATGTTCCACGCGCAGTGCCGCCCGCACTATGCAGTGGTGCTCACCTGGCGCGGGGACTGGTCCGACGCAGAGACCGAGCTGCAGCTCGCGATCGAGGAGACAACAGCCTTCCGGCCCGCGATGGCGGTGGAGGGCATCGTGCGCCTCGCGGAACTGCGCTGGCGCCAGGGCCGCTGGGATGAAGCGGCCCTGCTGTTCGAGCAGGTTCGCGACGAACCGCTCGCACAGGTAGGCCGGGCCGCGCTCGCGCTCGACCGCGGCGATGCGCGGGCTGCGCTCGACCTCCTCGATCGGTGCCTGCGTCGCCTGCCGCAGAACGACCGCCTCGAGCGCCTGCCCGCCCTCGAACTGCGAGTGCGTGTGTGCCTGGCGCTGGCAGAGCTTCAAGCGGCGCGGGAGTCGGCGCGTGAGCTCGCGGAGATGGCAGGCACTGCGTCTCACCGTCCGGTGCGTGCGGCCGCCCACACCGCCGCGGGCTTGCTAGCGCAGAGCGAAGGCGACTCCGATGCCGCACGCATGCAACTGGAGGACGCGGTCGACCTCTACGCGCAGAGCGGGGCGCCCTTCGAGGCAGCGCGCGCGCGCCTCGAACTCGCGCGCGCCCTGGTCGCACTCGATCGCGAAGGCGAAGCAGCGGAACAGGCGACCCGCGCCCTCGAGACGCTCCGAATGCTCGGCGCCTCCGTTGAGGCGGAGCGAGCCGAGCGCGTCGTCGCCGAGGCATCCGGCGGTTCCGTCACAACCACCTCTCGCCACAGCAACGTCGAGGGACTGACCCAGCGCGAACTCGAGGTGCTCGGTCTGCTCGCGAGCGGTCTCAGCAACCAGCAGATCGCGGACCGACTCGTGCTCTCGATCCGCACCGTGCAACGTCACGTCGAGAACATCTACACGAAGACCGGCGCTCGAGGTCGGGCAGCCGCCGCCGTCTTCGCCGCCACTCGCGACCTCGTCCCGCACGCCGAGCCCTGACCCACGCGCGGCGCGCTGGGTAGTTCGCGCCATGCCCTCTCGAGGGAAGTTGGGTATCGCGGCGGAAGAGGACGGCCCGGATCATCGCGCATCCTAGCTCGTGCCCGCCTGGGCAGAGGACGGAGGAGGAAGACGATGACAACCACGACCGCCGAACCGATGGCCACGAGTCCGATGAACGACGAACCCTCACCGCTCGCGAAGGCGGAGGCGCTCGTGCCGCTGCTGCGAGCCAACGCCGCCGCCATCGAGGACGGGCGGCGCCTGACGCCCGAGGTCCACCGCGCACTCGTCGAGGCGGGCCTGTACCGCGTCACCCTGCCGCCTGGATTCGGCAACCGGGGCGGCACGCTCCCCCAGGGGATGCGCGTCCTCGAGACGCTCGCGCGAGGCGACGCCTCCACCGCGTGGAGCGTCTGGTCGGCGCTCGGCCTGCCGGCCGCCTCGGCCTTCATCAGCGAGGAAGGCGCCGGCGAGCTCTTCAGCGCCGCGGATGCCTGCGTCGTGAACTCCGAGGCGACGTTCGGGCGCGCGCTCGCGGTGGAGGGCGGCTACCGCGTGACGGGCCGCTGGCCGTTCATGAGCGGCGTGCACCAGGCCACGCACGCCGGCGGATTCTGCTTCGTCTTCGATGGCGATGAGCAGCGCATGACGCCCTCAGGCGAGCCCGCGGTGATCTCCGCCGTCTGGCCAGTCTCCGACGGCACGATCATCGACACCTGGGACACGACCGGCCTCCGCGGCACGGGCAGCGACGATGTCGAGGTCCACGACCTGTTCGTGCCGGAGCACCGCGTCTTCGACTTCACGCGCGAGCCGCGCATGGGCCTGTCGCCGATCCAGTACGTCGACCTCGACAACGCGGGCAACGTGACGCTGGCCGCGATGGCGCTCGGCATCGCGCAGTCCGCCCTCGAAACGTTCCGCACGCTCGGCGCGCTGAAGAAGCTCGCCAGCGGCGAGCCGTTCTCCACCTCGCCGCTCGCGGTCCTCGCGCTGGCGAACGCCGAGGTGCGGCTGGCGCAGGCACGCGGGCACCTTTACGAGAGGACCGAGATGATGTGGGACGAGCTCGTCGACGGGACGTACACCGGCGAGGCCTGGTTCGCCCGCACCGCGCTCGCGAGCGTGTCCGCCGTCGACACCGCGATCGAGGTGGTCGGCTCGCTGTACCGGGCCGCCGGCGCCGGCGCGATCTTCCGCTCGCGTCCGCTCGACCGCTGCCTCCGAGACATCTACACGCTCGGTGCGCACCGGATGATCCAGCGGGCGAACGTCCTGCTCCACGGCGGCGCGACGTTCACCCAGAGCACCGTGGCCGCGTAGTCCTAGTACACGACGCCGTTCGAGGAGGCTCCGCAAGGGGCCTCCTCCGTGCGGCTCGCGTTCAACCCGCGTTCAGTCGGCCAGGTACCGTCGCACCAGCCGCTCCGCTGCTGCGATCGCCAGTTCCGAGGCACGGCGCAGCGACTCCTCGAGTGGCGCGCCCGGGAGCGCCGAGGGCTCGGCATCGCTGATCCCCGCTGGCGCGCCCTCGACCGCACCTGCGACGGCGAGACAGGGGCGTCCGAGGTCGCGGCACAGCGCGGCGACGTGCGCGACGACCTTCCCGTACGCCGTCTGCGCGTCCAGCCGCCCCTCGCCGGTGATCACCAGGTCGGCCGCCTCGATCTGCGCTCGCAGGCCGATTGCGCCCGCGACGAGCGCTGCGCCAGACTCGATGCGTCCGCCGGTCGCGGCCACCAGGCCAGCAGCGAGCCCGCCTCCCGCGCCCCCGCCCTCGAGCGTCGCGATGTCGACCCTGAGATCGCGCCGGCAGACCTCCGCCCAGCGCGCGAGCGCAGCCTCGAGGCGTGGCGCGAGTTCCGGCGTCACGCCCTTCTGCGGACCGTAGACAGCCGTTGCGCCCCCGGGGCCGAGCAGCGGGTTCGTCACGTCCACCGCGATTCGTACCTCCGTGCCGGCCAGCCGGGGATCGAGGGCGCTCGCTTCGATACGTGCGAGGTCCGCGAGGTGCAGCGGTCCGTCCGGCAGCGATGCCCCGCGGTCGTCGAGGAGGCGCAGGCCGAGTGCCCCGGCCGCGCCCGCGCCACCGTCGTTCGTCCCCGTCCCGCCGACACCGACGATCACGCGGCGCGCGCCGCCGTCGAGGGCCGCGCGGACCTGCTCGCCCACGCCGACCGTGGAAGCGCGCGCGGGGTCGCGCTCCTCGTGAGGCAGCAGGACGAGACCGGCGGTCGTCGCGCTCTCGATGACGGCTGTAAGCCCGTCGCCCTCGTCAATCAGGGCGAACGAAGCCTGAAGGGGTGCGCCGAGCGGTCCGGTGAACCGATCCGCCACCCTCGTTCCATTGGTGGCGGCAACGACAATCGAAGCGGTGCCCGGACCGCCGTCCGCCATCGGCGCCTCGATGACCCCGGCCGTGACGCCCGCAGCGGCGAGGGCCCGGCGTGCGCCCTCGGCGATGGCATGCGCCGCTTCGAACGCCGTCAGCGAGCCCTTGAACTCCTGCGGGCAGACCAGGATGCTCCGAACGGTCGGCACGCCGCGGCCTCAAGACCAGTCGACGATGCCAGATGCGCGGAGCGCCGCAGAGATCAGCACGGCGGCGACGTAGGCGAAGCCCACAATCCGCAGTTTCCGGCCGAACGAACGGAACTGCTTGGGTCGGTAGAGCAAAAGGATGACAACGACGACGATTGCGCCGAGGAAAGCGATGCGCAGGATCGTCGACATGCACGCATCGTAGCGGAGCGGCGATACTGAGCGCCGGACCAGTACAGCGGCCCGCGACTCGGCAGCCCAGCGGCCGCACCCGGACGGATGGAGCACGGCGTGCAGTATCGGCGGCTCGGTCGCACCGACCTGATGGTGGCCGAGGTGGGCATCGGTACGCGGGGCCTGGCAGCCCTCGAGCCGCAAGCCGGCGCCGAGGTGGTGCGCGCCGCGCTCGACGCCGGAGCGAACGTCCTCGAACTGGATGTTTCCAACTCCTCCGCCGTCGAACTCGTGGCCCTCGCCATCGAGCGGCGGCGCGCGAACGTCGTGCTCATTGCGACGGGCGATGGCGACGACACAGCTGCCCGCGCGGCTCTCGGACGCCTCAACACCGAGCGGTTCGACTGTTACCTGCTCGACCTCGAGCGCGCGGCGCCATCCGAAGGCGGCGCGGCCCATCTCGTTCAGCTCGGTCTCGCGAGGTTCGCCGGCGTCGCCTCGACGGAGCACGCGCCCGCTCTCGACGGGCTGCTCGGCGGCGAGGCGGACGTCGTGCAGGCGCCGTTTCACTTGCTCGACGCGTCCGGATTCGAAGCGCTGTTGCGCGCGGCCGAGGTTGGTGATGTCGGGCTGCTCGCGTGTTCACCGCTCGCCGGCGGGCTCCTCGGCCGCCGGATCGAAACCACGCTTGCGAGTTCGCTGGACTTCCTGACGCACGGAGAGGCGAGGACGGTCGCCCAGGCCGCTGTGGCGTGGGTGCTTACGGAGGCACGGCTCTCGGCAGTCGTCGCAGGGCCACGGACAGCCGAGCAGGCGCTCGAACTGATCGAGGCCTCGCGCTTCACGCCACTGCCCGTGGAGGGTGCCCAGCGCGCACTCGCGGTCGCAGCGTCCTATGTGCCGCGTTCCGCTTGACTAGAACGCTCGTTCTGCTCTAGTCTCCACCTCTGATCAGAACGCGTGTTCGCGATCGGAGGAATGCATGTCCCCCGTCACCCTGACGCCAGCCCACGTCGACTCGGGCCTCGAAGGGTCCGGGACCCGTCTCCGGCTGCGACGCATGAACCTCCGCGGGCCGCGCTGTCCGGACTGCGCAGGGCCGCTCGTCTTCGGCGAGGGGTGCCATGTCTGCCCAGTCTGTGGCTACTCGGGCTGCGAATCCGCGCGTTAACCGGTCGCGCCTCGAGCCTCATGGGCCCGGGATCGCTACTCCGAACTCGATCGCGCAACGGCGCGCTCAGCCATTACGTGTTCGCTCCTAGGGCGAACAACATCAACTTTGTCGCTCCCTCGCTTCCCGATCGTCCCGTGTACCCACTGACCTGAACCGCAGCACGCGGTTCACGTTTCATCTACACACGGGTATCCCAAGCGTGATAGACCGTCCCCACCGTCGCAACAACATCCGTTGTTCGAGCAAGGAGGTAACCCATGCCGGAGGGATACTGGAAGAGCCGAACCGTCTCGCGGCGGTCCGCGATCAGGGGCGCCGGGCTCGGCATCGCCGGCCTATCGGGTGCCGTCCTCGTGGGATGCGGCGGCGGTAGCGACGGCCCCCAGCCCGAAGGGACCGTGAACCGCGTCGATCAGATCCTCGGCGGTCAGAGCGGCACCGAAGGCCCTGGCGCGGCGGGAGCGACACCCGTCCCGGCAGAACAGGTACGCATTCCCCACGGCGCCTATACGGAACCGATCCCCGCGACCCCGGCCGAGGCGAATCCGCTGGCCAACGGTCGCTATGGCGGCACGCTGCTCACGACGTACCTCGATCCTCCGCGCATGGACATCAACCGAACGCTGTCCTGCACCATCTACACAACGATGAACTACACGAACAACAAGGTGGTTCGTGCGAGGACCGGTGCGACCGCCCATCCCTTCCTCGTTGAGGTGGAGCCGGACCTCGCAGAGTCCTGGGAGGCATCGCCAGACTCTACCGAGTTCACGTTCCACATCCGTCATGGCATCAAGACGCACAACGTCGAGCCAACGCTCGGGCGCGAATACCTCGCCGAGGACATCAGGCTGTCGATGGAGCGCTACAGGGCCGGGGGAACGCAGCAGGATGTCTTCGCCCCGGTAACGGCGATCGAGACGCCGGACGACTACACCGTGAAGGTCACGCTCGATCAGCCGATCTCGGACTTTCCGACGAACATTGCAGCCTGGTCGTTCATGTGGGTGAAGGAGCTGATCGAGGACCCCGACTTCCTCGACAACCACGCCATCGGCACGGGGCCGTTCGTGCAGTCGGAGTGGACCCCGAAGGAGCGTTCGGTCTTCACGAAGCACCCCGACTACTTCGAGGAAGGCCTCCCCTTCCTCGACCGTGTGATCACGTTCGTCCAGAATGACGCCGCCGCGCTCAAAGCCGGCTTCCAAACCAACAACTTCTTTGGCTGGGCAGCGCGCGACTGGCCGGAACTCGAGGGCGAGCTCCCGAACATCGACACGATGGTTGGCTGGCGGTACCCGACCTCGCGCGGCGCGAACGTCAACGGCTGGCACTTCAACATGCGCAACCCCGTATTCCAGGACGAACGCGTACGTCGCGCCGTCTCCCTCGCGTTCGACCGCACGGAGTACGACCTCGCGCGGAACACTGGTGACAACGAACACCCCGAGGGCGCGTTCTCGCTACCACCGATGCCCTGGATCCTGCTTTACGACGAGTACCCGAGCGGTGCGGCCAACGGACCGTGGTACCAGTTCGATCCCGAGCAGGCGAGCCTGTTGATGCAGGCCGCAGGCTACTCGACGGACAACAAGCTCTCGTGGGAGCACGTCACCTGGTACGACCGCGCCCCCTCAGCCGAGAACATCATCCCCGGAGTGATGCAGAACCTGCCGGAAGTGAACATCTCCTTCCGGCAGGTCGATAACCCCACGCAGGTGACGCTGCTCTCCGACCGCAACTTCGAGGAGACGATCGGCATCGTCTGGGGTCCCGCGGGGTTCTCGATGGATCAGTGGGTGTACCCCTGGTACCGCACAGATGGTGGCCTCAACTACAACGGCGCTGGCAACGCGGAGCTCGACGAGGTCCTCGTGGCACAGCGGCGCGAGACGGACATCGAGGCGAAGCAGGAGCACTGGCGCCAGATCTGGGAGGTCATCCACGACCAGGTCTGGAACTTCTGGTGGCCGGTCGGGTTCAGCGACCTCGCTTGGCACAACTACATGCTGAACTTCAGGCCCCACGGCTGGATGGGCTCGTGGTCGTGCTACGCCAGCGACCAGTTCCGCGCGAGCTGGTTGGACGAAGGGCACCTGATGCAGGGGCAGTAGGCCCGGATCCCGCGCGGTTCCCGTGGAGGCCCGGCAAACATCGCCCGGGCCTCCGCCGTGTCCTCGCTTGACAGCGGCGAACGAGTCGATCTATAACCTACTGGTTCTAGAACTAGAAGGTTATCGAATGCCGACCGCCGCCGCCGCCCTCGACGCCACGTTCGCAGCGCTCGCCGACCCGACGAGGCGCGCGATCATCGCGCGTCTCGCTCAGGGTGAGGCCTCCGTTATGGAACTGGCCGCCCCGTTCGCAATGAGCCAGCCCGCGATCTCCAAGCACCTCAAGGTGCTGGAGCGCGCGGGCCTCGTCTCGCGACATCGAGACGGGCAGCGCCGGCCGTGCCGCCTGCAAGCGCAGCGGCTCGCCGAGGCCACGAGCTGGCTGGAGAACTACCGCGAATTCTGGGAGGGCACGTACAGGCGCCTCGATGCCCTCCTCGAAGAGATGAAGTCGGACGAGCACAACGCGGACGCTGGGTCCGCGGAACGAGGAGACTGATGAACGACACGAGCACCGTCAAAGTGACCACACCCTCAGATCTGGAGATCCGCATGACTCGGAGCTTCGACGCGCCACCGCGCCTCGTCTTCGACGCGCACACAAAGCCAGAGCTCGTGCGGCGTTGGCTCACGGGACCGGACGGCTGGGAGATGTCGCGATGCGAGATCGACCTGCGTGTCGGCGGCAAGTTCCGCTACGAGTGGCGCAACGTCGACGGAAGCACGATGGGCATGGGCGGCAACTTCCGCGAGATCGCGAGCCCGAGCCGTCTCGTCCATACCGAGCTGTTCGACGAGGACTGGACCGGCGGGGAGGTGGTGACCACCTCGCTGTTCGCGGAAGACGGAGACGGCCGCACGCTCCTCACGGTCACGTCGCTCTACCCCTCGAAGGAGGGGCGGGACGGCGCGATCGCCAGCGGCATGACCACCGGCGTCGACACCAGCTACGACAAGCTGGCCGCGCTGCTCGCCTCGCCTGACGTTTCGTAGCGCCCAGGCTATCGCGATGAGACGGTGACCGCCCGAGGCAGGGTGCTGCCCCGGGCGTCGCCTACCTCGAACCGCCGGGCTCAGTCTGCGAAGGCAGCTCCGAACCCAGCCGTCAGCTCGGGAGTGACCTCACCGCTGTAGCCGCAGTAGTTGACCGAGCCGTCGCTCGCGGAGATCAGGTACGAGGTCCCCTCCTGGAAATCGATGCCCGCGATGAGCGCCTCGAGGCCCGCGGGTGCGACCAGTGCCACTTCCTCCGCATCGCCCCCCTTGAACCAGCGATCGACCTCGAGCGTGACGCGGTCGTCCCCGACAGCGGTCGCCGTCCCTTCGAAGGCGATGGGCATCTCCGCGAGGAAGGCCGGGTCGAACGCGAGGCACGACGCCATCGCGTTACCCTCGCCAGCGGAGATTTCCAACGGCGGCGTGGCCGCATCGTCTCCACCCGATGAGCAGGCGGCGACCACCAGCGCGAGGGCCGAGACGGCTGCAGCGACCAGCGGCTTCATCATGTTGCACGACCTCCGTGTCATGAACGAACTGTGCGTTGTTCATCAGACGCGGACGCCAGCCTCGAGGTTCCCACCGAAGCCCTGGTGGTTGACTGTCGGTGTTGAGTCGAATCATACTCATGGCATGAGCAAGCGACTTCAGGTCATCCTCCCCGACGATGAGTACCGCGCGGTAAGTGAAGTCGCAGAACGCGCTGGGAAGCCCGTCGCCGAGGTCGTGCGCGAGAGCCTGCGGCGAACCGTGGCTGAAGCGCAGGACATGAACCCGGAGGAGCGCATTGCCGCGATCCTACGGTTCGCCCGCTCCGCCGAACCCACGGGTGACATCGAGCAACTGCTCGACGAGATTGAACGCGGTCGTGGGCTCTCGTGATCTACGTCGACTCGAACGTACCGATGTATCTGGTCGGTCGCGAACATCCGCTGAAACACAGGGTGATGGAGCTGGTGGCGCAGCTCGTATCGGCGCGCGAGCAGTTCGTGACCAGCGCCGAGACGTTCCAGGAGATACTGCATCGCTACCGCACGTTGGAGAATCGCGGTCGCCTCGGTGCGGCGTACGACGCACTTGAGGCGATGGTACCCACCGTCGCTGATGTCACCAAGGCGGACGTCGATGGTGCGCGAGCGCTCGCTGGACAGTATCCCGAGCTCTCCTCGCGGGATTGCCTCCACCTCGCGGTGATGCGCCGCTTGGACTGCTCAACCATCTGGAGTTACGACACTGGCTTCGGTGCCGTCGGCTCACTTCAGCGTATCGAGTAAACCCCTCCGTGTCGGTTGGGACTATCAGCCGCCGCTACGTCTCGATCCCCAGCAGCGCCGGCAGCTCGTCGAGGCTCCGCAACTCGGCGTCCGGAGCGTCGACCGCTGTCCCCGAGGGCGGCCGCGTTTCCTCGCTGACGCCGTCCGTGCGGTTGAGCCAGATGCCCGCCGCCAGCCCGGCGGCGTGCGCGCCTCCGACGTCCGCGCGGAGATCGTCGCCGATGTGGATCGCCTGCGCCGCCTCCACGCCGACTGCCTCGAGGGCGTGCTCGAAGATGGCGGGGTCGGGCTTGAGGACGCCGAGCTCGCCTGAGATCGCCAGCGCCGAGATGTACGGCTCGAGGCCGAGGCGTTCGATCTTCGCGCGTTGGTCCGGACCAAGGCCGTTCGAGACAACGGCTAGGTGGAAGCGTCCGCGCAGCATCTCCAGTGTCGGCAGCACGTCCGAGAAGAGGCCGACGTGCTCGGGCCAGCCATGGACGTAGCGCTCGAACATCTCCTCGGCGAGGCGGTCGTCCTGTTGCGCGTGCCGCGTGAGCAGCTCGGCGAACGCTCGGCGCAGGTAGTCCTGATCCCACTCGCCGTAGCCGGCGTCGAGGTGGATCTGGTGGACGAGCGGCTGGAACACGTCAGCGTGTACGCGTACGCCGTCGCCCAGCCGTTCGAGCTCTGGGTGCTTCGTAGCGGCGTACGCGAGGACCTCGGCGAATGCCGTGCCCCACGCGTGTTGCGTGTCGACGAGGGTGCCATCGAGGTCAAGCAGGACCGCCTCGATACGGGCCTCGGGGAGAACCCCCACCCTAGCCTCCCCCGTGAAGGGGGAGGAGTGAGAATGGGCGAGGTAGCCTCCGCGACCTAGCGCTCGTCTTCGTCGAGGTCCTCGTCATCCTCGTCGTCGAACTCGTCCTCGTCGCCCGTGTCATCGGCGAATGTGCCCACCTCTTCGCCGCGCCAGACGGTGACGACGAGGTCCTCGCGGTAGGGATCAGCGGGCGTGACGATCTGGTCGTCGATGGCCGCGATGAGCTCCTGGACCACGTCGTCGGTGACGGCGGCGTGGACAGCGAGGATGGCGTGCGCGGCCGACGACGTGAAGTGCACGTCTACGCGGCCGAGCGAGTGCTCGTCGTCCTCCACCGAGTACGCCTCGGAGTAGGGGGTGCGGACCTCCCGCACGAATCGATACTCAGCCACGCTGCGCCTCCTCCGCCTGCGCCGGCCGTCGAGGACGCGCCGGCCACGTTGTCGATGCTGCGCGGAGCCGCGCGAGCGTGTTAGCTGCGGACCTGCCCCGTACCGAGGACGATCCACTTGTACGACGTCAGCTCTCGCAGCCCCATCGGGCCGCGAGCGTGCATCTTCTGCGTCGAGATGCCGACCTCGACGCCGAGACCGAACTGCGCGCCGTCGTTGAAGTACGTCGAGGCGTTCACGAAGACCGCCGCGGCGTCGACCTCGCGCTGGAAGCGCTGCGCGGCGTCCCACGAGTCGGTGACGATCGCCTCCGAGTGCCCGCTGCCGTGCTCCTCTATGTGGCCGAGGGCGTCCTCGATGGAGTCGACGACGCGGACCGAGCAGTCGAGCGAGAGCCATTCGCGGTCGTAGTCCTCGGGCTCCACGCCGACGACCCGCGCCGCGCCATCGCCGTTGCCGAGAAGCGCGGCCGCCCGGCCATCCGCGTGCAGCGTGACGCCGCGTTCCCCGAGCGCCCGTGAGATGCGGGGGAGGAACTCCTTCGCCACGCCGCCGTGCACCAGCAGCGTGTCCATGGCGTTGCACACCGACGGCCGCGCGGTCTTCGCGTTGACCACGATGTTCGTCGCCATCTCGAGGTCGGCCGCGGCGTCGACGAAGGTGTGGCAGACGCCGATGCCGCCGGTCACGACGGGCATCGTCGCCTCGTCGCGCACACGGCGAATGAGGTCCGAGCCCCCGCGCGGGATCATGAGGTCGATCAGCTCGCCGGCGGCGAGCATCGCGCCGACCTCCGCGCGGTCGGTCGAGTCGATGAACTGCACCACGCCGGCAGGGAGCCCGGCCGCTTCGGCCTCGCGGACCGCGATGCTCGCGAGGATGGCGGACGAGGCGTGCGCGTCGCTGCCGGAGCGCAGCAGCACAGCGTTGCCTGACTTGATGCAGATCGAGGCGATGTCGATGGTGACGTTTGGGCGCGACTCATAGATCGCCCCGATGACGCCGAGCGGCACGCGCATGCGGCCGATCTGCAGCCCGTTGGGCCGCCGCGCCATCTCCTCGATACCACCCACCGGGTCAGGCAGCGCGGCCACGGCGCGCACATCCTTGGCCATTGCGGCGATACGCTCCTCGGTGAGCACCATGCGGTCGAGGAATGACCCCTCGACGCCGTTGGCACGCGCGCGCTCGACCTCGGGTGCGTTCACCTCGAGGATGCGCGGCGTCTCGGCGATGAGCGCGTCCGCGATGCGCAGGAGTGCGGCGTTCTTCTGGTCCGTGGAGACGACGCCCATGCGCCGGCTGGCACGCCGGGCGAGGCCCGCCTTGATGGTGGCTTCGGAGTCGACGGTGGTAGTCATGGTGCCGCTGATCGTACACGAGGGCGGCGTGAGGCGCGCTGTCGAAGTATCGACCCCCTCACCTACCGCCCCCGTGAAGGCGGAGGAGCCGGAATCGGAGGAGAGGAGAGGAGAGGAGAGGAGAGGGATATCTGCGACGTTTTACACCAGCGCGAGGTTGTTTCGGTGGACGACTTCTTCGCCGTAGGTGTAGCCGAGCACTTCCGCGATCCGATCGGAGCGGAGGCCGCGGAGTTGCTGCACCTCGCTCGACGCGTAGTTGACGCGTCCGCTCGCGATGTGGCGGCGGCCTTCCGTCAGCACCTGCACCACGTCGCCACGCTCGAAGGTGCCGCCCACCTCGACGATGCCCGCCGGCAGCAGCGACTTGCCGCCACGAGCGATGGCGCGAGCGGCGCCCTCGTCGATCACGATGCGGCCGCGCACCGGGAGACCCGAGAGCAGGAACCGGCGGCGGCTCTCGACGCGGTTGCCTCGAGGCACGAAGTGGGTGCCGACGGGCTCGCCCGCGGCAGCACGTACCACCACGTCCTCGGCGCTGCCGTCCGCGATCACGACGTGTGTGCCGGACTGCGTCGCGATGCGCGCGGCCTGCAACTTCGTCACCATGCCGCCGGTGCCGCGCTGGCCGGCGCTGCCGGCGGCACGCTCGATCTCGGCGTCGATCTCCTCGACGACCTCGATCAGCCGCGCGTCGGGGTCCACCGCCGGGTCGGCGGTGTAGAGGCCGGGGCGGTCCGTGAGCAGCAGCAGCAGGTCGGCGTCGACGAGATTCGCCACCTGCGCCGAGAGGTTGTCGTTGTCGCCGATGGCCGAGTCGAGGATCTCGTCGACGGCGACGACGTCGTTCTCGTTCACCACGGGCACGACGCCGGCCTCGAGCAGACCGAGCAGCGTGTTGCGCGCGTTGAGGTAGCCGAGACGGTCGGCCAGGTCGCGGCGCGTCAGGAGAGCCTGCGCGGCGACGACCCCTCGCAGGTCGAAGAGCTCGTCCCACAGCGCCATCAGGCGGCTCTGCCCGACTGCCGCGAGCACCTGCCGCGAGAGCACGTTGCGCCGCGAGTCGCCGGGCTGTTCGAGGCGTTGACGTCCGGCGGCGATGGCGCCCGAGGTGACGATGATCACTTCGCCGCCGCGCTCACGGACAGCGACGACCTGGTCGATCACCTCGGCCATCGCGCGGGCGTCGACCTGATCGGTGCCGGCCGTGAGCATGTTCGTGCCGAGCTTCACCACGATGCGGCGATGCTGCAGGTGCTGCGCGCGCTGGCGCTCGGCGGGCACGGCGTCACTCCTCGAGGTGCGCGGCGGTAACCGCGCACTATGCCGGATCATAGGATGAGCGCGAGTTTCAATCGCGCTCATCCATCCGCTGGCGAGAGAGAGGCCGCGTGACCGCCTCCCGACCGCGACGCATCTGGACGTGGCGCACCCCATTCGAGGTGCTGCGTCGCGCGCTCGTGTCTTTCAACGAGGACCGCGCGACGTTGCTTGCCGCCGCGATCTCGTACTACGCGGTGTTCTCGCTGTTCCCGCTCGTGACCCTTGGTGTCGCTGTTTTCGGCATCTTTCTCCGCTCCGAGTCACTACAAGAAGCGGTCCTCGAGGCGATCGTGGGGACCATCCCTGTGGACTCCCCGGCCATCGAGAGCTCGATCCGCGAGGTTGCACGGCTCGGACCGACGCTCACAGTCGTCGCCCTGATCGCGATGACCTGGTCGGCCACGGGGTTGTCCGGGGCGGTGCGTCGCTCGGTCACGATCGTGTTCAACGTGCACAAGTCCCGGCCGATGCTCCGCGCCAAGGCGATCGACTACCTCGCACTGCCGATCATCGGCCTGGCGTTCCTCGCATCGTTCGTGCTGACGGCGGTGTGGCGCTTCATCGAGGCGAACTTCCGCGAGGAGTTCCCGTTCTTCGGAGGGCGTCTCGAGACGGTCTGGGCATTGGGTGCGATCGCGATCCCGGCGGTGCTCACCTTCTTCGTCTTCCTGTTCCTGTACTGGCTCCTACCCAACCGGCGGGTCAACGCCTGGCATCTTGTGCCCGGCGCAGCGCTGGCGGCCTTCGGCTTCGAGCTCGTGAAGCAGGTGTTCGCGATGTACGTGGCGAACTTCACCAACTTCGACGTGGTCTACGGCTCACTCGCTAGCCTGATGGCGCTGCTCTTCTGGATCTTCATCAGCGCCAACGTCTTCCTCTTCGGCGCCGAGGTCGCCTCGGAGACGTCCCACGTCCTCCTCGCGGAGCCGCGCCACGGCTACGAGGAAGAGCCCAGCGATGGCCGCGAGCCCGGCCTACGAACCGCGGTCTGGGCTTTCCTGCGCGGCCTCGTCTTCCAACCGTCCGACGATGTCGGTACGCGCGATCACGAGTCCGAGCGCCCGGCCGCAGGAGACTGAGGCAACTCGGCCGACCGAGTCAGCTACTGCTGGTCGGCAGGGACGAACCGCATCGAGATCGAGTTCACGCAGTGTCGCGTGTCCTTCGGCGTCAAGTGCTCGCCGAGGAACACGTGGCCCAGGTGGGCGCCGCAGCGCGCACACTCGATCTCCGTGCGGAAGCCGTCGGGGTCGGGCAGCCGCCGCACGGCGCCGGGGATCTCGTCGTCGAAGGCCGGCCAGCCGCAGTGCGCGTCGAACTTGTCCTGCGAACGGTAGAGCGGCGAGTCGCAGCGCCGGCAGATGTACGTGCCCGCCTCATAGAAGTCGTCGTACTGGCCGGTGAACGGCGGCTCCGTTCCCTTCCCCTCGATCACCCAGCGCTCCTCAGGCGTGAGCGCGTTGTAGCTCGCGGTCATGGCACGCCCCCTATCGATTGTTGCCTCTCAAGGGTACGACTTCACGCCCGCCGCAACCCCAGCGTCACCGTGTGCCCGTCGATCTCCGCGCTCGTCGTCGCGGCGCCCTCCGGCGCGTCCGCGTCCTCGAGGCTGAGCGCCAGCGTCTCCTCCGAGATGTAGCGGCCGTGGGTCGCGAAGACTTCGCGGATGGCGTCGTCGCCGCGCCAGGTGACGTGGATGCGGTCGGAGACGTCGAGGCCGGCCTCGCGGCGGAGGTCCTGGAGGCGACGCACGACCTCGCGGGCGAGGCCCTCGGAGACGAGGTCCGGCGTGAGGCGCGCGTCGATGAGCGCGACGTAGCCCGCGTCCTCGGCGGCGGCCCAGCCCTCGGCGGCCTCGACGGTCACGAGGACATCCGTCGGGGCCAGATCGAAGCCGTCGAGCGCCAGCGGCTGGCCCGTGCGCATTGCGCGCACGATGCTCGCCGCGTCGGCCTGCTGTAGCGCGCCGCGGATGCGGCCCACCTCGCTGCCGAACTTCGGACCGAGTACTGGCAGGTTCGGGCGCAGCGTGTACGACAGACGCTCGCCGGGGTCGTCGACGACCTCGACCGACTTCACGTTGAGCTCGTCCGCGACCTGCGAGGCGAGCCGCTCGAGGGACGCCCGCTCCGCCTCGGTGCGCGGGACGAGCGTGGCGACGGCCAGCGGTTGGCGGACGCGCACGCCCGCCTTCGAGCGCGCGCCACGGCCGAGCGAGACCATCCGCTGCACCAGCGCCACGTCCGAGGACAGCGTGTCGTCGATCGCGGCGGCGTCCACTTCGGGCCACAGGTCGAGGTGCACCGAGTCGGGTGCGCCGGGTACACGACCGGCAACGAGGTTGCGGTACAGCGACTCGGCGAGGAACGGCGTGAACGGCGCGATCAGCCTCGTCACCGTCGCGAGGCATTCGTACAGCGTCTGGAGCGCCGCCTGGGTATCGGCGGAGTCGTCCGACTTCCAGAAGCGGCGACGGCTGCGCCGCACATACCAGTTCGACAGCTGCTCCACGAACTCCTCGATGGGGCGCGCGGCATCGGACGGCTCGTACGCCTCGAGGGCCTCGGTCACCCGGCGCACGGTGCGGTGCAGCTCGGAGCGCACCCAGCGGTCGAGGTCGGTGCGGGCCGCCTCGTTGACCGGCGCGGCCGGGTCGAAGTCCGCGATGTTCGCGTAGGTGACGAAGAACGAGTACGTGTTCCAGAGCGTCGAGATGAAGCGCCGCGCAGTCTCCGCGACGAGGTCCGAGGAGAAGCGGCGCTCGTTGCCGGGGGGCGACGCCGTGTAGAGGTACCAGCGCAGCGCGTCGGCGCCGTGGGCATCGAGGATGTCCCACGGGTTCACGACGTTGCCGCGCGACTTCGACATCTTCTGCCCCTCGCCGTCGAGGATGAGGCCGAGGCTGATCACGTTGCGGTAGGCGATCGGCTCGGGCACGTCCTCGGTGCGGTGGAGCAGGTTCGCGAGCGCGTGCAGCGTGTAGAACCAACCGCGCGTCTGGTCGACTGCCTCGCAGATGAAGTCGGCGGGGAAGCGCTCGTCGAAGACCTCAGTGTTCTCGAACGGGTAGTGCCACTGCGCGTAGGGCATCGCGCCCGAGTCGAACCACGCATCGGCGACCTCGGGCGTACGGCGCATCGTGCCGCCGCACGTCGGGCAGTCGAGCTCGGCGTGGTCGATGAACGGGCGGTGCGGGTCGCGGACCGTGCCGTCGACGGCCTCGACCGTGCCGGCGCGAGCACGCGACAGCAACTCCTCGTAAGACCCCACGCACTCGGTGCGCTCGCACAGCTCGCAGACCCAGAGGGGCAGCGGCGTGCCCCAGTAGCGCTCGCGCGACACGGCCCAGTCGATGTTGCCCTCCAGCCACTCGCCGAAGCGGCCCTCCTGGATGTGCTCAGGCACCCAGTGGATCTCGCGGTTGTGCTGCACGAGCTGATCGCGCACGGCGGTGGTGCGGATGTACCAGGACGGCTTGGCGTAGTAGAGGACGGGCGTGCCGCAGCGCC
>CAYZJO010000024.1:0-18226 GCA_964479165.1 uncultured Dehalococcoidaceae bacterium
CCGCCGTCCTGCGTTAGCGCGCTTGAGGTGTCGCCTCTACTCGGGGATAGGACAGCCCAGTCGACGTCACGTCAGCAGATGGACTCAGTGGTTGGCGTCCGCCTCGCCGGCGGCGATCTTCTGCTTCCACTCGACCATGTGCCGGATGCGGCTCTCGTCCGTTTCGAGGTAGCAGGACGTGCAGTAGTGCTGTTTGGGTGCGGCTTTCGCCTCATCGGTCGTGTACCAGAGGCAGCACCCGGCCCGGACGGACATCTCGTCGTGCTGCCCGGGCGCCCACTCGTACGCGAGGCGTCGCGGCCGCCGGCGCACCGGGAACGCGCGTCCCTCGATCGCCGCGTTCCATCGCGCCCATGCTTCGTCGAGCCCGAGGCCGCTACGGCCCGCCGTCGTGAAACCAACGAGCAGCGCGTCGAGGATCGAGCCCCAGCCGTTCGCGGGTGCGACGTGCCGCACGGCGCGGAAGTTCGCAAGCAACGGATCGCACAGCGCCGCCACCTCGACGAAAAGCCGCTCGGTCAGTGCCACGAGGTCCGGCTCGACCTCGACGCCGGGCATCCCAACGAGGTCGTCGCCGGGAAGGACGGCGAAGCGAGCCTCCCGCAGGCGGACCGGCCCGGTCTCGTCGAGCCGGATCTCGATGGCTCCGCTGAGCAGAGGAACACGCATCTCACCGGCGAAGCAGTATCCGAGGACGAGCAACGGGTGGTAGATGAGATCGCGGAAGACGTACGTGCCGAGCACTCCCTCCGGCACGTCGCGGTCCTCGTAGTACCGCTTCTTGAATGCCGCGGCGGCTCGCTCGCGCGCCTCGGGCGTGGCGAACGCCTCGAACGGCGCCCAATCGCCGTCGTCTGCTTCCGGCGACGACGTCGCGAGCTGTGCCCACTCGTACTGCGCACGGATGCGCGCAACCGTGTCGGCGAGGACTTCGACCGGCGTGGTCATGGTGTGCCTCCTGAGGCGGTCCGCGTGTCCTCGAACCCGTAACGGGAGTTGATCGCGACCGGCGTCACTCCGAGCGACAACAGCATGTCCGCGTCACGATCGACGAGCGCAACGACGTGCTGAGGCTCGGCGTCGATCGTGGTCGCGCCGAGGGTCTGCTGGACCGTTCGTGGAAACCGATCAGAGCTCGCAGCTGTCGCCTCGGCGTCGTCCTCGTTCCCGCCGCAGGCTTCGAGGGACTTGGCCGCAAGTGCGACAGTACCGACGCCCGTCATGAACTCACGACGGGTCGTGTCCTCGATCGGCGCGACCCTCACCGGCGGAGCCAGGAGCGCTGGTGTCATCGGTCGTACCTCATGTTCGGGAACTGGTGGTGACATCGATCAGCCGTTGCCGTTGAGAGCGGCCGCGAGCGCCGGAGCGGCAAGGTCGATGGCGTACGGGATACTCAGCGGGCTCGAGAAGCCGAGGGCCCCCGCGAGATCGCTCTCCCACGCGAAGTAGACGACGCGCCCTTCCTGCACAGCGGTGAGCCCCTGGAACAGCGCGTCGCTCGCGAGGTCTGCCTCGGTCCAACCGAAGACGACGATGAGGTCCTGGTCGATGACGTTGGCCTGCTCGGGGCTGATCTCCCCGGTCAGCGGCGGCGGAACGAAGCCGAGGTTGTAGAAGAACTGCGCGCGCAGGTCGGCCTCTTCCAGCAGCGTGTACCCGCTGCCTGGATCGCCCACGCCCCACACGATCGCCAGCGTCTTCCCTGCGAACTCGGGGTGGGCGCCGGCCGCGTCGGCGAACCGCTGGTCGACCTCGCGCACGATCTCCTCGGCGCGAGTTTCCTTGCCCAGCGCACGGCCCGTAATCAGGGTCTGCTCTTTCCACGTCGCGCCCCCGGCAGGCCCTGCCACAGTCGGCGCGATCCCGCTGAGGTTGGTGTACGCGCCCTCATCGAGAAACGCGTACACCGCCATGATCACGTCGGGGTTGAGCGATGCGACCAGCTCGAAGTCGATCTCGTTGCCGCCGATGACCGGAAGCTCAGTGTCTCCGATGAGATCGACCGCCCAGGGTCGCGTATCCTCGGGGTACGTCCCGATGAAGTCGCGGACGCCGACGGGCGTCTCGCCGAACGCGAGGATGAAGTCCACCTCGTTGAAACCGGCGGCCACGATCCGCGTCGGCGTCTGCTCGATGGTCGTGCTCCCGAACTCGTGGTCGATCGTTACCGGGAAGGCGTCGCTTGCCTCGGCGGTGGGCTCGGGGTCTTTCTCCGACCCGCAGGCGGCGAGGAGTCCGGCGAGCGCCACGGCGCCGACACCTTTGATGAACTGGCGGCGCGTCGAGTGGACGGCCGGGTTGGTCGTGGCGCCGTTCGGGCGATCGGGTCTCAGTCCGGGCACAGGCTCTCCTTGGTGTTCGCAGCGCTGCTAGACGGTTGCCGGGTCGCCGTCGAGCGCCGCGGCGAGCTGGGGCACGAGATGCTCGAGCAGGAAAGGCAGGCTGAGCACGGTCTGCATCGAGCAGGCCGCGGCGAGTTCCGCCTCTTCGGCGTACGAGTAGATGACGTGGCGACCCTCGCGAGCGACGGTGAGCCCGGAGTAGAGCGGGTCGGCCAGTAGCCGGTCGCGGGCGGCGCCGTCCTCGACGAGCCAGAGCATCACGTCGATATCGAAGAGCGACACCTGCTCGCTGCTGAGGTCCACCCACGCGGCGCCGTCGGCCAGGTCAACGATCGGCTGTGGCACCACGAAGCCGAGGTCGGTCAACAGCCGCCCGCCCGGGTCGGGCGGCGGATACGCCTGGTACGTCCCCGCGCTGACGCCCGAGCGCTTCCTGTTGCGCGTCGACCCCGACTCGACGCTCGGACGAGCGATCACTGCGCTGCTCGGTCCGGAGACCGCGCGCCTGCTTCGCACCACGGACCGAGCGGAGTTCGAGAGCGCGCTCCGTTCGCACTACCGAGAGTTCCGCCGGATCCCGCCTCCGTACGACTCCGGGACCACGTATGGCTCGCATCGGTACCTGACCGGCGATCACGTGCCACTGCGCGGCACGAGGTTGCGCGTCCTGCCGATGAACGCGCCGACCATCAGCTCCACCGGAGCGATCCAGTACCCCACATGGGACGTGGCGAGGACGCGCGGAAACCGGTCGGTGGCGGCGGTCCAAGCCTCGCGTGTGTGGGGACGGGAGGTGCCGCTGGATCAGGAGGGCCGCGAGCTCTTCGAGACGCTCGGAGTGGATGACTCGCTCGAGACCTTCGACAACTACCTCGACCCCGAGCTGCGACAGACACGCGTGCAGACGGCCTTCACGCTGTCCACGGGCTACACGCCGATCTATCGATCGGAGGTCGACTTCCCCGGGAGACTGCCCGATGACAAGAGATTCAAGGGGTTGCGGTACAGTCCTCAGCGCAACGCGCAGCAGGCCCGTTGGCTCCTCGCAGCTCGGCTACAGCGTTCGGACATCCTGGACCCGGACGCAGACCTGACCGCCATTTGGAACTCGCTTCCCACGCGCGGGCGCAGTACGACACCGACGGCGACCGTCCCCAACGACGCGTTCACCCAACTCTCCACGGACCAGCTGTTCGAGGTCGCCCTGCGCCTCCCGGACGCACGTCAGATCCGGCTGAACACGTTCGAGTGGGAGCATCACCGTTCACAGCGCTTCGTGCGCCGGATGACGACGATCATCGATTCGTTGGGGCTCGGGGAGCCCTGGCGGAGCCGGCTCACCATGCTGACTGGGCTCTGCGAGCCGGGGAACCTGTACTTCGTCCCCCCATGGCAGCATGCGATGGAGGACGTCTACGCCGGAGGCGTCGCGCGACGCGGCAGTGGGGCGGCACGCGTCGGGCAGTTCCGCCCGGAAGCCTTCTCGATCAATCGTGCGCGCGCTGATCGGTTCGGGAACGTTCTGATCGACCCGGACTTCGCGCGACACCCTGATGCCGCGCGGGTCCAGGACGCGCTCGTCGCGTATGAACCGCGAGAGATCCTCGAACTACTCGCCGAGCTCAACGACCCGGTCATCCAGCGGGCGGTCGCAGGGTTGCGAGGTAGGGACGGTGCCCGCTGGCTCGGGCTAGCGCGGCAGCTGAACCGTGCGGCGAACACTTACGGGCTACCGCAGTTCCTGCGGCTGGCCGAGCAGATCCCCTGACTGAGGACGGTGCGAAGGGTAAGGGAGGTCCACAGTGCCATCGGAGACGCGGTCTCTCATCCGGTTCGTGCAGGTGCGACGCTACGTTCCCGGGGGGGATCGGGACGAGCCCGATTGTTCCTTTGGAGACCCGGCACTCGGCAGTTGTTTCGACCTCCGTGACGACTGGTCCCCTGAGGTCGCAGAGGCGGTGCAAGCGAGGAACCAGGACCGCATTCTGGTGTTGTTGAACGAGCGCCGTGACGTGCTCAACGACTCGGACCGATTGGTCGCGGGGCTGGCTCACCAACTCCTACGGCTCGCCACCGTCAACGCCGAGCTCACTGTCGGAAGACTGCGCCAGCGACGCGCCCAGTGGCTCGAGATGTCCGGGCTCGACGCTCGTACTGCGGTCCAAAGCCTCGAGCGCCTGACCCGGTGGACGGTCGATGTGGCGACGCTGCTGCGTTGCCTGCGTCCGAAGGCGCCGGTGATGAACTCTCCGCTCGTCCGCATCCTCCGCGGCATCGTGTTGATCCGGCTGGCAAACTCGAACGCGGAGGACTCCTGCCGCGTCCACGACCTGATCCACGGCCGCTCCCTGCTGCTTCCGCCGCTACCGGCGGGGCGACGGTCGGTCGACCCGACGCTGGAGCGCGCACAACGGCTCCAGTTGACGGCGCAGGACCTCGAACGAGTTCGTACCCGCATCCTTGCGGGATCCGAGCCGCGTGAAGTGGTCCTGTCGGATCTCGACGGCGCGCAGTTCCCGGACCTGGTCGAACCGATGAAGCGTCTGCGCGAGGCTGCTCGCAGCATGGGGCTTTCGCCCGCCACGAGCGCGACGGCGTTCAAGCGCATTCTCGAAGTGGAATACGCGGACGCGCGACGCACGCTCGATCGCCGTGGTTTCGAGCCCATCGACCAGCAGTACCATGGCGGGCTTGATAGCACGTACATCCCACCGCTGCTCGATCCCGTGGAGGAGGACGAGGAGCCGGTCGTTCCGGTGCTGCACGCCTACGCTCGCGTGATTGGGCGGGGCGACCTGATGATCGTGCGGACTCGTCACCTCCGGTATGAGCTCGGGCCGATCGCGCACATCGAGAACGTGCTCGCGAGCGAAGTCCGCGAGCGCACGCACCTTGTGGACACCACAACGAGCGAGTCCGTGACCGAGACGCTCCAGACACTTGAGGAGACCACGCAGGAGCTCGAGACCACCGAGCAGAGCAGCCTCGAACGGGCTACTCAGACCGTGGCCTCAAGAAGCTCCACCATGACGCTCGGTGTCAGCGTCTCGGGAGGGCTGGGTCCAGTGCAGGCGGGGATCGACATCAACGTGTCGTCCTCGACCTCGACGTCGTCGAGCACGAGTGCCGCGGTGTCATACGCCACCAACCTCACGGAGAAGGCGTCCGAACTGCTGCGGACCGAGGCCGGCTACCGACGCACCACGACCAGCCGCACGCGAGTGACGGAGACCAACCTCCACCGGTTCGACAACGCCGAGAGCACGCAGAACATCGCCGGCATCTATCGGTGGGTGGACAAGGTCGACGAGGCACAGCTGTACAACTACGGGGAGCGCCTGCTGCTCGAGTGCATCGTTCCGGAACCGGCAGCGCACTACGTGTACATGAAGACGGCCGCCGAGGCGGAGGGCGAACTCAGGCCGCCGCCCGCGTGGAACCTCGACTTCGATGAGCTGCACCCGGGCAACTACGTCGCGAAAGCCACCCGCTGGAACGTCCTTGGCCTCGAGCCCCCGCCTCCGAACGAGGTGTATGCCAGCGCCACGTTCGTCGATCCGCCGGCGCGGCCGTACGACTACGAGCAGAACAGCACAGACAAGTCGCAGCCGGAGTGGGGCTATGCGGCGTACGTCGGCGAGGTGAACATCCCGGAGGGCTACTTCGCCGATACCGCCTACGTGACCACAACGTGGGGCCTTTCCGAGGGCGAAGGTGGCATCACCCAGACGCAGGCGGTGCAGGTCGCCGTGGGCGAGCGGCGAGTCTGGATGAATGACGAGGACGCGAATGCCGAGCGCACTGTGGGCCTCGACCGCGAGATCGGAGGTCCGCTGCCAATCGGCATCAGCACCGACCAGCGTGGCGGCGTGACCGTCATCGTTCGCGTGCGATGCGAGCGGACCGACGAGGCGCTCGACGCGTGGCGGCTTCGCACGTACGAGACGATTCGCGCCGGCTACCTTGCGATGCTGGAACAGTACGAGACAGACCTGCGGCTGCGTGCTGCACGACAGGGCTACGTCGCAGCCACGTCGCCCGACCAGAACCGGCTGATCGAGGTGCAGGAACTGAAGCGTGGGGCTCAGACGCTGCTTACCGGCCAGGACTTCCACGCGTTTGGGTCGGTCAACTTCCCAACCGGAAACCTCCCTCGGATGGACCGCATGGAGGCGAAGGCCGAGGCGGACTACATCCAGTTCTTCGAGGACTGCTTCGAGTGGGAGAACCTCACGTACCTGTTCTATCCGTACCAGTGGGCCGGCCGAGATCGGTGGACCGAACTGCAGGGGCGAGCAAGCTCCGACCCACTGCACCAGGCGTTCCTCCAGGCCGGCGCGGCCCGCGTCGTGGTCCCGGTGCGGGGAGGCTACGAGGACATCGTGGGACGCTACCTCGATAGCTCCGAGATCCCGAGGTTGCTGCCGCGTCCCTGGCGAGGTGTTCGCCGCAACCCCTACCCGCCGATCGAGGACCTGATCGCGGACGCGCTGGACCGGCCCGAGGGTGAGATCGCGATCGAGCCGCCCTGGGAGGTGGTCACCCCCACCTCGCTCATTTACCTGCAGCCGGGCAGCGAGCTGAACCCACCCGCGGAGTGAGATCGATGAGGGCACGGCCTTGGCATCTGCTGACAGCCATCGAGCCCGGACGAACGTTGAAGGGGGCAGCGCTGGAGCGAGGATTGAACTGGCTCCCCGACGAGGACTCGAACCTCGAACCTACCGGTTAACAGCCGGCCGCTCTACCATTGAGCTATCGGGGAACCGTCTGCGCGGGTTCGCGCTTCCTCCAGTGTCGCCGAAACGGGCGCTGTAGGGCAAGAAGACGCGTGGTTGCCGGGCTAGGATTCGAACCTAGACAAGAGGATCCAAAGTCCCCGGTGCTACCGTTACACCACCCGGCACCGGCAGCACGTGATGTTGGTGTCCGGTGAAGCCGAACGACGCGCCGCTCCCGCTCTCTCGATCTTGCGCCTCCTCGCGCGCCGGCTCAAGTCGGCCGTCGAACACAACCTCCGCGCTCGTCGTTTGACTCGATGAAGCGCGCGGGCGGTTGTCCGCACGCCATGTCGCGTCAGTACCGATGCTAGGCTAGCGGCGGGGGTGGGTTTGCTCGACTTCGGTCCGTTGATCCTGGGGACCGTGTTGACGCTCGCGGCGGTTGCCTCGGCGCTCCTGGTCGCGCGCCGTGCCGACTCCCCCTGGGCGCCGGTGGCCGTCGTCGGAGGCGGTACGGTCCTGGGCCTCGCGGCGCTCGGACTCGCGATCGCGGTGACAGCCTCCGCGACCGATCGCGAGGAGCAGGGCGGACCGTCGCTCGCCTCGACGCCTCCGCCGGCGGGCCTCACCCCGGTTCTGCAGGCCGTCGCCACCTCGACCATCGCGCCATCACCGACAGGCGCGGCAACCGAGGACGTGCCGGTTACCGCCACGCCGACGCTCCAGCCCACTGCGACCACGCCCGCCACTTCGGTCCCCACGCCTACACCTACGCCATCTCCGACCGAGCCCCCGGTCACGCCAACCGTGGCAGCGGGACCACCGCCGACGCAGTTCGTGAACTCCGCCGAGGGCGGCGTCCGGTGGCGCTCCGCGTGCGCGCCCGACGCGCTATTGGCGGGCTGGTGGCCGAACGGAACCGAGGTGGAGGTGCTTCGAAGCGACTCCGAGGGTTGCGCTGGCTGGAGCCTGGTGCGGTCTGGAACCCTTGTCTCATGGGTGAACGACGAAGCGCTTATGGTCACCGCACCGACCTCGGCGCCCACGACTGCGACCGCGGGGCTCACCCCGGCCGCGGCCACCCCTATGCCTCGCTCGTCACCCACCCCTGCAGCGCGGGGTTCCTACCGCGACGCCGTGGAGTCGTGGGCAACCAGGCTCGACGAGCTCGAGGTCGCGCTCGATTCCAACGTGGATCGCGCGGTGCAGACGAGCGATTGGGCCGCGGCGGCGACGAACGCCGCGCGGTTCCGTACGGCCGCGATTGCCCTGCGCACAGAGATTGAACAGACCACGCCGTTCGTCGAAGAGCTGGCTCCCGGATGCCGGCCCGCCATGACCCCCCTCGCGGAGATGGCATCTGCGCTTGTTCGCATGGCGGATGCCCACGAGGAGTGGCTCGGCGGCGGCCTGGTCGACAACGATGCCGCGCTCCGAGTCAGCGCTCAGCGCGACGCGGTCCAACGCGCCGCTTCGGAAGTGACCGCAGCGCTCGAGGGTTGCTCCTGACTCCCGGGTCGCGCCGCTCGAACCGGAGGTGCGTACACTGGACAGATGCGACAGGGAATGACCGGATCGCGGGCACTGTTAACGCTCGCTCTCGGCTTCATCCCCGGGTCGTGTCCTCGGTGTCTCGCTCACTCGATGTTCAGGTCGTACTGGGACCTGTACGAGCGCTGCCCGAACTGCGGCTTGAAGTTCGCGAAGGAATCCGGCGCCTGGCTCGGGGCGCTGGCTATCGGCTACACGCTCGGCGCCGCATTCGCGTTCGTGCTCGGCGTCCTCGAGTGGCAGACGCACTTCATCTCCGAGATGGGACTGCACGCGATGTGGACGATCGCGATCGCTGCGATTCCGGCGACCGCGATCCTGTACCGGCCATCGAAGGGCGTCTGGTTCGCGCTGCTCTACATCTACAACCTCGCGGGTGACGAGGACGATGCACCGCTGCCGCGAGGCGCTACTGAGCCGTGAACCCCGTCACCTTGTCGTTCACCTCGACCGCGTAGGTCACTCCGGACTCGAATTCACTGCCGAGCATCACGCTGCTCTCGTGGATGCCGTAGATCATCGTGCAGGCCACGTTCGAGTCGGGTGCCGGCATCTGGTTCACCACCTCGATGCGAATCGTCGTGCCGGAACGCTCGACGACCTCGGACCGGAGGAAGACCGCGCAGCCGCTCGGAAGGCCGGAGACGATCTGCACCGCGTACTGCGGCGGGAACGACTCCATCACGAGGATCTCGGCGCTCTCGATCGGCGCGAGTTCCTCGACCGTCGGGTAGCCGGGATCGACGGGCGCGACGGTTCTGGTGGACGGAGGCGAGCTGCCTCCACCGGGCGTCGAGCTGACCGGCGTGTCCGGCGGGGGCGACGCGCCTCCGGGCGCCGGCGTCCCGTCCGTCACCGGGGTGTCGCCCCCGGCGGCCGTCCCCGTCCCGCCGGGCGATGTGCCGTTCCCGCCCTCCCCGGGAGTCTCTGTCACGACCGGGGTGGTCGAGGTCGTGGGGTCGGTCGTGCCGGTCGCGTCGTCATCGGAACAGGCGACCGCAGCGAGCGAGATCGCAGCACCGGCAAGCAGCACGAGCAGGCCGCGTCCAACGCGCCGGCGCGCGCTCGTTGAGGGCGTGGAGGTCTGAGGCATGGGCGAGAGTCCCTTCCCTGTACCCTTGGGGAACGTACGAGGCCAGGCACAGGTTCCGCGGGGTCGGAGGCGGCGATGATCAGCGTGGCGATCCAGGGTACAGACGCACAGGACGCGATCGGCCAGATCGAGCAGGCGGAGGCAGCAGGCATCCCAGCCGCGTGGGGCACGATGGGTGGCGCAGGCGGCGCCGATCTCATGACGACCTATGCCGCCGCCCTCGGACGCACCGAGCGCATCGTGCTCGGTACGTCGATCGTGCAGACGTGGCCGCGGCACCCGATCGTCATCGCACAGCAGGCGCTCGCCCTCGCCCAACTCGCGCCCGGTCGCTTTCGGCTCGGCATCGGGCCCGCGCATGAGCCTGCGATGGTGCGCACCTACGGCGTGCAGTGGCACAAGCCGCTGACCCAGCTCCGCGAGTACCTCACGGTGGTCCGCTCGCTGCTCACGGAGGGCGCCGCCGACTTCGAGGGCGTGCACGTCACCGCGAGAACCCGCCTCCCGTCGCCCTCCGAGGCCGTGCCGCTGCTCGCCTCGGCGTTGCAGCCGGCCTCGTTCGAGTTGTGCGGCGAGCTGGCCGACGGCGCACTCTCCTGGATGTGCCCGCGCCAGTACCTCGTGGCCGAGGCGCTGCCAGCCATCCAGCGTGGCGCTGAGCGCGCCGGCCGGACGCCGCCGCCACTGGTCGCGCACGTACCGATTGCCGTCTCCGAGGATCGCGAAGCGGTGCGCACACTCGCCCGCGAGCGGCTGGGCAACTACGCCAGCGTGCCGTTCTACCGCGCGATGTTCGCCCGCGCCGGATTCCCGGATGCCGGCGACGGATACAGCGACGAATTGCTCGACGACCTCGTGGTCTCCGGTTCGGAGTCCGAGGTGGCCGAGCGCCTGGCGTCATACGTGCGCGACGACGGCTTTGGCGAGGTGCTTGCGATGCCGGTCATCGACCCGCAGGACCGCGAGGGCTCGCTTGGTCGCGCGCTGACGGCGGTCGCGGCAGCCGGGCGCGCGCTCGAATAGCAGAAAGGACTGACGATGCTCCTCGCGTTCTCCGCCACGCCGATCGGCAGCGGTTCGGCGTCCGTCAGCGGCGAGGTCGCGGAGGCAATTCGCGTCGTCCGCGAATCCGGCCTGCCGAACCGCACCGATGCGATGTTCACGACGATCGAGGGCGACTGGGACGAGGTCATGGCCGTCGTGAAGCAGGCGGTCATGGCCATCGCGGAGCACTCGGAGCGTGTGAGTGTCGTCATGAAGGTCGACTACCGTCCCGGCGTCGAAAACGCGCTCGACTCGAAGGTGGCGTCGGTCGAGCGGCGGCTCGACGAGTAGTCGACCGCCATCCCCGGCGCGTTAGGCGCAGGGCTGTCGCAGCTCGTCGAGGCTGGTCCGGCTTCCGTGCGCGAGCACGTCGATCCGTAGTCCTCGCGCCTCGAGAGCGTGGTCTGGGCCGGGCCGGCGCACCTGCACCGAGGGCGACCTCCGCGCGACGATCACGTTGCTGTTGCCGACGACCTCCGCGTCTCCGCCCGGGTAGACGATGAGCGCGGTCCGCTCGTCGAGTCCGAGCCACGTGAGGTCGGGGCGGAGCGCCCCCATGAGGAAGAGGTGCCCGTAGCGGTTCCACTCGGCGAGGTGGGCATCGATCCCGAAGCCCGGCATCCAGTTGAAGCCCGGCCAGACCTGGAGCACGGTCTTCTGGTCGAGCGGCAGCCCATCGCTCGGGCGCGGCGGCCCCTCGTCGAGCCCGCCGCGCAGTCCGACAGGGCCGTTCGCCGGCGAGATGACCAGCTCGCCGGCGCCGCGCGCCCCGGCGCTGGTCCCCGCAAGCACCGCACCGTCGCGGTACGCCTCTTCGATGGCGACGTGGACGGGCGTGTTCGTGATGACCTGCTGGACCCGCGTGTCGCTGCCCCAGCCGATGTAGATCAGGCCCGCCTCGCGCAGCATCCGCGCGTTGTCCTCGTTGTTGGCGTCCTCGGTCTCGTAGACCGGCGCGACCTGGACGTTGCGCGCACCGAGCGACTGGAAGTACTCAGTGAACTTCTCGCCCATGCGAACCGAGGGACGTGCCGTCGGCAGGAAGACGACCGACGTGTCGGGGCCACCGGCGAGGTCCAGCAGGAACGAGTCGACGCGCTCTGACGCCTCGTAGTCACCGCCACCGATGAGCGCGAGCGTGCCCTTCGCCTGACTCGGATCCATGCTGTCGTCCCCTCTATCGCCGACATCGAGCGAGGCCCTACCTGCGTCGACGCGCGGCGACCCGTGGCCTCCGCGCCGTGAGTCGCGAGAGGCGCCGCCCGACCGGTGGATGGCTCACGCGCATCATAACGATCGCGGCCAAGCGTGTCGGCGCGTCCGTAAGAAGACCCGGTGCGGTCGTTGCATTGCGGGCTTCGGGAATAGGGTTCCGGCGACGCGGTATCGGGAAACTGCTGATGAGGCCGAAGCGGCGATCCGCTGAAGTGGGCGAGTGAGCGGAGTTGCTCGTCTGCGGGGACGGGCCTCGCGCCACGGTTTCGAGGTCGTGACGTTGGCCAAGTCCCTCGACCGGCGAGAGCCGTTCGCCGGCATCGTCGAACTCCACGAACGCATGGGGCATCCGGTGCGCGTCGGCGCGCTCGGCCGCCAGGCCTTCTGCGTGCACTGCAACCTGCTCTGGTCGGCGCACCAGGGTTGGTACAGCACCGATGTGGTCGACCCGCTCTGCGACGCCCCTGGCATCGAGGACGACGCGGCGGCTTAGAGGCCCCTGTCAGTCGCCGTCAAGACCGAGCAGCGCCCCCACGTCTTGCTTGGCCTCGAGGATGTGCGCCCAGAGGTCACCTGTGCTTGTGATTCGCTCGGGCGCCGTCAGAATCGTGAAGTCAGTCGGATAGACCTTCTCCAGATCGTTCCAGCGCAGTGGCATCGAGACGGGCGCGCCCGGCTTGGCCCTCGGGGAGTACGCGCTCGCGAGGTTCTTGATGCGGGCATTCTGGTTCGCGTCGAAGAAGACCTTCCCCGTCCGGTTCTCGGTCCGCCACTCCATCGTGACCTCGTTCGGATGCGCGGCCACGAGGAAGTTGCCGAACGTCTCCGCGACGCTCCGCACGGCGGCGTAATCGAGCGTGCGCTTGATCGGCACGAAGACGTGGAGCCCCGTCGCGCCCGAGGTCTTCACGAACGCCGACAACGAAGCAGCATCGAGCAGCTCTTTCAGCCAGAGCGCGACCTCGCACGTGCGGCGGTAGGCGACGCGGTTGAGCTCGGGCTCTTCGCCCTTCTTCTCGTAACCCGCGTAGATGTACGGATCGAGGTCGAACAGGATGACGTCGGGGTAGTTGAGCACCGACGCTTCGATCGCCTCACGCGACCCGGTGAAGGTCGTCGGGAGGTGCATCGCGTCGGGCTGCGGGTTGATGCGCGCCAACGAGATGTGCAGCGCGAGGTTCGCGATCTGGCCGAGCCACATCAGCGTCGGCAGGTTGTTGCAGACGAAGAACTCCTGATCGCGGCTGTCCGCGAAGACGTCGACGGTGTGCACAAATGGCGGCGGCGCCTCGTAGTGCTTCTGGTAGAACATCGGCGCGTCGATGCCGTTGGGGTAACGCGTCATGGTCACGGGGTGATCACGCAGGTGCGGCAGCAGGACGGGAGCGGCTGTCGCGAGGTAGACGAGCAGGTCGCGCTTGGTCAGCGGCCGCTGGTCCTCGTAGGCGGGCCACAGCACCTTGTTCAGGTTCGTGAGCTTGATCTCGTGGCCGCCGACCTCGAGGGTCGTCGACTGCTTTGACGTCTCGAGCTGGTGGAGCACCGAGGCGATCTCCGCCTGGAGGTCCTCGTCGGACGGCTCGGTGTCGCTCCTTCGTGAAGCCACCATGGTGGCCGAAGCGATGTCCCCCTCCGCGAGCTCCGCGATGGCCGCGATCTGGCGGACATCGTCGGCCTCCTTGTCGTCGCGGATGCGCAGAAACACGGGGGCGCGGAGGTTGCCGTCCGAGGTCCATTCGGTGAATTGCACCTCGACCACGAGCCGCGGCTCCGTCCAGGTGGCGGAGGTGACGCCCTCCGGCTTGCCGTGGAACGGAGTCGTCTTGCGGACCAGCGGGTCGAGGCGCGCACGCACCTCCTTCAGGGTGCGGTCATCGAAGCCCCCGCCCACCCGACCGCAGGGGATGAGGCGGTTCTCAGCGTCGTACTGCCCGACGATGAGCGCACCGAAGCTCGACGCGCGGCCGCCATTGCCCGGCGTGAAGCCGCCGACCACGAATTCGTCCGTGCGCTTGCCCTTGAGCTTCAGCCACCGGCTGGAGCGACGGCCCGACTCGTAGACGCTGTCACGGCGCTTCGCCACGAGGCCCTCGAGGCCGAGGTCCATCGCCGCGTGGTACGCCGTCTCACCGTCGACATCGAAGTGTTCGAGGTAGCGCGCATGCCTCGAGGGGAAGAGGACGCGCTCGAGCGTCTCCTTGCGCAGCCACAGCGGCGTCTTCGTCAGGTCGACGCCGTCGACATAAGGCAAATCGAACGCATAGAAGACGACGGGGACGAGCCGATCGGCCTCGCGGATCTCCACGTCGTTCGTGAGGTTCATGCGCTGCTGGAGCCGCTCGAACGACGGGCGCCCGCCGTCGTCGAACGAGACGATCTCGCCGTCGAACACGGCCTCGGCGACGGGCTGCTTCGCGAGGAAAGCGGCCAGCGCCGGGTACTGCCTCGTGACGTCGTTGCCCTTGCGCGTGCGGAGGGTGACCTTGCCGTGGCGCACGAACGCGAGCGCGCGGATGCCGTCCATCTTCGGCTCGAAGAGCCATGCGGGATCGGAGAACGCACCCTCCTTGGGCGTCGCCTGCATCGGCTCGATGCCGTCCGGCAGCGGCGCGAGGCGGGCGCCGGGCAGCTCGATCGGGCGCAAAGGCACGGGCTCGACGTTCTTGTCTGGGAGCCGCCCGGCCTGGAGGTCCTCGATGGTCAATCCGGAGATGACGGACCAGTCGTCCTCGGTGATGTCGCGCTCGGTGTCCACGGCCTCGTCGCGGTGCTTGAACGCGAGCCAGGACTTCTCGTCCTGCTGCGTCTTCACGAGCGTCCACGAGCCCTTGAGCTTCTTGCCGCGCAGGTGCACCGAGATCTTGCCGGCAGCGAGGCCCTCGCGCATGCGGCGCTCAGCCTCGGCAACGTCGTCGAAGCAGAAGCCGCCCTCGTCGGGCGAGTAGGTGCCGTTGTCCCAGACGATCACCTCCCCGGCGCCGTACTGCCCCTTCGGGATGAGGCCCTCGAAAGAGGCGTAGGAGAGCGGATGGTCCTCGGTCATCACGGCCAGACGCTTGTCCGCGGGATCGAGGGACGGTCCGCGAGGGATGGGCCACGACTTCATCGTGCCGTCCCACTCGAGGCGGAAGTCGTAGTGCAGCCGGGTCGCGCGGTGCTTCTGGACGACGAACGTCAGCGGCCCGGCGGTCGGTGGAGGCGTCTCGGGCGCCGGCTCCGGTGTGCGCGAGAAGTCGCGCATCTCCCCGTAGCGGTCGAGCCCGTTCGCGGAGTCAGACTCCTCCCCCCTTGCGGGGGAGGTTAGGGAGGGGCTCTTGCGACTACGTGCGGCTCGAGGCATGGGTCAGCAGGTCAACGAGCCCTAGCTGGCCTTCGCGCGGCGGCGGCGCGGCGCCTTCTCCTCGGCCTCGTCATCCGCTTTGCTCTCGGCCTGGCGCTTCTTGGTGGCCTCGACGCTGGCCCGAAGCGCGGCCATCAAGTCGACGACCTTCGAGGGCTCCTCGGCCTCCTCGGACTCGACGACCTCCTGGCCCTCGAGCTTGGCGTTGATGACCTGCATCAGCGCCTCGCGGTACTCGTCCTGGTACTCCTCCGGCTCGAAGGGCTTCTCGAGCATGTCGATGAGAGTCGAGGCCATCTTCATCTCGGCAGCGGACACCTTGATGTCCTGCCAGTTGGTCTCGTTCGGCGCCTCGCGGATCTCGTTCGCGAGGTACAGCGTCTCGAGGGTAAGCGCGCCGTCCCCGGGCCTGAGTGCGCAGAGCTGCTCCTTGTTGCGGATCGCGATCTTGGCGATCCCGACCAGTTCCTTCTCCTGCAGTGCGCGCATCAGCAGAGCGAACGGCTTCACGCCCGCTTCGTCAGGTTCGAGGTAGTACGACTTCTCGTAGTGGATGGGGTCGATCTCCTCGGCCTTGACGAAGGCGTCGAGGGAGACTGTGTGCTTGCTCGGAAGCGGCAGCTTCTCGAAGTCGGACTCCTCGAGGATGACGTACTTGTCCTTGGCGTACTCGTAGCCGCGGACGATCTCGTCGTAGGGGACGACCTCCTCGTGGACCGGGCACCAGCGCTGCTGCTGGATGCGGCTGTGGCAGTCCGCGTCGTGGATCTGACGGAACGAGATGTCGTGGCTCTCGGTCGCCGTGTAGAGCTTCACGGGAATCGAGACCATCCCGAAGCTGATGGCGCCGCGCCAAATCGATCGCGCCATACCGGCCTCCACCTCTCCCGTCCAACCGCGGACGGACCGCTCGCCACGAGACAGGCTGGGGGATCGTCTCGGACGTCGCCCTGAGTCGAGGGCGCAAATTCGATTATACGAACGCAGCGAGATGCGCATGGTTACGTTGGCACGGCGACGCGCAGCTGCGTTCGGAACGGCGATACCCGCCCGCTCCGTTATCATGCGCCGTCGAGTCGGCTCCGAGGATCGCGGGAGGTATCGATGCCCTTCGTCACCGCCGATGACGGCGTCCGCATTCATTACGAGGTCGAGGGCGAAGGTCAGCCGCTCGTGCTGCTTCACGGCTTCTCGAGGAACCTCGAGCGCTGGCGCGAGACGGGGTACGTCGATCGGCTCAAGGGCGAGTACCAGCTCGTGCTCGTTGACCTCCGGGGTTTCGGGCAGTCGGACAAACCCACCACTCGCGAGGCGTACGACTTCCGCCAGCGCGTCCTCGACGTCGGCGCGGTGCTCACGGATGCGGGGATCCAGCGGGCGCACCTGCTCGGGTACTCGATGGGGGCGATCATCGGGATGAGCGCTGCGATCTACCAGCCGCAGCGCTTTGCCTCGTTCGTCCTCGGTGGGGCGTCGCCGTACGGTGGTAAAGACCTGGCTCTCGCGTCGCAGAGCTTCGAGGAGGTGTGGTCACGAGTCTCCAGCGCCCCCGGCGCCGACCGCGATGCCTGGGCCGCGTGCGTCGAGGAAACGAAGCGGTTCGGCGGGGCGGTGCAGGCGCTGAAGACCACACGCGTGCCCGTGCTGCTGTTTGCCGGCGACCAGGACGGCGCCCGCTACGAAGGTGCAAAGCGCTTTTCCGAGGAGCATGGCACGCCCTTCTTCGGCGTGCCCGGCAAGAACCACGAGGAAGCGCCCCTCGACCTGGACACGGTCATCCCGCAGCTGACCGAGTTCCTCAAGCAGCACCCGATCCAGTAGTGAGGCGTGCCGGACGAGACCGCACAACGGCCGGCGCGTTCCCCGCGAGCGCATGGTTCGGTAGTCTTGCGTCAGACACACCGAGAAGGAGCGAACGATGGCGTTGATCATCGGGGTGACGGGCTCGATCGCGACGGGCAAGAGCGGCCTGTGCTGGCATCTCGTCGAGAACTGGAACGCGCTGCACGGCGACGCGGACAAGCTCGTCCACCGCATGTTCGACCCGGGTACCCGCGGCTACTACAACGTCCTCAAGGAGTTCGGCAAGGAAGTCCTCACCCCGGACGCCTACATCGACCGCAAGAAGATCGGCGACATGGTCTTCGGTAACCCAGAAAACATGAGTCGCTGGATGCGCTCGATCGGCAACATCGAGACCCAGATCAAGACGACCGTCGACAACTGGCGTGCCACGCTCGGCGAGGACGAAATCGCGATCCTCGAGGCAGTGAACCACATCGAGGCGGGCTACGCGGCCTGGTGCGACGCCACCTGGCTCGTCGCGGCAGACACCGAGACCGCGAAGCAACGCCTGATGGCGCGCAACAACTTCACGGAGGAGGAGGCGCTCAAGCGCCTCAGTGCCCAGCGCAAGTGGGAGGACCGCGCCCCGGCCGCGGACTACGTCTTCCACAACAACGGCACCCAGGAGGAGTTCCTCGCCGAGGTCGACCGCGTGATGGCGGATACGTTCGAGAAGTACAAGGCCGGGACGCTGCCGCCGAGCAAGTACCACGCCTGGCGCGAGGCAAATCCCCGCCCGCAGCGCCAAGCGGAGGGTACGCCGGCGCAGGGCCAGGCGGCCCAAGGGCAGGCGGCGCGCTCGTAGTGTCGTGCTAGTCGGTCACCGACCGCGTCTTTATACTTGGAAGAACCGGCGGACGCCCGCGGAAGTAGCTCAGTTGGCAGAGCGTCTCCTTGCCAAGGAGAAGGTCGCGAGTTCGAGTCTCGTCTTCCGCTCCACATCCCGCCGCGGCCCCTCGCACGTCCCCTCCGGAGGGCCGACCCAGCCGAAGTGGCGGAACAGGCAGACGCGACGGTCTCAAAAACCGTTGGGGGGAGACCCCCGTGTGGGTTCGAGTCCCACCTTCGGTAC
>CAYZJO010000025.1:0-15153 GCA_964479165.1 uncultured Dehalococcoidaceae bacterium
CGCACTTGACTGGGGGTCAAGAGGTCGCAGGTTCAAATCCTGTCTCCCCGACCAACAACCGCAAGGGTTTCCGCTCCTGAGCCGGGCTCCCTCAGGCCCCCAGGGGAGCCGCACGGGGAGCCAATGCGCGGACGATACTGCGCGACGCGTACCGACTGCAAGCGATAACCCCGCCGCAATTGCGCCGCCCTCACCGCGACTTCTCCAAATCGGACCACCGAGCATGCAACTCGGTGAAACGCTGGCTCACCGCGTTGAATGCGGCCTCCCACTCAGCCCCTAGCCACTCGAGCCGCACGGAGAACGCGTTGAGGACGAACAACTCGTGCTGGACTGCGCCGAGCACGGTGTCACGATAGAGCCGGTCATCGTCGCGACCGGCGACGAACCTCACGCCGTCGGCGTCCCTCGCAAGGCCCGCATGGTAGGGGCTCGCGTGCGCGAGGTCCTGCAGCGGCCTGGAGTAGTGGCGGAGGCGCTCGTCGACGAGATCGGCGGCCTCGGCGCCGTGCGAGGCACGAAAGCGAGCAACCACCTCCTGGCGGGCGTCGCCAGCTCGCAAATCTCCCGAGCGCCACTGTTGGGCGATCTCCGCGTCCTGCCCGCACGCTACCGACAACCAGGCGCAATCGAAGAGCGCGCGCCCTAGGTAGACGGCCACCTCGAACCGTCCCGTCGCGGACAGCTCCAACTGTGAGACGAAAAGGCTGAACGCATGCGTTGCTAGGTCGACCACGGCCATGTCAGAGGGATTCGCCGGCCGAGCGTGCTCGGCCATCCCGGCAAGCGCGCGGCGGTGGAGCTCGGCGCACGCGCAGGCGAGATCCCAATGCCGATCGGGGTCCCTCGCACGGTGGCCGGACCAGACGCGCGCCCAATGAGTCACAGGGAGCTGCTCAACCGGGAATCGCGCGAGTCCTAGTTCGGTCACGAGCCGCGGCTTAGGGCGCCACTACCCAGCGCATGGTCCATCCGACTCGCGATCTCGTGCTTCCGCTCGTCAAAGAGGTGTGTGTACACGTTGAGCGTCACGCGGACGTCCGAGTGACCGAGCGTGTCCTTCACGTCGTTCGCGGTGGCGCCCTGGGCGTGGAGCAGGCTCGCGGCAGTGTGGCGAAGCTCTTTGAGCCCGCGCACGGGACCACCGTCCGCCTCGGCGGCGCCGGCTTCCCTGACTTTGGCCTGGAACCAGCGCAGCACATTCCGGCGGTGGAGCGGTTGCCCGAACGGAGTGGTGAAGACAAGGTCGAGCTCGTTCTTCCACGCCCGGCCGCTAGCCGCCTGCTCCTCGAGTTGTCGCGCGCGGTGCCGGTGCAGGGCGGCGGCCGCGAACGACGGGAGCCCAACAACTCGGCGCCCCGCCTGGCTCTTTGGCTCTCTCAGCACGAACACCCCGTCCTCACGCTTCAGCTGCAGACGCACCGCAAGCGTTCGGGCATCGAGGTCGAGATCGGACCAGCGGAGTCCAAGGGCCTCGGAGATGCGGAGGCCGACCGCCACCGCGACTGTGACGATCGCCTCGAGGCGATCTCCCTCGATTACCTCGAGGATCGCGCGGACCTCGTCGACGGTGAACGGAGTGACTTCGGGCTTCGGGACGCTAGGTCCCGGCTCGAGGCTGACGACGTTCCGGCGCACGACGCCCTCCGCAACGGCGCGGGCAAGCGCCATGGACAGCACCTTCCGCACGTAGCGGACGCTCGACGGCGAGAGGCCCTTTGTGGTCGCGCACCCACGCAACAGCTCGCGCACGTCGACGGCCCGGAGTTCGCGGACTCGTAGCCGGCCGATCGCGGGGTTGATGTGCAGGCGCACCTGCGTTTCGTAGCCAGCCCACGTCTCAGGGCGGACTCGGTCCTTCGAGGTGTCGAGCCACTCGGCCATCGCCTCGCGGACGGTCGAGTCGGGCCCCAGGCGAGCGCCCGGCTCGACCGACTCGAGAAGCTCCTTCAGACGCTCTCGAGCAGCTCGCTCTGTGGGAGCGACGCGCTTCCGCCTCCGGCGGGTGCCCTCGAGGTCGTAGTACGTCACCGCGGCGAACCAGCGCCCGGTCGCCTTCTCCTGGTAGACCGCACCCTCACCACGACGGCGACGCGGTCGCTGGCTAGGCACTTTGAGCCTCGGCCTGCCGCTGGCGCTTGTGGTGGCGCTGGCGAGCTTTGTGCGCGTTCGCCCTGTGCGTCTCGGAACAATAGCCCCTGTCCGGGCGCCCGATGAACGGCATCCCGCAGCCTCCCCACGCGCAGAAGCCGAGGCGTCCGCCGAGCGTCTGCACCAATGCCCACTGCGCGAGGAGTCCCAGTAGTGATGGGCTCACGTAGGCGAGTCGGAGCCCACCGAGCTCGCTTGGAATCGGAATCGCCTGAACGTCTCTCGTGAGTCCGGAGATGCCTCTGACGCCGAGCCATCTGCGTTCTGCAGGAGCGGATCCGTCAGCGGCGATCGCGGCCAATCTGATTGCCTTCTCGAGTACGAGCGCTGCCTCGAGGAAGTCACTGACCGGCTCACGGTAGATCTCCCAGAAGTCGTCCGACGCGGGCGAAGGGAAGTAGCTGCTCTCGAACTCGCGCGCCTCGCTCCCCACGAGCGTCTGCTTCACGAGCACATCGGAGCGGTATCGCGTCCTGGTGAGGTCCGGGAAGTAGCGCCACCAGCGCTCAGTGAGGGGCTCCACTATCGCGCCCTGCTGCGTCGTAAACCCCGCGTAGGGGTCAAGGTGCCGAACAGTGACGGACGGAGGAGCGGGAGCCTCCCAAAAACGTAGGGGGCGCTGTTTCCTCGAGCTCCAGCCTCCCTTGTGAGACTTCTCGTACACGAGTTGCTCGTCGCGGAATGTGAACCGATGAGCGTCGGCGCCGAGGGCGAGCACTACGCGCTCGACGCGATGGTGGAGAACGCCCAGGGGGCCCCACCGCGAGCACCAATCGACGATCTCGGCTTCCTCCTCGGCTGACACGTGCAGCGGATACGGCAAGACCGCGCGTCCATCGTCGCGCTCGCGCCGGGCTCGGCGAACGGCCGAGAGCTGCAGCAGGTGCTCCAGCGGACCGCCGACCTGGCTGTCCATAGCGGTCCAGGGCTTGTACCCGCTGAGCTCTGCGTCAGCGAGCGGGCGGATGTACCCGTCCTCCACCTCGTAGGACGAGAACCGCGGCCACTCCTGCGGTGCAGCCTCCAGGAGTGTCCCCCCCGTTGTCCCCATTCTCGACTCACACGGCTCACGGACATACTCGGATTAGCAGAGAGTGTAGCCGTTTTGGGGGTGTTCTGTGGCGCACGATCCACTGCTGCGGCCGGGGGAGGTCGCCCGTCGGGCGTCGGTCACGACTGAGACCGTGAAGAGGTGGCTTGACCGCGGCTCCGTCGAGTTTGTCCGGCTGCCGAGCGGGCAGCGACGGATCCCCGAGTCAGAGCTCGACCGCATCCTCCAGCGCGTCGGTGAGCAGCGATGACGCCGGAAGAGGCTCGGGACCTCGCGCGAGTCCTCGCCGACGAGCTGCGAAAGGATCCGCCAGCTCCCAAGCTTGCCCTCTCAGTGGCAGAGGCAGCCGCGTCGATCGGCGCAGGCCGCGACTTCGTGTACGCGCTCATCAACCGAGGCGAGCTGCGCTCGGTCAAGAGCGACGGCCGCCGCTTCGTGCGGGTTGGCGACCTCGAGGCATGGCTTGAGGAGCGAGCTCGAAGGGGCGCGGCGTGAGCGGCGAACGTCGTCGAGCGGGACGCTCCCCGGTCGCTCGACGGTGCTCGTGCCCGCCGAGTCGTGCTGCCCGTCTCCTCGAGTTGGCGACAGAGGAGGCCCTCGCCGGTCGCGCAGAGTGGAGCGTGGTATCGGAGGCCGTCGAGCACGCGCTCGCGCGCGGTGGGCTGCTCAGTCAGGCGATCGAAGCATGACTCGCCGCCTGCACGATCTCGACCTTATCGATCCGCTCGCCGGCATCAAAGCGCCCGTCAACGCGACGGCCATCCCCGACTGGCTGTTTACCTGCGAGCACGTCCCCTTCGCTTCAAAGGTCGTCTGGGCCCGGCTCGCACGGTACTGGAAGCCCGAGAAGGGCTACGCCTGGCCGAAGCAGCCGCGGCTCGCAGCCGACCTCGGCATGAGCCTCAGGCGCCTCAATGCGTACCTGCAGCCGCTCGCCGACGAGGGCCTGATCGAGGTCGAGCGCCGTGGCATGGGCCAGGGCAATCACTACCGGTTCCTCAAGCACGCGTGCATCCCTGATACGTCAGAAGTGACGCAACAAGACGCGCCAGATCCGGCGTCGACTGAGACGCCAGAAGTGGCGCGACCTTCCTCTTCTGAAGAGATATCAGAGAAGACGATCAGTGAAGTGTCTCAGAAGCATTCCGCGCTCGAGCGCGCGGACTCGCTCAGCGACACGCAGTTCCTCGCGCTCGTCTCCTCGATCGTCGAGCTCGTGCACGAGCAGGCCGGCAGGACGTTCCGGATCCCGGAGATCCTCGACTTCGAAGCCGAGTTCATCCGCGATGCAGTCGAGCGGGGAGCCAGCTGCGAAGACTTCGCCGACGCGATTCGTCGGTACAAGAACGCGCGCCGGCCGGGCGGCGTGAACCCGCTCGCGCACTTTTCAGCCATCCTCAGCGACTCGTTCAGCGCCCGGACCGGGAACACGTGGGGCCTCTACCCCGAGCGAGTGCCGGCGTGAGCCCGCTCCAGGGGGGTATGGCACCGCAAATCTATGAAGGGCCGGAGGCCTCCCTGACCCGCGCCGTCAGTTTCTCTCCCCCCGGACACCAGGTTTTTTCTGAGCGCCGCGACTTCGATGTCGTGGCCGATCGCGCATGGCGCGACCTGAAGGCGGAGCTCCCCTCGGAGCCGGCCGCCGCGGTGGAGCGGCGCCTTCCAGATAGCGCCGAGCTGGTCATGCGCGGCGTCGTCGAGTGGCTCCGCGAGTGGGGCAACTGGCGGACCGGCGCCGAGATCGTCGGGTGCCGGCTGCGCGACCGCGCCGGAATCACGATGGCCCGCGTCCCGTACGGCGCGGATGGCTGGCGCCTACTCGACCGCCTCGTGCGCGAGGGCCGGGTCGAGCGTCGCACCAGGCAGCGCGGCCGCCGCGACACGTACTTCGTCTACCGCGCGCCAGGCGAAGGAGCGGGCGAGTGAGCGCCGAAGTGCGCACCGTCACGATCCGCTCCGCCTCGGAGCCCGACGTCGCGTATCGAGTGCTCGTGGGGATCGACGGCCGCGCCCAGTGCCCGTGCCCCGGATTCACCGCGCACGCCCACTGCAAGCACGCTGACCGAGTTCAGGAGGAAGTCCGGATGACGAACGAACAGTCGCAGGCGCTGGTGCCGATCCGAGTCGAGCCCCCGCGCAGCATCCTTCCCAGCTCGCAGGAGCTCTCGACCATCAGCGCGCTCGCGAAGTACGCGGTCCAGGTGCGCGGCCACGCGATCCCCGCGACCGTCGATACGCCAGCGAAGGCGGCGGCGATCATGCTGGCCGGTCACGAGCTCGGCATCCGGCCCTTCACGGCGCTCCGCCACCTGTTCGTGGTCAACGGCCGGACCGACATGGACGCCCAGATCATGGCCGGCATCGTCGTCCAGGCGGAGCCCGACGCGGCGATCGAGATCGTCGAGCTGACCGCCGAGAAGTGCACGATGCGCCTTCGGCGCCCCTCGCGGAACCTCGTCGCGGAGTACACCTACGAGCTCGAGGACGCGCGGCGCGCGGGTCTCATCAAGCCGAACAACCCCTGGGGGTTGTACCCGAAGGACATGCTCCGCAACGCCGCCACGAAGCGGCTGCTGCGCGCGTCGTGCCCGGACCTCATCAACGCGGTCGGCAGCGTCAGCGTGGACGCGGTGCGCGACATGCTCGAGGACGTGCCGGAGTACCAGGAGACCGCCCTCGACGTCGCGAGCCTCCCCCAGGGCGCCCTCTACAGCCCCGGCGACGAACCCGACCAGGCACCGCGCGACGCACTCAACACCGACGTCGACGTGGATCTCGACGAACCGGCGAACGAGCCGGCTGCGGCTGACGAGGACGGGGTGGTCGAAGAGGTCAGCGCAGAGATCGCCTACGCCCAGGCGCGCGATCGCTTCCGCCAGCTGCTCAACCGCGTCCTCGCCGAGCGTTTCGGGGTGAAGCGCGGCGGCAACATCGCCGATGCTGCGTGGTCCCGGTTCTGGAGCGCGATCGAAGCCGCGGCCGCGACGAACGTCCTCACGATGCGCACGGCCGACTCACGCTTCGTCGCTATCGAGGAGCCTATCGTCACGCTCGAGGTGCTGCTCGCAGCTGAGCGTGAGCTCAGGCAGCTCCTCGACGCGGCGGGCGCGGAAGCGCGCCAGGCCGAGCTCGTCGAGACCGAGGCACCGGCCGGAGCGCCAGCGTGACGCGGAACGCACGACTCGCGCGACGCGGCGCTTTCACACCCCGGGCGGTTGATGGCTCGTCGGGCGCTCGGGTGCCGTCCAGTGGGGCGGCGGGGGAGCGAGTCCCCGCCGCCCCCGCGATGCCGCGCATCGTGCCCGGTCACCTGGCGCGGTCGCTCTCCGAGCCGGCGCCGTGTGGCGACACCGCGACCTTCCCCGGTGACGCGGAGCCCGCGATCTGCGCGCTCCCTCGAGGTCACCAGGGGCGGCGCACGTGGCACCTGAACGCAACTGGCGATCGCCGCTGGTCACTCGAGCGCGACGCCGACGGCGAGCCGCGCTACGGCTCCGTGAAGCCAGCGACGAACGGGACCGAAGGAGGTCACTGATGGCAGGCGACCGCGAAATCAAGCTGACGATCCTCGGCGACAACCGCCAGGCGGTCGCTGCGATCGACGGCACCGAGACGCGTCTCGGCGGGTTCAAGAGCGCGCTGGGGAGCGTGTCGGCGGTGGCCGGCGGCTTCCTCGCGGCGAACGTCATCGCGGGCGGGTTCCAGACGTTCAGGGGGTTCATCGGGGGCGCGATCGAGGACGCCTCGCAGCTCGAGCAGTCGCTGGGCGCGGTGGACCAGGTGTTCGGCACGATGGCGGACTCGATCCACCGGAACGCGAAGAACGCTGCCGACGACCTCGGCCTGAGCCGCAACGCCTACAACGAGCTGGCGACGATGAGCGGGACCATCTTCAAGGGGATGGGCCTCGACATCGAGACGGCCACCGAGATGACCGACGAGCTGCTCGGTCGCGGTGCGGACCTCGCGGCCATGTTCGGCGGGACGCCTCGCGAGGCGGTCGAGCGCCTGAACAGCGCGATCATCGGCAACACGGAGGCGGTGCGGTCCTACGGCATCACGCTGACGGCTGTGGACATCCAGGAGCGCGCGCTGCTCGACACGGGGAAGGAGCGCGCGGCGGATCTGACGCAGGCGGAGAAGCAGCAGGCGGCGTACGCGCTGATCCTCGAGCGGTCGGCGGACGCGGCCGGCCAGTTCGCGCGGGAGTCGGACACGGCGGCGGGGTCGGCAGCGCGGGAGGCCGCGGCGCGAGAGAACCTGAGCCAGCAGATCGGCACGTACATGCTGCCGCTGCAGGTGCGCTGGAACGAGGCCAAGCTCGCAGGCGTCCGGATCATCGCCGAGCGGGTCGTGCCGGCGCTCGCGCAGCTGTCCGCCTGGATCGGTTCGAACGTGGTCCCGCGACTCCAGGAGGTGGCCGACTGGATGGGTCCGAAGCTGTCTGCGGTCGCCGAGGTGGTCGTGCCGAAGGTGCAGGCGGCGTTCGGGCAGCTCACGGCGTTCGCCGGTGAGATGGCGGCGCGGTTCCGCAGCTTCGCCGAGTCGGACTGGTTGCCGGCGCTCGAGAACGTCGCCGCCGCGGCGCGCTTCGTCGTCGACGTCGTCGCGGACCACTGGCCGCGGATCATGCTGATCGTCGGGCCCATCCTCGCTCAGGTCCAGAACACCATCGAGACGGTCCTCGGTGTGATTTCGCGGCTGCTCGCGGCCTGGACGAACGTGATCGCCGGCGACTGGGAAGGTGCGTGGGAGAACCTCAAGCGTGCGGCCGGGACCGCGTTGAACGGCATCCAGGAGACGTTCCGCAACGGCCTCGACCTGTTGCGCGGCATCCTTCTGAGCGTCGGTCAGACGTTCCTCGAGGCCGGCGCCACGGTGGGAGGGGCGATCGGCAAGGGCATCCTCGACGGGCTCGCGAACGCTGGTGGCGCGATCGGCAACTTCGCGCAGCAGGTAGCGAACGCGCTGATCAACATCATCAACAGCCACGTGATCGACAACATCAACCGCGCGCTCGAGTTCGAGATCCCGCTGCCGTTCGGGCAGAGCTTCAGTGTGAACGCGCCCGACTTCCCTCACATCCCGACGTTCGGCGAGGGCGGTGTGGTGCCGGGTCGCCGCGGCGAGCCTCGTCTCGCGATCGTGCACGCGGGCGAGACGATCCTGCCGACGCACCGGGGCGGAGGCGGAGGCGCCGGTGGGATGACGGTCAACGTGCATATCGCCGGGTCGCTGGTGGCGCAGCGCGAGCTCGACGAGGGCATCGTGCGCGCCGTCGCGCGCGCTGCGCAGCAGGGGGCGTTCCGCGGGACGCCGATCGCCCCGATCAGGGGGTCAGCATGACCGATCAGGAGTTCCGCGACGAGTTCATTCGGCGCTTCAGCCGACCGGGCCTGATGGCTCGCCTCGCGGAGCATGCGTTGCGGGGTCCCTGGGAGCGCTGGGTCCAGGTCGCGCTCATCCCGGCGCCCCCTGACTCCGACCGCGAGTGGGACGTCAAAGTCGACGTCCAGCCCGGGCGTCTCGCGATGGAGGTCCTCGAGGATCTCGTGAAGCACCTGGTGATGAGCGACCTGGAGCCTGGAGATCTCCTCGAGGCCAGCGTCGCGGACTTCGTCGCCGAGCTCGACACGCGAGACCTCGACGGCGGCGCGGCCGCCGAGCCGGACCCCGGAAGCCCTCGACCGTGACGACGGCAGGACTCCGGCTGCGGGCGCCGGCGGCGCCTCCGGCGCTCTGCGAGCGCTGCGAGGAGGCGATGCACGAGCCGCGGACGTTCGTGTGGGACCTGCTGACGCTCGTGCTCTGCGGGTCGTGCTTCCGTCACTGCCGCCGCCGCGGCGGCCTCTGGCGCGATGCACCTCAGGTGGGGATCTGACCGTGGACCCGGGATCCACGAAAAGCCAGTAGCGGGGCCAAACGGGTGCGGAAACGCATCCGACTGACGGAGGGACCAGATGACGACAGCCACCCCGACCACGCGGCCTCTCGCCGAGCTGCGAAGTCTGCACGCCGCGCAGCTCGACGCTCGGGCCTCGGACTTCCGGACCGGACGGGTCGTGCAGACGATCAGCACCGAAAACCTCGCCCGCGACGGCGCCATCATCCCGGCCGACTCCTGGGTGCTGGACGCGTACCGCTCGAACCCGATCGTCTTGTGGATGCATGACGCCGGCGGCCGCGGGTCGGACCGGCTCCCGATCGCCAGGTGCTCGGAGATCCACGTCGACGCTGCGCGTCGCGCGCTCGTCGCCACGACGCAGTTCGACATGGGCGACGCCTTCGCCGTCGAGGTGCTGCGCAAGATCGAGGCGGGGCTCATCAACGCGACGTCCGTGCGGTGGCTGCCGATCGACCGCCCGCGCCTCGAGAAGCGGAAGGTGACGAACGCGGCCGGCGAGCTCGTCGAGCGCGAGGTCGTCGTATTCCCCCGCAACGAGCTCCTCGAGCTCAGCTACGTCACCGTGCCGGCGGACGCGGCCGCGCTGATCATGCGCAACGGTGACGGCTTCGTTCGCTTCGCGGCGAGCGCCTACGGCGTCGGCGCCGAGGCGCCTCGATCGACCCCCTCGAGCGGCAGCTCCTGGCGGACCGTCAAGGCGGAGGCCGACCGCATGCTGCGCGGAGCGCACGCGTCCGCCACGCCGGTGCCTCGAGCTCACGCGACCGTCCGCCCCGCGGTGAAGCCGAGGACCGTAGCCAGTCAGCGCACGGTGACGTACGAGGAGCGCCAGGCGGCGATCGCCCGGGGGCGGGACTTCCACAACCCCGCGTTCGGCGCCCGCGCCTCGATGCTGAGAGCCTTCAGGGAGCGCAGCATCACCGTCGAGTTCGTGGAGCGCTCGTTGCTGAGCTACCGCGGCCGACGCTGCGTCGGGAACTTCTGGCCGTCGCGAGGACTGGTCAGCATCGCCGAGGATCTCTCGGAGCGCGGCCGCCTCTTCACCATGGCGCACGAGCTCGGGCACGTCGTCGGCTACCGCGAGGAAGCGCTCGCCGACGCCTTCGCGACCGGGCTCACCGGCTACACCGATCGGCCGTTCTAGCGATGTTCAATCGAGGGAGGACCAACATGGCAACGAAGACCGCGGTCTCGGAGCGGCCGGGGATCGTCGAGCTGCGCGGAGAGCGTGACCGGCTCCGCGCGCGCCTCGAGGAAGTGCAGAACGACAAGGAACTCGCGGGGCTGCGTGAACAGCTCACCGCGACTCGGACGAAGCTCCGACACGAGCGCGAGGTGGACGTCGACCCATTCGACGACGTCGACGATCCCTCGTTCGACGCGGTCACGTCAGACGAAGCCCTCCTCCTGCGGAGGATCGCCGACCGGCAGCACCGCCTCGATCGCGTGGAGACGGCCACGCTCCGCGCGCTACAGGAGAACGCACGCGCCCTCGCCGATGTCGCCGGCGGCGAGCTGAGAGCCCGCACCGCGGAGACCGCCCGGCGCGTGCACGAGCACGTCCTCCGAGCGCTCGACGAATTCGACGAGCTCGCGCCACTCCTCGAGGCAGCGTCGGGGGACCTGGGCATCTACGCGACCGACGCACGCGGCCCGTACGTCCTCCTCCGCAGGGCGCTGCTCGAGGCCGCGGGCTGGTCAACGCCCGACGCTCAGAACTACTCGGCGGTCTCGAGCTTCACCTCGAGGCGCTACGGCGTGGGAGCGACCCCCTAGGCCTCGCGGGGAGGGGGGGTCAAATCTATGGCGAGGCCTCAACGCCCCGGACACCCGCGACTCACGCGTACACGGCCGCAAGTTTTCGCCCTGAATTTTCCCCGGCGTTTTCTCGCGGCCTGGGGGGGAAGGGGGGTCGAAATCTCTGGGGCCGGCCAGGACCACGGAGACCCGCGACTCTCCGTTTCTCTCCCCGAAGTTTTTTGGATTTTCTGTTGAGAGGACCCCCCAGTGCCGTCCCGAGCCGTCCAGTCGCGAACCGAGCCGCCCACGGACCTCCCGGCCGCGTCGAGGGAGCTGTGGTCGCAGCTGGTGGCAGAGCACCCCGGACTCGCGCCCAGCGCGGCCGCGGCCACGGCTCCGAACGCGAGCGAGCTCCTGGTGCTCCGTGCCGTTGTCGACGTGGTGACGCGCCTCGAGGAAGTCCGCCAGGCGATCGCGAGCGAGGGGATGACCGTCGAGGGCTCCCAGGGGCAGCCCCGCGACAACCCGCTCCTCGGAGTCGAGGTGAAGCTGCGCGGGGAGCTCGTCGAGCGCGTCTCCGCCTGGTCGCGAGCGTGCAGCGAGGCGCGCCTTCGATGGTGACCGAGTCGTGAGCACGACGCGCAGCTGCGACGGGTGCGGGCGGACCGAGGTGAAGGACTGGATCGTGCTGAAGTACAAGCGGTCACGCTGGGACTTCTGTAGCCCGGCCTGCTTCCACGGCGCAGGCGAGATGCTCTCCGCGATCCTGCCGGCGCCTTGGGTAGCCATCGAGGTGGGCGAGTGAGGCTTCCGCGCGTGCCGGTCGACGCCGAGGATCGCGAGTTCCTTGCGAGGACGGCCGTCCGGCTTGCTGCAGCCGCAGCCCTGACCATCTCAGTGGCCGGCGTCGCGGGACTGGCGGTGCGCGTCTTCAGCCTCGCGGCGTTCTAGGGAGGGGGCCGATGGGAATCCTCACGCGCTGCCAGAATTGCGGCGGCGCCGTCGCGGTTGGACGGGACCAACGCGGCCGCCAGGTGTCCGTCTGCACGAGCTGCAAGTCCCGCCGTCTGGTCGCCGACGTCGCGGCGACCGCACGGCGCAGTCTCCCGCCTCCCGAATCGCTCTATTGGTCCGACCTGTCATGACCATGTCGGCGGAGGCCGGTGAAGCCGAGGCATCCGAGCCGATGGCACACCGCCGTTGTGTGCAGTGCTGGACCCCGCTCGACGGTCGCCGAAAGCACGCGCGGTTCTGCTCGGACGTCTGCCGTGCCACCGCGTGGCGTGCCGAAAAGCGGTCCGGCTGACGCCGAGAGCCGGGCAGTACAGACGCCGTCCCCCGGAGACGCTGTCGAGGCTGATCGACAGTTGTGACGTCCTCGTCGTCAACAAGTGGCTCGAGACGCGCGCTGCGGGCGGGCGAGTGGACGTGCGGACCGAGGAGTACGCGTACCACGCCCTGATGTTCCGACCGGCGCCCCGCGCCGATCTCTTCCGCTACGACAATTGCCACGGGGGGCTCGCCACCCTGCATTGCCATCGATGGGATGCCCTCGGTGTTGAGGTTGCGCCCGCACCCATCGCCCACGCTGCTTTACCGACGCTCGACCTCATCGTTCGTGAGGCCGATGCTCGAGCGGAGGCGCTCGCGCTCGCGAGGGCGAATCTCTAGCTCCCCTGCGTCAGCTCGAGGTCGCTCGGCAACCGGCGGTAGCGGTTCGCGCACTCGGCGCTCATCCTCCAGTCGCCCGGTGTAGCCCCCGAACAATCTGCCTCGCACGTCCCCCCAGCGCGGGCAAGACCGAGCGAAAGGGCACCGGATCGGCCCGGAGTACCGCACCACCGAGAAACCGTAACAAATCGCGCTCTCAGCGCGGCCCGATCCTAGAGGAAGGGATCGGGTGAGGGCCCGACATCGTCCGGGCTGATGTAAGCGGGCAACTTGACGTTGCGCCAGCTGGTCGCGTCCACGATCTGCGCCGCCGTCAGCCCGTGCGCGCCGGTGAAGTCCGCCTCGTCGAGCACGCTCCCCCGGAAGGAGACGTTCTCAACGTGGGCTCCGAAGAAGCTCGCTCCGTCGAGCATCGCGGCAGTAAGGCGAGAGCCCTCGAGGTACGCCTCGCTGAAGTTCGCACGCGACGCGACAAACCCGTCGAAGACCGCGCCTCGCATGGTGGCCCCCCGTAGGTTGGCCTCGACGAACCCACACCGGTGGTCACTGGATGGTCGTTCCCAGACGACACGTTCCATCACAGCCCCGTCGAAGTTCCCTCGGTGCCACCCTCGCAACCGCGCGTCGCTCAAGTCAGCTTCCTGGAACTTCGTGTTGTAGATCTCGGCATCACGGAGGTCAGCACCGCGTAATCGAGCACGCCGGAAGTCGGCGTCACGGAGGTCCGCTCCAGCGAGGTTCGCCCGCGTGAGCTCCGCGCGCTCGAGCAAGGCGCCGACGAGAACGGCTTCTGAGAGGTCGGCGCCGGACAACGCGGCACCAGTGAGGTCGACCTCGGTGAGATCCGCACCGCGGAGGTCAGCACGGGACAACTCTGCAGCACGGGAGATCGGTCTCCCTGAGGACCTTCCGCCGGCCGCGCGAGATCGCTTCCAACCGCGAGGCGATCTCGACCATGTAGTCGAGGGGCGGTTCGGCCGATCTGCCCTCGTTCTTCGGGTCGCGGATCCGAGGGTGCCGCGCCCTCAGGTGTGCCTGCAGCACATCGGCCACGCCGCGTCTGTACCAGCCCCGGACTGGACCCGCATCCAGCATCCCCCGTCGCGCGCTGCACTCTAACCCGGCCGCGGCCGCGGCGTCGATGCCAGCTGGCGCGCCTCGAGCGCTCTCACCGCCTCGTCAGCCTCGCGCCAGTCGGCCGCCTCCGCGTACATGACGATGGTGACGAGGTCCGCCTTGCCGCGGTGCCCCCGCTCGAGGCGAGGACGCTCGGCGCGGTAGCGGTCCTGCTTCACGAGCCACGCGAGCATCCGCAGCGTGTGCAGGTCGCTCGCGCGGCGCGCCTCGGGGGTCAGGGTCACGGTGCCAGGTCATTGGAACCACATTGGACGTCGCGGTCCATAGCTCCGAGGGCTCAGCTGCACACCTTGAGGAGGATCGCGGCGATGCCGGTGTAGAAGGCGATCCCGAAGGGGATCCCCCATCGGAGGGCCCGTCGCAGTCCTCGAGGGTCGGCCGGCGGCGGGTCGTCGTGGTACATGAGCGCACGGTAGCGGACACGAGGAGAGGCCGGACGGCACCGGCCTCTCGCGATCCTCGCCTGGGTGATACGGGCGACTACGCCTCCAGAGCCTGCTGCTGTTCGTCGCGCAAGATGCGCTCGCGGATCTCGAGCCCGACGATGTCGAGGAGGCTCCCTCGGAGCGTCGGGGAGCCCGCGTCGAACGGGCGGTCAAGCAGGCCCGGCAACGCCGCGATCGCGACCAGATCGGCAGTGCCCAGCACAGCCCGCCCGGCCGCTTCGGCAGCAAAGAGTGCCGCCTCCCCCGCATCGCTCGTCAACGCGACGTCGCTGTGTGTGGCTCGCCAACTGGCCCAGTTGGCGATCGCCGCGGCCGCCGCGCGACCGAACGCGAGTTCACCTGGCGTTCCGGCGTCGCGGTGGGCGCCGGAGCCGTCGACGTTGTACTGCTGCGCGAGCATCGCGACGATCGTGCGCGAGAGTCCATGGTCGGCCGGGATGGCCGTCAAGAACCGTGCGCGGACCTCGCGCACCCGCTCGAGCAAGGCGAGTGCGTCAGCGTCGAGCTCGAGGTCAATCTCGAGATTCACCGTCTGGAGGTAGTCCCCTCCGCGGGCCTCGAGGATCGCCTGCGCCGCGTCGTAGATCTCGTTGAACGCGACGTCGACCTCATCGCTCGTGCAGTCCGGATCGACCTCGGCAGCCGCGAGCAGAATGAGCTCCTGGAGCGCCCAGGGAAGATCCCCGGGGCCGATGAGTCGCTCGTCTGGGCGCTCCTCGAGGTACGCGGTCACGAGCGAGCGTGCCTTCGCGACGGTGCCGGCGATCTCCTCTGGGCTGACTCTGGTGGTCTCGACAACGGTGGTCACGAGCGCCTCCTTAAAGGCTCCGCCTCGAGGCCGAGCGGCCTCGCAGGTGACGGGGTCGGAGGCTCAGGTAGCTGGGGCGCCGGGGAGCCACAAGGGAGCCACACCGCTCGACAGTCACCGATGCGGACCGACCGGAGAGCGTAGATCTGAATCTGTACCGACGCGTGCCGACGCCCGCCGATGGACTCTACTTGACTGGGGGTCAAGAGGTCGCAGGTTCAAATCCTGTCTCCCCGACCAATCC
>CAYZJO010000026.1:0-8832 GCA_964479165.1 uncultured Dehalococcoidaceae bacterium
GAATCCCGAACTGCAGCCCCACTCCGCCGTAGGCGCCCATGGAAGGAGGACCCTAGTCGGCTCCCCGTCCAGAGACGTGGGCGAATCGTGATGTCTGTGCTCATCACTATCGCAACGTCGTGTATGTGTGCAGTCGGGACATCGGCTACTCGAGGCGCTGAAAGAGACCGAGCCCCGTGCGGAGTCTGCCTTCGGCCAAATTCCGATTCGTTGTCACAAGCTCGCGTGTTTCAGGATCGAGGAACGAAGGTCCGAAGTTCGATAGGCGTGTTTGCGCCTGAACGTTCGCGGCCAGTTGTGTCCTCCCAGCGCACCAGCCGAAAGCCAGTATCGAGGAGGAGCCTGAGCACGGACTCTGGCGACCTTAGAAAACTCTGCTCGGCCGACCTGGCCCAGGGCGTCGGGCAGCGCGGGGCGACCCCGTCCGCAGCGAAGATCGCTTGAAGGATGAACCGGCCGCCGGGCTTCAGCAGCCGGCGTATCTCACGATAGAGGCCTTCCCGATCCTCGATGTTCATCCCCTCATTCTGCATCCAGGCAAGGTCGAAGCTCTCCGACCCGAGTCCGGTTTCTGTGGCTGAAGCGTTGTGGAAGGAGACTTTGTCTGTGAGACCGGTGAACTCGGTGAGTTCAGCACCGACCCGGCAAAACTCCGCCGTGAGATCGACCACCACGACCGAACAGCCGAGATTGCTGGCCAAGAAGCGAGCCGGTCCCCCGATGCCGCCCCCGGTGGCAGGCCGCTACCGGGTCGAGCGTCTCCTGGGCGATGGCGCTAAGAAGCGCGTGTTCCTTGCCCGCGACAATAGCCTCGATCGGCTCGTCGCTTTTGCCCAGCTCGCACCGAAGGGCTGGACAACATCGGCCGCCAGCGGCTCATCCGCGAGGCCGAGGCTACGGCCCATCTCGGCAGCCATCCCTGCCTCGTACGCCTCCACGATACTGGGCAGGACGAGGGGACGCCCTTCGTCGTCGAGGAGTACATGCCCGGCGGTAACCTAGCGGCGCTCCTGAGCGACGCCGAAGGCGCCGGCCTGCGGGTATCGCGGGTGCTCTCGATCGGCACCTCGGTCTGCGAGGTCCTCGCAGCCACCACCGACGAGCGATCGAGATCTGGCGGGAGTTGGCGCCCGTCGCTCCAACAGCAATCCACACCGCGCGGCGTCGTCTCGAAGGAGGCGGTTGGTAGTCGAGCAACGCGCTTCAATACCAGTTCCACGAGGCGGGCGGAAGCCAGGCGGCGCGGCGTTCGGGACGGCCGCGGACAGGGTAGCTCGCGGCACGATGGTTGATAGCGATCGGTTCGCGGCTGCTGCCATGTCCACGCTCCCTCCCGCGCCTTGGAGTGTCTCGGGGAACGTCGTTCATTCAGCAGGGGCGTTCCCCAGACGGGAAGATGGGACGCTTGCCCCCGTACCTATATCGCCGCCCCTGGTGATGAGGGCCGAATCCTCACGATTCCCTCATCCTGCGGCATGGGTACCCTCCTACCCTTGCGCTCCGGACGCATTCACGTACGGAGCAGGGAGAGACCCATGCTGGTGCAGGTCGTGACATTGAACTTCGAGGGAATGACGTACGACGACGTGGTCGCCGCGTCCGAGCAGTTCATCCCTCCTCTTGTGGCGATGCCGGGTTTGCTGAGCAAGACCTGGCTGGCGAACCCGGAGACGAACACCTATGGCGGTGTCTACCTCTGGGCGGATCGCGAAGCGTTGGACAATTACGCACAGAGCGACTTCTGGCGTACGTTCACCTCGGACCCGCGCGTCGTCAACGTCCGCTCCGAGTCGTTCGGCATCCTCGAGGAGCCGTCTCGAGCGACCAACGGCCTCGGCGTGCCCGTGGCATAGTGCGCATGTTGTAAGGAGCACAACATGACCACGCTCAGCGATCGGCTACGTGCTGTGAAGCGTCTCGCGATCGGGAGGGAGCCGCTGATCGCTGAGCTGGTCGACTGGGCGCTCACAGGCGAGCAGCCGGTCACGTTCGTTCACGGCATCCCTGGCATCGGCAAGACCACTCTGGTCGCCACTGTCGCGAGCCGGGCTCGGGAATCAGGCGCCGCGGTCATCGAGCTCGATTGCGGTGCGGTGGAGCCAACGGATGCAGGCGTCTTCGATTCGCTCAGCCGGGCGATGGGGCAACCGTTCGCGAGCCTCGACGATGTCTCTGAAGGGCTCGCCGATCGGCCGCTGCTCGTGGTGTTGGACACTTACGAAAACTGGCGCCTGCTCGATGCGTGGGTCAGGCAGGCGTTCGTACCGGCGCTTCCTTCCTCGGCTCACGTGTTGATCGCGGGCCGCTTCGAACCCGCTTCGCCTTGGCGCTATGCCGCCGAGTGGCGCGAGGCATGTCGCATTCTTGAGCTCGACCCGCTCGACGAGGGCGAGGCGTTGGCTCTCCTCGGAGCAGAGGGACTGAGTGCTGGGGCGGCGCGACGGATGAACTTGATCGCGCGGGGACACCCGCTCGCACTCGCGCTGGCGGCCGGTAGTCTGCGCGAGCGCCCCGAGGCCACCATCGACGAGGCGGCGATCGACGGGATCACCAGGGCGCTCGCCAACGTGTACCTGGACGCCGCTCCTGATCTCGCGACGCGAGAGGCGCTCGAGGCGGCCTCGGTCACTCGGCGGACCACGGAGTCGCTGCTCGCAGCACAGCTCGGCTCGGCGGAGGGAGCAGCGCGGGCATACTCGAAGCTCGAAGCGCTGCCCTTCGTGCGGGCGGGCTGGGACGGGCTCGCCGTCCACGAGGCCGTGAAGCAGGCCACCGCCTCGCGCCTCCTAGCGACGAAGCCGCTTCGCCATCGCGAGCTGCGCCTTGCCGCTTGGAGGCAGGTACAACAGGACACCCGTGGCGCGGGCGAGGCGGAACTCTGGCGGTACACCGCGGACATCATCTACTTGATGGAGCCGACGGTGTTGCGGGAGGGATTCTTTCCCTCCTCGGTCGACGCGCTCGTGATTGAACCCGCAATGGAGGCGGATCTCCAAGCGATTCGCGCGATCTCACTGCAGCACGATGGGCCAGAGAGCACAGCGATCGTCGACGCCTGGTGGGCGCTATACCCGAGCGCAGTGAAGGTCGTTCGAGACCGGAATGGGAGCGTGGCCGGGTTCAGGCTCTACGGGATCTCCGACGAACTCCCTCCCGCATTGATCGATCAGGATCCCGTGCTTCGCGTGTGGCTCGACGACCTGTCCCGGTCGGAGGACGCCGACCTCACCGCTGCCCTGCTGCGGAGATGGCTCAGTCGCGAGGAAGGTGAGCGAACGAGCGATGTACAGGGCCTGTGCTGGATCGACTGCAAGACGCAGTACCTGAAGCTGCGTCCCAACCTCGGTCATCAGTACATCGCCGCGCGTGACCTCGAGCCGTACATGCCGGCGTTTCTCCACTTTGGCATCTCCCCGCTTGGCACCCCCATAGAGATCAAGGGCGCTCCCATGCGGTCTGCCGTCTTGCGCTTTGGCCGTGGCTCAATCGATGGCTGGCTGGCGCGCATCGCGGCGAGGGAACTCGGCATCGACCCGTCGGGCCTGCTCGACGAGGGCGCAAGGGCGCTCCTCCTCGACGGCGTCCGACTGCCGCTGACGCCGCTCGAATTCGAGGTGATGCGCTTCCTGGTCGAGCGGCGTGGGCGAGCCGTGAGCCACGCCGAGCTCGTGGAGCGCGTGTGGGGCTACGAGTACACCGGCGAGAGCAACGTCGACGCGGTCGTCATCCGCGCGCTGCGCGCGAAGCTCGGCGGGCATGCTTCTCTCGTGGAGACCGTGCGCGGCGTCGGGTACCGGCTGAAGAACGAGTAGGGGTCGAGCGCCGTTGCTCGCGGGCTTCGGCGCTTTTGACCGCACACCATTATGCGATAGTCAATGACCCAAGGGACTCTCGCGCTGCTCTCTGAGCTCCCGGATTCTGCGGTCCACCTGGCGCTCGAGGTCGCCACCCTGCGGACCGCTCCAGGTCACACGCTGAATGGCCCCGCACGAACAGCGCTCCACCCCGGATAGGCGTGCCTCACCTCCTTCTGGCCAGTCCAGCTCTGCCGCGACCTGCTCGAGCACGGCCGCCTCGGACGTGAACTCGTACTCGTGCTGATGGATTGGTATCTCGCGCATCGGCTCACTCCCCCCTCAGCGGACTCGCCAAGGCAGCCACTTTGCGTCAGACAACGTCAATCCAGCGTGCCCACCTCGGGGTCGCCGGCCGCTGACAACACGACGAGGGACGGCAGTCCCCGACCGGCTTCGCGTCCGAGACAGGCGGACGGCCGGAAGGGCGCCCCTCCGACCGTCCGCTCGTGCCGATCGCAGTGAGGACTCCCTAACACACGCGGAAGTCGACCGGCACAGTTTTAGGTTAGCGACCAGATCAAGATGCAGAGAACGATTCACATGCTGCGATTGCGCTGGCTCATCTGGCTGCTGGTTGCTACGTGCTTGAAATCGTCCCTCGTGCTCCCGGTTACGCAGCCGCAGCGGGCGTCACCGTAATCTCGTGATGTGAAGGGAGGCCCGACATGGCGGCCTATACGCCAACCATCGGTTCCGAAGTTCACACCGCCGACGGCGACAAGCTGGGCGAGGTGAAGGAGATTCGAGGGAGCCACTTCAAGGTGAATGCCTCGATGCAGCCGGACTACTGGCTGGACACGACCTGCATCGCAGGCGTGGACGGCGGGCACGTCCGTCTCGCGTTCGCGAAGGATCGTCTCGACGAGTACAAGCGAACGGATCTCATGAACTAGCGTCGACTTGCCATCGAAGGCGGGAGCAGGGGCCGGGACCGGCCCCTGCTTCTTTGTGGTGATGTACCGGAGCCTCCTCGCTCTCGCAGGTCGAGGTAACCCGCCCCCGTCCTCGTGACCGGCAGAATGGGCGGTTCCCGAAAGGCGAGCCGGGCGCGAACTGAAAATGGAGGACTGACATCGTCATCGGGACGAGCCGTGACTGCGTTAGGGACCGCTGACTATCGGGCGATAGAGACGTCCCAAGTGTCGCTCGACCCGGGAGGGCCGACAGCAGCTTCCTCTCCGACAAGCGCGGTAGGCTGTCGCATGAACGAACTCGCGATCGGCCTGCAACCTGTCAACGGAGGAGCTAGAGCAGCGCGGGGCGGATCTGTTGCCCGGTCTGCTCAGCATGGCGACGAGCATCTTCCAATTGAGAATGGCTACATGCTGCGTATCGACGGTGAAGGGGAACGCACTGAAACCGTGCTCTCGATGGTCGCGTCGGAGCGCGAATGCTGCCCCTTCTTCCGCTTCGAGATCGTGATCGAGCCTGCGGGAGGTCCGATCTGGCTGACGCTCACCGGCCCCAGCGGCAAGCGCGAGTTCATAGACAGCTTCATCGAGGCGCGTACATGATCACACCGACTCCGATGAGGCAGAGGGCGGCTCCGACCAAGTCGTAGCTATCAGGACGAAAGCCGTCGGCCACTAGCCCCCAGAGCAGCGACCCCGCCACGAAGATGCCCCCGTACGCGGCCAGCACCCGTCCGAAGTGTGCTTCGGGTTGGAGCGTCGCGACGAAGCCGTAGAGCACGAGTGCGATTCCGCCGAACGCGATCGGTAGCGCACCGCGCCCTTCGCGCACGCCCTGCCAGACGAGCCAAGCACCGCCGATCTCGGCGATGGCGGCAAGCGCGAAGAGGACTAGTGAACGAGCGAGTTCCACCAGCCCATCTTCCGCCTCCTGTCGGCTTGCAGCATGCGATCGCCATGCGAGCTAGCCGGAGGTCACCCTGGCGGTCACGCGCGGGATGGCGTTCACACGATCCGCGTTCGTGATGCAATCGCGCTCGGCGTTCAGCGCTCTTTCCCGGGGCAGCGCGTGCTAACACGGTGCGAACATGGTCAGAGGGTGTCGGCGCTAAACTTTCGCACGCTTCCGCCAAGGAGCCTTCCAGTTCGAGGAACCCGATGACGCAAACACCAGTCAACGTTCAGCTCGAGCACGCCGCCGATCGGCTCGCCGAAGAGTTCCGTGGAGTCTTCAATCGAGAGACCGTCGGGCGTGTCATGCTCGAGTCGATGGCGCGCTACCGCGAGTCGCGCGTTCGGACCTACATCCCGCTGCTCGCCGAGCGCCTGACCCGTGAGCGGCTCCAGTCGCTCGCTCGCACACAGGGGAAGATCGCGAAAACCATGCCGAGCATCATGTTCCTCTGCACCCACAACGCGGGACGCTCGCAGATGGCGGCCGGTTGGGTGCGCTACCTGGCCGGAGAGCGAGCGCACGTCTACTCGGGCGGCTCGGAACCAGCGAACGGGATCAATCCCATCGCGGTCGAGGCGATGCGCGAAGTCGGCATCGACATCTCAGGCGAGTACCCGAAGCCGTGGACGGACGAGGTCCTGCAGGGCGTCGACGTCGTTGTCACGATGGGCTGCGGGGATGCGTGCCCCGTGTTCCCCGGCATCCGCTATGTCGACTGGGAGGTTGCTGACCCGGCTGATCAGGGGCTTGGAGCCGTGCGGGCGATTCGAGACGCCATCGAGCGACGCGTGCGCGCGCTTCTGGACGAGCTCGGCGTTGCTGCTCAGTAGCCGGTGAACGGCTCGATCCGCGCCTGCATTGCCGAAGCCCTCGGCACCTATCTCCTGGTGCTCTTTGGCACGGGCTCCGTCGCCGCAGCCGTGCTGACCGGCGCACAGGCCGGACTCTGGCAGGTCGCGGTCGTATGGGGATTCGGCGTGGCGCTGGCGATCTACGCGACTGCGGCGGCGTCAGGAGCCCACCTGAATCCAGCAGTGACGCTCGCTATGGCACTCCTGCGTCGCGAGGATTTCCCACGCGAGCGCCTTCTCCCGTGCTGGGCTGCTCAGCTTACCGGTGGCGTTCTGGCCGGGGTCGTGGTGCTGCTGACGTTCGGGCCGTTCATCGACCGCTTCAACGCCGAGCTCGGTCTGGAACGCGGCGACCCCGGCAGCGAGGCATCGGCGATGGTGTTCGGTCAGTACTTCCCGAACCCTGCGATCTTTGGGACTGATCCCCCCGCCCACGCGCTCGTCTCGCCGCTCGCCGCCGTGGGCGTGGAGGCACTCGGCACGGCGATCCTCGTCTTCATGATCTTCGCGCTGAGCGACAGTCGAAACGAAGCACGGCCCGCATAGCTCGCGCCGTTCTTCATCGGCTTCACCGTCGCCGTCCTGATCAGTCTGTTTGCGCCGATCACGCAGGCCGGTTGGAACTCACGAGTTCGTCACGCTTCGAAACACAGATCCACTCTCCTGGCGGGACGAGGTGCCACCACGCTCCTCGGCTCGAAGACAGCTTCATCCACACGTGACCCTGGAGGCGACCTGGGCGCACAACGCGAGCTGGCGCGGCTGCGCGGGTTGATTAATGCAGGATGAGCGTCTAGCGTGACAGGTCGGGGCGTGGCTCTGTCTTCAGTTCTTGTTTGGCTTCGAACCCTGAAACGAATGGGCTCTTGCCCTCCGGGGTTGGTGTGTAGGCGAATTGGGAATTAGACGCTCGATACGTTCCGTCGGTGAGAGCCACGTCCCACTTCCTCTCCAAACCTCCATCGAACTGACTCGCGGGACCTCCTCTCGTTTGGGCGAGCGTGCTGATCGGTGCCCCGGCTCGGACTGACTCGGGCAGCGAAGTCAGCTTCTTCGGCGCCGCCGCTCGACACGCCTTCGGGTCGGCGGCCGGACGGCGTACCGCACTTCACGCTCGTGGGACGGTAAGGGCCACTCGCTGCCGCACGATCGTCCGCGGGAGGATCGCGCCCGCTGACGCGGGGCTAGACTCACCCGCATGCGACTGAGCGAGGAGTTGAACGTGACCTCAACATCTGAGCACGGAGAAGCGGTCACGAAGGCAAGAGCAGCGTTCGAGTCAGACGAACGGGTCCTCGCACTCTGGATCGAAGGGTCTGTGGCGCGAGGCACCGCAGATCCGTGGTCGGACGTCGACCTCCATCTCGCGATCGCGGACGGTCAGTTCGATCAGTTCGTTGCGGACAGCGAATCGCTTCTTTCGCGTATCGAGCGGCCGCTCGGCTACCTGCAGAATGTCCTCCCGGGTCTGCGTCTGCTCCCTGCCACGCTCGAGGGCCCGGTCCGGCTCGACCTCTACGTGGAGCGGCGCGAAGCCGTCTCGACGATCCCGCGTCAGCCCGAGTACCGCATGCTCTTCGACCGGGACGACGTCTCGGCGTCCCTCTCCGCTGCGCCTGCGCTGGTCTTCGATCCCCGCGCCCAACTCGAAACACTGATGCGCGGTTACTTCTTCGGCGGGATGTGGCCGAGGCGCATGATCGGGCGCGGAGATTGGGGCGCATTGCTCATGAACGCTACTGGTGTGATTTACCAGTTCGTCGTGCCGGCAATGCTCATCGCCGACCGCTCCCCCGAGTTCTACCGCGAGCCGCACAATCGGGAGCGCTTCCTGAGCCCGAGCCGGCGGGATCAACTGAACGCACTGCTCGGCAAAGCCCTCGCCGCCTGGAGAGGCATCGACGAAAGCGGCCCTGATGTGAAGGAACTGAGCCACTTCCACGCAGAGTTGCTTGCGCTCCTCTGGCGGTCCTTCCGAGATGCCTGTGCTGCGAGCGGAGCGGACTACCCGGAGGCGGCCGAGTCAGCGTATCGAGAGTATTTCCACCGCGAGCTTGGCATCGAGGTAGCTGCCACCAGCGTCTAGCGAGGTTCGAGGCGTGCCTCGGCGACAGATCGGGGAGTGATGCTGCGCATCGAACGCCTCGGGCGCGGGGACGACGGCAAGGTGCTCGCAGCACGGCGGTTGTTCGACGACGAGCCGCAGCCTGAGTGGACGCGCCTCTTCTTGGAATCACCGGGACATCATCTTCTCCTCG
>CAYZJO010000027.1:0-6964 GCA_964479165.1 uncultured Dehalococcoidaceae bacterium
GGGGCGCTACTCGGTAGGCTCACAAAAATCGCAGGTCGAAATCCCTTTGCGCTGCGCCCTCAAACACATTATCGCCAACTGGCAATCGCTCCCCGTCTACGCGGAGACCCGCGACGCGATGTTGGAGCACATCAAGCGCCTCGCCGACCGCGCCAACAACGTCTTCCCGACCATCCCGCCGCCGCCGAAGGTCGAGTCGGATACGACGCTGCTCAAGAGGCTGAGCAGCCCAGGCTTAGTGAGCGCCTACTCCACCCGCGCGATCGGCTGGGTGCCTTCATCGACCATCCCGGAGGTAGACAGCAAGGTCCTCAGCGCCGATCCGGCCGAGGGGAGGTTCACCTCTATAGTCCGAGTCCATCCTGGCGGCACCATCCCTGCCCGGCAGCGTCAGGTGGCTATCGATATGTACGTTCTATCGGGCTCTTTAGAGATCGGCGGTGAGCGCCTCACCGAGGGATATTATTGCCGCGTGGAGGCTGACGAGTCGCTGGTGGTGACGAGCGAAACGGGGTGCGAGTTCCTTGCGATGGGGTTCGAGCGCGATCGAGCCGAGTAAGGCCGGGCGAGGGTCGACGATGGCAGCGTGCGCGTATCCTCACAAGGATTTAACGTCTAGGAGGACGCCGCTCACTTCTTGCCGAACAGGCCATCGGCGATCAAACGAGCCACGCGCCTTACTTCTTGCCGCGCGATCGCAGCGAGCTCTTCCGCGTACCGGTCGTGTTCGTCCGAGGGACGCTTCTCGGGGGGAGCTCGACGCTGGGCAGCCCGCTTCCCGACCGACGCCGATGCGCCGCGCGGCTCAGGCCGAGCGCCCCTGGGAGCCCCCGGTTTGGGGGGACGTGCGCGAGCGTCGCGAGAAGCTCCATGCTCGTGGTCCAGCGGCGACAGCAAAGCCCGATAAAAGGCTTGCCACTCCGCCGGGATGCCCTGCGCCTTGCCGCCATCCATCGAGGCGTAGGTGCCTCCCATGTGCGCCAGGTCGAGCCCAAAGACGCCCGACGCCTGCTCGCGGAAGCGTTGTATGTTCTTATAGCGCGTAGCCCGCACGATTTCGCGCACGCTGGGCGTGCACACGACGATCGCCATCCGATGCTCGATCGCACGGAGCCGCGCGAGCACGATCGCTTCGTCGTTCGAGACGACGTCGTTGGGCCCGACAAAACAGACCACATGGGCGCCGAAGGGCGTCTCGTGCAGCTCGTGGCGATGAATGCACATGGGATCGCGCAGCTCGGCGACAGGCAACGTCAGCACGCCAATCCGCTTGCGGTGCTTGGTCAGCTCTTCCCACGCTCCCTCGCGGCGTGTGAGCTTGCCGGTCACGCCGTCGGTTCCGACCTGCAGATCGGCCAGCGAGCGGCTAGGAGCCAGCGCGATGGTCAGCTCGTCGTAGACCTGTGGGCTGTAGCTCTGGTGCGCATCGAGCGCCTCGACGGTGCCCTGCACGTCGTAGAGGACGACGTCGCCGCGCGTGGCGTGGGTTGACTTGCCCAGGGGACGCAGCTCGCAGCCGTTGCGCATCCCGACAGCGAACGCGACATTGCTGCTCTTGCTGTCGATATTCCGCGTCATCGTGCAGAGGTAGGCGACGCCTCGCTCGAGGCTCCGGCCCGCGATTACGTTTCGCCACTTGCTGCGCACGACGTCGCTGCCCGTCAAATCAATGAAGGTGTCCGCGCCCGCCCTCGCGAGCTTCTCGCCCACCAGCCCGAAGAACTGATCGTGGCAGATGAGCACGCCGACCTTCGAGCCGCGCAGCGCGATGGGCCGGAACATCGCGTCTCGCTCGGCGGGATAGTCGTCGATCTCGTAGGGGAGAACGCTGGCCGTGGAGTGCTTGGCGTAGAAGTGGGAGGCGGTCTCGCCGCGTGCGGGCCGCGGGTTGTAGTATCCGGCCGCCTGGAGGTCGCGGTCCGGCGCGAGACCGAGAACTCTCAGGCCCACCAGCGTGGGCACGCCGAGGTCCAGGGCAAGGCCTCGGGCAGCTTCCGTGGCCGCTTCGCGGGCATCCGCGAGGCTGTCGCCTGACGTCGTCACGGTGAACGTATCCTCCGGGAAAACCACCAGATCGACATCTCCCTTGGCGATCCACTTGCGAAGGGTGGCTTCGTCGTAAGCCCACTTGGCTCCGGACCCGGGCACGATGAGAGCGACGCGGAGGCTGGTCATTTCATGTAGTCCGTGTTGATGGTGACCCGCGAGAGCGGGAAGACGTCGCGGTAGGTCATCTCTGCCGCCTCCGCCGCTTCGGCGGCCATGGGATTGCCCGCGACGAACACGCCAGACATGGCGTGGCTCGCCAGGTTCAGCAATGCGCCATGAGCGTGCTTCGCGCTGCCGTTCTCGAGCTCGAACGCGACCACCGCCGCGTGGTCGAAGCGCTCAGGGAGCAGGGGCTCGTCGAAGCGGTCCTTCGCCAGATCGGTAATGTGGGCGGCCAGCTGGTAGAGGCCGCGCGGCATCGGCAAGCTCCACACCATGTCGATCTTGCTTGTCGTGAGGTTTCGATCTCGCGCGAGCCGCGACCGATAGGACTCGGTGACGTCGAAGCCGGCCGCCTCGCCCAGGTTGCGAAGCTTCCTTCGAGCGTCAGCCCAGTCACCCTCGCCCCCATCCGTGGTGGGGGTGGATTTCCCGTTCGCGCTCGCCGGCGAGACGGGATCGGGCGCCCACGACCGCCCAGCGAGCTTCTCCAGCCAGCGGGCGTCGAGGACGATGGCATCCTGCGCGCCGAAATAGTGCCGCTGCGTGCGCGCCGCCTTGCGTGCCCTCTCGTGCAGGTTGTTCTCCGTGCCCCCGCGCAGCGCCACGAACCCGTAGGCGGCTCCGGATACGCGGATATTCGCGAGGTTCGCCTGCGTGCCGCGCGTCGACACGTCCGATCCCTCGACCTCCCAGCCCGCGACGATCAACGAGCCCGCGATCACGGGCGGTCGAGCGCCCACCTGTTTGAGCGCGTTTCGTTGGGGAAGGGTCAGCGCGCGGAACCAAGCGACGTCGAGGCGGGGAGCGTATCCCTCGCAGTCGGCTCCGGGTGAGATGCTGACCTCGCGCTTGGTTGCGAACCCCATCGCGCGGCCAATTCGCTCGACGGCGTCGTGCATCTGGTCCGTTTCTCTGCGCATATCAGCTCCCCTCGGGGCGCGAGCTGACCTCGCGAGAAAGACGACCGTCCACCTCGACGGTGCGACCTAATGGATGGTCTGTGAGGGGGCGCGCGAGGACGCATCGGAGACGCATGATCGTGAACACTACGCCTGGTCGAGAGCGATCGAACAGCGCTAATGATCAACGTCGACGACTTGGGCCGGCCGGGTCGCCTCCCAGTGCCTCGCCAGAGTGGTTGTCGTCGATGCGTAGGATGGTGGGGGGCAATGACGCAAACGCGCAGGCGACTTACGACGGTGTGCCGAACTATGGCGGGGGCCGGCTGACGGCGGACAGTGCGGCGTGGGCCGTCACGGGGGAGCTGCACCTCGGTCGAGAGAGGCGCCGCGTCTCCTGCACGATTCCGGATACGCCGTAGGGGGCGCAGACGAGCTGGCGACCCCCACCCTCACCCCCCCTCCCGCATCTCGAACCGCAGCGTGTGGGTGCCCGTCAGCTCCGCGTGGGTCACCGTCCGGCCCACCGGCTCGCCGTCGAGGGTTACCCGCTCCGGGACGCGGCCGGGGCGCGGCCACAGGGAGGCCTCGATGGTGAGGTCGCCGCTGGGGCGGCGCAGGACCATCCTCGGGTAGCGCGGCGCCGCGACGATGTAGCGATCGGTGCCCGATATGGGGTAGAGGCCGGCGCCGGCGAAGAGCAGCCACGCGCTCATCGTCCCGCCGTCGTCGTTGCCGGGGATGCCGTCTTCGCCGTCGGTGTAGAGCTCGGTCACGATCCAGTCGATCCACCGGTAGCTCTCGCCCGGCGAGCCCCAGGCCGCGAAGAACCAGGGCGCGGAGATGTCGGGCTCGTTGCTCGGCCAGTAGTGCTTGCGCACGCCGAGGAGCGGCTCCTCTTCGAGGGAGGCGCCGAAGAACTCGCGCAGCCGCCCGAGCGCTTGCGCCTCCCCGCCGAGCGTCTCGGCGAGGCCCTCGGGGTCGTGCGGCGCCATCCAGAGGTAGTGCCAGGCGTTGCCTTCCACGTAGTCGTCGTTCATCCCCTCGGGGTCGCCGAAGGGGGCCCAGGAGCCGTCGGCGTTCTTCGCGTGGAAGAAGCCCTCGGCCGGGTCGTAGAGCTTCTGGTAGCTCTTGCCGCGCGCGCCCAGCTCGCTCGCGTCGGCGCTCCGCCCGAGCCGCTCGGCCCAGCTCCCCAGCGCCGCGTCGGCGACCGCGTACTCCTGCGTCTTCGAGACGGAGCCGCCGTGTTTGTCCCCCGGCACGTAGCCGAGCGCGAGGTAGTCCGGCAGCTCGCCTCCTCGCCCGCCGACGGGGCCCGACGAGGGCCCAAAGGCCGCCACCCGCCCGAGCGCGTACGCCTCCGTCTCGTCGTCGAAGACCACGCCCTTCAGCGCCGACTCGGCCAGCACGATCTCCCCGGGCGAGCCCACCATCGTGTGCGAGTCGCCGTGCGCGATGCCCCAGACCGGGACGGCGCCGCCTTCTCGCGCCATCGCCACGAGCGATCCGGCGAAGTCGGCGTTGTGCGCGTCCTCGGTGAGCAGGAGCCAGGGGTGGAGGGTGCGGTAGGTGTCCCAGAGGGAGAAGTCGCTGTAGCGAGCGCGCTTGCCTGTGGCGATCTCGCCGGCGACGTTCACATGGCGCCCGTCGACGTCGCTCATCAGCGTGGGCATCAGCGCCGTGTGGTAGAGCGCCGTCGCCATCACGGTGCGGTCGTAGTCGCTGGCGCCCCAGATCTCGACCTCTGCGACGCGCGCCTCCCACGCGGCCTCGGCCTTCGCCCGCATGCCCTCGAAGTCGAAGCTCGGCGCCTCGGCCTCGAGGTTCTTCTTCGCGCCGTCGGCGTCGACGAAGCTCACGGCGACGCGCAGGTTCACGGTGCGCGTGCCCGCGGGGAACTGGAGCCAGGCGCCGAGCGGCGTGCCCGAGGCTTCGGTCTGGCCCGCGTGGAGCCCCGCGCCGTCGAAGGTGCCGACCGCGAGCGGCCTCACGTCGACCACGCCCTCCGCGTAGAGGTCGTAGCCGCCCGCCGCGCCCGTCATGCTGCCGTGGTGCTGGAGGTGCGCCCGCGCCGTGCCCGCCGCGGCGTCGAGCGCGACGTCCGCCGCCGTGATCTCGCCCGAGAGCCGCCGGTCGAGATCGAGCACCAGCACCGGATCGGCGCCCTCGGGGAAGCCGAAGCGGAAGGCCGCCGCGCGCGCGCTCGAGGTGATCTCGACCTTGATGCCATCGGCCAAGGTGACGGCGTAGTAGCCGGGGCGGCTCACCTCGTCCTCCTTGCCGAACGCCTGCATCAGCCCCGTCTGGTCGCGCTTGGCGTCGCTCATGCCGAGCGTGGGCATCCAGCTCATCGTCCCGTAGTCGGGCACGCCGGTGCCGTAGAAGTGCATCAGCGAGAAGCCGTGGATGAGCGGGTCGCACCTGGGGCGCTACTCGGTAGGCTCACAAAAATCGCAGGTCGAAATCCCTTTGCGCGAGCTTGAAGTCCTCAACCGTGGTTGTGTGGAACACTGTCCGGCAGGACCGGACGACGGGATCGTACTGCGGAGCGATCCAGTGCTTCTCGCCGATGGCAGTGGTTGGCTGTGGCGAATCGGCCGAAACTGGGTTTCATCCGAAAGCGATCGCGACACCCGGCTCAATGAGATGCGCACGGAGTATACCTCGTTTGGCGAAGTAGCGCGCGTCTACGGTGTGCTGCATGGGACGGTCCCTCTGGACCGGAGACATGCGAGTGGCGGTGCAGTGGCCCCAGCCCCAGTGGGGGCCGCGGTCGATGGAGAATACCTTCACTCGAGCAGCGAATGGGATGAGTTCGGTAATCCAACCAGCGAGCGTGCTCCAGGGGATAGGTGCGGTGAGATTGAGTATGATCCAGTCTACCGACAGCTAGCGATCGTCGACAGGGCATATCCTGCTGGCTGCGAGGCCACAGGTGGTCCCATGATCCAGACCGCCGCAACCTACGACCGAGGACTCGGCCTTCCAATCATGTCCCACAGCCCGCAGGGACAGACGGTGGCGATCGAAGTCGATGGGTTGGGCCGCCTTCTGCGTCTCTACGAAGAAGAAGCTGACCGGTCGTTTGACCCGACGCACCTTCCGCCGCCTTCGGCGATTATCACGTACTCCCATCCCACACCTACGCGCCACTATTCAATGGTTTCCACATGGATAGCCCAAGGCGAGACGATTCGCTCGACCGCATTCCCCGACGACTATCAGCGCTCGGTTTCCCTCGTGGATGGCTTCGGAAGGACTCTCGCGACCTTGGTTCAGGCGGACCGGGCTCGCGGTGACTCTGGAGATTGGATAGTCAACGCAGTCACGGACTTGGACGCGAAGGGCCACGTCCGGCGTAAGTATGAACCGTTCTTCTGGACGGGGAGCCCAGAGGGATATCCCATCCAGTCACGTATTTCGAGTGTCTATGGGTCGCAGCGTTACGATGCGTTTGACCGTCCACTGCAAACTTTCGATCTAGATGGGACTCTGACTCTTCAGACGGTCTACCGCCCCCTGGCACGTGATGACGCCGATGCGGAGGACATGTCCGCTGGGCCGCATGCGGGCACGCCGCGGACTGTCCAATACGATGGCTTTGGCAGAATCGTGGTCGAGATCGACCGATTTCGGAACCAAGGCCAGTTGGTTGAACGCACGACCGAGACTGGGTTTCATCCGCTGGGCTCAATAGAGACGGTTCGTCGCAGCAGTTCGGACTCCACGGAAGAAGTCTTCCTCTGGCGGCGCTACGACTCCCAGGGACACGTCGTAATTGCGGTTGATCCGTCCACGAGCAGGGTGTGGATCTCGATCTGACGGTAGTTTGATCGCACAGCTGTAACCGCACG
>CAYZJO010000028.1:0-5647 GCA_964479165.1 uncultured Dehalococcoidaceae bacterium
TGGGGCGCTACTCGGTAGGCTCACAAAAATCGCAGGTCGAAATCCCTTTGCGCACGACACGCCGGTTGAGCTCGTCCAACCACGGACCGACGGGAAGGCCCTCCACGCTCACGCCCTTGAGCACGCGGCTGTCTGGCATCAGCTCGATGAAGGCGAAGCGGCGACGCAGCGCGGCATCGAGCAGCGCGATCGAGCGGTCGGCCGTGTTCATGGTGCCCATGAGGACGACGTTCGGCGGCATGATGAAGGGCTCGTCCAGCATCGGCAGCAGGACGGGCATGCCGCGCTTGTCCTTCTCGAGCACCGTCAAGAGCTCGCCGAAAATGCGGGGGATGTCGCCGCGGTTGATCTCGTCGACGAGCAGGTAGAACTGCCGTTGCGGCCGCTCGGCGGCGCGCCGGCACAGCTCGGCGAAGATCCCTCGCTTCGGGACGAACGTGAGGTTCCCACCCTCGACCCTGGGTCGATAGCCGACCAGGAAGTCCTCGTACCCGTAGGCGGGGTGAAACGTGCAGCGCGCGATGGCGTGCTCGGCCAGCTCACCGCGCTCCGCCGCCGACAGCTCGTCATGGCTGCGACCGAACCAGGAGCGGGCGCCTAGCTCCTCCATGGCCCGGCTCGCCCAGTAGGTCTTCCCCGTCCCGGGCGGGCCGTAGAGGATGACCTGCCCCTTGCGTGCCAACGCGGACTGGATACGGCCCAGCAGCCCCGTGAGCGGCTGAGCGGGCCCCGGCCTCGCGGCGTCCTTCTTCGGCTTCGGGTCCGGCGTCTGCGGCGCGAGATCACCGCTCGAAATATCCCGCCGGCGCGCGAGAGCCACGAGGTTTGCAGGCTGCCTGAGGGGGACGAACGTCGTGAACAGGCCCTCCTGCTTGGGCAGCTTCCACTCCTCGAGCGACCGCCATTGGACCGGGCGACGGTGTGCGAATGGTCCGTCGCCATCCTCGAAGTAGTAGTCGCCGGTCACCTCGCCGACGCCGCGCGCCGTCAGGCCCTCCATGGCCACGATGGTGTCGCCCGGTGACGCCCGAGTCGCGAACGCGAACAGCTGATTGGCCCCCTTGGTCACCGTCCCAGCGGGGCCGGATTGATACGCTTCGACCAGCTGGCGCACGTGTGCCTTGCCGGCCGCGTTCCTCTCGATGCCGCTCAGGTCCCCCGTCTCACTCCAACCGATCGCGGCGAACCCGCCGTCACGCATGCGTGGCCACTCGCTGGGCCCGTCACCGCCGACCGTGGTGCCGACGCGCCAGACCGTCTTCGGAGAGCCGTCGCGGGCGTTGAGCACCGCGCCGAGGTGCGTGACGGGGATGTCGAGCTGTCGCGCGATCCCCAAGAAGAAGCGCGCGTTCTCGTACAGCCCGTCGGCCGGCAGCTTGTGCAGCTGGATGAGGTGGTACTGCTGGTACCCGAGGTTGTGATAATCGTCGAGGAGCCTCGGAAAGAGCAGCGCGAAGTACTTGTGCGCCCAGCCCTTGTCCTCGAGGTCGGGCGCGGCCTCGGTCATGCGGGCCTGCATCTGCGCGTAGTCCGCGGTCTCCGGCTCGTAGCTGGAGAGCACCGCGCAGCCCGCGAGGAGCTGATCACGCTGGCTCTCCGCCATCTGGATCGCCTCGCGCAGGTTCAGCCGCTTCTGCTTGTGCGGGTGCCCCGTCATCCAGTGTTCGGTCTCCGTGCTCTGATAGATGCCGAACTTGAGCGCGCTGCCGCCAGCGATGCTGCCGAAGATGCCCGGGAGCTCCTCGTCGTTCTTGAACTCGAGCCAGTAGACCAGGCTGTCCTTCGTGCCGCGGCCGTGCAGGAACCGGAGTAGCGCCTCACCGCTCATCTCGCGCAGGACATCGGGGCCGAACTTCTGTCGAAACCGCGCGTAGCAGGCCGCCAGATCGTCTCCGACCGGGGCGCCGGAGTCCTCGACCACCCGCGAGTAGATCGCCAGCAGCTCTTCCGCCAGTGCGTCGGGCACCTCGGCCGAGACGGAGTCGGCGTCGGCGCCCGCGGCGACGAGGCGCACGACCTCCCGCGGATCGACGGCTCCGGCCGCCCGGCCCCGCTCCGTGATGGCCCAGCTGCCGCGGAGTGGGTTGTCGATCAGGCCGACCTTCTTCAGGTAGCTGCGCGCCCAGGAGAGACGATAGAAGACCTCTGGCTTCGGATTCTTCTCGGGATCGTGCGGGACGGCCAGCACGTCCTCTCCGAGCCCCATGTAGGCCGCGACCGCAGCGTCGAGCTCGTCGTTGCTCATCGGCCCATCGTGCTCCCGCAGGACCTCGAAGCACGGCTCGATGAACTGACGGTATTCGGGGATTCGTTCGATCGGCGATTGGTCACTCACGCGGCGGTTCCCCTCGAGCTGGCGCGCGTTCCGCGGTACCGGACGCGGCGCGGCGGCGTGAGCGAACCTACCACGTGCCTGCGGCACGCGTAGGACCTGGCGCTGAGAAGTCTCTCTGGCTGTCCCGGGTCGAGAACAGCGTTCTCCCAGCAGCGATCGACTCCTCCCGCCCGCGGGCTACCCCGTCGCGTTCCCCAAGGACGGCGTCCTGGTCGACGATTTCGGCCACCCGCGCGATCTCATGACGGCGGTACGCCACGTCTTCGACGTCGTCTTCGAGGACAAGGCGACGCGTGGTGGCGCGACGTCAACGCGCTGCTCGACCCGAAGGAGAGCGATTTGCGCGCCTACCTGGCGAGCCGGTTCTTCGAGCCGCACCTCAAGCGCTACAGCAAGAGCCGCCGCAAGGCGCCCATCGACATCCACGAGTCCTCAATCAACTATCGGAAGGCCCTCCGGCTCGCAGAGGAGTAACTCAGGACACTGCCGCTGTCGCTGCGGGTGATCACGGAGATGCATCGCGTGACACGGGGCTCCGTCATCCCGGAGGGGGAGACCGATCATCGACGCGCTCAAGGCGCACCTCCTCGAACCTCGAGCAGCTCCTTCGGGAGCATCGTCGTGTTCTACGACCCGCGGCGGGAGTTCGAGCCTTTCGTAGACGAGCTGCCTCCGTCTACGTGCCCGGCGTGAACGGCCACCGCAGAGTGGGAGGTCGTCGGGCTCGAGTACTGGTAGTCCGAGACCATCGTCCCGGTCTGCGCGTCCTCGGATACTCGCGTCGGCTGCCGAGAGGGCGCTCGTGTGGGTCCGCATCGCTGTCGGAAGTGTCCGCTGCAGTGCGGAGCAACACCAACGGCCAGCAGAATCATCACCGGTACTACGCTGATGTGGCACCCGCGGTCCGAGAACCCGCGCGAGTTGACCGTCTCCGTCACGGCGTCGCCTAGAACCGCTCGAGGTGCCACGTCAGCATGAAGCCGGACTGCATTGTGCTCGCGTCTCGCGGGCAATTGACAGTCTGCGTGCCGCCAGCGAACGCAGCTTCCGTGACCGTGTAAGTGCATGCGCCAACGACGTCGTTCGCCGACACATCCTGATCGTATGCATAGAACGCGAGGTAGGTTTCGAGGGCGTCGGCGCGCACATTGCTGGCGACGGTCTCCGCGCCGAAGCTGACCGTGAAGGTGTCGGAGCCGGCTCCCGAGCTCAACGGCGCCGCCGACTCGGAGCCGATCACGACCGAGACGAACGGGTCCGGCGCACCGCCGAGCGCGTCCCATGCATCGCCGGCGTAGGTCGTGGTTGAGACTGTGAGCGTCTCGAGTACGACGTTCCAACGCGATGCCGGATCGACGGTGCATGTCCCTCCCGAACACACGAACGCGGGGCCGCACACCATGCATTGGTTGCCGCCCGCGCCGCACCCGGAGGGTGCGCTGCCGCTCACGCAGGCGTCGCCGTCACAGCAGCCGCCGCAGTTCGTCGGCCCGCACGTGGTGCTGCACGCGCCGCAATCGCCAGGACAGCTGCCACAATCTTCACCCACATCACACGTTCCGTTGCCGCAGCCCATGCACATGCCGCAGTCCGCGGGGCAACTCGTGCACGATTCGCCGATGCCCGTCGCGCAGGTACCGTCACCACAGCCGGCGCAAGAGCCGCAGTCTGCCGGGCAGGCGGAGCAGCTCTCCCCGGCTCCCGGGCTGCAGGTTCCATCGCCACAGGAGGCGATCGGTCCGCTGTTCGTGCAGCCCACGAGCATCAAAGCAGCCAGTGCTGCGCCCCTCCACGAAACTCGCATCGACTCCCTCCGTCCCTCGAGATCGCTGAGGAGGGTACCAGGAGCGGACTCGCACGTCTATCCTGTAGTCGATCTCATTCGATCGAGGTGCGGCGCTGGGAAACCCGCGAGGAACCGAACGGTTGTTGCGGGCACAGGGCGTCGAGGAAAACGGAGGGATGCGTTGGGCGGTTACGGGCGATGCTACAGGGGCGCACCATGAGTCGATTGGGTGAGGCGCTCTCGGGGGCATTGGCACGAGCTCGCGAACTCGTGGGCGATCCCACTGCTGCCGTCGCCGTGATTACGCCATCAGCCGTGAACGGCACGCTCGCGCGACGCGAGCTCACGCGGGGCGCGTCGTTCATCCGCGTCGAGTTCGTCACGCCGCCTCAGCTACACCGCGACTTGGCGGCGCCGGCGCTTCGCGAGGAGGGGCTGTTGCCCGAGCCGCCGGGATGGCTCCGAGCCACTGTGGGCCGGCTCATCGTGGAGCTCGATCTCGGGGCGTATGGCGAGGTGATGCGCGATCCGGGATGGCTGTCCGCGGTCGTTCGCGTGATCGAGATGCTGGAGGCCGGCGGAGTCTCGGCGGACGAGCTCAGCACGCTGGAGCTCGTCGGTGATCTGGCCGAGCGGAAGACGGTGCTCGCTACGCTGCTCGACGCGGTGGCAAGCGCCCGGGACGCCGAGAGGTTCTTCGGACCGCAGCATGAGGCTGGCGCCGCTGTCGCTGCGATCGAATCGGACGCTCGCACTCCCGCGAACGAGCCGCGAGGCGTGGTGGTCCTCGGTGACGCGCGCAACTCGCGGTTGGTCGCGGACAGCCTCCGCGCTTGGCTCGCGCGCCGGCCGGTGGTGCGCGTCGACCTGCCCGCCGAGGCCGAGCTCGAGCCGGCTTGGGGTGGGCTGCGCTGGGCGGCGCCGGACGCCGAGGTGGTCCGCGTTTCTGGCGGCACTGCGTCCACGCAGCTCGTGCGCACGCCGGATCCCGTGCGGGAGTCGACCGAAATCGTGCGTCGAGTTCAGGCGTCGGTGCGGGCCGGAACGCCGCTCGATCGGATCGCGGTCGTGCTCCCGGACCCGAGCGACGTGATCTCGCTCCGGGAGGCGCTGGATCGCGCTGGCATCGCGGCGACCTGGCAGGTGGGCCCGCCGCTCCGGTCGACACCAACCGCCGCGTTCCTCTCGCACACGCTCGCGCTCGCGTTGGGCGACGACTCGGTCGCCAGTTGGTACGAGCTGCTCCGCCTGCCGAGCCTGAGGTTGCGAGCGCTACTGGGCGCCGAAGGTACGCGCGGTCGCGGGCGCTGGCGCCGGCTGCTCGCCCGATGCGGTGCGTACCGAGGCACCGACGTGATCCTCCGTGCGCTTCGGCGCTCGCGCGACGAGCTCGACGGTGACGACGCGGAAGCCGACCGCGCGGCCATCGGATCCCTCATCCGCGCGATCGAGCGCGTGAACGCGGAGCTGCCGCTGAAGGCGCCGCTAACGGCCGGCAGCGTTGGACACGCCCAGCGCCTGCCCAG
>CAYZJO010000029.1:0-4679 GCA_964479165.1 uncultured Dehalococcoidaceae bacterium
TCGGCCAGGCGCAATCGACGTTCGATCCGCGCGCCGTGATCCGTGACGGCGGGGTTCTCGTCGTCAACACGGCGGTGGGTGCGCTCGGCGAGGGCGCGGCATCGCTGGTCGGTGCGACGTTGATCAACCTGCTGGCGCTCCTGATCGAGGAGCAGGTCGCGCTGCCGGCGGCGCGCCGGAGACAGGTGATCGGCCTGATCGACGAGTCGAGCACGCTCGGTGCCGTCGACTACGGCCGCATGCTTTCGGAACTCGGGAAGTACGGCGCGAGCTTCGTGCTCGTGACGCAATCCCTCTCGAAGCTCGATGCGATCGACCGGAACCTCGCACCTACGATCTTCGCGAACAGCGACGGTCTGACCGTCTTCCAGGTCAGTGCCGAGGACGCGCGATTGCTGACTCCCGAACTGGGTCCCGAGCTCGAGATCGAGGATCTCGTCTCGCTCGATGACTTCACCTGCTACGCGCGCTGGTGGGATGGGCGCTCACGGCCGCCTGCTTTCTCGTTCCGCGTCGATCCGCCTCCGCCGTCCGAACCGTCGCGAGCAGTGGCCATCGCCGCACGCTCCGCCGCGCGGCACGGTCGCCCGCGGGCGGAGGTCGTTGCTGAGATCGCCCGGACACTCACGGAACGGTCGCCCGAACCGGAGGAGTCCCAACGCCAGCGGCGGACGAAGGCGGAGATCGCAGAGGGCGCCCAGGAAGGAGCACGACCCGACACGGAGGAGCCAGAGTCTCCCGCGGGACCGAGCCCGACGGCTCGACATGACGTCCCAGTGGACCCGCAGCGGCCCACCAAGGCCAGCGGTGGCAGCAAACAGCGAACCAAGAAGCAGAAGGCGCAGGAGACGCACGACACGGCGGTGACGCCGTGACTTCGATAGAGGCTGCCGCGCTCACGTGGCTTGCACGCCTGCCGCTGCTCGGGGATGAGGAGCTGGCCCTGCTCCTCGGAGTTTCCGCTCACCGCGGTCCCGAGATCCGCCTGGCGCTCGAACGGCTCGGCTGGGTGGAGTGGCTCGTGCCGGGGACCGAAGTGCTCGCGCAGCGCCGGCTCTCCTTCGTGCGCTCCGACGCGCTTCCCGATCTCGCCACGGCGCTCGGAACCCATCTCGACCTAGTCGCGCAGGAGGTGCCCGCCAGGGAACGCGACGTCCATGACCGCATCGGCCGGCTCGTCACGACCGCGTGGGTGAACCGCTTCGTCGCGGGGCTCGCGCACTCTCCCGAGCTCGCGGGCGCTGGAGTGGCCGACGCTCGTTCGCTGCCGCTGGCTCGGAACCGTGGTCAGCGCTGGTGGCTGTCAGGTACGCATGCGTACGTGTGTCTCCGCGCCGGCAGGCTGTGGGCTCCCTTCTTCCTTGTCTGGGATCGATCGGCCGCCCCGGATTCGCAGCGCCGACGCCTGGCCGCCGCGTGGCGCCGCGGAGCGGACACGCCCGCCCGGCACTGGAGTCCCCTCGGTCTGCCGCCGGTGCTCCTCGTCGCGGCGGACCCTCGGGCTCTTCGCGTGTGGTCTCACGCGCTCGAGGCAGCTGTCGACGCGGGCGAGGTGGAGGCTCGTGACTTTGGGCTCACGACCGCGCGGCAAGTCGCCGAGGATGGACCGGGAGCCACGATCTGGCGCCAGCTAGGGTCTGACCGTCTGACCTCCCTCGTGGAGTTCGTGGGTTGGGGGTCGCCCCCGGACCTCTTGGCGCCGGTCGTGTCCGATCTCCCCGTCCTTGATCAGGCGCTGGCGTGTTCGCGTCCATTCCGGGAGCGCGCGCCCGCGATCGCTGTCGACAGGGATGCGCCGGTCAGGGCACGCCTCGCGGCCGTGATGGCGGCGACTGACGCCGAGCAGAAAGCGCTGCTCCAGTGGATCGGACGACATCCCTTGCTCTCGGCGGCCGAGCTCGCGGGATTGCTGCGTGCTTCTCGTGTCACCGTCGAGCGCCGGCTCGACTGGCTGTTCCGTTGCGGGGTTTGCACACGAGTCGCGGAGCGGCCGTCCACGGCGGTCGGCCACGAGGACAATTCCGAAGCGCGGTACATGCTGACGGAACTCGGGCTGAGCTTGCTTGCTGCCGACGCAGCCACGGCGCCTGCGCTCCTCGCGCGGGACGGGGGGATCACGCACCTGGAAGAGGGCTGGGAGGCTCAACCGGTCCCTGCGTTGCGGCATTACGACCATACCGTCGGGCTCAATGCCTTCATGGTGCAGCTCGCACACGACGCAGAACGGCTCGGAGGACGGCTGCTCGAGTGGCGCAACGAGGCCGAGTCGACGCAGCGCTTCGTGATCGATGGCCGTACGTCGTGGATCCGCCCGGACGCGAGCGGTCTGCTGCTCCTCGAGGGGACGGCGCACGCGTTCCTCGTCGAGTACGACTGCGGGACGCTCGACGCGGGCGACTACCGTCCGAAGCTCGAGGCGTATGCGCGGTACTTCCGGGCGCGCGCGTGGGAGGCACAGTTCGAGCGCGCTCCTCGGGTGCTCTTCGCCTGCTCGGACACTCGGGCCGAAGAGCGCGTATCTCACGCGGTCGAGTTGGAGACGCACGACTTCGATGTACTCACGACGGCAGCATGGCGCTATGGGGCCGACACGCGAACACCCGAGGGCATGCTCGGGCCGATCTGGCGGAGCGCGCGCGATGCTGAGCGCTGCCGTGCGTTCGAACTGAAGGTGGCGGCGGCAGGTGTGCTCGATCCGGTCGCCGGATTCGAGTCCGGCGACGAGTAGAGGCATGCGCGAGCAGCCTTCCGCGATGACGGTCAAGCATGCCGCGCTCGTCGCGCAGTTAACGCCCGAGGAGCGTGCCGCGCTCGCGGCTGAGCTGCTCGCAGCCAACGTCCGCGAGGCCGTGGGCGAGGTGCTCGCGAGCACGGCGCGGGCCCACCGGGATGCTGACCCGCTCGGGCGCGGCGAGTTCGGCGACGGCGCGCCAGTTGCGATGAATCCGCAGCAGGCCGCTGCATACTGCGCAATCGGTGTGAACCGACTACGCGATCTGCTTCGAGCCGGCGTGATCCAGGGGCGCCGCTCCGGACGCCGATGGCTGGTGCGTCGCGAGGCGCTCGACGAGTGGATGACCCAGGAGGAAGAGCGAGAGCGCCAGCGGCGGCGTGGAGTGCTCGCTGGTAGGCGCGGACAGCGCGAGGCCCGCCTCGGCTAACCGCCGAGTACATTCATGCGGGCGACAGGCGGTCTGGGCTAGCCCCGCGCTGGCGTCCTGCGACGCGGGGCTGGGCGACCTAGCGAGCGTTCACATCCACTCGTACTCCCTGAGCCGAAGAACGTTCGACGCCTGCGCCGAGGTCCCGGCGCCTCGACTCCGCCGTGATTGGGCAGGGGCCGCCTGTTCTTGAGGATCCGCTACGATTGGCGCCTCGAGGCGTGGCGACCAGGAGTGTCGAGTGGCGCGCATCATCGGCCACGGCATCCGCGAGCGCGAGTACGAGCGTGACGGGCGCACGTGGCGGCGCTGGGTCGCATGGATCAGCCTCGACCACGGCGGCGGCCGCCGCTCTCGACCAGAGAAGGCCTTCGAGAAGCACCGCGATGCGCAGCGTTGGATCACGGCGCAGATCGCTCGCCACAGGGACGGGGCCAACATCGACGGCCGCGCGCCGACCGTCGGCGCGATCGTCGACGAGTGGCTCGAGCGCGGCGTGACCCGCAAGCGCAAGCCCTGGTCACCGATCACGATCCAGGGCTACGAGAGCATGGCCCGGATCTGGATCAAGCCGCGTCTCGGCATGATCCCGGTCGACGCGCTGACCGTTGACGACGTCGAGGCGATGCTCGAGGAAGTGCGCGGCGGGAAGCACGCCCAGAACATCCGCGGCGCCCTCTCCTCGGCGCTCGAGCTGGCCGTGCGCAAGCGCGTCGTCGCCTACAACGTGGCGAAGCAGGCCGCGAAGCCCGAGGACGAGCGCCGCGAGGTCGAGCCGCTCAGTCCTGAGCAATGCCGGACGTTCCTCGACGCGATCCGCGGCCATCGCCTCGAAGTCTTCTACCTCACGATCATGGCGCTCGGTCTACGCCCCTCCGAGGCGGTCGGGCTGCGCTGGAGCGCGGTCGACCTCGATGCGCGGACGCTGCGTGTGCAGGAGAAGATCTACTACCTGAAGCCCCATGGGCAGCCCGGGGCGTACTTCGCCGGTCCGCCGAAGTCGGCCCGCAGCCGGCGCACGATCGAGCTGCCCGACGTGATTGTTGACCGCCTGCGGACGCATCGGACCGAGATGCTCGAGGAGCAGATGGCGTCCGCGCGCTGGACCCGCGATCAGCGCTGGACGGCGGACCCGCTCGTCTTCCCCAGCACCACCGGCGGGCCGCTCTACGGCTCCTATGTCACGCGAGCGATGCAGGACCTGCTCGCCGCAGCCGGGCTGCCGCGGAAGCGCCTCTACGACCTGCGCCACACCGCCGGCTCGATGCTGCACGCGCTCGGGGTCGACCTGCGCACGATCCAGGGTGTGCTCGGCCACAGCGACATCGGCATCACGGCGAATACCTACGTGCACCCCGACCGCAGCGTCTACGCCGACGCTGCGGCTAAGATGAGTGCGTTCCTCCGTGTGTCCGGCGATTTTGGCGGGACTAATGGCGGGACCAAAGTGGTGGAACCGCGCAAACCCAGCGTGGGCCTGTAGCTCAGCGGCCTAGAGCAGTCGGCTCATAACCGATC
>CAYZJO010000030.1:0-3352 GCA_964479165.1 uncultured Dehalococcoidaceae bacterium
GGTCCCGAGCGCCGAGACGAAGGCGCTCCGGGAGGAGTTGGTCGAGGCGGCCACGATTGACTAGCGCCACGACTGTTGTCGGCGGAGGGGTGCGAGGGCGGTCGGCGCAACGCGTCGCGTCGATAGCGATCATCGTCACTTCCACGATGGTCGTCCTCGTTGCGGCGACGATGACCGAACAGCATACGCCGCTCGAGGTCGTGGCGATCACGGGATGTGCCGCGCTACTAGCGGTGCTCGCGGACATCGACGTGCGTCGAAGGGTGCTGCCGAACGCGATCGTCTACCCGGCGCTGGTGACGGTGCTGGCAGTCGCGTGGGTCCGAGAGGATCAGTCGCTGGGTGGGGCGCTGGCAGCGACGGCGTTCGCGGCAGGCCCGTTCCTGTTGGCGTTCTTCTTGGTCCCGTGGCGCACCGCGATGGCGCGTCCGGGAGGCCGTCCTCAAGGATCCTGCCGCGAGAGCGACATGAAGGTGGCGGGGCTCATCGGAGCGGGCGGCGTACTCCTCGCCGCGCTGGCACAGTCCGACCAGGCGGCAGCTAGTGCGATCGCAGCAGCGATCGTCGCCGCCGGAGCGTTTGTCGCGTCGTTCGCGAACGAGCACGACAGCCGTTGCGAGGACGAGCCGGTCGTGTCGCGCGGGGATGGTCGTGGGATGGGTGGTGGCGATGTGAAGCTCGCGGCGCTGCTCGGCGCGATCGCCGGGGTGCCAGGGGTGCTGGCGGCACTCACGGTGGCGGTGTTCGGCGGGGCTTGTGCTGCGGTGGCGCTGATGGTGCTGCGATGCGGCGGCAGTGCGATCCCTTACGGGCCGTTCCTGGCTGCCGGGGCGTTGCTTGCGATGGTCTGAGTTTCTTCAGGCTACGAGCACCAGTTCAGGGAGGGCTATTGGGGCTGCGCATCAAGGCCTAGAACGCGGCGTGTTGTCCCTGTGCCTTCAGCCGCTCCCGTCGCTCGCGATAGTCTGGGATCGCCTGGCCGACGATGGCCCAGTAGTCGGCGCTGTGGGTACGGACGCGGATATGCGCGAGCTCGTGGGCGACGACGTAATCGATGAGGGCGGGCGGGGCCATTACTGCGCGCCAGTTGAAGCGGAGCGTGCCGTCGGGGGAGCAGCTAGCCCAGCGGACGCGCTGGTCACGTATGAGGACCGCCTTTGGCCGAACGCCGAGCAGCTTCGCGATCCGTTCGACGCGGGGTGGGAGTTTGAGGGCGGCGCGCTCGCGATACCAGGCTTCGACGGCGGAGCGGATCGCTTGATGCCGCTCTTCACCTCGGAGGCGACGAGGTACTTCGATGTCGAATTGCCAATGGTGGAAACGGATCGCGACCTGGTCGCCATCCGTCGGGCGAACCGTCAGGCGCACGGAGCGTCCGAGATAAGGGAGCGACTCTCCGCTGACGAAACGGCGTGATGGCGGGGAAGCGACTGCGACACCGTCGTGCTGGACGATCCACTTCGCGCGACGGCGCACGGTCGCTTCGAGCCGCTCCGACGACGTGTCCATCGGTGCGGCGATCGTCACGGCGCCTGGCTCATCGACGGTGATCTCGATCGTCTTGTGCCGCTTGGGGCTGCGGATGACGCGGTAGTGGATGCTGGCGTCGCCGAACCGGACCTCGCCTTGCTCGGTCATGTGAGGCGCCTCCGGGCGACCTCCACCACCTGCCGCACGAGCTCGTCGAGTTCGTCCTCGGCGTAGCGACCGGTGTCGCGGAGGAGGCGCTTGATGTCACGCCGCATCTCGCGCTGGACGTCGAGGTTCTCGCGCCAGTCGATGATCGCGCGATGCTCCTGCAGGACGGCGTCGATATCTCGCGCGACGGTCTTGAGCCGCTCGTCGAACTCGGCCGCGTAGCCCTCGCCTTCTTCGGCGATCCCACGCTCGGTATCGCGAGGTGTGTCACCTGACAGCAGGCCGTACACAGCGAACGAGACGGGCGTCAGGCCATGCTCCGCCGCGATCGCCTCCTCGCGGTTGATCTGCGATCGCAGGACGGCCAGGCGCTTGCAGCCCTCGGCGGCGTCGATGAGGCGGGCTCGCAGCTCACGGATGATCCGGTCGAGGGCTTCCGAGAGGCGCTCGTAGAACACCGGGTTCTCGGCGACGCGCTCCTTGATCTGGGCGCGGATCGCGTGCTCCATGACCGAGGCGCGCGCCTCGTCGTGCGGGAGGCGCGCGATCTTCTGCTCGAAGTCCTGGTCGAGGACGGAGACCGGCGCCATCAGCTCGCGTACGGTCGCATCGATGCGCGAGTCGAGGAGCTGCTTCACCTTCGCGCCCACGGCGGTCCAGTCGATGTCCGCGCGTTCGCGAAGGAACAGGGCGCGGGCGTAGGAGCGGATCACAGTGAGCCGCTTCAGACGGTCGAGGTAGGCGAGCGCGGCCGGCTCGGGCAGGAACCGATCCATCAGCGTGGAGAAGTCCCGGTAGTCGCGGTCGAACAGCTCGTACTGGTCGGCTTTGTAGTCGCCCTCCGTCTGTGCGTCGGCATCGAAGCGGTGCACGCAACTCCAGGCGTCGTTGAGGTCGAGGCCACGGAAGTGTGCCTCGGCCCGGTCGGCGGCGGCCTGGATCACCGGACCCGGATCCTCGGGCAGTTCGGTCAGGGCCTCCTGCACGTCGCCGCGGTCGAAGATCGCGAGGGCGGCCTCCAGCTCGCGGGATACACCGTGGTAGTCGACGACGAGGCCGTGCTGCTTCTCGGTGGTGACGCCGTTCGCCGTCCTTGAGTAGCGGCGGTTCACGCGCGCGATCGCCTGGAGCAGCGTGTGCTCGCGGATCGAGCGGTCGAGGTAGAGCACCTGCTCGACCGGCGCGTCGAAGCCCGTGATGAGCTTGTCGACGACCACGAGGATCTGAGGCTCGCCGTCTGGGTCGGTGAAGGCGCTGACGATCTGATCCTGATCGAGCTCACGGGCGTGGCGGAACTCGGCGCCGTCGTTGTGGGAGGTCGTGATGACCGGGTAGGCGGCGAGGCCGAACGACGCGAGGTGTTCCGCATACTTCACGGCCGCTGCGCGGCTGGGCGCGACGACCTGCGCCTTGAAGCCGTTGGGTTGCACCTTCGTCCGGTAGTGCTCCGCAATGTCGAGGGCGATCGCCTCGATGCGCTTGGCGGCCTCGGCGATGGTCTCCTTGTTGGCGTAGCGCCGGCGGATCTCCGCGCGGGTCTCCTCGGGCTCGTCGCGGAAGAGCGTATCGAAGAGGCGGTCGAGGGTCTCCGCCCCCTCGACGTGGAGGTCGGGGAGGCGCGCCTCGTAGTAGATGGGGACGGTCGCGCCGTCCTCGACCGACTGCGGGATCGTGTACGAGTCGATGAGTTCGCCGAAGGTGCCGAGCGTCGTGC
>CAYZJO010000031.1:0-2737 GCA_964479165.1 uncultured Dehalococcoidaceae bacterium
AACCGCCACAGCAGAGCGAGGCAGATGAGGTTGGCGGTGAGCGCGAGCAGCCCGATGACGCCGATCGTCTCGGCGGTCGGGACGCCGCCGACCAGGAGTCGGCGGCCCACCTCGACCAGGAGGCCGAGGCCGAAGGCAAGGATGATGGCGCCCTTCACTAGCGCCGCGCCCGCGCGCCAGCGGAGGCTGCGGTCGAGGGCATAGAGGCTCAGCACGTAGACAGAGGCATCGCCAAACATGTCCACCGAGTCGGCGATCAGGGCCGCCGAGCGGGCGGCGATACCCGCCCACGCCTCCACCACGAACATCACCGCGTTGATCGCGAGCACGATCAGCAGCACGCGTCGCTGGCCGGGGCGGCGCGCGAGGACCGTGAGCTCCGCTTCCTTACCGCTGCAACAGTCGTCCGTGCAGAGCGGGTCAACGGCGGTCGAGGTGCGCGTGAAGGCTTCCATGTCCTCTATCATGGAACCTCAAGTGACTAGAGGTTCAAGGGGTGTCACATGACATCTGCACGATTCTCAATCGGAGAGCTGGCTGCTCGGAGCGGTTGCAAGATCCCGACCATCCGCTACTACGAGGAGATCGGGCTCCTAGGGCAGTCGGAGCGCACTGAGGGCGGGCAGCGCCGATACGACGAGGACGCCGCGCGCCGCCTCGTGTTCATCCGCCGCAGCCGAGAACTCGGCTTCAGCCTCGACATGATCCGCAGCCTGCTCGACCTCTCCGGTGACCGCGACCGCTCCTGCGCAGAGGTCGATGGGATCGCCACCGAACACCTCGCCGAGATCGACGAGCGCATTGCCTCGCTCATCGCGATGCGCGAGGCGCTGAGCGACGTGGTCGATCAGTGCCGGCGTACGACGATCCTCGAGTGCCGGGTGATCGACGCGCTCTCGCCGCTACTCATCGACGAATCAGTTGAGGGTGCTGCCGCGGCGCCGAGGCGCTAGTTCCAGCACGCGTGCACGGGCTCGGACCGATCGCGGCGCGTGAGGAACACGGCCTCCGACCAGGCAGGGTGGGGTAGTTGGATCCCTCGATATCGGCGGCTGATTCGCGCGAGATCTGGTCAGAGCGAACTTGAGCATGACGCTCCAGCGCCCCTAGCCCCGTCGGTTCTGAGCGTTGCGCCACAAGCCGATGGAACCAAGGCAGCAGTCTCCCCTCGGGTTGAGGATGTCGCACGCGCACTCCCCGAGCCTCACCCGCTCCGAGATGTACGGCACGGGATCCGGAGTGCCGAGCGTCTGCTGGCCTGTTACGTCGAAGCAGAAGCAGAGGAGATCGGCCGGGCGATCGGTCTTGTACGCCGGCGCTCGACGAACGTCCTCCACGCCGATGCTCGTTCCGTCCGAGCCGAAGTAGACGACCTCACATCCGCCCGCTGAGCAGAACCTCCAGGTCGTGCTTGCGAGGTCGCGGGCCCACGCGCGACGCACGTGGTGCCGGACGAGACCGAGCGGAACATCTCCGCCCGTGCCCCCGCAGGTCGGGCACGGCGCTGAGCTAGGTGCGTTCATGCAGGCAGGCTAGCACCGCATAGCATCCCTGAAACGGAGCACTTCTGAACCCTCTGACATATCAGCAGGTGCTGATATTATTGGGGGCATGACATCAACCGCCGCCACCTCGCCGGGGACGTCCAGGAGCACCGCTGTGAAGGCCCAGCTCTTCCGCGGGCTTGCCGACCCGTCCCGCCTGTCGGTCTTGGAGGAGCTGCGCTCAGGCCCCGCGACCGTCTCGGACCTCGTCGCGGCGACTGGCCTTTCCCAGCCATCCGTCTCGATGCACCTCGCATGCCTCTGGGAGTGTGGCCTGGTCGAACGTGAGCGCCAGGGGCGGTTTGTCGAACACCGGATCGCCGACGAGCGGTCAACGCGCTGCTGGAAGCCGGCGACGGACTTCTGCTCAAGGCGGGTCAACTCGCCTACATCTGCACCCGCTACCGAGATACGGATCCGCCTGCCACTCGGACGAAGCACTCCCGATGATGCGGGCTTGCCTCCCACCCGCAATCACCTTCCACGGCCCAATCCGGAGGGGCCCCGCGCGCGACGCGCGCTCGCCGGAACGTCGAGACGATCGATGTGTAGGCACGGCGCACCCGTAACGGCGCTCGGGTAGGAGTATGTGACCATGCCCGACGACGACGAACTGCCATCCGATCCCGCACACCTGACGCCCGGCTACCGGCGTGCGCTCTGGACGGTCGTCGTACTCAACGTCGGGTACGGGATCGTCGAGGCAGTTGGCGGTGTCCTCGCCGGATCGCAGGCGCTCCAGGCGGACGCGCTGGACTTCCTCGGCGACGGCACGATCACGCTCCTGGGGCTGCTCGCAATCGGATGGCGACCGGTCTGGCGCGCGCGCTCGGCGCTGCTCCAGGGCGTGTTCCTCGGGGTGCTCGGCCTCTGGGTCCTGGGATCGACCGCGTACCGGTTCGTTGAGGGATCCGCTCCGGAGGCGGGAGTCATGGGCCTGCTGGGGGCCGTTGCCCTGGTGGTGAACCTATCTGCAGCAGCGGTCCTGTTGCCACACCGCGCGGGCGACGCGAATGTCCGCGCGGTGTGGCTATTCAGCCGCAACGACGCGATTGGCAACATCGCCGTCGTCATGGCCGCGGGGCTCGTGGCGCTGACGGGAACCCGCTGGCCAGACCTGGCGGTCGCCGCGGTGATCGCCAGCCTCTTCCTGCAGTCGTCCTGGTCGATTCTCCGCGACGCCCGACGCGAAC
>CAYZJO010000032.1:0-2022 GCA_964479165.1 uncultured Dehalococcoidaceae bacterium
CCGCCTCGGTGCGCTCGATGGTGTCGTCGACGGCGTCGAGGACGGCGGCGATGGCGCGTTGCTCCTCGAGGGGTGGGAGGAGCACTTCGAGAGAAGAGACGAGCGATTGATTGATCGAAGGCAACGCCGTCGTTTGCGCCAATCCGGCGAGTTTCACCCGGTGTAGGAGCAGCAACAGGTACTCCGAGAGCACTGTCTCTTCGTCCGGCTGCAACCCCATCAGGTTGTTGTCGAGCGCAGCGGCCACGCCAAGGCGGCGTCGCCGTTCCGACATGAGCGCAGCCCCCACTTTAGGAAAGACCACTGTTCCGGGCGGAAGGATCCGCGCACCGATCTGCGCTCGTCGCTCCTCGTCGAGCCAGTGCTCAGCCGTGACGACCTCGCGAGCGTTCTCAGGCCGGTTCAAGTCGGAGACCTTAACCATGGGCCACTTCCCATGGGACAGACCCTGGCGTTCGATCGGAAAGCCCACGCCACCGACGGCGCGCGAGATCTCCCCCAGGTGCACTCGCTGCCACCCCTCAGGGACGCTATCGGGCATAACCGAGCTCCGCGAGCAGCGAGTCCATGTGCGCCGCTGCCTCGTCGCGCCGCTGCTCCGCCTCGCGCAGGCGGGCGAGGGCTTCCTCGACGGTTGGCACCTCCTCGTGCACCGTCGTGTCGACGTAGCGTGAGATGTTCAGGTTGAAGTCGTTGCCGGCGATCTCCTCCAGGTCCGCGACGTGCGCGAACCGCTCGACGTCCTCGAAGGCCTGGTACGCCTCCGCGATCTTGGTGATGTGCTCGCGATCCAGGTAGTTGCGCGCCTTGCCCTGGCGGAAGTAGCCCTCCTGCGCCGCGTCGATGAACAGCACCTTGCCGGCGCGCTCCGGGCGCTTCGCCTTGTTCAGGATGCAGATGGCCACCGGGATGCTGGCGCCGTTGAACAGGTTGGGTGTCAGGCCGATGACCGCCTCGAACAGGTCCGCCTGCACGATGCCCTTGCGGATGGTGCCCTCGGCGCCGCCCCGGAAGAGGATGCCGTGGGGCATCACCACGCCCACCATGCCGTCCGGGCTAGTCACCGCGAGCATGTGCTGCAGGAAAGCCAGGTCGCCCTTCGTCTTTGGCGGGATCGCGCCATAACGGTCGAAGCGGTGGTGCGGGTCGTCCGCGGCGAGGGCGTGTCCCCACTCCTTCAGGCTGAACGGCGGGTTCGCGATCACCCGGTCGTACGACAGCAGCCGCCCACGCTCGTCCACCAGCGCCGGCTCTCCGATCACGTCGCCACCCTCGTAGCGCGCGGACCGCAGCCCATGCAGCAGCAGGTTCAGCTTCCCGATCGCGAGCGTGCCGAGGTTGCGCTCCTGCCCGTGCAGCACCAGGTTGCGCGGGTTGCCCTCGTGCTCGGCGACGTACTGCGCCGTGTAGATCAGCATGCCCGCGGAGCCAGCGGTCGGATCGCAGATGCGCATGCCCTCGCGCGGCTCGAGCAGTTCGACGATGAGCCGAACCACCGAGCGCGGCGTGTAGAACTCGCCGCCCTTCTTGCCGGCATCGTCCGCGAACTCGCCGATGAGGTACTCGTAGGAGTCCCCGAGGACGTTGCGGACGCCCTGGTCGGGGGCATCGACCTCGCGGAGGTTCGCGTTGCTCAGGTCGATCGCGTCGAAGTGCTTGAGCAGGCTCCCGATGATGCGGTCGCGGTTGGCCGGACTGCCCAGCTTCGACTCGTCGTTCCAGTTGGTGTTCCGGAGCACGCCGTCCAGCCGAGGCGCATTCGCCTCCTCGATGGCAGCGCTCGCGACGTTGAGCACCTCGCCCAGATTCATCGACTCCCGGACGATCGCGCTCCACCGCGCCTCGGGCGGCACGAAGAACTCGTGCTCGTCCGCCTCGCGCTCCGCCACCTCGCGCGAGATGCCCTCGGCGACGGCGTCGTCCACCTCCTCGGCGAAGCGGTCCGAAAGCCGCTTCAGGAAGAGCACGGAGAAGATGTAGTTCTTGTAGTCGGACGAGTCGATCTGCCCGCGCAGGATGTCC
>CAYZJO010000033.1:0-1916 GCA_964479165.1 uncultured Dehalococcoidaceae bacterium
CGATGGCCTGCGTCGGGAGCAGCTCGGGCTCGGTGACGCGCTTGCCGAGGTCGAGGGGCAGCCCCTCGTCGACGTCGAAGCCGCGCACGACGAAGCCGCAGGTGAACGCGCGCACGTCGTCCTTGCCCGCGAGCTGCGTGCGGAACTCGCCATCGGCGTCGAGCTCCCAGCGGACGCTCCCTCGCGAGGCGTCGGCAGGATCGCGCTGCAGCTCGAGCCAGCGGTTGCGGTTCAGGAACGTCGCGACGACTGCCATCAGGTTGAACAGCTCGGCGGTTCGCTCCGACGCGGCGGTCAGCGTGAAGACCAGGTCCACCGTGTACGGCGGCTTGCGCCGCGCGAGCTCGGGCCCGGCGATGCCATCGACCACGTCCTCGTGCGCGACGTTCGCCGAATAGAAGCGGTTCGGGCGCAGCGTCGGCCCCGAGAGGACCAGCGACGGTACCTTCGCCATCGCGATGAGGTTCAGGCCGTCGAGGGTCGTGTCGTCGTAATCGACGCTGACCGTGGCGCTCACGTTGGCGAGCACCTGGCGCTTCAGCTCGCGCAGGAGCTGGCGGACGACGCGCGTGAGGTCGGCTTCGCGGGCGACGGTGGGGCGCGCGAAGCGGTACGCGCCGACCAGCACGACGGACTCGCCCGGGACCGGCACCCCCGCCGCGTCGAGGTTCTGCAGCTCGACGCCGACGACGCCGGGCGCGTGAACCGGCGTGCGGAGGTCGACGAGGCGGAGCCCTGCCTCGTCGCGCACGGACGGAGCCTCGGCAGCCACGCCGCCGAACAGCACCCGGACCCGATCGGCGAAGTCGGTGCCGACGAGCCGCACGAGATCGCCGCCGCTCGAAGGGCCGGTCGTGGGCTGTACGGAGCTGAGGGTCGGGAGGGCCACGCGGAGGCAAAGTCACGGGACCCAGCGCTCAGGGGACGCGACCCTTCACATCAGGGTGCGAGGCCCAGCTCCTTGGCGACGCGCTCGAGGAACCGCCTGCTCGCGCCCTGAGCCCCTGGACGATCGCGCGCTCAGGTCAGGTCGGTCGGTGGTGTTGTGTACTGCACGGGGAGCGATTAGAGTGTCGAGGTGGTCCGTTCGTCGTCGCTGCTCGCTACGTTCGCCTCCGTGCTCCTCCTTGCGGCGTGCGCACATGTGCGTGAGCCTTCGGCGCCGACGGCCGCTGCCGGCCCGTCGGTGGCGGAGACAACCGCCGAACTCCGGCGGCTCGGGGTCTCCGTTCGCGAGCTCGCGCCGGACGTCTTCGTCGCCGTCGTAGACAGCCCGAACCAGAGCGCTGCGAACGTGCTCTTCGTGAAGGCTCGCGATGGAAGCGTCGTGATCTGTTCATCGCCTTACGACACCGAGACGACGCGCGCCCTCGTCCGCTACGTTCGCGCGTCGCTCCATCCGACGCGGATCCTCGCGATTAACACGCATTTCCACGGGGACGGAACAGGTGGCAACGAGGGCTACGCGGCCGAGGGCGTGGAGACGTACGCGAGCGATCACACGATCGCCCTCCAAACGGCGCGAGGCATGGCGGGGATCGAAGGGATGGCGCGCTACGTTGAGTCAGACAATCCGGCGCTCGCGGCGCGCGTCCGGGCCACGCGTGTCGTCCCCGCCCAACACGTCTTCCACGAGGGAGAAGGGCTGACCTTCGATCTTGGAGGCGAGAGGGTACGTGTCCTCTTCGTCGGCGGCGGGCATTCGGCCGACAACCTGATCGTGCACTTCGCCGACCGAGGCGTCCTCTTCGGCGGCTGCATGGTCCGCTCGCACCCGGGGCTCGGGAACACGGCGGACGCGGACCTCGAGCATTGGGCAGCGTCGGCCGAGGCTGCGCTCGTGCTCGCACCGCGCCTCGTGATTCCGGGGCACGGGGAGCCTGGCGGGCCGGAGTTGCTCACGGCGACCGCGGCGG